>NZ_JBHVJA010000004.1:421717-554757 GCF_042799335.1 Streptomyces sp. NPDC057697 | reverse complement strand
TGTCCTCAGGTCCTGTTCGCTCCGCGATCAGGACGACGGTCCGCGCTCCGCGCGCGTACCCCGGCCAGTTACGTGAGTGGAGGTCAGGGCCTGGGCGCTTCTGGCTGCTTGACGGGGCATCTCCTTGTAGATGGCTTCTGGTCAGATCTCGTAGAGGCTGGTCTGTCTTATGGAAACAGGAAAGCTGTGGAACTCTTGGTTCGCCCCGCGTGCACTGCCCTATGGCCATGTCCCCGCCCTGGTCGAGAAAGCCACGAACATCCTCGGCACACGCCCGCAGAACAACGGGCCCCCGAGATGCCATAGTTCCGGACGGCTACGGGCGTACCCGGGTGACCGCCCCTCGAAGTGACAGGAGGAAAAACCTATTGGCCAGCACGGATATCTGGTGCTGTGGTGTGTTCGGCGCGGTGGCACTGGCCGGGATGACCCCGGGCGCAGCGGACGGTCCGGACGAAAGGGCAGATCGAGCAGGTGGACGAACCCGACACGGGAGCTCCCCGAACGACGGGATAGCTGTAGTCGTTTCCTTCCAGGACCCCACCACCGAAGAGGAGTTCACCGTCACCGACGCTGATCATTTTGAAGACACCGCCTAGTTCTTCTGCAGGGTTCGGCTGACACCCGCGACGATGGTGGTCGTCAGCACCCACCCCGAGGCGAGCAGCGCGTAGGCCCAACCATTTGTGGCGCTGTTTTGCCAGGCGGTTGCAGTAGATACCTCCTCCCATGACCAGGCCACCGGCGGCCATGGCCGATCCTCCGGGCGCGCTGGGTGGGCTCCATTCAGGAGCATGCCGCCGGCAACTTTGGCATCACTGAGTGACAGGGCGGTGCTGATGTTGTTGAAGGGTGAGGAAACCAGGCTCTCCACGATGGAGCGCCGCAGGTCGAGGTTGCCCTCGATGTGAGCTGAGTCGGCCTCGATGCCCGGCACTCTGCGGCCCGTCATCACGAGTGTCTGGGTCGACGCTCCGAGCAGGTCCACCGGGGTCTCGTGCCGGTGCCGCCGGACAGTCGTCGTTCGAGCAGGTGCAGCGGTTTATACGCCTGAGCCCTGTTCAGGGCTGGTTGCGGAGTTCCTTCCTGTCCACCTTGCCCAGGGCGGTGAGGGGGAGCGAATCGGCGAACCGGAGCAGTTTCGGGGCCCAGAGTGCGCCCTTGCGGGCACGGACGTGGTCGGTCAGATCGGCTGGGGTGGCATGCTGTCCGGGGCGCAGGACCACGGTGGCGGTGACGGCTTCGCCCCAGTGCGGGTCGGGTGTTCCGTAGACGGCGCTGGCAGCGACGGCCGGGTGTGTGGCGAGGGCGTCCTCGACTTCGCGCGGGTAGACGTTGAACCCGCCGGTGATGATGGTGTCCTTGATCCGGTCGATGATGGTGACCAGGCCGGTGTGGTCCCGGCGGGCGACATCACCGGTGTGCAGCCAGCCTCCGTCGAGCGCGATTGCGGTCTGTTCGGGCTTGTTCCAGTAGCCGTCCATCACGAGCGGTCCTCGGACGCACAGCTCGCCGGGCTCGCCTGTCGGTACATGCCTGCCGTGCGGGCCGAGCAGGGCGATCTCCACGCCGGGCATCGGACGGCCGCAGCTGCCCAGGACATTCGGGTCGTCGCGGTGCTCGGCGGGGTCCAGGACGGTCAGCGCGTTGGGGGCCTCGGCCTGGCCGTAGTGCTGGCTGAGTACGGGGCCGAGGAGCCGGTATGCCTGGGCGAGGCGGGCGGGGTCGGCGGGTGCGGCACCGTAGAGGACCCAGTTCAGCCCTGACAGGTCGGCCGTGGGAGAACGAGGGTGGTCGAGCAGGGCGTACAGCATCGTGGGGACGACGA
This sequence comes from Streptomyces sp. NPDC057697, assembly GCF_042799335.1. Lineage (NCBI taxonomy): Bacteria > Bacillati > Actinomycetota > Actinomycetes > Kitasatosporales > Streptomycetaceae > Streptomyces > Streptomyces sp. NPDC057697. The sequence goes on along the minus strand of NZ_JBHVJA010000004.1, from coordinate 552,929 downwards.
ACGTGGCGCTCACGCCGTCGCGTTCGATCGCGTCGATGACGCGGTCCGGGTCGAAGGAGGGGTGCAGTTCGAAGCCGGCGCCGTGGAGCAGGCCAGGTGCGACGAGGAGCCCAGCGGCGTGCGACATGGGGGTGGTGATCAGGAAGTGGGTGTCCGGTGGCCAGGCCCAGGTGGAGGAGGCCCAGGCGTTGGCGAGCAGTGAGCGGTCGCTTAGCATCACGCCCTTGGGTTCGCCGGTCGTGCCGCCGGTGTAGAAGAGGTAGAGCGCGGGGCCGCGCGGGTCGTTCGGGCCGGGGGGTGTGCCGTCGGTGAGGCGGTCGAGTTCGGCGAGGGTGATCGCCTTGGTGCCGTCGGGGCGGGCTCGGGCGGCGAAGCGGGTGTCGTCCACGACCAGGTAGTCGGACGCGCTATCGCGCAGGATGGTCCGGTCGGTGTCCGCGGTGGCCAGCGGGTGCAGGGCGGTGTAGCGCAGCCCGGCCAGGCAGGCGGCGGCCATGACGGTGAACGCCTGGGGGTTCGGGCCGCACAGCAGGGCGATCCCGTCGCCGGGCGTGAGACCCAGTTGTCCGAATGCGGCTGCGGTGCGTTCGATCCGTTCCGCGGTCTCGCCATAGGTCCAGGTGTGCTTGGTCCCGTCGTCGCCGGTGTAGCGGAAGGCGGTGCGCTCGGGCCGCCTGCGCAGCGCCGACAGGATCAGGTCCGCGTATCCGGGTGTCATCGTGTTCTCCCCAGGATGGTCACGGCGGCCACCGCCTCCTCGATTCCATAGAGGCCGCCGCCGTTCTCGGCGATGGCGATGCGCGCGTCGGGGACCTGGCGCGCGCCCGCCCGGCCGCGTAGTTGTGTGACCAGTTCGTGGATCTGCGCCAGTCCGGTGGCGGACACCGGGTGGCCGCGCGATTCGAGTCCTCCCGACGGGTTGACCGGGAGGGTGCCGCCGAGCGCGCCGGCGCCCGAGGCCGACCACGGTCCGCCGTCGCCGATCGGACAGAATCCCAGGTTCTCCACCTGCTGGATCTCGCCGAAGGCGGTGGCGTCGTGGACCTCCGCCACGTCGATGTCCTGCGGAGCGATGCCGGCCTTCTCGTAGGCTTCACGTGCGGTCCGGCGGCCGATGTGTCGCCCGGCGTCGTCCGCCTCGCGGTCGGTGCCGGACAGCAGGACGCTGCTCAGCACCGCCACGGCCGACTCGTCACGGGTGAGCTCGGCCCGCGTCACGACGACGGCTGCGGCCCCGTCGCTGACCGGTGAGCACATCGGCACCGTCAGCGGCCATGCCACCCGCCGCGCGGCCAGGATCTCCTGCGTGGTGAACGCCCGGCGGAAGTGGGCCCGGGGGTTATGGACGGAGTGGGCGTGGTTCTTCGCCGCGACCGCGGCCAGATGGGTTTCGGTGGTGCCGAAGCGTTGCATGTGGGCGCGGCCCAGGGAGGCGTAGATCTCCATGAACACCGACCGGTCGCCGTCCACGGTCAGTTCGGGCGGCAGGGGGTCGGTCAGGGCGGCGAGCGCGGCGAGGGTCTCCTCGCGGTGGGCGACGTCCATGGCTCCGTCGAACACCGCCAGTCCCTGGGCGGGATCGGCGCAGACGAGCTTGTCCACGCCGACGGCCAGGGCGGTGTCCGACAGGCCTGCCCGTACGTGGGCGATCGCCAGCCACAGAGCTGTGGCGCCGCCCGCGCAGGCGTTCTCCACATTCACAACGGGTACCCCGGCGAACCCGTACGGGCGCAGGGCGACCTGGCCGGGAATCATGTGCTGGCCGTCGATCGCCTTCTGGCTGACCGTGGCGTGGAAGACGGCGCCGACATCGGCCGGGGTGAGTCCGGCGTCGCGCAGTGCCTCGTGTGCGGCCTGGCCGGCGAGGTCGCCGGCGGAGCGGTCGGGGTGGCGGCCGAAGGGAGTGGCGCCGACGCCGATGATGAGTGCTTCGCGGTTCATGACACGACCCGGTTGCGCAGTACGCCCAGGCCGGAGACTTCGAGTTCCACGGTGTCGCCCGGTTCCAGGAAGCGGCCGTGTTCCAGTCCGCAGCCGGTGGGCACGGTGCCCGAGCACAGGACCTCTCCGGTGTGCAGCCGGGTCGACCGGGAGGCGAAGGCGATCATGTCGGCGAAGCTGTGGTGCATGTCGGCGGAGCTGCCCCGGCTGACCTCCTCGCCGTTGATGCGGGCGGTCATCGTGAGCCGGTACGGGTCGCCGAGTTCGTCTGCGGTGACGATCCATGGGCCGAGGACGTTCGCGTCGGTGAAGTCCTTGCTCTTGCTCAGGCCCAGGCCTGTGGCGATCTCCTCCAACTGGGTGTCTCGGGCACTGAAGTCGTTGAAGATCATGTAGCCGAAGATGTGCGCGGGGGCGTCCGTCGCGGGGATGTCCGTGCCGCCGCGGCCCAGCACGCAGGCGAACTCCAACTCGTAGTCCCGCACCGAGGAGTAGGCGGGCCAGTGGATGTCGCTGTCGTGGCCGGTCACGGAGAGCCGGTTGGTCACGTAGTACAGCGGGCGTTCGAGCATGATGGCGGGAAGTTCGACCTGGTCGGCCGGGATGCCCTGGATCCGGGAACGGGCATTGCGGAAGTGGTCCATGAAGCTGCCGAAGTCCCGGATCTGCACGGGCTGGGGCAGCGGGGAGAGCCAGCGCACCTCGGACGCGGCGACGACCGCTTCGGGCGGGGCTTGTCCGGCGAGCCGCTCCAGGGTCTGCCGCACGGGTTCGCCGCCGTCGATGATCGTCTGCATGGTGCTCAGCGCGGGGGCGTGCTCTCCGGTCACCAGTCGGTGGGCGCGGTCGAGCAACAACAGGTGCTCGCCCTGGTCGAGCACGAGCGCGGTCCGCTCGGCACGGTCGTGCTCCACGGTTGCGAGTTTCACAGCCGGTTCCTCTCCTCAGCAGGAGCCGGGATCAGGTCCTCAGCAGGGGCTGGGGGTCAGATCCTCAGCAAGGGGCGGGGGTGTCAGACGAAGGCCACGACGCGGGCGGGGGCGGCGCTCGCGCGGGCGATCTTGATGGGGAAGAACGCCACCCGGAACCCCGATGGGGGTAGTGCGGCAAGGTTCGTCAGCTGTTGGACGATGAAGACCTCCCGCTCGCGGCCGGCCCGGTGACCGTCCCACAACACGGAGTTGTCGCCGCTGTCGTGGAACTTGCGCGCCATCACGGGGAAGCTCAGGTCCCAGCCCGCGGCGTCGGTGCCCAGGACCTTGGCCCCGAGGTCGGCAAGGAGCAGCGTCGACTCGCGGCTCATGCCCGGGTAGCGGAAGAACTCGGGATCGGACAGCCCGTACCGCTCCTGGCCGGTGCGCAGCAGGACCGCTCCGCCGGCCGGGACCGGGGCGCCGTTGTCGGCGAGGGCGGACTCCAGTGCCTCGACGGTGATCGGGGCATCCGGTTCGCACCGACCACGCAGGTCCAGCACGAGCGCCTCGCACCACAGCTCGTCCAGGGCGATGTCGGTGATGGTGCGGGCGGGCCTGCCCTCACAGGTCGAGCCGTAGTGCAGCGGGGCATCGACGTGGGTGCCGAGGTGGGTGTTGAAATCGGTGAGCAGTTCCGCGCCCCAGCCCTCGCCGTCGGGCAGGTCATCGACGCCGCAGTGCATGGCGGCGGCGAACTGCTCGCGGCCCTCGCCCGTCGGGTGCGCGTAGGCCACGACGGGCGCGATCACCGGGGCGAGGGCGCGCAGCTGCTCGGGGAGCCGTTCGCGGTCGGCGGGGTCCAGCGTCCGGGTGAGGTCGATCAGTGCCATGTCGAACCCTTCTTGGTTATTGGACACTCAGCATAGAACTGGATGGCTAACATAGACAAGGTTCGTCGCCCCGGGGCATCCCCCGGTCGGCGTGACAGAATCGGCTGCGTCAAGCGGCCGAAACGTTGGGAAGGACACCGCGTGGGTGCGACCCGCAAGCAGGAGATCTCCGCCGAGACCCAGCGTCGGCTGGTGGCCGCCGCGTGGGAACTCGCCGCCGAGGGCGGGGCTGCCGCAGCGTCGATCCAGGCCGTGGCAGAGCGCTCCGGCATCAGCCGGGGCTCCGTGGCCTGGCACTTCGGCTCGAAGGACGGGCTACTGAAGGCGGTGGTCGAGGAAGCGTTCCGGTGGGGCGCGGACTTCATGCGCGAACGGCTGGACGCCGCCGGACCCGACGCCGGAATCGAGGCGCTGATCGAGGCGAACTTCGCCCTGATGTCCCGACCCGAGGCGCACATCTTCTCGACACTCCTGATCGAGGCGGTGAGCCGCGAGTCGCCCTTGCGCGCGACGTACGCCGAGGAATACGCGAAGATCCGCGGGCTGTACACCGACCACCTGCGCGCGGCGGGCGCGCACGCCGCCGACCCGGAGGCCGTCGCGACGGCACTGCTCGGCGGGACTCTGGGCATCAACATCCAGCACCACCTGGACCCGGCCCTGGACCGCCGACAGGCCGTGACCGCGATGACGGACATCTACACCGCTGCGCTCTCCGGCACCGCAACCCACGTTCCGTCCGGCACCTGACCCGTACCTGTTCGCCCAACCAGCCCGGACGAGCCGGTAATCCAACGATGCTTGCCGTGAAGGGGTGTTCGGGCCGGCGTTCCGGTCCGCCGCGCTAGCCGATCGGTAATTCCCCTCGCTGTCAGCACCGGGGCCACTGTGCGGTCAGGTGTCGCTTGGCGTGCTCGGGCAGGGCCGGGTGGACGCTCGCCGCCGAGGGGTTCCGTCCCCTGCGCTTGCCCGTGGAAATGTTCAGATCGGGCTGGATCTGCTCAACGGACTCACCAAGAGCCCTGTGGCCGAGGACGGTGCGCAGCATGTCGTCGGTGATGACCGGCGACCGACCGTCGCACTCGCCCTTGCGGGCTGCGGTGTCGAGCCCTTGCAGAGTCGCACCCGCTTCAGCTCGTGCACCCCGGCTAGCAGATTTCTCCAGCACCGGCACCCCTGGGTCGGCCTTCAACTCGGCGGTGTGCGAACGCCCGCCGCCTGACACCGGCCCCTCGCCCGCTTCGCCGTATCCCTTGGCGGACTTCGGGAACCGGGCCGCCCCGGATTTGCTCCGGGCCTTTTTCATGTCGTCTTCGAGCAGCGTCCAGACCTCGATCAGGTCCTCCGCCTCCCAGTCCTGCCGCGCCCATGCTCCCTGGCCAACCACTTGGCAGCAGATGATTACTCAGAGCTACACGCCACTTGGGCCCGTAGGCCTACGAGAACAGGACCTTCCCGGGCCGACCTCCAGTACTTGCATGCGACGGTACATGCGCAACACGTCAGTGCGCGCTTGCCTTATCAAGCGTGTGCAACTATTGTCTCGTGATGTAAACACCTTACGCAAGCACTTGGAAGGTAGCTCCCCATGCCCCTCGCGCTCCTGGCCCTCGCCATCGGGGCCTTCGGGATCGGCACCACCGAATTCGTGATCATGGGCGTGTTGCCCCAGGTCGCAGGCGACTTCGGCGTGACCATCCCGTCCGCCGGCTGGCTGGTCTCCGGCTACGCCCTGGGCGTCGTGTTCGGCGCGCCGCTCCTGACCATTCTCGGCACCAAGGTGTCCCGCAAGAAGATGCTGATGTTCCTGATGACGCTCTTCGTCATCGGTAACGCGCTGTCCGCCTTCGCGCCGAGCTTCGGCGTCATGCTCATCGGCCGGATCGTGGCCTCCCTGGCGCACGGCGCGTTCTTCGGCATCGGTTCCGTGGTCGCAGCCGGCCTTGTCGCTCCGGAGAAGAAGGCCTCGGCCATCTCCCTGATGTTCATGGGCCTGACGGTGGCCAACATCGTCGGCGTCCCCGGCGGTACGTACATCGGCCAGGCCGCCGGCTGGCGCGTCACGTTCGTCATCGTCGCCGCGCTCGGCGTCATCGGCTTCCTCGGCGTCGCCAAGCTGGTGCCCGAGACGGGTCGACCCGAATCGGTGACCGTACGCACCGAGTTCGCCGCGTTCCGTAACGTACAGGTATGGCTGGCCATGGCCATGACCGTCCTCGGCTACGGCGGTGTCTTCGCCGCGATCACCTACATCACGCCGATGATGACCGAGGTGGCCGGGTACACCGAGGGCGCGGTGACCTGGCTGCTCGTCCTCTTCGGGATCGGAATGTTCTTGGGGAACCTCCTCGGAGGCAAGTTCGCCGACCGCAGGCTCATGCCGATGCTCCTCACCACCCTCGCGGCCCTCACCGTCGCTCTGCTGGTGTTCACGGCGACCGCCCACAACAAGGTGCTGGCCGCGATCACCCTCTCCCTGATCGGTGCCCTCGGCTTCGCGACCGTCCCGCCGCTGCAGAAGTGGGTACTCGACCAGGCGTCGACCGCTCCGACCCTGGCCTCCGCCGCCAACATCGGCGCCTTCAACCTCGGCAACGCCCTCGCGGCCTGGCTCGGCGGCGTGGTGATCGCGGCGGGCCTCGGTTACACCTCCCCCAACTGGGTCGGCGCCATCCTCTCCGGAACAGCCCTGCTGCTCGCCCTGCTCGCCGCCCGCCTCCACCGCCGCGCCCGGACCCGCACCGCCGAAACCGTCGCCGCAGGATCCGTCGGGCGCCGGAGCGCTCCGGAAACCGTTCTGCTCTGAAAAGCCACACACCATGACCACCATCCCCACCGTGAAGCTGAACAACGGTGTCGAGATCCCCCAGCTCGGCTTCGGCGTCTTCCAGGTCCCCGACGGCGAGACCGCCACCTCGGTCTCCGCCGCTCTGGAGGCGGGCTACCGCAGCATCGACACCGCAGCGATCTACGGCAACGAGACCGGCGTCGGCCGTGCCCTCGCCGCCTCCGGGATCGCCCGCGCAGAGCTGTTCGTCACCACCAAGCTGTGGAACGCCGACCAGGGCTACGACGCCACGCTGCGGGCCTTCGACGCCAGCCTCGCCAAGCTGGGCCTGGACCACCTCGATCTCTACCTGATCCATTGGCCGACCCCGGCACGCGACCTCTACCTCGACTCCTGGAAGGCCATCGAGAAGCTCGTGGCCGACGGCCGCATCCGGGCCGCCGGCGTGTCCAACTTCCAGCCCGCCCACCTCCAGCGGCTGCTTGACAGCAGCGAACTCGCCCCGGCGGTCAGCCAGATCGAGCTGCACCCCGGCCTCCAGCAGAGTGAGCTGCGCGCCTTCCACACCGATCACGGCATCGCCACCGAGGCGTGGAGCCCACTCGCCCAGGGCTCCGTCCTCAAGGACGAGGCGATCACCACGATCGCCGACCGCCACGGCAAGTCACCCGCCCAGGTCGTCCTGCGCTGGCACCTCCAACTCGGCAACATCGTCATCCCCAAGTCGGTCACTCCCGTCCGTATCCGCGAGAACCTCGACGTCTTCGACTTCACCCTCACCGGCGACGAGATGACCGCCATCGCCGCCACCGACCGCGACCTGCGCACCGGCCCCCACCCGGACCAGTTCAACTGATCCTTCCGACCGGCCCGGCGGGGCAGCGCTCCGTGCCGTCCCGCCGGGTTTCCAGGGGCTCGCCCGCGCGAGCCCGAACTCCGTACCGCTGCGTTCTCCACGTTGCCCCACTTCGTCGCTGCTCTTTCGAATGTTGTGTCCGCCATATCCGTCGCCCCCACTGCCCTGGACCGGCTTGTGAACGCCGCTGGGGCCTTGAGCTGCCCCTCGACAACGGCTGGGGCGCGACCCGGCTGCGCTCCGACCGGGCCGCGGGCCGCCCTTTTCGGAGTCCCGAACCTGACCCGTCATGCCGAGACGAATCGGCGCACCGCCACACGGCCACCACCCGTTTCGAGCGCCCCGAGCTCGGGCGCTGCCCACGCAGATGGCCCCCACCCCCGTCCAGATAATTGCATTAGCTCTATATGCGCTATGGCCAATATTCCACTCGATGGTCTATCCTGCATTCAAGGCACACCCGGAAGGAGACCTGGACCCCGTGACCGCCACAGACCCAGCACTCACCGCCCTCGCCAGCGGATGGGGAGCCCTCTCCCTCCTGCAGGGCAAGATCGAGGCGCACATCGAGCGCGCCCTTCAGTCCGGGCACGATCTGAGCGTCCGGGAGTATGCGCTCCTCGACGTGCTGAGCCGCCAGCACGACGGCGAGGGCGGTCATCTGCAGATGAAGCAGGTCGCCGACGCGGTCGTGCTCAGCCAGAGCGCCACCACGCGCCTGGTCACCCGACTGGAAGACCGCGACCTGCTCTCCCGGTACCTCTGCCCGACCGACAGGCGCGGCATCTACACCGATGTCACGGAGGCCGGCCTGAAGCTTCTGGAGGAAGCCCGGCCGACCAACGACACCGCTCTCCGGGAAGCCCTCGACGAAGCCGCCAAGAATCCCGAGCTCTCCTCGCTGGTCAAGGCGGTGGAAGCGGTCGACGTCCCGTCGCGACGCCGGTAGGTCCTGGTAACCCGACCGCCGCTCCTCGTGCCTCGTTCCAGCGGTACGCGGGGGCGGTACGGCCGCTGGTCGGACATGGCCGGCTGTCCGACCGCAAGCCGTACTCCGGCGAACGCCTGGCCCCGGCCCCGTCAGAGCTGAGGGGCAGCTGCGCCTGAGGGGAGCCGTCGCTCCGCCCAGACGCAGCTACCGGGGCGTCGCGTTCGTCACCCGGAGTGGATCTCGACCATGACGGTGTCCCGGGCTGCTCGGCCCGCCCGCAGGTCAGTGAGATTGTCCTGAAACGCCTGGCCCACGGCTGCGGGTTCACCGGGGAAGGCGAAGGCGCAGTGCGGGGAGATCACCAGCCCTGGGATGTGCCATCGAGGGTCGTCCGCAGGAAGGGGCTCGGTGTCGTGGACGTCGAGCAGTGCTCCGCGCAGCGTTCCGGCCTCCAGTGCTTCGCGCAGGGCCATGTCGTCCACCGTGCCGGCTCGGCCGACGTTGACCAGCGCCGCCCCGGTCGGCAGTGCGGAGAGTACGTCGCCGTTGACGAGGTGGTGTGTTCCGGTGGTGGCCGGAAGGCAGCAGACCATGTGGTCGGCGGTCGCTGCTGCCTCGGCCAGGCGACCGGCGCCCACGGTGCGGTCCGCGCCCGGCACGTCCCGTTCCCCGGTACGGGTGACGGCGACGCAGCGGGCGCCCAACGCAGTGATCCTGCGTATCACGGACTGGCCGATTCTTCCGGCCCCCACGACCAGGACGGTCGATCCGGACAGCATCGTGGCGGTGGACGTGTGCCAGGGACGTCGTTGAGGGCGTGCCGACAGAGTCGGGAACTCCTTCAGCAGCATGAGCAGTGCGGAGAGTGCGTATTCCGCGACGGATTCGACGGGGACGCGCGCCGAGTTGGTCACCAGCGTCCCGGGGGCGAGCCCTGCGGCGGGGAGGTGGTCGGTCCCGGAGCCGGTGAGGTGCAGCCATCGGAGGCCCGGGAGCAGGGTGAGGGAGCGTGCCGGAAAGTGATGGCCGATCAGCACCTCGATCTCGGCGAGTTCGCTCCGTGACAGGTCGAGGAGAGAGGTGGCCCGTGCTGCCATGACCAGGGGTTGCAGGTGGGGAAGCAACTCTTCGGCCATCGCGGTGTGGGCGACGAGGACCTGTGGATCGTGCCAGTCGGGTGCCTTCACCGGTGTGCCTCCCGGTGTGCCAGGAGTTCCGCGACGGGGTCGGGGCTGCCCTGGCCGATCAGCTCGGTCACGGCGGCGCAGTTGCGTCTGATCTTGTTCGCGATCCAGGTGCGCAGCCACTTCGCGAGGTGGGGCGCGGTGAGTCCGGACGGGGCCACGCCGGTGAGCATCGCCCCGGTCAGAGCCGCGCCGCCGACGTTCACGACGACGTCCGGCAGTACCGTGTGGCCCGCGTCGCGCAGGAGACGGCGTGACACGGGGCCGCAGCTGAGGTTGCCGCCCTCGACGACGACGCGGGCGCGTACATCCGGGGCGGAGCCGGGGTCGATCGCGTCGGCTGCGGCGGCGAGGACGAGGACGTCCGCGTCGATGGTCAGCCAGGCCCGGTCCGGGCCGAGGGACCGTACTCGGGCCGGGAGTCGTGAGCGGTCGACGGTGCCGTTCGCGGAGGTCGCCGCGATAAGCCCCCGCGTGTCCAGGCCCGCCGGGTCGGTCAGGGTGCCCAGGACGTCGGCGACGGCCACGATCCGGTGGCCCGCGCGTTCGAGGTGCTGTGCCGCGGCCCGGCCCACCGCTCCGAAGCCCTGTACCACCACGCGTTGGGGCGTGGTGACGTGCTGCGCCTCCAGGGTGCTGAGGGCCGCCGTCGCGACGCCGAAGCCCGTGATGTCGGACAGGCTCCCGTAGAACTGGTCCCAGGGCACGTCCGGGCGGGTGGCACCGGGTACTTCGGTGGGGTCGTAGTCGGCCGCGGCGAAGAACGCACCGCGGTCCGCCGGTGTGGTGCCCTGGTCGCAGCCCAGGTAGACGCCGCCGTGCAGGAGCGGGCGGCCGACCCGGCCGAAGGTGCGCATCAGCCGGTCGCGGTCCGTGATGGCGGATCGGGGGCGGATGCCGGCCTTGGCTCCGCCGATCGGCAGGTCGACGAGAGCGAGTTTGTGGGTCATCGCCCGTGCCAGGGCGGCCAGTTCGTGCTCGTCGACGGTGTCGGTGAGGCGGGTTCCGCCCATGGCGAGGCCGCGTACGGTGCTGTCCACGACGACCCAGGCGTCGGCGTCGCAGCCGGGCAGCGAGAGCGTGGTGGTGAAGAGCGGCGACGGGCTCAGGGCATCGTCGCTCTGGAGGAGTTGGTGCATGTTCACGTCTTTCTGGTTCCGGTGAGTACGTCGTGGTGAGGGCTCGGGACGGGTGCGCCCCCGGCTGCGGGGGACGGCATGGTCCGGGCGGTGTCAGGTGGTGGTCCGGCGCAGCAGGGCGTCCGCCTCGTCCTGGAGTGTGTCGAGGTCGTCCGCCACGACCTCTGCTGTCGAGATGTCGGGGAGCCGGCTCTCGATCTGGTGCAGGGGCCGGTAGCGCAGGCCGAGGGCGCCCCATGCCGCGAGCAGCAGTCCGCCGGTGATCATGAGCAGTCCCATGCCCCGGCCGGGGCCCGTGCCGCCCACGATCTGGAGAAAGGGAGCGTGCCGGGTGAGGGGGTCGAAGAAGTGGTTCAGCAGGAGCGGGGTGAGCAGGAAGCCGAGCGGCATCAGCCCGGTGGCGAGCATCTGGTTGGTGGCCACGACCCTGCCCTGCAGTTCCAGGCCCACCTTGGCCTGGAGGATGGCGAGCCAGTGTGCGTTGAGGAGGGCGTTGCACACCCACCACAGGAACAGGCCGACGCCCATGAGGACAGGTTGGGGTCGCAGCCCGATCAGCGCGGTCGCCAGTCCCATGCCGATCGTCATGCCGATCATGCCGTCGGCCCGGCGGCGGGTGCCGCCCCAGAAGGCCATGGTCAGGCCGCCGGCCGCGGCGCCGAGGCCGCCTGCGGCGGTGATCGTGCCGAGGACGGCCGGGCTGCTCGTGGAGAGGACGAGGGGGGCTGTCAGGACCGTGGTGGTGGCGGTGACGTAGTTGACGACGACGAAGAAGAGCACCATCGCCACCATGGGTGGGCGCCGGGCCAGGAAGCGCCAGCCTCCGGTGATCGAGGACAGGAAGCCTTCCTGGCGTCTGCGGAAGAGGCGGTCCGGGAAGCGGACGGCGAGAAGGACGGTTCCGCCGGCGAGGACGGCGACGAGGTCGAGCCAGACCACTGCGGTCAGTCCGGCCAGGCTGATCAGTGCTCCGCCCAGTACGGGTGCGATCAGGGTGCTGAGGGCGGTGCCCAGTTGCACCACGCCATTGGCCTGGGCGAGGTAGGGCTTGGGTACCAGTTGGGCGACCGAGGCGAGGTAGGCGGGCCGCTGGAACGCGGCGGTGAGGGAGGTGAGCGCGGCGAACACCGCGACATGCCACACCTCTAGCGTCCCGGTGGCCGCGGCGGTGATGAGGCCGGAGAGGGTGATGCCGTAGACAGCCGCGCAGGCCAGCAGGACCTGGCGGCGGTCCCAGCGGTCGGTCGCGGCGCCGCCCAGTGGTGCGGCGAGGAAGGCCGGGAGCATGGCGAGCATGGTGACCAGGGAGTAGGCGGACACCTGGTGGGTCTTGTGGAAGACCCAGACCCCGAGGCCGAAGGAAGTGAGTGCGGAGCCGGTCATCGAGGCCGTCTGGCCGAATGCGAAGAGCGCGAACCGGCGAAGGTCCCGTCGTTCCTGTGCCTTGTCCGGTGCGTTGTCCGGTGCCTTGGGCGCGGGTGGGGAGGCCGGGGGTACGGAGAGTTGTTGCTCGACGATCCCGGCGAGTTCGCGGGCCTGGTGTTTGAGGAAGTAGTGCCCCGCGTGCGGGATGCGGGAGAGGGAGACGTCGTCGGCGACGGCGGTCCACTCGCGGTACCGCTCCTCGAAGAGTTCGGTGGTGCGGTCGCGGTCGCCGATGACGCACCGCAGGGGCGCCCGCAGCCGTTGGGGGGTGTGGGACTCGAAGCGGGCGCTGAACCAGTCGACCGCTTGGCGGGCGTCGTGCCGGACGGCGCGGATCGTCGAGCCCAGGGTCTCCTGGTCCATCTGGCCGCCGAGTGCCCGCAGAACGTCGTGGTAGGCCCGGTCGGAGGTGCGCCGGTCGTCGGGGAACCAGCGGTGGAGGAGAGCGGGCAGCCTGCCGGGGAGCCGTGCGCTGGGAAAGGCGGCGCCGAGAACGACGCCGGCGAGTTCCTCGCCCGTCTCTTCCAGCGCGAGGGCCAGTGCGGCCGCGGGTGCTGTGCCGACGCAGTGCCCGTAGATCAGGAGTCTGCCGGTGTCGAGACCGGCGAGTTCGTCCCGGCATCGTGCCACGATCTCGGTGAGGGAGCGCAGGTCCTCGTCGGCGCGTGCGGGATCGTGGCCCGGCAGTTCCACGGCGAGTACCTGGAGGTCGGGCCGTCGTGCGGCCAGTTCGTGTGCGAGGGGCTGGTACGAGGCCGCGGACCCGCCGCCGTAGGGCAGGCAGACGACGGTGGCCCGCGGAGGTGTGCCCGGGGGCGGTCCGGCCAGTCGTTGGAGGAGTCCGGTGCCGGCGGATGCGGGATCGTCGAGCAGGGCCGCCAGTTCCCGCACCGTGGGGTGGGTGAAGAGGGATACCACCCGCAGGTCGGGGCCGATCAGCCGGGCGGCGCGCAGTGCGCTGAAGGAGTCTCCGCCCAGTGCGAAGAAGTCGGCGTCGATGTCGAGGTCCTGGCCGGGGAGTTCCAGTACCTCGCACCAGGCTGCCGCGACATGCCGCTCGGCGGCGCTGCGCGGTGCCGTGCCTCGGTGGTTCGGGGAGGTCTCCGGGAGGGGCAGGGCGGTGCGGTCCACCTTGCCGTTCGGGGTCAGTGGGATCTCGGGCAGCGGTACCAGGGCCGAGGGGACCATGTGATCGGGCAGTCGGGAGCGCAGTGCGGAGCGTACGGCCGTGGTGTCGAGGGGTGCGTTGTCGTCGGCCGGGACGAGCCAGGCGACCAGGCGGCGCCGGTGTGCCTCGCCGACGGCGAGCACGACCGCTTCGCGTACCGGGGGCAGGGCTCGGCAGGCCGCGGCGATCTCGCCGGGTTCGACCCGGTACCCGCGTACCTTGATCTGGTCGTCGAGGCGGCCGAGGAACTCGATGAGTCCGTCGGGGCGGACGCGTACCCGGTCGCCCGTGCGGTAGCAGCGCCGGTTTTCCCCGGTCGGGTCCGGGACGAAGGCCCGTGCGGTGGCTTCGGGATTCCCGGTGTAGCCGCGTGCGACTCCGGGGCCGGCGATCCACAGTTCGCCGGGGGCTCCGGGCGGCGCGAGCCGTCCGCCTCGGTCGACCACGTAGCACAGTGTGTTCGGGAAGGGTGTGCCGAGCGGGACGGAGGCGCCGGTGTCGGTGTCGGCGGGTTCGCATCCGAGGACGGACACGGTCGTTTCGGTGGGGCCGTAGTGGTTGTGCACCCGAAGGCCGGGGCGGGCCGTGCGCACGCGGGCGACGAGCGGGGGCGGGCATGCCTCCCCGGCGAGTACGAGGAGGTGGGTGGGCAGTACGGCCGCCAGGTCGCCGTGCGCGGCGAGGAGTTCGAGATGGCTGGGGACCATCTTGACGATGTCCACCTGGTGGGCGGCGAAGTACGCGGCCAGCGCCGCGGGGTCGGTGGCCCGCTCGCGTTCCACCAGGTGCAGTGTGCCTCCGCTGACCAGCGCCCCGAACAGCGAGAGGTATCCGAGATCGGCCGCCGCTGTGGAGAGCAGGGCGAAGGACCGCCCGTGACCGTCGATCCGTTCCAGAGCGGCGTGCAGGTAGTGGGTGAGGGAGCGGTGTTCCACGCCGACGCCCTTGGGTGTGCCGGTCGTTCCGGAGGTGAAGATCAGGTAGGCGAGCTGGTCCCCTGGCACCTCCGCCCGTGCGGCGGGCGGGGCCGTGGGGGTGCTGCCGGGGGCGGACAGGTCCTCCGTCGCCAGGACGTGTTCCGCCCGTACCCGGCCGGTCAGGGCGCGTCGGGCCAGTACGAACCGTGCGCCGGAGGCCGTCAGGGTCCGGGCGAGGCGTTCGTCGGGGTGAGCGGGCTCCAGCGGGACGAAGGCCGCCCCGGCCCTGAGTATGCCCAGCAGGGCCACGGGCAGATGGATGTCCCGCTCGGCCAGTACCGCCACCGGCTCTCCGGTGCGTATCCCGGCTGCGAGCAGGCCATCGGCGACCCGGGCGGACCGTTCTTCCAGTTCCGCGTAGGTGAGGGTGCCGTCCTCCGCGACGACGGCGGTCCGTTCGGGTGCGGCGCGGGCCTGGCGGCGCACCAGTTCGGGAACGGACTCGCCCGGGTAGGTGCGTACCGGCCCGCGCAGCACTGCCTGGGCCGGGTCCGTCGGGAGCAGCTCGCCGACGGGGCTGTCGGGGTCGTCGGCCAGGCGTGTGAGCAGCCGCAGGTAGGAGTCGGCCAGTCGTCGCGCGGTCGCCGGGTCGAAGCGTTCACCGCGGTACTGGAGCACTCCGCTGAGCGGGCCCTCGGTACCGTCCAGGAAGCAGTGCAGGGCCAAATCGCTCTTGACCGCGCCGGTCGCGATCTCGGAGAAGCGTGTCGTCAGTCCCGGGAAGAGGCCGGTGGGATCGGGCCGGACGTACAGGTTCGCCATCGTGTCGAAGAGGGGCTTCGTGCCGGAGGTGCGGTCGGAGCGCACCTGGTGCACGACGCGGTCGAAGGGGACGTCCGCCCGCGCCAGCGCGTCGAGCACGACGTCGCGCACCTCGGCCAGCAGGCGGCGCCCCGACCATGCCTCGGACAGGGACGTGCGCATCACGACGGTGTTGACGAACGGGCCGACCGCCTGCTCGCTGCGTGCCGTGTGCCGGCCGCCGTCCGGTACGCCCACGGAGATGTCCTCGCTGTCGGACATCCGTGCCAGGAGCGCCTGCCAGCCTGCCAACAGCACCATGAACAGTGTGACACCGTTGTCAGAGGCCAGGGAGTGGAGTCGCGCCTTGAGTTCGTCGGGGAAGACGAGAGGGACGCCGGCGCCCGTGTCGGAAGGCGACGGCTGGGCCGGGCGGTCGGCGGGCAGGTCCAGAACGGTCGACGCGTCACGCAACCGCTCCTGCCACCACGTCAGGTGACGGTCGGTCAATTCCACTGAGGCGGGCGTGGCCGCCTCGGCGTACTGCGGGGGCTGTGGCGGCGGTGGGCCCTGCCCCACTCCGTGGGCGTAGAGCGCGGCCAGGTCGGTGAGCAGGAGGCCGTTGGACCAGGCGTCGGTCGCCATGTGGTGGAGGACCAGCAGGAGGGCGTGCTCCTGTTCGTCGAGACGGAAGCAGGTGACGCGGAGCGGGCATTCGCGTTCGGGTGCGATCGGCTGCCGGGCGCGCTCGTGGACCTGTCGGTCGAGTTCGGCCTCGGTGTCCGTGGCGGCGCCGAGGTCGACGACGTCCAGGGGCACGGCCGAGGCCGGACGCATGGCCAGAACGGGGACGGGGCCCGAGGCATCGACGACACCGCGCAGTACGCCGTGCCGTTCGACGAGTTCGCGCAGTGCGGCCAGGAGGGCCGGGCGGTCCAGCGAGCCGCGCAGCCGCAGCAGGACGGGGACGAGATAGGCGGGGCTGTCGGGCTGGAGCTGGGAGGCGAGCCACATCGCCTGCTGTGCGGGGCTGAGCGGCGAGGGCTCCTCCCCCTGTGGCGCGGCGGCCTGCGGGCGCCCCGCTCTGCGGGCGGAGAGCAGGGCGCGCAGCCGGTCCTGGTCGGTCGGTGAGGCCGTGCCGGTCGTCTCGCTCATGCCGTCTCCTCCTTCTGGTCCGCCGCGTCCAGGGCGGCCAGCGCCTGCCGTTCGACCTCGGCGGCCAGGTCGCGCAGCACCGGCAGCGCGAAGACCGCGCGTACGGAGACGTCGACGCCGAGCGCGTCCCAGATCTCGGCCGCGACCCGCATCGCGGTGAGCGAGGTCCCTCCCAGATCGAGGAACGAGTCGGACGCGGACACGTCCTTCACCGGGAGCAGCCGTTCCCAGACCGTGGCCAGGAATTCCTCGACGACGGTGGAGGGTGCGACCCGCGCTCCCCCGTCCGGGGCCGGGGGCTGGGCCGACGTGGACGGCGGCTGGGCCGACGGGGGCGGGTCGGGCAGGTCGATGGCCGAGCAGGAGCGGTCGGGTGCCTCGGTACCCCGTGCGAGGACATGGAGGAATCCGTCCAGCAGCGCCATGGCCGCCTCTTCGTCGAAACATTCGAGGTCGTGGACGAGATGGATCTCGGTACCCGACACCGTCGAGTTGACGAGGAAGGTCGCGTCGTCCCGCGCGGTGCCGGTGTCGCGTTCGCCGAGCACCCGCAGGGCCGCCGCACCGGCGACGGCCCGGACCGGCGCCCCCGACGGCCGCATGGACAGCGAGACCGGGACCAGAGGCGCACCGGGGCGCCTGGGCAGCCCTGCCGCCACGGCGGCCTCGGCGAGTGCGTCGGCGGGGCACATCGTGTGTGCGAGCACCCGGTTGCGTGCCAGGGCCGCCCGCGCCGCCACGGTACGGAACGTCTCCTCGGGACCGAAACCGACGCGGACCGGAAGGACGAAGAGCAACGGCCCCACGACCCGGTCGAGTTCCGGGACCGGGCGTCGCGCCACCGGCACGCCGACGAGGACGTCGTTCCGTCCGGTCCAGTGCGCGACGAGCACATCGAGCGCTGCCAGGTACACCGCGAATTCCGAGGTGCCCGAGGAGGCCGCGAGGTCGCGTACGGCCTCGGCGGTGCCGGTCGGCAGCCGACGGACCAGTCGGGCGCCCCGGTGCGCGGGGGTCCCCGCACGCGTGCCGCGCGCGAGGTCCCAGGGGGGCAGTGCGCCCTTGAGCTCCTCGCGCCAGAAGTCGCGGTCGGACCGTGCGGAGAGCGCGAGGGCGTGTTCCTCCCAACGCGCCACGTCCCCCAGTTGCACGTCCGGTTCGGGCACGGACCGGCCGTCGAGAGCGGCGGCGAGCTCCTCCAGGACGAGGCCGCCCGACCATCCGTCGAAGGCCAGGTGGTCGACGACGATCAACAGCCGTGCGCGGTCGGGGGCGGTGCGGGCGAGCACGGCGCGCAGCAGCGGGGTGTCCCGGGGCGTGAACACCTGCCGGGCCGCCATGTCGAGGAGCGCGTCGGCCTCTTCCGTCGTCCGTCGCGTCATGTCGTGCTCGGTGAGGGGAACCGGTGCCGGGGGCAGCACCCGCGCCACGGGGCCGTGCGGGGTTTCCTCCACGACGGTACGCAGCGCTTCGTGCCTCACCACGAGTGCGTCGAGGGCGCAACGGAGCGCGTCGGTGGTGACGGCGCCGTCGATGCCGAGGTCGAAGGCCTCCGTGGTGACGCCTGGTTCCGGGCTGATCTGGCGGGTCGTCCACAGTGCGCGCTGCATGTCGCTGAGCGGCGACTCGGTGGCGTCCGGCCGCCGGACCGGCGCGGGCACCGGAGGGGCGGCGTCGATGAGTTCGGCCAGGGCCGCCACGGTCGGCTCCGTGAGGAAGTCCCCCAGGGGGACCACCGCTCCCCATTCCGCACGGACCCGGGCCAGGACCCGGGCGGCGGCCAGGGAGTGCCCGCCGAGGAGGTCGAAGCGGTCGGTGCGGCCGACCGGCCGGTCCATGCCGAGCGCCTCGCCGACGATCGTCGCGAGTCGTGTCTCCGCTCCCGGCCGGGGGCGCTCGCCCGGTTCCGTCGTGCCGGCGGGAGGGGTCACGGCGGACAGGGCCTTGCGGTCCACCTTGCCGTTGCTGCTGCGCGGCAGCCGGTCCGTCACCAGGACACGGGCCGGGACGAGGTAGTGCGGGAGGCGGGCGCGCAGCAGCCGGAGGAGTTCTCCTTCGGTGGGGGCAGGAGTGCCTTCCGGTGCGGTCTCCACGTGCGCGTGCAGTGTCCGTGTGCCGTCCTGGTCCACGGGGGCGAGGACAACGGCGTGCCGCACACCGGGGAGCGTCGCCAGGACCGCCTCGATGTCGCCGGGCTCCACGCGGAAGCCGCGTACCTTGATCTGCTCGTCGAGGCGACCGACGTAATGCAGCACTCCGCCCGCGCGGCGCACGAGGTCGCCGGTGCGGTACCGCCTGCCACCGGGTACGTCGGGATCGGGGACGAAGCCCGCCGCGGTCGCCTCCGGGGCTCCCAGGTAGCCGAGGCCGACGAGGGGCCCGGCGACCCAGAGTTCGCCGATGGTGCCGTCCGGCACCGGGCGCTGCTGGGGGTCGCGCACCGACAGGTCACAGCCGGCGACTGCCGTGCCTATCGGCGGCTTGCCCGTCTCGTCACGGCCTATCGGGTAGGTGGCGCAGAAGACGGTGCATTCGGTGGGTCCGTAGAGGTTGACGACGGTTTCGACGCCCGGTTGTGCGTAGAGCTGGTCGACAAGGGAGCGGGGTACCGGTTCCGCTCCGGCGTTGACCCGCCGCACGCCGGGGGGCAGGGGGCGTTCCAGCAGCATCACGAGACCGGAGGGGGGCGCGCTGATCATGGTGACCTCGTCCCGTGCGGGGAGGTCGGGGAGTGCCAGGATGTCGTCGGCGAGGACGACGCTGCCTCCCGCGCACAAGGGGCCGAAGATCTGGTGGATGGAGGCGTCGAAGGAGAGCGACGCGGTCGCCAGGCCCACGCGCAGGTGCTCGGGGTCGATCGTCCGGGTCATCCATTCCAGCAGGGCGAGTACGGAGGAATGCCCGATGACCACGCCCTTGGGGGTCCCGGTGGATCCGGAAGTGAACAGAACGTACGCCTCCTCCCCCACCGTTCGTGCCGGACTCGGTACGGGGCTGTCGGGAACGCCCTGCCGCGAAGCGGCATCGATAATGAGGGGGCGTGCGCCCGCAGCGGCGACGACGGGGGCCAGTTCCGGTGTGGTGAGGACCTCGCCGATCCCGGCGGCGCTGACCATGTGGGCCAGCCGGGAGGGCGGTAGCGCGGGGTCGAGGGCCACGCAGGAGCGGCCGGCCCGCCACACTCCCAGGAAGGCGGCGACCGTGCGCTCGTCGCGCCCGAGGCAGATTCCGGTTCTGCCCCATGGGGCGGAGGGCAGAAGCGCGCTGATCCGTGCGGCGAGGGTGAGCAGCTCCTGGTAACTCGTCCTGCGCTCACCCGCGATCACGGCTGTGGCGTCGGGGTGGCGGGCGGCCTGGCGGGCCACCAGGTCGTGGACCGTCCGGGAAGGGGAATGCTCCTCGGCCTGTAGGTGCTGCGGGGAATCGACCGGCATGGGATGGCTCCAGATCTTCGGGAGCGCCGCAGGGATGGAGGCGCTCATGACGCGTCGGGACGAGCCCCCTGTGGATGCGGGGGCTTCGGAAGGGCGGGGAAGGATGAAGGGAGGAAGGACAGGGTGTGTGGCACCCCGGTGAGGGCAGACCGTCAGGTCAGTGGGTCCCTTCGTGGGACTCGGTCGCGACGGCGCGGGTGTTGCGTTCCCGCAGCAGAGCCGCGAGCAGGGGTCGGTCGCCCGGAGTGGAGGAGGGGGCGGCAGGAGTGGCCCGGTCGGCGCCGAGCTGCTGTTCGGCGCGTACGCGCAGCGCCGCCCGGTCCAGCTTGCCGCTGCTGGTCCGGGGAGTTCGGTCGAGCGTCAGGTAGTGACCGGGCACGTACGCGGAGGGGAGGGCGGAGGCGATGTGCGCGCGCAGGGCGGCGGAGAGCGCGCGGGGGCTGGTACCGGCCTCGGCCGCACGGATCCACGCCACCAGTTCGGTGTCCTCCCCGAGCCGGGCCGCCACCACCACGGCGTCGCTCACCGAGGGGTGGGAGCGCAGCCGGCACTCGACTTCCTGCGGCTCGATGCGCTGCCCCCGGATCTTCACCTGGTCGTCGGTCCGTCCCAGGTACTCCAGGTTCCCGCCGGTCAGGCGTACCCGGTCGCCGGTCCGGTAGATCCGCCGCACGGAGGATCCCGATGGCGCGGGCACGAAGGCACGGGCGGTCCGTACGGGATCGTTGAGGTAGCCGAGGGCCAGTGGTGTGCCCCCGATGCACAGCTCCCCTTCGTCTCCGTCGGGGACCGGCCTGCCGTCCTGGCCGAGCACGAGCAGTACGCAGTTGTCGATCGGGCGGCCGATGAGGACGTGGTCGATCTCCCCCGCCGATGCCGGGCTGGTCCAGTGGCTCACGTCGATGGCGGCCTCGGTGGGGCCGTAGAGATTGTGCAGTGCGGCGGGGACCGTGTTCACACACGCACGCGCCACTTCGACCGGCAGCGATTCACCGCTGCAGAAGATGTGCCGGAGGGAGGTGCACCGTGCCGCGTCACGGTGGCGGAGGAACTCACGCAGCATGGTGGGGACGAAATGGCAGAGGGTGATGCCCTGTTCGCGGATGGCGCGCGCCACGAGTCCGGGCTCGCGATGCTCCCCGGGCGGCAGCAGGACGCAGGTGCCACCGGAGATGAGGGGGAGCCACAGCTCCCAGCCCGAAACATCGAAGGTGATGGGCGTCTTCTGTAGAACACGGTCGTCCGGGCCGACTTCGTAGGTGTCGCGCATCCACACCAGCCGGTTGGCGAGAGCGGAGCTCGGCAGCACGACTCCCTTGGGTGTGCCGGTGGTCCCCGATGTGAACAGCACGTAGACGGGCTGCGCGTCGTGGACCGGCTGTATGGAGTCCCATTCCGGCTCCCCCGCTGCCGGGCTTTCCCAGTGCGCGGGTAACGCGAGTGTACGTAGCCTCTGGGCGGCCAACCGGTCCTGTGTCGTGTCCGTGACGAGGGCCAGAGCGCTGCCCGATACATCGAGTATGCGCCGCAGCCGGTCCGGGGGGGCGTCGGCGTCCACGGGGAGGTAGGGAAGCCCTGCCTTCAAGGTGCCGAGCAGGGCCACGAGCAACTGCACGCTCCGAGGGATTGCCACCACCACGGGCAGGCCCGGCGGCGTCGCGGCCCGCAGTGTGCGGGCCGTATCGTCGGACCACGCTTCCAGTTGGGCGTACGTCAGTCTCTCCTCGCCGTACTCGACGGCGACGGCCTCGGGCTTCGCCCGGGACATTTCCCTGATCAGCCCCGGGAGCCCCGTGGGGAAGGAACACACTGCCCGTCGGCCGGACAACTCGGCTGTCGGCGGGCCTTGTTGGTGGCGCACATCCGCTCCACTCATATTTGCGACTGTTTCCGTGCGAACTTATAGAGGTGGTGAAACACCACACAAGATTCCTTGACGGCATGCTGACGCGTCCTTGCCGTACCCGGTGGAACGCGCGGGTCAGCACCTCAGCACCGATCTCCCCGGCAGGGACCGGGTGGCTGCCCGGCTCCGCACGACCTGCGGTGCTTCCGGGTGATCTGGCGGTGCTTCGTCAACGGTCTTCTTCCGTTTCGGATTCCCAAGTTCCTTGAGAATCCTGCATGGTTCGGATCATGGGCTGCTGTGGGACCGGAGCCTGTGCGTGAGGAGACGAAGGCATCCACGGTCAGGTTGCACAACCGTCCGAAAAATCTTCCTGCCACACGGTGCGGCCTCATGGTTCCGCGCTCCGTACGCAGGCGGGGCGGGGCGGTGCGCGGACAGGG
This sequence comes from Streptomyces sp. NPDC057697, assembly GCF_042799335.1. Taxonomy (NCBI): domain Bacteria; kingdom Bacillati; phylum Actinomycetota; class Actinomycetes; order Kitasatosporales; family Streptomycetaceae; genus Streptomyces; species Streptomyces sp. NPDC057697. The sequence goes on along the minus strand of NZ_JBHVJA010000004.1, from coordinate 531,097 downwards.
GAGGCCGGCGGGAGTGAGGGAAGGAGCCCGGGGCGGAGCGATGTGGGGCGGGCGGGGCGGAGCGGGCGCCGCGGCGTGATGCAGCGCTGCGTGATGTCGTGCGGTGTTGTCAGCGCAGCGTAGGTCGCGTTCACGTTCGGTGACGGGAGGCGGACACCACGCTGGGGTCTCTTCTGCGCGAGTCCCACGGTGCCGACGCCTCCGCGGGGCGCTCCGGAGGCGCCCTACCCCGGTCGTGAGCAGGGGCGGCGGCGCGGCTAGGGTGCGCGGGTACGCCAATCACCCCGTCCTGGAGACCCTCGCACCATGGAGTCGATCCTCCCGAACCCGGTGATCCGCCGTCACCGCCGGGCCCTGCAACTCTGCTTCGCGATACCCGGACTGTCGCTCGCCACCTGGGTGACCCGGACCCCCGACGTCCGGGACCGGCTCGGGGCCTCCACCGCGGAGATGGGCCTGGTGCTGTTCGGCATGTCGATCGGCTCGATGCTCGGCATCCTGGCGGCCGGAGCCCTGGTGGCGCGGTTCACCACCCGGCCGGTGATCCTGGCCGGCATGGGCCTGGTGCTGGCCGGTGTGGGGACGGCCGCGCTGGGCACGGCGGCTGCCTCGGCCCTGACGGTGGCCGCCGGGCTGCTGTTCATCGGCGCCGGCATCGGCCTGTCCGAGGTCGCCAGCAACGTCGACGGGGCCGTGGTGGAGCGGGAGTTCGGCCGGCCCGTGCTCCCGGCCCTGCACGGCTGCTACAGCCTGGGCACGGTGATCGGCGCCTGTCTCGGAGTGGCCGGTGCCACCGTCGGTTTCCCGGTGCCCTGGCACCTGGCCGCGGTACTGGTGGTGGCGACCGGACTGTTCGCCTGTGCGGTGCCGGGCCTCCGCCCCGGCCTGGGCCGCCCGGAGCCGATCTCCGCGCCGCCCCCCGCGGCGGGCCCGGTACCCGCCGGAGGTTCGCGGGAGCGCCGGCTACTGCTGGACCCGCGGCTGCTGATGATCGGCGGCGTGGTGTTCGGCATGACCCTCGCCGAGGGTGCCGCCACCGACTGGCTGCCGCTGCTGATGGTCGACGGCCATGGCATGCCGACCGGCCTCGGGTCGGCGGTCTACGCGGGGTTCGCCGCCACCATGGCGGTCGGCCGATTCGCCGGCGGGCCCGTGGTCGCCCTGTTCGGGCGGCCCGCCGTGCTCGGCGGCGGCGCACTGCTGACCGCCGTCGGCATCGCCCTGGTGTCCTTCGTCGATGCCCCGGCGGCCGCGGCCTGCGCCGTGCTGCTCTGGGGGCTCGGCACCTCGCTCGGGTTCCCGCTGGCGCTCTCCGCGGCCGGCGAGTCCGGCCCGGACACCACCGCCCGGATCGCCCTCACCTCCCGGATCGGTTACGTGGCGCTGCTCACCGGTCCCCCACTGCTGGGCTTCCTCGGCGAACACCACGGCCTGCGCGCCGCGATGCTGCCCGTACTGCTGCTGATACTGCTCGCGGCCGTGCTCTCGCCCGCCACCGCCGACGGTGCGACCGCCCGTGAACGGGCCGACCGGACGGCCTGACCCGCCCGCCGACGGGGGCGTCGTCTCCGGCCCTCCGGCCTCCGGCAGAGTGTCCCGTTCAGTCGGGAGGCGACGGTCGGGGGTGGGCCGGGGGTGGTGCCTCGGCGGCCTCGGTCACGGGCTCCGGACCGTGCCGCGGGCCGGATCGGCGAGTCGTTCCGCGTCCGGGGTGCCGGGTTCGGCCGACCAGAGCACGAGTTGTTGCTCCGGTGCACCGGCGTAGCGGAAGGTGTCCCAGTCGAGGGTGAGTTCACCAACGGTGGAGTGGGTCACGCGTTTGCTGCCGAAGTACTGGTGCGCAACGCGGTGCCCGGGAAGCCCGACCTGCGCCGGTGTGAGTTCACCACGGCGATGCCTGAAGAACTCGCCGAGCTCACGAAGGCGTGCGGAACCAGTCACCCCTCCGGCATGGCACCGCGGAAACGGCTCTGCCTGGGAGAGATCCTTCCTAGGAAGCGGCCCGACCTTCCTGTGCCCCGGCCGTCGGCCGACAGTGGACTAAGGCAGGATCGCCGGCGCACCGCCCGCCCGCAAGACACACAAGACCTCCTGGCAGTGGACCGGCCGGGGTCGGTCCACTGCCAGGACCGGGCGTACGTGATGAGGTCGCAGGAAGTCTCGGCCGGCGGCAGAGCAGGCCGTCACCCCTGACGACCGGAACCCCTGGCAACGCCCGGCGGAAGTCACCGGCCATGGCCCCACCCGGCTCGACAGCGATCACAATGGACGCACATGCCCTCGGAGGGGTCCGCGGTGGACCTGCGCTCGGTTCGTGATCAGAAGATCGCGATCGGATTGACCGCGAGCCCCGTGGTTCCCGTGATACGCGGTGGCGCGAGAACGAGCATGAAGCTCCACCGCTGCAGGAAGGCACACCGGTCGGCAAGGTCGTCGAGGTGGGCGGCGTCCACCAGCGGCAGACCCAGCCGTGCCAGGGCGACCTGGTGCATCGGCATCGGGAAGCTGGGTGGGCGGGCGTCGCTGATGTCACCGACATAGAGAGCCGCACCGTGCTCGTCCAGCCACTCGACGGCGCTGAGGTCCAGCCCTGGGACGGGCTGCGTCACGGGCTGGTTCACGTCCCAGCCACCGCGGACGACGATCGCGTCGCCCGGGTGCACCGATGTGCCCGCTCGGTCGAGCGCCGCGTCGAGGTCTGTTCCGCTGACGCGGTGGTCCGCGTCGAGTCTGCCGCGGCCGGGGGCCAGGTCCAGGAGGATGCCTCGTGTGACGATGCCCCCAGCGACGTGGTCGGCGGAGCCGTGGCGTACGCCGGTCGGTGTGACGGCGTCCTGCAGCGGGACGCCGGGATAGACCGTGTCGCGGACTGGAATGTGTGAGAGCGCGTCGAAGTGCGTCAGTCCAGCGTTGTGCGTGTTGATGAGCAAGGAGTCCGTGAGGGCCACGGGTCGGGTTCCGTTGAAGTTCACGACCTGCATGACGGGCGCAGGCATCGTGGCGGGGTTCCCGACGGGTGCCAGGCCGGTGGTGAGCGGTACGGGAGCAGTGGGACGCGCGAGGCTCACGGAGGTCGCGTCGTGTACTTCGGCCGCGGCGCGTGAGCGTGCCGCGTCGTCGATCAGGTTGAGCGCACCGATCTCGTCGGCGTCACCCCAGCGTCCCCAGTTGAGGGGCAGATCGTTCTCGCTCATACGGATCTCTCTTTCCTCGTGTCCTGGGGCTTCGCCACGGTGTCGTGCCGCGGTGAAGCCCCACCGAATCCACCCGCCTTGCGTGCCCTCCTGCAATGCGCAGGGCGGCATCCGTTGATCACGCGCGTGTCGGCTCCGGCTTGCGGAGGCTCGTCAGCCGGTTCAGGGCGGCGCGGAGGCTGGTGCCTCCGGTGCCACGGGCGCTGAGGTAGCCGTCGGGGCGGACGAGGATCCAGTCCCCGGCGGTCGCGGCCAGTGTGTCGTGGACCCGACCGTCGGGGTCCCACACACCGTGGCCGTCGCCAGGACGCTCGTGGCTGATCGTCACGGTGTCCACCCAGGCTGGTAGCGCCCCGGTCCCGGAGGTGAGGTGATCCTGCCCTGCGGCTTTCTCGCTCCCGGTGAAATGGAGCAGGTGCCAGGCGGGTGACCTGAGCTCCGCCCGCAGGATGGTCCAACCGGGTGACTGGGCGTCGGCGGCTGAGATCTGGGTGAGTCGCTCGCCGGGGCGCGGGCCCTCGCCCGGCTCGTCGTCGGGGACCGTCAGCGGGCTGTCGGGGTAGGCGATGGCCAGGCCGGACATGCTCCGGATGAGCTGGTGCTGGAACTCCCGCATCGACTCGGGGGACTCCGGGGTGCCGCCGCCGGCGGTGTCGACCATGACGGTTCCCATGACCTCGCTGGTGGAGGCGAGCAGGGCCCGGCCGATGGGGACGCGCTCGGCGTCGTAGGTGTCGAGCAGGGTGGCGTCGGCCTGGCCGTGGATGACCATGGCCAGCTTCCACGCCAGGTTGTACGCGTCCTGGACACCGGTGTTGAGGCCCTGCCCCGACGCCGGGGAATGGACGTGGGCGGCGTCGCCCGAGACGAAACACCGCCCGACGTGCATCGCGGGTACCGCGCGCTGCTGGATGGTGAACTTCGACGCCCAGGTGGGGTTCTCGACGACGGTGTCGCGCTCCAGTGCCCGCGACAGCTTGGCTCCGAACTGCCGGGCGATCTGCTCGGGGTCCTCCGGCCGCCCTTCACCGGTGGTGTCCAGCAGCCGCCATTTGCCCGGTTCCGGAAACGGGAACAGCATCAGCGCGCCGCCCGGCGGGAACAGCCAGTGCACGCCGTCGCGGTCCACGTCGGTGTGCACAATCGCGTCGGCGATCAGCCAGGTGTGGGCGGACTCGCCCGTCAGGGGCAGCCGTAGCGTCTTACGGACGGTCGAGTGCCCGCCGTCGCAGCCCCACAGGTACCGGGCGCGCACGGTCTCGTGCGCAGCACCGGAGCCGTCGCCGCCGCGCAGTACGGCCGTGACGGCGTCGTCGTCGTGCTGGAACGACTCCAGCCGCGTGTTCCACTCCACCGCGACCCCCGCCGACGCGGCGGCACCACGAAGCACGCGTTCGATGATCACCTGATCGATATTGAACATGTACGGGAACCGGGTCGGCAGACCGGCGAAGTCGAAGTCGAGCCGCATCCCGCGCCCGCCCTGATGGCGGACGAACGTACTGATCCTCGTGCCGTGCGGCGCGATCTCACCGACGATCCCGAGCTGATCGTAGATCTCCAGGCTCCGGGCATGGGCACCCAGCGCACGACTGGTCGTCGCCGGACCAGCGGCGGCATCCACCAATCGAACCGACACCCCCGAGTGGGCCAGCTGTGATGCCGCCATCAGCCCCACCGGACCGGCCCCCACCACGAGGACATCCACGTCATAGCCTGTCATGCGACCACACTCCCTGAGTTAGCTTCGCTGACACAGGGACGGTATCTTACGAACGAGGAGACCCACGAACCATGACGACTGAGGATCGCTCGGACGCACATCTGCCACTGCACGCACTCCTGCAACGAGGTGTCCGATGGTTCTCCGATGAACTCGTGGCTCGTCTGGAGGCCGCGGAAGTAGCCCCCGTGACGCCGGCTCACACGACCGTGCTCGCGCATCTGGACCACGACGCGTCCCTGAGCATCGCCGAGCTGGCCCGCCGTGCCGGCGTCACCCGCCAGACGATGCACCGCGCCGTCACGCAGCTCATCGCCGAAGGTCTCCTGACCAGCACGCCGGGGCCCGGTTTTCCGCGCAGCACCCTCATCCGGCTGACCGACGCCGGACGCCGGCGCCGTGATGTCGCCCTGGGAATTCTTCGTGACCTGGAAGTGGAGCTCGGCAATCGGCTGGGACCCGCGACCGTGGCAGAGCTTCGTGACGCCCTGACCCGAGCGTGGCCACGCTGAAGGATCGCCCATGCCCTCGATGTCACCTGCGACGATGCCCACCGGAGACCGCGCGGCAGACACTCATCACGGAGCGCGACCCCACCTTTAACCCAGGGCCTCTGGCCTCTGGCCTCTGGGAATGGCAACCGCGAGGCGCGCGATCCGGCTCGGTGTCGGCGAGCAGTCGACCGCTACGTTCCCACTCCGCGATTACCGCCGGGCGTCGAACGGTGCTTCGCCGGGTCCGCCGCAAGGGCTCTGGCGTACATGTCGTCCATGGCGCGGCGGCGCACTGTGCGGCGGCCGGGCGGGCGCGGCCACCGGCTCGCGGTGTGCCGCGATGCGCGGGGCCCATGGCCGACGGGGCCGCTGGGCAGCCGCGTCCTCGTCGCCCTCGGTCTCGTATTCGTGAAGCGGATTCAGGAGCGGGCCACCGCCGGAGCTCTTGTTCGTCAACCCGCCGAACGGAGCAGAAGCACGGTAGGCACCCCTGCGACGTCGTCCGGCCCGCGCCTACGACCGGGCGCAGCACGATGGCTGCACCGGTACGGCACCCCGTCCGCCACCAGCAGCGCATCAGCGACAGTCGGTGTCGTCACCTGGCTCCGACGCCCGCCGATCGCCCCAGCTGCCCCGTAGTCCCACTGTCCCGCTGTCCCACTGGAGAGAAGCCGTGTCAGAACCCCGTGGGCCGGACCATGACGGCTTTCTCTTCGACCGGATCACATACCCGTGATGTCCCTGGCCTTTTTCAGTACGGAGTCGAGCGCGTCCACTGCGGCGTTCTGCCGCCTCGCGCGCGCCGCCCGGTCAGCGGGAACCAGTCGCGCGGCGACCTCCACGGCGTATGTGTCCGGGACGCCGAAAGCGGCCTGCGGCTGCTCTCCTGTTTCCGCGCAGTGCACCGTGACCTCCTTGACCGCCTGGAGCACGACTGCCCGGTCCACGCCCGGCTGCATGGCCAGCCGTAGCTGGAAGCGCGCCATCCACTTTTCGCGGTCGTCGTCCCTCGCCGCGTCTGCTGTCCTGTCCTTCTTCGCCACGCTTCCTCCTCGATGATCAACATCCGACCGTCATGGAGTGGGACGGCGGATCATCGACGTGGGTTGCGCAAACGAAGAAAATGATCAATCTCAGGTGGCTGCTGCCGGGAACCGCACGAGCTCCACCCGGCCCAGTCCACTGTCGCGGAACGTCACAGCTCACGGCCTCCGGCACGGCTTTCAGCACCGCTTACACACTTACGAGTCGGGGAACGACGGAGGCGGTTCCTCGGCCGTGGCGTCGAGGTGGCCGTGCCGTGCTGCTCCTCCAGCACCCCACCCGGTGACACACGCGGCCCTAAACTCCATGGACCGTCTCACCTGTCTCGGCCATGATCCTCACGTGACCACCTACCTTGAGTCCGAGCGCCTGACCCTGCGCCCCTTCGCTGCCGACGACGCGGACCTGCTGATCGAGCTGGACAGCGACCCGGCGGTGATGCGCTATCTGACCGGCGGCGCTCCGACCCCGCCGGAGGAGGTCCGCGACCGCGCCATCCCCAGCATCCTCGCCGGGTACGAGCGCTGGGATCACGATCTCGGTCTGTTCGCCGCGCACGAGAAGGACGGCGGCGCGTTCGTCGGATGGTTCTGCCTGCGTCCGCTGCGCAGCGGCCCGCGCGAGGAGGCCGAGCTCGGCTACCGCCTGCGCCAGGCGGCCTGGGGCCGGGGCTACGCCACGGAGGTCTCGCGGGCGCTGCTGGCAAAGGGGTTCGCCGTGCTCGGCATCCGTATGGTCTGGGCCGAGACGATGACCGTGAATCGCCCTTCGCGCAACGTGATGGAGAAGCTCGGGATGACGCTCGCGGAGAGCACTCCCACGCCGGACGACATGATGGCTGTTGAGGGTTCCGAGCACGGGGGTGTGCGGTACGAGATCACGAAGGATCAGTGGGAGCGGCGGCAGGCGTAGTCGGCAAACGGCACGCCTGGCGGCATGAACGCGAGCGCAGTCCTCCTCCAACCGGATCTGCGTGGAGCACGCCGACGCCGAGTACAAGCAGTGGTGTCCCCCGCCGCGCTGCGCCGGCCGCCGCGAAGACCTCGCCGAGCCCCAAGCCGCCATGGCCGGCCTGGTCTCCGACCAGTCAGCCCGTCGTGGCGTCAGCTGCCCCTCGCATACGGTCCGGGCTCGTCGGCTCGGTGGGGAGCCCGGCCCGCCCGAGCCGCCATCGGTCGGGAGGTCCGGCGGGCGCGCCGATGAGGTGCACCGCCGGAGGGCGGCCGGGCTGGGGCGCACGCGCCGGGGAGCGTTCCCGTGGTGCTGTCCGCTCGGCCCGGCCGGGCACGGGGGTCACACGGCCCGACTCGTGGTCGTTTCCGTGTGTCGCGTGGTGGTCAGCCAGGTGCGGTAGCGGCGCAGGGCCCGTCGCTGTCGACCCTGCTCGCAGAGCAGGGCGCGCGCCGGGTGGGTGCCGGGCCGGGGGGCCTGGCCATGAGCGATGCGGCGCATCTGGTGGCGGACCTGGGCCATGCTGGCGGCCGAGGCGAGGGCCTTGTCGGACCAGGAAACCGGGCGAAGGTGTCGGTCGGCCTCGCGGCCGTTGCGCCAGCGGTCGGGCAGGTCCGGGGTGACGGAGAGTGCGGTACCCACTCCGACGAGCGCCACCCCACTGTCGAGGACCTTCTCCGCGGTCTCCCGGCGGGTGATGCCGCCGGTGAGCATCAAGGGCAGGGGGCTGGCCTCGACCAGGTCCTTGGCCAGGTCGAGGAAGTAGGCTTCGCGGGCCTGGGTGCGCTCGTCGGCGGCGCGGCCGGTCATCGCCGGACTCTCATAGCTGCCGCCGGACAGCTCGACCAGGTCGACACCGAGCGGTGCGAGCATCTCGATCACCTGACGTGCGTCGTCGGTGTCGAACCCACCGCGCTGGAAGTCGGCGGAGTTGAGTTTCACCCCGACCCCGAAGGACGGGGAGACGGCGGCGCGTACGGCACGGACGATGTCCAGCAGCAGCCGGGCCCGGTTCTCCAGGGACCCGCCCCATGCGTCGGTGCGCTTGTTGACCAACGGGGAGAGGAACTGCGACACCAGGTACCCGTGCGCGGCGTGAATCTCCACACCGTCGAAGCCGGCCTCCTCGGCGCGGCGGGCCGTCACCGCGAACCGCTTCACCGTGGCGTCGATCTGCTCGGGAGTCATGGCGAGGGGACGGCCGAAGCGGCTGCTGTGCCGACCCAGTTCGACACCCACGGCGGACGGGCCCCACACCACGCCCGGCATGCCGGTCTGCACCTGACGGCCGGGGTGGTTGATCTGCATCCACATCGCCCCACCGCCCGACTTGCCCGCCTTGGCCCACTCGGCGAACGGCTCCAGCGGCGCGGCCTCGTCGAGCACGACACCCGCGGGGCCGGTCAACGCCTCGGCGTGCACCATGACGTTGCCGGTGATCAACAGTCCAGTACCGCCTGCGGCCCAGCGCCGATACAGCTCCAGAAGGTGCCGACCGGGCAGTTGCCCCTCGTCGGCCAGGTTCTCCTCCATGGCCGCTTTCGCGATCCTGTTGCCCAGCGCCTGTCCGGAGCGCAGGGACAACGGCGAGAACAGTTCGCTGGTCATCCGAATCCCTCTCTGCTCGGCCGATCGAAACGATCGCCTAGAATGTGTACACCGCTCACATTAACCAAGGAATGTAAGCACCGCATACTTCAGAGGGTGTGACCCGTGCCACAAGCAACTGCCTACCACCACGGCGACCTGCGGGCAGCCTGCCTGCGCGCCGCGCGCGAGCTGCTGGAAGAGGACGGCAGCGCCGCACTGTCGATGCGGGCCGTCGCACGGCGCGCGGGCGTGTCGCCGACCGCGCCCTATCGACACTTCCCGGAACGTGAAGCGCTCGTCTCGGCGGTCGCGGCCGAGGGCTACCGCGAACTCACCGAGCACCTGGCCACCACCCACCCCTCGCCCGCGACTCCCGACGAGCTCGCGGCGGTCGCCGTCGCCTACGTCCGCTTCGCGCTCGACCACCCCGCGCTGTTCCGGGCGATGTTCGCCGAGCCCTGCGACTCCGACAACGAGGAACGGCTCGCCGCGACCGAAGCCATCACGCAATACGTCCGCGACATCGTCCGCCGCACCTTCCCCGGCACCGACCCGGATGCGCTGTGGACCTCGGTGTGGGCACTCGTCCACGGCCTGGCCTTCCTGCACCTCGACGGCAAGTTCGACATCTCCTCTCCCGACGTGATCGCCGACAAGGTTCGCAGTGCGGTCCTGGCGCTGTTCTCCGCTGCCCCGGCCCTCTCTCAGACGACCGCGACGCAGCCCCGGTGACGACTGTCCGGGCGACGGAACGGCGGTCCCGCGGTCCCGGCCGGGGGCCTGCGCGGCCCGTACCCCCGGCCCTGCCGTACGTACGCGTCGTACGTCTTGCGGGAACCGCTCACCCGAGGCAGGGAAACGTATCCGATGCCGTTCTTCATGGAACGGCCTTCCAGGCCGTCGAAAGAGGAGGTGGACGCCTCCGTGCCCTCCTTCGCCTGCCCCGGGTCCCGGAAGGTGCTGTGCAGATCGCCCAGAGCCCCCAGCGCCGACTCGACGGCCCCGTACGTGTCCGCGGGCTTCTGCGCCCCGCGGGCCTGCGAGAACGTTCTGCTCCGGAGAGCGTTCCCGTCGATCTGGTGACGGAACAGCGAGAGCTCTTCCATGATGCTCAGCGCCTTCGACACGTACGTCCGCGCCGCGGGCGCCATGTCGTCACCGGCGGGGTCCTGCGCATCGCTCGCGCACCCGGTCGCCGCGACGACAACCACGGCCAGTACCGCCCATGCCGGCGTGCGCAGTGAGCGTCCCTGCCCCGACCGTCCCCAGGCTCTCGTCACGGAATCCGAACCTCACGTCAAAGGCCGCGCGCTGACGGGTGCACGGATGAGAAACAAGTACCCAGCCCATTGGCCGACTTGTTGCCTTCGCGACGCCGTAACACATGGGCAGCCATGTCGTCGACGACGGTCGGAGGTCTGCCGCCGGGCGAGTCCCGCCCGTGCGTGAGTGGTCGTGCTCGGCAAGGCGCTGCGCGGCGACGGGCTTCGCTCCGGACCGTGGATCAAGGGTGGCCCGTGCCCTTTCGACCGGCTACGGGTGTGCGCCGTCCTCTGGGCCGCGCTGCTGCATCCGGTCCGCCTCCCACATGGATCCGTTACGACGCGTATGGGCCAGACCCTGCCACCGCGCCGCGATGTCCGCGGTGCCCACGGGGAAGTCGAACTGGTCGAGGATCCGCATGACGATGTGGTCCACGAGGTCGCTGATGCCGTTCGGGATGTCGTAGAAGGCCGGCATCGGGGGGACGATACGGACGCCCATGCGGGAGAGAGCGAGCATGTTCTCCAGATGGATCTCGTTCAGCGGGGTTTCCCGGGGGACGAGGACCAGCGGGCGGCGCTCCTTGAGGGTGACGTCGGCCGCGCGGGTGATCAGGTTGTCGGCCAGGCCATGGCGTACCGCTGCAAGCGTCTTCATGCTGCACGGGACGATGACCATGCCCGTGACCGGGAAGGAGCCGGACGAGATCGTGGCACCCAGGTCTCCGAACTTATGGGTGACGTCGGCGAGTTCGGCGCAGTGCCTGCTGGTGCGGGGTGTCTCCACCTCGATGGTGGAGCGGGCCCAGGTGCTCAGCACCAGATGGGTCTCCACCTGCGGAACCTCCCGCAGGATCTCCAGCAGACGGACGGCGATCGGGGCCCCTGTGGCGCCGGTGACTCCGACGACGAGGCGGGTGGGGGAAGCGGTGGTCACGGCGGGCTCCTGTCGTGGCGGAAGATCTGCGGAGTGGTGGGGAGGGGACCTGCTTGTCCCCTCCCTCGCGGTGCCCGCTACATCGACAGGACGCCCGCCCAGCGCTCGCGCAGCTCCTCCCGGGTCGTGTCGTCGACGCGGTTGGCTGCCGGGTACTGGTCCTTCCACGCGAACGGCTTGCACGCGTCGATCAGTACGATGCCCATCGACAGGTCTCCGGCGGCGCGCTTGTCGGGCGACAGCCTCGGGTCGATGGCGGTGGTGGGCGCGCGCAGCACCTGGATGGACTCGGACGGGTCGACACGGGTGAACACCGCCCACAGGACGTGGTTGATGTCGGTGATGTCGATGTCTTCGTCGACCACGACGAAGTACCGCTCCATGCCGCCGGTGCGCTTGCGCCCGGCCGCCGCGATCAGTGCGTGCATGGCGTCGCCCGCGCCGGTCTGCTCGATGGAGACGACCATCATGAGCTGGCGGGCGTAGGCCCACACGCCCTTGATGTTCTGGACGCCGGCAGCCTCCAGATGGTCCCAGGTCACCGAGGCCGAGTACAGCGGGACGGCCTGGTCACCGGCGGGAACGGTCGGGAGCATCGGCGGGGCGCCCAGAATGATCGGGTCGTTCCGGTGCATGATCCGGTCGACCCGGACGACGGTCTCCTGGCCCGAGTGCGTGTAGTAGCCGGTCCATTCCCCGAAGGGGCCCTCCAGTACGGACTCCTCCTCGACGGGCGGCAGTTCGCCCTGGATGACGATCTCCGCGTACGCCGGAACCGGAAGGTCGCTGCCGGGCGCGTACAAGACCTCGACGCCCTGTCCGCGCAGTCCGCCCGCCAGGTCGTACTCCGACATCCCGGACGGTGCGGCGATCGCCGCCGCTGTCGAAAGGATCGGGTCCTGGCCCACCACCACCGCGATGGGGCAGGTCCGGCCACGCTTCCAGTACTTCTCGGCGATCGCCTTGGCGTGCCGGTTGCCGAGCATCCACAACGAGAGCCGGTCCGGGCCCTGGACGCAGGCCCGGTAGGTGCCGACGTTGACCCAGCCGCTGTCCGGGTCGCGGGTGATGACCATGCAGGCGGTGCCGATGTAGCGGCCGCCGTCCCCGTCGTGCCACCGCGGCGTGGGGAAGATGCCGAGATCCACATCGTCGCCGACCAGGACGTTCTCCAGGACCGGGCCCGTGGGAACCTCCACCGGGGGGATGGGTTCGAGCCGCTTGCTCAGGTCCTTCCAGGCCCGCACGATGTCGAGCTTCGAGGCGTCGTGGGGCAGCCCGAGTGCCACCGCGGTCCGGGCGGCGGTCCCCATGAAGTTGGTGAACACACGGTGCCCCGCCGGATAGCCGGGAATGTTGTCGAACATCAGCGCGGGGCCTTCCTTCTCCGCCATCAGTTCGGTGATGCCGCCGATGTCCAGATCCCGGTCCGCGCCGTTGATCCGGAGGATCTCGTCCTTCCCGAGGATCTGCACCATGTGGTCGATGTACTGCCGAAGGTCACGGAATGCGTTCATGTGTCGTCGGGGAGCCGGGCGGTGCGCCCGTGCCTCCCGTCCTCCTCTTCTCTTTCGTGACGGCGGCGGCTGCGGCTGCGCAAAGAGCGGTCGCCCCCGGGGGGCCGCTTCGCGAGGGCAGTCACCGCGCGGGCCTGCATCGCCAGGATCCGGACCGGCCCGGACCAGGTGCAACGAGCTTGGAGCCGCATGCCGGATATTGCGCGAGATAGAGTCGGGGTGCGTGGAATACATCGATCTCCAGCTCATTCATGCGCTACACATTGATGGCCGCGCACCACTGCGCCGGATTGCGTCAGTGTTGGGCGTATCCGACCAGATGGCCGCCCGCCGCTACGCCCGGCTGCGCGAGACGGCCGGGCTCCGAGTCGTGGGCCGGCTCAATCCGCGTCCCGTCGGGCAGACCGTGTGGGCGCTTCGGCTGCAGTGTGTTCCCAGCGCCTCGCTCGGCCTGGCCCAGGCGCTGGCCGAGCGCGAGGACACACGATGGGTGCAGCTCGCATCCGGCGGCACCGAGGTCATCTGCCACCTGGCGGTCCACAGCGACAGCGACCGGGACGCGCTGCTGATGGAGAGGATCCCTTCGAGCCGCCGGGTCACCTCGATCACCGCGCACCGCATGCTGCGGCTGTTCAAGGGCGGTCCGACCACCTGGGACGGTCCCACGTCCGCGCTGAGCCGGGAACAGATGGACGCACTCGCGCCCCCGTACCCGCCTCCGCACTCCGGCGCGGCTCCGGTGGAGCTCACCGATCTCGACCACGTCCTGCTCGCCGCGTTGAACCGCGACGGCCGCACGCCGCACGCCGCGCTGGCCGTCGAGGCCCGCTGCCACGAGTCGACGGTGCGCCGCCGCATCGCGCACCTGCGGACGGCCGGAGCACTCTTCTTCGTGCTGGACATGGACGAGCGCGTCCTGGGCAACCCGGCGGGCACCGCCATCTGGATGTCGGTACGGCCCTCACAGCTCGCCGCCGCCGGAGCAGCGCTGGCGGGCCACCCCCAAGTGGCATACGCCGCCGCCACCACGGGGCGGACCAACCTCCTGGCCAGCGTCCTCTGCTCCGACGACGAATCCCTCTACGCGTACCTCTCCGACCGCATCGGTGCCCTCCCTGGCATCGATGCGGTCGAGACCGCCCCGATCATCCGGACCCTCAAGCGTGACGGCTCCGTCGCACGCAACCCCCGCCCCGGGGCCGGTACGCGCCGTTGATCATGTAGCTGGTCCTCCGGCATTTCCGCTCACCGGGTGTCCCGCGCCGCGGAACGGCCACGCCTGCTGGACGCCGCCTTTCCGGGGCACCCGTCGGCACGGGACGAGGCCGTCTTCTGCCACCGCTCGCGCCCGGCCGAGGCTTGGCCGACCACGCGCCGGGGGCACCTCCGCGGGACGGGCCGCACCCGAAGCAACCGCAGGACCGGCGACTTGCGTGACCGGCGGCGGAAGACGGCCCGCGTGACCGGCCCCGTACCGCTGACGGCTACCGCTTCGCCGGGGCTGCGCCGCAGAACTCCGCCTCGACCAGCTTCTGGGTGTCACCGGTCCAGTCGGCGTTGAAGTTCGCGGCGAACGAGTGTTCAGCGTCCCGCGTCACCTCGGCCTCGGAAGCGGACCCGTGGATGCCGCCGTTGTGTCCCCAGATTTCCTTGCCGCAGCTCAGTTTCTGCCGCATGAGACCGAGCCCGTAGCCCACGCCGGGCAGGTCGGGTGAGATCTGGACCGTGTCGGTCATCTCCTTCATCTCGGCCGGGGGAAGCAGCCGCCCCTTGAGCAGCGCACGGTAGAAGGTCTGCAGGTCGTTCGCGTCGGAGACCATCTCGCCGGCCGCGCTGGCGACGCTCGGATTGAGCTCGGTGACGTCGTACGTGGGTCCTCCGGCCTCACCGGAGAGCTTGGAGTAGGCGCGGGAGTTCGGCTGGGGCATGTGGGAGTCGGTACCGGGCAGGGAGGTGGCACGCAGTTTGAGCGGCTTGAGGATCCGGTTCTCGATCGCCTTGCCGTAAGGACGTCCGGTCACCTTCTCGACGATCATCCCGGCCAGCACGAAGTTGGTGTTGGAGTAGTTCCAGTCCGTCCCGGGAGCGAAGTCGGGCTGGTGCGCCATCGCGACGGCGACGATTTGGTTCGGGGTCCAGGTGTCGTAACGGTGCCGCAGGAAGCCGGGGCCGAGGACCTTCTTCTGGAGGACCGGGTCCTCGGTGTAGTTGTAGATGCCGCTGGTGTGGTTGAGCAGCTGACGGACGGTGATCTTCCGTCCGTCGTTCCCATGCCCGCGCACCACACGGGGCAGCCACTTCTCGACCGGGTCGTCGAGGTCGATCCGGCCCTCGGCCTGGAGCTGGAGCAGGACGGTGGCGGTGAAGGTCTTGGTGATCGATCCGACCCGGAAACGATCCCTCCCCCCGCGCTCCCCCGCAGTGCCGACCCAACGGGCCTTTCCGTCACGGGCCTGCGCGACCGCGCCGGGCACGCCCTCGGCGACCGCCGCGTCCAGGGCCTGCTGGGTGGCGGCGTGGGACGGCTCGGCAGGCGGTGCGGCGGCGATGGCGGGCGTGGCGAGCGCGGTGGCGGTGATCCCTGCGACGAGTGCGGCGGCGAGGAGGCTGCGGACGGTACGTGCGGCTGACATGCGGGCTCCCGTGATGGTGAACGGCGGTCACGGGAAGGGACTGCGGGAGGCGAGCGGCGGGTTGAGCCCGGCCGGGACGGTTGAGACGTTTTCGGCCTCTTCCGGACCGGTCGGATGCAGGTGGTCCAACTCGGTTCGGGCGCAAAGGAGTTGGCGTCCGGTGCCGACCGGTTCGACACGGGCGGGTGAAGGGACGGGCGAGTGGAGGGACGGGGTCGGGCGGACGCCGCGCAGTGAGGCCGGTGGGCTCGCCGGCCTCGCCCGATCGACAGCACCCCACCGGCGGCCCCGCCCCCTCGCGGTGGTTCCGACGCGGAAGACCACAGAACCCGAACGATCCGGGAACTGGACAAGGGCAGCCCGGAGGTCCGCGAGGGGTGGCGCCAGTACGAGGTACGGGCCGGGCACAACGGCTGGAAACGGCTCTGGCACCCGCGACTCGGCGTCGGCTGCCGCCGCGCGAACGGCGGGGGCGATCCGGCCGGACGATGGCCGGCGCGGCGGGAGGGCGGTGCTCGACGGGTACGTGGATCGCGCCGAGGACGGCGAGCAGTACCCAGGGCGTAACTCCGTGCCGAACGCCGCCAGTTGATTGCTGTCCGGCGCAGCCCTCCCGCGCGGCATGGCGACCGTCAGCGGCAGGTGGCGTTCGCCCCGTGGACTCACCCGGTCGAGCCGTTCCCGATCATCCGGCCGTGTCGGCTCGCCCCAGGCGGAGTGCGGAGACGAGGAAGAAGACCCCACCGAGAAAGGCGTAGCCGGCCAGGGTGCTCAAGGAGGCGTCGCCCTTGCCCGCTTGGGCGACGAACGAGGCTCCGGCGAGGGAGGAGATAGCGCCACTTGCGATCATCGGCCACTGCCCTCCCATGCCGCGCCGCAGGACCCCGACGACCAGCTGGACGAGACCTGCGGTGATGGCCCAGACGCCCCAGACCCGCAGAACGGCCGGAATACCGGAGGTCGCGGCGACGACCAGGCCCGCAACCGTGAGAGCGCTCAGCACGATGTTCACGTAGAGGCCGCGCACGGGACCTTGGTTGGCCTTGGCGGACCTGACATCGACGACCGCACACGCCACATCGAACAAGGGGTAGATCACCAGCAGCGTTGCATTGAGGGAACCCAGGGTGCGAGGAGAGGCGAACAGCAGGGCTGCCCATACGGCGGCGAAGCCGAAGCGCAGGAAGTACAGCTTGCGCAGCGCTGCGGCAGCACCGGCGGCAGGAGCCGGGGCAACGGTAGAGGTGTCCATGAGGGGACCTTTCGGGAAGGGCGGATGGTGCGAGGGGCGGGACCATCGGGTGCCGCAGTCCATACGGAGCTGCCGTGACCCTTTCTTCTCTCAAGTCACCAGCCTCGGAGAGGAGAGCAAGAGAGAGGGAGAACGTTCAGTCTCATGCTTCATTCAAGGGGACCGCACCCCGTCCGTCAAGACCGAACGTTCTCCCTCGCCGCCTGGTACGGTGGCCCCATGAGCGCGAGCACAGCAGGCGGGAGCACCTCCGAGGCACGGGCGCGGCTGCTCGACACGGCCACCCGGATCTTCTACGCCGAGGGGATCCATTCCGTCGGTGTGGACAGGATCATCGCGGAGGCCCAGGTCACTCGCGCCACCTTGTACCGTCATTTCAAGGGCAAGGAAGAACTGATCCTTTCCTACCTCCAGCAGGCCGATCACGGCATTCGAGGGCAGGTAGCGGCCATCCGCGCACAGGGCCTGACCGCTGCCGACACAGTCCGGGCCCTGAGCCGGTCCATCGCCGAAGGCATCCAGTCCTCCGGGTTCCGCGGATGCGCCTTCCTGAACGCGGCGGCCGAGTATCCCGACCCGACCCACCCCGTCCACCAGGCCGTGCTGGCCCATCGGCAATGGTTCCTGGAAACCGCCACGCAACTCCTGGAAAACGCCGACTGCGTGCCCGCCGACGCGGCAGGCCGGCACTTCGTCATGCTGCGGGACGGCGCGATGGCAGCCGGCTGCCTCTTCGACCCGGCGCTGATCTGCGAGACGTTCCTGCGTGGTGTCGAGGACATCCTGCGCACGGGCCCTGCATCGACGCCCGCGCCGGACGTCACGCCCACCCTGTCCCCACAGGGCCCTTCGGACAGAAGCCAGTCGGCCCTCGGCTGAGCCTCCGCGTCAGCGCCACTGGCCCCCTGCCCGGGGCGCCGAACGACGGCTGCTCACCGCTGGCGGTGGCGCGGGGTTGTGACAGCGGGGTTGTGACAGATGGCCGACGGCTCCGGCTCTGGCGGCACCCTCGCCGGAGCCGCACATCTCGTTCAGTGCGGTGACGGACTCGGGTCCAGTGCGTTGCCGGTGGTGCAACCACCTTCTCCGGGCATCCGCTGGATCCGGGGCGGCACCCACACCTCGGTGGCGCCGGGAGCCACGCGGGCGAGCAGGCAGTCCTGCGCGTCGAAGCCGTTGCCCTTCACCGACAGGAGCACGCCCACCCGTCCGCCGTCCGCCTTCACCTCAGTACGGATCGCCCGAGGCAGGTCCAGGGCTGCGAGCACACGGCGGACCCCGGCCTCGTCCACCTGGCCGCCCTCGCGTACCCGGGGAAGTCTCGCGCGGAGCTCCTCGTACGGCAGGCGGAGTGGTTCGGGGGGCGGGGCGAAGGTCAGTGGAGGACCGTCCGGGCAGCTCACGTCACGTGGAGTCTCTCGCCACTCCGACTTGGGCGACACGCGCACCGTGAAGCAGCGCCGCACGGTGATCTCCTCGGGGTCGACCCATCCGCTGTACGCCGAGCCGGATGCGCGGACGATCACATCGACGCCGTTTCCGTCGTGTGTCGAGGTACCCGTCACCCGCAGCACCTCCACCCCCTCGACGCCGGAAGCGGAGCGCCCGACCTCCACCGCGGTGCGCGGACGCTGACCGTAGAGCCGCTCGCCCGCCTTCCTGGCCACCTCCCGTGCCGCGTTCGTCGCCTCGTCCTCGGGAGACTGCACCACACCGCAGCCGACGGTGAGCAGCAACAGCGGGGCGAGCAGAAGCAGTCGGCGCATGCGTCCATCTTTCCGGCGCCGCGCGCGGCGGGTCACCGCTCGCGTACTTGAACTGGCGCAGGTGATCGTACCGGCCAACTCGACGGCCGGGGGCGGTCGGAGGCGGTCGCACCAGCCGGGGACGCTCGTCGTGCACTTGCGGTGTGCGCGCTTCGCGTTCTCGGTGGAGAAGTCACCTGCTCGACAGGGCCGGGAGTCGCGGCACGTCGGTGGCGGAGCCCGCGTCGCCGCATGCGGGGGCGTTGTCGGAGGCGGCGGTTACGATCCCGGCCATGCTGCTTGAAGATCAGTTGGACAGGTTGGCGGAACTGGGGCTGCCGCTCGCGGCCGACCGGACCGTGGACGAACTGCTGTACTCGTGGCCGCGAGAGGAGTACGAGCGCAAGCCGTTCGACCTGCTGCTGTTCGCGCTGGGCTGCGCGGTCGAGGAAGAGCCGTGGGAGCGGTGGTTCTGCGACCGGGCATGGCACTTCGACACCGAGTGCGTCCGGGGGCCGGGGTCGTACGTGGCGATCGCCCGGCAGCTGTGCCGTATCACCGGTCTGCCGGACGCCCTGTCCGACGTGCGGGACCATGTCGACCTCGGCGAGGAAGAGGCATGGATCGAGTACACGGCCAACGGCCGGCGGAACAGCTGGCCCATCGACGTCCACGACGACTGGGCGGACCTCATGGTGGTCGGCTGTCTCATCGACGAGCTGGAGCACGGGGAACGGCGCTTCTACGTCCGGCACAACGGCCAGGCCATGACCCTCCTCTTCCTCGACGACGACGCGGCCACACGGCTCAACGCGCTGGCCGGTGAACGAACGGTCGCGCCCTTCCCAGGGTGACGGCGCCGCGGAAGAACACCCGGAGCCGCCTCATGGCAGCGATACACCGGGATCCGCCGGTGCGTTCCATGGGCGTATGGATCACATCGGCGGATGGGTGACTCGTCTCGGCCGCAGCTCCACGGCGGTGCCCCCGGCAGGGCGGCCGGTACGGCTGCCACTGTCCGACAGCGCTTGATTCGGTGCGGGCGAGGCATCACTCGCCGGTGGCGGAGTATGGGGGTTCCATGCGGGAGAGCCAGGTGGTGAGCAACGATTCAAGTGTCCGGGCCTCGGCCGGAGTCAGCACGTCCAGCAGGCGGCGTTCGTTGTGCATGTGGTCGGTGAACGCCCGGTCGATCAGCTCGCGTCCGGCCGTGGTCAGGGCGACGATCCGGCCGCGCTGGTCGTCGTCCGAGCGGCGGCGGGTGACGAGCCCGGCTCGCTCCAGGCGATCGATTCTCTTCGTCATCGCGCCGGTGGTGACCATGGTGTGCGCCGCGAGCTCGCCGGGCGCGCGTTCGTAGGGCTTACCGGCGCGGCGCAGTGCGCACAGAACGTCGAACTCCCCCTCGCCGAGGCCGTAGCGGCCGTATACGAGGCACAGCTCCTCGGTGAGCAGGTCGGCCAAGCGGTGCAGTCGGCCGATCACACCCTGCGGCCCGACGTCGACGTCGGGCCGTTCGAGGCGCCAGTCGGCCTGGATGCGGGCCACTCGGTCCAGCGGTTGACGGTGTTCCATGACCTCCACAATAGCTTCCCGAGAAGCTATATTGCCTTCCATGGAAGCCAATATGCGTTGGGTTGCCCTGACCGCGGTCGCACCGGTGGCCTGGGGAACCAACTACTTCGTCACGCACGAGTTCCTGCCGGCGGACCGCCCGCTGTACGGGGCCGCCCTGCGGGCGCTGCCCGCCGGCCTGGCTCTGCTGGCCCTGTGCAGGCAGCGGCCCCGCGGCGTGTGGTGGGGGCGCTCCGCGGTGCTCGGGTTCCTCAACATGAGCGTGTTCTTCGTCCTCGTCTACGCCGCCTCCCAGCTGCTTCCGACGAGCGTGGCCTCGACCGTCATGGCGATGTCCCCACTGACGATGATGCTCATCGCCTGGCCCCTGCTGTCCGAGCGACCGCGCACCGCCCACCTGGCCGGGGCCGCGGTCGGATTCGCCGGGGTCTGCCTCATGCTGCTCACGGGGGCGGACGGGGTGAGCGTGCCGGGGGTTCTCGCCTCGGCCGCCGCCATGCTGGTGTCGTCCTTCGGCCACATCCTGAGCAAACGGTGGAGCGGCGGCGCCGATGTGCTTGCCTCGACGGCCTGGCAGCTGACCGCCGGGGGCGTGATCCTGCTTCCGGTCGCCGCCGTCATGGAGGGGTCTGCGCCCGCACTCCCCCCGTCGACGCTCCTCGCGTTCGGTTACGTCGCCCTGGTGGCCACGGCGCTGGCCTTCGTCGCCTGGTTCACCGGTCTCCGGCAGCTGCCCGCCGGGACGGTCGGACTGATCGGACTGCTCAACCCCGTCACCGGCGTACTGCTCGGTACCGCCGTCGCCGGGGAAGTCGTGACCGCTCAGCAACTGTGCGGGCTGGTCCTGGTCCTCGCCGGGGTCGCGCTGGGGCGGCCCAGACTCGCGGACCGGCGCGCGAGCAGCCCGGTATCACCCCGCCCCGTACCGGGCGAGTGTCCTGCGGGAGCTCGCTCGATACGCAAGCCGCCGTGAGAACCGGGCCGTCACGGCCAAGAGCGGACGGAGGTGCGGCGGAGGACCTCGCACAGGGCGACGGCCCCGGACTCCGGGTGGTCCGGCCGCATCGGCCTGGCCGAATGCCACGCCCACCCCACGGTGGGGCAAAGCTTCGATCAGCCGCAGGTCGACCTTTCGGTCATATCAACTCAAAACACTTATTGCACATAGGTTGCAGGAGCAGTCTTCTCGCGTTAATTGTGGAACGCGAACCGAAAGAAGACGCCATGAAAGCCGCCGCCCCCACCTCACCAGCATGTTCCGGCTCCCGATGGCAGCGCTTCGCCGGGTCCATGACCCGGGCGGAGTGGCGGCGTGTGGCCGGAATGGCCGCGTTCATCACGGCGCTGCATGTGATCGGCTGGTTCACCCTCGTGGCGATCGTCGCTCCCGAGCACTACAGCCTCGGCGAGAAGACCTTCGGCGTCGGAATCGGCGTCACCGCCTACACCCTGGGCATGCGCCACGCCTTCGACGCCGACCACATCGCCGCCATCGACAACACCACCCGCAAGCTCATGCACGAAGGCGAGCGGCCCCTGTCGGTCGGCTTCTGGTTCTCGCTCGGGCACTCCAGCATCGTCTTCGCCCTCGCGGTCCTGCTCTCCTTCGGCATCAGGGCACTCGCCGGGCCCGTGGTGAACGACGGCTCCCAGTTGCACGACGTCACCGGCTGGATCGGCACCACCGTTTCCGGGGCCTTCCTCTACGCCATCGCCATCATCAACGCGGTCATCCTTGCCGGGATCTGGAAGGTCTTCCGCCGGATGAGGTCAGGACACTTCGACGAGGCGGCCCTGGAGGAGCAGCTCAACAACCGCGGCTTCATGAACCGGCTCCTGGGCCGTCTGATGAAGTCCATCACCAAGCCCTGGCAGATGTACCCGCTCGGCCTGCTCTTCGGGCTCGGCTTCGACACCGCGACCGAAATCGCCCTCCTGGTCCTCGCCGGGACCGGCGCGGCCTCCGGACTGCCGTGGTACGCGATCCTCTGCCTGCCCGTCCTCTTCGCGGCGGGCATGTCACTGCTGGACACGATCGACGGCTCGTTCATGAACTTCGCCTACGGCTGGGCCTTCTCCAAGCCGGTCCGCAAGGTCTACTACAACCTCACCATCACCGGCCTGTCCGTCGCCGTCGCCCTCATCATCGGCACGGTCGAGCTGCTGGGTCTGGTCGGCGAGAAGCTGGACCTGCACGGACCGTTCTGGGACTGGGTCGGCGGCCTCGACCTCAACGTCATCGGCTACCTCGTCGTCGGTCTCTTCGCCGCCACCTGGATCGCCGCGTTCGCGGTCTGGAGGTTCGGCCGCATCGAGGAGAAATGGACCGCCGGCCTCCAGCCCGTCGACGGAAACGGCAGTGAGCCGGGGGGCGGGCGCTGAGCCCTTGAGGTCCGCACCCGGTGCGGCGTACGGGCCGGGGTCCGCACGCCGAAGCCCCATCCGAACACCGCCTGAATCCAGGGTGCACCGGGCGGCGGGGGCTGCCCAGGAGGTGACGTTCAGCCTCCTTCGAGCTCCCGGCGCACGGTGGCGGCGATACGCGTGAGCGCGGCCTCCAGATGGCGGCGCTGAGCAGCGCCGAGCGGATCGAACACGAGCCGCTTCACCTGTGCGACGTGCACCGGGGCGCTCTCGACGAGCTTCTGCCGGCCGGCATCGGTCAGGGCCGCGAGGGTGTAGCGGCCGTCGTCGGGATCGGGTCGGCGGGCGACCCACCCCCGGGCTTCGAAACGGTCCATCGCCTTCGACAGACGGGGCTGGGTGCTGTCGCACACCCGGGCCAGCTCACTGAGCCGCATCGTGGTCCCGTCGGCCATGGACAGCCGGGCCAGGACCCCGTACTCGAAGTTGGAGATGCCCGCGTCTCGTTGCAGTTGGCGGTCGAGGGCCGCCGGGAGGGCGATGACGACGGTGAGAAGAGCCTGCCACAGGTCCTGCTGGCCGTCGTCGAGCCAGGGTGACTGGATGTCCATGATCCCCATCATACGTGCCCGGACACCTCGCATCACTTGCCCAGGCAAGCCATATCGGGTTAGCTTCAACTTGCCCAGGCAAGTAAAAACATTTGCCTGGGCAAGTGAAGGAGCTGATTTCGATGACCACCACACACGGCGTGGCCGCCCCGGACGGCCTGACCTCACCCTTCCCGTCGCGCAGACCGGCCGCGGCGTACGACGACCTCCTCGCCCGGGTCCTGCCGCAGGCACGCGAGCAACGGATGTGGCAGCCCTCGGACGGGCGCATGCCGAGTCTCTTCGTCAGCCACGGGGCCCCGTTCACCCTCGACGATCCGCAGTGGCTCGCCGACCTCTACGACTGGGCCCGGTCGATGCCCAAGCCCCGGGCCATCGTTGTCGTGTCGGCCCACTGGGAACAGGCACCGGTCGCCATATCCGGTGCCGCCGCCGGCACTCCGCTCTTCTACGACTTCAGCGGCTTCCACCCCCGCTACAAGACCCTTCCCTACGCGACCCCGGACGCCACCGATCTGGCTCGGCGGCTCACGGGCCTGCTGGGTCGCACGCCGGTGCACGAGTTCACCGACCGCGGCCTCGACCACGGCGCATTCATCCCGCTCATGGCCATGTATCCCGCGGCCGACGTCCCGGTCGTGCAGCTGTCGATGCCCAGCCTCGACCCCGACGCCCTGCTCCAGCTCGGGGCACGCCTGCGGCCGCTTCGCGAAGAAGGCGTCCTCGTCCTCGGCTCGGGCTTCATGACGCACAGCTTCGCCGTCTTCCGCCGACCGGAGCTCGCCGCCGACACCAGGGCTTTCGACGCGTGGGCCGTCGACGCCCTTGCCCGGGGTGACGCCGACGCCCTCACCGACTACTGCAACAAGGCACCCGGCGCCGCGGTCGCCCATCCGACGGCCGACCACTTCGTCCCGCTGCTCCTCGCCGTCGGCGCCGCTGATGACCCCGGCAGCGCCGTCAGCGCCATCGACCGCGTGGTGATGGGCAACTCCACCCGCTCGGTACAGCTGACCTGAACGCCTCCACGCACTCCGGGTCCCCGCCTCATCGGCGAGTTCGGCCATGGCGAGGGCCCCGCACCCGGGCTCGGGCGCTGCCGCTCGCGCTGACGGTGCCCGGAACGCCTGAGCGTTCCGGGCACCGGGCTCTGCCTGTCCCACCTGGACTCCGGCCGCACGAGACCCGGTCGCCGCTCCCCCGGACCGCGTCTCGCCCCGCCACGGTGCTGTTTCTTCTGCTGCTACTCCTGGTCGAAAGAGAGCCAGGTACCGGCGAGGCCCTGCTGTCCCGCCCCCGGGATGGACCAGTCGCAGACACCGTCCCGGAAGATCGCCTTCAGATCCTCGAACTGGCCGTCGCTCACCGGAACTTGGTAGTCGGATCGGGTCACGGGACGCTTGCGGCACTTGATGATGTCATTGGCCACATCCGCTCCTGCGACCATCCGCGGCGATGTCCACACCGGGTAGAGGGTGTTGCATTGGGTGTTGTCGATACCCTCGACCTGCGGCTCCGCGATCTTCTTCGCGCCCGTGCCACGGGTCCAGCAGGCGTCCGTGAGGCCCTGCGGCTGGTGGCGGACGATCTTCTCGATGGGCGCGTCGTCGCTGGAGTCCCCCTTGATGCCGGTGAGCCAGTGGTCCATGTCGGACAGCATCCCGGCGAGGGTGAAGCCGTGCCCGTCGGAGCGGGTGAGCATGACCTGGTTGGCGTGGGTGCCGTTGGCCTTGTCCAGGCGCGCCCGGGTGGAGAAGGAGTGGAAGCGCATGTGCATGTCGCCGGTCGCCGCGTCGTCCGTGTAGTCGCGGTAGTCGATGATCGGAATGTCGGCGAGGCCGCCGCCGCCGTTCAGCAGGCGGCCCGTGCGGTAGGCGAGCCGTACCGCCTTGAGGTCGGCGGCGGTGCGCTTCGCGGCGGGTCTGGCGTCGTCGTCGAGGCCGCCGATGCGCCGGTTCAGGTCGATGAACCGGTCCATGTCGATGGTCCCCTTGTTCAGGGCTTCGAGTCCGTACTGGATACCGGTGTTGTCGAGCGGCCTGCGCGCCTTCCCGGTCTCCGGAACCTCGCCGTAGACGTTCACGGTGTGGCTGTAGACGTCACAGCGGGCGCCGTCCGGGTTGGCGGCGGGGTCGTAGCGCTGTGCCGCGGGCAGCTGGACCGGGCAGAACACCGTGGGGTCGATACGGCCGCCGGCCCTGGCCAGGCTGCCGATGCTCTCCCACTTCCCGAACCCGGAGACCGCCCTCTGCTGCTCCTCGGTGAACACGTTCGGCGCGACGTCCTTGAAGTAGTGGTTCAGGAGCCGGGCGTCGCTGAGCGTCTGGATCGTCCCGAAGCCGACGTCGGGGAAGCTGCACCCGGAGAGGATGCCGTCCAGCAGACCCGGGTAGTTGTCGGCGATCTGATGGGTCTGGTACGAGCCGCCGGAGCAGCCGTTTCCGATGGTGAAGGCCGGAACGCCGTACGTCTCCACGAAGTGTTCCTTGACCATGCTCATGGTCTCGGCGGCGAGCACGTCGTTGCAGTTGTTGCCGAAGACATTCAGCGAGGACGACGCGACGGCGTAGCCCTTGCTCAGATACGTGTCGTTCATGATGCCGACGGTGTTGCGGCCCTGGACGTACCAGCCCCCGTCGCAGCCCCCGCCGAAGCCGTACACGAGGCGCCCGTTCCAGCCCGGCCCGCGCACCAGCGGGTCGGGGGCACCGGCGCCCGGGTCGTACAGCATGGCCATCTCGTAGATGCCTCGGTTGATGGTGCCGGTCTCCACGCGGACGATGTAGGGCACCTTCTCGCCCGTGCTCGTCGTCGCGGTCGCCAGGTCGGCGGGCCGGGCGTTCTCGTCGGGCAGCGGAACGAACGTGCCGGCCGTGGTGCGGTACATGTAGTCGACGCGGGTCCCGACCGAGCAGTCCTCGTCGAGCGGCTGCCCGAGGGTGTCGCCGGTGACGGTCTTGAACGCGGCGGTGTCACAGATGAACGGCTGCTCGTGCGGGCCGGAGAACATCGGCCCCGTGATGGGGTGGTTCTTCAGGGTGAGTTGCCCGGAGTCCACGCCCCCGGCCCTGGCCGTCAGTCTGTTGGCGCCCCGGGACAGCCCCTTCACCACGCCCATCAGCGCGTGGTCGCCCGAAGGCCGGAAGCTCGGTGTCACATCGCGGCCGTCCGCCTCGACCCGGACCTGGCCGGCGGCGATGGAGGCGGGCACCTCGACCCGTATCAGGGCGTCGTCCCCCGACACCGTGCCGGGCCGCGAGGACACGACCGTCACCCTCAGCTTCTCGCGTTCCTGGCTGTCGGCCGGCGTCGCCGACGCGCCTATCAGCACGCCCATGAACGCCATGCCGACCAGGCCCAGCCGGACCGGTCTTGCGGCTCTTGTGAACAACACGACGGAACTCGCCTCACTTTCTGGAGTCGGAGATCGTGCTCGGTGTGTGGATGCGGGCAGTGGCCCGCCGGGACGGTGAACGGCGGGGCGGAGGATCGGGCCCCGCCCCGTGCCGACGGCATTGCCGTGGGCGGCCCGTACGTTCCGGCCCCAGGCGGCTCCTACCAGTTGGTGAACGCACCGTCCGCGGTGCGCAACTGCGGGCGCTCGGCGGCAGCGGCCTGGAACCGCCGCGCCTCCGCCCGGTCGATGTCGACGCCGATGCCCGGCAGTTCACTCCGCTCCACCCGTCCGGGCCGGATCGTCGGCCGCACGGTGAAGAGGGCGGCGATGGCCGGATCGGGGTCGGTCTGGTGCTCCTGGATCGCCACATTGGGGCAGGCCAGGTTGAGCTGGAGCGAGGACGCGGCGGTGACCGGGCCGAGCGGGTTGTGGGTGGCGAGCTTGATGTGATGGGCCTCCGCCATCGCCGCGATCTTCTTCGCCTCGGTCAGCCCCGCGGCCACCCCGACGTCCACGCGCGCGTAGTCGATGAGGTCGCCCTCCACGAGGGTCCTGAACTCCCACTTGGAGCCGTACTGCTCGCCTGCGGCCAGCGGTACGCCGGTGCGGGCCCGCAGCATCCGGTAGCTGTCCGGGTTCTCGCAGCGCAGCGGGTCCTCGACGAAGTACGGGCGGGCCGACTCGATCTCGCGGCACAGGGTCAGTGCCTCCGGCGGATCCAGACGCGTGTGGACGTCCAGGATGAGCTCCACCTCGTCGCCGACGGCGTCCCGCACCTGGTGGAAGAGATCGACCGAATCGCGCAGGCAGCGGCGGGCGTCGAGCGTGCCGTCGGCGTCGTGCGGCGAGGCGAACCGCAGATGCCGCCAGCCCTCGGCGACCAGGTCGCGGCAGCGGCCCAGGAACCACGCGCGGTCGTGGTAGCCGTCGCCGACATGCACATAGGCGGGTACGTGGTCGCGCGCCCGGCCGCCGAGGAGCTCGTGCACCGGCACGCCGAGCGCCTTGCCCCGGATGTCCCAGAGGGCCACGTCCACCGCCGCGACGGCGGCGCCGAGTATCCGGTCGGCGGGGAAGAACCCGCGCCGGAACATCACCTGCCAGAGGTGCTCGATCCGCCGCGGGTCCTCGCCGACGATCAGGTCCGCCAGGTGTTCGAGACCTCCCGCGACCGCCCGCTGGCGGGACCTGATGCCGACCTCGCCCAGGCCGTGGATGCCCTCGTCGGTGTCGACCACGACCAGCATCATGCTGTCGCCGTGGTCGGGGAGAGTCAGCACTTCCAGGCCGGTGATCTTCATTCCACTCCTTCTATGAAAACGTTCCCGCAACTTCAGTACCGTTCCTGAGAACACATCATCAGCAGCAGTCGAGCCGGAGCACAAGACCCGTGCGTCAAGAGGGTTTCCTTCGAACAATTAGTCATGACACGTGTCTTGACACGCCATGGGAACGTTCGCAAACATCAACCGCATTCGCAGGATTCAGATGCGGGACGGCCGGGATCACCCGGCTCAGGACGACGAGGAGGCGGTCCGTGGCAGTCACGATCCGGGAGGTGGCGAGCGCCTCGGGCGTGTCGGTGTCGACGGTGTCCCGAGCGTTCACCGCGCCCGACCAGGTGCAGCCGACGACGCGGCAGCGCATCCTCGACGCCGCGGCCAGGCTCGGCTACTCCGCCAACCCGGCCGCCCGTTCACTGCGCGGCGGCGGCACCGGAACGCTCGGCCTGATCGTCCCGGACATCGCCAACCCGTTCTTCCCCCCGATCATCAAGGCGATGCAGGCCCGCGCCCGGCACCTGGGCTACACGGTCCTGGTCGCCGACAGCGACGAGCGCGAGGCGGACGAACTGGCCGCGATCGCGGCCGTGTCGAAGCGGGTCGACGGCCTGATCCTGTGGGCCTCCACCCTCACCGAGGACCGGCTCCACGAACTCGCGGCCCGGATGCCGCTGGTGGTGGTGAACCGGCACGTGCCGGGCATCCCCGAGGTCAGGATCTCGCTGTCCGCGGGCATCGCACAGGCCGCCGAGCAGCTGAAGGCGTACGGGCACCGGCGCTGCGTCTTCATCAACGCGTCCCGCGCCGAGCTGAGCCGCGGCAAGTCCATCCAGGAGTCCTTCGAGGCGCTCGACCTCTCCCTCTCCGAACTCGGCCCGTACGAGCCGCGGTTCGAGACGGGCGTGCACGCCGCGACCCTCGTCGCCGCGCATGAGGCGACGGCCGTGATCGCCCACAACGACCTGGTCGCCCTCGGCGTACTGCACCAGATGGCCAACCTCGGCGTGAACGTGCCGCGCGACGTCAGCGTCATCGGCATCGACGACACTCTGCTCGCCTCCGTCTCCACCCCCAGCCTCACGACGATCAGGATCGACCCCGAGGAGATCGCCACGCGGGCGGGAGACCTCCTGATCGAGACGATCGCGAACACCACGGGCCGCACGGGAAGCGGCCCCGGGACCCCGGCCCCCTTCGTGGAGATCGGCTCCCGCCTGATCCCTCGCGCCTCGACGGGCCCCGCACCCGTCCGCTGATCCCCGGCGCGCACCCCCACGACGAACACCACTCCGTACTGCACCGCACCGAGCCCACTCCTGCCCTTCTTGGAGCCGTTATGCCCAGAAACTCCCGCTGTGCGGCCATACTTGGCTGCATGGCGCTGACCGCGACCCTCGCGGGCTGTTCCTCCCTCACTCCGAGCAGCGCCGGCGGGGACGGCGACCTCGTGCTGCGGGTGCAGGGCATGCCGCCGGCCACCGACAAGCCGGGACTCGCCCTGTTCAGGAAGCAGGTGGCCGACTTCGAGCGGGCCAACCCGGGCATCAAGGTCAAGGGGTCGACCACGGTCTTCGACCCGCTGACGTTCTCCGCGAAGCTGTCCGGCGGCAACGTCGAGGACGTCATCAAGGTGCCGCTGACCGAGCCGCAGCGGCTCATCCAGCAGAAGCAGGTGCAGCCGATCACCGGGCAGCTCAAGGAGTGGAAGCACTTCAAGGAGTTCAACCCCCAGGTCCTCCAGCCGCTCACCGACGGCGCCGGCGACGTGTACGGCGTACCGCAGAATCCGTACGCCCAGGGGCTGGTCTACAACCGCGAGCTCTTCGAGAAGGCCGGGCTCGACCCCGACCGGCCGCCGGCCACCTGGGCGGAAGTCCGGACGGCCGCCAAGAAGATCAGCGACAGCACCGGCAACGCGGGCTTCGTCCACGAGTCCAAGGACAACCAGGGCGGCTGGCAGCTGACCATGCTGTCGTACGCGTTCGGCGGCGAGCTGGAGAAGGAGGAGGACGGCACGTACACCGCCACGCTCACCGGGGAGCCGACGAAGAAGGCGTTGCGGCTGCTGAAGGACATGCGCTGGAAGGACGATTCGCTCGGCAAGACCCTCCTCAACAACCAGAACGACGTGATCAAGCAGTTCGCGGCCGGGCAGGTCGGCATGTTCATGGGCAGCCCGGGGACGTACCGACTGGCGAAGATGCAGTTCGGCATGGAGAACACCGACGCCTTCGGGGTGGCTCCGATGCCGCAGTCCGGTGGCGACGCGACTCTCACCGGCGGTGACATCTACATGGTCCCGAAGTCCGCCGACAAGAAGCACGCGGCAGCCGCCGTCGAGTGGCTGACCTTCGCCTACGCCAAGCCGCAGTACAGCACCGAGACGGCCGCCGAGCAGGCCAAGGCGCTCTCCGCCGACCCGAAGTCCGCGGTGGGCGTGCCGACGCTGCCGGTCTTCGACCAGAAGCGGCAGAACGAGATCGACGCCGCGGTCAAGCCGTACGTGAATGTGAAGCTGGAGAGCTTCAAGCCGTACATCGACGGGCTCTCCGCGCTGAAGCTGAAGCCGGAGCCGCCGTACCAGGCGCAGAAGCTGTACACCGCGCTCGACCCGGTGGTCCAGGCCGTGCTCACCAAGCGTGACGCCGACATCGACGCCCTGCTGGCCTCGGCCGAGAGGGACGTCAATGCCAAGCTCGCCGCGGACCAGAAGTAGCCGCCCCATGGCACTGCTCACTCCGTCCAGGCGCCCGGCCGACCTGTCCGAGAAGCCCGTGCCGTCGGCCCTGCCGCGGCGGCGGGGCACCGGCGCCCGCAGACAGCTCACGGCCTGGCTGTTCCTCGTTCCCGCGCTGCTGGTCTTCGGGCTCTTCGCCTGGTGGCCGATCGTACGCAGCCTGCTGATCAGCTTCCAGAAGACCAATCTGGTCGAGCCCGCGGTCTGGGTCGGCCTGGACAACTTCCGTACGCTGTTCGACGATCCGCTGCTCGGCACCGCCGTCGGCAACACACTGTTCTTCGTGGCCCTCTGCCTGCTGATCGGCTTCCCGGCCCCACTGGTCCTGGCCGCGATCATGTCGACGGTGCGGCGCGGCGCCGGCGTCTACCGCTTCCTGGTGTACCTGCCGGTGGTCATCCCGCCCGTGGTGGCGATCCTGCTCTGGAAGTGGTTCTACGATCCCGGCAGCGGGCTCTTCAACAACGTCCTCGGCAAGGTCGGGCTCGGCCCGTACACATGGCTGGAGTCCTCCGACAGCGCCATGCTCTCGCTGGTCCTGGAGGCCACCTGGGCGGGAATGGGCGGAGCCGTCCTGATCTACCTCGCGGCGATGGTCGGCATTCCCGGCGAGCTCTACGAGGCGGCCGAGGTGGACGGCACCGGGATCTGGCGGCGGATCTGGCATGTGATGCTGCCCCAGCTGCGTTCCGTCATCGGGCTGTTGCTGCTCGTCCAGCTGATCAACACGGTGCAGGTCTTCACCGAGCCGTACATCTTCACCGGCGGCGGGCCCGAGAACTCCACCCTCACGGTCCTGCTGCTGATCTTCCGGTACGCCTTCCAGGACGGCGAGTACGGCCAGGCCGCCGCGCTCTCCTTCCTGATGGTGCTCACCCTCGCCCTGCTCTCCGCGGTGTATCTGCGGGCCACCCGCAGCTGGAGCACGTCATGACCACGCTCACCACCTTCGTCTCCGCCAGCGACCGTCAGCGCCCCGGTGTGCGCGCCGCGGTGCGCTCCATCCAGGTGTTCACCTTGATCCTGCTGCTGCTCATCGGCATCGGGCCGCTGTACTGGATGGTCAAGGGCGCGGTCTCGCCGCCCACCGAGCTCACCACCCAGCCCCTGGCGCTCTGGCCGGACCGGCCGGCGCTGGGCAACTTCGCGGCGGCGTACACCGATCTGAGCGTCGGCCGCTATCTGATGAACACCTTCCTGGTGGTCGGCGGATCGTGGTTCGTGCAGCTCTTCGTCTCGGCCACGGCGGGCTTCGCCCTTTCGGTGCTCAGGCCGAAGTTCGGGAAGGTCGTCTACGGGGCGATCCTCGCCACGATGTTCGTGCCGTACACGGTGAACATGGTCAGCCTCTTCATGACCGTGATCGACGTGCCGTTCCTGCACCTGAACCTGGGCGACACCTACTGGGCGATCTGGCTGCCGGCCGGTACGAACGCCTTCACGGTGCTGCTCGCCAAGCAGTTCTTCGACGCCCTGCCGAAGGAGCTGTTCGACGCGGCACGGGTCGACGGGGCGAGCACCCGGCAGCTGCTGACCAGGATCGTGCTGCCCATGAGCAAGCCGGTGCTCGCCGTGATCAGTCTGCTCGCGGTGATGCACTCCTGGAAGGACTTCATCTGGCCGCTGGTGGCCATCACCGACCCGGAGAAGCAGCCGATCAGCGTCGCGCTCGCCCAGCTCGCCACGCAGGCTCCGCAGGACCAGCTGATCGCCGCGATGGTCCTCGCCGTCGCCCCGCCGGTGCTCGTCTTCGTCGTCTGCCAGAAGTACATCGTCGCCGGGCTCGGCTTCACCGGAGTCAAGGGCTGAGTCCCACCGGGGCCGATCCCCGTCTCCCCCACCGCACGTTCCGCTTCAAGACTCGCGCAGCATCCGGAACATCCCGAACAAGAGAAGGGCACCTCCATGTCAGTCGCCCGCCGCAGATTCGTCCAGGGCACGGCAGCCGCCACCGGCGCCGCGCTGCTGCCGGCCGTTCCCGCGTTCGCCGCGGACCCGGTCACCATCGAGGCCGACGGAATCACCCTGGTCGGCCGGAGCGACGGAAGCGTCCTCGTGCGGGACGGTGCGGGCACCGACCGCGTCCTGCTCAGCCACTTCATGATCAAGGACACCGCGCTCGGCCAGCAGCGCACCTTCGGCGGCACGCCCGCCCGGGTCACGCTCTCCGACGGGCGGCCCGCGATCCAGGTCACGTACACGATGGCGAGCGGCGCGCCCGGGGTCACGGTGCGCGGCATCTTCGACGTCACCCCCGGCAAGGCGCACATGAAGTGGGAGGTCGGCGGCTCCGGCACGCTCACACCGGCCGGTTTCATGTTCTCCCGCACGGTGTACGGGGCGAGCGCCGCGGAGTCGTACGAAGCGCTGACCGTCTGGGAGCGGGACGCCCGGGGCGGCATCCCGTACGAGGTCAACGCGGGCGGCGCGTACGTGGAGACGTGGGCGGGGACGAAGGGCTTCTTCTGTCTCCCGTCCACCAACCCCGCGAACACGAACGCCACATGGGTCCACTCCCCCGGCACCTCGACCGGTGCGGGCACCGCGGTCACCGAGGCCGATCTGGTCCTCGGCGATCTGCGGCCGCGCGCGGCGGGGGCGCTCGCCGCCGGGAGGCCCCTCGGCGTGGAGGTGTGGACCGACCAGCCGTTCAACCTCTACAAGGCGGCCGGGCAGACGATGACGCTCAAGGCGCAGGTCGTCAACGGCTCCGCCACGGCCAGGAAGGTGACCCTGACGTGGTGGGCGCGGGACTTCGGGGGCAACAGGATCGCCGGCGGGACGCTCTGCCGGAGCCTTCCGGCGGGCGCCGCCTGGAACGCCTCCTTCCCCGTCGTCTCCCCCTCGCAGAACATCGTGTTCACCCAGGTCGAGGTGGTCAGCGGCAGTGACAGGGCACTGGCCCGCACGAATCTGAGCGTGCTCCCGGAGTTCGCGTACCGGGCGGGCAAGGAGTCGATGTTCGGCCTCGCCAACTACCCCTGGCTGCTGAAGCCCGGCAAGGACGCCGTACTCGGGCTGGTGAAGACGCTCGGCATCAAGTGGATCCGCATCGCCTACGCGGGTGCCCCGGGCATCGACGTCGCGACCCTGGACGCGAACGGCATCGGACACAACGTGGAGCTGAGCGGCATCCCCGTGGGCGGTGGTCCGGAGCAGATCGCGGCCTGGGCCGACACGAACGTCGCCAAGGCCCTGGACGCCGGGGCCGCGTACTTCGAGGTGAGCAACGAGGTCAACCAGCCCTGGATGTCGGGCCGCGGCGCCGACGCCTACGTCCGGGACGGTCTGCGCCAGGTCACCACGCGCCTCGACGCGGCGGGCTCGCGGATGAAGGTCATGAACGCCGGCCTCGGCGGCATGGACTACGTATGGACCGAGAACTTCCGTGCCGCGGGCGGCTGGGACCTCATCGACGCGTTCGCCTTCCACCCCGGCCGCGGCAACTTCACCCCCGACTTCGCGCCGCCGCCCGAGGAGTGGACGCAGGGGCCCTCCGGCTCGTACTGGAACTTCCTCGGCGCACTGCGCAAGGCCAACCAGGTGCTGGAGGAGTACGGCGGCGACAAGGAGCTCTGGCTCACCGAGGCGTACGCGCCGACCCGGCCCAACGCGTGGTGGAGCGACACCTACCGGCACGCCGCCGAGAACACCCTGCTCACCCTCGCTCTCGCGAAGTCCGAGAAGGTGCGTGCCGTCAACTGGTACCAGCTCCACGACTCGGTGCTCTACCACCCGCAGGAGGCGGACCCGGCCAACCCCGAGTACCACTACGGCCTGATGAACCGCGACACCAGCGCCAAGCCCTCGCTCCTCGCCTTCGCGACCGCTGCCCGGGTCCTGGACGAGGCCGAGTTCGTCCGGCATCTCGCCTTCGCGGACCGGGACATCAAGGGGCTCCTCTTCACCACGCCCGGCGGACCGGTGTCGATCGTCTGGAGCCGCAAGGACGGGTACGTCCTCAACTCCGACCACGGCGAGGACCCGTGGTACGCATCGCCGGAGCCCTGGGTCGACACCTGGACGACGAGGACCGTGGTCGTCGCCCACTCGGGGACGGTCGACGGCACGGTGCGGGAGCTGAACTGCATCGGCCAGGAACGCTCTCTGCGGGCCTCCGGCGGCAAGGTCGCCCTCACCGTCGACGGCGCCCCGCGCATCTACTACGGCCTCGCGGCCAATCCCGACTGGAAGTAAGTGACGTACGACATGAGGAATGAAACCGCACAGCACGACATCACCGTCGTCGGCGGCGGCCTGGCCGGGGTCTGCGCGGCGATCGCCGCGGCCCGGCTCGGCCGGAGCGTCGCGCTGATCAACAACAGGCCGGTGCTCGGCGGCAACGCGAGCAGCGAGGTCCGCGTCTGGGTGTGCGGCGCGACCGGCCACGGCAAGAACCACCACGCCCGTGAGGGCGGCATCATGGGCGAGCTGCTCGTGGAGAACCAGTTCCGCAACCCGGACGGGAACCCCTACTACTGGGACGCCGTGGTCCTGGACGCCGTACGGGCCGAGCCCGGCATCACGCTGTACCTCAACACCGATGTGCGCGAGGTCGACGCCGAAGGCCCGGACGAGGCCCGGCGGATCACATCGGTCACCGGCTGGATGATGGGCTCGGAGCGGCGGATATGTTTCGAGAGCTCCCTCTTCCTCGACTGCACGGGAGACGGCCTGATCGGCCACCTGGCGGGCGCCCACCACCGCATCGGCCGGGAGTCGCGTGCCGAGTACGACGAGGCATGGGCTCCGGAGACGGCCGACGACATCACCCTGGGCTCCACGCTCCTCTTCTACACGAAGGACGCAGGGCACCCGGTCAAGTTCGTGCGCCCGGACTTCGCCAAGGACATCGGCCGGACCTCCATCCCGCAGCGCCGCATCATCAAGGCGGGTGACAACGGCTGCGCGTACTGGTGGATCGAGTTCGGCGGCGAACTCGACACCGTCCACGACAACGAGCGCATCCGTGACGAGCTGTGGGCGGTGATCCACGGCATCTGGGACCACATCAAGAACTCCGGCGAGTTCGACGCGGCGAACATGACCCTGGAGTGGGTGGGTTCGGTCCCCGGCAAGCGCGAGTACCGGCGCTTCCTCGGCGACTACGTCCTCCACCAGGGCGACATCCTCGGCCAGACCGAGTTCGCCGACCGGGTCGCGTTCGGCGGCTGGTCCATCGACCTGCATCCGCCCCAGGGCATGTACGCCACCGAGGCGGGTGCCAGACAGCGCTACGCGGACGGCATCTACCACATTCCGTACCGCAGCCTCTACTCGGTGAACACCGAGAACCTGCTGTTCGCCGGGCGCAACATCTCCGCCAGCCACGTCGCCTTCGGCTCGACCCGGGTCATGGCGACCTGCGCCACGATCGGCCAGGCGGCCGGCACGGCGGCGGCGCTCTGTGCCGCCGGGAAGGTCGCCCCGCGCGAACTCCCCGTGCCCGAACTGCACCGGACGCTGCTGCGCCAGGACGCCTCGCTCATCGGCCTCGCCTCGACGGACCCGGACGACCTGGCGCTGCGGGCGACGGCCACGGCCTCGTCCGCCCTGGACCGTCTGGCGGTCGAGGACTCCGACGGGCTGTGGCCGCTCACGGCGGACGCCGGACTCGTCCTCCCCGCGGACCCGGGCCTCTCCGGGGTGGAGCTGCTCGTCGACGCCGACCGCGACACCGAGGTCGTGATCGATCTGTACGACCCCGAACTCGGCCAGAACTACGTACCGCGCCGCCTGGTCACCTCCCTCACCCTGCCCGTCGCCGCCGGTGCCCGGCAGTGGCTGCGGACGGGCCTGGACTGGTCTCCCGAGACCCCGCGCAACGCCTTCCTGGTCGTCCGCGCCAACGACGCCCTCGCCCTGCACCGCTCCGACCGCCCGACCCCCGGCGTCCTGTGCTTCACTCGGGTCCCGCTGCGTCCCTCGGACGAATCGCCGCAGCCGCTGCGCGAGTGGACGGACGCGGGACTGCTGCGCCGCACCTTCTGCCTCCGTACGGGAGGGACCTCGGCCTACGCGCCCGCCAAGGCCGTCGACGGCTACGCCCGCCCGTACGCGGGACCGCACATGTGGGTCTCCGCGCCGCCGGCCAAGGACCCTGCGCCCTGGGTCGAGCTGGCCTGGCCCGAACCCGTCGACCTGGGCCGGATCGAGGTCGTCGCCGACGACGACGTCAACGAGGACCTGATCAACCTGCACCACCACCGCACCCCCTTCGACGTCCTCCCCACCCTCCTGCGCGACTATCGCGTCGAGGCACTGGATACTGACGGCACCTGGCGCGTGATCGCCCGTGCGGCGCGCAATCGGCGGCGGCGCGTGACGCATGCACTGGCGGAGCCGGTCACCACCTCGGCGATCCGGGTCGTCGTCGAAGCCACCAACGGGGCGGCGTCGGCGCACGTCGTCGCCGTGCGCGCCTATGAGCACAAGCACGACGCGGGAGAGTGACCGGATGGTCGGAAGAGCGATGGTCACCGGGGCCGCCGGGCGGATCGGGCGGGCGGTCCTCACGCTGCTGGCCGAGCGCGGGATCGAGGCGAACGCCCTGGTCCTCGACGATCCCGGTGACCTCGCGGCGCGCCTGGTCGTGACCGGGGACGCCGCCGACGCGAAGACCGTACGGGCGGCCCTGGAGGGCGCCGACGCGGTCATCCACCTGGCGGCGATCCCGACTCCCGCGCGCAACACCGCTTTCGAGGTCTTCGCGGGCAACAGCCTTTCGACCTTCACCGTCCTGGAGGAGGCCGGCCGGGCGGGGATCCGGCACGCGGCGGTGGCGAGCTCCTGGGGCGTCACCGGCCTGCCCTGGACGGACGCCGAGGATCCGCATCCACCGTACGCACCGGTCGATGAGGCGATGGCCTCCCAGGTGGCCGATCCCTACGGTCTGTCCAAACAGGTCGACGAGCTGACCGCGCAGATGATGGCGCGGCGGCACGGGATGAGTGTGGTGTGCCTGCGCTATCCGTACGTGGGCGGATTCGAGGAGCGGCTCGACGCGCACGCCGCCCGGCTCACGGCCGATCCGGCCGCCGGGGCGAGGGAGCTGTGGACGTACCTGGAGGTCCATGACGCGGCGAGGGCCGCGTTGCTGGCCCTGGACGTACCGGGCCGTGCGGCGCACGCGGTGCATCTCTGCGCCCCCGAGATCATCGTGCCGTACCCGACGGAGGAACTGCTGCGCCGCTACCACCCCGGCACCGTGCTGCGGCGCCGGCTCCCGGGGCGCACGGCGCCGGTCGACACCTCGGCCGCGCGCAGGCTGCTCGGGTTCACGGCACGCAATCTCGTCGGTCGCGGGGCGGGCGCCCCGTAGCGGGAGCACAGCGGGGCACAGGTCGTGCCGGAGGCCGGGTCGCGTTCGCGAGGGATCCTTCGGCCGT
This sequence comes from Streptomyces sp. NPDC057697, assembly GCF_042799335.1. Lineage (NCBI taxonomy): Bacteria > Bacillati > Actinomycetota > Actinomycetes > Kitasatosporales > Streptomycetaceae > Streptomyces > Streptomyces sp. NPDC057697. The sequence goes on along the minus strand of NZ_JBHVJA010000004.1, from coordinate 493,400 downwards.
CGTCGCCGGGCCGCGGACGGACGGCGCGAGGCGGCCCGTGACCGGCCCCGCCGCGTCGACCGCGGCGGGGCGGGGGTCGCACTCACTGCGGGGGGCGGCATCGGGGAGCGTCGCCCGGTTCAGCTGCCGAGGCGTTCGGCGAGGTGGAGCAGGTCTTCCAGGCGCAGCACGCGTCCGTCGAAGCCGGGGAGGGGGACGTGGAGCGGCTCGGTCCAACGGGCGGGGATGGCGTCCAGCCCGTAGTGGGCGCCCGCGAGGCCGCCGGTGACGGCGGCGACGGTGTCGGTGTCACCACCGAGGTCGAGTGCCGCGCGTATCGCCTCTTCGAAGCCGGTGGTGGTGCGCAGGGCCCAGACGGCGGAGCCCAGACAGGGCCAGACGGCACCGTTGAACTCGGTCGCCCGATCCGGGTGCCAGTCGGGCGCGAGGACCGTGGCGTAGCGGGCGTGGTGTTCGGGATGGACGAGGGTCAGGATCTCGGGGAGCGCGGCGAGGGGGTCGGTGCCCTCGAACGTGACCCGGATGAGTTCGTGGAAGATCGCGGTGCCTTCCCAGGCCGCGCGGTCGCCATGGGTGAGGGCGGCGATGCGGCGGGCCGCGTCCATGGTGGCTTCTCGACCCGCGGGCGCGAAATGGACCGCTGAGGTCGACGCCCGCATCAACGAACCGTTTCCGGCCGCTCGTTGGTTGACCTGGAAATGGACGGCGGCGGCGAGGTCCCAGGGCATGCCGTTGGTCAGCACGTCCTCGGTCTGCAAGCCGATGTCCTTCGGTTCCGATGCCGCCCACCGCTGGAAACGTCCGAAGACGTCCGGCAGGTCCAGTCCGTCCCGCTCCAGCAGCGACTCCGCGACCAGGACGGCCATCTGCGTGTCGTCGGTCGCCTCGCCGGGGTCCCAGCCACCGCCTCCGCACATCTCTCCACCGGCACCGGGCGCGGGAAACCGTGCGGAGAACACTCCCTGGGGGCCGAACTCGAAGGGTGCGCCCAAGGCGTCACCCACCGCCGAGCCCACGACCGCTCCGGCGGCCCGCTGAATCCGGTTCATGCGCGCAGGTTAGCCGGGCCGGTCCGTGTCGTGCCGAGTCGTTTCGTGTCTCTTCTTCTTGTCGCGTCGTCGTGGAAGCGGCTGCGCGTGGGTCCGTGGTGTACGGCGGATCAGTATCCGGCCAGATCGGTGCGGGGATCGATGGCCCAGTGGCCGACCCGTAGGACTCGGCCGACGAAGGTCGCGTCGTCCTCGCCCGGGAACCCGGACCATCACGGCCAAGCGATCAGCCCCCTGGGATCACGGTCAGTGAGACCCACAGGGCCAGCACCGCAGCACACAGTCCGGCCGGGACGGTGTACAGACCGAGTCGGGTGAACTCCTTCAGCTCCACCTCGGAGTCGTGGGCGTGGACGATGCGCCGCCACAGCAAGGTGGCCAGCGATCCGGCGTAGGTGAGGTTCGGCCCGATGTTCACCCCGAGCAGCACCGCGAGAACGGCGCCGGGACCGGACGGGGCAGTGAGCGGCAGCAGCACCAGCACCGCGGGCAGGTTGTTGATCACATTGGCCAGGACGGCGGCCAGCGCGGCGAGGCCCAGCAGGGCTGGGAGTCCGGTGCCGTCCGGGATCAGGTGGCCGAGGGCGGTGTCGAGGCCGTTGACGACGACGGCGCGGACCACGATGCCCAGGGCCAGCACGAAGGCGAGGAACGGCACCGCGCTCGCCCGCAGGACGGCGACAGGTGTGGTGCGGCGCTGGGCCAGGGCGCGGATCGCCAGGACGGCGGCGCCCGCGAACGCCGCCCAGGCGGGGTCGATCCCGAACGCGGACGTCACCACGAACCCGGCCAGTGTGCACGCCACGGTGGTCAGCGCGAACACCGGCACCTCGCGCGGCGCGGCGGTGGCCGGGGCCGTGGCGCCGGCGTCCAGGTCGGTGGCGAAGAAGCGGCGGAAGACGACGTACTCGACGGCGATGGCCACCAGCCAGGGCAGGGCCATGAGGGCGGCGAACCGGGTGAAGCTCAGACCGCTGGCCGTGAACGCCAGCAGGTTGGTCAGGTTGGAGACCGGCAGCAGCAGCGACGCGGTGTTCGACAGATGGGTGCAGGCGTACACGTGCGGCCGGGACCGCGCCCCGAGCCGGGTGGCGGTGGCGAACACCACGGGGGTCAGGAGCACGACGGTGGCGTCCAGGCTGAGCACCGCGGTGATCGCCGAGGCGAGAACGAAGACCTGTACGAGCAGGCGGCGGGGCCGACCCGCCGCGGTCCGGGCCATCCATGCCCCGCATGCGTGGAACAGGCCCTCGTCGTCGCAGAGCTGTGCCAGGACCAGCACGGCGGCGAGGAACCCGATCACCGGCCCGAGCCGGGCGGCCTCGTCGGCCGCGTCGGCCGGGGAGATCGCCCCGGTGGCGATGAGGGCACCGGCGGCCGGGACCGCGACGACGGCCTCCGGCCAGCCGAACGGGCGGACGACCGCGCATGCCAGCACGATCGCGAGAAGAACGGCGGAGACGACTTCCGCCAGCACAGTACTCACCGCGCCATCTTCCCCGGCCGGGTGGTCCGGCGACCGGGAGGTCCGCCGGGAAGTCGGCGGAGAAGTCTCCGCGGCTTCAATGACGTCGGTGATCTCCGTGGCTTCGGTGACCTCCGTGGCTTCGGAGACGTCCATGGCTTCCGTGGCTCCGCCGGATCGATCTTGCCACCCGGTCGCCCTCGCGGCCCCGGAAGACATGGACGGAGGGCAGCGGCCCGGGTGCCCAGGGCCTGGAGTGGCCCGAACGGCCGCGGCCTCGGGGCTGCGGTCCGCGGGGCGGGCCGGCGCAAGGCCGGTGCTGAACACGGCAGCCGTCGTGACGGGGAACAGGTCGCGCTGCGCGCGTACGTCCTCTCTCCCCCGCTGCGTCAGCGCCACCCCGGGGCCTCGCACTCCGCGCGCCGTGGCACCCGGCACCGGCAGCGGACGGGCCGCCGTCGGTGCCGGGTGCCGGTCGGTCACAGACCTTGCCGGGTGCCCGGTACGGCGGGGTCCTTGTGCGCGGCCGCGCCGTTGATCACGAACTGCGAGCCGGGTTCGACCAGGATGTCCCCGTCGCGCGAGTCGGTGATCTGCACGTTGCTGAGCGTCGCGCTGCCGCGCGCACCGCCCATCGCGAGGATGCCGGAGCCGTTGTTGGACCGGGAGATCGTCACATTGCTGATCCGTACGTCCGGGATGGCGCCGCCGCCCGTCTTGAACTGGATGCCGTCGTACGTGGAGTCCTGGATGTCGGTGTCGCGGATCGTGACGCCAGGGATGTCCGGCCCCTGCGCGAACAGGGTGATCGCGCCGAACTCCTGGTCCTCGTTCCAGAACGCCCCGCCGGTGCGGTAGAGCCCATTGTTCGCGATCAGGGTCTGTCCGGAGAAGGGCAGCGGGTCGTGGTCGGTGGCGAGCATGATGCCCGGATAGTTCATGGTGTCGTACACCAGGTTGTTCTCGATCCTGTTTCCGTAACCCCCGTACACCGCTATGCCGTTGGCACGCCAGGGCAGCTGCACCGTGTTGTTCCGGAACACGTTGTCGTGGCCGATGTCGGCGGACTGGTCCTTGACGTACTTGTTGGCCCATACCGCCATCGCGTCGTCGCCGGTGTTGCGGAACGAGGAGTTGAAGACGGTGGAGTTGCGCGTGCCGTTGGTGAAATTGACGCCGTCGGCGTAGGTGTTGCGGATACGCATGCCGCTGAACTCCAGGCCGTCGCCCGGTCCCCAGAGCTCGGGGATGTTGCTGTAGTCACGGCCGACCCAGGCCGCGACGTTGGCGTGCTCGATCCACACATTGGTGATCTTGGTGTTCTTGCCGAAGCGGCCGTTGAGACCGACACCACCCTCCGCGTTGCCGTCGCCGCCGCGGATGGTGCCCGAGCCGAAGACGGCGATGTCGGAGATCTTGGTGTTGTCGTCGATGTCGAAGCCGAAATTGCCTTCGTGCGGGTGGTTGATGCCGCCCGCGTCCTGCGGCGGAATCAGGGAGTACAGCTGGGAGTGCCACATGCCGGCGCCGCGCACGGTCACGTTCCTGATGCCGACCTGGTTGTACTCGCCCCGGTTCTGCGGGTCGTCGGTGAGGATCTTCTTCTCCTGGCGCCACTGCCCGGCCGGGATCCACACGCAGTCGATGTCGCCGTTCTGATTGGCGGTCACGGCGCGCTGTATCGCGTCCGCGTCGTCGATCCCGTCACCGGGGACCGCACCGTACTCGGTGATCGAGGTGCACTCCGCGGGCTTGCTCGCCGCCGGGGCCACCTGCTCCAGGTCCATCAGGTCGATCACGTAGTACGCGGCGTCGTCACCGGCGTCGCGCTGGAGCCGGAACGTGGTGCCCTGCGGATAGGTCCGCGCAAGCAGCGCGTGCGACTCGTCGAACAGCCGACGCGCGTCCCCGCCGGGGGTGTTGGTCAGTCCCTCGGGCTGGTCGGTGTTCCCGTACAGCCAGCTGTGCTTGGAGGACAGCGTCAGTTTCTGTACGAACTTCCCGTCGGCGTACAGGCTCAGCGTCTTCTCCTGACCGCCGCCGCCCGGCGCGTCGGGGATGGAGTTGCGCACCACGATCGAGTTGGCCGCACTCGTCGAGGTGAACTCCACGTACTGGCCGGTCGATTCGAGCCGCACCGACCTCCGGCCCGAGGACTCGGTGGCGAAGTCGGTGTGTCCGAAGGTGCGCTCCGCGTCGGTCTCCAGGAGTGTTCCGTCGTACTTCCCGTCCTCCGCCTCGTACTCGGCATAGGGCAGTGCCGCGCCGCGGCCGACCACGATGGACCGCGCGAAGACGTTGTTGTCCTCGTTCGTCTCGTCGACGACGCCGGTGGCGTCCGCCGTGGCGGTCAGCGTGGCGCCGCCGCTGGTGGCGGACCAACTGCCGCCGAGGGCGACGGTGGCGCTCTCCCCCGCGTCGAGGGCGGGTGTGGTGCCGTTCAGTGTCGTGCCACCCACGGTCAGCCGGGTCACCGAGCCGGCGGCGACCGCGCTGGTGCCGCGGTTGTGGACCTTCACCGAGAACGTGACGACCGAGCCGACCGCCGGGCTCGCCGGGTTGGAGGTGATGGCGGTGACCTCCAGGTCGGGGCCGGGGCTCTGGGCGACTGTCAGCTTGTCCGCGGAGGTCAGGCCGTTGTTGTCGTCGTCCTGCTCGACGACGGTGTCGCGCGGGTCGACCACCGCGGACACGGTGTAACTGCCCTGCGCCCGTTTGCCGATGGAGACCGGCACCGTGACCGACGCTCCGGCATCCAGTGCGCCGACCTCGGCGCTGCCGGAGACCGAGCCGCCCACGCCGACGTCGACGGTGGTGGCGGCCGAGGCCGCCGACCCGATGTTGCGCACCGTGGTACGGACGGTGACCACGTCGCGTTCGCTGGGCTGCGCGGGCTCCCACGCCAGGGCGGACACGACCAGGTCGGGGTTGGGCGCGGCGGTCCCGTCGACCTGGAGTTCGGCGATCTGGGCTCCGTACCCGGAGGTGTTGGAGTGGATCTTCAACCGGATGTCGGCGTAGCGGCCGGACACCGGGATCGTCACGGTGTTCTGATTGCCGTCCGGAGCGAAGGTGTAGTCCGCGCGCGCCTTCACCGTGCTGAAGTCGTCGGCCGTCTGTGCGCGCCCGAGCACTTCGATGCTCTGGGTGCGCTGCGACCAGGCCGGGTCGGGGTTCAGCTTGAGTACGACGGAGTCGAGGTCGGCGTCGGCGCCGAGCCGGACGGTGAGCGTCGCCGGGGTGGTGCTCGACTCCCAGTAGGTGCTCGTGCTGCCGTCGTTGGCGTTCGCGGCCACGTAGTTCTGCGTTGTGGAGGATGCCTCTACCGGTTTGTTCAGTGCCAGGTTCGTGGTCGCTCGGGCCGGTGCCGGTGCCGGTGCCGATGCCCCGTGGGCGATTGGCGCCGGTCCGAAGGCGGTCAGGGCGGCGCCCAGCCAGACGGCGAGGTGCCGCAGGCTCCGTTGTCTGAGTCTCACTGTGGTCCTCTCGGTGTGCGGGCGGGGGCGGTCGGCTCAGTTCAGGTACGCCTCGATCTCGCTGAGCTGGGCTGCGGGCCAGCCGGTGTTCGCGGTGACATGGACCCGCAGATAGCGAGTGGCGGGGGCCGTCGCGGGCAGGTCGATGGTCGCCGTGTTGCCGGTCGCCGGGTCGAATCGGTAGTCCTTCGACGTGACGAGTGCGCCGAAGGCGGAACCGTCGGTGCTGCCCTGGAGCGACAGGGCCTGGGTCCTGGCCTCCCAGACGGCGGCGGGCGGCAGCTTCAGGACGACGCGCCGGACGGCCTGTGCCGAGCCCAGGTCCACGGTGATCGCCTGGGGGAAGGCGTTGTTGGCGGATTCCCAGTACGTGTTCGCGTCGCCGTCGACCGCTCTGCCAGGGGTGTAGACGTCGGTGGAGCCGGTCGCGGTGGTGGTCCGGCCCCGGGCGAGGTTGCGGTCCGGGTCGGGGTCCGGGTTGCCGCCGCCCGGCCGGGGCCAGGTGGAGCAGTCGCCCCAGGCGCTGTCCCAGCCGGAGTTTCCACCGCCGTCGGTGAGCGCGAAGGTCCCGGAACCAGCCGGGTAGGGGCAGTTGTAGACGCCCGCCGCGCCGACGCCGGTGGCCGTGACGTGTGCCATCGTGACGGCGCCCGGCGTCTCGGCCTGGACGACGACGGTGCCGGTCCCGTCGACGGTGGAGCCGTCCACGGTGACGTTCTTGACGGCCTTGCCCGTGCCGCCGCCGGAGACGAACTCGTAGGCGCTGTAAGGGCTGTCCCTGATGGTGGTGCCGGTGATGCGGACGTCGGCCTCGATGGAGCTGTCGTACGCGTCCACCCGCAGCGCGCCCATCGGGTGGCCCCAGTTGGGGTTCATGGCGCCGGTGCGCACCAGTGTGTTCCCGGAGACGGTGATGGTGCCGGCCAGGGGGAAGAACGGGTCGAGGAACTTCTGGTTGGAGATGGCGATGCCGCTGCCCAGTGCGTTGGTGTCCTGGACGAGATTGTCCTTGACGGTGATGTCGCGGCCGCCGTAGACCGCGATGCCGTTGGCCAGGTTGGGCTGCGAGATGGTGTTGTGCTCGAAGGTGTCGTCGCTGTTGGTGGTGTTGAGCGACCACATGGCGAGCGAGTCGTCGCCCTGGTTGCGCAGGAAGTTGTTGCGTACGGTGACGCCCCTGGCGGTTCCGTTGAGGTTGAGGCCGTCGGCGGTGGTGTCGAGGATGCGGTTGTCCTCGACGACGAGGTTGTCGTTGTTGCCGGTCAGCCACAGGCCGACCTTGAGGTGTTGGATCCACATCCCCGAGACGCTGGAGCCGGGGCCCAGCGAGCCGTTGACGAAGTTGTCCGGGCTGCTGTCCACGCGTTCGGTGACCTCGCCGATGACCGCGAAGTCCTTGAGGTGCACCTTGCCCGCCGAGTTGGTCTGGTTGACGAACCGCGAGGAGTGCACCACCGAGTGCCAGCTGCCCGCGCCCTGGATGGTCACGTTCTCCACGCCGCTCAGCTCGGAACCCAGCTTGTACGAGCCCGGTGGGATCCACACCGTGCCGCCGCTCGACTTCGCGGCGGCGATGGCCGCGCGGAAGCCGTCCGTGGAGTCCTGTGCGCCAGTGGGGTCGGCGCCCTTGTCGACGACGGAAACGGCGCCGGACGGGGCCGGGGCGGGGGCCTCGACCTGCTCGAAGTCGGCGACATCGACGGTGACCTGGGTGTCGGCGGCTTCCAGTCTCACCTTGTCCCCGGCCTGGAGGTCACGGCCGAGCAGCAGACGGGCGTTGTCGAAGAAGTGGTGCGTCTTGGCGCCGGCGATCCAGGGGGTGTCGATGTAGCTGTACTCGGAGGTGAGCGCCAGGGGCGTGGCGAGCCGGGTGCCGTTGACGTGGACGGCGAGCGATCCGGTCTGCCCGTCGGGCACGTTGTAGGCGACGTTCACGGCATTGGCCGCGGCGCTCAGCGTGAACTCCACGCTCTGGCCCGCGTTCAGTCGCACGGCCTGCCGCCCCGAGGCCTCGGAGGCGACGGTGCCCTGGGTGTGGTCGGGGCCGATCTTCTGGCCCGTGGTGACACCGGATTCGGCCTCGACCGAGGTGAAGGGGAGCGTGGCACCGACGGCGGCCGCCCTGGGCGCGGCGTCACGCTGGGCGAAGGCCGGGCCGGTGGTGCCGAGGACGCTGCCGACGAGCGCGACCGCTACCGCGAGGACGGACGAGCCGCGCACGGGGCGGCGACCCGGCGATACGAATGACGCGTACATGTCATTTCTCTTCATCTCCGGTGCACCTTCCTGATGGGGGCCGGGGGTGGCGGGAGTGGCGCCCACTCAAGCAGCGCGACCATATGAGCACAAGATGTCGGTCATGCATTGCAAATAATTGACAGCCTGGCGAAGCAAGCGATCAGCCACGCAGCCACCATGCGACGGCGGCCCGCAATCCCATGAAATCCGACATTTCACCAACGTCAGCCTGTCACACGGCAGTTGCAATCTTGCGGACATGCATCGGAATCTTGCGTACATCTGTCCGCCGCCCTATCGTGACGGCACCCATCGGAGCTGCGCTTGGGCGTCATCCCAGAGGAGCCGTAATGAAGCCCCGTAACCTCGCGATCCTTCTGACCACAGGTCTCATGCTCACCGCCACGGCCTGCGGCGGTGACACGGGCTCCGACGCCGGAGGCGACACCACGATCACCGTGGCATGCCAGCCCGCGAAGACCGCGCCGAAGTCGCGCAAGGCGTGGAATGACGACATCGCCGCGTTCGAGAAGGCTCATCCGGGCGTACGGGTCAGGAGCACCGACCAGCAGCCCTGCTTCGACCCGAAGACCTTCGCGGCGAAGCTGGCCGGCGGACAGATGGAGACCGTCTTCGTGGTGCCGGTGACCAACTACGCCGACGTGATCGCCAAGAGACAGGCGAAGGACATCACCGGCTCGACGGCGCTGGTGAAGAACTACCAGGACATCAAGCAGGACGTCCGCGACATGGTCGCCCGGGACGGCAAGGTGTACGGCATCCCCAACGTGAGCTACACCGTCGGCCTCGTCTACAACCGCACCCTGTTCACCAAGGCCGGTCTCGACCCCGACGCGCCGCCCAGGACCTGGGACGAGGTCCGCACCGCTGCCAGGAAGATCGCCGATCTGGGCGACGGATACGTCGGGTACGGCGAGTACGGCGGTGGCAACACCGGAGGCTGGCACTTCGCGCAGGCCCTGTTCAGCCGCGGCGGAGAGATGGTCCGGGACGGCAAGGCCGCGTTCAACGGCCCCGAGGGCAAGGCCGTGCTCCAGACCCTGCACGACATGCGCTGGGAGGACCACAGCACGGGCAACAAGGTGCTGATCGGCTGGGAGTCGCTGATGCAGCAGATGGCGGCCGGCAGGACGGGCATGATGCTCGGCGCGCCGGACGTCGTCACCGACGTGATCCAGAAGTTCCAGGGCAAGGTCGAGGACTACGGCATCACCGCCATACCCGACGGCAAGGCGTCGCTGACCGGCGGCGAGGCCTACATGATCAACCCGAAGGCGAGCGCGGCGCAGACCGAGGCGGCGCTCCAGTGGATCGACTTCGAGTTCAACACCCCGGGCAAGGGCCGCTTCGACTTCGCCCGCGGCAAGGCCAACGGCGAGGCGGTCGGCGTGCCCAACAACGACTACATGGGCGACTCCGCGACCGGCAAGGCCCTCGCCGAGCAGCGCAAGGCGAACGCCGTACTCCCGGTCGCGAACTACGAGCCCTACGTCGCCGGATCCGTCGGCATCGCCCCCCGGCTGGAGCCCGTCAAGGCCCAGGAGCTGTACGCGGTGCTGGACGTGGCGATGTCCGCGGTGCTGACCCGGGAGAACGCCGACGTCGACAAGCTGCTCGCGGATGCCGAGTCCAAGGCGAACTCGATTCTGGCCAGGAGCTGACGGTATCGGACCCGGGGTGCCGCGACGCCGTGGCACCCCGCGTCGGCCCCGCGTCTACGCCACGGGCCGGGAACGGAAGATCACGATGGAAACACTCACCATGGAGCCGCGCCGGCAGCGCCCCGTGCCCCGGCGCGCCGGACCACCGTCGAAGCGACGCCGGGCGACACGGCGGAATCTGACGTCGTACGGGTTCCTGTGTGCCGCGCTGTTCTGCTTCGCGATGTTCGCGTGGTGGCCGATCATCAGGGAAGCGCTGCTGAGCTTCCAGCAGACCAACCTCGTCGACAAGCCGTCGTGGGTGGGCCTGGAGAACTTCCGTACGGTCGTGAGCGATCCGGCGTTCGGCCAGGCCTGGCGCAACACCCTCGTGTTCACACTGCTGGCCCTGGTGTGCGGCTATGTGGTGCCGTTCGCCGTCGCGGTCGTCCTCAACGAGCTGCGGCACGCGCGCGCGTACCTGCGGTTCGTGGTCTATCTTCCCGTGATGCTGCCGCCGATCGTCTCGGTGCTGCTGTTCCGCTGGTTCTACGATCCGGGGCCGGGCCTGTTCAACCAGGCGCTGGACTTCGTGGGGCTGCCGGCCCTGTCGTGGCTGGACTCCACCAGCACCGCGCTCATCTCGCTGGTGATCGTCTCCACCTGGATGAACCTCGGGTCCGGCGTGCTGATCTACCTGGCGGCGCTGCAGAACATCCCGGGTGACCTGTACGAGGCCGCGGAGCTCGACGGCGCCGGCATCCTCAAGCGGATCCGGCACGTCACGATCCCGCAGACCCGGCTGATCCTGACGCTGATGCTGATGCTCCAACTCGTCGCCACCATGCAGGTGTTCATCGAACCGTACATGCTCACCGGCGGCGGCCCGGAGAACGCGACGGTCACCGTGGTCTACCTCATGTACCAGTACGCCTTCGTCTACGGCGGCAACTACGGGGCCGGCAGCGCGCTCGGCCTGATGCTCATGATCGTCCTGCTGGCGGTCGCGGCGGTGCAGCTCCGTCTGACCCGAGAGGAGAAGTAGGGCCATGACGAACGCCACCGCCCGCCGCGAGAAGGCGACGAGGCCCCCGAGGCCGGAAGAACCGCGCTCGCGGGGCGAGAAGCCGGGGAGGCGCCGGGGCTCCTGGGCCGACGGCCATGCCCGGACCATCGTCTCACCGCTGGAGCTGAAGTCGCGCTGGGGCCGGAAGATCTACTGGGCGCTGCTCACGGCCGTCGTGATCGTGTTCACCCTGGTGTTCGTCTTCCCCCTGTACTGGATGGTCACCGGGGCGATGAAGACGGGTGAGGAGATCGCCCGGATGCCGCCCAGCCTGTTCCCCCGATCGCCCGACTTCTCCGTCTTCGCCGACGCCTGGGAACTCTTCGACATCGGGACGCTGCTGAAGAACACACTGTTCTACGCGGGCGGCGCCTGGCTCTTCGCGCTCGCGGTGGACGTCTCCGCCGCCTACGCGCTGTCCAAGCTGCGGCCGGTGTTCGGCAACGTGATCCTCGCGGGCATGCTGGCCACCCTGATGATCCCGCCGATCGTCGTGATGATCCCGGCGTACATCACCGTCACCGACGTGCCGCTGCTCGGCTGGCATCTGCTCAACTCGCCCTGGGCGATCTGGTTCCCGGTGGCCGCCAACGGCTTCAACATCTTCCTGCTCAAGCGCTTCTTCGACTCGATCCCCAACGAGATCCTGGAAGCGGCGGAGATCGACGGCGTGCCGCCGTGGCGCGTCCTGGTGTCGATCATCCTGCCGATCTCCCGGCCCATCCTCGGGGTGGTCTCCATCTTCACCGTCGTCGCGGTCTTCAAGGACTTCGTCTGGCCGCTGCTCGTCCTCCCCGACAGCGAGAAGACGACCATCAGCGTGGGCCTGTCCCAGACCGCGGGAGCCGTGACGCAGAACCAGATCATGGCCGGGCTCGTGATCGCGAGCGTCCCGATGATCATCGTGTTCTTCTTCTTCCAGCGCAGCATCATGGCGGGCCTGACCGCCGGGAGCCTCAAGGGCTGACCGAGCCCGCGCCCGCCATCACCACGAAGCACTCCACCACCGGTCCGCCCTTCCGCGCCCGCGCACGGTCCGGTGACGGAGTCCCACCTGCCCGAAAGGACCGTCCCGTGGCAGCTGTTCCCTCGTCTCCCCCGTCCCGCACCGACGACTGGTGGCGCGACGCCGTCATCTACCAGGTGTACCCCCGGAGCTTCGCAGACGGGGACGGGGACGGTGCCGGGGACCTGGCGGGGGTCCGCGCCCGTCTGCCGTACCTCGCCGCACTCGGCGTCGACGCGGTGTGGTTCACGCCCTGGTACCTCTCCCCGCTCGTGGACGGCGGCTACGACGTGGCCGACTACCGCACCATCGATCCGGCCTTCGGCGCCATCGAGGAAGCCGAGAAGCTGATCTCGGAGGCAGCCGACCTCGGCATCCGGACCATCGTCGACATCGTCCCGAACCATGTCTCCGACCAGCACGCCTGGTTCCGGGCCGCGCTGGCGGCCGGACCCGGCAGCCCCGAGAGGGAACTCTTCCACTTCCGGCCCGGCCGCGGCGCGCACGGCGAGATCCCACCGAACGACTGGCCGTCGCAGTTCGCGGGGGCGACCTGGACCCGGGTCCCGGACGGCGAGTGGTACCTCCATCTGTTCACACCGGAACAGCCCGACCTCAACTGGGCCCACCCCGCCGTCCGCCGTGAACACGAAGAGGTGCTGAGGTTCTGGTTCGAGCGCGGTGTGGCCGGGGTGCGCATCGACTCCGCCGCACTGCTCGCCAAGCACCCGGACCTGCCGGACTTCACCGAGGGCGTCGACCCTCATCCGTACATCGACCAGGACGAGCTCCACGACATCTACCGCTCCTGGCGGGCCGTCGCCGACGAGTACGGCGGTGTGTTCGTCGGTGAGGTGTGGCTGCCCGACGCCGAGCGGTTCGCCCGCTATCTGCGCCCCGACGAGCTGCACACCGCATTCAACTTCAACTTCCTGGCCTGCCCCTGGGAGGCGGACCGGCTGCGCCGCACCATCGACGACACTCTTGCCGAGCACGCCCCGGTGGGCGCCCCGGCCACCTGGGTGCTGTGCAACCACGATGTGACCCGGACGGTCACCCGGTACGGCCGCGCCGAGACCGGCTTCGACTTCGCGGCCAAGGCTTACGGCACCCCCACCGACCTCGCCCTCGGCACCCGCCGGGCCCGTGCCGCCGCCCTGCTCACCCTCGCCCTGCCCGGCTCGGTCTACCTCTACCAGGGCGAGGAACTCGGGCTGCCCGAGGCGGAGATACCGCTCGACCGCGTCCACGACCCGATGCACTTCCGCTCCGGCGGCACCGATCCCGGCCGCGACGGGTGCCGGGTGCCCCTGCCCTGGGCCGCGGACGAACCCGCCTGCGGTTTCGGCTCGGACGGTGAGCCCTGGCTGCCGCAGCCCGCGGACTGGGCGCGGTACGCCGTCGACCGCCAGGAGGACGACCCCGAGTCGATGCTCGCCCTGTACCGCACGGCGCTGCTGCTGCGCCGGACCCTTGCGGGCTTCGGTGACGGCCCGTTGACCTGGCTGCCGTCGCCGGAGGGGGTGCTGGCCTTCGCCCGTACGGACGGCCTGGTCTGTGTGGTGAACTTCGCCGACCGGCCTGCGGACCTCCCGCCCCACGAGCGACTGATCCTGACCAGCGGTCCACTCGACGGGCAGGGCAGGCTACCGGCCGACACCGCTGCGTGGTTGCAGAAATGAGCATGACTGAACGCAAATAGCGGACAGGAATTGCGCTATTCTTGCGCCCATGACACGACGACTTGCTCAAGTTGCCAAGAAGGTGGGGGTCAGCGAGGCGACGGTCAGCCGCGTCCTCAACGGGAGGCCCGGTGTCTCCGAGGCAACACGGCAGTCCGTCCTCACCGCACTGGACGTCCTCGGATACGAGCGGCCGACGCAGCTGCGCGGCGAGCGCGCCCGTCTCGTGGGCCTCGTCATACCCGAGCTGCAGAACCCGATCTTCCCCGCGTTCGCGGAGGTCATCGGCGGGGCCCTCGCGCAGCGCGGGCTCACGCCGGTGCTGTGCACGCAGACCAAGGGCGGCGCAGCCGAGGCGGACTACGTGGACCTGCTGCTCCAGCAGCAGGTCTCCGGGGTGGTCTTCGCCGGGGGGTTCTTCGCGCAGGGCGACGCACCGCACGGCCACTACCAGCTGCTGGCCGAACGGAAGATCCCGGTCGTCCTCATCAACGCGATGGCCGAAGGACTGGACTTCCCGTGCGTCGCGTGCGACGACATCGCCGCCGTCGAGCAGGCGTGGCGCCATCTCGTCTCGCTCGGGCACCAGCGCATCGGACTCGTGCTCGGACCGCGCGACCACGCACCGTCGCGCCGCAAGCTGGACTCCGCCAGGGCGATGGCGCGGGCCGCGGGCGCGGAGCTGGCCGACGAGTTCGTCGAGCGGTCGATCTTCTCGCTGGAGGGCGGCCAGGCGGCCGGCACACGACTGCTGGAGCGTGGGGTCACCGGCATCGTCTGTGCCAGCGACCCGCTTGCTCTGGGGGTGATCCGGGCGGCGCGGCGGCGCGGGCTCGCCGTCCCCCGCGACCTCTCGGTCATCGGCTTCGACGACTCCTTGTTCATGAACTGCACGGATCCGCCCCTGTCGACGGTGCGGCAGCCCATCGAGGCGATGGGGCGCGCGGCAGTCGATCTGCTCTGTGCCCAGATCCAGGGCGGCGTCCAGAACCACCCGGGCGAGCTTCTCTTCGAACCGGAACTCGTCGTGCGCGGCTCGACCGCCCAGCGGGCGGGCAGCTGACGCGGCGGGGCCATCTCGTACGGTGACGGTGCGGTGCGCCGCCACGGGCCCGCGCACCGCTGCTCGATGTCCTTGACCCGGCGCACAGGGGACAGGGCTCAGCAGGCCAGGGGGCACTCGGGCCGAGCCTCGCGACCAGCGATGCCGCATCGGCCCTCCCGCACGAGCGGGGACCCGGCACGTGGCAGAGACGACGCGTCGAGTCGATAACGAGCCCAGCTCCACGCGCCGGGCCTTCGCCCCCCCCCGGCGTGGCGGACGCCCCCGCCGTGCGTGCCGTACGCACGGCGGGGGCGAAGGCCCGGCCGACCGCTGTGCAGCCCGTACGCGAGGTGTGCGGTGACCAACGTCGAGGTGGCGCGACTTCCGAGAATCACCAGCGCCACCAGACCACCGCTGGTCAGCGGGTCGCGAACCGGGTCGAGCGCGCCCGCGGCCTCGATGCGAGGCCGTCCGTCGAGCGACACCAACCCGCCGAGCGGGCGGCCGCGCTCGTCAACTCCCAATGGCGGGCACAGCAGTGGCGCGGGGCACCGATGTCGAGCTCGCTCCTTCCGGCGTCCGCGCGAACGAGGCATGGTGCGCCCCTCTCGGACGACAACCCGAAAAAGAGAAGAAGCGGCCAGTCGTGGGAGCGTCGGGGTGCGCACCTCACGCGCACGGCTGAATGATTCCACCCCATCGTCGTAAGTACCGTGCGCCATCGCATCGTTAGGAACCCGTTCCCCGCCGAAACGGCGGCCGCCTCGCACCTCCGCCCGGAGGAGCGGATGAGATGACGAGCGCACCGCCGAGGGCGGTGTGGAACGTCCGTCCCATCAGACGTGGGAACTCGCCCTGGCGCAGCAGGTCGTAGCGTCCTTGTCCGTATCCGCCCGGCGGGCAAGTACAGAATTCAACGGCCAGCGTGCTTACTTCATCCGGTCACACCGGAATTCACTGTTGTGCACGGCTCATGGGTTGTTGCGCGGAGAGCATCCAGCGCGCCTCCCCCGCTGTCGACTACGAAGAGTATTGGATCAGCTACGCAGACGCCGTTCGGTGCCTGCACACCCCCACGCTCATGGAGTTGATTCCTATGCGTATGCGTACTTTCGCGCGAGCCCTGGCTGTCGGCGCCCTCGCGGCCCCGGTCCTGATCGGCTGCGCCGGCCTGGCTTCTGCCGACGAGGGCCTCGACGCGAACTTCGGCAAGGGACAGTTCGTCGCCAACGAGAACGGCGCCGGAGTGGCTGACACCAACTCCGTCGTCAGCCCCGACGGCGTCCAGCACACCGACTTCTGGATCTGGTCCGACGACAATGGCGTGTCCGGTGCGTTCACCGGCTCGGGCGCCACCTGGAAGCAGGGCTGACCGTAGCAACGGCCCCGCGCCAGGGGATGCTTCACTCACCTCCTGGCGCGGGGCATCGGGCATTCTCCGGTAGTCGGCAGTCGGCAGCCGGCGGACACGTGAATGATCCGCTCTTGCAAGAACACGCGCTGACTGCCTGATGACCACCGAATCAAGGGTCAGGCAGCAGCGCCCGCGGCTTCCTCGATGAGGTCGGTGAACGGTCCCGACCAAGAGGCCAAGTTCAAAATCGCGCGCGGGCTCATGCGCTTGGCCGTGCGGCGCTCGCAGTCGGGGCGGATCACGCGGGCGCTGGTGAAAATCTGGTGCCGGGTCGGCCGGCCCGCGAGGCCGACACAGTGATCAGATCGGCTTGGCCCGCCAGGCCGCCAGGCCGCCAGGCCGCCAGGCCGCCAGGCCGCCAGGCCGCCAGGCCGCCAGGCCGCCAGGCCGCCAGGCCGCCACGACGATGCTGTCGTCGAACGCCGATGTCAGCGACGTCTCCTGCGTGACGCCGACGGCCGGCGTCTCCTCCGCCAACAGGTCCTGGGCGAAGCTCTCGTGGAACGTATGCATCCCTGCCGTCACCGCACGCGGGACTTGGCGCCCCTGCCCCCGCCGAGGATCAGCCGCCCCGGCGTGAGATGGTCGTACCCATGATCGAGACGTGGGCCTTCAGCGAGGGCGCTCTGCCGGTGACAGCCGAGGAGGCCGTTGAAGAACTGCGTGGAAGGGCCGCCGAAGGCAAGCTTGAGTCCTGGCTGACCAGTTCGACGGGACGACAACTCGCCGTCGTGACGAACACCGAGCGAGCGATGGTGTTGTTGCTCGAAGACGAAGGCGACCCCGGTGAACACGCGACAGACCCGGGGGCCGAGGGCTGGAGCGATGGCTTCGTCCTGGAGAACGGACAGGACGACGAGTATCCCGACGAGGACACTGTGCCCCTCGGTGAAGCGCTCCGGATCGCCCACCACATCCTCGCCCATGGTGCTCCACCGTCGGACACGTCATGGGCAGTAGACCGTTGAACCATGTACCGACAGACCAGTTGTCACAGCACAGACGCACAGACGCGCTGAGGCGCTGAGGCGCTGGTGCACTGAGTCCTGTGCTGGACGAGGCAGGACCAGAGATCGACCGACCGGTCACGGTGCCTGAACCTGGGCCGCCTCCCGCATTTTGCGCGACCGTCACCTCGGCCCACTTTCCTCAGGCCCGGGTCCTCTTGAATACTCCGTGTGCCCCTCTTCGTGGACGGACATGACCGAAGCAACAGGAGGACCCCACCCTCATGACCGAAATCAATCGGCGTCGCTTCCTCCAAATCGCCGGAGCCACCGCGGGTTTCGCCGCCCTGTCCGGCTCCATAGACCGCGCCGCCGCCATCCCCGCGGCGCGGCGCAGCGGAACCGTCCAGGACATCGAACACATCGTCGTCCTCATGCAGGAAAATCGTTCTTTCGATCACTATTTCGGGTCGATGAAGGGCGTCCGGGGCTTCGGGGACCCCCGCCCGGTCACTCTGCCCAGCGGCAAGCCGGTATGGCACCAATCGGGCGGCGGCAAGGAAACGCTGCCCTACCACCCGGACGCGAGCGACCTCGGAATGCAGTTCATCGCGGGCCTCGATCATGACTGGGCCGGCGGTCACAGCGCATTCAACAACGGCAGGTACGACAATTGGATACCCGCCAAAGGCACCGGCACCATGGCGTACCTGACACGGGACGACATCCCGTTCCACTACGCCCTGGCGGACAAGTTCACCGTCTGCGACGACTACCACTGCTCGTTCCTCGGTGCGACGGACCCGAACCGCTACTACATGCTCTCCGGTCACGTCGGCAACGACGGTTCCGGCGGCGGCCCGGTCCTGGGCAACCAGGAAGCGGGCTACGGCTGGACGACATACGCCGAACGCCTTGAGAAGGCGGGCATCTCCTGGAAGGTGTACCAGGACATCGGCGACGGTCTCGACGCGGCCGGCGGCTGGGGTTGGATCAACGACGCCTATCGCGGCAACTACGGCGACAACTCCCTGCTCTACTTCAACAACTACCGCAACGCCAAGCCCGGCGACCCGCTGTACGACAAGGCCCGTACGGGAACGAACGCCAAGGCGGGGGACGGGTACTTCGACCTCCTCACAGCCGATGTCAAGGCCGCGCGACTGCCGCAGATCTCCTGGATCGCCGCTCCGGAGGCCTTTTCCGAGCACCCCAACTGGCCTGCGAATTACGGAGCCTGGTACATCTCGCACGTCCTTGACGCGCTCACCTCCAATCCCGATGTCTGGAGCAGGACGGCCCTGTTCATCACATACGACGAGAACGACGGCTACTTCGACCACGTCGTGCCGCCCTATCCGCCGGCCTCCGCCGATCAGGGCCTGTCCACCGTCGACACCACGCTCGACTACTACAAGGGAGGCGCCGGATACTCCGCAGGCGCATACGGCCTCGGACAGCGCGTTCCGATGATCGTCGTCTCGCCGTGGTCCACCGGCGGGTACGTCTGCTCGGAGACCTTCGACCACACCTCGATCCTGCGCTTCATGGAGAAGCGGTTCGGAGTGAAGGAATCCAACATCTCGCCTTGGCGACGTGCCATCTGCGGCGATCTCACCTCCGCCTTCGACTTCTCCCTCAAGGTCACGGACCCGGCCGACCTGCCGGACACCGCCGGCTACGCCCCGCCGGACCGCGACCGCCACAACAGCTATGTGCCGAAGCCGCCTGCCCAGGGCGTTCTGCCCCGGCAGGAGTCCGGGGTGCGGCCGAGCCGCCCACTCCCCTACGCTCCCTACGTCGACGGGGCCGCGGACCTCACGACCGGGAAGTACAAGCTGACGTTCAGCGCGGGAAGTCAAGCGGGCGCCGCTTTCCAGGTGCGCTCGCAGAAGCGCGGCGACGGCCCGTGGACGTACACCTCGACAGCCGGGAAGCCCGTCTCCGACAGCTGGAATTCGGTGTACTCCGGCGGCAGTTACGACCTGACGGTCCACGGTCCGAACGGCTTCCTGCGCACCTTCCAGGGCAACAACAAGGCCGCCGAACCGGAGGTGAAAGCACGCCACGACGCAGGCGGTCTGAAGCTCACCCTGACCAACCCGTCGGCCGCCGACGCCCGCCTCACCGTGGCCAACGCCTACGGTGGCGGGCGCCAGACCTATACGGTCCGTGCCGGTGCCACCGTCGATCAGAGCATCGACCTGCGCACCACCGGGCGCTGGTACGACCTGACGGTCGTCGTCGAAGGCAACGTCGGGTACCTGCGACGTCTGGCCGGGCACGTCGAAAACGGTCGGCCCGGTGTGAGCGATCCGGGCATCGCGACCGTGTGAAACCCGCACGCGACCGGCGGGCGGACGGAGGGGCACACACCGGGTAGGCGACAAGGCAGCCGTACGACGTGCCGGCCGGGAACGCAGCAGATCCCGGCACCCTACGAGCAGGACCACCGACAGGAGGAGCCCACTGGCCGGGCGGCGGCCCCCCATCACGGGCGGCCCGCCCGGCCGGACCGTCCGGCCGCGGCGCGTCGGTGGCACGCTCGACGGCCGGCGCGCTGTCCGCACGGGTCCACCGATGTGTGGCTCGCGGGTGTTCCGGTGTGCCGGAACACCCGATCCGATGACGCGTGTGGATGCCTGGCAGGATCTCCCGCATGCTCGAAGAGAAGCTCGACGCGCTGACGCAGATGATGGCCCAGCACATGGCCAGTCCGTTCCCGCCTGGCGTCCGCGGCCTGGACTTCGAGGGCCAGGACATGGTGCTGCTCGACGCGGACGCCTATGGCTACGCCTCAGGCGTCCGGAAAGGCCCGCTCAGCGATCGGCACCGGGCAGGCTTGATGGGATTGACGCCGGTGTTCGCGAAGGTCCTTCCGGCGATCGACGACGACTACGCGAGCGAGTACTACACACACCTGCGCGACATGACCGTACTCGCCGCCGAAATCGAGGGCCTGCGCGAGAAGTAGTCCTCCGCCCGGGAACGCCCTGCGGGTGGTGGCCGAGACGGTTGGATACGCGGTGACACTCGTACCGACCGCTGGAGGCGCGGCGGCTGAGCCCGCCCGCGTGCGCTGCCGACGTCCGATTCGGCCACCCTCTGGGACGCGGCCCCGCCGCAGGCCGCACGCCACGCCTCGCGGCCAGCCTCGTCCGGACCCGCAGACGACTCACGGGAGAAGCTCTAGACCTGGTCGTCGATGTCGAGGGCGTGTTCTTTCAGGAATGCGCCCGCGTGGGCTGCTGCCTCTTCTGCGGTCGCGTACGGTGCCTGCTCTGCAACCGTGCCGGATGCTCCATCAGCTCCTCGCCCGGTCCAGCCCCAACCACCTGAAGGCGACTGCACCAGCTCGGCAGTCCCTCCGAACAGCGCAAGCGCGCCCGCTGTCCCGGGTGCTGGGCGGCTGACGGCATCGGGCCATTTCTTGCGGGCGCCCTGGCGGGTGATACCCCAGACAGCCCCCAGTTGCTCATAACTCGCGCCGTAGGAGCCGGCGGTCACGGCTGCCTGCTCCGTGAGCCGCTTGACCTCGCCATCCATCACCTTCCACGCGGCCAGGACGGACAGCGCCACCTCGACGGGACTCGCGTCCCACATACGGTCGGCGGACAACCCGGTCTCCCGGGAGCGGATGGCCGAAGCCAGCGGGTTCAAGGCGTCGTACAGGGTCTTGTCGAGTTCTGCCTGCTCTTCAGGGGTGATCTCAAAGGCCGTCATGCGACAACTATAGTTCCCGAACCCGTCAATGGAAACTAAAGTTTCCCCGCCGTATCGGTTGTCACCGCGCCAGAGAGACAGGCCCCAGGGGCCGTGCCGCCCGCCCGTGCCACGCCTGGGGCCTGGCCCGCGCCTCGTTCATGGAACCGCGCGAGAGATGCCCAGGTCCGGCCGTCACAGGGTATTGGCGCCCCTGGGGACATGACCGGCAGCAGGAAGGGGCTGATGCCCTTCGTCCCAGTGGTTGGACCATCCGCAGAGTCCGCAGGCGTACCGGCCGTTGAGGCCGTGGATCTCAGCGTCGCAGCCGCGGCACCGGGTGGTCGTGATCTCCGGTGTCATGGCGGGGCCGGGTGCGGTGGACGACCAGCCGCACTGGTTGTTGCAGGTCCAGGACCCGTCGGGCCCCTCGGTGGCTGCTGCGCCGCAGTTCCCGCACGTCATGATGGCTCTCCCCGGACGGTCTCGCCGACGGGTGACGGCGAGGTAGGGGCCAGTCTGACAGGGAGTGGGGCGCCGAGGGTGGAGTGGGGCCAAAGTAGACCGTTTCAGGACGGTTCAGCATGCCGTTGGTAGCCGATTCCCGAACGAACGGTCCCCACCGGAGAAGAACTGACGATCCCTCATGAATGGTCGCAACTGGCCCCGTTATTCTCGGCGCATGAGGGAACCTTGTCCGGTGGAGCCACCGGCGGCGTTCGTCACACGGTGCGATGATCGCTGGTTCGGGCGGTTTCGGTTGCGATTTGCGCAGGTGTCGCCATGGCCCGACCTGCATGGGGCGTTCGCCCGAGTGCGCACCGGGTGGCATCCCTTGGTCGAGGAGACGCTTTCGGCAGCGGCCACCGAGATGCCCCAGCAGGTCCGGCCCGTCCACCTGCTCAACCAGGGGATCCACGGGAGAGGATGGGAAGTCGACCGGTGGACCGTCGAGGGCGAGGCCTGGATCGGTTTTCCCGTGCTGTGCGCGGAACTCGCCCACAATCGTGCTGGGGAGGAGGACTTCGGTCGCTTCGTCACCTTCCTGAGCGATCGATGAGCCCTGCCGCGAATCCGAATCATGCGGCAGGGCTCTTCAGGCTCTCGCCGAGGACAACGTTCTGGAACCTGGCGCCGGATGGACGAGGTCGATGAGGTGAGTTCCGGTGGCCGTGCACAAACGGGCCGGGCGGACTCGATGCGTTCGAACGCCGTCGCCAGGGCCGCATGGGGCTCCCTGCCTGCCCCGCAGGTGTCCTTGACTCCGCCGCCCGTCACTCCTGCTCCTTCGCCGCCGTATCCGCGTCCGCTTCCGTCTCCCCGACCCGGTGGATGAATATCGGTGTCGTCATGTCGATGTTCTGGTTGTCCGGGTCCTTGGCGCGCTTCAAGAGTTCCTCAGCCCTGTGGTTTCCCTGCCCTATCACGCCCGGATTATCAACATGTGTCGATATGTACTGCCCATCACGAGGTGCGAAGACGGAGTTGATCAGATCGGCATCCGGGCGGAGCTTCGCATTGGCGTCCTTGTATCCGATGACACCGTTCCCTCGCCCGATGTTCTCCAGATCGGCGACCACCGCATTCGCCGGAGGGCGCGCGCCGTCAAGGCTTCGGTGCAATGCGCGATTGCTCTTCCACGGCTCCATCGGCCTTCCCGCCACAAGACGCCCGAGGTAGGTGTCGTTCGCCCAGTTCCTGGCTGCTCCGACGGCCTGTCGTATTCTCTCTTGAATGCTCGGGGATGGTTGCCCGGAGTCCGTCTGCGGCTCTGAAGCCGTGCGCTCGCGTGAATCGGGCCCTTCCGCTCGGGAGTCGGTTTCCTCCGCTGTTGGGGAATCGGCCGGGTCCGCACCGTCCTGGGGTTCCTGGGGCCGGGCTTCATCGGTCGCCGGTCCTGCCGGGGTGTTCTCGTCTGTGCCCTCCGACTCGACGTTCTCGGCCATGCCGGTCCCGCTGTCGGACTCCACGACGTCGACGGCCTCCCCTGCGTTCTCCGACTCCGGCGACGACGGCTTCTCGGCTCCTTCGGCGAGGCCGACGTCGGCTGGTTCCTTCTGTTCCTCGTCGGCCCTGGTGCCGTGGTCGGCGTCGGCGTCGTCCCCGGGGGCGTCGGCCTCGGCTGCCCTTGTGCGGTCCGGGTCCTGGCGTGTCTCCGGCTCCTTGCTCGCTTCCGGGGCGGCCGGTCGCTGTTCGTCGGCCTGTCCGAGGGGTATCGCCTCCTCCTCGGCGGCGACCGGCTGATCGGAACGCGTTGTACCGGCGGTCGTGGCTGCCTCGCCGTCATGTCTCACGCCGTCATGTGTCGTACCGTCCTCTGTCTCGTCCGTCACCGCCCCGACCTGCTCGGAACGTGGGGCTGTTTCCAGCCCCTGCGACGGGGCATCGTCCGCCTTCTGCTCCAGGGCCGTTGGGGCATCCGGGAGCTTCTGATCCTCCTCCGCCTCCTCGACCACGATCCGGTCATCAGGCGGCACGGAGCGGTCCGGTCCGTCCGGCGGTCCCGCAGGCGTCGGCGGCTCTGGGGGTTCGCTTCCGCCCGGCGGCTGTTGCCCCGCCGACGCCGGTTCGATGTCAGGCTGTTCCACCGACGTCTCGCGCACGCCGATGTCGCCGTCCTCCAGCTCCTGGGCGTCGGTGGCCTGCCCGCCTGCCGTCGGTTCCGGCTGCTCGGGAACGTCGCCGTCCTCGACGTCGTCCGCCGTCACCTCTCCGGAACTCTGTACGTCGACGCCCGCATCGCTCTTCTCCAGGACATCCCCGTCGTCGGGCGCATGGGCGTCTGCCGGAGGTGGCGGAAGCGGAGGCGTGGGTGCGTCGGAGACATCGCTGATCTCATCCATGAACTGTTCCTCCGCCGTCGGTGCGTGCTTTCACTTCCGTGCTGCCGTCGCCCGCTCCGTCTCGCGCGGTCGAGGCGCTTGCCCGTACACGGGCCCCAAGGTGTCCGCCCTTCACCCCAGGCCCATGTCCTTCCCTAGATCCGTGTCCTGTCCGAGGTCCGGCGCCCGGCCGCCTTGCACGGCACCCGGCTCACCGGTCGTGACGTCCGACACCCGTGGCGCAGTGGCTCGGGACGCGTCGCCGAGGCCCAGTGCGGCAGTGTTGACCCGCGCCTGCTGGTCCGTCGCGTTCGAACTCCCCGGTACGTCACGCTCCTGGTCCCGGCCTTCCTGGGACCGGTCCGGTCCTTCCCGTTCCTGGAGCTCTCGCGCAGCTTCGTACACCTGTTGTGCCTCGCCGGCTCGGGCCATGTTGGCCCCGCGCATGCGTTCGACATCCGGTTCGAGTTCGAGGTCCTGCGGCTTGAGTTCCTTCGTCTCGGCATCGGGCCGATCCTCGTCGTTCCCGTCCTTGTCGTCCCGGGGCGGGGCACTGGGGCGGGACGGGATGTCGCGGGTGTCGGACTCTCCGGGTACATCAGATCCGGCGGGCTCGGGGCCGACCGGTACCCCTTCGTCGTCATCGGGGTCGTCGTCGGAATCGTCACCGAGGCCGTCCGGACCGCCCGGACCATCCGGAGGTACTTCGGCTCCCCCGCCGTCCCCCGCCGCGTGCGTCGCCGGTCGTCCGACGTTGAGCCACGGATTGGAATGCGGCCCACTGACCGAACCGGCCCACTCGGGCTCCTCCCTGCCTCCGTCCGGGGGGTCACCGTCCTCCCACGTGCCGTCCGAAGGCGTGCTCTGCTCGGGCATCGCGGCGTCCGGTCGCCGGTCCGGCATCCCCTCGGCAGCCGCCCTCGCACGCGCGTCGAAGGAGGCACTGGCGCCGGCCTGGTCCAAGGCGTCCACGGCTCGCCCGACGAGGCCCGCAGCAGTCTCGGCCATGATGCCGACCACCTTGGCCGCTCCGTCGGCCGTCGCCCCCACGGCTTCTTCGGCCTCGGAGAGTGGGCTCGAAGGGGGCTGCCCGTCCCCGGCCTCGGGTTCCGGCTGCTCCTGGCCATGCGGGGCCCGGTCCCGGTTCGTGCCCTCGGTCGTGCCTTCCCTCTCCGCGTACGACGGCTGCGGGTCGTCCTGGTCGGGGGCATCCGACTGCTCGGCGCGGGGACGATCGGGCGACGCGGGGTCCGAACCATCTCGTTCTGCGTCTGCGGGCTCGGTTGCGTCAGCGGCCTCGGTTGCGTCAGCAGTACCGGCCTCGGTGCCGGTCTGATCGGGCACCTCGGAACGAGGCCCGGACGGGGCCTCGGAACGGGCCTCGGACGAGGCTTCCGCCAAGTCGTCCGGCCGGGTGCCGTCCGGCGCCTCCTCCGTTGCCCGGCTCTCGGCACCCGGCTCCTGTACCGGCCTCTCTTCCGTGGTGGATTCGGGCTCGGGCCGGGGCTCGGGAGCGGCCTCGGCCTGCGGGCCGGGCTCAGGATCTTCCGGCTGTGCCTGCTGCTCAGGGACCGATTCCCGCGAAGGCTTCGGTTCCGGTTCAGGTTCAGGTTTCGAGTCCGCCTTCTGGTCGGACTCCGGGTCCGGTTCAGGACGGTCGGGGCCCGGGTCCGGCGGAGCCTTCCCTGTCGGAGGCTCGCCCGGCGGCTTCGTGGGCCCGGACTTGTCCGCTGGAGAATCACCGTCCACCGCAGGGTCATCGTCCGCTGGAGAATCACCGTCCACCGCGGGGTCGTCGTCCGCCGGGAAGTCGCCGTCCACCGGAAAGTCACCGTCTGCCGGAGGGTCACCGTCCTCCAGGGTCTCAGCGGCAGGCGGCGACGGCTCGGCAGAATCGGCGGTCGGCTCCGGGGCGTCGACACGTTCCGGTCCGCCGGAACGCTCCGGTGCGCCGGAACTCTCCGCGTCGTCCGCCCGCTCCGGAGCGCCCTCGTGCGGCGCCCCGCTGTGCTCGCCGGAGTCCTCCGGTACGTCTCCGTCCCCGCGAGCATGCGTGTCCTCCGGGGGCGGAGGTGGTGGAGGAGGCGGTGGTGGGACGTCGGTGACGCTGCCCAGCTCGCTCATCAGCGTGCTCCCTTCGACTCGGCGCACACCTTCGCCACCCGTGCCGCCGTCTCCGTCACCACCGCGCGCAGACGCGGGCCGTCCTCGCACGCCAGGGCGAAGGCCCTCCGTACGTGCTCCTCCGTCGTGCCGCCCGTCACCGCCGCCACCGCGTCACGCAGGCCGCTGCGGTTCACCTCACCGATCCGGGCATGGACCTTCTCCGGTCCGTACCCGGGCAGGGCGCGCACCTGGAGGCGGTGGTCCGCGCCCGAGGTCCCGGTCAGGACCAGGCCGCGCGACGCCCATTCGGCCTCGTGTTCCGGATAGCTGTGGGGCCCGTCAGGGGCGGCCTTCCGAGCCCGTTGGACGGCTTCCAGCACATCCCGGAAGCGGTAGTTGGCGTATGTGTAGCGACGCCGGTCCCCTGCGAGTGGCGTGTCTACGCCGGACAGCCCGGCCGACAGCACGGTGTACAGACGCTCCGCGAAGTCCGCCGGGTCGACCTCGTCGCGCATCAGGGCGTTCCGCGCGGCGACGGCGCGTTCCGCCGCGTACACCAGGGTGCACTCCAGATCGCGCGGGGCGAGCGCCGTCAGCGCCCTCCGTACCTCCGTCGCCGGACCGGGGGCTGCCATGCCCATCGCCTGCGCGCAGGCGGCCGCTTCCACCCAGATCAGGTGCAGCGGCTTCATGGAGCGGTGATCGGCGTCGTTCATCGTGCGCAGGGTGCAGGGTGCGCTGCGGCACGAGGCTCCGCAGAGGCTGCTGCGGCTGCCGAGCAGCGGTGGGTCCCCGCAGGCTCCCGCGGTGGTCTCGTCGTGTTCACCGTGCGGGATCGCCGCGAGGACGGGCCGGTCCATGCCGTCGGCGGCGACGGCGGCGCGTCCCGGGGGGAGGGCGACGACGTTCTCGCTCTGTTCCTCCTGGAGGTTCATGGTCGCGCCCACGGAGCGGCGGTCGTCCTCCGCCGGCAGCCTGTGCATGATCTTCAGCGCACTGTTCTTGATCACGTCGGGGAGGATCTTGCTGGGGATCTGCTCCACGATGACGACGCCCTCGCCGTACGCCCGGATCTCGGCGAGCAGCGAGGCGAAGAGTTCGACGGCCGCGGCCGCGGGCCCGTCCTCGACGTTCTTGAGGAGGCGGTGGGCCTCTTCCACGACGACCACGTGGCGCAGCGGCACGCCGCCGGTGCCGTGGTGGACCCGCAGGTGTTCCACGAGGCGGATGAGGACGGCTCCGATGAGGAAGGCCTTGTCCTGGTCGTTCGTGATCGTTTCGAGTTCGAGGACCACGTTTCCGGAGAGCAGACCGGCGACGTCGAGTGGGTGGCCGCCCTCGAAGAAGCGCCCCGGTGTGCCTTCCCGCAGGGATCCCATGCGGACGTCGACGAAGCCCCGGACGTCGGCGGTGACCTCCTTGCCGTACCCGATCATCTCGACGACCCGGGCGGCTGTCGCCTGGAGCGCGCCGAGGGTCGGGTAGACCGCCGTCCGGGGCACGTCGGGTTCGTCCAGCACGAACTTCGGCTTGTGGGCGGGGCGCGGCTCGCCGGTCACGAGGTCCCATCCGGCGTCCGTGTAGCACTGGGAGAGTGCCCGCGCCAGGACCTGGGGGAAGGGTTCGTGTCCCTCGAAGGCCGCCAGGAACAGGGCCCGTACCAGGTCCACATGGCTCTGCAGCGGGAAGCCGGGCTCCGGTTCCAGCGGGTTGAGCGAGGCGGGCGGCACGTCGACGTCACCCGGGCGGATCACGGTGACCCGCCGGGCGCCCTCCGGCCCGCTCGCCGCGCCGAGGCGTCCGGCCATGCGCGCGTACTCGGCCTTGGCCGGTTCGATCGCCAGCCAGGGGACGGGACGTTCGTGCGTGGACAGTGCGGTGAGCAGGCTCCGTACGGTCTGGGACTTGCCGGAGCCGGTGGCTCCGCAGACGAAGGCGTGCCGGTTGAGGGTCGCGCGCGACACATGGACCCTGCCCGCGGCCGACAGCGATTCGTCGAGGATCTCGCCGATCAGGAAGCCGTCGGTGGCCGTGGCCTCCGCCGTTTCGTCGGAGGTGACGTCGAAGGAGTTGGGCGCCACCGTGCGGATGCCCGGGAGTTCCCGCTGCGGTGGCCGGGCGAGCGCCGCCACGAGTTCCGCGGGGGCGACGAAGGGGGTGGCGCCCGGTGGCCCGGACCCGTCGGCGGCCTGGACGACGGTCGTGCCCAGCGCGTCGGCGAGAGGTACGGGACGCCGTGCGGGGACGAGGACGTAGGGCAGTTCGTCCAGGTCGCCCGAACCGCACAGCAGCGCCGCCGCGGCGAGCGCCGCCCCGGGGCGCTCCGCGCCGACCAGTACCCGGACGTTCCACACGCCGGTGGCGCGCGCCCTCGTCAGCTCCCGGTAGCGGGCCTCGGCCCGTTCGGCGGCCACACGGTCGGGTGCGGAGTTCTCCCGCTGGCGCAGCCGGGGCAGCTGCACGGACAGCGCGGCGCGCTCCTGTTCCAGCCGCTCGTAGGGCAAGGGTTCGGCCAGGAGCAGCCAGGCGAAGGCGTCGGGGAGGTGGGCGACGGCGTCGTCGAACGATCCGCGGCGTTCGGTGGGCAGCGCGTGCTGGTCCTCGCCCATGCGCAGCGCGTCGTGGGAGCCGAGGCAGGGCAGCCAGTACGGCATCCGCGCCAGCAGTGCGGTCGCCTCACCGGGCGGGACGTCCCGGGCCGTCGCGCCGGGCGGGTATCTCAGCGAGTGCTCGTCCGTACCGGGGGGCCGGTCCCCGGCGGGCGGGAAGCCGGGGGCGCCGCCCACGAGGAAGTGCATCGGCCGGTGCGAGCCGGGGCGTACCCACGCGGTGGCGAGCCCGGCCGGCCGGCCGTCGCCGTGCCCGCCGAGCACGGCGTGGGCCGCTGTCACCGCCGCGGCGAGCTGGGCGGCCGTACGGTCCTCCGTCCGGGGGGCGTCCGGGCGGCGGGGCACGGTGAGCAGGCGGTGGAAGCGGTAGGCGCCGAGCACGGAGAGCACGCCCCCGGCGGGCTCTCCGCCCGCGGGCCCGTCGCCTGGGGTCATGTCAGGCTCGCGCGGGGCAGGGAGGAGAGCCGGGGAAGGAAGTTGATTCCGGGATTGCAGTCCCCGAACACGACGCGTCGGCCTCCCGGACCGGCTTCGACGAGAACCAGTCCGGTCATCGGAAGGGCCTGGAGCTGGGTGGGTTCGACGGCGAACTCGTAGACGCGGCTGAGATTCTCGCTCGTGGTCGTCGAATGGGCGGTGGAGGTGTTCGTGGAGTCCTGCCAGCTGCGGGAGAGGGAGGTGGAGAAGGAGCTGGAACTCCCCCAGTTACTGCCGGACATGCCGCCGCCCCGGTTGAAGCCGTCGGTGTCCGACACACCGCGCTGGTAGCCGTAGCTGCTGCCACGGCCCTCGGTGAGGGTCTCCCCGGTCTGCCGGGTCAGCTGATTCACGAGGAACTTGTGCTCCTGCCCGATGAACTGCGCGGCGGCCTTGGCCTCCTCGCCGTTGCCCATGCGCATGAACACGGTCGCGCTGTCGGACCCACCGGCCACCTGCACAGTGTCCTCGCGGAGGTGTTCGAGCAGGAACACGAGCCTGACGCCGGCCGTCCTCGCCTCCCGGGCCATGGATTCCAGGGCGTCGCGGCCGAGGTGGTCGGCTCCGGCGACGACGAGCGTCCCCGATCCGTGCGGTACGGCGCGCTTGCGCAGCACATGCAGGAGCCGGAAGAAGACGAAACGGTCCGTGAGGTCCTTGCGGCGGCGCACGGAGTCCTCGGTCGTGACGATGGTCAGCCCGGCGGTCCGCCACCAGTCCGCCGCCAGGCCCCCGGGGGCCGCGGACTCGGCCTTCCTCGGGGTGAGCAGTTCCGTCTGTGCCCGCATGTAGCGGAGTTCGTTCTGCACGCGCTCGCCCTGGCCCAGGAGGTCGATGGCCCGGGTGATGGACTCGACCTCGGAGGGGCTGAGCGCGCCCGGAGCGTCCGGGGCGGTTTCGTGGACGCGGAGCAGGACGCGCAGGCCCGCGGCGAGACGGGTGAAGGTCATCGGTCCTTCGAGGAGTTCCGCGACGGTCTGGACCACGTCGACGTCGATGGTGTGGAGGTCCACGTCGGCACCGGGCGGGCGCAAGGTGCCCACTGTCTCCGCCAGTGTCTCGGCCAGCTCCTCGGGAGTGAACTCGTCCCGGAGATCATTGTCGAGCAGGGCTCCCGGCATGGGCACGTGTGTGACGGCGATGTCGCGGCTCGCGGCGAGCCCGGCCAGTTCGAGTGCCACGGCCTGTTGGGTGAGGTCGAGGACGACGAGCGGCTCGCCGCTGCCGAGCAGTGGCCCGCCGACGGTGGCGAGCAGGCTCGCCCAGCCGTTGCCCGTGCCGCCGAAGACATCGATCCGGCTGGGCCTGGACGCCAGGGAGAGCGGGAACCACGTGTCCAGCGTCTCGTTGTGCTTCAGGTGTTTCTCGCGGTGGGCGTCGAGTCTGCTCTGCCAGGCACGCCGACGCCGCTCGTAGTCGCGCCGGGCGTGGGCCCGGGACGTCTCCAGGCGGTTCTGGGCCGCTCTCAGCCGGGCGCTGGGGGAGCTGGCCATCAGTATGACGACGACGAGGCAGACAGCGACCGCCGCGGCGATCCCTCCGCCTGCGGCGAAACCGACGACACCGGCCAGCAGCACGAGGCAGCCGCAGCCCTTGTTCTTGCTCCCGGCCATGACCCGCTCCTCCATGGCGCGGACCTCTGCGCCGGAGGGTTCGGTGTACACGGGCGGGTTCTGGGCATCCCGGTGCGCGGGCGGCTCGGGGGGCTGGACGAACTCCCAGCCCCAGCGTTCCTCCCCGGTGAAGACACGCAGTGCCAGTTCCGCCCCGGCCTCCGGCTCGCCCTCTTCACGGCGCTCGTTCTCGGCAGTACTCATCACGCCCCCCGTCGATGTCGCAGCATCGTGACCTGCCCGGTGGCGCCTGTCATCACCCCGATACCCGGGTAGGGCCGATTGTCCGGAAGTCGCCCAAGCATGACCGGACTTGGTACTTCGCCACGAGTCCGGACGGGCACGCTTCGCAGCCGCGACTCCTCCCCAAAACCCTGGCCATGCGCCGATGGCGGCGTAGCGCGGATCGCCACCGCTACTCACTGGAGGGCGAGTTGACGGGCCGTTACCTTGCGTCCGGGGTGGCCGAGAACACCCCCATCTGTCGTGGGCGCGTGGCCCGGCCGCCGGTCGTAGGACGGGTCCTATTCGCCGTGCAGGGCCTTCTTCAGGAAGTCGACGGCGAGTCCGCGGGCGATATGGGCGGCGCGGGTGTCGCGGAGGCTGTCCAGGAGGAGGAAGTCGTGGACCATGCCGGCCACCCGGACCGAGGTGATGTCCACGCCGGCTTCGCGCAGTCGGTTGGCGTACTGCTCGCCCTCGTCACGCAGTACGTCGGCCTCGTCGGTGATGACGAGGGTGGTGGGCAGGTCTCGGAGCTGTTCCAGGGATGCCCGGAGCGGGGAGGCGTACACCTCGGTGCGCTGGGAGGGGTCGGTGGTGTAGGCGTCCCAGAACCACTTCATGCCGTCGCGGGTGAGGTAGTAGCCCTCGGCGAACTGTAGGTAGGACGGGGTGTCGAAGTCGGCGTCGGTCACCGGGTAGAGCAGCACCTGAGCCTTGAGGTCGATCCCGCCGCGCTCCTTGTTCATCAGCGCGAACACTGCCGACATGCAGCCTCCCACCGACTCTCCGGTGACCGCGACGCGTGAGGGATCGAGGCCGTGTTCCGCGCCGTGCTCCGTGATCCATTGGCCCACGGCGTAGTTCTGCTCCACCTGGGTGGGGTACTTCGCCTCCGGCGCCCGGTCGTAGACGGGGAAGACGCCTGCGGCGCCCGCGCCGACGGTGAGTTCGCGGAAGAGACGGTCGTGTGTCCTGTCGTCGCCGAAGACCCAGCCCGCACCGTGGATGAAGACCACGACCGGTAGCGGACCGTCCGTTCCCTTGGGACGGATGATGCGGGTGCGGACCTTGCCCCATGGTCCGGCATCGACATCGACCCACTCCTCGTCCACTTCCGGGCGCGGCACATCGGGGCCGCTCTGCAGGCCCAGCAGGATGTCCCGGCCCTTCTCCGGAGGGACCTCGTAGATCCGGGGATGGGGATCGGTGGCCTCGGCCAGTTCCTTGGCGGCCGGTTCGAGGTAGGGCGTGAGGGGCGGCGGAAGCTCGGTCATGTTCGCTCCATATCGCGGGCACACAGGTGGACTGCGGACCGGGTCACTGGATTTCGGCGATCAGCGTTGGCGGCGACCGCCTTCGGGCAGAGATCCCCCGTCATCCATGGTTGGCGCCACGGTCGGCGAGTGCAACCGCCACGGAGACAGTCGCCGCGGCTGCGAAGAGCCGTCCGGGTACGAGGGGGCCGGCGCCCGAGGCGGGCGCCGGTCCACTCCGCTCCCCTACCCCGCGCTCGTCCCGGTGAGCTGGTACAGCTCGGGCACCGAGACCTTGATCGGTTCCTGAGTGGTCCGTGCGATCACGACGACCGCGGGCTCGTCCGGGTCCGGATTCTCCTCGCGATGCGGGACGAACGGCGGCACGAGCAGGAAGTCGCCGGGACCGGCGCAGATCCTCACTTCCCGCTCACCGTCGTGGTACACGAACACGGGGTGTCCGCTGACCACGTAGATCCCCGCCTCCGAATCACCGTGGTGGTGGTTGTCCGTTGTGCTCAGCGGCGGATTCTCCACCAGGCCCATCCAGAGCTTCTTCGAACCGACCGTACCGCCGCTGAGAGCCGCGTAGCCGTCCAGCTCGCCTGCTCCTACGCGGTGGACCCGGTTGTTCGGAGGGACGCCGCCTTCGGTGTCCGGCGCGGACTCGATGCCTCTGTGAGTGGTCACGTGGGGCCTCCTGATGCTGTTGTCGACGACCTTCGGTCGAACACCAGGCTGCAAGCACCAACCCCACCACGGCAAATATCATTGCTGGATCAGCAAAGGACGTGTCAGGACGGCGTAGCACGGACACCATGAGGCATGGGAATTCCCCGCGCCCAGGCAGTTCCGGATCACGACCTGGTCCACCGGGCAGGCGCAAGGCGGCATCCCGTCACGACGGACGCCGGCAGCGCCCACCCGGGGCGCCCTCGACCCGCGACGAGGCCCCTCGTGGCTCGCGCGGGCCGATGACGCCGAGGGCCGCCGAGCAGCACTCCGTACGGCCGGCAGCGCACAGGTGCTCAGTACGTCTGGATCTCCAGCAGATTTCCGTCCGGGTCACGCAGGTGCGCCGCCCGCAGCCTCCAGCCCGGCAGGTCCCGGGCCGGGGCCACCAGAACACCACCGTGCCGCTCGCACAACGCGACGGCCGCGTCCAACGCCGCCGCATCCGCGACGGGCACCACAAAGGTCGCGCCACCCGCGGCCGGAGCGGACGGGACCTCACCGGCGAACGCGTCCCGCTGGATCACCGCGAACGCGGTCGCCCCGTCGGGCGTATCCCAACTGGCATAGCCGGACGCCGCATCACCCCGCGCGAGCCCACATCCCATCAGCTCGGGCAGTACGGCCTCGT
This sequence comes from Streptomyces sp. NPDC057697, assembly GCF_042799335.1. Taxonomy (NCBI): domain Bacteria; kingdom Bacillati; phylum Actinomycetota; class Actinomycetes; order Kitasatosporales; family Streptomycetaceae; genus Streptomyces; species Streptomyces sp. NPDC057697. Next base: position 460,181 of record NZ_JBHVJA010000004.1, on the reverse strand, counting down.
AGAAGGCAAAGACGGCCGGGTAGTTCCCGGCGAGCACACGCGCATACAGAGCAGACACAGGTCCCAACCTACTATCCCGATGCCCTCATCCAACTCGAACGCCGTGAATGCGTCAGGGACTTGATGCAGGTGGTCGCCCCGGAACGGCCCGGGTCCCCTCGTCGGACACCCACGGCGGAGGCCGTATGCGCCGGAGGGGCCGTGCCAGGTCCGGACACGGCCCCCAGCAGGCGTCTCCGACGCCGTTCGAGTAGCGTGCGACCCGCTGCGGAATCAAGCCAAGGCGGTCCTCAGCGCGGACCAGGCGACCTTCGGATCGGCGAGGCCGTGGTACATCGGCGGGATCTTCTTGTCGACGCCGAAATGATGGTGGACGGCGATCATGGCGGCCCGGACCGAGTATTCGACGGTGAAGACCACGTCCTCGGGGATCTCGACGAACTGGCCGAGGAACGCGAAGTTCTCGGCTCCCTCGGGGACGACCAGCGGTCGGTCCGTGACGGCGCGCCGCTGGAACTGGGCGTCGATGTAGGGCATCTGGACCGTGGTCACCTTCGTCGTCGCCCGGACCTCGTCGGCGATGTCGTCGAAACCGAGATGGCCGAGGAGTTCGTCGAGGATCTCGGCACCGGTGCAGTCGTCCATCTTCTTGGGCACATGGTCCCCGGGGACGTCGCCGAACAGCGCGTACCCCCACAACGTGTAGGTGTTCTCCTGCTGGTCCCGGAAGTGCGGCTGGGCCGGTACGACCACCGAGAGGAGCCAGCGCGAGTCCTTCCAGGTCATCAGGGCGCCCTCGCCGGGGACGTTTCCGGTGTACTCCTGGATGCGGTCCAGGAGGGTGCTGCCGGTCATGGTGAGGGTGAAGGACTCCCACTTGGTCTCGTCGATGTTGCCGCAGAACGCGGTAGGGCGGCCGAAGTCCGGGGCCTTCCTGGCGATCGACTCCCAGAGCCGCCAGGAGCCGTCACGCCTGTCCCGGATCAGCTCCGGGACGGTGGAGCGGTCGCCGTACGTCGTGTCGGCCGTCATCGATCCGATCGTCAGGAACGCGTAGTCCTCCTCGCCCAGCTCGATCGTTCCCGCCTCGACTCCGTCGCGCTCCAGGTGGAGCCGGGAGATCCTGCGCGCGGAGGGGTCGGAGAAGTCCACGTCGGCCACGGTCACCCCGAACTCGGTCCGCACGCCTTGGGCGGTCAGCCACTCCTGGATGGGACGGATGACGGAGTCGTACTGGTTGTACTTGCTGCGCCGCACCCCGGACAACGTGTGGATACGGTCGAATTCCTGGACGAAGGCGAGGAAGTACCGCTTCAGCTCGATCGCCGAATGCCAGGTCTGGAAGGCGAAGGTCGTGCGCCACATGCACCAGAAGTTGGTGTCGAAGAAGTGCGGCTGGAAGAAGTCGTCGATACGGCGTGCGCCGATCACCCGCTCGGGGAGCGCGAGCAGCCGGGTCATGTCGACGCGGTCGCGGGCGTCCAGACCGAGCCGGGAGGCGTCGGCGATCGTGCGGTCGCCGTTGATGATCCGGGCCTTGGCGTTCGTGGGGTGCTCGATGTTGAAGGCGAGCATCTCCTGTCGTACCGAGATGGCCGGGTCGTCCAGGGTCGGAATCGTCTCCAGGAGGTCCCACAGGCACACATAGTGTTCTTCTTCGAACATCCGGCCGCCCCGGGTGACGTATCCGCCCTCGGCGGTCGGCGCGGGGGCACCGTCCATCGATCCGCCGAGGATCGGCAGCTGTTCCAGGATGTGTACGTTCTCGCCGGGCACCCCGGCATCCCGTACGAGAAAGGCGGCTGCGGCGAGCGAGGCGATGCCGCCGCCGACGAGGTGGACCTGGGAGTTCTTCGATGCCGACACGAGTTGACCTCCGGTACGGCGGAGCGAACACGGAACGGCCGCGGCGGGCGATGTGGCCCGGCGGCCCTCACCGAGCCTCTCCCACCCCCGGGCATCGCGCGAACGGAGCCGGCCGGGCGCCATCGGACCGAGTACGCCGAGGACCTGATACGGCGGCCCTGAAGGAGCCCGGGGACCGCCGGATCAGGTCGTCGGCCGGGTGGAGGGGATGGGCGGCAGCCAGGCGGGGGTCCGCTCGCGGAAGCTGTGGCCGACCGGGGTGATCCCGTCGCAGTCGTCCAGGGCCGAGAGACAGACACCGAGGAGATCGTCGCCGTCGCCCGCCGCACCCAGGGGCGTGGCGCACACCGGACAGAACCAGCGTTCCAACGTGGGCCAGGAACGGAACGAGGCGGGCGTGCCGGGACCGGTCCAGGTGAAGGCGGTGCGCTGGAAACCGACCCAGCCCATGAAGGGGCCGCCGGACAAGCGGGCGCAGTGGGGGCAGGAACACAGGTGGGGGTCGTAGGGCTCGCCGGTGGCCTCGAAGCGGATGTGCCCGCACAGGCAGCCGCCGGTGAGCACCTGTGGTGTGGAGTCGTCGGTCATGGGGGGTTCCTCGCTGTCGGATGGCGGACGCGCGCGCCGCTGGGCCGCTGGGCCGCTGGGCCGCTGGGCTGCTGGGCTGCTGGGCTGCTGGGCCGCAACGAGGCGGGGGGCGCCGCGGTGGACGGCAGCCTGGCACGGTGCGTCGGCGGCGAGTCGGTGGCCATGTGGAATCGGGCCATTGCCATCACCGTGACACCGCGCGGCACGTGCCGGCGCCGCGCAATTGCCGCACGGAGCGACCAGGCGTTCAGGTTGGCCGGAAACTCTCGGAGCACACGGCCGAACGGGCGACCATCCCTCGAACGGGGACGTTTGGGCGGGCCCCGCCCGTAGCACTTGGCCTCCCCCACAAATTCGCACATGCATCCCGCATTGCCTCCGCTGTCACCCGTTACGGCGAGGAAGGAGTCCCGTTTCTAGAGCATCCGTGCCATTCGACGGCCTGCTGGAGGCGACGACGAGCGTGACACTCGATCCCCCTGACGCAGCACCTCGGATTCGAACGACTGCGAGCCCGGAGACGCACTCGTGAGTACGCACATGCGCCTGCGGGCACCTTCGTATGCACATGCGGGCACCTGTACGGGCGGGGGGACGCGCTCAGACCGGACGGCTCCTGATCCTTGCGAGGAGACTCGCGATGCTGTTCTGCGCAGCGTCACCGTAGCGGTGCGTTCCCTGGGATTCGGCCGAGCCGTCGAGAGATCGGCTTGGTACCCGTGCCTCGCCGCCCTGGGGCTGTTCACCCGTGCCGGTCCTTGCCCAGGCGGTCCGGGGGCGCTGCGGCCGGCGGGACGGGGAGGAGGCCCCTCCGTCCGTAGCGCTCGCGGCGCCGGGGCCTCTGGAGCCGTTGACATCGTGGAGATCGGCCGGCCGGACGGTCTCGCCGGTTGCGTCGGAGCGAAGCGAGGTGGGCGCGAGGGCACGCTGGTTCGCCAGGCGCACCGGGGCGGGCCGCTCTGCCTGCTCGACAACTCGCTTGCCGAGCCTGGCACTTACAGCCGCACCGATGATCCAGGACCCGGCTATCGGGGCAGGCGCAAGGCTCTGCGCCGGACGCTCCCGTACCGGGGTGGTCGGGAGCTGACGGGCGGGGGCCAGCTCGCGGTCGGTACCGGTCGGGGACTCGCCACGCTCGGCCATCAGCTGCTCGTACCGGGCGGCGAGTGCCGCGTACCGCTCCTGCTGCCGCTTCAGTTCCACCGCATGCCGCTCGGCACGGGCGGCGAGATCGGCCGCGTGCTGCTCGGCCAGTTGCTCGTACGGCCTGCGGTCGGTGAACGTCATGACCGCGCCGACGAGCCGGCCCCCGTCGTGGACCGCCGCTGTGGTCAGGTCGACCGGCACCCGTTCTCCGTCCTTCGCCCACAGCACCTGCCCCCGGACCCGGTGCTTGCGGCCGGAACCGAGGGTGTCGGCAAGTGCTGACTCGGAGTACGGGAGGGGCCGGCCGTCCGGGCGCGAGTGCAGCACCAACGGGTGCAGCTCCTGGCCGCTGAGTTCGCTGGCACGGTAGCCGAGAATGCGGGCGGCGGCCGGGTTGGCCAGGACGACCCGGCCGCCTGCGTCGGTCCCGACGAATCCTTCGTCCGCGGCGCGCAGGATCATCTCGGTCTGACGTTGTGAGCGGATGAGTTGCGCCTCGGTGTCGAGCGTGCCGGTGAGGTCTCGTACGACGATCACGACCAACTCGTCGCCGCTGCCCGCGCCGTACACGTCGTATGCCTCGCGCCCGTCCTCCATACCGGCGACCGCCGCCTCGACCGGGAACTCGGTGCCGTCCGTGCGCCGTGCCGTCATTCTGGTCGGACGGGTACGGACTCTCCGGTCGTCGGCGGCCTCGGCGCGGCGCTGCGAACCGGAGATCAGCAACGAACCGCAGTCCGGCAGCAGATCGAAGAGGTGGAGCCCGAAGAGCCCGGCGCCAGGCGTCTCGAACATGTCGAGGGCGCTGATGCTCGCGTTGACGACCAGGCCGTTGTGGTCGACGAACACGAGACCGTCCGGCAGAGCGTCCAGCACGGTTGCGATACGGACAACTCCCCTGGCTGACCTGCTGTCCACGGCAGAGTTTCCTTCCTGGTCGGTGCTGCCCCGGGCACCGGTTCATGACTGGATCCGGCTGAGTCCTTGTGCCGACGGTCACGGCGGCGTCGGAGAACGGCAGTGACCCGGCCCGGGGCGAGGCCATGGTTTGCACGGCCGCAAAGCCGTTCGACAGCCGGTAACTTAACTCCTGAAATACCTGCCGACGCATCCGTTGCAGCGCTTCCTCCCTTTCTTAGGGGTCTCTTAAGAGAGGGTTCAGGCCGCGATGAGAGTGCCCGGCCGCGTCACGCACAAGTCACGGTGTTCGCCCCGCTCGGCCACGGCGGCGCACACCCGGCTGCGGCATCGGCGCTGCGGCGACCCCAGCCAATTGGGGGGCGAGGCGCCGAGGACGGCGCCCCTGTGGGCCCGCGCGCTGCCGCATGCAGAACCCGCGGCTTTGAATTTCACCGGACTTTCTTCCGGGAACGGGTGGCGAATACCGCGACGACTTCGGCTCCTTACTCCGCCCTGTTCAAGAAACGCTTTGCGTTGCCGAAAGGGCGGACCGGGACGCGGCACACGCCAGGCGGCGGCCGGGGCCAGGTCTTGGCCCTGCCGGTCGTTGTGGACCACACAAGGGATCTTGAGACCGCGCGCAGCTCATGGCAGGCTCGTGCCGCATGATCGATGAATTCGCGAAAGAGAACCTGCACGAGAGACTGCGGCGGGACCGCAAGGCGCTGCTCTGGAAGCTCGACGGCTTGTCCGAATACGACGTCCGCCGACCTCTGACAGCGACCGGAACCAACCTCCTCGGCCTGGTCAAACACGTGGCCACCGTCGAGGCCCGGTACTTCGGTGAGGTCTTCGACCGCCCTTCCCCGGAACCGCTGTCCCGGTGGCAGGACTCCGACGGCAGCGATCAATGGGCAGCCGAGGACGAGACCCGCGATCGGATCATCGAGTTCTACCGGCGCACATGGGAACACTCCGACGCGACGATCAGCGAGCTCTCCCTCGATGCCCCCGGCCACGTGCCATGGTGGCCGGAGCCCTTTTCCCGCACGAACCTGTTCGCCGTCATGGTCCACGTCCTCGGCGAGTCCATCCGGCACACCGGGCACGCCGACATCCTGCGCGAGGGCCTCGACGGCCGGACCGGGTTGCGCGCCGAACACGAGAAGCAGATCGACGAGGAGGCCCGCGCGGCCCACTGCGCGAAGATCGAGCAGGCCGCCAGGTCGGCCGCGCGAAGGAAGGCTTGAGGCGGTTGTGCGGCTGACGGCAACGCGGCAGCGGTCTCCCGTACACGGTCCGGCCCGTCACCGCCCTCCACGACCACGCCCCCGCCGCAGGACCCACGACGTCACAGGGCCCGGCTCCGTCCTGCCCAACCACCGCCTGCCGCAAGATGTTTGAGGCTGAAGCGCATGAGCATGCGGGGGCGGTGTTACCGGTACGTCGGTCCGGTCGATCTCAAAGCGGCGGTCCGGCCCGGCAGTGGGGGCCGCCGGATCCGCTCGACGACGGACTTCGGCGTCTGGGCCACTGAGCGCTCGGCGGCGGAGTTCTCCGAGCCGTTCACCTTTGTGGTCGGCGTGGACGGTGTGCTTCGTCTGGCTCCGCGACGGAGCGAGCATGTGGTGTGTGCCGGAGGCGGGGAGGTTCTGAGCGCGGGTGAGATCGGCTTCGTCCACGACGCGGGCCGGTGGGCGGCGAGTTACGTCAGCAACCACTCGACGGGGTACTGCCCGGACGCCGGTTCCTGGCCCTCGGTCGCCCAGGCGCTGGATCGGGCGGGGCTCGGCCACCCGTCCGGCTTCACCCACGAGGTGGTGTTCCGGCGCTGCCCTGACTGCGCGGAACACAACATCGTGCGTGAGGACGACTTCGTCTGCGTCTTCTGCTCCGGCGATCTGCCCGCCGAATGGAACGTGGACCCGGCCCCCACGTCGTAGCCTCCGCAGGTGGTCGGGGAAGTACGCGACACGGCCGGCCCTCCTGACGGCCGTTCCCCCTTCAGGGGCGACGGGCGTCCTGGTGCTGCTCGCTCCGCCACCTCAGGCCCTTCAGCCCCTCGGCTCGGCGCAGGAGGCAAGGGGCAAGGACCGCCGCGCCGGCCGAGTACCCGGTGCCCGGCGTCCCGTACCCGCTCCGGGCCGTGGAACGGGCTGCCGGGTCCGCTCAGGTCAGGGCGAGCAGGCTGACGGCCACGGCTGCGGTGCCGAGCCCGACCAGCTGGCCGCGGTGAATCCGTTCGGCGAGCACACTGCGGGCGAGCAGGACCGTACCCGCCGGGTAGAGGGCGGTGATGACGGCGACGACGGCGAGGTCCCCACTGCGTACGGCCATGAGGAACAGCAGGTTCGCCACCGAGTCCAGCACTCCCGCGGTGGCCGATACCGCGTAGGCGGGCCGCTCGGACCCGAGTCTGCGGAACATCAGTCCCGCCGCGGCGAGGGTGATGGCGGAGGAGACCGCCCGGCCCACGATCAGTGGCGCCACACCGCTGCCGGACGGCGCCTGGTGCAGGAAGACCAGCTGGAGGGCGATGGCCGCACCGGCACCGAAGGCCAGCAGCAGCGCGTTACGCGGGGGCCGCGCCGACCCCGCGCCGTGACCGGCGCTCACCATCACCACCGCGGCCAGTGCGAGCGGCAGTCCCACCAGTCCGGCGGCCCCGAGGTGCTCGCCCTGGAACAGGCCCACACCGACAGGGAGTACGGCGGACACCAGCGCCGTCACCGGCGAGAGCACGTTCATGGGGCCGATCGCCAGGGTGCGGTAGAGCAGGGAGAACGCGGCGGCCGAGGCGACCCCGGAGGCGGCGCCCCAACCGAGGGCTCCGGCACCGAACGACGCGCCGAGCACCGGCCACAGCATCAGCTCGACCGCGAGAGAGGCCGGGGCCGCGATCATCACCGTGCGCAGAACGTGCACCTTGCGGGCGCCGAGGCCACCGAGGAAGTCGGCGCACCCGTAGGCCAGGGAGCTGCCCAGTGCCAGCAGCAGAGCGATCACGACACATCCCCTAGTATTCAGCGAAACGACCGAACCGTACAACGGACCGACCGCCCTGTGTCAACCAAACGACCGTGCGGTGCATTCCAGTGGTCCACCTGCAAGGAAGTGATCGGATGACCGAGACGGACGCGGCTCTGCGGACGCTCGCGCACAACGTCAGGGCGGCACGCACCCGCGCCGGGCTCTCCCTGGACGAACTCGGCCGACGGGCCAAGGTCAGCAAGGGCGCCCTGGTAGCGCTGGAGAAGGCTCAGGGAAACCCGAACTTCGCGACCCTGGTCAGGCTGGCCGATACCCTCGGCGTCTCCGTGTCCGCCCTCATGGAAGGGCGGACGGAGGGCAGAGTCCGTGTCGTGTCCGCCGACACCGTGATGCCGTTGTGGACCGGTGGGAAGGGCAGTGAGGCCCGGCTCATGCTGACCACATCGGGCCCGGCGCCGGTCGAGGTCTGGCGTTGGCAGCTCCGGCCGGGCGAGGAGTACCCCAGCCATCCTCACCAGGCCGGGGTCGTCGAGACCGTCAGTGTCACCTCCGGCCGGATGGTCCTGGTGGTCGACGACGCCGAGCACACCGTCGAGGCCGGGCAGACCGCCGCCTTCGACGGCGACTCCCCCCACGCCTACCGCGGCGTCGGCAGCGAAACCTGCCATCTGATCATGACCGTCCACCTGCCGCCCGGCCCCGCCTCTCAGGCCTGACGCCTCCGGCCCGGGCCGCCTTCGACTCGGACTGCTCGGGCCGTCATATGAGCGGGGCTGCCCTATGAGTGGACCGCCTTCGACGGGGGCCGCCTTCGGCTCGGGCCGTCGAGCCCAAGTGAACACCCCGGTGGTCGGGCACACTGAGCCGCCTCACGGGATCAGCGCGCTGCACCACAGCGGCGATCCGGCCGACCGGACCGGATGAGGGCGACTGCGAGATCCGTCCGGGTCAGCGACGCGTCCTGTGCCGCGCCCGGGCGGGCTAGCGGCCGCTCTCGGCGTCCAGCCCGAGCACCGTACCGGCGTACGTGCCGACATAGATGACCCCGTCGGCAAGGACGGGGCCGGCCCCACTGCCGTCCAAGGCATGACGGCACAGAACCGCGCCCGTGCTGAGCCCGAGCTTGAACAGACCTCGCCCGTCCGTGGCGCCGACGATCCAGCCGTGCGAGCCGCAGATCACCGGCGAAGAGGCACCGTAACGATTCGGCAGATGCCAGATGAGCCCACCGTCGTTCCCGTTCACCGCGTACACCCCACCGTGGCTGTCGCCCACGAAGACCATGCCCTCGGCCAGCGCCGGAGTGTTGTCGACCACACCGGCGGCCTGCGCGCCCCAACGCTGTTCACCGGTGGCGGCGTCGTAGGCGTAGAACCCACCGGCGCCGGTGCCCGCGCAGACGATGCCGTCCGCGACGCTCGGCGTGCAGCAGCTCAACTGGTTCGCGGTGGAGCCCCGGTGCCACAGCTCCTCGCCACTCGCCGCGTCGAGGGCGGTCAACTGGGCCCGCGCGCCCTGTACATGGACCCGGCCGACGACGTGGGCGTCGGCACAGTGCCCGACGCGGCCGTGGGCACGGCATCCGCCGGACCGCCTCCGGGGCCGCCGGAATTCCTGTCCTTCTCCGTTACCGCCGCCGCCCTGCCCTCGCCGACACCGGGAGCCGTTTCCGTGGACTCGCCCCACAACCCCGGGTCACTCGCGCACGGCCGGGGTGAGCAGCCGTGCCGCCACCTCCAGCTCCACGGTCTCCACCACATGACCGGTGTCGTAGGCGGGGTCACCGATCTCGTACAGCTCCCGGTCCGGGCGCTCGGTGACGAGCCGCTTCAGCGGCGGAATCATGGTGTCCACGGCCGGCGGGTGCCGACTCACCGCCACCAGTGGGAGCAGGGCGGGCAGTTGGACGAGGTAGACGGTGCGGGTGGCCGTGGGACTGTTGGTGACGCAGTCGAAGACACTGAACCAACGGCCGTCCAGAGTGCCGCTCACGGCGTCCGGCGCCATGGCTTTCTCGGAGTCCACACCGAGCGGCGCCGCGCACAACTGCATGCGTTCGGGATGCCAGTCCGTACAGGTCCACCCGTGCTCCTTCGCGAGGCGACGCAGCGCCGCGCAGTAGTTGCGCTGGTCCTTCCTTCTCGACAGCCCTCCCCTTCCATCGGTCCTCGGAGCCTGTTCCTCCCCAACAAGAGTCCTGTGGCCAGGAGATGGGCCTGTCCGGCCTCCTGGCCCTGGTCGCCGTGTCAGCAGCCCACTGAGCCGCGCCACGAGGACTGCGGAAGCGGCGCTCCCGGCGAAGGCCGGGAAGCGTTGCGCCTTAATCGCGTGCCGCGCCGGTCGGCGCACGTGCAGACTTACCGCATGGCGGACATGCAGGCATTTCATGACGCGCTCCACCACTGGGCGGCCGGTGGCCCCGGTGCACCCGCGGGTGAGCTGGCCGTGGGGCTGGGGCTGCGGACGGCGGTGCTGTTGGAAGGACCGAGCGACCTCGCGGCCGTCGAAGTGCTGGCCGCACGTCGTGGCCGGGACCTCGCCGCCGAGGGGGTGTGCGTCGTGGCGATGGGCGGGGCCATGAGCGTCGGCCGCTACGCCGGTCTGCTCGGGCCGCCCGGTCTCGGCCTGCGATTGACGGGGCTGTGCGACGTGGGCGAACAGGGCTTCTACGAACGGGGTTTGGAGCAGGCACGGGCGCCGCGCGAGGGCGTCTTCGTATGCGTGGCGGATCTGGAGGACGAGCTCATCCGCGCACTGGGTACGGAGCGGGTCGAGGAGATCATCGAGGTGGAGGGCGACCTGCGGGCCTGGCAGACCTTCGTGCGCCAGCCCGCGCAGGACGGCCGGCCCCGGCAGCAACAGCTTCGGCGCTTCCTCGGCACGAAGAAGGGGCGGAAGATCCGCTACGGCCACCTCCTGGTGGAGGGCCTCGGCCCCGGCCAGGTACCCGCCCCGCTCGACGGCCTCCTCACGAGCCTGTGACCGGCACGCACCCGCCCGACACGCCAGGTGCGACTGCGCTGTGCCCTGCGGCTCGGCAGCTTTCACATCCGCGCGGAGGCCGGGGAGACAAAGGCCCTCCTGACGGGCGGGTCCCCTGGTAGGAGGCTGTCAGCGCAGGGTGGGCGGCGGCCCGAACCGTTCGTCCGCGAGCCCTGGACGGGGGCCAGGAGACCGAGTCCAAGCGACCCTTTCGTTCGAAGGCGGCCATGGGGTTGTAGCCTGCCCAAATGGTGGATGAGCTCGGGATACGGATCGGTTCCAAGGCCGCGCGCCTGTTGGCCCGGCTCGGGCGCGCCGAGATCCGTCCGGGGCTGTCGGAGCAGGAGTTGACCGGTGTCGAAGCGCGGTTCGGGTTCGCGTTCGCCGCCGACCACCGCGCTTTCCTCGCGGTGGGTCTGCCTGCGGGAGGGGGATGGCCCGACTGGCGTTACGGCGATGCCGCCCTGCTCCGTTCCTGGCTCGGCAGGCCGGTCGAGGACGTACTGTTCGCAGTGGCGGAGGCGGACTTCTGGCATCCGGGCTGGGGTACTCGCCCCGCCCGTCAGGCAGACGCCGCGACCGTCGCGCGGGCGCACTTGGCGTCGGCACCGCAGCTGGTGCCGGTCTACTCCCACCGCTATCTGCCAGCTGGCCGGGAAACGTTTGCCCACCCGGTGTTGTCGATCCTGGGCGCCGACATCGTCCCCTACGGATACGACCTCATCGATTACGTGCAGCAGGAGTTCGGCGGCCCGCAGGACAGCACCGAAGAGGACCGGCAGGTCGCTGACGCCACCGCAACGTTCTGGGCGGACTTCCTGACCTGGTCCAACCAGGCTGAGTAGAAGGGCGCGTTCGGCACGGACGGGCCCGGAGTGCCAAGCCCGCCCGGTCCCGCTCCGGGGATCGCGGCCGACCCGGCGCGGTGCCTTGAAGGTGGCTTCAGCAGGAAGTCCGCGCGCTCGCAGACGCCGCGGATGCCACAGATGCCGCAGACGCCGCAGACGACCTTATTGTAGATCTGCGGGCCGCGGGCCTCGGTCAGCTCGCCTCCGGCGGGCGGCTCTTCACTCGTCGTCGAGGCCCTCGATGTCGACCGGCCGCGTTCCGTCGAAGGTCACGAGAATTCCGTACGGGTCTCCCAGCCGGAACCTGCTCTCGGCGAATCGGATCGCCCAGGTCCGGTCGGTCCACACCGTCGCCTCGGGAGCGCCCAGCGGAAGTTCAGGGAGGTCCAGCCAGCCCAGTTCCTCCGTCGTGAGCGCGAAGCACCGGTCCCGGAGCCGTGCGCGGCAGTGTTCCAGGGCCTGATCGACCAAGGCGTCGAAACGGCTCACGACGTCATGAGCGAGTCGGAGGGCGGACTCCCCCGGCGCGGCCGCCGGTTCGACGACCAGGCTCACCCCGGCCGGGTGCGAGCCGGCCGGGCGCGGAAAGGAGCCGGTCCAGCAGGCCATCGACGGAGGGCTCTCCACCTTTTCCAGCATGAGCCCGGCCACGAGCAGGGATGCGGGCAATTCCGCGTCACCGACCAGTTCCTCGACGTCGGAGCCGGTCCGCGACGTGTCGCTGTCAGTCATGGCCCCAGCCTAAGTGGTCGGCTCCGAAAGTCCTTCGGGGGTTGACACGAGGTCAGGTGGAGGCCGCTTGGAGGAGAGTCTCGGCTGCGATGGTGCGGGCGTAGAGGACGGAGCGGCCGGCGCGATGGGCGCTGACCAGGCCCGCGTTGCGTAGCGCGGTGAGGTACTGGGACACCCCGGCTGGGGAGAGCCCGGTGCGGTGGGCCAGTTGTGTGGTGGAGGCCGGGTTCTCCAACTCGGTCAGCAGCAGGGTGCGTGAGCGGCCCAGTACGGCGGAGAGGGTGTCGGCTCGCATGACGGGCCGTGCCTGCCAGAGTGAGCCGATACCGCGTGCCTGGTAAGCGAGTTGGGGTGGATCCGGCGGCGTTGTTCGGGTGCGCAGCTCTGGTCCGGTGAAGGCTGAGGGGATCAGCAGTAGTCCCGTGCCTGCCGTCGTGCGGGTCAGTGGCTGCTTTCGGCGGGCCATCCGCAGCACGTCGTTGTCCCAGCTCAGCGACGTGTGCAAGTCGTTGAGGAGATGGCCGGTGCCGTGCTCGGCGGCCATGCGGGCCCGGTGGAGGATGTCTGTGTCCAGGACGGCCCGGATTCGTGCCCAGTAGGGGGCGAGTGCCAGTTCCCAGTAGGTTTCGATTTCCTCTGTGGCCTTGGGCAGGAGGCCCTGTGGGTCGTTGTGCAGGGCTCGCAGCCGGCGGCCGAGGGTTCCCTGGTGGCGGGCCAGGTGGTCGAGGTCCTGGCGGACCCGGTCGGCGGGTGCGGCCCGGATCGCGGCCCGCTCTGCCGCCAGGGTGGGGGCCGGTCCGGCGGGGGCCGGGTTGAGGAAGTCGGGGACGTAGCCGCCACCGGGCGGGATCAGCTCGCTGAGCCATCCCCGGTCCAGCCCTGCGGCCACCAGGCGCGGCCGTACCTGGTCGGCCCAGGTCCGGTGGACGGGATGCGCAGTGTCGGACCTCAGCAATCGGAAGCTGGGCGCGACCTCCCACATCGGCGAGACGGCGAACCGCACTTGCGCCAGATCGCTCGTCGAGAACGCCAGCTCCGCCAGGACAGCCACTCCTCAATGGATTCAGGCATGTATGAATCAATGGTGGGCCAGCCTACCCTACGGAGATCATCCCGCCATGACCTCACAGACGATCACCGCAGCGGCATCGGGCACCTGGGAGCTCGGCGACCTGACGGTCCACCGGATCGGTTTCGGCGCGATGCGCCTGGCCCAGCACGGCGAGGCATTCGCGGACGATGCCGTCCCACGTGACCGCGACCAGGCGATCCGTGTGCTGCGCCGCGCGGCCGAGCTCGGCGTGAACCACATCGACACCGCCGCGTTCTACTTCTCACCGCTGCGCTCGGCCAACGAACTGATCAACCGGGCACTGGCCCCCTATCCGGACGACCTCGTCATCACCACCAAGGTCGGTCCGGGCCGCGACCCCTCGGGCCAATGGCTTCCGCACGCCACACCCGGGCAACTGCGCGGGCAGGTCGAGGAGAACCTGCGCCAACTCGGCCGCGACCACCTCGACGTGGTGAACCTGCGCATCGTCGGCACCGACTCGATCGCCGAGCGCTTCGGCGCACTCGCCGAACTGCGCGAGGCCGGACTCATCCGCCACCTGGGCCTGTCCAACATCCGCCCCCACCACCTCGCCGAGGCCCAGGCCATCGCACCGGTGGTCTGCGTCCAGAACATGTACGGCATCGGCGCATCGTCCGAGCAGAAGGAACTCCTGGACCTCTGCGGTGAACGGGGCATCGCGTTCGTGCCGTTCTACTCGATCGCCGGCACCGGACGCACCGCCGGCGCGACCACCGACCACAACCCGCAGGTGCACTCCGTCGCCCGCGCCCACGGCGTGAGCGCGGCCCAGATCCGGCTGGCGTGGACGCTGCACCAAGGTGACCACGTCCTGGCCATCCCCGGCACCGGCGACCTCGACCACCTCGCCCAGAACGTGGCCATCGGCTCCTTGCGCCTGTCGGAGGCAGATCTCACCGCCCTGGATCCCCACCGCGAGACGGGATGAGCAGGGCCCCGTGGGATTGTGATCCACTTCTGCTGATCGGCCTGTCCGCCTCGCCTGTTCCTGCCGCCCGACCCATGACCGGCAACGGTCCGGGACCGGCTCCGAGCACGCGAGGACCGCTACAACACCGCGGCACGGCCGTTCCGGCGGAGGTCACCGCCTCCGACCTGGACGATCTGCCGGCCCGGCTCGACCGACACACAACCGTCGACCGACACCAGGAATCGTCCATCGCCCCGGCAGCCTGATCAACCCCCGAAGGGCTTCCGGAGCCGACCGCCAAGGGCCGTCCCCGGCCGGAAGCCGGCAGTCGTCCGGGGACCGGGGCACACCCGCCACCGCCCAAGAGCTCACGGCGCGAGAGGCTCGACGGCACAGGGGCTCAAAGGCGCGAGAACTCAGAGGCGCGGGGACTCAGAGGATCGGTCAGCCCGGTCTCCCGCCCACGGATCGACCGGGGCAAGGACCCCTAGCCGGTCCTCGATCGCCTCGGCCGCGTCCAGGCACAGGTCCTCCCGGAACGCGCGGCCGATGACCTGTACCCCGGACGGGAGTCCTCCCGCCGTGCCGGTCGGCACAGCGACGCCCGGGACGCCCACGAAACTGGTCACCGTACAGAGGCGCATTCCCGAGCCGACCCGGTCCCTGCCCTGTCTGTCACGCGACTCCAGCCCCGGCTCGACCGGCGGCTCGGTGAACACCGGGCCGAGCAACAGCGGGTACTCGTCGAGGAATTCGGCCCATGAGCGGCGGATGTTCAACCACGTGCCCATCACCTTCATCAGCTCGTCCGCGCTCACGGGCGGGGTCCGCTCCATCACCATCCCGATGTACCGGTCCCCGCCCCTGCCGAGCAGTCTGCGCACCGCCGGCCAGTTCGGGGCGAACTCGGTCATGGTGATCCGGTCGTACGCGTCCAGGGCCTCGTCCATCCGCGGTACGTCCCGCACCTCGCGCACGTCGTACCCCGCGTCGCGAAGCGCGTCGGCGGCAAGTTCGATGGCGTCGCACACAGTCGGGTGGACGCCGTGCCCGCCGGGGTCCGCCACGACCGCGACCTTCAGCGGTCCGGCGAGCGGTTCACCGTGGGCGGGCACCGGAACGGCCCGTGGGTCTCGCGGATCCGCCCCGGCCAGCACCTCGTGGACGAGCCGGAGATCACCCACGCGCCGGGCGAGCGGGCCGTCGGTGACCAGCACCTGGGACGCCGGGCCCGGGTCGTCCGGCCCGAGAACGCGGTGGTCGGCGGGGTAGCGGCCCGTGGACGGCTTCAGCCCCGCCACACCGCAGAACTGGGCCGGAACACGCACCGACCCGCCGGAGTCGTTGCCGAGCCCCAGCGCCGCCATGCCGGTGGCGACCGCCACCGCGTCGCCGCCGCTGGAGCCACCCGGCGTCCGGCTGCTGTCCCAGGGGTTGAGCGTGTCGCCGAACAGCTCACTGCGGGTGTGCATCCCCGCAAGGATGAGGGTGGGGATGTTGCTGTGTCCGATGGGGATGGCCCCCGCCGCGCGCAGCCGGGCCACCGGAGGCGCGTCGGCCGACGCCACCAGATCACGGAAGCGCTCCGTCCCGAACGTGGTCGGCACGCCTTCGACGGCGGTGCTCTCCTTCACCGTGAAGGGCACGCCCGCGAGCGGTCCGAGTGTCTCGCCCGCGGACCGCTTCCGGTCCGTCCGAGCCGCGCTCCGGCGTGCGCGCTCCGCCAGGAGCTGCGTGACCGCGTTCACCCGCGGGTTGACCTCGGCGATGCGCTCCAGGTGACTGTCGACCAGTTCGACCGCCGACACTTCCGCGCTCCGCACAGCCTCCGCCTGCTCGGCGGCCGACATCTTCCACAGGGCGTCCCGCATGGGTGCCACTCCTCACTCACGTTCCGATGCACTTGCATCGGAACAGTACCCCTGGAACCGATGCGGTCGCATCGAATAAAGTGCGGGATGGAGCAGACGCGCGGGAAGCAGGCACGGGGAGCGGACCCCGCCGTGTCACCGGGCACCGTGCGGCGGAAGCGTCATGGAAGCGTTGTGGAACAGGAAGGCGGCCGGGCATGCCCAGGCAGGTCGATCACATGAGCAGGCGCCGCGTCATCGCCGAGGCCGTCTGCCGCCTCGCCGACGAACGCGGGCTGGAGGGTGTGACCCTTCGCGACGTCGCCGCGTCCGCGCAGGTGTCGATGGGCGCCGTCCAGCGGTGTTTCCGTACCAAGGAGGAGATGCTCGTGTTCGCCCTCGGGCACATCGGCCACAGGGTCGGCGAGCGCGTACGGGCCCGTCTCGTCAGGAGCCCGGCCCAGTCCGCCGCCACCGCCCTCGGGCACGCGGCCGCCGAGGTCTCACTGCTCCGGGACGAGCACCGCGCCGAGGCCAGGGTCTGGCTCGCCTTCGTCGCGCAGGCGGCTGTCACCCCGTCGCTCGCACGCACGGTGAAGGCGAACTACGCAGCCCTGCAAGAGGCGTTCACCCAGCTCGTCCAGGAGGCTCGCGAGGACGTCGCCCCCTCCGCGCCCTTCGATCCGCGGCGCGCGGCCCGCACCCTCCTCGCCCTGGCGGACGGCCTCACCACCCACGTCCTCATCGGCCATCTCACCCCGCAGGAGGCGCACGACGTCCTCCACGCCAATCTGTCGGGCCTCTGGGAACAGCCGGTCCAGCCCTCCCCCACCGCCCCGGAAGCCATCCGGCCGCCTGCCTGATCACGCGCCGGCCGCCCACCGCTCCCCCGGAGCAAGGCCGGTGATCAGCGGGTCTCTCCGTGCCGGCTTCCGCACCGCGCGCCGAGCCGGTGGTCGAGTGCGGCACCGACGTCCGGGCAGTTCCCGCGGATGACGTCGAGGAAGGCGTTCAGCGCCGGAGAGCGGTCCTGCGCGGCGAAGGACAGAACGAGATCGGGCAGCGGTGTACGAGGGACCACCTCGCAGAACCAGGTGCCCGGCCGCGGCGCCGACAGCATGCGCGAGGGTCCCAGCCCGACGCCCACCCCGCAGGCGGCAAGCCCGATGATCGTGTGCATGTCCCTCGCGACGGTCGCGCCGGAGAGGGCCGGGGAGTCCTTGCCCAGCAGGGCGTGCAACCCGGCGACGACGGCGGGTTCGTCCTCCCCGGAGGCCACGACCAGCGGCTGCTGCCGCAACTGCGCCGCGTCCACCGACGGTTGCCCGGCGTAGGGGTGGCTGTCGCACACGACCGCGATCAGATGGTCGTGTCCGATCGGTACGGACACCAGCCGCTCGGCACCGATGCTCCGGGGCGGTCCGAGGGTGATCGCCACGTCCAGCCCACCCGCGACGAGGGCAGCCGTGCTCCGACTGCTCGCCATCTCGTGGAGTTCCAGTCGTACGTCGGGCCGTTCGCGGCCGAACCGGCCGAGGACGTCCGGCAGGGGTTCCAGCAGGGCCGAGGCGATGAACCCGAGGCGCAGACGGCCCGTCTCGCCGCGTGCGGCCCGGGCGGCGTCGACCGAGGCCGCCGTGATCTCGTCGAGCGCTCGGCGTGCACGGGCGAGGAAGGCCGTGCCCGCCGCCGTAGGGAACACTCCCCGCCGGGTGCGCTCGAACAACCGGGCCCCCACCTCGCGTTCGAGGTCGGCGATCTGTTTGGACAGCGGGGGCTGCGCGATGCCGAGGGCGCCCGCCGCCCGGCCGAAGTGCTCGTGCTCCGCCAGGGCCAGCGCGTACCGCAGGTGTCGCGCCTCCACGTCGGCCTCCTGGCGATATCTCCGGAGTATCGCGGGCCAGTGTGTCAGATCTTTCTCTGGATGACCGGAGTCGGGTCGCATGGAATGGGTCCATGATCGAACTCTCCCCGGACCACACCATATTCGTCTTCGTGCACGGCGCCTGGCACAGCTCCGGACAGTGGGCGGCGACGCAGCGCGCACTCGCCGGGCTCG
Source organism: Streptomyces sp. NPDC057697 (assembly GCF_042799335.1). NCBI lineage: Bacteria > Bacillati > Actinomycetota > Actinomycetes > Kitasatosporales > Streptomycetaceae > Streptomyces > Streptomyces sp. NPDC057697. The sequence continues at coordinate 442,213 of NZ_JBHVJA010000004.1, read as the reverse complement.
GCGCCGCGAGCGTGGCCGTCGACCTGCCGGGGCACGGCTTCGACGCGCCGTTGCCCAGCGGGTATCTGCTGCCAGGTCAGCCGGGCCTGCTCACCGAGAAGTCCGCGCTCGCCACCGTGACGATGGACGACTGCGCCGAGGTGGTCCTGGACACCCTGCGCCGGGCCCGCCGGTACCAGCGGGTCGTACTCGTCGCGCACAGCGCGGGCGGCGGTCCCGCGTCGCTGGCCGCCGAGCGGGCGCCCGAACTCGTCGACACGCTCGTCTACCTGTCGGCCTTCGTCCCCGCCGGACGACCACGGTTCGCCGACTACATCGGCTCCCCCGAGAACGCCGCCGCCCGGGGCCAGGGCCTCCACCTGGGCGATCCCGAGGAGTTGGGTGCCTTCCGGATCAACCCGCTCTCGCCCGATCCCGCCTATGTCGAAGAGCTGCGGCAGACGCACTACCAGGACACCCCTGCGGAGCGCTTCGGCCGCTGGCGCACGGCGCTGAGCCCGGACCTCCCGCCGGCGATCCCCCTCACACCGGTCGCCGTGACCTCCTCGCGATGGGGGCGGATTCCCCGGGTCTTCCTGCGCTGTGCCGAGGACCGGGCGCTGACGCCGCCCGTCCAGGACCTGATGATCGCGGAAGCCGACCGGGCCATGCCGGAGCGTCCGTTCACCGTACGAACCCTGTCGGGCAGCCACAGCCCGTTCGCCGCCCGTCCGCGTGAGCTCGCCGCCGCCCTGCTGCCATGAACGACGGACGCCGCGTACTGCCGGTGATGCGCCCGGAGCGCCTTTCGGCGGGCGCGGGAAGACCTCGGCGGGTCCCGTACTGCGGCGGTGCGTTCGGGGAGCGGCTACCACGGTGGGGTGGCACGGCCATGGCTCGTGCCCGGCGACGCGTGCAGGGCGGCGCGGCCGCTGCGGACCGGAGACATGCGCAGGTGGGTCGGTACCGGCTCCGGCCTGGTGGCCACGTCACCGGTCCGTGGGCAAGGCCCAGCGCATCCGGGTCGGCCCGGAGCTGCGAGAAGAGGGCATGCGGCGAGGTCGTCGGAGGCTGCCCCGTGGGGGCGCGCGGCAGGCGCCGGGGCGAGGGCGGCTCCTCGGCCGGCGGCCGGACCGGACGATCCCGGTGTCGGCCCGGTCGAGCGCAGGCAGCCCGTCGGTCACGAGCCTGTCGTATCGCGCGCGCCACGACCGGGCCGGGCACACGCGGGAAACGCCCGGTGCGTGCCGCGTCGGGAGCTCCTGCCGCCCGCTCCGGACACCGTGGCCCCGCACCGCGCCTCAGGCGGTCGCGGTGCGGAAGTAATGGCCCTGGTCGAGATCTTCGATGAGCCCCGGACGCACCGGCCGCCAGCCCGTCAGCTCCTGGGTCAGCGCGCTGGACGCGGGCTGGTCCATGGAGAGCACCGCGGAGAGCCAGCCGAAGTGTTCGGCGGCCTTCTCAGCGGGAACGGCGGCCACGGGAACGTCCAGATGGCGACCGATGACGTCAGCGATCTCCCGGAGGGACACGCCCTCGTCGGATACGGCGTGCAGCGTCGATCCCGCCGGGGCCGTCTCCAGGGCGACGCGGAACAGGTGCGCGGAGTCCAGGCGGTGGACGGCCGGCCAGCGGTTGGACCCGTCGCCGTAGTAGCCCGCCACGCCCTTGTCACGGGCGGTGCGGACCAGGGAGGCGACGAAGCCCTTGTCGCCCTCGCCGTGGTTGGTGCGCGGCAGCCGTACGACGGACGAGCGGACGCCCCGGGCGGCGAGGTCGAGCACCCGCTCGGCGGTGGCGAGACGGGTCACCATGCCCACGGCCTCGGGCGGGACGGCGTCGAGCGGGACGCGGGCGTGCCCGTCGCGTTCGGTCGCCACGCGGCCCGCCTCGACGGGCGTACCGGAGGCGAGGACGAACGGCTTGCCGGTGCCGACCAGCGCCTCCCCCATCGCCTCGGCGGCCCGTCGGTCGGCATCGGCGGCGGCCCCGAAGTCGCCCTGCGCGAAGGCGACCTCGTGGTCGAACGCCAGGTGGATCACGGCGTCCGCCGCGGTGGACGCCTCCCGCAGGACGTCGAGATCGCCGAGGGAGCCACGGACCACCTCGGCCCCGGCCGCGGCGAGCGCGTCGGCGGAGGCATCCGAACGGGCGAGGCCGACGACCCGGTGCCCGCCGGCGATCAGGCCGGGGACGAGAGCGGAGCCGATCCAGCCGGACGCTCCGGTGACGAAGACACGCATACGAAGGACCTCCTTGTGCCACGGCCTGCGCCGCCGGGCGGCGCGACCACGGACGACGATGTCATGGACTGACATCAGCCTAACAGGTGATGACAGGGACTGTCGTCGCTATGATCGGGGCATGGGACGATGGGAGCCGAACGCACGCGGGCGCCTGGAACAGGCGGCACTGGATCTGTTCAGTGAGCGCGGGTTCGACGCGACCACCGTCAAGGAGATCGCCGAGCACGCGGGGCTGACGGAGCGCACGTTCTTCCGTCATTTCGCGGACAAGCGCGAGGTCCTGTTCGGCTCCAGCGCGCTGCGGGACTCCCTCGTCACCGCACTCGACGCCGGTACGGACACCGCGGCGCCGATCGACGCGATAGCCGCAGCCCTCCGGGCCACGGCCGGTCCGCTCCAGGAGCGCCGGGAACTCGCCCGTCGGCGCCAGGCCGTCATCGACGCCCACACCGAACTCCAGGAACGCGAGCTGATCAAGCTCGCCTCGCTGTCGTCGACGCTCGCCGACGCTCTGCGCCGACGTGGCGTGGCGGAGCCGACCGCGAGCCTCGCCGCCGAAGCGGGGATGACCGTCTTCAAGATCGCGTTCGTGCGCTGGATCGACGAGTCGAACCGGCAGGACCTGCCGGAACTGATCCAGGACGCGCTCGACGAGCTCAAGGCCGTGACCGCGGGCAGATGACCGCCACCGTCGGCCGCGCCCACGCGCCGTCGCGGCGTCCTCTCACCCGGCGCCCCCGTCACGTCTGCTCCTGACGGCGCCCTCCGCCCCGAAGCCCGCGCTCGCCCGGTCCGCCGACCGCCCGGATCAGCGCTCCCGAATGCGCCACCACCACCAGCGCCCGGCAGTCCACTCGCTCGCCCGACCCGGGTCCGGGAGCGTACGGCGCTCGAACTCCGCGTCGATCCGCTCCACCAGACGGCCCAGGTCGGCGCGGGCCCCTGCGGGCAGATAACGCAGCGCCACGTCGAGGTCGTCCCGGGCGTCCTCGATCTCGATGCCGGGGCTCTCTCCGGGGCCGGTCAGGAAGCGTCCCGGCTGCATGAAAGCGCACTCGAACCGGCTCAGGGCATCGGCCACCGCGTCCGGCCAGAGGTGGTCGGCCTCGACCCGCCGCACCGCTGCGCGGGTGCGGGCCGATACGCGCGGTATTCGAGAGACCCGGACATATCCGGGTGGCCGCCACCGCTCGGCGCGGACGGCCTTCGGACGCCTACGCGGCATCGGCCTTTCTGATCAGAACCATGTCGGCATTCTGCCACCGCCCGCCGGGCGCCGGGCGCCGGAAAGAGCCAACGGCCCAGGTTCGGCGGACGACACCGGCACCGCGGCCCCGGAGACGCGCCGAAGGGACACACGGGAAACCCGGAAGAAAAGACGACATGATCTGTCGCCTTTCACGTGCACCGTAGTGCCATGAGCAAGCACACCCACACCCAGCCCACCACCGGCCACGACGGCCCGCTCGCCGGTCGGATCGCGCTCGTCGCCGGAGCCACCCGAGGCGCCGGACGCGCCCTCGCCGTCGAACTCGGCCGCTCCGGCGCCACCGTCTATGTCACCGGCCGGACCACCCGCGAACATGTCAGTGAGGTCGGCCGGGCCACGGAGACCATCGAGGAGACCGCGGAACTGGTCACGGCGGCCGGCGGCACCGGCATCGCCGTTCCCACCGATCACCTGGACGAGGAACGGGTACGCGCCCTCGTCGGGCGGATCGACCGCGAACAGGGACGGCTCGACATCCTGGTCAACGACCTCTGGGGCGGGGAGCATCTGCTCACCGGATCCGTCTTCGGCAAGAAGAGCTGGGAGACGCCGCTCGCCGACGGCCTGCGCATCCTCGAACTCGGGGTCCGCTCGCACGTGATCACCGCGGCGCTCGCCCTCCCGCTCCTGGTCCGCTCGGACGCACCACTGCACGTGGAGGTCACCGACGGCACGGCGGCCTCCAACCGCCGGTACCGCGAGAACCTCTACTACGACCTCGCGAAGAACGCCCCCATCCGCATCGCCTTCGGACTGGGCCAGGAACTGGCGGAGTACGGGGGCACCGCCGTCGCCGTTTCCCCGGGCTTCCTGCGCTCGGAGCAGATGCTCGCCCATTTCGGCGTGCGGGAGGAGAACTGGCGCGACGCCATCGCCCAGGAGCCGGGCTTCGCGATCGCCGAGTCGCCCCACTACCTCGCCCGCGCGATCGCCGCCCTCGCCGCCGACCCGGACCGGGCCGCGCGCTGGAACGGGAAGTCCACCTCCAGCGCGGAACTCGCCCGGACCTATGACGTCCGGGACGTGGACGGCAGTCGGCCCGACGCATGGGCGTACTTCGAGGACGTCACGTACGGCGGGAAGAAGGGCTCGGCGGACGACTACCGCTGATCACCGGCTTCCCGCCGGACGGGCGGGGCAACGGCCCGCGGCGTGGGAGAAGCCGTTGCCCCGCCCTTCGCCTCCGGGGTGCCAGGCTCACGCGTCCGGCACCCAGCTCCCGTGGAAGCCGAGCGGAACCCGCCCCGGCAGATGGACGCGGGCCAGGGGGCGGGCGGTGAAGTCCTGCGCGGAGAGGATCACCAGGTCGCTCGCGCCGCGGTCGGGGTCGTGCACATAGGACAGGAGGTAGCCGTCGTCCTCGTCCCGTGCCCCGCGGCGCGGCACGAAGACCGGTTCCCCGGCCGCCGCCCCGGGCGGGAACCGGTGCACCTGCCGGCTGCCGCGCAGCATGTCGTGCTTCACCAGGCAGTTGGTGAACTTGTCGTCCGGCGGCACCCCGTCGACCGTCTCGTAGGCGCGCCACATCTCCGCCGCGCTCGCCGCGTACGCGAAGCGGTGCCGACGCGCCACCAGGGACTCGTTGACGCGGGGGAACTCCTGCGGCAGGTCGTCGATCCGGGTGGTGCGGACGCGGCCCGCACGCAGGTCGATGGTCCAGCGGTCCAGTACGGGCGTGCCGGTCGCGGAGGGCCCTCCGTTGCCCCGGCCCGCGGCGTAGAACGGCGCGGGCATGGTGGTGAGTTCCATGACGACGGTGTCGCCCTGGTCATAGGCGTTGAGCGTGTGCGAGTAGTACACCGGATCGATCTCGAACCAGCGGGTGGCTCCGCCGGTCCGCGGCATCACCCCCACCCTCATCGGGTGCCCCGGGTTCCAGACGTACGGCACGAGCGCGCCCGCCTCGGCGGCCGCCGGGTCGAAGGTGATCGGCAGGTCGACGATCACCACGTACTTCTTCGTGAGGGCGAAGTCGTGCATCATCGGCGCGTCCGCCACCGGAATCCTGGTGGTCCGTGCCACCCGGCCGGTCCGGTCGATCATGAGGTGCCGCACATGGTTCCAGGTCGGGTAGTACGCCACCGCGTGGAGTTCGTCCGCCACCGCGTCGTACTTGGTGTGTGCGGTGAACGCGCCCTCCAGCGTGGAGCGGAAGTCGTAGGGGCGCACCGTGTTCAGCTCGCCGTCCAGTTCGTACGGCAGCGGTCCGCTCTCCTGGAGGGCCAGGATGCGCCCCTTGTACGGGATGACATGGGTGTTGCAGGCGAAGTCGTCCGGCGGTACCTCGCCCGGGTACGGCTCGCCCAGTTTCCGCGCCACCTGCGAGGAGCGGACCCACCGGTTGCGGTACCACTCGGCGCGCCCGTCGCGCAGCCGCACGCCGTGCACCATGCCGTCGCCGATCATCCAGTGGTGGGCCCGCGGGTCCTCGATGCCCAGTGCGTTGGGGCCGGTGCGCAGATAGCGGCCGTCGAGGTCGCGCGGGATCCGGCCGGTCACTTCCAGGCCGAACTCGGTGAGTTCCTCGGTCACCGGGGCGAAGGCGCCCGCCAGGAACGGGAACGAGTCGCCGCCTCCGGCCGCCGCACCGGAGCCGGCGGCCTGTGCCGCGGTCGCGGCGCGGCCGAGGCCGTACCCTCCGACGACGCTTCCGGCCGCCGCGAGTGCCGCTCCCTGGAGGATCCTTCGGCGTGTGTGACTGGTCATCGCTCTCCCCGTCCGTGATCGGTGCCGACAGGTCCCTCGTCGGCGCTGGAAAGGAGTCTGCTGCGCGGCCGACGGAGGGTCAGGCCGTCTGGGGCCCATGTGCGGGGTGTCACCGGCACCACCCCCGACAGGGGCCTTCGGACCACGGGCATGGCCCGGGGCGGCGGTGTCACGTCCGCACGCGGAATGCCCGGCGTCCACGGCGCGACGCTCCTCGTCGACCGGTCCGGTGCGCGCGAGGAACGCCTTTGTGGATCTGATACGTTGCCTGGCAGCACATACGCCTCCCGGCCGGGCCACGCCTCCGCCACGGAGGCTTTTTTGTGTCCCGGCCCGTCCCGGGGGCAGGCCGGGACACACCGCGCGGCAGCCGCCGGGCCGCGACGGCCGAGCGGTCCCGAGGGCGCCGCCGTCACTGCCGCACCGCAGAACGTGGAGGAGATTCATGACCGGCCTGCCCGTGCACCACGCATCCTTGCGCCTCGCCGATCCTGCCGACCGACCGGCCATGGAGCGCCTCTGGCTGATGTTCCGGCACGACATGTCGGAGTTCGACGGTGTCCTGCCCGCCCCGGACGGAACCTTCCGGAGCGACCGGCTCCACGCCGCGTTCACGGACGCCGACTACGCCCCCTATCTCCTCGTCAGCGGCGGATGCCCCGCGGGTCTCGCTCTCGTCCGCGGCCTGAACGGACCGACGCGCGTGCTGAACAGCTTCTTCGTGGTGCGTGGCGCACGCCGGACGGGGCTCGGACTGCGCGCCGTCCGGGAGGTCGTGGCGACCTGTCCCGGGCCGTGGGCGGTCGCCTTCCAGGAGCGCAACGCCGCCGCCGTCCGGTTCTGGCGTCGTGCCGCCGCCGAGATCGCGGGCGAGGCGTGGACCGAGGAACGCAGGGCGGTGCCGGGCCGCCCGGACCTGCCGCCGGACAGCTGGATCTCGTTCACGGCCCCGGCCGTGGAGCCGGGGCCGTGAGCCGTGTACCGGCCGCGCCCCGGCCCGGTCAGGCCACCAGCAGCATCGCGACCGTCACCACGCCGAGCAGCCCGATGTAGGCCCAGGCGTGGACGCGGTCGGGGATGCGGGGCGGGCGCCGCCTCAGCACCGCGATCACCGGCAGCGCTCCCAGGAGCAGCGCCGCGGCGGCGCGGAGGTCGATGAGTCCCACCAGATGCACGTCTGCGTGCGCGGCGGCCGGGACCGCTGCCACGTACAGCGAGACCACGGTGGCCGGGAACGCGATCGCCAGGGTGAGGGGGTTGGCCAGTGCGGTCGCCACCTGCATCGTGTGCCCGGCCCGCCGCATCGCCGGGACCGTCATGACGCTGCCGCCCACGCCGAGGAAGGCGGCGACCCCTCCGATCGGTGCGCCGAGGGCGGACGGCAGCGGGCGCGGCGCGTCCGGTGCCGCCGCGCCCCGGGTGTCCGGGCGCAGGAAGCCGGGGCGCAGGAGCAGATCGGCGATGGTGAGGGCGACGTACGCGACGAACGCCCAGTGGGCCAGGGCGGCCGGGGCGAGGCGGGTGGCGAACGCGCCGGCCGTGGCCCCGGCCGCCAGCAGGAGGAGCAGCGCTCCGCTGCCGCGCAGCGAGAGAAGCACCCGCCGGGGTGTGACGGCCGTCGCGAATCCCGCGTTCACCACCATCACCAGGGCCGAGGTGGCCGTGGCCACCCGCATCGCGTCCGTGCCGAGGGCGGCGTCCGCCCACACCACGACCGGTACCGCGACGAACCCTCCGCCGAAGCCGAACAACACGGTCGTCACCCCGGTGAGGAGCCCGACACCGACCAACATCACGAAGTCCATGATTCCCACTCCACCAGCCCCGGCGGTCTTCTCGCATGCGATGGTCGGCACAGTTCTTTCGTGTGTCGGCCGCCAGGGTCCTCCGTCCGGATCGGGCCGATCAGGGGCACGCGAGCCCGGCACGTTCCGGACGAAAGACCCCTGGGGCGTGTATCGAAAGTCCCGCCTGCCCGGCGGTGTCCGGCGCGCACACTCGCCGCGTTGTCGGGCCCGCCCCGGTACGCCCGGTAGCGGGGCGACCCTCCGCCGTGCGACCGCACGCACCGGACGCCGCACGGCCCGGCCTAGGGTGGACGGGTGAAGAACGTCCCGTTGGCCGAGATCGACCACGTCGACCGGGCCGTCCTGCCCATCGGCACCGACTACCCGCCCGGTCACGTACTGGACTGGCACGAGCACCGGCGTGCGCAGTTCCTGTACGGCGCCACGGGGGTCATGGTCGTCGACACGGCCGAGGGGACCTGGACGGTTCCGCCCGAGCGTGCCGTACTGATCCCGCCCACCACGCGTCACCGGGTCCGGATGCTGGGGGTGAGCACCCGGAGTCTGTACATCGAGCCGCGTGCCGTCCCCTGGTGGCCCGCCACCTGCACGGTGGTGGACGTTCCGCCGCTGCTGCGGGAACTGCTGCTCGCCGCCGTCGAGTTCGAGGTGGACTACGGCCTGTCGGGGCGGGAGGGAAGCATCGCCGCGCTCCTCCTGTACGAGATCGCCGAGCGTGCCCCGCTCCCGTTCCATGTGGGGATTCCCGCCTCCGCCGACCTCGCGGAGCTCTGCCGCGCGTATCTGGCCGCCCCGGACGCCGACGCCACCAATGCCGTGTGGGCCGCCAGGACGGCCATGAGCGAGCGTGCCTTCACCCGGCGTTTCCGCGCCGAGACCGGAGACAGCCCGGCCGTCTGGCGGGGCCGCGCCCGTCTGCTCGCGGCCGTGCCGCTGCTGCGCACCGAGTCGGTCAGCGAGGTCAGCGGCCGGATCGGCTATGCCTCCCCCGCCGCGTTCACCGCTGCTTTCACCCGGGCCTTCGGCCTGCCCCCGTCGCGTTTCGCCGCGAGCCGCCGAGGGGGCGGCCACGGCTGACCGGGCCTCGCGGGGCGGCAGCGCGGCTGCCGCCGCCGGGCACGGGCACCTCGTCGGCCGAACAGTCGCATAACAGTTCCCCACCGCTCATCGGGCCGTAGTTGGCCGCTGGTTACCCCCACACGGCGGGCAGCGGCTACGGTGCTGTCGTGGTGATCAACGGGGAGGACACGGCATCCGGGACCGCGCTGCTGATCGCGGCGTCCCCGGCGGGCAAGGGCTGTCTCATCGACGCGACCGGTGTCCTGCCCGCGCTGGCGGCGGTCCCGCCCGGCATCCTGACCGGTACGGCGGCGGCCACCCTCGTCGAGCTGGCCGACCCGACCGATCCGCAGACCGTCCTCACCCGGGTCCGCGCCGTGGCCGCCGCCCCCGGCCCGCTCACCCTCTACATAGCCGGGCAGCTGCACCTCGACCACAAGCAGCACCTGATCCACCTCGCGCTCGCCCGGTCCACCCCGGCCACCCTGCGCTACACCGCACTGCCCTGGCACTGGCTGGCCGGTGAACTGGCCCTGCGCCGGCCGGGCACCACCACCGTCGTCACCGACCTGGTCGCCGCCCCGGACGCCTGGCAGAGGCTGGGCTCCGGGGGTCTCGTCCTCGGCCACGGAATCCGGGTGTACGGCCGGGTCGTCCCGCCGCCGCCCCGCCGCCAGATCGCGGAACCGGCCTACTTGAAGGCCCTCGCCACCGCCTGGCGCAGCGGCATCAACCCGCCGCTCGCCCAGCTCCACGAGCAGGCCGCCGCCCGCAGCGGCTCCCCCGACGCGCTGTTCCTGGCCATCGACGGCATGGCCGGTGCCGCCCCCGCCGCGTCGGCCGTCCAGGACCCGTATCCGCCGGAGCGGACCCCGGCGCCCGCTCCGGCGGCGTCCGTACCGTTCGCGGCGGGCACCGGGGCCGCCGAAGAGGATCCGCTGCCCGCGATCCTGGCCGCCGCGCACGCCGGACGGCACGGTGAGGCCGCGTCGCTCGCGGCCATGTGGGAGGGGTGGGCGCTGCGCACCCATGGCGCGGATTCGGTGCAGGCCACCCACTGGCTGGAGGTCCGGGCCGACCTCGCCCGGCTGGCCGGCGACGCGGCGCGCAGCTGCGAGCTGTGGATGGCTGCCGCGGACGCCCGTCTGGCCCGGCGGCAGTCCCCGGACGACCCCGCCGTGGTGGGCGCCGTGGACCGTGCCCACCACCAGTGGCAGGAACTCCACGACCCGCGGCGGTGCCTCGAACTCGGCCCGCCGCTGGTCGCGTTGCGCCTTCATGTGCCCGGCCGGCGCCCCGGTGCGATCGAAGCTCTCCAGCACCGGCTGGAACAGCTGAACGGCACGCTCCCCGCAGCGCCCTGACAGACGGGCCGGCACCGGTGCGCGCACGCCCCGGGCTGGGCGTGCACGCGCCGGTACCGGCCGCGGGTGGTGCCGAGGGGCCCGTCGGGCCGGGGCTCACTCCTTGACCGCGCCCGCGTTGGCTCCGCTGACGAAGTAGCGCTGGAAGCAGAAGAACAGCGCGGCCACCGGGAGGGTGGACAGCAGGGCCGCCGCGAGTTTCAGCGGGTACTGCGTGCCGCCGCCGAGGCCGCCCGAGACGAAGCGGGCCAGGCCCGTGGTGAGGGTCTCGTACTGGCCGGACTGGGTGCTGACGAGGAAGTGCGTGAACTCGTTCCACGAGCCCTGGAACGACAGGATCGTCAGCGTGATCAACGCCGGTCTGGCCATGGGCAGGACGACGGACCAGAAGATCCGGAACACGCCCGCCCCGTCGACCCGTGCCGCCTCCTCGACCTCGCGCGGCACCGATTCGAAGAACTGCTTCATGATGAAGATGCCCGCCGCGTCCACCAGCAGCGGGAGGACCATGCCGGTGTAGGTGTCGAAGAGGCCGAAGGTGTTCAGCACCAGGAACTTCGGAATGAGCAGGGCCACGCCGGGCACCGCCATCACCGCGAGCACGAAGCCGAACAGCAGCGAGCGGCCCCGGAAGCGCAGCCGCGCCAGTGCGTAGCCCGCCATCGAGTCGAACATCACCCGGCCCGCCGTCACCACGACCGCGATCAGGGCCGAGTTGCCCAGCCAGCGCAGGAAGGGCACCCCGTCCGCGGTCCGGCTCAGCCCGAACAGCCGCTGGTAGGCGGCCGTGGTCGGAGTGGCCGGCAGCAGGGACAGCGGGTGGGCGGCGGCGTCCGGGTCCGTCTTGAAGCCGGTCACCAGTTGGAGGACGAAGGGGAGCAGATAGAGCAGCCCCAGCCCGAGCACCGCGGCGTAGCCCACCAGCCGCCACGGCAGGCGGAACCGGCTGAGGACGGGGCGCCCCCGGTCGTGCGGAGCGCGGCGTGTCCGTTCGCGTACGGCCGTGGCGGCGGTCATCGGTTCCTCCCGGTACGTGCGCCGCGCTCGCGCAGCGCCCAGCGCTGGAACGCGGTCAGGACGAGGATCAGGGCGAGCAGGATGAACGCGATCGCCGCGCCCTGGCCGAAGTCCGCGTTGTCGAAGCCCGCCGAGTACGACAGGAAGGCGGGGGTGAGCGTCGTGTTGCCCGGGGCGCCCTGGCCCATCACGTACACCTGGTCGAACACCTGCCAGGTGGAGATCAGCCCGAGCGTCAGCACCAGGAACAGCACGGGGCGCAGGGCGGGCAGGGTCACGTACCGCAGCATCTGGCGGCGGTTCACCCCTTCCATCGCCGCCGACTCCTCCAGCTCCCGGGGGATGTTCTGGAGAGCCGCGAGGAAGATCAGCATGAAGGTGCCGGAGGTCGTCCACACGGCGAGCAGGATGAGCGTGCACATCGCGACCGAGGGGCCCGAGAGCCATTCGAACCACGACAGTCCCATCGTGGAGTGGTCCGCCAGCATGCCGGTGGGCCGTTGGGGGTCGACGATTCCCAGGCCTCCCAGGACCAGGGAGAGCACTCCGCGCGGGTCGGCGAACCAGTTCGGTCCCTTGACCCCGATCCAGGACAGCATGGAGTTGACGGCTCCGCTGCCCTGGAAGAGGAAGAGGAAGACCGTGGAGACGGCGATGGAGCTGGTGACCGACGGGAAGAAGAACGTCGTGCGCAGGGCTCCGCGCCCCCGCAGCAGTCGCTGGTTGACGATCAGGGCGAGGCCCAGTGCCAGCAGCGTCTGCAGGGGGACGGTCAGCAGCACGTAGTAGAGGTTGTTGCGCAGGGACGTGGCGAAGAGGGTGCGGTCCAGTCCGTCCTGGGTGAGCAGCGACCGGTAGTTGTCCAGGCCGACGAAGTCCGCCTGCCCGGAGAACGGGTTGGACTGTCCGTCCCAGTGCAGCAGGCTCACCCACAGCGCCATCAGGATCGGCAGGACCATGAACAGTCCGAGGACGAGCACCATGGGGCTGACGAACAGCCAGCCCCAGGTGCCCTCCCCGCGGAGGCCCGCGCGCCGGGCGCGGGCCTTCGCGGTCGTGCCGGTCTCGCCGGGGGCGCTGTCAGGTGCGCCCGGCGACCCGGTCGTACGGGGTGTGTCGCTCGCATGCGTCGTGCGGATGGGCATGGGGCTCAGTGGCCCTTCGCGATCGCCTGTTCGCCGTTGCGCTGGAGGTCGGCGAGGATCTTCTTCGGGTCGGCGGTGCGCAGCGACTGGAGTTCGGTGTTGAACTGGCTCAGGACCTTGTCGAATCCGGCGATCGTCACCGGTCCCTGGGCGTAGGCGCTGCCGTCCACCCAGGCCTTGGCGGCGGGCTGCTTCTCGGCGTACGAGGCGAGGGCGCTCGTCCGCGAGGGCATGACTCCGAAGGCGTCGGCGAAGGCGAGCTGCTGCTTGGCGGAGGTCAGGTACTTCACCAGGTCGACGCCCGCGTCGCGGTGGGCGCTGTCGGCGGCGACGCCCCAGCAGTTGCTGAAGGCGAGGGTGCCCTGGCCGGCCGGTCCGGCGGGCAGGGGCGCGATGGCGTACTTCACCTCGGGGTAGTCGAGCTTCATGCCGCCTTCGAGCCAGTTGCCCTCGATGGTCATCGCGGCCTTGCCCTTGCCGAGCGCCTCACCGCCCCAGCTGGTGTCCACCTGCTTGGCGAACTTCATCGAACCCGACTTGAGCATCGACTGGACGAAGGAGAGGCCCTTGGCGTTCTCCGCGGTGTCCGCGGTCATCTTCTTCTGGTCGGCGTCGGTGAGCCAGCCGCCGGCCTGCTTCATGAAGACGCCGAGCCGCTGGTACTCGTCGCTGGTGACCAGGCCGGTGACGCCGTTCCGGGTGAGCTTGCCCGCGACGGTCCTCAGCTCCTCCCAGGTCTTGGGGTAGTCCTTCCGGGTCAGTCCGGCCTTCTTCCAGAGGTCGGTGTTGATGGCCAGGCCGAGGGTGGAGGTGTCCTTCGGCAGGCAGACCAGCTTCCCGTCGTACGAGAACGAGGTCCGCAGCTGCTGGGAGAAGTCGTCGGCGTCGGATATCCGGTCGCCGTACGGGTACAGCGAGCCGCCCTTCGCGTAGTTCGCGAACTGGTCGGAGTTGACGTAGAAGACGTCCGGCGGCTTGTGCCCGGCGAAGGACTGGGCGAGCTGCTGGTTCATGTCCTTGGCGATCTCGACGGAGACCGTGTTCCCCGACTCCTTCGCGTACCCGGCGGCGGCGGCCTTGACCGCCTGGGTCTCGGCGTCCCCCGAGGTGGCGATCAGAACCGTCAGTTTCTGCTTGGCGGCCTTGTCCTGCTCCGGTTCCTTGTCGCTGCCGAAGCTGGACGAGCAGCCGGTCGTGGCCAGGAGCGCCGCGCAGGCGGCGAGCGCGGCGAAGGCCGTACGGGTTCCCATGAGTTCCTCCATGAGGGGTGGGGCTTGCGGCTCAGCTGCCCGAGAAGGGCGTGCTGTGAAAGGTGGCCCGCGAAACGGGCGGGTGGGGGTGTGAGGGTGTGGTGCGTGGGGTCCGGGGCGTCGGCGGTTCAGGCGTCCGACGGGGAGGTGCTGCTGTCGCGGAGGACGAGCGAGGGTTCGAGCAGGACCCGTTCGGGGGGAGCGCCCGCCTCGGACATCCGGGCGAGCAGCAGCCGGACGCATTCGCGGCCGACGGCCTCCAGCGGCTGGGCCACGGTGGAGAGTCCGGGCGACAGCAGCGCCGCCATGGGGTCGTCGTCGAAGCCGACGACGGCGACGTCGGCTCCGGGCACGGCCCGTCGCTCGCGCAGTGCGTGGTAGCAGCCGAGCGCGAGCATGTCGCTGGCGGTGATCACGGCGGTCGCGCCCGCGTCCAGCAGGGGCCCGACGGCGGCCTGCGCCGAGGCGATGTCGTCGACGCTCTGTGCCCGCCTGCCGCGCACCGGAAGGCCGTGCCGCCGCATGGCGCGCTGCCAGCCCTCGGCGCGGTCGTCGCCGACGCCGGACCCGCGGGGCCAGCCGAGGAACGCGATCCTGCGGTGTCCCAGCCCCACCAGGTGCTCGACCGCGGCGTCCGTGCCCGAGGCGCCGTCGACATCGACCCAGTCGCCGATCTGCCGGCCGGACCACATCCGGCCGAAGGCCACGAACGGCACGCCGCGCTTCTCCAGCCAGGCCTGGCGCTGGTCGCCCCGTTCGGTGCCGCTCAGCACGAACCCGTCCACGCTGTGCAGGTCGAGGAGTTCCTCGTACCCGTCGAGGCCCGCGGTGCCGGGGGGCGCGGCGAAGAGCAGGATCCGGTAGCCCGCCTCGTCGGCGGTCTGGGACAGGGCGTGCAGGAACCGGTCCATGACCGGGGCCGAGGCGCCGGGGGCGGTGGGGCGGATGCCGTAGCCGATGAGTTTGCTGGAGCGGGTGCGCAGGGTCTGCGCCGCTCGGTGCGGGCGGTAGCCCAGCTCGTCGATGGTGCGCAGGACCCGGTCCAGGGTCTCCGGGCGCAGCAGTTCGGGCGAGTTCAGCGCGTTCGACACCGTCTGGGGAGACACTCCGGCCCGCCGCGCGACCGTGGCCAGGGTGACCGAAGCGGCCTTGGTCGCGGGGTTGTTGGTGGAGCGGGCCATGGAGATCTCCGGAACCGGTTGTACGAATGGACGAGTTCATTGGAGCGTTCCAAAAACATTGTCAACGCCCTGAGGTCGTCGTTAGGGTTCTTGGAACGCTCCAATGCCTGAGAGGTTCTGCTCTTTTGGACACCACTGTCAAGACCCACGACGTAACAAACTCCGGGACGGGGGCAGGCCCGTCGGTCGAAGGTCTTCAGCCATTCCTGCACGACGCCTGTGTGACGCTGTACGCGCCGAGCTTCGTGATCTCGCGCGAGGACGGCCGGTTCGACGGTGCCGCCGACGGCTTCTACCACGGCGACAGCAGGGCACTGGCCCGGTTGACGGTCGCCGCGGAGGGCATCGTGCTCGCCCCGGTGGGCGGCACCCCGGAGGGAGCGGACGGAGCGGCCTTCCGCAACGTGCTGCGCGGCCTCGGCGAGGACACGGCGGACCCGGCGGTCACCCTCCACCGGCGCCGCCGCGTCGCCCCCGGGCGGCTGGAGGAGACCCTCGAAGTCACCAACGCCGGGCGGCAGCACGTCCGCGCCCGGCTGATCGTCACGGCCACCACGGACCTCGCCCCGATCGAACGCGTCAAGTCCGGACACACACAGAACCCGGTCGCCGCCACGGCCTCCGGGGGCCAACTCGCCTGGTCCAGGGACACCTTCGCGGTACGCCTCGGCAGCTCCCCGGAGCCCGAGGTCCTCGACCCGGCCGCCGGGCGGCTGGAGTACGGTATCGAGCTCGCCCCCGGCGCCTCGTGGACCGCCGTACTGAGCTGCGCCGCGGCCCATGAGGACGGCGACCAGTTCCCCGCGCCGCCCGCGGACAGCGTCCCCTGGCGCACGCCGCGGCTGCGCAGTGCGGACCGGCGCTTCGACCACTGGCTGAGCCGGTCCACGGACGACCTCGACCGGCTGCGGCTCACCGATCCGGAGGGCCCCGGGGATCAGTTCCTGGCCGCCGGAGCCCCGTGGTTCCTCACCCTGTTCGGCCGCGACTCCCTCTGGGCGGCCCGCATGCTGCTGCCCCTGGGCACCGGTCTCGCCGCCGGTACGCTGCGCACCCTGGCCCGCAGGCAGGGCACGAAGTCCGACCCGGCGACCGAGGAGCAGCCGGGCAAGATCCTGCACGAAGTGCGCCGCGCCACGCAGCACTTCAACGAGGACTTCGCCCTGCCGCCCTGCTACTACGGCACGGTCGACGCCACCCCGCTCTGGATCACCCTGCTGCACGACTCCTGGCGCTGGGGCCTAGCACCCGAACAGGTCGAACAGCTCCTGCCGCACGCGGAGTCCGCCCTCGCCTGGATGCGTGACCACGGCGACCCGGACGGGGACGGTTTCCTCAAGTACATCGACCACACCGGACGGGGCCTGGCCAATCAGGGCTGGAAGGATTCGGGCGACTCCATCCGCTACGGCGACGGGGGCATCGCGACGTCCCCGATCGCGCTCTGCGAGGTCCAGGCGTACGCCTACGAAGCGGCCCGGGGCGGCGCGGACCTGCTGCGCGCCTTCGGCCGCCCCGGTGCCGACCGGTGGGAGGAGTGGGCCGAGCGGCTCCGCGACCGCTTCCGCAGCCGCTTCTGGGTGGAGGACGAGCGGGGGCCGTACCCGGCGGTGGCGCTCGACGGGAACGACCGGCCGGTGGACTCCGTCACCTCGGGCTTCGGCCACCTGCTGGGCACGGGCCTGCTCGACCACGAGGAGAGCGCCCTGCTGGCCGCCAGGATCGGCGCGCCCGACCTCGACTCGGGCCATGGTCTGCGGACCCTGAGCAGCGACTCCGTGGCCTACAACCCGTACGGCTACCACATCGGTTCCATCTGGCCGCACGACACCGCCATCGCCGTGCACGGCCTGGTCGGGGCCGGCTTCCCGGAAGCGGCGGCGTCCCTGTCCGAGGGGCTGCTGAGCGCGTCGACGACCTTCGACGGCAGGCTTCCCGAACTGTTCGCCGGTCATGGCGCGTCGGCCGGCGCCCGGCCGGCGCCCTATCCCGCGTCGTGCCGCCCGCAGGCCTGGGCGGCGGCCTCGTCCGTGATGGTCCTCCAGTCGGTGCTGGGGCTCTCGGCCGATGTCCCCGGCGGGACGCTCACGGTCGCGCCCGCGTTCGCGGAGGCCCACCGCCCGCTGAAGGTCGAGGGGCTCGACATCGCGGGCGGGCGGCTGGACATCTCCGTCGACGCCGACGGCACGGCACACGTCGAGGCGCCGAAGGGCCTGGTGGTGAAGCGGCAGCAGCCGGTATCCCGCTGAGGCGGACCGGTACGGCGGCACCGGCGCACCCGGCCTCCTCGGCCGGGCGCGCCGCACCCGGCACGGCGGACCCTGCCCGGCTCACCCCTCGGCGGGCGGGGGCCCGTCCGTCCCGCGCAGCGCCTGACGGACCGCCCAGAGGACCGAGACGAGCGGCACCGCCACGACCGCTCCGAGCACCCCCGCCGCGATGGCGCCGCCGATCACCGAGAGCGCGACCACGACCGGGTGCAGACGGACGGCCCAGCTCATCACGAGCGGGTGCAGCAGATGCCCCTCGATCTGGCCGATGACCACGATCAGGACGAGGACGACGGCCGCCACGATCGGGCCCTTCGCCGCCAGAGCCACCACGGACGCGACCGCGAGGGCGATCGGTGAGCCGATCAGCGGGACGAACGCGGCGAAGAACTCCAGCAGCGCCAGGGGCAGGGCCAGCGGAACCCCGAGGGCGAACAGGGCCAGCCCCACGAGCACGGCGTTGGTCCCTGCCACCAGGATGATGCCGTGGGTGTATCCGGTGAACGTACGCCAGGCGGCCCGGCCCCCGGTCGCCACCCGGGGCCGGGCCCTCCTCGGGAGCTGCTCGCAGAACCAGCCCCACTGCCGTTCGCCCGAGTGGATGAAGAAGACCGAGCAGAACAGCCCCAGGGCGAACACCGTCACCACCTCGACCAGCCGGCCCACACCGCTGACAGCCGTGCTGATGAGGGCGGAGCGATGGCTCGACAGATAGCGGCCGACCCGGGACTGGAGGTCGTCGAGCGTTTTCGGGGCCAGCCGGAAGGGCGGCCCCTCCAGCCAGTGCTCGACCCGGTCCAGTCCGTCGCCCAATTCCCTTTGCAGGCCCGCGCGTTCTCCGGCGACCACCTCGCCGACGAGCGACAGGACGCCGAGAACGAGGACGATGCTGCCGAGCAGCGCCACCGCGACGGCGAGCGGCCGCGGCATCACGCGGTCCAGGAGGTCCGCGACGGGGCGCAGCACCGCGGTCCCGACCAGGCCGAGGAAGACGGCCGCCGCCACCTCGTGGAACCGTCCCAGCGCCGAGAAGACCGCGTACACGACGGCGCCCACCACGAGGATCCGCCACGCGTAGGCGGCGGCCGTCCGAAAGGCGGGGTTCACACGGGGCGGGTGCGGCGCGCCGGGTGAGGTCCGCCGGGCGCCCGGGTCCCGGCCGGACGGGGCGGTCGTGCCGCGCAGTGCCCGGCGTGAGGCGGCGCGGATCCGGTGGCGCCGTCCCCCGAACGATGCGCCGGGGTCCGTCGTGTCGGGCTGCTGATGCGAGGGCCTGGGCATGCCCTGCTGGTATCAGGAGGGGGCGCGCGGTTCCCGGCCCTGGGGCCGACATGCGCGGGATGTCACCCCACGGACGGAATCGCCCGCCTTCCCCGGCTCCGCGACGCGTCCCCGGGGAGTCCGAGCGGGAGGTGACGGGGGGCCACTTCTCGCGTGGCGCGGGCCGCGCGAGCGGCACCGGCGCGGCCGGCGCGCCCCGGCTCCCGGCGCGCGCCGGCAGGACGCCTTCGCACCACCCGTGACCAGCGAAACCCGCGCACCCTGCTCCGATAGCATGTTCGAGCCCATGGCGAGCACGCTCGTCACCCGTCCTTGACCGGAGAAACCGTGCTTTCCGGCATGAAGAGTGACTTGTCCAGCCAACGACTAACACATCGGCCAAACAATTGATACCTAGAGCATCGCGGGTGTTTTCGCGAAGAGACAACAGCGTCGAGGGCGCCGCGTGGCGTCGACCACGGGCGGTTCTGTGGGCCTCGGCGGCGGTGGTGACCCTCGGCTTCCTGATCGCGCTGGAGATCGCCGCGCGTCACTACGGTCTGCCGGGGCCGATCGTCACCCAGGCCCAGGAGGTGGTGGTCGCCCCCAAGTCGGGCTTCCTGCTGTACGCCAGCATGGGGCTGATGATGGTGGTGCTCACCTGGCGGCAGCGGCTCATCGCGGCCGGTGCCGCGATCGGCATCGACCTCGTCTTCGCCCTGGTGCGGTGGGTGACCGACACCAGGGTGACCGAGGGCCACCCCTTCGGCAACGGCGCGCTGTGGGTGATCCTGGGCTGTGCCGTCCTCGCCGTCACACGCCGCACCGGACCGGAACGCCTCCTGCTGCTGAAGGGTGTGGGCCTGGGTCTGCTGCTGGTGGCCGGACGCAAGACCGGCGACACCTGGCTGCTCATCACGTCGAAGACCCGCCCCCTGGTGCTCGACCAGTACGTGGCGACCGCCGATCACGCGCTGGGCAATCCGTCCTGGGTGGTGGGCCGGATGGTCACGGCCACCGGTGTGGTCGGGGAGCGTTTCCTCGACTCCGTATACACCCAGCTCCCGGTGGCCGCGGTGGTGGTCGCGCTGTACCAGCTGCGCAAGGTGGCCGTCGAGCGCCGCTTCCCCGGCCACCATCTGGTGCGCACCTTCCTGGTCATAGGCCTGCTCGGGCCGGCCATCTACATGATCTTCCCGGTGGTCGGCCCGATCTTCGCCTACGGCGCCGACGGCGGACACTGGGCGGTGGCCGACCTGTGGCCGGACACACCTACGCCCCTCGGCACCCCGCAGCACATGGCCTTCGACGGGATCACCCCGCGCAACTGCATGCCCAGCCTGCACACGGCGTGGGCCACCGCGATCTTCATCCACTCCCGCCAGGGGCCCCGGGTCCTGCGGTACGCGGGCGCGTTCTGGCTGATCGCCACGCTCGGCGCGACGCTGGGGTTCGGCTACCACTACGGCGCGGACATCATCGCCGGTGTGGTGTTCACCCTCACGATCGAGGCGGCGCTGCGCGCGCACGAGCGCGGCTGGGACCGGTCGAGGATCCAGCTGGTCGCCTACGGCACCGCGGTCTTCGCCGTGCTCCTGGTGGCCTACCGCTATCTGCCGGTGGAAATGGCCAGGTACCCCTGGCTGTTCGGGCCGCTCCTCGTCCTGGCGATGGTCTCGGTGATCTACGCCTACGTACGGACGACCAGGCAGTGGGAACCGGAGGCCGCACCCGTGCGGCAGTTGGAACCGCAGCCCGAACCGGTGTGATCCGGTCGTGGCCGGGGGGGCGGGGGGGCCGCGGCCGGCGGTGGGGGGGGCGCGCCCGCGGGGGGGGGGGGCGGGGCGGGTGGGGTTGGGGCGGGGGGGTCGGTGGGGGGGGGGGGGGAGGGGGGGGGGTGCGCCTGCGGCGGGCCCGTTCCCCCGCCCCGCCCCTTCCCGG
>NZ_JBHVJA010000004.1:287679-421708 GCF_042799335.1 Streptomyces sp. NPDC057697 | reverse complement strand
ACCGGGAATCACGGGACAGCCCCGGGGGTCTTTCGCCCCGGTCACGCCCGGGGCCGGGTGCCCCCCTCCCCCGTCCCCGCCCCCACCGGGCGAAAGACCCCGACCGGGGCCCGGGGGCGCCCGGGCCCCGGCCACGACGGATGGGCGCAACGCTCAGCCGGTGTGCGCGACCAGGGCGTCGATGATCCGGTCCCAGAGTTCGCGCGGCCGGTCGTGCCCCATGTCGGGAAGCAGCAGGAGCTTCGCCCCGGGCACCAGCTCGGCGGTGCGCTCCCCACCGCTCGGATCGATCAGGATGTCGTCCAGGCCGTGCATCACCAAGGTGGGTACGCGCAGTTCGCGCAGCGCCTCGGCGCGTGAACCGCTGAGGATCATCGCTCCGAGCTGTCGCCCGGCTCCGGACGGGTAGTAGGCACGGTCGTAACTCATGGCGGCCAGCTCACGGAGGAGTGCCGGGTCGCCGTAGCGCTTGGAGGACCACATCAGGTCCCGCTCCGCCGCGGCGACGTACCCCTCGCGGTCCGACGGCTTCGGGGCGAAGAGCACCGCCTGGGCCTCGGGGCTGGACCGCCCGTATTCGGGCTCGCCGGTCGAGGACATCATCGACGTCAGCGTCAGCAGACGCTCCGGCCGGGTGATGGCCATCGTCTGGGCGAGCATGCCGCCCATCGAGGACCCGACCACATGGGCCCGTTCGATCCCGAGCGCGGTGAGCAGGCCGAGGCCGTCGTCGGCCATGTCCCGCAGGGTGTAGGGCACCATCGCGAGGGCGGACTCGATGTCGCCCGAGCTCACCGTCGCGATGAACCGGCCCATGTCGACGGGGTGGTCGTCGAACTTGGTGGACAGCCCGCAGTCCCGGTTGTCGTACCGGATCACATGGCGGCCACGTTCCGCGAGCGCGCGGCAGAAGTCCTCGTGCCAGGCGATCATCTGCGCGCCGAAGCCCATCACGAGCAGAACGGCGGGATCGGACGGGTCGCCGAAGGTTTCGTACGCGATGGACACTCCGGGCGACACTTCAGCAATCGGCATGGAGGAAGTGTCTCAAAATCGTTTTCCTCCGGACGCACCGGGAAGCGTTCCGTGGCCCCCTCGATCATTCACGAGCGGTGAAGCCGGGACGGCCCGTACCATCCTGAGCGGGGCGGAGCTCGTAGCGCAGTGGTTGTCGCGCCTTCACCGCATGTGGGAGGACGCCGGTTCGAATCCGGTCGGCTCCGTCCCGTCCCGACCGGTATGGCTCCGGACCCGGTGGCCGTGCTCCCGCAGTGCGGCGGCGTCCCGGCGCCGTCTCCTGCCAGGTCCTCACGAACGGCCGGGGCGGCCGAGTCGCACCGTCTCCCCGCCGAACGGCAGGAACGTCACCCGGTGGGCCAGCAGCCAGGTGCCGTCCACCTTGCGGAAGCCGTCCTCGTAGTGGCCCACGTTCGCCGGGAGCACCGGGGGCACCATGCCGCCGGTATGGCCGTCGACCCGGTAGGTGGCGAAGTAGGAGGTGGCGGTGGCCTTCGACGCGGACTCCACGGTGACCATGATGTTCGTGGACATGCGGCGTGACAGCCGGTCCTCGGGCCGTGAGCCGAAGTACGCGCGGAGCGCGTCCCGCCCCTCCACCCTCCGGTCGCCCTGGGGCCACTCCCACACCCCGTCAGGTGTGAAGAGCTCCGCGACACCGCTCGGATCTCCCAGGTCGAGGCGGCGCACGAACTCCACGATCAGGCGCTCGCAGGCCCGCTCGGCAAGAAGACGTTCCATCGGGTCAAGGGTCTCGGTCGGCATCGTCCATGACTATCAGCGGCGCGGGGGTCACCGCGAGGGAGATACCGCGGTGGTGATGCGGTCGACGGCCAGGCGCGTCGTCCCGCGGTCGGGTGGTGCGTCGTCCAGGGCCCGGTGGAGGGTCAGCCCCTCGATCAGCGCGTCCACCTGGCGCGCGGTGTCGGCGTCGAAGTGCCTTTCGAGGATGCCGCGGCTGTGTCGCATCCACGTCCGGCACAGGTGCCGGTACTCCGGGCGGCGGGCGGCGAGCGTGTAGAGCTCCTGAGTGAGGATCAGGTCGCGGCGGGGGCCCTCGGAGAGCGTGTGGATGACGTCGGTGACGGCCTCGCGGGCCTCTTCGACGCTTCCGGCCCGGCCCAGGCAGCGGTCGAAGACGGCGACGATGTGGTCGGCGAACTGTGCGAAGGCCTCGCGCAGCAGTTCGTCGATGCCGGTGAAGTGATAGGTCATCGAGCCGAGCGGCACATCGGCACGGACGGCGATCTTGCGGTGCGAGACGCCCGCGACGCCCTCGTCCGCGATGAGGTCGAGCGTGGCGGCGAGGATCCGCTCGCGCCGCTGCGGGTCGGTACGTCCGGTGGCCATGGCGGGCGCCGTCAGAGCGCGCGGACGGGGCGGGCGGGGTTGCCGACGGCGACGACGTCGGCGGGGATGTCCTTGACGACCACCGCGCCCGCGCCGATCACCGAGTTCTCACCGATCGTCACCCCGGGACACACGATGACGCCGCCGCCGAGCCAGACGTTGTCACCGATGGTGATGGGGAGTGCCGCCTCCAGCTTGTCCCGCCGGGGCTGCGGCTCCACGGGGTGGGTGGGCGTGAGCAACTGGACGTTCGGGCCGATCTGGCAGTGCTCTCCGATGACGATCCGGGCGACGTCCAGCGCCGTCAGGTTGAAGTTGATGAAGGTGTGGGCCCCGATGGTGATGTTGCTGCCGTAGTCGACGGCGAGCGGCGGCCGCACATCGACGCCCTCCCCCACGGAGCCGAGCAGTTCGGCGAGCAACGGCCGGGCGCTGTCGGCGTCCTCGATGTAGGCGGCCTGGTAGCGGGCGGCCAGTCCCATCGCCCGCTGCTGGCGCCGGGCGATCTCCGGATCGTCCGCGATGTAGAGGTCTCCCGCGAGCATCCGCTCCAGGTTGGTGCGCGGGTCGTCGGCGAAGTGGTCGATCGTCATGCGTACGATCGTACATCCCGGAGCGTACGAACGTACGCTCTCGGTTCGGCGAGGAGTTCGGGTGCGCCGGTTCCCCTGCCCCTGGCCCTCGCGGCCGGTCATCCGCGGGAGTGCGGGGCGCCCTTGCCCTCGCGGTAGAGCCCGGCGGCCAGGGCGATCGCGGTGTGGGTGGCCGGGTGGGTGGTCCGGGCCCGCCAGATGAGATGGACGGGGACCGGATCGGCGCCGCGGAGGGGGCGGTAGGTGATGCCGTCGCGGCGGTACTGCGCGGCGGTGGCCTGCGGGGTCACTCCGACGCAGCGGCCGGTGGCGATGGCAGCGAGCCAGTCGTCGATGTCGTGGGTGTACTCGACGGCGGGGCGGTCCTCCTCGGGCCACAGGTCCAGGGCGGCCGTGCCGGTACGCCGGTCGATGGCCAGGGTGCGACCGGGGATCTCGTCGAGACGGATGCCGCGACGGCGGGCCCAGGGGTCGTCGGACGCCAGGGCGACGTAGCGGGCCTCGTATCCGATCCGCGCGTGGGACCACGGCTTCAGATCGATCGGGGCACGGATGACGGCGAGGTCCCACAGCCCTTCGGCGAGGCCGCCCGTGGGGGTGTTGTGGCGGATGAGACGCAGGTCGGTCTCGGGGTGCTGTTCGTGCCAGCGGCGCTGGAACTCGGTGGTGTACCGGCCGAAGACGGACCAGGCGTGGCCGATGTGCAGGCGGGCGTGGCCGGTTGCGGCCTCGTGGACGAGTTCGTCGGCGCCTGCGAGCAGGACGCGGGCGCGTGCCAGGACCTGCACCCCGGCGCTGGTGGGTGCGACGCTGCGGCTGGTGCGGTGCAGCAGTCGCACCCCGAGAAGCCCTTCGAGACCGGCGAGGGTGCGGGAGACGGCGGCCTGGGAGATGCCGAGTTCATGGGCCGCGTCGGTGAAGCCGCCGGCGTCGATGATGGCGACCAGGCACCGCAGATGCCTCAGCTCCAGCGCGGCCGCCCTGTCTCATGTCTCATCCATGCGTCCAGCGTATAGATGGGCGCCTGAATGCATTTTGCGTATGTGAGGGGCAGCCGCGTCGTGGAGGAACGAGACGCCACTCCTCCCTCGCCGCGGGCCCCCGACACACTCCGGTCGACGGGGCCGCACCTGCCCGGCGTACGGGGCGCGGTGCCGGGGTGGCACTGATGCTGGGCAGCGGGCTGTCCAACCAGACGGGGCCTCCGTCGCGGCACTGGCGTTCCCGGTGCTGGGGCCGCTCGGAATGGTGGCGGTCCGCCAGTGGGTGGCCGCCGTGGTGCTCGTGGCCGTCGGCCGGCCGCGGGTGCGGAGCTTCACCGCGGCGCAGTGGCGTCCGGTACCGGGCCTCGCGCTGGTGTTCGCGGCGATGAACCTGTCCCTGTACGAGGCGATCGAACGGATCGGGCTCGGGCTGGCCATCACGCTGGAGTTCCTCGGGCCACTGGCCGTGGCCCTGGCCGGTTCCCGGCGCCGCGTCGACCTGGTGGGGCTGCGGCGCGTTCCGGCGCATCTCTTCGGCGTCTTCATGAGCGTGAACCCGGTCTTCGCGGCGCCGGCCGGAGCGGCCGTCCTCGGGCAGCGGCTCGATGCGCTCGCCTGGACCGCGATCGCCATGATCGTCTGTGTGAACGCGGCCGTGACCACCCTCCCCGGCAGATCGGGCTGAGCCGGAGCGGGGCGACTGCTCGCCCGGCGTGCCGGGCGCTCGACGAATCCCCGAGAACTCGACTCCCCGCGCGGAACCGACTGCTGTCGGCCGGTCAGGGGCGCTGTTCGCACACATGAGCCGAACACATGCGTCGTACACACTGCTGGCCACGAGGTCGAGTCCGGCGGCCCCCACGGGGGTATGGAACTTCTATGAACCGAACGTCACCACGGCCCGACTCATCTCCGCGCACTCGGTGGCGAACAATACGAAGTACACGGTGACAGCGGCGGATTCCGCATGGCACGGTGCGTTCCACCAGGTGGAGACGGTCGACTCGGTCGACGGCGGAACGAACGACGGACTCATCGGCCCGTTCCGCGACGTCTCGTACACCTCGGGCTGAAAGGGAAACGAATGGCGACTCCTCTCTCCGCCTCCGCCGTACTCAAGGCACTGCGTGCCGAGGGCGTACGCGTGGTCGAGGTCGGCAACTGGCGTACCCACAACCGAAACTCGAAAGGCCCCTGGGGCCCGGTCAACGGCAGCATCGTGCACCACACCGTGACCAAGGGCACCGCGGCGACCGTCCAGATGGTCCGCGACGGCTACCCCGACCTGCCCGGACCGCTGTGCCACGGAATGATCGCGAAGGACGGCCGGGTGCACATGGTCGGCTGGGGCCGGGCGAATCACGCGGGCGGCGGTGACCCCAAGGTGCTGCAGCAGGTCATAGCCGAGTCGTACGGCACTCGGCCCACTCCCCCCACCCGCGGCAACAACGACGGGGTCGACGGCAACGCGCGGTTCTACGGATGGGAGTGCGAGAACCTCGGCAATGGCAAGGACCCCTGGCCGGCCGCCCAGTACAACGCGATCGTCCGCGTCCAGGCCGCGTTGTGCCGGGCGCACAAGTGGTCGGCGAAGTCCGTGATCGGCCACCTGGAGTGGTCGGACGACAAGGTGGACCCCCGTGGTTTCACCATGACCAAGCTCCGCGCCGACGTCGCCGAGCGGCTCAAGCACCCCGCGAGCTGGAACCCCGGCTCCGACAACGAGGAGGACCCCATGGCGGGAATCACCAAGCGCGACATCTTCGACGCCGTGTGGAAGACCGACGCGATCGCCGGACCGACGGACGCGGCGGACCACAAGACGAATCCGACGTGGCAGCCGCAGTCCATCCTCAAGGACATGCAGGCCCGCATCCGGTCCATGGACAAGCGGATGGCCGCCCAGACCGCCGCGATCACCGCGCTCGCCGGTCATGTCGGCACGGGCGCGGACTCGGAGACCGTTGTCAGCGCGGTCCAGGCCGCGATCGACCGGGCCGTCGGCGACGGCGCGGACAGTCACGCCGGGGAGGAGTGATGGCCGCGACGATCTTCACCGGGGCCTTCTGGGCGGCCACGGCGGAACGCACCGTGCGCACCGCCGCCCAGACCCTCATAGCGACGCTCGGTCTGAACACCACCGGTGTGCTGGACGTCGACTGGGGGCAGGCGCTCTCCCTCACCGGGAGCGCGGCGCTCCTGGCGGTGCTGACCGCGCTCTCCGCGTCCGGATCCGGGAACGGGCCGGGGCTCACCGAGACCGTTCGGACCCGCACCTGACCGTGTGCCGGGTCGGGCGCGCGGGGCACCGGGCAGGCGTCAGCCGTCGCGCCGGGCCCGGTGCGAGGCGACCCTGACCCGGGTCGCGCAGCGAGGAGAGCAGTAACGCTGGGGCGTACGGCGGCCGGTGTCGATGTAGTAGCGGTCGCAGCGGGGGGCGGCGCACTGCCCCCAGGCGCACCGGCCGCGCTCACTGAGCCAGAGCCCCAGCGCCGGAGCCGTGGTGGACAGCAGCCACTCGGTGGGCCCGGCGCCCCGGCGCGCCTCGGTGTGGAGGGACCAGGGGCGTCCGGGGAAGCGGACCAGGCGGGGACGGGCGGGGTACTCGTCGAGGAGCGCGTTGATCGCCTCGGCCGCCCGGTCCTCGTCGTCCGTCTCCAGGATGCGGGTCAGGCGGGCGGTGGCTTCGCGCAGCCCCCGGGCATCGGCCCCGGTGAGCGTGAACGACGGGCCGCCGTGGCGCTCCAGGAGGGCCTGGAACGCCTCCGCGCCCGCTTCGGGGTCGTCCTGGACGGTGTTGGCCAGGTCGGCGATGAAGAGCAGGCCGCGGGGGTTGCCCCCGGTCGGGTCCTCGGTCATGGGCTTCACCTTCTCCTGGTGGGTTCGTCGGGCGGGTGCGGCTCCGCACCCCATGGTAACGTCCAAATCAGTCATTGAGCGTTACTACTGGAGCGCACCCGCCCCGGCCGCTCTCGGCGCGCCCCTGGGCGAGCCGCTCCGGTGCCGGCCGCGAACCACCCCGATGGAGAGCACATGCATGTTCCGACGACGACTCCCGTACTCATCGTGGGCGGCGGGCCGGTGGGTCTGACCCTGTCGATTCTGCTGTCCCGGTACGGCGTGGACCATCTGCTGGCCGAAGCCCGTCCGGGCACGTCGCGTCATCCCAAGGCGCGTGGGATCTCGGCGCGCTCGATGGAGGTCTTCCGGCGCTGCGGGCTGGAGGAAGCCGTCCGCGACGCGGGCCTTCCGGCCTCCCAGGTCTTCTTCTACCGGGGCAGGGACCTGGTCGACCCGGACTTCGTCCGCGACGGCGTGCCGCACGAAGCGTCGGAGGGTGCCGGGAACACTCCTTCGCCCGGGATGATCTGTTCCCAGGACGCGCTGGAACCGGTCCTGTCGGGGCGGGCCCGCGCATCGGCGGGCGACCGGGTCCGGTTCGGCACGCGCCTGCTCTCCTTCACCCAGGACGAGGAGGGGGTGAGCACCGAGTTGGAGGACCGCGCCGACGGCGAGCGGCGCACGGTGCGCGCCGGGTGGCTCGTCGGGTGCGACGGCGCCGCCAGTACGGTCCGTGCCGGTGCGGGCGTCCGCATGGACGGGCCCACGGGCCTGGGCCACTTCCTCAGCGTCCGCTTCGAGGCGCCGCTCGGCGGCGTGGTGGCCGACCGGGCCAGCGCATCGTACTTCCTCACTCCGCCCGGACGCGGCGGTTTCATGGCGGTGGACAACGACCGCCACTGGATCTACCAGTACCCCTTCGACCCCGAGGACCCGCGTGGGGACGAGGACCTGGGCGACCGGAAGCACCTCGAGGACCTCGTCCGGACCGCGGCCGGCATCCCCGGCCTGGACGTGACCGTGCGCGACACCATGATCTGGCGCATGGACGCCCAACTGGCCTCCGGCTACCGCGCCGGGCGCGTCCTCCTGGCCGGAGACGCGGCCCATGTCATCCCGCCGACCGGAGGGCACGGCATGAACACCGGCATCGGCGACGTGGACAACCTGGCCTGGAAACTCGCCGCCGTCGCCACCGGCCGCGCCACCGAGGCGCTGCTGGACAGCTACGAGGCCGAACGCCGCCCGGTGGCCCGGCAGGTCATCGACCTCTCCACGGACAACGCCCGCGCCCGCGCCGGATACCGCATCGACGACGAACTCCTGCTCACCGCCGCCTACCGCTCCACCGCCGTCGTCCCCGACCCCGCCGCACCCGCCCGGCCACCGCTGGACCCCTCCGGATACCACCCGAGCGGCGCCCCGGGCGTCCGCGCCCCGCACGCGCGGCTGGCCGGTCCGTCCGGGATCTCCTCCACCCTGGACCTCGTCGGTCCCGGCTTCACCCTGATCACGGCCTCGCAGGACCCGGCCTGGCAGCAGCAGGCGGACGCCGCCGCGGCGGCAGGTGTCCCGGTCACCGTGCGTCGGCTCGGCGGCGGGCAGCTGAGCGAGGAACACCCGGGTTCCTTCCACCAGTTGTGCGGCCTGCCCCCGAGCGGAGCCGTTCTGGTCCGCCCGGACGGCCACATCGCCTGGCGCGCGTCCTCCCCGGCGACCGGCCCGGACCTCCTTCGGATCCTCCGGCGCGTTCTCACCGGAGCTCCGTGGACCACCGCGACGAGCCCCTGAAGTTTCCATGACGCGTCAAATCCCTGAGGCCGTGCCCTCTCCCCCGCCCCAGTACGCGTCCACTCGTGCCGTGGAGTGCCGGGCGGGGGGCGTCCGGCCGGGCTCAGGCGGTGATCTCGACCGACGCGACGCCGCTGTACGCGGGCACCCCGTCACGGGTGACGACGGCCCGGACCGTCGCCCAGCCGGTGCCACCGCCGTGCTCCGGCGCGAGCCACACGCTCCCGTCGGCGTCGGTGACCAGATGGGCGACGGGCCGCCCGTCGAGCTCCCAGGCGATGTCCGCGCCGTCCGGGTCGAGCGGCGCGCCGTCCCACTCGGCGAGGGCCGGCGCCGCCCTGGTGGTACCGCCCGCGGGAAGTTCGGCCGGTGTGGCGGTGAGCCGGAGGTCGGCGTGTACCGCGTCGGAGCGTTACCCCGCCAGATCCGCCGGACACCAGGCGAGTTCGGGCACGAACCGGCCGCTCCAGCGCGCCGGCCCGGCTCCAGGCGGACACCGGGCCTCCGTCGCCCACCACCTCCACGGACTCCAGGTCGAACGCGAACGGATCGGCCGCCTGCTTGTCGTCGGGGAAGAAGACGAGCACCAACCGGCGCAGCGGGTGGGTGAGCCTGCCGTCCCCCACCCCGCTCCATGTCATCCGGGAGAGCCGCTGGGGCTCGAACGTCACGCGGGTCCGACCGTCGAAGCCGCTCGGGTCGACCCGGGAGGCGAGCGTGCCCCACTCCTCGTTGTCCTGGTCGAAGATCTTCAGCCAGAGATTCCCCTTCTTGGGCGTGACCCCGGTGAGCCACACCGACACCCTGGCGAGGTGCGGTTCGTACGGGCTCGGGAACGCCACCGAGAACTCGCTGTACTTACCGGTCATGGTGACCCGCGCCCGCCCCTCCGTGCCGGTCGCCTCGATCGTCGTCCCGTACACGGAGGTCGGCGGAAGGTCGTGCGACACGCCGTCGACGACCAGGCGCAGCGTCGCGGCGGAGCGGGAGGCGGCGGCCGCGGGTCCCGCCGCCATGGCGGTCGCGGTGGTCACCGCGGGGACGGACACGGCGGTGGTTCCGGCGAGAAAGGTGCGGCGCTTCATGGGCACGCTCCGGCGTCGGCTCGATGGGAACAGCGTGTGCGCACCGTAAGGCTCTGCCATTAGTGCGTCAACTCTCTTGCCGGACGGTGCAGTTGACCGATGATTTGATGCATTAAATGGGCTCGGCGCGGCTCGTCCCGTGGACCGGCGGCTGTTGTGCGGGCCGCCTGGGCCGACGTGCGGGGATCGTGCGGAGCCCGGCTCCGGGCCGGCCGGGGTGCCGATGAAGCCCGGTACGTGGGCGCCAGGCTTCGCCGACCGGGCCGTAGTGGCGGCGGCGAGCCCGTACGGACCGCGAACGCCGCCCCCGGCCCCGCTCACATGCGGCAGGAGTCAGGGCATCACGCCGACGGCGGGGGGAGTTTGGCGGCCACGGCGTCGAGGACCCATTCCAGGCCGGTCGCGAAGGATGTTTCGGCGTCCACGTCCGTGCCGTCGTGGACGGCCTTGGCCAGTGCCGGGAAGCGGCCCGTGGCCAGCATTCTGGTCACATGCGGGCCGTGGGCGCGCTGCCAGTCGTGCTTGGACAGGCCCGTGGCGTGCTCGGCCCGCAGGTTCGTGATCTCGCGCCTGATCGCGCCGGTGTAGTAGGCGCTGACCGTCTCCACGGCCCGCATGACGGTGTCGATGCCGGTGAGGCCGTCGAGGGAGGACAGCGTGGCCTCGGTCACGGCCAGGCCGTTCGGGCCCAGGGCCGGGCGGCGGCCGAGCAGATCGGCCAGCCACAGGTGGCGGAGGGCCGCCCGCCTGGTGCGGTGGGCGAGGACGCTCAGCGCCTCCCGCCAGTCGCCGGGCTGCTCCTCGGGAAGGATCTCGGCGTAGACCTCGTCCACCATGAGGTCGAACAGCTCCTCCTTGGTGGAGATGTATCCGTACAGCCGCATCGGACCGGCATTCAGCCGGGCGGCGACCTTGCGCACCGACACCGCCTCCAGCCCGCCCTCGTCGGCCAGCGCGACGGCGGCGGCCACGATCCGCTGCCGGTCGAGCGGCACGGGGCGGATCGGCGGCTCCGGACGGTCCCACACAGTCATGGGGGCATCGTACTGTTGCGATCCGCCGTAGCGAATCAATACAGTGTATCGACATGAGACAACGCATCGCAGTGGTCGGGGGCGGCCCCGGCGGCCTCGCCTTCGCCCGTGTCCTGCACCGCCATGGCCGTCCCGTCACCGTCCTCGAACGCGACCCCGCTCCCGACGCCCGTCCCCTGGGCGGCACATTGGACCTGAGCAGGGAGCTGGGCCAGCTCGCGTTGGACAAGGCGGGGCTGCTGGCGGAGTTCCAGACGCTGTCCCGCCCCGAGGGGCAGGCCATGCGCATCCTGGACACGGACGGGACCGTCCTGCGCGACTGGCGACCCCGTCCGGGCGACCGGGCCAATCCCGAGATCGACCGGGGGCAACTCCGCGACCTGCTGCTCGGCCCCCTCGACGTCCAGTGGGGCCGGAGGGTGACGCGGGTGACGCCCGGGACCCGGGACGGCGTGCTGGTCCACTTCGCGGACGGGCGACAGGAGACGTTCGACCTCGTGGTCGGCGCGGACGGCGCCTGGTCCGCGACCCGCCCGGCGGTCTCGTCGGTGCGGCCGCACTACACCGGCGTCACCACGGTGGAGACCTCCCTGGACGACGTCGACACCCGCCACCCCGGGCTCGCCCGGCTGATCGGCGACGGTTCCCTGGCCGTGTACGGCGTGAACCGGGCTCTCGTCGCCCAGCGCAACAGCGGCGGCCACGTCAAGGTGTACGCCCAGTTCCGCGCGGAGCCGGACTGGCACGCGCACCTGGACCTCGCCGACGTCGAGGCCGTGCGATCGGGTCTGCTGGCTCTGTTCGAGGGCTGGGCCGCTCCGGCCCTCGACCTGCTGCGCCACGGCCCCGCTTTCGTCCACCGCCCTCTCCACGTCCTGCCCGTGTCCCACACCTGGGCCCATGTCCCCGGAGTGACGCTGCTGGGCGACGCCGCCCATCTGATGCCCCCGCTGGGGGCGGGCGCGAACCTCGCCATGCTGGAGGGAGCCGAACTCGCCGAGTCCATCGCCACCGGCCCCGGCGATCCGGACCAGGCCGTGCGCGCCTTCGAGGAACGGATGTGGGCGCGGGCCGGCAGGTGGGCGAAGATCACGGCGGCCGGTCTGGAACGCCTGGTGAGCCCGGACCCCGCCGGAGCCCTCGCCCTCTTCGATCAGGTCCAGCCGTCCTGACCGCCGAGCGCGAGGGCACCGGCAACTCGCCACGGCCTCACGGGACCGTGCGGCACCGCCGCGGCCCCTCCGGCACGACCGCCGCCGGGCGGACGCAAGGACGCCTTCAGCCGTGTGCCCCGGGCAGCGACCTCGCCCACTCGTCGACGCTCGGAACCTCCCCGCGCCGGGCGAACACCTTCTCGACGAGGAGGTGGTGCAGCGCCGGGTCGGGGTCGGCGCAGCCGTCGGCGAGGACGGTCAGCCGGTAGTCGAGGTCGGCCACGAGGCAGGCGGTGGAGAGCACCACGCCTCCGGTGGCGATCCCGGCGAGCACCAGGTGGCCGACGCCACCGGCCGCGAGGATCTGGTGCAGGTCGTTCCCGGCGAAGGCGTTGACGCGGTTCTTGAAGACCGTGGCCTCGCCGGGCGCCGGGGCGACGGCCGGGTGGAACCCGACGGCGGGGTCTTTGTGGACGAAGGCGTCCTTCGGCAGGGCCGCGAACGTCTTGTTGCGCGGGTGGACCTCGGGGTGGCCGGGCCGGAATCCGATGCCGACGTGGATGACGGGTACGTCCGCGTGCCGGGCCGCCGCGATCGCACGGGCGACGCGGGGAAGGTACTCCGGGTCGAGGATGCGGGACGCGACTCCGTTCTGGATGTCCATGACGAGGAGGGCGGTACCGGCAGCGGAAGCGGAGGCGGACATGGTGGGTGGTTCCCTTCGGGTCTCCCCGCCTGGGGCGTGTGCGTGTCGGAAGGCGGTCGCGGGGGTGTTCAGACGGCGAGCGAGCAGAGGCTGCGGTCGGCGACCGTGCTGAGCAGATACAGGACGGCCGCTGCGATCATCACCCAGGCCAGTTCGTGCATGCCGCTGGTTCCGGCGTGCTGGCCGAAGGCGCGCGCCGAGGCCGCCGACGCCACCATCGACCCCATGTAGGCGGAGGTGCGCAGCAGCCCGGCCGAGGCGGCCAGACGCTCCGGATCGGCCTGCCGGTACAACGAGTTCTGCAGCGCGAGGTTGTTGAGCCCCTGCGGCACACCGAACACCAGGGCCACGGCGAACAGCGTCCAGAGGGGGCTGCTCGCGTGGAGGAGGAGCAGCAGCACACAGGCGATGATCTGACCGGCCGCGCCGACGACGAGTTTGCCGCGCACTCCCTTGCGGCGTCCCGTGAGCGTCGACACGACGATGGCCAGCGCGAACATCGGCAGCTGCACGAGCCCGGCCTCGGAGGCGGAGAGCCCGCGGCCTTCCTCCGCCCACTGGGTGAAGCCGTAGAGGAAGGCGTAGGAAACGACGTACGCGACCAGGCTGCGCCCGTAGGTGGCGAGCAGGGGCGCGTTTCCGCCGAGGACCCGCAGGTCGATGAAGGGTTCGTCGACGCGCAGCTCGCGCCGGGCGAAGACGAGGGCCGCCAGGACGGACATCGCGAGGAGGTACAGCGACGTGACGCCCGGATTCATCAGGAACAGCAGCAGGGTGACGAGCATGACCGCGAAGAGACCGATCCCGGGGAGGTCGAGGCGCGCGGCGGCGCCTCCCCGGCCGGTGGGCGGGGTGTACGGCGTCTTCGGCAGTCGAAGTACCCCGAGCACCAGTGCGGCGACGGCGAGCGGGATGTTCAGGGCGAAGGTGGCACGCCAGCCGCCGACGCCGATCAGCAGGCCGCCGAGGGCCGGGCCGATGACGGCGATGGTCTGGTTGGCGACGGCGAGCAGGGTGAGCACCCCGCCGGGGCTGTCGTTGCCGGTGCGGTCGGCCTCGCGGCGCAGCAGCGACATCGCGGCCGGATATCCGGCGCAGGTGCCGAAGCCGAGCAGTACCCGGGCCCCGATGAGGACGCCCAGGCCCGGGGCGAGCATGCCGATGATGCCCGCGGCGCCGACCAGGGCGGTGCCGATCAGGAAGAGCCGGCGCGGACCGAAGAGGTCGATGAGGCGCCCCACGACGGGCTGGCCGATCGCGGTCGCGAGATAGAGCGCCGAGACGAGCCAGGCGGTCTCCGAGGGCGGGGCACCGAATGCGGCGCCGATCGGGACGAGCGCGACGGCGATGATCGTCGAGTTGATCGGGTTGAGGACCGAACCGATGATCATCGGGGGTATCAGGCGGCGGTCGAAGCGACCGTCCGGCTCGGCCCGCGCGCCGTCGCCCTCGCGGGGCGTCTCGCCCACGGGTATGGGCGGCTTGCCCTCACTCATGGTCGATCAGCTTCTCCAGGACGGCCATCGCCGCCACGACCGTCTGCCGCTCGTCCTCCGTGCAGCGTTCCTCCATCACGCGGGTCAGCCAGGCGTGACGGGCCTCCCGGTCGCCCTCGGCCCGTTCACGGCCGGGGGCGGTGAGGGTGACGCGCTGCTTGCGGCCGTCCCCGGGGTCGGGATGGCGTTCCACGAGCCCGAGGTGGGAGAGCGCCGCGACCGTGGTCGCCATGGATTGCGGGCGCACCCCTTCCATGGCCGCGAGGACGCTCGCCGTGGTGGGCCCGTTCTTGGAGAGCCGGGCGAGGACGGAGGCCTGGGAGGGCGTGATGTCCGCGGCGTCGTTCACGCTCCGGATGCGGCGGCGCAGACGGCCGACGGTCACCAGGACGGCCCGCGCGGCGCGGACGGCTGACGCGGATGCGTTCTCGGTCTTCTCGGTCATGCCCCGACGGTAAATCCTTCAGTTTTGACTGTCCAGTTCAGCTTGAACAGTTTGCCTGCTCTATACGTACCGGCCGCATCGGCGGGGAGGGCATGAACTCCCGCGCCGGGCAAGGAGCGGAAGGGGCGGGACCGACGGGTCGAGGGGCCGTCGAGGGCGGCGACGTCCTCGTACTCGACAGCGCGAGCGTCATCGAGGCGCTGCCGGCGGAAGACAGGGCCTAGGGTTCGGCGCATGGACTCGCTGATCGACGCCGTCGCCGCCCATGCCGAAGCCGCCCGTTTCCTGGCCTGGCCGGGCGACTTCGAGCTCGGGCGGTGCGACCACGGCGAGAGCGTCCACCTCGCGTCGGGTGCGGCGTTGGAGGGTTTCGCGGGCGACGGGGCGGGAGGCACGTTCTTCTTCTGCGGTGAAGGCGGCGAGGAACGCCCGGTCCTGTACGCGGACTCCGAGGGCGGCGCGGCCCTGGTCGCGATCGGACTGCCGGAGCTGTTGCGGCTGCTCCTGGTCGCGCCGTGGTGGCGCGACTGCCGCGCGTTCACCGCGGCGGAGAGCCGGGAGCTCGCCACCGAGTACCTGGAGGACATGCCGGACCTGGCAGTGCGACGGGACCGTGCGGCCGAGGCGCTCGGCCTCGTCCTTCCGGCCGAGGGCGAGGTCCTGGCCCGTCTGCACCAGGTCGCCACCGTGACGGGCAAGGACTTCGTGCTGGTCCTCACGGCGGAGGACGAGCCCTACGATCCGCTCATCGAGGGCTGAGCGGCACCGGCCCGTCGGCGCGTCCGCGCCGCACCGGCCGACCGTCCCGCCGCCCCGGCAGGGACGTGACCGTGCTGCTGGGTCGCCTCGGGACGGGCCGGAAGCACGATGTGGACCCGGCCGGGGCCGATATGGGTGATACGTGCGCCGAGACGGGCCATCAGGCCCTGGCGGTCGAAGCTCTCCCGGACACGTTCCCGGACCTCGGGGCTCGCCTGTTCCCGCTGCCACCGCTCTCCATGTGCCCTCCTGTACGTACGGGACGAGAGGGATCCATCGGCCGGTCGGGCGTTCTCGGCGGCCGGAGCCCTCCGATGCCGGTCATCATGGCTCCGGGAGCCCGGAGGGCAGCGGTCCGGTCGGGGCGACGGACCCGGGCGGTCGCAGTTCGGCACGTCGCAGCACGGGGACCGACAGGCCGATCACCGCGGCCAGCAGGCAGATCGCACCGCATCCGGCGAAGAACGCGTCCGCTCCCCACAGGGCAACCGTGACTCCCACGGCCGGGAAGAGCGCGGGTGCGAGGCCGAGCGTGCACAGGCTCGTGACGGAGGTGACCCGGCCGAGGTAGCGGGGGTCGGTCCCGGTCTGGACCAGGGCGCCGGTCACCGTCGCGGTGAACCCGCTGGTCGAGCCGATCGAGGCGCCGGACAGCACGGCGACGGGCAGCGACGGGGCGCTCCCCAGGACGACCGCTCCCGCCGCGGTGACGAGCAGCGCGCCGGACACCGCCAGTCCGGGGCGCGGTATCCGGGGCGCCACGGTGAGCAGCAACGCGGCGGCCGCGGCTCCCGCACTGAACGCGCTCGCGATCCACCCCATGCCGGACGCGCCCCAGCCGCGCTCCTCCGCCAGGAGCACCAGGCCCGTGGCGACCGGACCGCTGAAGCACATCTCACTGAGACCGATCACCACGACCAGCGGTGCGAGCATCCGGTGACGGCGGACGTAGCGCAGCCCGTCGCCCAACTCGCTCCGGGCGGAGCCGCGTCGGGACGCCGACTCGGCCGGACCGGCGATCCGTACCGTGAGCAGCACGGCGAGCGAGGCGGCGAAGAGCACGCCCGCGACCGTGAAGGCCCCGGCCGCGTCACCGAACGCCATCACCGATCCCGCCAGGAGGGGGCCGACGGCGTTGCTCAGCCGGATCGACAGCCCGCGCATCCCCTGGACCCGGGCGAGTTGCTCGGGCGACGTGATGCGTGGCGGAAGCGCACCCACCGCGGGCATGAACACCGCGTCGACCACGCCGAAGACCAGTGCGACCGCGACCAGCAGCCACACGCTCGGGGCGGCGAGCGCCACCGTCGCGGCCACGGCGAGGATCACCGCGCAGCGGATCGCGTCGCTGACAACCGCGACCCGGCGCGGTCCGAACCGGTCGGCCACCACGCCGCCGCCGAGCATGAGCGCCGCACGGGGCAGCGCCCCCGCCGCGACCACCAGCCCCGCCTGCGACGGCCCGCCGACCCGGGTGGCCGCCCAGGACAGGGCGAGGAAGTACACGACGTCGCCGGTGACCGAAGCCGTGTAGGCGGCGAGCCAGCGCAGGACGTTGGCGTCCCGGTAGGCGGCGCGCGCGGGCCGGGCCGTCCCTTCCGCGCTCATGCGTCACCGGTCGGCGGCAGAGCCGTCGCCGCCGCCGGAAACGCCTGTACCTGCACGACCACCGGGGCGCAGCCCTCGGACGGCTCGCCGTCCCCGTTCCGGTACCGGGCGATCACCTCGAAGATCTCGCCCCGCATCCGGTCCACGTCGCCGGGCGTCAGGTGCAGCAGGAAGTCGCCGTACGCGCTGGCGTCGAGCCATTCGTCGGGGAGGAGGGCCACCTCCTGCGCGGCCCGGCGCAGCCGGTCGGCAGCGGCCACGGCGACCGCCCGTGTGTACGCGCGTCCGGCTTCGCGCCGCTCGGCCGGAGCCGCCGCGGGCTCGTGGACCGACTGGCGGTGGGCGGATCTCCACCATCGCTCCCGGCCGGTGCCCCTGGCCGGTTCTTCCACGATGAGTCCGCCCGTCGCGAGGCGGCGCAGGTGGTAGCTGGCCGCGCCGGGGGTGATGCCGAGTTCGGCACCGACGCGGGTGGCGGTGGAGGGACCGCGCTCGCGCAGCAGGCCGAGCACGTTCAGGCGCAACGGGTGAGCGAGCACCCGCAGGGCCGCGGTGTCGAGTTCGACGTCCCGGTCCGGGGACGAGGCGGACGGAGCGGAGGAGATGGCCATGCGCCGAAGATAAACCTGAAACAGTTATTTCGAAAGAGATGTTGTGAAGGAGGGCTGCCGTACGTCGGCGAGGACGGTCGTCCGTCAGCCGCGGGCGGCGGCCAGGGAGATCATGCGGTGCATGACCGACGTCGGGAGCGACGGGTTCCGAGCGGCGTCCTCGGCGCTGTGCTCGTCGAGGAGCAGGGGGATCAGGACCTCCGGCGGAAGGGCCGGGTTCTGCCGGGCCGAGCGGCGGGCCCGGTGGTCGGCATCGGTGGTCAGCCGGGCGGCGGACTCCGGCGACAGGCGCGGGTCGTCGGCGGCGCGGCTCCGCACCTCGCCATCGGGGTCGGCGCTGAACCGCTCGATCAGCGGGGCGCTCGACGCGGGGTCGTCGAGCGCCAGGAGGCGCATCCGGGGCCGGGGGTCGTCGGCGAAGCGGATCAGGTCGTGGCGGGGGAAGTCGGGATGGTTGCGGGGACGCCCCGGGAACGAGAAGCTGCCGTACCACCGGCTCCACACCTCCAGGAGCAGATCTCCCGGGGCGTCGTCGCAGGATTCGGTGAGGAAGAGGCGTACGACGCGGTCCTCGTCGTGCGCGAGGAGCTCCACGACGTCCGGCGGGAGGTGCGGAGCGCGGGCCGCACTGCGGCGGATCCGGAGGTTCCGGGACCTGGCGAGGCCGCGCATCGCGTCGGCGTCACCGTGCAGGGCCGCGATCCACCACACCGCGTGGGTGCGGTCCTCGGGAGCGGCGTCGGGGACGGTGGCTGCCATGGCCGCGATCGCGGCCGGTCCGGCAGGTGGCCGGGACGCGGAGTCCGGCGCCGGTTCGATGCCCGTCCGTACGCCGGTTTCGGGATGCGCGGCCCATCGCGCCCTCTGCTCGGCCGCCGGCTCGGCCAGGGCATCCCGGAACGCCGAACGCGGGGTGGCGGCGAGGAGTCGGCTCCACTGCGCGGGTGAGAGCCTCCCCGACTCCGCGGCCGTGCCGCGGACGGTCCTGGACGGGTGGACGACCGCCGAGTCCCGGACGCCGGCCGGAAGGTCGTCGCGGTAGAGGGAATGCACGAGGGGCCGCTCCCTCGCGTCGAAGAGGCCGGTCAGCACCTCGGCCGGGGCCGCCCGATTGCAGCCCAGACCGCGCAACCACGCGTCGGAGAGCTGTCGGGACGGACGAACGTCCCCGGGCAGCGCGGCCCGGACATCCGGGTCGGCTTCGGTCTCGGTCATCCGCCGATCGAACAGGCGGGAGGCCGGAAGGATCAAGGCGCCGGGTCCGGGACGCGCCCCGGTGGCGGGCATTCCGGCCGCGTGTCCACGGCGACCGGCCGGTTGCGGGGCGGCGGCCCCGGGGCCCGCTTCGCCTCCGGGCGGCGGGACGTACTCCGTGCCGAGGTGGACGACCGCGGCCACCGGTTGCCTTGGGGCCGACGAGGGCGAAGGACGGACCTTGCCCGATGACGGCCGCGCAGTGATCATGGAGGCCCACGGCTGGGCCGAACGGTTCGCATCCGCTGCCACTCCCCGTTCGGTCCCTGCCGAACCGATCGACGGAAGGTCGTCCGTGCGCAAGCTCGTGTACTACATCGCGTCCACTCTCGACGGTTTCATCGCGGGCCCGGACGGCGCCGACCCCACCGGTCCGGACGGTTTCTGGCCGGTCCCCGAGGACTATGTGCAGCACCTCGTCACCGAGTACCCGGAGACCCTGCCCGCGCCCGCCCGCGCCGCGCTGGGCATCACCGACGGCGGCACGCGTTTCGACACCGTCCTCGAAGGACGGCGCTCGTACGAGATCGGTCTCCGGGCCGGACTGACCGATGCCTACCCGCATCTGCGGCACCTGGTGTTCTCCCGGACTCTGAAGGAGAGCCCGGACCCGGCGGTGGAGCTGGTCGCGGACGATCCGGTGGCCACCGTGAGGGAGTTGAAGCAGCAGGACGGAAAGAGCATCTGGCTGATGGGCGGGGCCGAGCTGGCCGGTGCGCTGTACTCGGAGATCGACGAACTGATCGTCAAGCTGAGCCCGATGACCGTCGGCAGAGGGATCCCGCTCTTCTCCGACAAGGCGGTGTTCGACCCGTGCGGCTGGGATCTCACCGACCACACCGTCCTGAAGTGCGGGGCGCTCTTCCTCACCTACGCCCGCAAGGCCGCCGCCGGGTAACGGCGGCGCGTCGGAGCGCCGAACCGCGGTCGGCCCCGGCAGGAGCGTGCCTCGCCCGGCTGCCCCGCATACGGCACCGGGAACGGAAACGTCGTGGCCGACCGGTGTGCCGTACGGGTAGCGTCCGGGCTCCGGCCAACCGTTTCGTGGCCTTCGACGTCCAGAGAGAGCTGTTCCCATGATCACCCGGCAAGCGACGACGACCCTGTGGCGCCCGACCGGCCCCCAGGAGCTGGATCTGGTCCGGGAGCTGAACTGGCGTGCGTGGCCGCCCCGGCTGCCCGAGCAGCCGATCTTCTACCCGGTCCTCGACGAGGACTACGCGATCATGATCGCGAGGGACTGGAACGTACGGCACGACGGAGCCGGGTTCGTCACGCGGTTCGAGGTCGATGCGGAGTTCCTGCGCCGCTACCCCGTACAGCAGGCCGGTGGGCGCACGATCCTCGAACTGTGGGTTCCGGCCGGGGAGCTCGACGACTTCAACGCCCATATCGTCGGCGAGATCCAGCTGGTCCACTCGTTCCACCGATGAGCTCGGCCCGTGCCGGCGCGTGCGAGGATCGCGGCGTGAACGATCTGCGCATCCGCCTCGCCGGTGAAGGCGACCTCGCCGCCCTCGTCCGCCTGCGCGACGACGCCGCCCGCTGGATGCTCGCCCAGGGCATCACCGGCCAGTGGCAGCCCGGCGAGCTGGGCGAGGACCACTTCCGCCGGATCATGGCGAGTGGCGAGGTGTGGATCGCCGAGGACCGTGACCGCACGGCCGGGGCCTGGGAGTTGTGGTGGGCGGACGAGGACGCCTGGGGGCCGCAGCCGCCGGTGGCCGGCTATGTGCACCGGCTGATGGTGGACCACGGCAGCGCCCGGCCGGGGACGGGACGGTTGCTGCTGCGGGCGGCGGAGCGCCGCGTGGCCGGGGCGGGGCGGGCGTTCGTCCGCCTGGACTGCCTGGCCACGAACACACGCCTGAACGCCTACTACCTGGCCGACGGCTATCGGCGCGTCGGCCACAAGGCGGGCAAGCACCAGCCCGGCGGCGTACCCAAGTCGTTCACGCTCCTCGAAAAGACCCTGGAGTGAGGCGCGCGGGGCCCCCGTCCCCGTGATGAGACGCGTGACCGCCGCACGGTTCACGGCGCGATCCGACGCCGGGCGTTCCGGACCGGCCGCGGTGGGGCGGGATACGGGGGCGGCCCCGTCCCGAGCCGGGACACGCCCGGCGGG
Organism: Streptomyces sp. NPDC057697; assembly: GCF_042799335.1. Classification (NCBI taxonomy): domain Bacteria; kingdom Bacillati; phylum Actinomycetota; class Actinomycetes; order Kitasatosporales; family Streptomycetaceae; genus Streptomyces; species Streptomyces sp. NPDC057697. The sequence continues at coordinate 400,856 of NZ_JBHVJA010000004.1, read as the reverse complement.
CGGCGGGCCGCTGCTCGCCCGGGGCCTCGCCGGGGGCTCGCCGGGTGGCGAGGGCGTCCCCTTCCGTCGCAGAATTTTGCACAACGCGCAAACTTGCATAGCATGCACTTCATGAGTGCCGCCGACATGCCCCTCGGGCTGCGTGAGCGCAAGAAGCGCGCGACGCGTGACGCCCTCGCGGACGTGGCGCTGCGCATGGCCGCGGACCGCGGGATCGAGAACGTGACCGTGGAAGCGGTCACCGACACGGTCGGCGTGTCCGTGCGCACGTTCTTCAACTACTTCCCGTGTCTCGAAGACGCGATCACCCGCCCCGACCAGGACAACGCCGAGCGGACCCGTCGGGCGGTGCTCAACGCACCGAAGGAACTCACCGCGCTCAACGCCCTGCGCGAGGCGATCGGCCAGGAACTCGCGCACATCGAGGAGGACCACGAGCGCTGGGAACTCCAGATGGCGGTGCTCCGGGCGAGCCCTTCACTGCTGTCCCGGTTCCTGGCCGCCCGGGGCGCGGACGAACGCGCCCTGATCGCCGCCGTGGCCGAACGCCTCGGCCAGGACCCCGAGTCCGACCTCTACCCCCGGCTTCTCGCACATGTGGCGATCGCCGCCGTGCGCGCCGCCGTGGAGCTCTGGGTGGCCTCCGGCCGCACCCGTACGTTCCAGAGCATCTACCGCGAGGCGTTCACCGCGCTGGCCGTCGGCCTGAACGCCTGAAGCACGGCTGCCGCACAGCCGAAGCTCGACCGAACTCCCGAAGCACCTGCGAAGCCCCACCGGGGCTCTCACCCGAGAATCCGAAGAACCAGAGAATGAGGAACGCCAGCCGATGAGCGCTGCCGTCACACCCGAAACCGGTACGGCCGGTGCGCCCGCCGAGGCCGCACCAGCCATGACGCGTCGTCACATACTCCAGGCCATGTCGGGGCTGATGGCCGGCATGTTCGTGGCCATCCTGGCCTCCACCGTGGTCTCCAACGCACTGCCCCGGATCATCGCCGATCTGCACGGCAGCCAGTCCTCGTACACCTGGGTGGTCACCGCCGAGCTTCTGGCGATGACGGCGACCGTCCCGATCTGGGGCAAGCTGTCCGACCTCTACGACAAGAAGCTGCTCATCCAGCTGTCCCTCTCGATGTTCATCATCGGCTCGCTCGTGGCCGGTTTCTCGCACAGCGTCGGCCTGCTCATCGTGAGCCGCGTGGTGCAGGGCATCGGCGCCGGCGGCCTCACGGCGCTCGCCCAGGTCGTGATGGCGGCGATCATTCCGCCGCGTGAACTCGGCCGCTACTCCGGCATCTTCGGCGCCGTGTTCGCCGTCGGCACCGTCGCGGGTCCGCTCATCGGCGGTGTGCTCGTGGACACCTCCTGGCTGGGGTGGCGCTGGTGCTTCTTCATCGGGGTGCCGTTCGCGCTGCTGGCGATCGTCCTGCTCCAGCTGACGCTGAAACTGCCCACGGTGCGCAGGGAAGTCAGGATCGACTATCTCGGCGCGGTCCTCATCATGAGCGGGGTCAGCGCCCTGCTGCTGTGGGTGACCCTCGCGGGCAACCGCTTCGACTGGGCGTCGTGGCAGACGGCCGCCCTGGTCTCCGCCGGTGTGGTCCTGCTGACCGCCGCGGTGCTGGTCGAGTCCAAGGTCCAGGAACCGATCATCCCGCTGGACATCTTCCGCAACCGCACCGTGGCACTGACGACGGTGGCGAGCCTGCTGGTCGGCGTGGCCATGTTCGGCGGAACGGTGTTCCTCTCCCAGTACTTCCAGATCTCGCTCGGCAAGTCGCCGACGATCGCGGGTCTGATGAGCCTGCCGATGATCCTCGGCCTGATGATCTCCACGACCGTCGCCGGGCAGATCATCTCCGCCCGGGGCAAGTGGAAGGGCTTCCTGATCGCGGGCGGCGTCATCATGACCGCGGGCATGGGCCTGCTGTCCACGATCAGCGCGGACTCCTCGTTCGGCCTGCTCAGCGTCTACATGGTGGTGCTCGGCGTGGGTGTCGGCATGCTGATGCAGAACCTGGTGCTGGCGGCCCAGAACGACGTGCCCGCCTCGGAGCTCGGCGCCGCGACCTCGGTGCTGTCGTTCTTCCGCAGCCTCGGCGGGGCGATCGGCACGAGCGCGCTCGGCGCCGTGCTCAGCCACCGGGTGGCGAGCGAGATGGCGAAGGGCTTCGGCGGGGCGGCGGACAACGGGGGTGCCGGCCACGGCGTCCCCGATCTCTCCAAGCTTCCCGAGCCGGCCCGCGAGATCGTCGAGCACGCGTACGGGATCGCCACCGCGGACGTCTTCCTGATCGGAGCCCCCTTCGCGTTCCTCGCCCTGATCGCGGTGCTGTTCATCAAGGAGAAGCCGCTCAGGACGCAGAGCGGCATGGAACGGCTCGCGGAGGAGAACGCCGCCGCGGCGAAGTCTCCGGGCGCCCCGGCGCACTGAGCCCGGAGGGACCGAAGAGCCCGAAGAGCAGGACGCAGGCCGCCGTGCACGGCCGGACTCCGCGCAAGCGCACACGAGGCGCACGCGTGAGGACGTGCCGCGCACGGCGGCCGCGCTCTTTCTCCGGCGGCCGCACTCCTTCTCCGGTGTCAGCCGCCTCTCCGGTGTCGGCCGCTTCCCCGCTGTCAGCCGCCGGAAGCGGTCGGCCAGGCTCCCGGCGCCGCCGCGCGCCGGGGCTTGCGCCCGGCGGAACGGTTGCTGATGAGCGCCTGCCGGATCTGGGCGGCGGTCGCCCGCGCGTGGTCCGAGGTGGAGATCGCGTCGGCGGAGGCGGGTACGAAGCGGTGGGCCGGCTGCCGGCAGTACGGGCAGGGCGCGCCGTCGGCGAGGAGATAGCCGTCCTCGCACGCCCGGTTCGAGCAGGCGCCGGGGCTCACCAGCGCTTCGGCGATCTCCTGGGGCGCCCAGCGTCGGCGGTTCTCCTCGTCGCGTTCGTGGATCGCGTGGGACCAGCGGTTGCTCCAGCGCCTCTCGACGCGGTCGAGGAGCTGGGCGGCCGTGCGGTGCGTGAGCTCCTCGAACAGGATGTCGGGGAGAGTGCGTGGCACCCGGTGTCCGAGGGCCTGGAGCAGCGGCTGGGGAAAGCCCTGCATGATGAAGCGCATCGGGTCGTTGCCCGGACTCTGCCTCCACTGCCGGCAGTGGCAGACGCCTCCGTCGGGCAGCTCGCCGTGGCAGCGCGTGCACTGTCCTCGGCAGTCCAGGCAGATCCCGTCCTTGAGCCCCTCCAGCTGCGGTGCCGGTGCCCTGCCGCATTCCCGGCAGCAGGCCGCGCACCGGCCGCAGAGCCGCTCGTTGCCCTGCTGGGTCGTCCAGCTCCGCTGCTGGCAGCGGCAGCACAGACTGGTTTTGCAGTGGTCGCTGTGCTCGCCGTTGTACCGGCCGAGGGGAGCGAAGGACACGGTGCTTCCTCATTTCGGACTGGGGCGGGTCGGCGGAGCACGTGCGACGGTCCCGGACCACGTCGGGCACTGGCTCGACGCGGAGCGGCAGCCCCTCCCCCGCACGATGTCGCTCCGTACAGCCTAAGGGCTGTCCCGCGATCCCTGACGGGCGCGGGCTCAGGGGCCCCTCAGCCGCTCTCCCGGATGAACCGGCGCAGTTCGCGGGCGAGTGCCGCCGGGTTGTCGAGAGGGACCAGCGTGCCCGCGCCGGGGATCTCCACGTACCGCCCCTGCGGCAGCAGTCCGGCGAGACGCCGGCCGGTCGCGGGCGGCATCATCCGGTCCTCCGCTCCCCAGGCCACCAGCGCGGGCCGGTCGAAGTGCCGCAGCCGTTCGGCGGCCCGCAGATAGGTGTCCTTCCGCGTGGAGCGCAGGAAGCGGGCGAGGTCCCGGCGGATCGCCCGGTCGGTCAGCAGTGGCCGGTACCAGCGGCGCACCCGCTCGTACGGGATGCCGCGCGCCGTCATGCCGCCCAGCGAGCTGCCCATCGCCACCAGGAAGGGCACCCGGAAGGACTGGAGGAGCAGGAAGAGGCCACCCGGCAGCCGGCTCGCGGCCACCAGGGTGCGGCCCTGGATGCCCGGCGGGTAGTTGTCGAGCGCCTCGCAGGAGGTGAGCACCAGCCGGGCGATGCGTTCGTCGCGTACGCCGGGCAGGAGCTGGGCCGTACCCGCGTCGTTCTGCACCAGCGTGACCTCGTGCAGGTCCAGCCGTTCCAGGAACTCGGCGAGCAGATCCGCCACGCCCTGGGCCGACAGGTCCGCGGACGGCCGCATCGGGCGGCGGTGGCTGCCGAGCGGCAGGACGGGGACCACCACGCGGAAGTCCCCGCGCAGATCCGCCACGACGGCGTCCCAGACGGAGTCGTCGAAAGCGAGCCCGTGGACGAGCACCACGGTCCCGCCCGTGCCCTTCCCGGTGTCGGTGTAGTCGATGGTTCCGGCGCTCAGTCCGATCTCCGGCATGGCATGGCCTCCCGCGACCGTGACCGGTCGGACCGGTCCGGTGCGAGGTTATCCGCCGCGGGGGCCGGCGGCGACACCACGGAGGCCGGAGCCCCGTACGGCTCGGCCCTTGCCGCGGCCGGGACCATGGGCGGGGCGGGTGCGGCGGACGCCGGAACGCGCCTCCCGCACGGCCGCTCCCGCTCCCGGCGGCAGCCGTCCGTCCCCGTTCCGGGACGGGCGGGTCAGGTGGTGGCCACCAGCAGATCCTCTCCGCTCGACGGGCGGAGTCCATCGGTCCGGCCGGCGAAGTACCGTTCGGCGAGCAGCGCGCCCGGTACGTGCCGGACGTCCGCGATGCCCGCCTCGCGGGCCAGTGCCAGCATGTCCTGCGGGGTGTAGAAGCTGACGAACGGGGTCCCGGAGGCTCGGGCGCCCTTCTCCGACTCCTGGAGAGCCGGGCGGTCGGCGTCGTCGAGGAGTTCGGGCGGCAGCAGGAACGTCATGGCGAGGGTCGAGCCTGGAGCGAGCGACGCGACCTTCCGCAGGGTGGCCTCGGTGGCCTCCCTGGTGAGATACATCGTGACGCCGGTGGAGACGACGACCGCCGGCCGGCCGGGGTCGAAGCCGACGGCGGCCAGCTGCTCCGTCCAGGATTCACCGGACTCGAAATCGACCGGTACGAGTCGCAGCCGGTCGGGGATTCCGTAGCCCAGCTCGATCAGGCGGCGGCGTTTCCAGGCCTGGGGGCCGGGCCGGTCGACCTCGAAGATCCGCAGGCGGGCGGCGAGGTCCGGTCTGCGCTGGGCGAAGGTGTCGAGTCCGGCCCCCAGGACCACGTACTGGCCGACGCCCCGGTCGGCCTGCTCGGTGACCAGGTCCTCGATGAAGCGGGCGCGGGCCACGACGGACGCCCGGAACCCGCTGGTGACAAGCGGGTCCATGTCCGGGCGCAGACGCCAGTCGTCCCCCGGGTCCGCCAGCCGCAGGCCGGTCTCGTCCTCGAACACATGGGGCGGCGGGTCGGCCTGGACGTGCATCGCCCGCCAGAGGGCGACCCGCACGGCCGTGTTGTCGGGCTCCCCGGTCTGCTGGTCCGTCACGACGTTCTCTCCCTGTGGTCCTTGCGGTCGGTGCGCGGCCGGAGCCCGGAGGTCCCGGCGGGCCGGTCGCGAAGCCCTTCCGGCGGCGCCTCCCATGTCCGCGCGTACTCCCATGGGAGAGGATGCACGCTACGCGCACCAGTCGAACCACGCGGAGCAATCGTGCATGCGGAGGCGACGGATCTCGCGGCGGCGGTACGCGCGGGCGGCGAACGTGCGGTGCGGGCCCTGCTGGAGCGGTTCCGGTCCGGACACGGTCGCCACGACCGGGCTGCCGGTCCCGTGCGCGGCCGTGGCCGCGTACGACGCGCGTGTCGCAGCCGCGCCGGTGGCGGGCGGCGCGGACCCCGACCGGCCGCTGCCGGACGGAACCGCGCCGCTGTGGCGCGCGGTCGACGGCGGGTCACCGGCGATCGTCTCGGCGGTGCCGGGCGACGACCCCGGCCGCCGCTCGCGGAAGGGGTACCGTGAGCGGCCGCTCGCGCCGGAACGGAGCTGGTACGAGGCGGGCGAAGAAGTCCGCGGGCGGCCCGCGACGCCCCGCGGAGGCCGGGGCCGTCCAGGGCGACGTCCGATTCCCGCCAGCGCCGGTACGGGTCGACGCGGAAGCTGGAGCCATGACGACGACTCATGAGGCGCGGGCCATCGATCCCGCCGTACTGAAGCAGCTGCGGGAACGGGACGACGCCGGTCGTGCACGGGAACCCGTCACCGACCGGGAGGGCGGTGCCCCGCTGCGCTGCTGTCTGCGGCACAGCGAGGCGGGTGAGCGGATCGCCCTGGTCTCTTACGCGCCGCTGCGCCGCTGGGCGGCGGAGACAGGCGCCGAGCCCGGCCCGTACGACGAGTGCGGCCCGGTGTTCATCCACGCCGAGGAGTGCGACGGGCCGGCCCCCGGCCCCGGCTACCCGGTCGCGCTGCACGGAGCTCGCCGGGTGCTGCGTGCCTACGGGGCCCGGGGGAACATCCTCGGCGGGAAGCTGATCGAGATCCCCAAGGACCGGGCCGCCGAAGTGGATCACGCACTGGACGAGGTCTTCGCCGATCCGGACGTGGCACTGGTGCACGTCCGCGCGGTGGAGTTCGGCTGCTTCATGGTCGAGGTCCGCCGCCGGTAGCCGGGGAACCGGGCGGGTGGCCGGAATCATGCGCCTGCACCGCCGACGGCGCAGGCACATGGTTCCGGCGCCGCTGGGGAGCGGGAGCACTCGGGCCTGCCACAGCCGCGTCCACGATGCTGCGCAGATACTCCGCGTTCCCAGCGGCACGCCCAGCCTGCCGCACGACACCGGCCCCCGGCGGACGTTGAATCGCGGGTCGGTACACGTATCTGCGCTCCCGGCCCCGGTCACCCGCCTGGCGTCGGCATACGTACCGGGGGCGCAGTGGGCATACGTACGGCCGTACCGGCGCCTCCGGCCCGGGGGCTCGCTCGCCGCGGCTGGGGCGGGCCCACAGCCCTTGATGGGCGGGCGTCCCACGCCGCACGCCCGCCCGGGATCGCGGGACGGCCTCAGGCGTCCAGCACCGACGCGATCTCGGTGCGGGAAACGATGTCGAGCTTGGTGAGGATGCGCTCGACGTGGGTGTCCGCGGTCCGCTTGGAGATCACCAGGTGCTCGGCGACCTCGCGGTTGGACAGTCCTCGCGCGACCAGTGTGGCGACCTCGCGTTCCCGCGGGGTGAGCGGCTCGGCCGCCGCCCCGGGCTCCGACCGGCTGCGGGGCAGGCGCCGCACCCCCGTCGGCCGGTCGGCGTCCGCCCGCACCGCCTCCAGGATCTCCGTCCCGGAGAGCCGCGCCCCCACGTCGTGCCAGCGCGCGTACTCCGCGTCTCCCAGCGCCTCCCGCACGGCGTCACGGGTCGCCTCCTGCTGTTCCAGCACGGACGTCAGCATGGCCACCGGGTCGCCGCTCAGCCGCCGCGCGCCTTCCGCGTAGCCCAGCAGCCACGCCGCCCTGACATGGCGTCCCTGCTGTGCGGCATGCCAGGAGAGGCCCAGGCAGCAGAGCGCGGCGACCAGCACGTCGCCGATCTCGCTCATGGCGTCCAGGGCCTGACGCAGCACGTCCGCACCCTCCTCGTGGCGCCCGGCGAGCCAGCGGACGAGGCCCTGGGCCATGAGCGTGGAACCGTAGAACTGCCGGTCGCCCGTGCCGTGCAGATGCTCCAGGCCCATCTCGCACAGTTCCAGGGCTCCTTCGGTGTCCCCGAGCACCGCGCGCAGCAGGGCCCCCTCGTAATGGACCATGCTGATGCCCAGTGAGTCGCCCACGGCGACGATCCGCCGGCGCCCCTGTTCCAGGTCGGCCAGTCCCTCGTCGATCTCGCCGCAGAGCGCCCGCATCGCTCCGAGGTACGGCTCGGTGAACAGTGCCACGCGCTGTTCGTCGCAGTTCAGAGCCGTCTCCCGCGCCTGCTGGAAGAAGGTCGGCGCCTCGGCGAGATCGGCGGTCCAGGTGGCGATCACCCCGGTCATGAACAGGCCCCAGGCCCGTTCCTCGCAGTCCTCGGGCACCAGTTGGAGCCCCTTGCCGATCCAGTACCGCCCCTCCGACAGGGTGCCGGTCGCCCTCCAGTGCGGGGCGAGCTGCACGGCGAGACTCAGTCCTTCCGCCGCGCGGTCCGCGGCAGTGAACGCGTACTTCATGGCGGCCCGGATGTCGGCGATCTGGCCGCGCACCGCCCGGTGCAGTTCCGTCTGGGCGGGGGTGATCAGCTCGTCCCACAGACGACGGGCCGTGTCGCGGTGGTGGGCGAAGTGGCGCTCGCGTACGGCGGCCGCGCCGCTCTGCTCGTCCAGGCGTTCGGCACCGTACTCACGGATCGTGTCCAGCAGCCGGTAGCGCGCCCCGTCCTCGCCGACGCGCTGCACGACCGACTTGTCCACCAGGCCGAACAGGGCCTCCAGTACGGCGTCGGAACGCAGTCCGTCGCCTGCGCCCACCCGTTCCGCGGCCGACAGTTCGAAGGGTCCGGCGAAGACGGAGAGGCGGGCCCAGAGCAGGCGCTCCGCCGGGGTGCAGTGCTCGTACGACCAGCCGATGGTCGTCCGCAGTGTCTGGTGGCGGGCGCAGGCGGCGCGCCGGCCTCCGGTGAAGACCTCGAACCGGCGGTCGAGCCGGGCCACCAGCTCACCCAGCGGGGCGACCCGCAGGCGTACGGCGGCCAGTTCGAGGGCGAGCGGGATCCGGTCGAGACGTTCCACGAGCGCCAGTGTCTGGGTGCGGTTGGATTCGGTGACGGTCCAGCCCGGCAGGACACGGGCCGCCCGCTGCGCGAAGAGCTCCAGGGCGTCGTCCACTCCGAGCGGGGCGATGGCCATCGTCTGTTCGTCGGGCACGTCGAGGGGCTGCCGGCTGGTGGCCAGGACACGGACCTCGGGGGCCTCGCGCAGGAGCACGTCGCACAGTGCGGCGCAGGCGTCGACCATGTGCTCGCAGGTGTCGAGCACGATGAGCAGCCGTCGTTCCTGGACGTGGGCGACGACCGCGTCCAGGTGTTCCATTCCGGCGTGCTCCGGGACACCCAGGACGGTGGCCAGCGTCGCGGGCACCAGTTCGGGGTCGGAGAGCGCCGACAGCTCGGCCAGCCAGACCCCGTCCGGGAACCGTTCCCGCAGTCCCTCCGTCGCGCGCAGGGCGGTGCGGCTCTTGCCCACGCCGCCGGGCCCCACCAGGGTGACGAGCCGAGCCTCGTGGAGGGCTTCCTGGATCAGCGCGATCTCCTCGGCACGTCCGACGAAACTGGTCCGCTCGGCGGGTGGTTGGCCACTGCGCCGCTGCCCGAAGCCGAATCCCATGGGGCCCCCGTGATGCTCAGGTACCTCGCCCCTTCGCGAGGTGTCAGCACAGTGTAGATGTGTGACTTCGGAGTGTTGTCAGGGTACGGGGGGATGTACGGATGCTGTGAGGGTTCGGGGCATCCGGTGTGCGGGGGCGACAAGGGGGCGCGGGGTTCCGCGCGTCGCCTCCCGCGTCCGCGCGGTGAGTCGGCGGCGGGCACGGGAGTGGCTTTCCCCGGCGGGCCGCGCGCCCGCACCGTCCGGCAGCGGGCGCGACGCCGTGTTCAGAGGGCGAAGCTCTCGGTGTGGATGCGCTTCTGCGGCACTCCGGCCTGGACGAGCGCGGCGACCGCCGCGACGGTCATGCCGTGCGGCCCGCAGAGATAGACGTCGCGCCGGGCGAGGTCGGGGACCAGACCGCGCAGTGTCTGCGGGGCGAGCGGGTTGAAGGAGGCGTCGGACGGGCCGAGCAGGTAGTGGAGCCCCGCGCGGCGGTCCGCGGCGATGGCCTCCAGCTCCTCCCGCAGCACCAACTGGTCCTCGCTGCCCGCCCGGTAGAGCAGGGTGATGTCACCGGGACCGCCCGGCAGCGTCTCGAAGAGGGCCCGCATCGGCGTGATCCCCACGCCGCCCGCGAGCAGCAGCACCTTGCGCCGCTTGCGGCGGTGGGCGGTCATGGCGCCGAAGGGCCCGGTGGCCAGCACCCGTGTGCCCGGTCTGAGTCGTCGGATCCGCCGGGTGTGGTTCCCGACCGCCTTCACCGTGATCCTGAGCTTGTCGTCCCGTACGGGTGCGGAGAGCGAGAAGGGAAGCGCCGAGTGCCAGACCCGGCGCTGGAGGAACCGCCACCGGAAGAACTGCCCTGCCTCCGCGGCGAGTTCGTCGAGCCCGTCGCCCCGCATCACGACGGAGAACACATCGGGCCCCTCGGCCTTGACCTCCACCACCCGCAGGTTGTGTCTCAGCGCCTGTCGCACGGGGACGACGAGGCGGTACCGGACGAGCAGCACGACGACCGCGGTGTGCAGCAGCAGCCACAGCCACAGGGCGCAGGAGTTGGCGGCGAGGTCCGGCCCGGTCAGCTGGTGCGCGACGCCGAGTGCGGCGCCCAGGTAGGTGAGCAGATGCACCGCCCGCCAGGTCTCGTGCGGGATCCGGCCGCGTATCGCACGGGCCGACACGGCACCGGCCGCGCAGAGCAGCACCAGGCCGAGCGCGGCGACCGCGAGTGGTGTCCGGCCGAGCATCCGCACCGCCGAGGTCAGCAGGTCGTGCCCGTCGCGTGCGGCGGATCCGCACAGGGCGAGCAGCGCGTGTCCCAGACACAACAACAGCACCCAACGCCCGCCCCAGGAATGCCACCGGGCGAGCCGGTCGGCACCGACACCGTGCTCGACGGCGGGGACCCGCGCCATCAGGAAGAACATGCCGAGGGCGCCGTACCCGGCGAGCAGGCCGGTGAGATGCGCGAACGTCGTGAACAGCTCGTCGAGCCGGGCCGTCGGCCGCATACCGACGGCCCACAGGGCCAGGACCCAGACGGCGCCCGCGATCAGCCCGCCCCGCAGGGATGCCGGAGAGATCCGCGCGGGAGCCGACAGCCGGTCGCGGGCGGTGAGGGCCCCTTCCACCACCCGTGCCGGCAGGGCGCGAAGCGACCGTTCGGGCTTCTCCCGGTGCCTCGTCCGTATGCGTGCCGCAGGTGCGGTCCGGCCCGCGGCGTGCCGTCGGCCCGGAACCGGCCCGGGGGACGAGGGTGCGGTGCGTGAGGTGCGGCGCCGGCCGGCCGGAGCAGCCGTCGGCCGCGCGGCGGAGAGTGTCGTACCGGATTGACGAGGATCCCGAGTTTCCACAGAAATGAACGTAGCGGCTCGGTTCCGGTGAAAATGCCGTCGAAGGCTTCCCCGGGCATCCTTAAGGTTCTCTTGAGTTCCGCTTCCGGGTCGACTAAGCATCGACGCACCATCTCCTTGTGCATCAGTGACCGGCGGTCCGGCAATGGAATGGAGGAAGTCGGCGGCAGGGAATCTCACCCACGCCCTGCACCCGCCGGGAATTCGCCGTACCTTCCGGGAATGCGCCGGGCCGGACAGGAAAGCGGCGGCCTCATCTCTCGGCACCGTTCGCGACCGTCACCTGCCGCGCGGAGAGCGCGCGCGGCTCGGGAACCGCGCGGTCGCCGTAGGGTCCGGGCAGGGCCGCCCGGATTCCGGCCCCGTCGTGCAACGGCAGGGCCACGGCCCCGGGTTCGGGCCAGTGCACGGGGGCGGGAACCGGCCCGGGGGCGCCCTCGACGTCGGCCGGTGTCAGCCCGAACCGGGACCAGGGCACGGCCTCGGCCGCGTCGTCCCACTCCTGGTCGGTCACCAGCGCGTGCCGTCCGGCCGTGGCCGGTCGCGGTGCCGAGGGCCCGGGGTCGTCCGTCCACGCGGGAGACGGCGCGTCGTCGGGCATCCGTTGCGGCCGCACCGCTTCCCCGGGGGCGGCATGCCTGCGTGTGCCCTCGGCGGCGGTCACCACGACCCCTTCGGCGGGGCGTCCCCGGCGGCGTCCGGTCGCTCCGGAGCCGTTGCGCGAAGGAACTGCCGCAGCGCCCGGGAGTGCGCCGCCGAAGGTGCGCCGGTCGGGCTCCGACGCGCCGCCGGTGTCCCGGCCCGCCACGAGCGGTATGTCGAGGACATACGCGCTGCCGCCCGTCTCCGGCACCTCGCGCGTGCTCACCACCCCGCCGTGCGCGCCGACGATGCCCCGCACGAGGGGCTGGTGCACGGGATCGCCGCCCGCGTGGGGTCCCCGCACCTCGATCCGGGCGAGGTCGCCCCGTCGCGCGACCGCGACCGTGATCGTCGGGTCGGCGCTCCCCTCCCCCGCACCGCACAGCGCACCCGTTCCGCCGGCCGGGCCGACGCCCGCGACATCCGCGACGAGGTGGGCGAGCGCGGTCGCGAGCCGTTCCGCGTCGACCTCCGCGTCGACCGGCGGGGTGTCCACGGAGAACCGGAGGCGCGCGGGGCCGATCAGCTCGACGGCCCCGTCGATGCCGTCGTCCACGACCCGGTCGAGCAGCACGGCGTTCCTGTCCAGACCGTCCGTGCCCGCGTCGAGCCGTTGGTAGCCGAGCACATTGTCGACGAGGGCGGCCGTCCTGGCGTATCCGGCGGCCAGACGGTGCAGGAGCCAGTTGGCCTCCGGCCACAGCTGGACGCCGTCGTCGGCCGCCAGGGCGACGAGTTGGGTGCGCAGCTCCTCCAGGGTGCCGTGCAGGACGCCGTCGAGGACGGCCGTCAGCTGGGCGTGCCGGGCTGCCAGGGCCGCGTACCGCTCCTTGTGCCGGTCCAGTTCGGCGTCGTGGCGGGCGACCTGGTCGGCGAGCTCGGCCTCGTGTCCGCGCTCCAGCTCCTCGTACGGGCGCCGGTCGGTGAACGTCATGACCGCCCCGACGAGTTGGGCCCCGTCGCGTACGGGTGCGGTCGTGATGTCGACGGGAATGCGTGTGCCGTCCCGCGCCCACAGGACCTGCCCGCGGACGCGGTGCTTGCGGCCCGAGGCGAGGGTGTCCGCGAGCGGCGACTCCTCGTACGGTCGGGGCTCGCCGTCCGCCCGTGAGTGCAGGATCAGCGAGTGGAGCTGCCGGCCGCCGAGCTCGCCGGCCCGGTAGCCGAGGATCTGTGCCGCGGCGGGGTTGACCAGCACGACCCGTCCGGCGGTGTCCGTACCGATGACGCCTTCGGACGCGGCGCGCAGGACCATCTCCAACTGCTTCTGCGAGCGGGCCAGTTCGCCCTCGGCGTCGAGGGTGCCCGCGAGGTCCCGGAGCACGAGCATGAGCAGTCCGTCACCGCTGGGGCCCGCGGTCGGGGCGTAGACCTCGCACCGCTCGTCCAGGTGGACGCCGGTGACCTCGGCGGCGAACTCGCTCCCGTCCGCGCGCCGGACGGTCATGCGCTCCGGTGCCGTGCGGTCCGGTCCGGCGCCGCCGTCGGGCCGGGGGATCGAGCCCGGCAGGAGACGGGGGTCGAAGCCGGGCAGCAGGTCGAACAGCCCGCGGCCCACGAGCGCGGTGCCGGGCCTCTCGAACATGGCGAGGGCCGTGGTGTTGGCGTCGACGACGGTGCCGTTGCCGTTCACGAGCACGAGGCCGTCGGGGAGGGCGTCACACGGGGCCGTGAGGCCGCCGGTACCTCGGGATGGGCTGTTGTTCACGACGGCGCTTCCTTCCTGAACCATCACGTCCTGCCTGCCGGCACCACCGGGACCGGTGGCTTCCTGCCAGGCCGGGGCACGGGCGGGTGAGTGCTGTTGGGTGCGGGCCCGCCCGTGCGGGTGCGCTGTCGCGGCATGGGCGGCGACGGCACACCCGTACGAGCGCGCGGCGTCGGGCCGTTCGGCCCGCCGCGCTGCCCCGTGGTGTGCCCCGGCGGGTCCACCGGGGCGGGGGACGTCAGCGGCCGCCTGCCGCCGAGCGGCGCCGGCCGAGGGCGAACAGGGCCGTCGCGCCGACGGCCAGGACTCCGGCTCCGGCCATCGCGATGTAGGGGGTGGTGCTGTTGCCTCCGGTCTCGGCGAGCGTGGTGCCCTCGGACTGCTCGGCAACGCCCTTGACCTCGGGTTCGCCGGCGGTGCCCGTGGTGGAGCCGCTGCCGGACGCCGGCGGGACGGCGGAGGCGCCCGACGGGGCGGCGGCGGTGCCGTGGCCCTGGTGCTGCACGGAGGACTTCCCGGCGCCCTCCGCGATCTTCTGGTCGGTGGGGGCGGACGCGGCGGGTGCCGGAGCACCGGATCCGCTGCTCTTGCCGCCCTTGCCGCCACCGCCGCCCCCGGTGTCCTTGCCGAAGACGACGTCCGAGCAGGTGTAGAACGCTTCGGGCGAGTCGGAGCGCTGCCAGATCGAGTAGATGAGGTGGCGCCCGGACCGCGTGGGCACCTGCCCCTTGAACACGTAGTCGCCGTTGTCCATCGGGGGGTCGGCGACCGTCACGAAGGGCTTCGCCTCCAGGTCCGACCACTTGAGCGGCCGCGTCGGGTCGTACGAGTCCTTCGTGACGTACAGCTCGAAGGAACCCTTGTGCGGGGCGGTGCCCTTGTAGCGGAAGGTGTGGCTGCCGGCGGTCATCTTCGTGGACGGCCAGTCGGCCCGCGGCAGGTCGAGTCCGCGGTACTTCTCGTTGTTGGCGCTGCACAGCTTGCCGTCGGGAATGATCTGCTTCGACTTCCCGGCCGCGTTCGCGATGTTGACCGCGTTCCAGTCGTAGAAGGCCTGCTTGCCGCTGGCCGCGACGGCGGCCTTGCACGCCGCGGACTGCGGCGACTCCACGCCCTCCGCGTAACAGGCGGCCACGCGGCTGACCGGATCCGTCATCGACCCGTGGGCCGACGCCGGGGCAGTCGACGAAACAGCGATGACAAGCGATGCGGCACCCGCGGCGGTACACACGGCGGCCTTGCGGCGAACGGTCATGGATAGAGCTCCTCACCAACGATGATGTCCGGGGGGAACGGGCCTACGGGGCAGCCGTGTTCGGCACGCCGTCTCCGTGGCCCGGCGATCAGCAACCTAACCCCGGACAACCCGCCGACCCGGCGGTGAGAACGCCGAAGGGCCATTCTTATGGATGCCTTAAGGAGTACCTCAGGTTGTGATCACCAAGGACCGAAATGTTCTGGACCGGGACGGCGAACACGGCCTGCGCACCCCCCTTTCCCGCCTCTTCCGACCACGCCCGTCGCGCTGTTGGGCACGACCGGTAACGATTGCGACTCGCTAGCCTTATCGGAGTCATATGGACGGGAATCCGCGTGATTTCCGTACCTAGGATCCCCGTGTACTCGGACGGCGCGTCAGCTCCCGCACGAGTCCGTACATCTGCCGCAGGCACTTTCCCCCGCGTATATCGACCGACAACGCGGAGCGGCCTGCTTTCGAGGGGAATTCAATGCTTTCTTTCTTCAGGCGTGGCCTCGCCCGCCTGGCCGTCGTGTCCCTGGCGCCGGGACTCGTCGCAGCGGGGGCGATGGCCTTCGCGGGTCCCGCGGCGGCCGACGAAGGCGATCACAGCGCGGGAGGCGCCACCGCGCAGCTCGGCGGTGTGACCGAATACGGCCGGGTGACCATCGAGGAGAAGGACGGGAGCCGCTGGTCCGTCGAGACGGCGGGCCTGTTCGAGATGCGGACCGCGCAGGGCGGCAAGCTCGCGACGTACTGCATCGACCTGCGGACCGGGGCCAGACAGGACTACCACTACAAGGAAGTCGGCTGGGACCAGTCCTCCCTCCATGACAACGCGGACGCCGGGAAGATCCTCTGGGTCCTGGAGCACTCCTACCCGAAGGTCGCGGTGGCGGATCTGGCCGGGAAGGCCGGTGCCAAGGGGCTCGACCGGAATGACGCCGCCGCGGCGACCCAGGCGGCGATCTGGCACTTCTCGGACAAGGTCACGGCCACACCGGCCGATCCCGATGCCAAGCTGCTGACCGAATACCTCCTGGGCGGGGCGGAGAGCCTCCAGGAGCCGAAGGCGTCCCTCACCCTCACCCCGTCGTCCGTCGCGGGCAGGTCCGGCGGCCGGCTCGGTCCGGTCACGGTCGGCACCGACGCGCCGACCGCCGCCCTGTCGCTCGCCCCGGGCGCCCCGGCCGGCGCCCGGATCGTGGACAAGGACGGCGCACCCCTCAAGGACGCCAAGAACGGCGACCAGGTCTTCGTGGACGTCCCCGCCGGGACCCCGGACGGCTCGGCGGAACTGACCGCCCGCGCCACCACGGGCGTTCCGCTCGGCCGTGCCTTCGTCAGCACCGACGGCCCCAGCCAGACGCTGATCCTCGCCGGTTCCACCCCCTCCGCCGTCTCGGCCAAGGCGTCCGCCTCCTGGGCCGGGAAGGGCGCCGTGCCCGCCGTCACCACCGCCCACAACTGCGCAAAGGGCGGGGTGGACGTCACGGCCTCCAACGAGGGTGACGAAGCCTGGACATTCGACCTCAAGGGTGTGAAGCACACCGTCGCCCCCGGTGAGACCAGGACCGTGACGGTGCCCGTCGCGGAGGACGCGGCGTACGACTTCACCGTCACCGGTCCGAACGGCTTCGAGAAGACCTTCCACGGAGTCCTCGACTGCAAGACGGCCGCCCCCGGCACCAAGCCGACACAGGCACCGTCCGCCGAGCCGTCCCCCGCGACGACCGAGGGCCCTGCCGTGGACGCCGCCGGTTCGGCCGGTTCCACCACGGGCGGGGACCTCGCCGAGACCGGCGGCTCCAGCGCCACCCCGGTGATCGCCGCCGTCGCCGCCGCACTCGTCGTGCTCGGCGGGGGCGCGGTGTTCCTCCTCCGCCGGAAGAGGACCGCCCGGGGGTGAGCCACCCGCACCCCGACGTCCGGCCCCGGAGCACCTCGCTGCTCCGGGGCCGTTCCCATGGCCGCCGGCGCCACGTGTTGGCCGGGATCATGGTCCGGACACGGTGAAGAGCGCGCCGTCAGGGTCACGGACGATGTAGGCGTCCTTCGGGGGGCCGTCGCACACGGGCACCCATGACGACTCGCCGCCGTCGTCGACGGCGGTGGCCGCGGCCCGTGCGCTGTCCTCGACGCGGAAGTCGACGATCCACCGGGGCCGGATCCTGGGGTCCGCGGCGGTCTCGACGCCTCCTCCGCGCAGTGTGGCGACCGTACGCCCCTCCAGTGCGACGCGGACGTGGTCCTGCGCGTAGTCGACGGTGCAGCCGCCGGGCTGTTCGGCCCAGCCGAAGACCTCGGCGTAGAAGATGGCGGCCTCGAAGGCGTGCCGGGTCTGCAGGTCCAGCCGTGCGGGGGCGCTGCCCCGTCCCACCGACCAGGCCGGGGCGGTGCCTTCCCAGAAGCCGAAGACGGCCCCGTCGCGGTCGGCGGCGATCGCCGCCCGGCCCTCGCCCACTTTCACGGGGCCGACGGCGAGCGTGGCGCCGCGCTCCCTGATCCGGTCCGCGGTCTCGTCCGCGTCGTCCACCGCGAAGTACGGGGTCCACACGGCGGGAAGGCCGGGGGCGGGAGAGCAGCTTCCGATCCCGGCGACGGGGTGGCCGTGCGCCATGGCGACGGAGAAGGTGCCGCCGAGGGTGCCGGCGACGAATTCCCAGCCCATTACGTCGCGGTAGAAGCCCTGGGCCGCGCGCAGATCGCGGACCAGCAGACTGACCCAGCAGGGAGCTCCGTCCACGGGCCTGATCCTTCCGAGGGCCGCCATCAGATGCTCCTTCGGGTCTCCCGCCGCCACGGACGGCTGCACCTCCGGGTCTCCCGCCGCCCGGGGACGGCCCGGTACCGCCCCTCGATCCGTACGAACGATTCCTCCGGGTCGCGGTGGTCGGCCGCGCATGGCGATGCCACCCCTTGCCCGTGGCCACCGGTTCGGGCCCGGTGTTCCAGGCTCTGCTCCACGGCTCTGTTCCACGGCGCGGACGGGCCCACCCGGCCCGCGGCCCTCTGTCACCTCCGGTTCGTCGGAGCCGGCCCGTTCCCTGAAGAGCAGCACATCGGGGTGGGAACGGGCCGCACCCGCGCTCTCGTCCCCGCTCCCGTCCGGTCCCCGTGACCGGCTGTCGCACGGTGCGCGCTCACCGGTGACGGGGCTGTGCCGTGGGCAGGGCCGAGTTCGTCATCCCACGGTGTACCCCGGGCCGCTCCCCCGCACCTCAGCACGGAGCCTTCCGCGCCCGATCCCGCGCCGGGACCGTCCGAAGCGCCCTCCACCTGCGACGAAAGGCCGTGCGACGCCTGCGGCCAGGGCCGTCGCGATCAGCGCGCGGGGGTGCGCGGGCGGTGATCGGGCAGTCGGCCCTCGGCGTGGGAGAAGTCTTCGGGCAGGCCGAACAGCCGGGCCTGCGCCCCGCCCACCGCGCCTCGCGCGTCCGGGCGTTCCCGTTCGAAGGCCGTGCCCAGCCGGACCACCGGATCTCGGCGCGCCCCGGAAGGTCACGGCGCGGCCAGGCCCCTCGTCCGGATCACGCCGGGCTCGTCCGCCCCGGTGCCGCGCCCCGGGCCCGGTGCCGGCGTACCGCGTCACGGTTGGCACACCGCGGGGAGCAGTAGCGCCGCCGCCCGGTCCGGGAGGTGTCGGCGAAGATCGTGGTGCACTCGCTCACGGCGCATCTCCGCAGCCGGTGCATGCCCCGTCCCGTCAGATGCAGTGCGGTGCCGACGGAGATCAGCGCGGACAGCAGGGGGCCGAGGGGGCGGTCGTCGTCGCGGTAGTGCAGGTGCCAGCCGTCTCCCGCGTGGTCGGTCAGCCTCGGATACGCGGCGGCGGCCGCCAGCATCCGGTTGAGCAGCTCGGCGCGCTCGTGCTCGTCGTCGGCGTCGACGGCCATCTCCCACGCGTCCAGGAGGTCCTGGGTGCGGTCGAGGTCCTGCGGCGTGACCGGGAGATCCAGCACCAGGCCCGCGGCGCGGCACCGGTCCGCGAGTTCCTCGGCGCTCGCCGGGCGCCGGTTGGCCAGATCCGCGGCCAGGTTGACGACGTCCTCGCAGTAAGGGTTGAGATGCACAAGGGCATTACATCAGTCTGATCGGCATGAGATCACCCATGGGAAACGACGCCGGTCCTCGGCGGGCGGTGGCGGACGACATCGCGGAACTCGTCCGTCTGCGGGCGATGCTGTTCGAGAACCTCGGCGGCGACTTCTTCGATCCCGCCTCGGGGGACGGCGGCTGGCTGGACGAACTGGCCGTGGTGCTGAAGGCCCAGGTGGACGCGGAGACCGTACGCATCCTGGTCGTGGACGGCGAACGCGGCCTCGCCGCCTGCGGCGTCGGCACGATCGAACAGCGGCTGCCCGGCCCCCATCTGCGCAATGGCCGGATCGGGCAGGTGATCGGGGTGGTCACCGACCCGGCGTACCGTCGGCGTGGTCACAGCCACTCGATCATGCGGGAACTGCTCGACTGGTTCCGGTCCAGCGGCGTGGCCCGGGTCGATCTCTACGCGTCCTCCGGGGGCGAACCGCTCTACCGCAGGCTCGGCTTCACCGACCACCCCGATCCGTCGCTCTACTGGCGCCCGTGACCCGGCTCCTCCGGGTGCCGACGCGGCGTGCCGGGGTGGTCCCGGGGCTCGCCCGGCGGGTGCAGCCGGGCGAACTCGTCGGCGAGCATGCCCACCATCACGAGGTCCTGGTGGCGTCCGGCGACGTACGCGTGGTCCCGGAGGCGGCCCTCCTCGACGAAGCCCAGTCGCCGGTGAAGCGTCAGCGACGCCTCGTTGTACGCGAGGATCCGAGCCTGGCACCTGTGGAACCGCCGCTCGGCGAACATGAAGCGCAGCAACAGCAGTACGGCCTCCGACGCGTAGCCGTTGCGCCGGTGGTCGGCCCCGATCGTGATGCCGTACTCGAACCAGCCCGACCGGGGATCCGCGTGGGACACGCCCACCGCCCCGACGGCCTCCCCCGTGTCCGCGGCTTCGATCACCAGCCTGCAGCGGTCCCCGTCGGGGCCCGCAGTGGCCTGTTCCTGTGCCCAGGCACGGTGTCCCGCCGCGGAGCGGGGCGGATTCAGCAGGTCGCCCAGCCCCTCCTCGTCCTCGGCGAACCGCATGAACGCGGCCCAGTCGTCGGGTTCGATCCCGCGCAGGCGTATCCGCTGTCCCTTCCAGAACGATGTCATCCAGGCATCGAACCACGCGGCGCGACACCGCGTCCAGGGACGCCCGATGACCGTGTGAACAGCCCCTGAACAGGCGCTTCGTGAGGGATCCGCCGCCCCGTGCGGACTGTCGGCCGGCGCATGCGCGGGGCTTGTCGGCACGGCCTCGCGGACGCGGTCCGGGGGTAGGGTCGCGCCCATGAGTGTCGAGGTGGAGGTCGTCCGCGAGGCGACCGACGAAGTGATCGAAGCGGTCTCCGGCCTTCTGCCCCAGCTTTCGAGGACGGCGCGTACGCCCGACCGGGAGTCGGTGGCCCGGCTGTTGCGCGGTGACGCCACCACCCTGCTGGTGGCCAGGGTCGAGGGCCGCGTGGTCGGCATGCTGACGCTGATCGTGTTCCCGCTGCTCTCGGGCGCCCGGGGCCGCATCGAGGACGTCGTGGTCGACGAGGCGGCCCGGGGCCACGGTGTGGGTGCGGCGCTGACGGAGGAGGCGCTGCGCCTGGCCGGGGCGGCCGGGGTCCGGACGGTCGACCTCACGTCGCGGCCGTCCCGTCGGGCGGCGAACCGGCTGTACGAGCGTCTGGGTTTCCAGGTCCGCGATTCCACGGTCCACCGGTTCGTGGTGCGGCCCCGGTGACCCCGTGAGCGCGTCGCCGCCCGGCGGGGCGGACACCGCGGACCGGCCGTATGTCCGTCCCGGCACCGTGGTCACACCGTCCGGGCGCGGCCCTGTGGACGCCCGGACGGTGTGACCCGGGCCGTGGCCCTCGCGAGGGCCACGGCCCGGGTCACGCGTCGGCCAGCAGCGCCTCCAGCGCGACCGCCGTATCGGGGTGGCGACCGGCGAGCGCCACGCCCACCGGGCCGGGATCCGCCGTCTCCCACGTCCCCTCGCAGCCCAGCAGGCTCGCCACCGCGTCGCACGTCGCGGGATGCGCGGCAAGCAGGGCGCAGCCTCGAACGTCCTCCGCGGAACGCGCCTGGGGTACGGCTTCGGGCTGGGCCCGCCACGGCGGCACCCAGGTGTCCAGTGCCGCGAGCCGGCCGGGGAAGGTCCGTCCTGCCTCCCGGATCAGCAGCGGAGCCGGCTCCGAACCGCCCGATCGCAGTGTGGTGATCAGGGTCGGCAGCCAGGGGAGGAGCACCGGGTCGGGCAGTCGGCCGAAGGCGTTCGACACGGCCTCCACCACGAAGTCGGTGAGTCCGGGGACGGGATCCAGCGCGTGCACGAAGCCGCTGAGGTAGCGCGGATAGGCGGGCACCACCAGGGGGTTGGCGAGCAGCTCGTCGCACCTGGCCCGGAGTTCCGCGCGGGAGAGACGCCCGAGGTGCACCTGGGCCGCCCACAGCAGCGCCGTCCTCGACGGCTCCTCCGGATGCGACTGGACCACCGCCAGCTCCAGTTGGGTCCGGTCGCACCCCAGTGACAGCGCGAGGCCCTCCATGCTGAACAGGAAGCCCAGCATGGCCGCCACCTGGCGGACGGTGGCGTCGTCGTCGGTGAAGGCCGTCGGCAGCAGGGTGCAGTAGTGGGCGTATCCGGTCTTGACGAAGGACTCGATCCAGGGCGGCAGCACCGCCTCACTGGTGCGGTAGTGCGCCAGCAGCCTCCGTACACGGCGCAGTACCTCCGGGGCGCCGTCCACGCTGCGTTCGGCCGACAGCACCTCCAGGGCGTGGGTCCCCAGCTCGTCGGCGAGGCGGCGGCTGCGCAGGTACAGCGTGGCGTCCTCGACCGCCTCCAGGACGGTCGCCGTGGTGGCCCGCCGGTCGTAGGCCAGACGGCGGAGACGCTGCTCAAGGACCTGCTCGATGCTGACGCCCTCGTAGCCGAGCTCGATCAGCGCACGCTGGTACGTGCCGAGCGCGAGGTCCCACGACTCCTGGATCGGCCGCTCCCCCAGCTTCCGTTCGCCCATGATCGGGCGGGCGGCCCCCTGCGGCATCAGATAGCGCAGCATCCACAACACATCGGAGCACCGCTCCAGTTCGGGCTGGGAGGCGATGTCCAGCAATGCCCGCCGCACCCCGGACTGCTGGAGCTTCAGGCCCAGCGGCGCGAGGCGGTCGTGCACGTCGCGGGCGAGCGGGGGCAGCGCGTCGTAGCCGACCTGGCCGACCCGGTCGCCGCCCATCATGATCTCCACGAGGCGCCGCACATCGCGCCGGCCGGGCACGGTGTCCTTCTCGATGCAGGTGACGGCCGCGTCCTGGAAGTCGTACGGCGTGGGCCTGGTCCGGTCGCGCATCCCTGCCAGCAGGATCGATGTCTCGAACACGGCGATGGCATCGGCGGTGGAGGCGAGGTAGCCGTTGCGGCGGGCGGCGCGCACGATCTCCACCGACCAGCCCAGCAGTTCGGCCTCGTCCAACCGGTCCAGGGCGGGGGGCCGCCCCAGGAAACCGGTCAGTTTGTCCGAGGGTGGGAGAGCCGGTACGGGCTCCGGCACGGCCGTGGCCTTCCTGGCCCTCGACTTCTTCGCGCCCGCCTGTCCCACCAGACGGAACGGCTCCACGCGGGTGCGTCCGAGGTTCTTCGCCCAGACCGTGGCGGCGATCGACACGGAGCCCGCGGCGAGGCCGAACTGCGCCTCGATCGCGGCGTGGCTGGACGGAATCAGGCCGTGCTGCCACGTGGTGGCCGTGGTAGGGCTGATCTCGAAGGTGTCCGTGCCGTGGACACCGAACTCCGCGACGCGGCTGGCCGCGTGGAAGGCGCCGCAGACATAGAGACAGTCGGCGGGATCGGCGTCGGCCGCGGCCAGGTGTGCGCGCATCCTGGTCCACATGTGGCGTTCACGGTCCTCGTCCACGCGGACCCGGTGGGGGTCGCCGGGGGCGAGCCGCCGGAAGAGGCTTCCGATCAGCAGCATGACCTGGCGGTAGGTGTCGTGGTCGCTGTCGCCGAGCGGCAGCTCGACGTACTGGTGCCACCATTCCGACCAGTGCCGCACCTTCCCGTGGCGCAGCAGGTACTCCTCCAGTTCGGCGAAGCGCGGTCGCAGGTCGCCGATGTCCACGCCGACCGCGTCGCCGTGCAGCGCGGCCTCCTCCTCGGGCGCGGGCGCCGACGGATCGGCGGGCTCGGCGGGTTCCGCGCCGCGCGCGTCCCACTGGAAGACGTGGTCCGAGGAGCGGTCGACGAGGACCAGCTCGACGCCCGGTGTGTCCAGCGCGTAGGCGATCGCCTGGTACTCGGCGGACGCCTCGGTGATCGGCGCGACCACCGACAGCGGGGACCACTCGGCCGGAAAGCCGTCGACCTCGGTGGCGAAGGACTGGACGGCCACCGGGAGCTTGCAGTTGCGCAGTTCGGTCAGGAGCGGCGCCATGTCCTCGCACAGCTCCAGGTACACGACCTTGGGCCGCTTCTCCCTCAGACGGCGGGCCATCGCGATCGCGGAGGCGGGCGAGTGGTGGCAGACGGGGAAGATCTCCAGCGGTTCGCGGACCGCGCGGTCGACGTCGTCGACGATGCCGAGGAGGATGCCCTCCAGGGCGTCCGGTCCGTCGGCGAAGGTCGCGGCGGCCTCCTGCAACTGGGCCCGCAGCCCTTGGAAGGTGCCTTCGTGGGTGCCGCTCATGACAGGGTGGCGATCGCGTCGCGGCCGCCCTCCAGGAACTCCGGCCAGGATCCGCCCTCTTCCTTGCTGCGCGGCTCGACCACGCCGTGCAGGTACTTGTTGAGGATGGCCAGGTCCTCGGGTTCGCGCCGGGCGAGCGACCCGACGAGCGAGGAGGCCAGTGTCCGGGCGGTCAGGGCGCGTTCGCCGAAGAAGTTGCTGTGCAGCACCGCGTCCTCCAGCACGCCGATCTGCTCGGCGGTGGACAGCGCGGACTCCAGCTTCTCGTCGTCGCTGCCGGCCGCGGCCGCCGAGGCGCGCAGGTCGGCGAAGCTCTGCAGCAGTACGTCGAGGAGCGTCGGCGGTACTTCCAGTTCGATCCGGTGCCGACGCAGGAGCTCCTCGGTGCGGAAGCGGACGATCTCCACCTCGCTCTTCTTGTTGGTCACCACCGGGATGCGGACGAAGTTGAAGCGGCGCTTGAGCGCCGAGGAGAGGTCGTTGACGCCCCGGTCGCGGCTGTTCGCGGTGGCGATGACGGAGAAACCGGGCTTGGCGAAGACGATGCCTTCGCTGTCCAGTTCGGGGACCGAGATGTACTTCTCGGACAGGATCGAGATCAGGGCGTCCTGCACATCGCTGGTGGACCGGGTGAGTTCCTCGAAGCGGCCGATGGCGCCGGACTCCATCGCGGTCATGATCGGCGAGGGGATCATCGACTCCCGCGACTGGCCCTTGGCGATGACCATCGACACGTTCCAGGAGTACTTGATGTGGTCCTCGGTGGTGCCGGCGGTGCCCTGGACCACCAGTGTGGAGTTGCGGCAGATCGCGGCGGACAGCAGTTCGGCCAGCCAGCTCTTGCCTGTGCCGGGGTCGCCTATGAGCAGCAGGCCGCGGTCGGAGGCGAGTGTGACGATGGACCGTTCGACGAAGCTGCGGTCGCCGTACCACTTCTGCGAGATCTCCCGGTCCAGGCCGTCGGACCGCTCGGAGCCGAGGATGAACAGGCGGACCATCTTCGGGGAGAGCCGCCAGGAGAAGGGCTTGGGGCCGTCGTCGACGGACTCCAGCCACTCCAGTTCCTCGGCGTACTTGATCTCGGCGGGGGCGCGCAACAGGTCGGACATGGCAGGGCCTTTCTGGGTATGGGCGTGGTCGGACGGGACTTTCGATCCGCGCCCTAGGTGAGGAAGGTCTTGAGCTCGTGGACGAGCTTGCGGATGTGGCCGGAGAGCACCGGCGTACCGAGGTCCTTGAAGCGTTCGCGGAACCACGGGTTGACACTGCCGCGGCCGGAGCTGGTGACCGAACCGACCGGGATGAACCTGGCTCCCGAACGGTGGACGGCGACCATGCTCTCGAACAGCGGCTCGGCCCGCCATTCGTAGAAGTCGGAGATCCACACCACGACGGTGTTGCGGGGTTCGGCGATCTTCGGCTGGGCCAGTGCCATGGCCACCGTGCCGTCGGTGCCGCCGCCGAGATTGGTCCGCAGCAGGGTCTCGAAGGGGTCGTGCACCCACGGCGTGAGGTCGAGTGCCTGGGTGTCGTACGCGACGAGGTGGACATCCACCTTCGGCAGCCCGGCGAAGATCGACGCCAGGGTCGTGCAGTTCACCATCGAGTCGACCATCGACCCCGACTGGTCCACGACGACGATCAGCCGCTGGGGTGTCGTACGGCGGACCGTGTGCCGGTAGTAGAGGCGGTCCACGTACAGCCGCTCCTCCTCCGGGCTCCAGTTGGTGAGGTTCTTCCAGATCGTGCGGTCGAGGTCGAGGTTCCGGAACACCCGCTTCGGCGGTACGGAACGGTCCAGGGCGCCGACCGTGGCCTTCTCGACCTGGGTGCGCAGCACTTCGGCGACCTCGTCGACGAAGCGGCGGATCAGGCTCTTGGCATTGGCCAGGGCCACGCCCGAGAGATTGTCCTTGTCCCTGAGCAGCTGTTCGATCAGCGACATGCTCGGGGTCAGCTGTGCGGCGAGCCCGGGATCGGCCAGCACCTCGCGCAGCCGCATCCGCTTGACGAGTCCGGCCTCGATGGCGCCGAGCTCGGGGCCGATCTCCGGAATCAGCCGGCCGAGGTCGGGGGTGGTTCCGCGACCGCCGGTGCCGGTCGCGCCTGCGCCCGGTGCCGCGCCCCGGCCGCCGCGCAGTTCGCCGGGGCCGCAGCCGAGCGCGCGTTCCAGCCAGCCCGCGTCGGACTGCCAGCGCGCCAGCTGTGCGGCCGTGACCGTTCCCGAGCCGGTGGCGAAGACGTTGAGCAGCACCTTGGACACCAGCGCCGCCCGTCGTACCTCGGCGGCCCGGTCGCGTGCCTCGTCGCTGTCGGGGCCGGGCGTCATCAGCCCGTCGAACTCGGCGGCGAGCGCGGGGTGGCGCTGCACGATCGAGTCCACCGAGGCCTGTGGGTCCAGCAGCGCGGAGGGCAGGCCGATGTCCTCGACGACGGCGAGGCTCGCGGATTCCAGCGCGGCTTGTTCCTCGGGGTCGAAGAGCCGGGCGAGGAGGCGCCAGTACATCACCTGGCGGCGGTTCTCCAGGGGGTCCGCCTCCGGGGTTCCGGGGGCCGGGCTCCCCGTTGTTCGTTCCGTCGTGGGCTCGGTCATTTCCGCAGCAGCCTTCCCGCGCGCTCCCGCAGGGCGGACACGGCGTCGGTGGCCGCCTTCTCCGCCTTGGCACCGGCCTTGTCGGTCGTGCCCCCGGCCCAGCCCCCGGCGTGGATCGCGACGGCCTTCTTGCGCACGGTCGTCTCCACGGCCAGGGGCTGGACGCGGTACGTCCCGGCGTCCCAGCGGAGCAGTCCGATGCACGCGCCGGACGCCGCGACGGCCCCGGGGGTGAGGGGACCGGCGGTCGGGACGCGGTCGACGTCGACGGCCAGCGGCGCTCCGGCGAGGGTGAACGTCAGCGCGCCGTCGTCCTTCCGGGTGGTGTAGCCCTCCAGGAACACGGGGACGGCGATGCGCGCGGGGTGCCGGTCCAGGGGTGCGGTCGCCGGGTCGGTGGCGGCGGGCAGGGCGACACGGGCGGTGGTGAAGGCGTCGGCGGGCTCTCCGCGGCGCGCGTGCTCGTCGCTCCAGACCAGGTCGCCCTCGGCGGTGACCGGCATGTCCGTGAGGTCCATGGAGCGGCCCTCCCCCGCGGCCGCCAGCAGCGACATGTGCGGGCGGAGCAGTTGCCAGAGGCCCGCTCCGACGACCGTGTCGGGCTTGGGCGCGGCCACCCCGGCACGCACCAGTCGGGGCGCGGCGCCGTCGGCGGGCTCGAACACCGCGTGGACCTGGGCCTGTACGGCGGTCGCGTGCTCGTGGACGTCGACGCCGAGGGGCAGCAGGCGGCCGGTGATCGTGCCGGTCACGGGCGTGTGGGCGGCACCGGGCAGCGTCAGCAGCAGCGCGCGTGACCACAGGTCGGCCCAGCGGCGGGCGGGTATCCGCTCCAGGGACGCACCGGGGCAGGAGGCGGCCAGTTCGGCGGCGAAGCCGTCGAGGAGCACCGCCGGCCGGCGCAGGGCGGGGTCCTGGAGCATCGCGGAGACGACGGGCGCGGCCCCGGAGACCACGTCGTGGTCGATTCCCTGCCATCCGGAGCGGGCCAGGTCGGACAGCCAGGAGCGGGCGGCGGCGAGGAGGTTGACCGGCTGCTGCCCGGCGGGCGGCGGTACGGGCGCCTCGCTGCGGGACCGGCCGGTCGCCTCCTCGACGCGCGCCATCAGCGCGTCGTGGGCGGAGCCGAGGAGCGCGGTGCGGGCGGCGGCGAGGGCGATGAAATGGTCCTCGCCCGCGGCTCCGCCCGCCGTCTTCTCGGCCGCCTCGGCGACCCGGGCGGCGAGCGGCGTTCCGGCGACCGCGTGGGCGAGTGCGGTCGGACCGGCGGTCCGGGCGGGCTGCGGACGGAGGAGTCCGGTGACGAGCATCTGGTCGAAGGCGTCGACGGCGGCCAGTGCCTCGTCGAGCCCGGTGATGGTCTCCGCGAGCAGGTCGGCGCGCATCATGCCACCGCCCTCGTCGGCGGGAACCACTGCATCTCCGGCAAGGGAGCGGTGACCGGAGCGAGTTCGAGGTAGGCGAGGTGGCGCAGGAACCGGCTGAAGACGGGTGCGGCGGCCTTGGCGTCCCCCTGCTGCGGACACGCGCCGCTCATGAAGGCGGTGATGGACTGCGCGCCCGGCTCCCCGTCCGGCGTATCGACTCCGAGATAGCGGGCGACGCGCTCGGCGCCGTACTGCAGCACCGCCTCGTTGATCAGGGCCCGGATGTGATTGCAGAACGACCCGCGGGCGCCGCCGCAGGGCCGGTTGTTGTTGGTGCTGCAGGCGAACGCATAGGTCCTGACGGCCACCGACGACACATAGACCCGCCCGATGTCCGAGCCGCTGGACACCACACCCTGGAGGCGTCCGTCGGCCAGTTCGACGAACGGGACCTTGGCCAGCTTGCGTGCTCGTGCGGGTGCTGTCACCCGCGCCGTGCTCGACCTCTCCCAGACTGACAACGCACCACTCCCATGTTCACCAGGGCGACTTCCGCGCCACGACGGCAGGACACGAGCGAACTTATCCGCGACCACTGACAACGCCTGGTCGTGGAGGTGCGGCCGCCCCGCGGCGGGCCTCGGACAAAGGGGCGGGGTCCGGTGTGCGCACGGGCTTCCGGGGCGCGACGCGCGGGTGCGGCCGCGCCGTGCCCCGGGCGGCCGTCAGGGGGTGCCGGCGGCTCCCCGGGGAGCCGCCGCCGCTCCGTCCGGGGACAGCGGGTGGAACGGGACGGCGACGAGGTCGTACTGAGGGCACGGGGTCGTGAAGCACTGCTTCGGCGAGGGCACGCAGAACTGCCCGGCAGGCACGACGACGGCGGCGCAGGGGCTCGCCCGCGGGGTGAAGGGGTGTGCACCGGCGAGCGCCGGGCTCGCCATGGTGAGGGGCAGGGCGGTGAGGGCGACCGCCGTGGCGGTACGCAGCAGGTTCTGGATCACAAGCAGCAGAGATAGCCGGGCTCCGACGCGGCGTCGCGCCGCCGGAGGGGTCAACCACCCGTTCGAGTAGCGAGGTTCACCATCGGAACGCGTTTCCTATTTTCCGGGAGGAGTTGTGGCCCGGTGGCGCCGGTGCGGATGTGAGGGCGGGGCCGATCGCCGCCGCGCCCCGCGCGTGCCGGGGCGGCCCCGGGTGGGGAAGGACCGGGCCCCGTGCGGGCGGGGCGCGGCGCGGTGTTCCCCGGCCCCACCCGGGAGGCCCCTGCGACCGAGGGGCCGCCGGGCTCGGCGCGCGGAGCGGCCCGGACGGAGCGGGACCGTTCAGGAACCCCACGGGTGCGGAGGATCCTTCACGGCACTCCGGCGAGGGGCGTCCGCTCGTTCGCCCCCGCCCGCGCCGGGCCGCCGGGATCCGGCCGTCCTGGCGGCCCGTCACCGGGTCACACGACCGGGAGGCCGAGCCCTGCGGCGATCGCGCTGACCCGGGTGAAGACGGAGACCGGGTACTGGTCGTCGCAGTACTTGTTGCCCGTGGAGACCACACCGATCACCTTCCCGCCGGCGACCAGCGGTCCCCCGGAGTCACCGCGGCAGATGCTGTCCCGGGTCCCCTTGGCCGGTGTCCCGCACACCTTCAGCGCGGCGGACTCTCCCGGCTCGGTGAAGGGCGCGCACCCCTTGAGCGGCGCCAGGGTCAGGGTGACCGACTTCAGCCGCTTCCCGGGGGTGTCGGTGGCGGTCATCCCCCAGCCCACGGCCTTCGCGGTCTTCCCGGTGGTGTAGAGGGCCGAGTCCTTCGGGCCCGCGGCCTTGACCGGTGCGTACGGCATCGGCTTGGCGAGAGTGATCACCGCCGCGTCGTACGTGAGCGTGGCCATGTCGAACTTGGGGTGGACCTTGACCGAGGCCACGTGCCGGACCGTCCCCTTGCCGCTGCTCAGGTCGGTACGCCCGCCGATCACCAGGAGGTCGCGGGGCTCGGCGGCGTCCTTGACGCAGTGTGCGGCGGTGAGCACCTTGGTCGGCGCCACCAGGGTGCCGCCGCAGTACTGCGCACCGTCCGGTGTCTCGATGAGCATCGCGTACGGATGGTCCACCACGGTGGTGTTCTGGCCGCCGTGGACGGCGGCGGCCGGTGCCGCGGTGGCTGCGAGAGCGGCCGCGGCGAGCACGGAGGCGGCCAGTGCGGCGGCCGCGGTACGTCGGTCGAACGTGAGCATGTGGTCCCCCCGGGACACCTCGCGCGGCCGGTCGCCGCACGTCATGTGGAGGAGGACGGGGCGACGGGAGCGGGGGTTCCATGAACGTCGGATCAGCTCGCGCCGGTCCGCCGCCGTACGGCACGGCGGGCCCTATCCGGCCGTGCCCTTCCCGGCCCCGGCCGCCACCTCGGCGGAGGTCTCCGGGCGGCTGACCGAGCAGACCAGCGAATTGTCCTGGACGTCCGCCACGATGGTGTCGCCCGGCTCCGCCTCACCGCTCAGCAGCAGGGAGGCGATCCTGTTGTCGAGTTCGGTCTGGATCGTGCGGCGCAGCGGGCGGGCGCCGAACTCCGGCTGGTGGCCGTGGGCGACCAGGAGCTTCTTCGCCGCCTCGGTGACCTCCAGCTCCATGTCCTGGGCCCGGACGCGGCGTTTGCTGCCGTCCAGCATGAGATCGACGATGTGCCCGAGATCCTCCTTGTCGAGGCCGTGGAAGATGATCGTCTCGTCGACGCGGTTGAGGAACTCCGGCGGGAAGTGCCCCCGCAGGTCGCCCATGAGGTCCTCGCGGATCTCGGAGACGTCGCCCTTGTGGGCGAGGATGCGCTGGGCGCCGATGTTGGACGTCATGATGACGACGGTGTGCCGGAAGTCCACCGTCCGCCCCTGCGCGTCGGTCAGGCGTCCGTCGTCGAGGACTTGCAGCAGTGTGTTGAAGACGTCGGGGTGGGCCTTCTCCACCTCGTCGAACAGGAGGACGCTGTAGGGCTGGCGCCGCACCTTCTCCGTGAGCTGGCCGGCCTCCTCGTGGCCGACGTATCCGGGCGGTGCGCCGACGAGCCGCGAGACGGTGTGCTTCTCCTGGAACTCGCTCATGTCGAAGCGGGCCATGCGGTTCTCGTCACCGAACAGCAACTCGGCCATCGCCTTGGCGAGTTCGGTCTTGCCCACGCCGGTGGGTCCGAGGAAGAGGAAGGAACCGACGGGGCGGCCGGGGTCGCCCATTCCGGCCCGGTTGCGGCGCACCGCCTGCGCGATCGCGGTGACCGCCTCGTCCTGGCCGACCACCCGGGAGTGCAGGGCGTCCTCCAGCTTGAGGAGCTTCTCCTTCTCGCTGGCGGTGAGCTGTGTGACCGGGATGCCGGTGCGCCGGGAGACGACGTCGGCGATGTCGGCGGTGGTGACGTCCATGACACCCTCGCGGCGTTCCTCGATGCCCGCGAGTTCGGCCTCGGTCTCCGCGATCCGCGCCTTCAGCCCGGATGCCTTCTCGAAGTCCTCGGAGGCGACCGCCTCGTCCTTCTCCCGCTTCAGCTTGGCGAGCCGGTCCTCGCGGGAGACGACTTCGGTGGATCTGCCGAGCGACCGCAGCCGGACCCTGGCGCCCGCCTGGTCCACCAGGTCGATCGCCTTGTCGGGCAGGAAGCGGTCGCTGATGTAGCGGTCGGACAGCTCCGCGGCCGCCACCAGGGCGTCGTCGGCGAAGCGGACCTGGTGGTGGGCCTCGTAGGAGTCGCGCAGGCCCTCCAGGATCTGGATGGTCTCCTCGACCGTCGGCTCGGGCACCATGACGGGCTGGAACCGGCGTTCCAGGGCGGCGTCCTTCTCGATGTGCTTGCGGTACTCGTCGATGGTCGTGGCTCCCACGACATGCAGTTCGCCGCGCGCCAGTGCGGGTTTCAGCATGTTGCCCGCGTCCATCGCCCCCTCGCCGGAGGCTCCGGCACCGACCACGGTGTGCAGTTCGTCGATGAAGAGGATCGTCGAGTCGGCCGCGGCGCTGACCTCCTCGATGACGTTCTTGAGCCGTTCCTCGAACTGGCCGCGGTATTGGGAGCCCGCCACCAGGCCGGAGAGGTCCAGGGCGATCACCCGCTTGTCCTTGAGGGTGCGCGGGACGTCTCCGGCCACGATGCGCTGGGCGATGCCCTCCACGATGGCGGTCTTGCCGACACCGGGCTCGCCGATCAGCACGGGGTTGTTCTTGGAGCGCCGGGAGAGGACCTCCACGGTCTGCTCGATCTCCTCGGCCCGGCCGACCACGGGATCGAGTTTCCCGGCCCTGGCCTCCTCGGTCAGGTCGCGTCCGTACTCGTCGAGTGTCGGGGTCCCGCTGGCGCCGCTTGCCGGGGCGCCGTCGGCGCGTGCCGCCTTGTCGGCCTCGCGCCGCAGCTTGCCGGTGTCCGTGCCGTAGGCGCCGAGGAGCTTGGCCGCCCCGGAGTCCTGCGCGTCCAGCAGCGCGCCGAGGATGTGCTCCGGCCCGATGTAGGAGACCCCGGCCGCCTGGGAACGCTCGTAGGCCTGGAGCAGTACGCGTTTGGCGGCGGGCGTCAGACTCGGCTCCGAGGACGGGGTGGCGCTCTCCCCCGGCAGGATCTCGGCGATCCGTTTGCCCAGCTCGTCCGGGTCCGCGCCGGCCTGGGCGAGCAGGGTGCGGGCCGGGTCCACCTGGGTGGCGGCCCACAGCAGGTGCTCGGTGTCCAGGTCCCGGCTGCCGTCGTCGGTCGCGCGTGTGGTCGCCCGGCCTATCAGTTCGCGGGCCGACTCGGTCAGCAGCCGCCCGATGGGGACCCGCTGCACCTGGGGCGGTGAGGATGCCGGGGACATCCCGAAGAACCGGTTGAGCATTTCCGAGAACGGATCCGGGCCGCCGAAGGAGCCGAAGGAGGACATGGTCATGGTCACCGTCCAGTGAGTGCGGGTGGGGGCGCGCGAAGGTGCCCGGCCGGGATCGCCCCGCTCCGGACACGGACGTGGGGTGCCCGGGGCTCGCGGGTCGTCGGACTCGTCCCGTAACCCCTCGTGGGCAGGTGATTTCACTAGACCAACGCATACCCCGGCACGCAACGGCGCGGAGTCCCGCCCCTCGTCCGCGAGCTGCGCGCACCACGGCGTCACGGACGTCCCGGCCCGGTGACCGGTCCTTCGCGAGTACGCCGATCGGGTGAGGGCGGTGCCGGCCTGCCGCCCGTGCCCGACGCGTACGCACCGCTGTCGTCGGGTGTGGCGGGGCGCGGGCGGCCGAGGAGACGCCCGGGGCCGGGCCGGTCCTGTCGGGTGGCCGCCTCGCCGCCCGTCCGGATTCCGCCAAGACTTGGGCCATGAGCAACAGGGAGAGGTCGCAGGACCTCAAGGGCGGGCCGGGCCACATCGTGCTGCTGGCGGTCGTCTTCGCCGTTCCCGTCCTCAAGCTGGCCTGGACGCTGGGCGGCGGGGGCGAGGCGAGCGAGGCGCTCGTCGCCATGGAGCCGTCCAACTGGCCCGACGTCCTGATCGGGATGCTCCTCGACACCGCGCTGCTCGCGTCGGTGCTCGCGGTCGTGGTCTCGCGCACGTCGTACGCGTACTTCGCCGCCAAGGGAGGGGCCCGGGTGCACGCGGACACCCCCACCGCGCACGTGCTCGGGCAGGCACTCGTCGTCCCGCTCACCTTCGCGCTGGTGGTCGGCGCCTTCCACGGGCCGTGGTGGGGCGTCGCGGTGGCCCTGGTCTCCTACGCGCTGCGGCTCGGTGTGATCGCCGAGTACCGGACCGGGCGTCGCGAGCGCGGCAGCGGCAGGCGTACCGGCACCTCGCCCTCCGGCTGGATCGAGCACGCCGCGGACGGCGCGGGGGTGGCCGCGCTGCTGCTGGCCGCTGTGGTGCTGCCCGTGATCGCGCTGGTCGGGGCGGTGGACGGCCGTTCCTGGACCAGCGTCGTCGAGTGCGACGTCGACACCGGACGGGGCGGGGAACGCGCCCGTCTCGTGGAGCTGGGGCGTCAGGGCAACGGTGTCGTCGGCTGGGACATCAAGGGGGACGAGGTGGTCAACGGCCTCAACTGCAAAGTCTCCGAGGACGACACGGTACGCGCCCCGTTGTGGCGCTCCTGGGCCGCCGGGCCGTCCGCTCCCCAGGGCTCCGCCCGCGCGTCAGTGCGGGACGGCCGCCAGTAGCGCCGGCAGTTCGCACATGTCGTCGAAGACGGTGGTGCGCGGTCCTTCGAGCCGTGCGGCCGGGGTGAGCCCGCCGCAGTAGCCGAAGGCCCGCATCCCGGCGGCGCGCGCCGCCCGGACGCCGTACGCGCTGTCCTCGACCACCGCGCAGCGCTCCGGGTCCGCTCCCATGGAACGGGCGGCGTGCAGGAAGAGGTCGGGGGCGGGCTTGCCGGTCGTGACGTCCTGGGCGCTGAAGACCTTCCCCGCGAAGCGGTCGGCCAGTTCGACGATCTCCAGATTGCGTCCGATGCCGTCGTGACCGCCGTTCGAGAAGACGCAGACGGGGACGGCGATCTTGTCCAGGGCCTCCACGATGCCTTCGACGGCGGTGAGTTCGGCGTCGAAGGCCTGGCGGTACAGGTGCTCGTACGCCCGTTGCCAGTTCTTCTCCAGGCGCCGGCCGAGCCGTTCCTCCACGGCCGCCGTGTAGACCTCCTCGGACGAGCCCACGAACCGCTCGATGATCTCGGCCTCGGTGAATGGACAGCCCAGATCAGCCATGATCATCGCGTCCACCTTGACGCATATCCGCTCGCTGTCGACGAGAACACCGTCACAGTCGAAGATCACCAGTTCGACAGGGCTTCGAGTCATGGGCGGCAGCCTAGCCACGGCTCCCCCGACGGATCTCACCGCGTTCGCCGCGGCGCAGCACGCGGCAGGAGACAAAATGCCTGTTGAACGCCCTCGGAGGGTCTGCGGTGGCATGCATTTTCGGACAGGCGGAAGGGTCTTTGCCACTTTTCTGTGGCGGTCTGTTCACTCCTCCGCACCCGGTGAACGCGACATATCCGTGGCATGTACGCCGCACTGCCGGGCATCTTCCGCTGACTCGTCGTCATGAATGGACCGGTTGCCGCCATCGGCTCAGACGCGTTCTATTTCCGGATTTCTACCTGCTTGTCAGTGACATACGCCACGCTGGTCGCATACCGCCCAACACCGGCTTGGAGGCCAGTAGTGGACGCCCAGGATCTCGCGCAGCTCGAAGACAAAGAGTTCGAGCAGATGCTCACCTCGAACATCCACCCGCCCACGCGTGACGCCAGAACGTGGGCCGCGATCATCCACCCCGACAATCTGCCGCGAGCCCGGAAGATCCTCACCCATGTCCACGAGCGGACCGCGAGCGTCCTGCGCCGCCGCAAGACCGAGCGCGAGGAGTTCCGCATCGAGTGCTTCGCCCGGGGCGAGGCCGGCAAACGCGAATGGTTCGCCACCCGGGCCGATTTCGAGTCCCTGCGCCGCCGCACCGCCAACTTCCATCAGCGCGTGCAGCGGGCCATCACCGAACTGGGCCAGGAACAGCGCAATGTGAACCGGGCACAGAGCCACAACGCCGGTCAGCAGAGCCGGGAGACCCTGCGCGAGCTCGCCGTCGCCGTCCAGCGCCACCAGGCGGTGCACGCCCGCAACGGGGGCGGCGCCGAGCAGGTGGACCACGAGCTGTGGCAGCACCTCGACCGGCTGACCGTGCCGACCGGCCCCGGCCAGCACCCGACGACACTGCGCACGATGCTCAGCATCTACTGGACGGACGCCCCTTCGCACGACGACGATCCCCGCACCGAGCAGGCCGCCCGCAGCGCTCCGGCGGCCCGTCCGGGTGTTCCGCAGGCCCGGCGCTCCGACGACCAGGGGGATCGCACCACGTGGGTGCGCCCCCTGGATCCGCCCGGGTGAGCCGGCCGGTCGCCCCCGGTGCGCGCGGCGTGCCGGGCGGAACGTCCGTCGTCCGCTCCGCCCGGCGCCGGGAGACCGCCCGGCGCGCCGCGCCGGGAAGGTCCGGGTCAGGAAGCCCTGTACAGACCCAGCTTCGCCACGTGCGGGTTGGCTCGGGCGCCGAGGACGCGCAGCCGGACCTTGGTCGCGGTGACGGGTGTGCTCAGGTACTCGATGCGCTTGTACCCGATGGTTCCCGCCCGCACGACGGTCTTCCACGCCGTGCCGTCCCAGACGTCCACGGCGAAGGACTCCACGCGCTGGCCGCGGGTGATGTCCTCCTGGAGGACGACCCGGTCGAAGGTGACCGGCCGCGGGGACTCCAGGACCGTCTCCCCCGAGTGCGCGTCGTCCGCGGGGCTCCACGCGGAGGTCAGCTCTTCGTCCGTCAGGGGGGAACCGCCGGACGGTGCCAGCAGGTTGGTGCCGTAGGTGTCGCGCACGGTCTGTCCGAAGGACGCCAGCGCGGCGGTGTCCGGAGCGCTGATCCGGCCGGCCCGGTCGGGCGGCACGTTCAGCAGCAGTACGGAATTGCGGCCGACCGAGGTGCGGTAGAGGTCGAGCAGCTGGGCGGGCGTCTTCACCTGGCTGTCCTGGGAGGCGTGCCAGAACCAGCCCGGCCGGATCGAGACGTCCGACTCCGCCGGGTACCAGGCCAGGTAGTCCGGGTGGTGGGCGGCCAGGACGTCCCGGGAGGCCAGGTCACCGCCCTCGGGCGGCACCACCATGTCGTCGTCGCGGTTGCGGGACGCGGGGTCGCCCTTGAACGGGATGACGCTCCACTCGTCGTCGCGGCCCGAGGCCGTCTCGGTGCCGACCCAGCGGATGTCGGGACCGTTGATCGCGACATTGGCCTCGGGGGCGATCTTGCCGATCAGGTCGTACCAGTCCGTGGTCTGGTAGGGCTGGTCGTACTGCCCGGCCCAGGGGTTGGCGCCGTCGAGCCAGACCTCGTCGATCCGGCCGTACTGGGTGAGCAGCTCGTACAGCTGGTTCATGAAGTACGCGTTGTAGTCGTCGGCCTGGTAGGTGTACGTGGTGGCCGGGGTGCGGTCGTCGCCGTCGACGAGCGTCGGGACGGTGACCGTCTTCTTGGCGCTGTGGTTGCCGAAGCGGCCCTTGCCCCGGTGCCCCGCGGCCGGGATCTCCGCGCCGTCGGCGGGCGAGAGGTAGACGCCGACGCCGAGCCCGGCGGATCGGGCGGCCTTGACGAAGGCGCCGAAGACATCGCCCTTCGGATTGGCGCCCCCCTGCCACCAGGGGCTGTTTTTGACCGAGTGGTCGCTGTAGCGGGAGGGGTAGAGCAGGAACCCGTCGTGGTGCTTGACCGTGAGGATGACCTGCTTGAAACCGCCCGCCTTGAGGGAGGCCATCCACTGGTCCGGGTCGAGCCCGGTGGGGTTGTACACCGACTCGGCCTCGGTGCCGTCGCCCCACTCCTTGTCGGTGAAGGTGTTCATGCCGTAGTGCACGAAGGCCGTGAGCTCCTTCTGTTGCCAGGCGAGCTGCTTGGCGTCCGGCACCACGTGGGCGGCCTTCTCCACGATCCGGTCGGGACGGTCGCAGGCGGCGACGGTGATGACGGACGACGGGGTGACCGGCCCGGAGGTGCCCGGGTCGGTGTCGCAGCCCGGCGGCAGCTGGGGGGTTCCGTCGCCGCAACCGGATCCCGGGACGGTGAGCTGGAAGTCGTCCGGGGTGACGGCGCCGGTGTAGGTGGCGACGGCGACGCCGTCCAGGCTCCCGTGCAGCCCCCGGTTCCTGGTGCCCGCGTCGTTGCCGAAGGCGAGGACGCCCTTGGCCGCGTCGGCGGCGGCGACCTGGTTCACCAGGGTCGTACCGGCCTGGCAGCCGTTGACGTACGCGGTGAGACGGGCGACACCGGGTCCGGTGGTGCCAGTCGTGGAGTAGGCGAGTGCCACGTGCGTGTACGTGTCGGACGGGAGGCCGGGGCCGTCCTGCTGCTGCTCGTACCACGGCGCCTCGGGCCCGTACATGCCGAACTGGGTGACGCTCTGGGAGCCGGACCGGTAGCGGTAGTAGCCGCCGCCGGCGAGGCTCAGGACGGTGTCGAAGTCCAGCTCGGCGCCCTCGGTCCGGCGGACCAGTGCCTCGCTGAGGATGTTCTCGGTGAGGTACCTGCCGTCGGTGACCGCCTCGCGCGGGCTGTAGGTGATGCCCTGTCCGCCGCCGCCCAGGGTCACGGCGCCGCCGTCGAGCCGCTCGCCGCCGGTCATCCGGGCGAGTGCGCCGTCGACGGTCTCCCCGGTGGAGGGCGTGTATCCGGTGGCGGTGGTGAAGGATCCGCCGAAGCCGACCTTCACCTTGGGGGTGAGCACGGCCCTGGGGCCCGACTCGGTCAGCTCCAGGTCGTCGCAGGACGCCTGGCCGGGCTTCTCGCGGTAGCAGTAGACGGTCGCGGTGGTGCTCTTCGCGCCGGTGGTGAACCGCAGTGCGGTACGGGTCCAGGCGGTGGCGGAGACCTGGTTGTCCTTGCTGCTGCCGCCGTATCCCTTGGCGCCCAGCACGGTCGGGGTTCCGTCGCTGCGGATCCATCCGCTGAGCTCGTACACGGTGGCGGGTTCGAGGCCGGAGACGGTCTGCTCGGCGGTGGCGAAGTTCCCCGCGGGAGCGTCCAGCCGGAGGGCGCCGGATCCGGTGCGGGCGTCGGTGGACGCCGTGGCGTTACGGGTCGACCAGTTCGCGAGCCCCTTCTCGAAGCCTCCGTTGGCCAGGCCCGCCGGGGTGGTCGCGACCGGGTCGGGGGCGGCGCCGGCCACGCCGCGGCCCTGGTACGCGCCGGTGTTCGGCGGGGCGGGTACGCGGTTGCCGTACAGGTCCCTGGTCACGTCACCGGCCACGGCCGTACCGGCCCCGAGCGCCGGGGATCCGGTGTGCAGCCGCAGTCCGCCGGGCAGCGCGCCGGTGCGGTCGGTGAGCCGGGGGTCGGCGGTGGATCCGCCCGGGTTCGCGGGGGCGTCGCGGACGTTGACGAGGGTGTTGTGCGACAGGGTGACGCCATCGCCCTTCAGGCCGAAGGCGGCCGTTCCCGCCCCCTCCTTGACGACGATGTTGTTGGTGAAGGCGAGGCCGTGCTTCTTCGTCGTGTTCTCGTTGACGACGGTCTGGCTCACGCCGTCGCCCACGTACACGGTGTTGTTGTGGGCCCGCACGCCGTCGAAGGAACCCGAACAGGTCTCGATGCCCCGGTAGTGGTCGTCGCGGCTGACGTTGTAGCGGATGACCGCGTCGCCGAGGGTGCCGGTGGCGGTGCAGACGAGGAAGAAGCCGCCCGCGTTGTCGTGGCTGACGTTGTACTGGAAGACGGTGCCGAAGGTGCCCTCGTCGACGTCGTACGCCATGCCGTCGCGGGTGGTCTCGCCACCGGACACCTCGTTGTACTGGAAGACGGTGTTGTCCGCGTTCCAGGGCCACATGCCCGCGTTGTAGCCGGCCGAGCGGCGCTGGAATCCGTCGAGGCGGTTGTGCTCGACGAGGGCGCCGTCGGTGGCGGTCATGACGATGCCGTCGCCGCCCAGGTCCTTGAGGGTGTTGCCGCGGACCACGACCCGGGTGGAGGGCAGGAAGGCGGGACCGTCGGGGTCGTAGTCGCCGTGCACGGGGCGGTTGTTCCAGGTGGAGGCGAAGTAGATGCCCTCGCGGTCCACGCCGGTGACGGTGTTCCCGGCGACCTCGACGTCGTCGAATCTGGTCGGCTTCTTCGTGCCGGTGACGGAGAAGAGGATGCCCGCCGATCCCGTGGTGCCCTTGGTGTCGTCGCCGCGGACGTCATGGATGTCGAGGCCGGTCAGACGGTAGTGGGTGCCGGTGCCGAAGTCGTCCAGCTGGACGCGCACACCGCGCTTGTTGCGTCCCGGGGCACCGGAGTTGGTGATCTCCAGGTTGCTCGCCTCGACCCACTGGGTGTTCTTCAGCAGCAGCGTCTCGGCGTTGCCGCCGCCGTCGATCACGGGCTTGGCGCCGGTGCCGTACGCCCCGATGACCATGGGCCTGCCCGGTCGGCCCGACCCGTTCGGGGCCAGCGTACCGGTGCAGCGGGTGCCGCGCTTGAGCAGGATCCGCGAACCGGTCCTGAGCGCGAGGCGGTTGACCCGGTCCAGGCTCTGCCAGGGCGAGGCGGACGATCCGGTCTGGGCGGACGCGTCCGCCGAGCAGTCGACGTACTGGGTCTCGCGGTCGCCGGGCCGTCCGCTGTCGGCGGCGGCCGACGGCACGGCGGCCGCGAGCAGGGACAGGACGGTGGCGGCGACGGCCACGGGGATCGGACGGTTACGTATGCGCCGTCGATGCATTCGTTTCGGCTCCCTCTGTGCACGCTCGGTGCAGTGCTGAGAGCACTATGGTGCGAACTGAGGTCCCTGCGAAAGACTTTGATCGGATGTCTTGCCCTTCTTGCAACATCGAACAGAAGGAAGCAGAGTGAATGATCGATGTTCACAGGGGGGTTGAGCCGGGCCAACCAGGTTTTCGCATCAGGCATCGGATGATTCCGGCGGCACCCCGGGCGCCGCTCACCGGGCGGGACGCCGTGCCACCGAGAGGTGCGCCGGAGCCCGCACGCGCGGGCGAGGGCTCCGGCGCACCACCGGCCGGACCCGAGGGTCAGCCGACGTTCACATCGATGCAGGCGTAGAAGGCGTTGGCGGTGTCCGCGATGTTCCACACCGCGAGGACCTTCTGCCTGCCCGTCAGGCCGCCGAAGTCGACCTGGTGGGTGACGGTGGCGCCGGGCTGCGCGCCGTTGTCGTTGAACTCCGCGATCTTCCGGCCGCCGGCGAAGTACTGCCAGGTGCTCGTGGCGTGCCGGGCGGTCAGCACCCACTGGAAGGACGTGCTGCGGCCGACCGGGGTGACCTGCCACCCCTTGGAGTCGTCGTCCAGATCGGCGAACCGGCTGTTGCCGCCGCTGCAACTGGTCAGCCCCTTGGGACCTTCCACGCTCTGCGGCTCGTACTTGATCTCACCGCAGCTCACGGTCCCGGCGGCGCACTGGGCCTGACGGCTCGGTGGCGACGAGATGTATCCGTGGGCACTGGCGGAACCGACCGGCAGGGTCAGTACCAGCACGGGTGCCAGTAAGGCACCGATGACCGCGGCCGTCTTCCTCTTCGTGTGCATGCTTCTCCTTCACATGAGGCGTCGCCGCACACGAGCGGGCTATGGGGGCCCGGCAGTGGCAGACCGGCCTCTCCAGTGTGGGGGCCAAGAAGTGCGAAGGGCACGGCAGGAACCGCTGCCGCGTACGCCCGGGACTGTCGGACGTCCGGCAAGGGCACTGCACTTGGACCAGACCATACCGATCGACGCGTCCACGTCAAGACATCCGTCACGGCCGGACGGCGCCGCCGCCCACCGGAGCCACGGCGCGCGCCGGGCGGGGGCGGCCCGCCACGGACCGCCCCCGCGCCTCGCATGCACCACCCGCGCTCAGCGGCGCCCTCTCACGATCCCGTCACGCCGTCGACGCGCTCGCGCACCAGGTCCGCGTGGCCGGTGTGGCGCGCGTACTCCGTGATCATGTGCAGATGGAGCATCCGCAGCGAGTACTCCTCGCCGTTGTGGACGAAGGTGTCGTCCAGCGAGGCGGCGGCGACGATCTCGTCCGCGAGCCGGCACTCCTCCACGAGGCGGGCGTAGTCCTCGGCCGCGCGGGCCGGATCCAGGTCCTCGAAGTCCGCGTCCTTGCCCTTCTCCGGGTCGTACATCGGATCGAGCGCCTGCCCGGCGAACCGCTCCCGGAACCAGACGCGTTCGACCTTGGCCATATGGCGGATCAGCCCCAGCAGGGCGAGGTTCGACGGCGGCACCGTCCGTTCGGCGAGCTGTTCCCCGGTCAGGCCCGCGCACTTGTGGAGCAGGGAATGGCGGAACCACGCGAGGTACCCCGTGAGCGTCTCCCGCTCGTCGGCCACGCAGGATCCGGGTGAGCGCTTCACTTCAGGTGCTGTCCATGTCATGGCATGATCATGCCTCGCCCGAGGGGAACCGGACACGGCTTTTCACGGGCGGGGCGTGACACACCCGGCTCCGGGTCACGCCCTTCCCGCCCGGTCGGCGGGTTCGAGGAGGCGGTCGCTCAGCGCCTCCAGCACGTCCTCCCCCACACCGAGGAATCCGGTGGTGTAGGCGTGGACGGATCCGTGCGCGGCGGAGAGGTCGGCGAGGAAGAACCGCATGACGTCGGCGGGCGCCCTGCCGTAGTCGGGCCAGACCGGCTCCTGGCCCGGATGGTCCGCCCGCCAGTCGGCCAGCAGCCGTTCGGTGGCGAGCCCGGTGAGGACGAAGTCGGCGACGACATCGTCCTCGGCCACACCGAGCAGGGACAGGACGAGCGCGGCGAGCAGCCCGGTCCGGTCCTTGCCGGAGGCGCAGTGGAAGACCACCGGGCCGCTGTCCTCGGCGGCGATCACTTCCAGGGCACGGCGGAGCTCGACGGCCCCGTCGTGCGCGACCTCGGCGTACCGGTCGGCCAGGTAGCGCCCGGTCTCCACCTCCGGCCCCAGTGCGGCCTGGTCGTAGGGGCGGTGCTCGATGCCGAGGTGGTGGTAGGCCAGCCCCGGCGCCTCGGGCACGCGCCCCTTGGCGGCGATCTCCCAGTCGTACCGCAGGTCGATGACGGTGCCGATCCCCAGGGCCAGGAACCGGTCCCAGTCCTCGCCGCGCAGCTTGCCCAGCGAGTCGGACCGGTAGAGCCGCCCCGGGCGGACCCGTCGGCCGTCCCGTGCCGAATAGCCGCCGACATCACGGAAGTTGTGCAGTCGTTCGAACTCGATGTGTCTGTCCACGACGCAGGACTCTAGAGGGGGATGGCGAAAGGGGCCGCCCGGCCCGGCACGCCGTAGGGGCCACGAGTGGCGTCCCCCGGCGAGGGCCGGGCCGAGAATGCAGGCGTGTCCACTCGCGCGCGCCCCGCCACCACCGCCCCCGGGCCCGGTCCACGGGGCGAATGGCCCCTGCTGCTCCTGTCGGCCGCCTCGGGGGCGGCCGACGCGTTCGCCTTCATCTGCGTCGGCCAGGTATTCGCCGGAGTGATGACCGGGAATCTCGTGCTGCTCGGGATCTCCGCCACCGGAGGCGGAGAACACGGGGTCGCGCTGCGGGTGATCACATCACTGATCGCCTACGGCGCCGGCGTCGGCTGGGGTGCCTGGATGACCGTACGGCTGCGGTGGTCACTGCCGGTGATGCTGGCGGTGGAGGTGGCCCTGCTGACGGCCGGGGCCGTGCTGTGGGCCGTGGATCCGGCCGCCTCCGGCGGGCACCGGCTGGGGCTGCTGGTGCCCATCGCGGTGGCCATGGGGATCCAGGGCCGGATCCGCGCGACGCCCACCAACTACTTCACCGGCACGCTCACGGCCCTCGTCGGCCGGGCGGCCCTGCGCTCCTGGGAGGAGCGGGACCAGTGGGTGGCCGGCAGGCTGCTCGCGGTCGTGGTGGGCGCGGCCGCGACCGCTCTGGCCGTACGCCTCTGGCCGGGCGCGGCGGCCGTGGTCGCCGCGCTTCCGGCGGCGGGCGCGCTCCTCGTCGAGATGTGGCGCCGACCGCCGTCCGGGGACTGACCCCGGCACGGGCCGGACAGAGGAAAGCCCCGGCCGGATCGGGGGAATCCAGCCGGGGCGGCTCGGGGGCGGACGCGGTGCGCGACGTCCACATATAGATGAACGATAAACCACTGCATCCCGTTCCCCGAAACACATCCCCGGGACTGTGATACACAGCACGGAATGCGGAATTCCGGCAGATCCGCGGTCAGCGCTCCTCCCGGAAGGGGACGTGCCGCCCCGCCACGGGATCGAACTTGCGCAGCACGAGCCGGTCGGGGGTGTTCCGGCGACTCTTGCGGGTCACATACCTCTGCCCGGTTCCGGCCGTCGACCGTAGCGTCACGACAGGGCGGGCCTCACTGCGGGCCATGGGCGCCTCCAGACTTCTGCACCGACCCCACTCCCCAGGATGGGAATGGGTTTCGTTTTCGTTCTGTCCATGCAACGTGACGGGCCCCGATCCCATTCCCGCCGACCCGTGGCGAGGCCCGGCATATGCCCGCGCCCCGACTGGGCGCACACGGAGAGAGCGGGGTGCACCGGCGCACAACCGTCCCCACGCGCCGGATGACTTGCGTCAACGTCCGCAGACAGCAAGGCTGTTCGACGGATCAAGGCTCTGCGCAGCCTGTGACATATGCCAGGAGCAACAACGGATCGAGTGTTGCCAAATCCCTTACGGGCGCCCGCAGGCTGTGCGACAGTCGTCTCCGGTCCACCCTTCAGACATGGTTGTGCCGCGCCTGTATCGGAGTACGAGATGCCGCCCCCACTCTCCGCGGACCGCCCCGCACCGCAGCCGCCCGCGCGCGACGCCGTGGACGCGCTGATCCACCGGACCCAGCGGCTCCGGGGCGATGTGGACGCCGTGCGACGGGACACGGTGCTGAGCAACGAGGAAGACCCGCAGCTGCGCTGGCAGCGGGCGCTGTGCGAGCTGGCGGTCCATCATCTCGACGATCTCGGCGCACACTTGGGGCAGCTCAGGGAGGGCCTGTCGCCCCGGCCACCGGACCGCCCCGCCGCGGTCCCGGCGCAGAAGACGGTGCACGACTTACGCGGGGAGAGCGCCCCGGCGCAGTACGACGAACCGCGGCAGGGATCGCTGATCGGCCGGGTGGGCAGCGCGGAGTGGAATCTGCTCACCGACGAGGTCAGCTGGTCCGAGGAACTGTTCCAGATCTTCGGCAGGTCCTCCGAAGCCGGGCCGCTCTCGCTGGACGAGCTCCCCTCCATGCTCCTTCCCGAGGACCAGTCCCTGCTCACCGCCCTGGTGACGGGCTGCCTGGTGGACGGAAAGCCGATAGACGGAGAGTTCCGCATCCTGCGGTCCGACGGCAGGATGCGGACACTCCACATGATGGGCGGGCCCGTTCTCGACTCGGACGGGTGCACCGCCTCCATGTGGGCCGTCCTGCGCGACGTCAGCCGGTTGCGGCGCGGCCAGCAGACCGTGCGCCGGACCCGGGACACACTGCGTCACCGGGAAGACCGGGCACAGGCCGAGCGCCGGCTGGCGGTGGAGTTGCAGGAGGCCGTGCTCCCCCCGCGGCGCGGCCCGCTGCGGCTGCGCGCGGAGGGGCCCGGTTCGCTGGACGTCGCGGCCCACTACCTCCCCTCCGAGTCGAGCTCGCTCCTCGGTGGCGACTGGTACGACGCCCTGGCGGCGCCGGACGGCGCAACGTTCCTCACGGTCGGCGATCTGACCGGCCAGGGCCTCCGGACCACCTCCGCCATGGCGATGCTGCTCGGCGCGCTGCGCGGCATGGCCATGGCCGGAGTCGAGCCGGGTGCGCTGATGGGGCACCTCGATCGCTTATTGGAAACCTCCCTCCAACCGGCTCTGGGCAGTGCGCTGTGCTGTCGCGTCGATCCGTCCACCGGCACCCTCGCCTGGGCACAGGCCGGCCACCCCGCGCCGCTGCTCTTCCGCGGCGGTGAGGGGTGGCCGCTGCCCGCGCCCGACGGGGTCCTGCTCGGCGCG
Organism: Streptomyces sp. NPDC057697; assembly: GCF_042799335.1. Classification (NCBI taxonomy): domain Bacteria; kingdom Bacillati; phylum Actinomycetota; class Actinomycetes; order Kitasatosporales; family Streptomycetaceae; genus Streptomyces; species Streptomyces sp. NPDC057697. The sequence continues at coordinate 355,974 of NZ_JBHVJA010000004.1, read as the reverse complement.
GCCTCCGGGGTCGCGTACGAGCAGGACGAAGTGCCCCTGCTGCCCGGCGATGTGCTGGTCCTGCACACGGACGGGCTGAACCGCCACACCGGCCGGGGTACGGGACCGGAGGCGCTGCTCGCTCTGGCGCCACGGCTCGCACGCGCACGTACGGCACAGGAGTGCCTGCAGACCGTCGTCTCGGAGACGGGCGTCACCGAACGCCTGGACGGCACCTGCGTACTGGTCGCCCGCATCGGGGCATAGCAGCACGACGGCATGCGTACAGGGCCGGTCGGACCCGGGGAACGCCGGACACGGCGCTACTGCGCAGGAGGGTCGGCCCGCCTGCGGTTACGGTGTTCGGACGGCCGACGGCCGCTTCTCAGATCTGGGAGGACCGCCTGGGCTGCTTGATGATGGAGCTCTGCGGCAGGGACAGCTTGATCTCCTCGCGCAGGTCCTCGATCTTCGCGTAGCCCGCGAACTGCCCCGTGAGCCGGTACATTTCGCGCAGCCGGTCCCAGGTGCGGTGCGAGGAGGTCTCCCCCATCGTCACCAGCGCGAGTCGCGCGTAGCGGTCGGCCTGCTCCGGATCGTCGGCGATGAAGCACGCCGAGGCCAGCGAGATGTAGTCGAAGATCTTGGACCGCTGGCGCCCGCCGACCCGCAGCTCCAGCGCCTGCTTGGCATGGCGCTGGGCCACGACCGCCGCCGCCGGCTCGTGCTCGGCGAGCGTACGGAACGCCAGGGCCTGCATGCCGTGCATATCCGCCTCGTCGAACATCTGCATCCAACTGGGGGGCGGCACATCGCTCTTGTCCGAGGTGAAGAGCTCCTCGGCCATGCCGAGCGTGCGCCGCATCGCCTGGCCCCGGCCCATGGACGCCTGCGCCCATGCCTCGATGGTGTACAGCATCGCCTGGGTGCGGGGCAGCACCATGTCGCCGGAGCCGGACTTGGCGAGCTTCATCAGGTCCAGGGCGTCGTCGGGACGGCCCAGATGGACCATCTGGCGGGCCGCCCTGGAGAGCGCCTCGCCCGCGCGGGGGCGGTCGCCGCCCTCGCGGGCCGCGTGCGCGGCGATGACGAAGTACTTCTGGGCGGTCGGTTCGAGGCCGATGTCGTGGGACATCCAGCCCGCGAGCACCGCGAGATTGGCCGCCACGCCCCAGAGCCTGCGCTGGAGGTGGTCGGGATGGCGGTAGGCGAGCATGCCGCCCACCTCGTTGAGCTGGCCCACCACGGCCTTGCGCTGCAGTCCGCCGCCCCGTGAGGCGTCCCAGGCGCGGAACACCTCGACGGACCGTTCGAGCGCCTCGATCTCGTCGGAGCCGATGGGCGCGGCCTCGTACCGGTCGAAACCGGCCGGGTCCGCGTGCAGCGGGTCGTCGATCCGTGGCGCGTCGGCCGCCAGTACGGGGTCGGAGTGCAGCCAGTCGTGCATGGGGCCGGTGATGGTCGATCCTGCGGCGAGCGCGGCGCCCGCGCTCACCAAGCCGCGTCGGTTGAGCATGAGGTCCATTCCCGTGAATTCGGTGAGGACCGCTGCCGTCCGCTCGGGCGCCCACGGCAGTCCGTCGGGATTGTCCTGCGTCCCGGCCTCCCGCCGCTTCCCCACACGCCCGCGTCGGCCGAACCCGAGGTCCTCGATGGTCACGACACGACCGAGCCGCTCGGTGAACAGGGCAGCCAGCACCTTGGGCACGGGATCGCGGGGGGACTCCCCCATGTCGATCCAACGCCTCACCCGCGAGGTGTCGGTGGCCAGTTGCGGATGGCCCATGGCCGCCGCCTGCCTGTTCACCATTCTCGCGAGTTCGCCCTTGGACCAGCCGGCGAGGCCGAACAGGTCGGACAGGCGGGTGTTGGGTTCTCCGGTCACGTCAAGCCCCCAGGTTCTCGGCTGTGTTGACAGTAACCCCCTGTCAGACGCCTTGCGACAATTCGCCAGGGTTCGCCAGGGTGCGCCACATGGTCTGCCACCCGCCGCCCGGTGTCAGGTAGGAAAGCGCCACCCCGCCCGGCAGCCCTAGGTACTCCCCAGGGTGCCGATCGGCCGCCGGCCGGGGCGGTGCACGCAACTTGTCGGCGCGCGAAGGGATCTGTCTCGCCCATGTACACAGCATCGTCCTCCGTGACCGCCCCGCCCCGGCCGCTCCGTCCCCTGGGGGCCGGCGGCGGACCGTACCTCGCTCCGCATGCCGCCGCACCGGCGTCCGGCGCGGTCCGGCCGCGGCGTCCGGGAAGTCTCGCGGGCCCGCCGCTCAGCGGCCGGCTGGACCTGTCCGGCGCGCAGGGCGCCCAGCTGAGAATGGCGATCGCCTCGGTGCACCGGATCTGCCCCGAGTTCAACCCGGTCCAGGTGCTGCGCCGCAGCGGCCGTTCGGTGCTGCTCGTCGGCTCCACCGGCCGCGCGACCGCGGTCGCCAAGTGCTTACTGGACCACTCCCCGGCGTGGTCGGAGCGGTTCCGCCACGAAATAGCTGCATATCGTGCGTTCGTCCGGCACCGCCCACCGGTGCGCGTGCCGCGGCTGATCGCGGCCGATCCGGAGAACTGCACGCTGGTGATCGAACGGATGCCCGGCCGGGTGGCCGCGTTGACCAGGCATCCGTCGGAGGCTCCGCCCCGGGCCGACGTCCGGGCGGCCCTGGGCGCGATCAGCCGGGTCAACGCCTGGCGTCCGGCCCCGGGGCTCTTCGACGCCCCGCTCGACTACGCCTCACGGGTCGCCCGCTATCACGAGCTGGGGCTGTTCACCGACCGGGACCTGGGCGATCTGCAGAAGCTGATGCACGGCCTGGCGCACGCGGGCGGCCGTCAGGGCATGGGCCAGTTCTGCCACGGTGACGCGCTGCTCTCCAACATCCTGCTGTCGCCCACGGGCCCGGTGCTGGTGGACTGGGAGCACGCGGGCTGGTACCTGCCGGGCTACGACCTGGCGACGCTCTGGACGGTGCTCGGCGACGCACCGGCGGCGCGGCGTCAGATCAGCCAGCTGGCGCAGGCCGCCGGACCGGCCGCGAGGGACGCCTTCCTGGTGAACCTGATGCTGGTGCTGACCCGGGAGATCCGCACGTACGAGACGGCCGTGCAGCGGGCCATGCGTGACTCGTCGGGATCGGGATCCGGACAGGACCGTCCGGGTGCGCTGTCGTCGAGCGAGGAGCAGCGGCTGTTGTTGCGCCGGCTCCACGACGACTGTGCGATGGCCCGCAGGGCCGTGCGTGCCGCGGTCGGCACGCGCTGACCCTGCCCGGGGGGACGCGCGCTGCGGGTCCGGTGCCGACACACCGGCCCCGCAGCGCGCCGGTGTGCGGTACCGGCGCGCGCCAGGAAGAGCGCGCGCCGGTACCGCACGGCCCGGCCGCCGTCGGCTGCGGTCTCAGCGCGTGCGCACGATGTCCACGTCGGATGCCTTCACAAAGGCGATCCGGTGGCCGATCTGCACCGTCACGTACTTCTCCTTGCCACGGAAGTACGCGTGGTCGAGCGGGTACGAGGCATCGATCGTCGGCGAGTAGAAGAAGCCGGTCGGCGCCTCGCCGCCGCCGGGGTAGGACTGACCGGCCTTGATCGTGTACTGGAGCGGCGAGCCCACCCGCTTGTCCGTGAAGTCCGCGGGGTACTCGGACGCGTCCGGGTAAGCGACCCCGTACACCGGCACCTCGGCGCGGCCGGGCTTCGGCCTGACGACGTACCCGGCGGTGGGCGTGGTGTTCCGGCTGTGGGCCGGGGTCTCGAACCAGGCCTTCTGGCCGTACCACCAGATCGCCGTCCAGCCCGGGGCGTGGTCCGCGACGACTGCCTGCTGGGTGGCGCTGATCTTGCTGCCCCAGTCGGCGACGCAGTTCGTGCCGGGCGAGCCGTCGGTGTGCAGGCCGGGGTCGGAGAAGAGGGGCGCGTCGGCGGACGGCGCGGTGTGCAGCGGTACGGCGCTGGAGCCCTGGACCGGCAGGTCGACGCCCTTCTCGCAGTCCCGGAACGCCTGCCGGTTCTTCTTGAAGTCCGGGCTGACGGTGATCAGCTTGCTGCTCCTGGGGGCGGTCGGCACCGTGGGCTTGCCGAGCAGCGCCATGAAGCGGTTCCAGTCCCAGTAGGTGCCCGGGTCCCAGTGCATGTTCTTGGTCCCGGACGCGCTGGTGGGCGGCACTCCGTCGTGGCCGATGATGTGCTGGCGGTCGAGCGGTATGTCGTACTTGGCCGCGAGGTAGCGCACCAGCGCGGCGGTCGAGCGGTACATCTCGGGGGTGTACCACTTGGCACCGTCGACGGCGACGCCCTCCTGCTCGATGCCGATGGACTGGCTGTTGAGGTACCAGTTGCCCGCCTGCCAGGCGACGTCCTTGCCCTTGACCATCTGGGTGACATGGCCGTCGGCCGAACGCACCACGTAATGGGCGGAGGTCTGCTTCAGCGGGTTCTGGAAGATCTTCAGGGTGGTGTCGAAGTCCTCCTCGGTGTCGTGCAGGACGATGAATCGGATCTTGTTGGTGTGCGGCCGGTCCGCGGTGTCGTAGTTCCCGTACGTCTCCTTGTCGGCCGGGTCGCCCGTCTGCTGGTAGGCCGCCGGGACCCAGTCGCAGCGGAGGGAGCGCGGGCACTCCGGCCGCACCCCGTCCGCACCGGCCTGCGCCGTGGGACTGAGCAGCGCCATGCTCAGTGCACCGACACCTGTCAACGCGATTGCGAGTCCGGTCCTCTGCTTGGACGTCATGACAACCCTTCTTGGAGCCGTGCGTGATGGAGCCGTGCGTGATCCGATTCCGCTGTTCCGCTGTGCGCGCACACTCTCCGACCTGAGATGACAGCACGTCAAGGGATCCGTGGAGGTCGCGGGCCGAGCCAGTGGACCAGACCACTGGCAGCGTTCCTGACCTGCGGCGGAAAGATTCAACCGGTCGACTTCGACGGCTCGTTGCCCGGGTTCGGAGGGGTGGCCTGGCGTCCTCCTCCCCCCTTCGGAGCGCGGCCCATGAATACACCTTTTATCTGACTAATCTGAGATATGCGTGCCCCGAACGGCCGAAGGGTAGTGCTCGCGCCGACACCCTCGCCTCCGCGCGGCATGCGCGCGGAGATCCAGGAAAGGCCGGACGCACATGGCTCAGCCCTTCACCCTGCCGGACTTCTACGTTCCGTATCCGGCACGGCTCAACGCCCACGTCGAGGAGGCGCGCGTACACACCAAGCGGTGGGCCCGCGGCCTGGGGATGGTGGAGGGGTCGGGGATCTGGGAGGAGAAGGACATCGACTCCCACGACTACGCGCTGCTGTGCGCGTACACCCACCCCGACTGCTCGGCCGAGGCCCTCTCCCTGGTCACCGACTGGTACGTGTGGGTCTTCTTCTTCGACGACCACTTCCTGGAGCTCTTCAAACGCACCCCCGACCGCCAGGCCGCCAAGCGGTACCTGGACCGGCTGCCCGCCTTCATGCCGATGGACCGCGCGGCCCCGATGCCCGAGCCGGCCAATCCGGTCGAGGCGGGGCTGGCCGACCTCTGGAGGCGGACGGTGCCGAGCATGTCCGACGCCTGGCGGGCCAGGTTCGCCGTGGCGACGGAGAACCTGCTCAACGAGTCCCTGTGGGAGCTCGCCAACATCGACGAGGGCCGCATCGCCAACCCCGTCGAGTACATCGAGATGCGCCGCAAGGTGGGCGGGGCGCCCTGGTCGGCGGGGCTCGTGGAGTACGCGGCGAACGCCGAGGTCCCCGAGGCGGTGGCCGACGAACGCGCGCTGCGGGTGCTGCGGGACGCCTTCTCCGACGCCGTGCACCTGCGCAACGACCTCTTCTCGTACCAGCGGGAGGTCGAGGAAGAGGGCGAGAACAGCAACGGTGTGCTGGTCCTGGAGCACTTCCTCGGCTGCACCACCCAGGAGGCCGCCGAAGCGGTGAACGATCTGCTGACGTCCCGGCTCCAGCAGTTCGAGAACACCGCCCTCACCGAACTCGGGCCGCTCTGCGCGGAGAAGGGGCTCGATCCCGCCGGAACGGCTGCGGTGCTCGCGTACGTCAAGGGGCTCCAGGACTGGCAGTCCGGCGGTCACGAGTGGCACCTGCGCTCCAGCCGCTACATGAACGACGGCGCGGTCGGGGCGGCCACGACGGGCTTCGGCATGGCCGCGGCGTCGATCCGGTTCACCCGGCGCTCGGAGACGGCCCGGCTGCGGAGCCACTCCCATACGCCGTACCGGCGCGTCGGCCCCTCCCTGCTGCCCGACTTCGAGCTGCCCTTCGGTACGACGCTCAGCCCGCATCTGGCCGGGGCCCGGGTACGGATCGTCGACTGGTCGCGGCGCACGGGCCTTCTGGAGGCGCAGCCAGGGGTGCCCGGTTCGCACATCTGGGACGAGGCACGGCTCCTCGCGGCCGATCTGCCGCTCTGCGCGGCGGGTCTGCACCCGGACGCGACACCGGAGGAACTGGACCTCACCTCGCAGTGGCTGACCTGGGGGACGTACGGCGACGACTGGTTCCCCGTGGTGCACGGGCGGGCCCGCGACCTCGCGGGGGCCAAACGCGCCAATGAGCGGCTGTCGCTGTTCATGCCCCTGGACGGGGCCGTGACGCCCGAGCCGGTCAACGCCCTGGAGCGGGGGCTCGGCGATCTCTGGGCGCGGACCTCGGCCCCGATGGACGCCGACGGCCGGCGCGCGTTCCGGAAGTCGGTCGAGGACATGACCGCGAGCTGGGTGTGGGAGCTCGCGAACCAGGTGCAGAACCGTATCCCCGACCCGGTGGACTACATCGAGATGCGGCGCATGACCTTCGGCTCCGACCTCACGATGAGCCTGTGCCGGCTGGGTCACGGCAGGAAGGTTCCTCCGGAGATCTACCGCAGCGGCCCGCTGCGCTCGCTGGAGAACGCGGCGGCGGACTACGCGTGTCTGCTCAACGACCTGTTCTCCTACCAGAAGGAGATCGAGTTCGAGGGCGAGGTGCACAACGGCGTCCTGGTCGTGCAGAACTTCTTCGGTGTGGACTATCCGACCGGGGTGGCGATCGTCCACGATCTGATGAAGTCGCGGCTGCGGCAGTTCCTCCATGTCGCCGAGCGGGAACTCCCGGTGCTCTACGACGACTTCGGGCTGGACGCGGAGGCCAGGGAGGTGCTGGACGGATATGTTCGGGAGCTCCGGCACTGGCTGGCGGGCATCCTGATCTGGCACCGGGGCTGTCGGCGCTACCGCGAACAGGACCTGTTGCGCGGCACCGGAGCCCCGTGGCACATCAGTGGTCCCACGGGGCTCGGTATCTCGGCGGCGCGGGTGACCGCCCTGTTCGCTCAGCCCTCGGCGACCAGCGTGTAGCGGCTGCCGGCACGAGCCCTGAAGACCTTCTCTCCACTCGCGAACAGCGTGCTGCGGACGGTCACTTCACGGCTGCGGCTCGCCGTGATCACCACACGGCGGGCCTGCCCCGCGGCCCATTCGATGTCGACGGTGAAGCCTCCCCGGGCCCGCAGTCCGCGTACCGATCCGTCCGGCCAGCCCGTCGGGAGGGCCGGGAGGACGTCGACGGTGTCGTGCTGGCTCTGCAACAGCATCTCCGCGATGCCCGAGGTGGCACCGAAGTTGCCGTCGATCTGGAAGGGCGGGTGGGTGTCCCAGAGATTGGGCAGGGTGGAGCTCTTCAGCTGTTCGGCGAGCATCCTGTGGGCGTGGTCGCCGTCGCGCAGCCGTGCCCAGAAATTGATCTTCCACGCCTTGGACCAGCCGGTGCCCCCGTCGCCGCGTGCGCCGAGCGAGACCCTGGCCGCCTCGGCCCACTCGGTGCCGGGCTCGATCTGCCGGCCGGGGTGCAGGGCGAAGAGGTGCGAGACATGACGGTGGTCGTCGGCCGGGTCGTCGCGGTCGGCCTTCCACTCCTGGAGCTGGCCCCAGGAGCCGATCCGCAGCCCGGGGTCGAGCCGTCCGAGGGCACTCTCCAGGCGGCCCCGGAAGGCGGGCGCGTCACCCAGGGTGCGGGCGGCCTCCAGGGTGTTGGTGAGGAGGTCGTGGACGATCTGCTGGGACATCGCGGCGCCGGCCGTGAAGTCGCCGTGCTCGGGTGAGTAGCTGGGGGTGACCACGAGCAGCCCGTCGCGCGGGTCGGTGCGCAGATTGGCCAGCCAGAATTCGGCCGCCTCCTTCATCACCGGATAGGCGGTGGAGCGCAGGTAGTCGGTGGAGCCGCCGAAGCGGTAGTGCTCGTACATCTGCTGGGTCAGCCAGGCCGCCGCTTCCGGGAACCAGAAGGCGGTGGACCAGTCGTGGACGCCGGTGAAGCCGTAGGGGTTGGTCTCGTTGTGCACCACCCAGCCCGCGGTCCCGAACATCTCCTTCGCCGTCTGCCGCCCGGGGGCGCGCATCGCTTCGACGCAGCGGTCGTACGGTGCGGTGGTCTCGGCGAGGTTGGTGACCTCGGCGGGCCAGTAGTTCATCTGGAGGTTGATGTTGCTGTGGTAGTCGGCGGACCAGGGCGGGGTGGTGGAGTTGTTCCAGACGCCCTGGAGGTTGGCGGGCAGCGATCCGGCGCGCGAGGAGGCGATCAGCAGATAGCGGCCGTACTGGAAGAACAGGGCCTCCAGCGCCCGGTCGGCGGGGCTCGCGCCTCCGGTGTACCGGGCGAGCAACTGGTCGGTGGGCAGGTCGGGCAGTTGCTGGCCGATGTCGAGGGCGACCCGGTCGAAGAGGGCGCGGTGGTCGCGTACGTGGGTGTCGCGGACCTTCTCGTAGGAGGTCCGGGCGGCGGAGTCCACGGCGGCGGCGACCGCCCGGTGCGGGTCGTCGCCCCGGTAGGTGGGGTGGACGTCGGCGTAGTCGGTGCCCGCGGCGAGGACGAACCAGGCGCTGTCGGCCCCGGTGACGGTGAGGGTGCCGTCCGCCCCTGCGGTGACGGTGCCGCCGCTGGTCACCACGCGCACCTGGGCCTCGAAGCGCAGTCCGTTGTCGGCCAGCGCACCGCGGACGGTGAGCCGTCCGCGGTCGGCGGTGACGGCGCAGTCGCTGCGGGGCGAGGTGTGGCGCAGGGTGAAGGAGACCCGTCCCGGGCGGTCGGCGCGGAGGCGCCCGGCGATGACCCGGCCCGGGTGGGAGGCGAAGAACTCCCGTGTGTGGCGGGCCCCTTGATGGGTGTAGGCGACGGTGGCGAGGGCGTTGCGCAGATCGAGGGTGCGACGGTAGGAGGCGTCGGGGGCGGCCGGCGCGTCCGGCAGGTCCAGCCGCAGATCGCCGAAGACCTGGTAGGCGCCGTAGCCGCGCCGTGCCTGGCCCAGTTCGGCGGCGACGGCGTCCGGGTCGAGGCTGCCCCGGCTGTCGAGCCGTTGTCGGACGCCCGTGAGGGCGCCGGGCCGGGGAGCGGTCCAGTTCCCGAAGTCGTAGCCCTGGACGGAGCCGGGGCCGCCGGTCCACAACGTCTTCTCGTTGAAGGTGAGCCGCTCGGAGGCGAGCGTCCCGTACACACTGGCGCCGAGTGCGCCGCCGCCGATGGGCAGGGACTCGCTCTCCCAGCTCGCGGCGGGCGCGTCGTACCGGAGCGTCGGCTCCAGCTGTCGCTTGGAGCGGGTGACGCCCGCTGATTCATCGGAGGTACCGGCGGCGACCGCCGTGCCGGAAAGAGTGGGAATTCCCAGTGCCAGGGCACCGGTTGCGCCGATCGCTGTCTTCACTGTGGTGCGTCGCGTAATCCCGGAAGTCATGCGGCGACGGTAAAGGTCCGACGACTGGCGGGACAAGGAGCATGACAAAGCGGCCTCTTGGACGGAGGCCGCAAGCACTTGGACAGTTGTGGGGCGCACGCCCCGCGGCCGCCCGGAACGCGCGGACGGCCTGCGGGCAGGACCGTTTCAGCCCTGCTGGAACAGCTCTGCGGGCAGCGGCTTCAGCAGGGTGTACAGATCGTCGGTGATCGGCCGGTCCCAGCTGGCGATGGTGACGAGCACGCCGTCGCTGCGGTCGAACTGGACACAGGAGATCCGGCTCTCGGAGAGCTTGACCCGGCGGACGATCAGCAGGTTGTCGCCCTGCATCACGGGCATGTCCTCCGTGCCGGTGACCTCGACCGGCTCGTCGTTCTCCAGCGCGAGCAGCAGCTGGGCGACCTCGAAGGGGACCTGGCCCTCCTCCGTCTCCCGGGCGGGCGAGCCCTCCGGGAGGTTGCCGATGATCATCGCGGGGCCGCGGCCGCCGAAGAGGTCGTAGCGCAGGAAGACGCCCTGACAGCTTCCGTCGGGGGCGGGCAGCAGACCGGCGCCGAGGTTTCCGGGCCAGTCCCCCGGGTCCATGGCCAGGACGTCGAAGTCGGGGCCCGCGGGTGTGGCGGCGCTACGGCGGCGGAGGAAGGACATGCAGCCATGTTACGTGTCCGGGCTCACGTTGCGGAGCCGGGTCCGCGCAGGCCGGGGCGCCGACGGGTGCCCGGACCGGAGCCGGGCGGCTTCGCGCGCCCGGCTCAGCGCGATCCGCGCCCCGGCTCCCGGGCGGATTCCGCGGCCAGCGCCTCCAGGACGCCGAGGGCCTCCTCACCCCGGTCGCAGGGGACGAACAGGTGGTCGTGGTGGAAGCCCGCCACCACGTTGCAGCTCACCCCCGCGTCGGTGAGCGCCAGGGCCACGGCGGCGGTCAGCCCGACCGCGTCCAGTGCGGAGTGGACACGCAGGGTGATCCAGGCGGCCGTGAAGTCGTGGCCCAGCCCGGCCGAGACCGCCTCCGACTCGGGGAGGACCAGGGTCAGCCCCTCGGGCTCGGCGACCGTGACGACGGGCCGGACACCGGCCGGCACGGCGTCGCCGGGCACGGTCGTGAAGACATAGCGGCCGGGGTTCAGCTCCGGTCGCATTCCGCCCAGCAGGGTTCTGAGATCGCGTTCGGCTTCCACGACGACCACGCTACCCACGGTGTGCGGTGACGCGCCCGGCACGGGGGCGCCACCGTCCGGCGCTCAGGTGAGGTCGAACTCGCCGTCGCGGGCGTTGACCACGAAGGCGCGCCACTCGGCCGGGGTGAAGACGAGCGACGGGCTGCCGGGTCTGCCCGCCTGGCGCATCGCGACGAATCCCTCGACGAAGGCGATCTGGACGTCTCCCGCGCCCCGGCTGCCCGACCGCCACTGCGCGTCGCTCAGGTCGAGGTCCGGCTTGTCCCAGCCCGCGAAGGGCTGTTGGGCCGTGGTGCGCTCCGCCACGTCGGCTCCTTCCATCGGTCGTCCCGGGCCGAAGCGTAGCCATCCCCGGCGGTCCCGGACAGGGCGCGGAGGGGGCTTGCGGTGGTCCGGGACGACCGGGCCTCAGCGCGTGGGGGGCTCGGCCCCGACCAGCCACATGGAGAAGAACTGCGCTCCGCCGCCGTACGCGTGGCCGAGCGCCTTACGGGCTCCCGGCACCTGGTGTTCGCCCGCCCTTCCCCGTACCTGGAGTGCGGCTTCGGCGAAGCGGATCATGCCGGAGGCGCCGATGGGATTGGTGGAGAGCACCCCGCCCGAGGGATTCACCGGGAGATCGCCGTCGAGTTCGGTGACGCCGGACTCGGTGAGCTTCCAGCCCTCGCCCTCGTCGGCGAAGCCGAGGTTCTCCAGCCACATCGGCTCGTACCAGGAGAAGGGCACGTACATCTCCACGGCGTCGATCTCGCGGCGCGGGTCGCCGATGCCCGCCTGGCGGTACACATCGGCGGCGCAGTCGCGGCCCGCCCGCGGCGAGACGAAGTCCTTGCCGGCGAAGAGCGTCGGCTCGCTGCGCATCGCGCCGCCGTGCACCCAGGCGGGCGGATGCGGCGAACGGGCCGCTCCGGCACGGTCGGTGAGGATCATCGCGCAGGCCCCGTCGGAGGAGGGGCAGGTCTCCGAGTAGCGGATCGGGTCCCAGAGCATCGGGGCCGAACGGACCTTCTCCAGAGTGATCTCCGGGTCGTGGATGTGCGCGTACGGGTTCTTGAGCGCGTTGCGGCGGTCCTTGTACGCGACGAGGGAGCCGACCGTGTCGGGCGCGCCGGTGCGGCGCATGTACGCCCGCACGTGCGGCGCGAAGAAGCCGCCGGCTCCGGCCAGCAGCGGCTGCTGGAACGGGATGGGCAGCGAGAGCCCCCACATGGCGTTGGACTCGGACTGCTTCTCGAAGGCGAGCGTGAGCACGGTGCGGTGCACCCGCGCGGAGACCAGGTTGGCGGCGACGAGCGCGGTGGAGCCGCCGACGGAGCCCGCGGTGTGCACCCGGAGCATCGGTTTGCCGACCGCGCCGAGGGCGTCGGCGAGGTAGAGCTCCGGCATCATCAGGCCCTCGAAGAAGTCGGGTGCCTTGCCGATGACGACGGCGTCGATGTCCGCCCAGGTCAGTGCCGCGTCCTCCAGCGCGCGGACGGCCGCCTCGCGGACCAGTCCGGCGATGGAGACGTCCCGGCGCGCGGACACGTGCTTCGTCTGGCCGATGCCGACGACGGCCACGGGCTCCTCAGACATGAGCGCTCTCCCCTTCGAGGACGGCGACCAGGTTCTGCTGGAGGCAGGGCCCGGAGGTGGCGTGGGCGAGCGCCCGGTCGGACTCGCCGCGGTGGATGCGGGCGGCGGCCTCGCCGAGGCGGATCAGCCCGGCGGCCATGACGGGGTTGGCGGCCAGCGCGCCGCCCGAGGGGTTGACGTCGACCCGGTCGTCGAGTCCGAGCGCCTTGCGCAGCACCACCTCCTGGGAGCTGAAGGGCGCGTGCAGCTCGGCCGTGTCCACGGGGCGTTCGAAGAGACCGGCGCGGGTCGCGGCGAGCCGGGTGGACGGTGAGTCGGTGAGCTCCCGGACGCCGAGGCCGTGGGCCTCGATGCGGTGGTCGATGCCGCGGATCCAGGCGGGGCGGGTGCACAGGGCCCGTGCGGTGTCGTCCGCGGCGAGGACCACGGCGGCCGCGCCGTCGCGTACCGGCGGGCAGTCGCCGGTACGCAGCGGGCGCACGACGTAGTCCCCGGCCGGGACCGGTCCCGCGACCCCGGCGTGCGGGTTGTCCGCCGCGGCGGTGCGGCTGCGGCGGGCGATCTCCGCGAGGGCGGCCTCGTCCGTGTCGCCCGCGTCGATCAGTGCCTGGGCCTGGAGTGCGGCGAGCGCCACGGAGTCCGGCCAGAGGGGGCCGAGGTAGTACGGGTCGAGCTGGCGGGTGAGGACGTCGCGCACCGTGCCGGGCGAGGACTTGCCGTAGGAGTAGACGAGCGCGGTGTCCGCCTGGCCCGTCCGGATCTTCACCCACGCCTCGTACAGCGCCCAGGCCCCGTCCATCTCCACGTGGGACTCGGAGATCGGCGGGTACGCGCCGACGCCGTCGAGGGCCATGGTGAACGAGAAGGCGCGGCCCGCGAGGTAGTCGCTGGAGCCGGAGCAGGTGAAGCCGATGTCGCTGGTCCTGAGCCCGGTGGCGTCCAGGACCCGGTGGAGGACGGGCATCAGCATCTCGACTTCGGAGAGTTCGTCGGTGTGCCGCAGATGGTCCGTCTGCGCGAAGGCGACGATCGCCACGTCTCGCATCTAGAGCAGCTCCTTGTACGCGTCGTAGTCGGCGTCGGGCTCGCCGGTCGGCCGGTAGTGGTCGGGGTGCCGTCCGCCCTCGGTCCAGACGGGTTCGACGCGCAGCCCCATGCGCACCTGGTCGTACGGGATGCCGCCGATCCGTGCGTGCAGGGCGAGGTCCGCGCCGTCGAGGGCGATGTGCGCGTAGACGTAGGGGACGTCGATGTCCAGGTTCTTGGCCTTGATGTTGACGATGCAGAACGTGGTGACGGTGCCGCGCGGGCCGACCTCGACCCGTTCGGTGGTGGCGACGCCGCAGGTGGGGCAGGCGCCTCGGGGCGGTACGTACACCTTGTGGCAGGACGGACAGCGCTCGCCGACGATGCGTTGTCGGGAGAGTGCGTCGAGGTAGGCGCTCTGGGCGCGGCCGGGGGTGTAGCGGTAGTCGAGCCGGGCGGGGGTGACGATGCCGGTGACGGGGTCGTCGAACGCGCCGTCGTGCGGGGCGCTCCGCCCGGTCTCCTCGCCGTCGTACGGTTCGAAGCAGGCGATGTCCGTGATCGCGCCGGTCCGCTCGGGGGCCCAGCGGATCCGGACCCGCATGCCGGTGCGCACGGCCTCGGGGCCGGGTGCGTCGAGGACGTGCAGGAGTGCGGTGTCGGCGCCGTCGAGCCGGACCAGGACCCAGGCGAAGGGGGTGGCGAGGGGCTGGGCGGGGCGTGGGGCGGGGTTCCAGGCCCAGGTGGTGACGGTGCCGGTGGTGGCGACCTCGGTCAGCTCATGGATCTCCTCCGCGGTGACGGGGTCGTACTCGACGGGCGGGACCAGCACCTTTCCCTCGGTGGTGCGGACGCCGAGGACGGTGCGTCCGCGCAGTCCGGTGAGGAAGGCGCTCTGGACGGGCCCCAGGGAGCGGGTGAAGGGGAATTCGACCACCAGCGGGGCGCTGAGGGCTTCGGGCACGGTTGCCTCCTCGGCTCAGGCGCGCCGGTAGACGGGCGGGCGCTGTTCGGCGAAGGCGCGGGCGCCTTCCTTGGCGTCGGCGGTGGCGAAGACCGGCCAGCCGCGTTTCAGTTCGGCGGCCAGTCCCTCGGTCTCGGTCATCTCGGCGGTCTCGTAGACGGAGGCCTTGACGGCTTCGACGGCGAGCGGTCCGCAGGCGTTGATCCGCTCGGCGACGGAGAGGGCTGCCTCCAGTGCGGTGCCGTCGGGGACGACCCGGCCGACCAGTCCGATGGCGGCCGCTTCCGCGGCGCTGTACGGGCGTCCGGTGAGGAGCATTTCGAGCGCGTGCGTCCGGGCGATCTGGCGCGGCAGCCGGACCGTCGAGCCGCCGATGGGGAAGAGCCCGCGCCGCACCTCGAAGAGCCCGAAGGTGGCGCCCGTGCCGGCGATCCGGATGTCGGTGCCCTGGAGGATCTCGGTGCCGCCCGCCACGCAGTGGCCCTCGACGGCGGCGATGACCGGTTTGCGGGGGCGGTGGTGGCGCAGCATCGCCTTCCAGTGCAGATCAGGGTCGGCGGTCATCCGGTCCCGGTACTGCTCGCCCTCCATCCCCTTGCCCGCCAGGGCCTTGAGGTCCATTCCGGCGCAGAAGCAGCCGCCCGCGCCGGTCAGTACGACCGAGCGGATCGTGTCGTCCTCGTCCGCCGCGAGCCAGCCGTCGTACAACCCGACCAGCATCGGCAGCGACAGGGCGTTCTTCGCCTCCGGCCTGTTCAGGGTGAGCACCAGTGTGGCGCCCTCGCGCCGCACGGCGAGGTGTTCCGTACCAGCCATTGTCCGCCTCCCATCCAAAGACCTAGAACAGGTTGCAGTAGGTGGGGGCCCAGTTCAATAGTTTTCTGACAGCTAGTCAGATTTACTGGGCGGCGCCTCTTCCCAGTTGCGCCTCCCGGCGCTCTAATGACCGCCGAACCAGTCAGCTTCCGGGGTCAGGAGGAACGGTGGAGTACAACCTTGCCGACCTGTTCGAGTCGGTCGTCGACGCGGTCCCGGAACGCGAGGCGCTCGTCTACCTCGACCATCCCGGTACGGGCGCGGAGCGCCGGCTGACGTACGCGGAGCTGGACGCCGCGGCCAACCGCCTCGCCCACCACCTGATCGAGGCGGGCATCGCACCGGGCGAGCACCTGGGGCTGCACCTCTACAACGGGGTCGAGTACCTCCAGACCGTGCTGGCCTGCCTCAAGGCCCGGATCGTCCCGGTCAACGTGAACTACCGCTACGTGGAGGAGGAGCTGGTCTACCTCTACCGCGACGCGGACCTGGCCGCCCTGGTCTTCGACGCCGAGTTCGACGAGCGGGTCGCGGCCGCCGCGCCCCGGGCTCCGGGCCTGCGTCATCTGGTGCGGGTGGGCGCGCCGGGGGCGGGGGGCCCGGACGCCGTCGCGTTCACCGGGGCCGAGGCGGCCGGCAGCCCGGAGCGCGGCTTCCCGCCGCGGTCGGCCGACGACCAGTTCATCATCTACACCGGCGGCACCACCGGGATGCCCAAGGGTGTGATGTGGCGCCAGGAGGACCTCTTCTTCTCCGGCCTGGGCGGGGGCGCGCCGACCGGCGAGCCGGTGAAGTCCCCGCAGGAGCTGGCCGAGCGGGTCGCCGCCGGGGGCGACGGGATCACCTTCTTCCCCACTCCCCCGCTGATGCACGGCACCTCGACGCTCACCGCCTTCATCGGTTTCAACTTCGGGCAGCGGGTCGTGCTCCACCGCAAGTTCGTGCCCGAGGAGGTGCTGCGCACGATCGAGAAGGAGAAGGTCACCAGTGTGTCGCTGGTGGGCGACGCGATGCTGCGCCCGCTGATCGACGCGCTGAAGGGCCCGCTGAAGGGGACCGACTGCTCGTCGATGTTCTCCGTCTCCAGCTCGGGCGCGATCATGTCGGACTCGGTGCGCGCGGAGTTCCAGGCCCTGGTGCCGACCGTGATGCTGCTGAACAACTTCGGCTCCTCGGAGTCCGGGTTCAACGGCACCGCGACGGCCGACTCGGGCCCGGAGAACGGCTTCCGGCTCCAGGTCAACTCCCGTACGGCGGTGGTCGATCCGGCCACGTACGAGCCGGTGGCGCCGGGCGAGCCGGGGCGGATCGCCCAGCGCGGACACGTGCCGCTGGGGTACTACAACGACCCGGCCAAGACGGCGGAGACCTTCTTCCGCAGGGGCGACGAGCGATGGGTCCTGCTCGGTGACATGGCGACGGTCGACGAGGCGGGCATCGTCACCGTCCTCGGCCGCGGCTCGCAGTGCATCAACACCGGGGGCGAGAAGGTGTACCCGGAGGAGGTCGAGCAGGCGCTGAAGGCCCATCCGGACGTGTACGACGTGCTGGTCGCCGCGGTGCCCGACGAACGCTGGGGCAACCGTGTCGCGGCGGTGGTACAGCTGCGCGAAGGGGCGCCCGAGCCCTCGCTCGACGATCTCCAGACCCACTGCAGGTCCCGTCTGGCGGGCTACAAGATCCCCCGCCGGCTGGTGATCGCCCGGCGGATCCAGCGCTCGCCGAGCGGCAAGGCCGACTACCGGTGGGCCCGCTCGGTCGTCGCGCCCCACCGCGCCCCCGGGGAATGAGAGCACTCCGCCCGCGCGGCCGGCAGCGGCCCGGCCGCCGGGCGGCGGAGCCCGCGTAAGCCATTCGGGGACGCCCCGAACCCATCCGCTCACTCTGTGTGGCAACCGGGGGAGATCGCCCATAGCTTCGGCTCATGAGGAAACGAAACATCAAGATCCTGGTCCCCGTCGCGGCCCTGTCGGCCGCGGGACTCGGCATGTCCATCCCCTCCGCCTCCGCCGCGGGCGCCCATGTGGTCCACCCGGGTGAGTCGATCCAGCGGGCGGTGGACGCCGCCCGGCCCGGCGACACCGTCGTCGTACTGCCCGGCACGTACCGGGAGAGCGTCCTGGTCACCACGCCCGGCCTGACCCTGCGCGGCTCCGGCAGCCGTACCGTCGTCCAGCCCGCCGAGCAGGGCGCGCGGGTCACCGACGCCTGCGCGAAGGCCGGCAACGGAATCTGCGTACTGGGCAGGGCGGGCCACACCGTGGACGGCGTGCGCATCGAATCGCTGACCGTCTCCGGGTTCAAGAAGAACGGTGTCTGGGCCTCCTGGACCGACCGGCTGGCCGTCCGGCGGGTCACCGCAGAGCACAACGGCGTCTGGGGCATCGCCCAGGAGCGCTCCACCCGTGGCACGTTCGCGGGCAACACCGCCCGTGCCAACGGCGACGCGGGCATCTTCGTCGCCAACACCGTCGACGAGGAGGGCGGCGCCACCGACACCCTGGGCACCGAGCTCCGGGACAACACACTCACGGACAACCGGATCGGTTTCACCGCCCGGCGCGTACGCAACCTGTCGGTCCACGACAACAGCTTCACCGACAACTGCAACGGTGTGTTCGTCGTGGGCGACGAGGGGAGGCCGCAGGCCGGGGCGATGAGGATCGAGTCCAACGAGATCAGCGGCAACAACAAGTTCTGCCCCGCGACCGAACGGCTGCCGGCCATCCAGGGTTCCGGCATCGTGCTCACCGGCGCCGCGGACACCGAGGTCCGCTCCAACACGATCCGCGACAACTCCGGCGCCACCCCGATGTCCGGCGGTGTCGTCCTGTTCAAGAGCTTCGTCGGCACGAAGAACACCGGCAACACCATCAGCGGCAACGTCGCCCTCGGCAACAAGCCGGCCGACCTCGCCAATGGGGACACCGGCACGGGCAACACCTTCACCGACAACGTCTGCACCAAGTCCGCACCGGCCGGTATGTGCTGACCGGTGCATCCCCGCACGAGGAGAAGCGAAACAGCATGACCACTGTGAGCCCCACCCCCACCCCCGCTCCCGTCCACGCCGCCCTCCCGCACCCCGTCACTCCCCCTCAGCCCGCCATGCAGCTGCGTGAGCTCGTCTTCGGCGCGGCCAGGGCCGCCGCCGTACGCGCCGCCGCCCGCCTGGGCGTCGCCGACGCGCTGGGCGAGACGCCCGCGACGGCACAGGAACTGGCGGCCGTGGTGCGGGCCGAGCCGGCGCCGCTGCGGCGGCTGCTGCGCGCCCTGTCCTGCTACGGCATCTTCACCGAGACCGCGGACGGGGAGTTCGCCCACACGGAGATGTCGCGCCTGCTGCGCGAGGACGACCCCAACAGCCTGCGCGACATCTCGCTGTGGTGCACCGAGCCCTGGACCTGGGACGTCTGGCCGCACCTCGACGACGCCGTCCGCACCGGCCGGAGCGTCTTCGCCGATGTGCACGGCAAGGGGTTCT
Organism: Streptomyces sp. NPDC057697; assembly: GCF_042799335.1. Classification (NCBI taxonomy): domain Bacteria; kingdom Bacillati; phylum Actinomycetota; class Actinomycetes; order Kitasatosporales; family Streptomycetaceae; genus Streptomyces; species Streptomyces sp. NPDC057697. The sequence continues at coordinate 337,264 of NZ_JBHVJA010000004.1, read as the reverse complement.
TCGAGTACCTCCACCAGGACGCCCACGAGTCCGCGCAGATCTTCAACCGGGCGATGACCACCTCCAGCACGCAGTCCGCGCTGGACGTCGCCGAGCTCCTCGACCTCACCGGGGTGTCCTCGGTGGCCGACATCGGCGGCGGCCAGGGACACGTGCTGGCGAGCCTGCTGGAGAAGCACCCGTCCCTCCGCGGCACCCTGATGGACCTGCCGGGCGTGGTGGCCCGTGCCGACGCCCGGCTGCGGGACCAGGGCGCGCTCGTCGACCGGACCCGGATCGTCGCCGGGGACTGCCGTGAGGCCATCCCGGTCCAGGCCGACCTCTACATCATCAAGAACATCCTGGAGTGGGACGACGACAGCACCCGCCGGACGCTGCGCAACGTCGTCGCGGCGGGCCGTCCGGGAGCCAGGGTCGTCGTCATCGAGAACCTCGTCGACGACACCCCCTCGATGCGGTTCACCACCGCGATGGACCTGCTGCTGCTCCTCAACGTCGGCGGCGCCAAGCACACCAGGGAGAGCCTGGTCACCCGGATCTCGGACGCCGGCCTGCTGATCGGCGACGTCGTCCCGGTCAACGCCTACCTCCACGCCTTCGAGTGCGTGGTCCCGGACTGACCTTTCCGGCCCGGCGGCACCAGCCCCCGGGCCACGGAAATCGCCCCGGGTCCGGCCTTGCGGCCGGACCCGGGGCGATCGTCGTTCTCAGGCGGGGGTACCGCGCTCCCACCGGTAGAACTCGTGGGCCATGGCGTCCTTGGGGCCGCGCCAGGTCTGCGGGTCGTACGCGCTGACGTACGCGGTGAGCTTCTCGCTGATGTCCCTGAACTCGGGGTGCTCGGTCACCTTCGCGATCTCGGGGCCGGGCGGCTGCTCCGACTCGATCAGATGCAGATAGACGTCGCCGAACTGGAAGAGCTTGCGCCGGGTGACCCCGACGAGGTGCGGCAGCTCGCCACTGTCGGAGGCCGCGAAGAGCTCGGCGATGTCCGGCGCCGAGCCCGGTGCCATCCGGGCGACGATCAGAGCGTGGTGCATCGGAGGATGCCTTTCTGGTTCCCGGCCCGCCACCCGGCCGGGTGGCGGGCCGTCGGCGGACGGCGGGTCAGTTGGCCCCGACCGAGGTGGTGCGGCGCTCCCGGTCGCGCTGCTCGATCTTGTCCCGGATCAGCTCCATCTGGACCTTGGAGTTGCGGTTGATGTTGTCGGTCATCCAGGCGTCGTCGACGGGGGCGTCGGGGCGCATCGCGAAGTCCTGCGCCCACCGCATCCGGGTGCCGCCGGGAACCTCCGAGTACTCCCACCGGATGTTCATGTGCTGGAACGGGCCGGGCTCGACCCGGCGGGCGCGCACGGTCCGGGTGGCGCGGTCCACGGTCCGCTCGGAGACCCAGCTCCACACCTTGTCGTTCTCGTCGGGGTGCATCGTCAGCCGGAAGGTCGTGCTGTCGCCGTCCCGTTCGATGATCTCGACGGCCGCGTACTCACTGAACAGCCGCGGCCAGTTCTCCAGGTCGTTCGTCACGTCCCAGACCAGCTCCAGGGGGGCGGCGATGGTGATCTCGTTCTCGGTGCGTCCGGTCACGTCAGGCTCCTGTCATGAGGCTGTTGTTGACGAGGTCGAGGAATTCCTGCGGGGTCTTGCAGCGGTCCGCGTCGGCCGGCAGCGCCCGGCCGTGCCGGTTCTCCAGCACGCCCACGATGCCGAGGAGGCCCAGCGAGTCGAGGCCGTACTCGTCGAAGGCGGACCCGGGGCGCTGCTCCATGTCACGCGGGTCCACGGTGACTCCGGCGCCCTTCTTCATCAGGACGGCGAGTTCCGTGTAGGTCAGTCGGTCGGTCATGAGGACTTCTCCTTACTCACGTTCGGGGGTCGGCGGAGCACCGCAGCACCATCGCCGCGTTCGAGCCCATGAGCCCGCGGCTGAGCACCAGCGCCGTCCGCAGTTCGGCGGGGCGGGCGCTGCCGGTCACCACGTCGAGGTCGTGGCACACCTCGTAGACGTTCGGTGTGGGCGGTATGAGCGCGTTCTCCATGGAGAGCACCGCGGCGGCCGCGTCCAGCACCGGTGCGCCGCAGTAGGCGCGCCCGATACCGGTCTTGGGCGCCGTCACCGGGACCCGCTTGCCGTACGCGCCGAGGGCGTCGGCGATCGCCAGCGCCTCGGCACGGTCGGCGGCCGGTACCCCGAGGGCGTCCGCGAAGACGACATCGATCTCGTCCGGTGCGCAGTCGGCCTCCCGCAGGGCACCGATGATCGCCTGGGCGAGCCCTTCCCGGGACTCCTCCCACCGGGACGCCCCGGTGAACGTGGCCGCGTGCCCGGCGAGTTCGGCCCGTACCCTGGCGCCGCGCCGACGGGCCGACTGCTCCTCCTCGACCACCAGCATCGCGCCGCCCTCGGCCGGTACGAAGCCGCAGGCCTCCGAGGTGAACGGCCGGTAGGCGCGGGCCGGGTCCTCGACGGTGCTCAGGTCGTCGTAGCCGAGCTGGCAGACGACCGAGTAGGGCGCGAGCGGGGCCTCGGCCGCGCCGACCACCACCGCTTCGGCGCCGCCGCGGATCGAACGGGCGGCGTGCGCCAGCGCGTCCAGACCGCCGGCCTCATCACTGGCCACGACCGCGCACGGCCCCTTGAAGCCGCCGCGGATCGAGATCTGCCCGGTGCTGGCCGCGTAGAACCAGGCGATGGACTGGTACGGGCCCACATAGGTGGAGCCCTGGCCCCAGAGCCGCTGGAGTTCGCGCTGGCCGAATTCGCCGCCACCGGAACCGGCGGCGGTCACCACTCCGACGTCGAAGGGGGAGTTCTCGTAGTCGGCGCGGCCGAGCCTGGCGTCGTCCAGCGCGATGTCCGCGGCGGCCATCGCGAAGTGCGTGAACTTGTCGGTCTGGACGAGGAAACGCTCCTCGATCAGCTCCGACGCCTCGAAGCCCCGGACCTCGCCCGCGACCCGCAGGGGCAGGTGCTCGCAGCCCTCCCGGGTGACCCGGTCCAGGACGCTCATTCCTTCGTGCGTCCGCTTCCAGAAGGCCTCGGTGTTGTTTCCGTTGGGTGCGACCACACCGATGCCGGTGACGACGGTGCGCCGGGCTTTGCGGGTTCTCATGGTGTCCTCCCACCTGTTCGGGTCAGGGCCACCGCGGACTGGAAGCCACCGAACCCGCTGCCCACCGAGAGGACGCTGCGCAGCTTCAGGGGACGCGCGGTGCGCGGCACGTAGTCCAGGTCGCATTCGGGGTCGGGGCTCTCGTAGTTCGCCGTCGGAGGCACCGTCTGGTGCTCCAGGGCGAGTACGCAGGCCGCGATTTCTATCGCTCCGATGGCCCCCAGCGAGTGGCCGACCATGGACTTGATCGAACTCATCGGGATGTCGTAGGCGTGTGCGCCCAGCGCCCGCTTCACGGCGGCCGTCTCGTGCCGGTCGTTCTGCTTGGTGCCCGAGCCGTGCGCGTTGACGTAGTCGATCTGCGAGCCGTCCATCCGGGCGTGGCCCAGTGCCCGGTTGATCGCCTCGGCCATCTCCAGGCCCTCGGGGGTCAGTCCGGTCATGTGGTAGGCGTTGCCGAAGGTGGCGTAGCCCGCGATCTCGCAGTACACGGTGGCACCGCGGGCGCGGGCGTGTTCCAGCTCCTCCAGGACGAGGACCGCGCCGCCCTCGCCCATGACGAAGCCGTCGCGGCGCGAGTCGAACGGCCGGGAGGCGTGTTCGGCGTCGTCGTTGTTGGCCGACGTGGCCTTGATCGCGTCGAAGCAGGCCACGGTGATCGGGGTGATCGGTGAGTCGGACGCCCCGGCGACGCACACGTCGACGCGGCCGTCCTCGATGGACTGGAAGGCGTACCCGACCGCGTCGAGGCCGGAGGTGCAGCCCGTGGAGACGGTCTGCACCGGGCCGTGCGCGCCGACCTGCTCGGCCACCGCCGAGGCCAGTGAGCTGGGCGAGAAGGCCCGTTGCAGATGGGGGCCTGCCGACTGGTGGTCGACGTCCCAGCGGGCGCCCCTCTCACTGACCGCGACGTAGTCGTGCTCCAGCCGGGTGGTGCCGCCGACCGCGGTGCCCAGCGACACCCCCATGCGCCAGGGGTCCACCTTCTCCGGGTCGATGCCCGCGTCGGCGAGTGCCTCCCTGGCGGCCACCATCGCGAACTGGATGTAGCGGTCCGACCGGTCGACGGTCTCGGCGTCCAGGCCGTGCGCCGCCGGGTCGAAGTCGCACTCGGCGGCGATCCGGGAGCGGAAGCCCGCCGGGTCGAAGAGCGTGATGCCGCGGGTCGCGGTGCGTCCGTTCGCGAGGAGGTCCCAGAAGGCCGGTGCGCCGATGCCGCCGGGAGCGACGACGCCCACGCCGGTGACCGCCACGCGGCGGGTCATGAGGCGGCCTCCGTTCGTTCCGGAGGTGCGACGCGGTCGGCGGATTCGGTGTGCTCGGTGTCGACGTGGCCGAGCTCCGGGCGCGGGGCGAGCGGGCCGAGGTGGAAGACCATGCGTGCCTCGGTGTCGCCCACGTTGCGGAATCGGTGGCGGACATGGGGAGGGATCAGCAGGCCCTGGTCGGGCCGCATCCGGTGCGGTTCACCGTCCAGATCCACTTCCAGCAGACCCTGCACGACGTACACGAACTCCTCGGAGTACGGGTGGTAGTGCTCGCCGATGCGGTCGCCGGGCTGGACGATCGCCAGCCCCATGAAGCCGCTGGTCGCTCCCACCGCCGTCGGCGTGAGCATGGCGCGAAGGTCTCCTCCACGCCTGCGGTTGGGCTGCGTCTCACTGAGGTCCACGATGCGTGGCCGGTGCATGGTCATGACTGTTTCCTCCTGGCGCATTGCGCGTTGTGGTGACGGGTTGAGCGAGAACCCCCCAGGGTGCGGATGCGCGGTTCAGGACTCCATGGCCCGCCGATCCGTGATCAGGGTCATCTCGGACTGGCCGAGGAAACGCGAGATCCCCTGCTCGTCCGCGGGTACGGGGTTGCTGGCGCCGTCGAGGAGACGCCCGAGCCTGGCCACCTTGCCGGGGCCGTCGATGCCCAGCGCCTGGGCGGGCTGCGCGTCGATCGGCTCGACCGCTTCGAGGAGGCGGACGACGACGTCGTCGCGCTGGAAGATGGTGCTGCTGTCGATGATGCTCGCCGGGTCGTCGGCCGCCTCCTCGTCGTGCTCGGCCAGGAGCCGGGCCAGCGCCATGCCGCAGCCCTCCTTGGCCTGGTAGAAGAGCGCGTGGCGGCGGATGTCCTCGGCCTTGTGCCGGCCGGCGGTCACGTGGTGGACGGTGGGGAGCGCCGCCCGGGTGAAGAACATCCGGGCGGAGTCCGGGTCGCTGAGGTCCCGGTCCTGCTCCAGATAGGGGTTGATCGCCTCTTCGACGGCCCTGACCTCGGGCTGCCGGGCGACGTGGCGCAGCGCGGCGAGGAGGTCCCCCTCGACCTCGACGGCGCGCACGACGCGGTTGCCGTGCATGAAGAGCGAGGTGCGGCGCAGCCGGGTGTCCTCGTCGACGCGTGCGTTGGGCGAGTCGTAGTCGGCCAGGATCTTCGCCACGACGTCCTCGGTGCCGGGCCTGACGGTGAAGGTGAGCGCGTGGCGCACCACCCCGTCGCCCAGGCGCGGGGACGCCTGGAGGCGGCTCCTGACCGTCTCGGGTGCCATCTCGAACGCCTTGCCCGTCTCCCGGAGGACGCTGAAGCGCAGCGAACGGGTGTCGCGGACGCAGTTGTGCAGCGGCTGGACCGTCGCGACGTGCTCCTCGCTGTTCACCCAGGCGAGGAAGGGGGGCGCGCTGTCCCATTCGCTGGTGATCAGCCACTGGGAGGGGTTCTCGATGGACTGGCAGAGCTGGTCGCTGATGTGGCCGGGGACGGACGCCACCTGATTGCGCAGGTGCTCGTACGCCTCCAGGAACTCCTTCTGGGCCCCGTCGTAGAGGTCCAGCAGCAGCACCACGCGCAGCCGGGAGCCGTCGAAGGCGGACTGGGAGATCCGTTCCGAGAGGGTGGTGGTCATCTTTCGATCTCCTTCGAGACGGTTTCGGGTCGCACCGGGTGGCACGCCGTCAACCGTCGGTTGGCGAGTGGATTCGGAGCGGGGACTCTCCCGGCGGATGTGAATGGTCCGCCCCCAAGGCCGCGGGCATCGTCTCCGTGACCGATCGTGAAACGCTGGTCCGGGTGGCGCGAGATTTATGAACCGTTCAGGTGAGCGGGCGTCCGAACCGCTCTCGCCAGGGCATTGAACAATGCAACCGAACGGCGTCCGAGCTGGAGCAACTGATGAACGAGAACGTCGACATTCGCGTACCGGTCCTCATCGTGGGCGGCTCCCTGGTGGGCCTGTCCGCCTCACTTTTCCTCGGCCGGCTCGGGATCGAACACCTGCTGGTCGAGAAGCACAGGTCCACCTCGACACACCCGCGTGGCCGCGGCAACAACGTCCGCACGATGGAGGTGTTCCGCACGGCGGGGGCCGAGGCGGGCATCCGGCAGGCGGCCTCCGTCCTCGCCGACAACCACGGCATCCTGCAGGCCGGTTCACTGACCGGTGACGACCAGGAGTGGCTGTTCAAGGAGATCGACCCGGGAGGCGGCATCGCCCGGTTCAGTCCGACCGGCTGGTGCCTGTGCAGCCAGAACGACCTGGAGCCGGTGCTGGTGAAGCTGGCCCGGGAACAGGGCGGTGACCTGCGGTTCTCCACCGAGATGCAGAGCTTCGACCAGGACCCCTCGGGGGTGGACGCGGCCCTGAAGAACCGCGAGACCGGCGAGCACATCAGTGTGCGCGCGGACTACCTCATCGCGGCCGACGGTCCGCGCAGCCCCATCCGCGACCAGCTGCGCATCGACCGCACGGGGCCCGGCGACCTCTTCCACAACGTCAGCATCACCTTCCGCTCCCGGCAGCTCGCCGATGTGCTCGGCGACCGCAGGTTCATCGTCTGCTATCTGACCAACCCCGCAGCGGACGGTGCCCTGTTGCCGGTCGACAACAAGAAGGAGTGGGTCTTCCACGCCCCGTGGCAGCCCCAACTCGGGGAAACGATGGAGGACTTCACCGACGAGCGGTGCGCCGAGCACATCCGTACGGCGGTCGGCGCTCCGGACATCGACATCGAGATCACCGGCAAGGCGCCGTGGCATGCCGCGGAGCGGGTCGCCGAGCGGTACTCCTCCGGCCGGGTCTTCCTCGCCGGTGACTCGGCCCACGAGATGTCCCCCACCGGGGCGTTCGGCTCCAACACCGGCATCCAGGACGCGCACAACCTGGCCTGGAAGCTGGCCGCCGTGCTGAAGGGCGAGGCGGGCCCCGGCCTGCTGGACACCTACGAGGCGGAGCGGCTGCCGGTGGCCCGCGCCACGAGCGCACGGGCCTCGGCGCGCTCCAGCGAGCACAGCCACCCGGGGTACTCCGCGGCGCCGGGCGTGGGCCGCGGGAAGCAGGGCGGCATGCTCGGTGTGGCGCTGGGTTACCGCTACGTCCAAGGTGCCGTGCTGGGCACCGATCCCGGGCAGCCGGTGGTGCCCCAGGGTATGCAGTTGAACGGTGAACCGGGTAGCCGCGCACCGCATCTGTGGGTCCATCAGGACGGTGATCGCAAGTCCACACTGGATCTGTACGAACACACGCTCGTCCTGCTCACGGACGGTGAGGACCGGGTGTGGCGCCCGGCGGCCGCGCGGGTCGCCGACCGGCTCTCGGTCCGGCTCAGGACGTACGGCATCGGCCCGGACGCCGATCTGGTGCCCGAGAACGGTGCGAACTGGGCCGAGCTGCACGGCACGACGTCCGAGGGCGCCGTGCTGGTGCGTCCCGACGGTTTCGTGGCCTGGCGGTCGCCGGGCGCCTCGGCGGACGCCGAGAGCACCCTCCACGAGGTCCTGACCTCGCTGCTGCACCGTTCCTGACCTCGCCCCCGGCGGCCTCAGACCAGACCGAACGTCCTCAGTGCGGCGAGGAAGTCGTCGGGCCGTTCGGTGTGGACGAGGTGTCCGGCGTCGATGGTGACGAACCGGCCGTCGGGTATCCGCCCCGCCAGCCAGGCCAGGCTCTCCTGGGCGATCTGGCTGGTGGGGCCGCCGCCGATGACGAGCGTCGGGGCGGTGACCGCGCCGAGGAGCTCCCGCCAGCCGGGGTCCGGTTCGTCGAACTGGGCATCGGTCGACGGCACCACCGGCCAGTCGAAGTCCAGTTTTCCGTCGGGCCGCGGGGCGATTCCGCGCGGCGGATCGAGCGGGAACGGCGGCGGCACCTCCTCCAGGACGAGCCGCCCGATCAGCCCCGGCTCCCGCCCGGCGAGCAGATAGGCGGCAGCGGCGCCCATGGAGTGCCCGATCACGGTGGCTCCCCACAGATTGCGGGCCTCCAGGAAGGCGTGCAGGTCGTCCCGGAACAGTTCGAGGGAGTAGCGTCCGGGCCAGTCGCTGAGCCCGTGGCCGCGGAAGTCGAAGGCGTACACCCGGTGTTCGGCGGCGAGTTCGCCGGCGATCCGGGTCCAGGTCCGGCTGTCGTCGCAGCGGCCGTGGGCGAGCACGACCGGCGGTGCCGCCGGATCGCCCCACACCCGGTAGGCGAGCCGGGTGCCCCCGGCCTGCACGCTGCGCACGTCCGGGTCGAGGAAGGCCCCCACCGTGCGGACGAAGGCGCCCGGGTCGTCCAGCCAGGGGAAGTGCGCGGCGCCGCGCTGCACCACGAATTCGGCGTCGGGGAAGACCGCGACGAGTTCGGCGGCGCGGTCCGGGGTCGGTCCCGCGTCGTACTCCCCCGCGAGGACGAGCACCGGCGCGGTGACCGCCGCCAGCGCGGCGTTGGTGGTGGCCGGGTCGAAGACACCCTCCTGGTAATAGACCTTCCCCGCCTCGGAGTTGGTCTCTCCGGGCCCCTCCTCGGCATGGGCCCGTGCGGCGTCGTCCCAGCGCCCGTAGGCGAACGGCGCGACGGCGGCACGGGTCTGGGCGCCGGCGTGCCCGGCGAGGAAGTCGTCGAGGGCGGCCCGCGCCCGCGGGTACCAGGGTTCATCGCGCCGGAGTTCGCTCGCCTCGTGCCAGTCCTGGTCGGTGACGTCGATGCCCACCGCCCGGGTGCCGGGCGTGATCAGCGTCAGCGTACGCACCCGCTCCGGGAACCGGGCGGCATAGAGCGCGGCCAGATTGGCGGAGGCGGAGTGGGCGAGCAGGTCGACGCGTTCCTCGCCGAGGTGCTCGCGCAGCGCCTCGACATCGTCGACCAGCCGGTCGCAGCGGTACGTCGAGGGGTCGTCCGGCACCGCGGATCCGCCGGTGCCGCGCGGGTCCGGCACCACGAGCCGGCGTCGCGCGGAGAGCCCGCCGAGGTCCCCCAGGTACGCCCCGGCCCGCATCGGTCCGCCGGGCAGGCAGATCAGCGGTGCGCCCTCCCCGAGAAGGCGGTAGGCGAGTTCGGTCCCGTCGTATGCGTGGAAGATCGGCATGCCGCCATCCAAACAGGGCCGGCCGGGTGGTGCGGCCGTGTTCGGTATCAGCGAAGTCGTGATCGCGATCGGCGGCGCCGCCCCTCTTGCCATCCGGCGGAACATACTGAGAGCGTCCGGCTGTGGGCAGCGCGGGCGACGCCGCGAGGTCCGCTGCCGAACGCTCCGAATCGCTGCTGCCGAATGTTCGGTCGCCTGCTCGGAAGAGGGAGACCCCGATGACGTCCCTGCTGGACGAGGCGGAACGACTGGGCCGGGACGAGCTGGAGGCACTCCAGCTGAAGCGGCTGCGGGCCACGCTGCGGCACGCGTACGAGAACGTCGGCCACTACCGGGCCGCGTTCGACCGGGCCGGACTGCGTCCGGACGACTGCCGCACGCTCGCCGATCTCGCCCGCTTCCCCTTCACGACCAAGGCCGACCTGCGGGACAACTACCCCTTCGGCATGTTCGCCGTCCCCGAGGAACGCGTCCGCAGGATCCACGCCTCCAGCGGGACGACCGGCCGCCCGACCGTCGTCGGATACACCGCACGGGACCTGGACACCTGGGCCGATGTGGTCGCCCGCTCCATCCGGGCCGCGGGCGGACGCCCCGGTCATAAGGTCCATGTGGCTTACGGATACGGGCTGTTCACCGGCGGGCTGGGCGCGCACTACGGTGCGGAGCGGCTCGGCTGCACGGTCGTCCCCGCCTCCGGAGGCATGACCTCCCGCCAGGTGCAGCTGATCCAGGACTTCCGTCCCGACATCATCATGGTGACCCCGTCGTACATGCTGACGCTCCTGGACGAGTTCGAGCGGCAGGGCGTCGATCCCCGTTCGACCTCGCTGAAGGTCGGGATCTTCGGTGCCGAGCCGTGGACCCAGGAGATGCGGCGCGAGATCGAGGAGCGGTTCGCGATCGACGCGGTCGACATCTACGGACTCTCGGAGGTGATGGGGCCCGGTGTGGCGCAGGAGTGCGTCGAGACCAAGGACGGGCTGCACATCTGGGAGGACCACTTCTATCCCGAGGTCGTCGATCCGTTCACCGGCGAGGTGCTGCCGGAGGGTACGGAGGGCGAGCTGGTCTTCACCTCGCTCACCAAGGAGGCCACGCCCGTGATCCGTTACCGGACACGGGACCTGACCCGGCTGCTGCCGGGCACGGCCCGGGTGTTCCGGCGGATGGAGAAGGTGACCGGGCGCAGCGACGATCTGGTGATCCTGCGCGGGGTGAATCTCTTCCCGACCCAGATCGAGGAGATCGTGCTGCGCACCCCGGGCGTGGCGCCGCACTTCCAGCTGAGACTGACCCGCGAGGGCCGTCTCGACGCGCTGACGGTGCGGGCGGAGGCGCGGGCGGAGGCCACGTCCGAGCAGCGGGCGGCGGCCGCGGTGGCGATCACGGCGGCCGTCAAGGACGGGGTCGGTGTGTCGGTCGGGGTCGAGATCGTCGATCCCGGGACGCTGGAGCGGTCGGTCGGCAAGTTCCGGCGGATCGTGGACGAGCGCGGCGGGCGTTAGGGCGTGTGCCGAGGAGTGGCGCCGGGCGGGCGGAGAACAGGCCAGGCGGCGCCGAGCGGGCGGAGAACAGGCCAGGCGGCCCCGGGCAGGCGGAGAACAGGCCAGGCGGCCCCGGGCAGGCGGAGAACAGGCCAGGCGGCCCCGGGCAGGCGGAGAACAGGCCAGGCGGCGCCGAGCGGGCGTGGCTTTCGCCGCCCGCCCGGGGCGGCTCCCGTCACGTCGCCGGTCCGGCGGGGCGGGAGAAGCGGTCGCGCAGCTCGCGCTTGAGGATCTTCCCGCTGGCGTTGCGCGGCAGCGCGTCCACGAACAGGACCTGCTTCGGGGCCTTGAAGTGGGAGAGCCGTTCGCGGGCGTGGTCGATGAGTTCGGCCGCCGTCGCCTCCCGGCCGAGCACGACGACGGCGGTGACGGCCTCGATCCAGCGCTCGTCGGGCAGTCCGACGACGGCGGCCTCGGCGACGGCCGGGTGGGTGTAGAGGGCGTCCTCGACCTGCCGGGAGGCGACGAGGACACCGCCGGAGTTGATGACGTCCTTCACCCGGTCGACGACGGTGAGGAAACCCTCGGCGTCGCGCACCGCGAGGTCCCCGGAGTGGAACCATCCGTCGCGGAACGCCTCCGCGGTCTCCTCGGGCCGGTCCCAGTATCCCTCGCACAACTGCGGTGAGCGGTAGACCACTTCGCCCGCCGTGCCGTCGGGCACCTCCTCGCCGTGCTGGTCGACGATGCGGGCCTCGACGAAGAGGACGGGTCTGCCGCAGGAGTCCATCCGGCCCTCGTGCTCGTCCGGTCCGAGGACGGTGGCGAGCGGTCCGATCTCGCTCTGCCCGAAGCAGTTGTAGAAGGCGAGCGCGGGCAGCCGCTCGCGGAGCCGTTCCAGTACGGGGACGGGCATGATCGACGCGCCGTAGTACGCCTTGCGCAGCCCGCCGAGATCGCGGGTGGCGAAGCCGGGGTGCCGGGAGATGCCGATCCAGACGGTGGGCGGGGCGAAGACGCTGTCGGCCCGTCCCGACTCGACGAGGCCGAGGATCAGGTCGGCGTCGGGCGTGTCGAGGATGATGTTCGGCGCGCCGACGGCGAGGTAGGGCAGCAGGAAGACGTGCAGCTGCGCGGAGTGGTAGAGCGGCAGCGAGTGGACGGGCCGGTCGGTGGGCCGCAGGTCGAGCGCCGTGATCGCGCTGACGTACTCGTGCACGAGCGCGCCGTGGGTCATCATCGCGCCCTTGGGCAGTGCGGTGGTGCCCGAGGTGTAGAGCAGCTGGACGAGGTCGTCCGCGCCGGGCGCGCGTTCCGGTGCGAAGGGGCGCGGGCGGGCGGTGGCCGCCAGGAGGGAGCCTGGTGCGTCGCGCAGCGCGCGTACGGGAAGGGGGGCGGGAATCCGGTCGGCGAGGTCCGGGTCGGTGAGGACGAGGGTGCTGCCGGACTGTCCGAGGATGTACGCGAGATCGTCGCCGGTGAGGTTGTGGTTGACCGGCACGTGGACCAGGCCGGCGCGGGCGCAGCCGAGGAAGCCGATCAGGTACGCGTCGGAGTTGTGCGCGTAGCAGGCGACCCGGTCGCCCGGGTGCAGTCCGTGTTCCTCGGTGAGGACGGCGGCCGCGGTGCTGACGGCCTCGTCGAGCTCCGCGTAGCTCCATGTCCGGTCCGCGTACCTCAGGGCGGTGTTCCCCGGTGCGCGCCGGGCGCTGCGTGCGAGGACTCCGTCGACTGTGCTGCTCCGTACACCTGTCATGGCGTGATCCTGTGCGGCCGGAACGCGCGGGTCAAGGGTCGGGATGCGGGTGGCGGTGCCCGCGGGGGCCGGGGCGCGGGGTCAGGGGCTGATCGCGAGGAAGACGAACGCGGCGAAGATCGAGAGATGGACGCCGCCCTGGAGCAGGGTGGCGCGCCCGGGTACGACGGTCAGCGCGCCGACCACCACGGTGAGGGCGAGCAGCACCATATGGGTGGCGCCCAGGCCGAGGTGGAGCGGTCCGTCGAGCCAGACCGAGGCGAGGGCGATGGCCGGGATGGTCAGCCCGATGCTCGCCATCGCGGAGCCGAGGGCGAGGTTCAGACTGGTCTGGACGCGTTCGCGGCGGGCGGCCCGCACCGCCGCCAGGGTCTCCGGGAGCAGCACCAGCAGCGCGATGACGACCCCGACCACCGCCTGGGGCATCCCGGCCGCCTCCACCCCGGACTCGATGGTCGGCGAGACGGACTTGGCGTCGCCGACGACCGCGACGAGCGCGACCAGCAGCATCACCAGGCTCAGGATGGTGGCGCCCCTGCCGGGCAGCGGAGCGTGGTGCTCGTCCGGTTTCGGCCCGCCCTCCGGGGTGAGGGGCAGGAAGTACTCGCGGTGCCGCACCGTCTGCACGGCGACGAACAGCCCGTACAGAAAAAGGGAGGCGACGGCGGCGAAGGTCAGCTGGGCGGTGGAGAACTCGGGGCCCGGTTTGCCGACGGTGAAGGTCGGCAGGACCAGGCTGAGAGTGGCGAGCGTGGCGACGGTCGCGAGGGCCGCCCCGGAGCCTTCGGCGTTGAAGACGACGACGCGGGACCGGACGGCGCCCACGAGCAGGGCGAGCCCGACGATGCCGTTGCAGGTGATCATCACGGCGGCGAAGACGGTGTCGCGGGCGAGCGCGGACGTCTTGGGACCGCCGTCCACCATCAGGGTGACGATGAGGGCCACTTCGATCACGGTGACGGCAACGGCCAGGACGAGCGAGCCGAAGGGTTCCCCCACCCGGTGGGCGATGACCTCGGCGTGGTGGACGGCGGCCAGGACGGCGCCCGCGAGGCAGAGCGCCACCACGGCGACGGCGGACGGCGGCAGCTGCCGCCCCCAGCTGAAGACCAGGGCGAGCGCGGCGATGATCGGCACGACCACCGTCCACTGGGTCGCCAGTGTCCGGACCGACGCGCGCGCTTCCATGGGCCACACCCTGCCAGAGCCGCCGCGGGCGCGCGCGTCGGCGGCGTCCGGCCGGTGGTTCACAGGGCCCGGGAGTGTCCTTCCCAGTACGGGTCGCGCAGCCGCCGTTTGTAGAGCTTGCCGTTGGGGTCGCGGGGCATCACATCGATGAAGTCGACGGTCCGGGGGCGCTTGTACCCGGCGAGGCGCTGTTCGCAGTGGCTCAGGATCGCGGCGGCGAGGGCCTCCCCCGCCTCCTGTCCGGCGGCCGGTTCGACGACGGCCTTGACCTCCTCGCCCCAGTCCGGGTGCGGGATGCCGAAGACCGCGACGTCGGCGACCCCCGGGTGGCCGAGGAGGGTGCCCTCGATCTCGGCGGGGTAGATGTTGACGCCACCGGAGATGATCATGTCGATCTTGCGGTCGCGGAGGAAGAGGTAGCCGTCCTCGTCGAGGATGCCCAGGTCGCCGACGGTGAAGAAGTCACCGATGCGGTTCTTCCGGGTCTTGGTCTCGTCCTTGTGGTAGCTGAATCCGCCGGTGTTCATCTTCATGTAGACGGTGCCGAGCTCGCCGGGCGGCAGCCGGTCGCCGTCGTCGTCGAAGACGGCGAGTTCGCTGATCGGCCAGGCCCTGCCGACCGTGCCGGGTTTCTTCAGCCAGTCCTCCGCGGTGGCGAAGGCGCCACCGCCCTCGCTGGCCGCGTAGTACTCCTCGACGCACCGCCCCCACCAGTCGATCATCGCGCGTTTGACGTGGTCGGGGCAGGGCGCGGCTCCGTGGATGGCGTGCCGCATGGCCGTGACGTCGTACCGGCCCCTCACCTCCTCGGGCAGGGCGAGGAGGCGGTGGAACTGGGTCGGGACCATATGGGTGTGGGTGCAGCGGTGGGTGTCGATGAGCCGCAGCATCTCCTCGGGGGTCCACCGGTCCATCAGCACCAGGGGGTGGCCGATGTGCAGGGACGCGCCCGCGAACTGCAGCACGGCGGTGTGGTAGAGCGGCGAGCAGACCAGGTGGACGTTGTCGTCGAACGGCTTGATGCCGAAGATGCCGAGGAATCCACCGAGGTGGCTCTCCTCGGGAAGCCTGCCGGAGAGCGGACGGCGGATGCCGCGCGGGCGGCCGGTGGTGCCCGAGGTGTAGTTCATGACCCAGCCCAGGGTGCGGTCGTCCGGGGCCTGTCCGGACTGTCCCTCGGACAGTTCGGCGTACGGCCGGAAGCCGTCGACCGTGCCCACGGCGAAACGGTGGGCGGCGGGCAGTTCCGCCTCGTCGGCGGCCTCGGTCGCGGCCCGGGCGAACCGCTCGTGGGCGATGAGCACCTTGGCGCCGGAGTCGGAGACGATCCAGGCGATCTCGGGGCCGACGAAGTGGTGGTTGACGGGGACGAGGTAGAAGCCCGCCTGGGAGGCGGCGAGGTAGGCGGTGAAGAACTCGACTCCGTTGGGCAGCACGACCGCGAAGGCGTCGCCCCGCCGCAGCCCGGCCGCGCGCAGCCCGTGGACGAGGCGGTTGGCGGCGGCGTGCAGCCGGCCCGCCGTCCAGCTCTCGCCGTCGGGCGCGGTCAGGACCGTGCGGTCGGGGTCGGCGGTGGCCTGGGCCCAGAAGCCGTTGGGCGGCGGGGTCATGAGTCGCTCCGTCCGGCGATGCGGTTGATCCGGTCCACGGCACGCTCGAAGCCGCGGGTCAAGTCGTCGAAGACGGCCCGTACGCTGCGTTCGCTGTTCATCCGGCCGACGATCTGGCCGACGGGGGTGCCGAGCAGCGCGCCGGTCTCGTACTTCTGGATGCGTGAGACGGCGTCGGCCACCAGCAGTCCCTGGAGCGGCATGGGAAGGGTTCCGGGCCCCGCCGGGTCGTCCCAGGCGTCGGTCCATTCGGTACGGAGCTGACGCGCGGGTTTGCCGGTGAGCGCGCGGGAGCGGACGGTGTCGCCGGAACCGGCCGCGAGGAGTTTGCGGGTCAGCGCGCGGGAGTGGAGGTCGGCCTCCCGGGTGGTCAGCCAGAGGGAGCCGAGCCAGACGCCCTGGGCGCCGAGGGCGAGCCCGGCGGCGATCTGCTCGCCGCTGCCGATCCCGCCCGCGGCGAGGACGGGCAGCGGGCCCACGGCGTCGACGACCTCGGGGACCAGGACCATGGAGGCGATCTCTCCGGTGTGGCCGCCCGCCTCGTACCCCTGGGCGACGACGATGTCGATGCCCGCCTCGGCGTGGTGGCGGGCGTGCTTGGCGCTCCCGGCGAGGGCGGCGACGAGCACGCCGCGGTCGTGGGCGCGCCCGACGACGTCGGCGGGCGGCGATCCGAGGGCGTTGGCGAGGAGCGCGATGGGGTAGTCGAAGGCGACGTCGAGCTGGTTGCGGGCGACCTCCTCCATCCAGCCGGTGATCCGCCAGCCGGACGCCTCGCCGTCGGGGAGCTCCGGTACGCCGTGCTCGGCGAGGGTGTCCTGGACGAACTGCCGGTGTCCGGCCGGGATCATCGCCTCGACATCGGCCTCGGTCACCCCCTCCACCTTCTTCGCGGGCATGACCACATCGAGGCCGTAGGGCTTGCCGTCGGTGTGCTCCTGCATCCAGTCGAGGTCGCGCGCGAGGTCGTCGGGGGCGGTGTAGCGGACCGCGCCGAGTACGCCGAACCCGCCGGCCCGGGTGATGGCCGCGGCCACCGCGGGGAACGGCGTGAAGCCGAAGATGGCGTGCTCGACTCCCAGTTTTTTGCTCAGCTCCGTCTCCATGGGCGGCAGGATGCCGCAGCCGGGCAACCGAGGGAAGAGATTTTCTAATGCAGTGTCAGATTCTTTGTGACGCAGGGGGCCTCCGCGACGGCGGGGGTGACAGTAATCTCTGCGGCGGCAGGAAGTTTCATGGTCGGACGAGATTTCGAAAATTACTTTCGGGCAGCGGGAAGGGGTTCCGGATGACCGGGGACGCGGCGGGCAGAGGGATCGGCCGACGCAGGCTGGGTGGTGGGATGCTGGCTCTGGGCGGGGCACTCGCCCTGGCGCCGATTCCGTTCGCGGGGCGGGCGTCTGCCATGGAGCCGGGGGCGGAGGCGTCGGACATGCGCACAGGGACCGCCGGGGGCGCCGCCCCCGGACCGGGCCGGCCGACGCTGCGGCGCGGACCGGCGGCCCGCGCCGGGCTGCTCCAGGAACCCCTGGACCAGTTGGTGGCGGACGCCGAGAAGTACCTCGCCGACTCCCCCGCCCACCCCTGGTACGCGGGTGCGGTCCTGCTCGCCGGGCGGGGTGGCACGGTGGCGCTGCACCGGCCGATCGGCAAGGCCGTGCGCTACTCGGCGTACGACGAGAAGACCGACACCGGGGTGGAGTTCCCGCCCGACCAGCAGATCCCCATGGCCGAGGACACCGTCTTCGACCTGGCCTCGGTCTCGAAGCTGTTCACCTCGATCCTGGCCGTGCAGCAGATCGAGCGCGGGGCGCTGGAGCTGGAGGCGAAGGTCGCCTCGTACCTGCCCGACTTCGCCGGCGGCGGCAAGCAGGACATCACGATCCGTCAGCTGCTCACGCACACCTCGGGCTTCCGCGCCTGGATCCCGCTGTACGCCGCGCCGACGCGGGAGGGCAAGCTGCGACTGCTGTGGGACGAGGTGCCGGCCAGCCCGCCGGGCACGGTGTACCTCTACTCCGACCTCAATCTGATCTCGCTCCAGCTGGTCCTGGAGAAGATCACCGGCCGCACGCAGGATGTCCTGCTCCGCGAACGGATCACCGCTCCGCTGGGGATGCACCGCACCCGCTACAACCCGCCGGCCTCCTGGAAGCCGAAGATCGCCGCGACCGAGGACGCCCGGCTGCCCTGGTCCGGACTGGAACGCGGACTGGTCTGGGGCGAGGTGCACGACGAGAACGCGTACAGCCTGGACGGGGTGGCGGGCCACGCCGGGGTCTTCTCCTGCGCCTGGGACCTGGCGATCCTGGCCCGTACCCTGCTCAACGGCGGGGTGTACGGCCGTGCCCGGATCCTCTCCGACGCCTCGGTCGACCTGCTGTTCACCGACTTCAACACCGCGTTCCCCGGCGATGCGCACGGCCTCGGTTTCGAGCTCTACCAGCACTGGTACATGGGGGCGATGGCCACACCGCGCACCGCCGGTCACACGGGCTTCACCGGCACCAGCCTCGTCCTGGACCCGACGACCGACTCCTTCCTGATCGTCCTGGGCAACTCGGTGCACCCGGTGCGCAGCTGGCGTTCCGGCAGCGCACCGCGCGTCGCCACGGCCAATCGCATGGCGCGCGCCGTCCCGGTCCGCCCCGCGCGCGGCCGTACGGCCTGGTTCTCGGGGATGGCGAGCGCCGCCTCGGCCACGCTCACCCTGCCGGCGCTGCGGCTCGCCTCCGCGCGCCCCCGGCTGAGCTCGGCCCTGTGGTGGGACACCGAGCCCGGGTCCGACTTCCTCTTCCTGGAGGCGTCGGCGGACGCCGGAGCGAGCTGGCAGCCCGTACCGTTCACCACCGTGCCCACGGCCGAGAAGCCCCGCACCGAGCCCGAGCCGCATCCCACCGGCTCGGTCTCCGGCTGGTCCGGCCGGACATGGCACCGCCTCGACGCGGACCTCGCCGCCTGGCGCGGCAAGGAGGTACGGCTGCGGTGGCGCTACACCACGGATCAGCTGTACGTGGGACGCGGCGTGTACGTGGACGCCGTACGGGTCGAGGACGGCCACCGGACGGTCTTCGACGAGAGCAGGCCCGGCGATGCCGCGCGGATCGAGCCGCTGGGCTGGACGGCGTCGGCGGACTAGGGTCATTCGTTCGGATCGGGCCGGGCCGGATCGGCTCGGCTCGGCCCGGATCCGATCCGGCGGCCTGCCCGCCCTCGTCGAGGAGGCGAGGAGGCGAGGACCACGCTCGGCGTCCGCTCCCCGAAGTCCTGGCAGCTCACCGTCGACCGCATCACCGGTTTCCCCACCATCGGGGTCACCATGACCGGACCGGACGGCTCCGCCTCGCTCGACGCGGACGAGCGGGGAAGGGTGCCGCGGCGCGGCACGCTGACCGGGGCCCGCGCCGTCGCCTCCCCGGTGGCGGCTCCCCTCCCGGGCCCCGCCGACGGGACGGACCGCGGCGCACCGGAGAATGCCCCGATGACCACATCGCCCACCCACCGGACGCGCGCCGAGCGCCTCGACGCCTACCGGACGACAGCCGCCGTGTACGCCGAGACAGGGGTGGAGCTGGTGGTGGAGGGGCCCTGTCCGGGCGGTCAGGTGGGCGCCGCGTACGTGCGCGGGCCCGATGGCCGCCGGTCGGTCCTCAAGTCGCGGCCGGACACCCGGATCGAGGAGCTGCGGGCGGGGCCGCTGGCGGTGTGCGAGGTGCTGCGCGCCCACGGATACCCCTGCCCTGCGACGGAACTGGCGCTCCAGGTGGGCCGTGCGGCGGTCCTGGTCCAGCAGCTGCTGCCGGGCACACCGATGGAACGTCTGGACCACCACGGACTGGATCAGGCACTCGCCCTCAACGCCGCGCAGACGGGCCTGCTGGCCCGGCACCGGCAGATCCCCTCGATGGACCTGTATCTGCTCGACGACGGCCCCGGCTACTGCCTGCACGGTCCGCTGCGCCGTCACAACCGGCGCAGCGCGGCCCTGGAACGGCGGATCAGGGCGACGGGAGCCGGCCACCCCCGTCGACTGGCAGGGGACGACGTCGTGCACCAGGACTTCCACCACGGAAATCTGCTCGCCGTGGACGGCACCGTCACCGGGGTCATCGACTGGGACGGCGCCGGGCGGGGAGACCGCCGTTTCGACCTGATCACCCTGCGCTTCGGGCTGCACTCCGGCGAGCAGCCGCCGGGGGTGGTCGGCCGACTCGACGCCGTCCTGGACGCCCTGCCCGAGGACGTCCTGCGCCCCGGCTGGGCCCACATGAGTCTGCGCATGACCGACTGGGCGATCCGGCACTTCACCGCGGACGAGGTCGAGCACTGGATGGATCTGGCCGAACAGCGTCTGTGACGGATCCGGTCCGGCCGGGCCCTGTACATTCCGGTGATGCTCTCCGACTTGAAGAACGATCGCACGGGCAGCGCTCCGCGGGGCGGGAACCCGACCGTCCCGCGGCGCCCGGACGCGGGAGCCGCTGCGACCGGGGAGGAACCGGACCGGTCGTCCGAGGGGACCCGGCCGGTCCCCGGCCCCGGGGCGCCGGGCGCGGCGGTCGAGGGAGCGGTGTGAAGACCGCTGCCGCGCCGGCGGCGGCCTCGCTGACGCCCCTGCGCATACCCGCTTTCCGGCGGTTCGTCCTCGCCAGTCTCATCTCCGCCACCGGCTCCGCGATGGCTCCCCTCGCGCTCGCCTACGCGGTGATCGGGCAGGGTGGCGGAGCGGGCTCGCTCGGTGTCGTGCTGGCCACCAACTCCGTTCCCACGATCGTCCTCACGCTCGTGGGCGGCGTTCTCGCGGACCGGTTCTCCCGCAGCCGGATCCTGTTTCTGGGCAGCCTCCTGGCGGCTCTCGCCCAGGGGGCACTCGCGGCGCTGGTGGCCTCGGACCGGGCGACGACCGCCTCGATCGCCGCGTGCGGCTTTCTGTCAGGGGTCGCCGTGGCCTTCACCGCACCGGCCGCGACAGGCGTGGTGGGGCAACTCGTCGCGCCCGCACACCTGTTGCGGGCCAATGCGCTGGTCCGGCTTCCGAACAATGCCGTCAAGATGCTCGGTCCGGTGGCCGCGGGGCTGGTCGTCGCGGTCGGCGGACCGGCCTGGGCCCTGTCCTGGGACGCGCTCAGCTTCCTGGTCGCGGCGCTGCTGCTGCTCGGTCTGCGGCTGGGCTCGCCGGTCACGACGAGCAGCGCGCCGGCCGATCTGCGGGCGGGCTGGGCCGGGTTCCGGTCGCGGACCTGGCTGTGGACGTACACCGCCTCGGGCACGGCGGTGGTCGCCGCGTGGCTGGCCGGGTTCCAGCTGCTCGGCCCCGTGGCCGCGGCCGAGCACTACGCCGGGGCGCGGTCCTGGGGGCTGGTCCAGGGCGCGTTCGCGTTCGGGCTGCTGGCGGGAACGGTGGTGTGCCTGCGCTGGAAGCCGTACCGGCTGCTGGCCGTCGCCGTCGTCACCGGTGCCGGGCTCTGTCTGCCCCCGGCCGCGCTGGGTCTCGGGCTGGGCCTGCCCTGGGTGCTGCTCGCCGCCGCGCTCGCGGGGATCGGGCTGGACATCGCCATCGTGACGTGGAACACGGCGCTCCAACAGCACGTTCCGCAGCAGGAGATGGGCCGGATGAGCTCGTTCAACACCGTCGGGGAGCGGCTCGCGATCCCGCTCGGCTATCTGATCACCGCGCTCGCCGTGCACGCCTGGGCCGACCGGACCGTACTGCTGGTCTGTGCCGGGGTCATCGTGGCGGCCACGCTCCTCAACCTCTGCGTCAGGGACGTGTACCGCGTCAATCGCCTCTGAGCGCGGGCCGGAAGGCGCGCCCGGCGGGGGCCGCGGTCTCGCGGGCCCGTCCACGGCCGGCCGCGCCTTCCGGGCGGATCAGTAGGAGTGGTCGGCCGTGACGTCGGCCGAGAGGTGGAGGGTCCGTTGCGCCGTGGTCGTGCGCAGGGCCAGGAGGGTCTGGGCGAGTGCGTCGACGGTGACCAGGTGGGCGATGCGGCTGGCCGTGGTCTCCAGACCGAAGACCAGGTCCTGTCCCCCGGCGACGAGGGTGTGCGTACTGGTCTCGCTCAGTGGTGAACGGGCGTAGCTGGTCAGGCCGATGACCTCGGCTCCGGCCAGGCGGGCGCGGCGGGCGGTGTCGACCGTGCTGCGGGTGGCGCCGGTGTGGCTGATGGCCAGGCACACGGCGCCCGGCGGGAGCTGGGCGGCGGAGAGCTGGGCGGTGAGGGCGTCGGCGGGGGCGTCGACGACGCAGCCGAGGGCGCGCAGACGGTAGGCGGCGTCGGTGGCCACGGCGGCGGAGAGACCGGACGCGGCGACCACGACGCGGGGCGCCGCGTCCAGGGCGGCCGCGGCGGCCCGGAGCCCGGCGGGGGTGAGGGTGGTGGCGAGGTCGTCGAGGGCCTCGCGGGAGGCGTGCAGCGTGTCGGCGAGCGCGCGGGCCGCCGGGTCGTCGCCGGGGGCGGCGGCCGGGGCGCCGGGCCCCGGACCCTGGCGTGCCGCCGCGATCTTCAGCTCCTGGTAGCCGCGGAAGCCCAGGCGCTGACAGGCGCGTACGACCGAGGACGGAGCCGTACCGGCCAGGCCGGCCACATCGCTGACGCTGAGCCGGACGAGGTCGGGCCCCTGGTCGAGGATCACCCGGGCGACCCGGGCCTCGGTCTCGCGCAGCTCCGGCAGCCTGGCCCGCACATGGGCACCGAGCCGGTACCCGTCACTGGAATTCTGTTCCATGTGATTAGAGTAGCGCGGAAATTCATTCCAGGTACTCTGTTCCCGCAGGGAGTCCCGTCATGCCCTCCTTCCTTCCCCAGGGCTCGGCCGTGCCCGGGGCCGTGCTCTGCGCCGCCGTTCTCCATGCCCTGTGGAACGCGATGGCCCACCGCATCACCGACAAGCTCGTCGGTTTCACCCTCATCAACCTGGCCTACACCGGCTGCGCGGCGGTCCTGGTGTGCTTCGTCCCGCTGCCCGGGGCCGGGGCCTGGCCCTTCATCCTGGTCTCCGCCGCACTGGAAGTGCTCTCCCAGCTCTTCCTGCTGCGGGCCTACCAACTGGGGGACTTCGGCCAGATGTACCCCATCGCCCGGGGCACCGCGCCGCTGCTCGTGGCCGTCGCCTCCGTGACGCTGCTGGGGCAGCCGCTCGCCGCCGCCGAGACGGCGGGCGTACTGGTGATCTCGGCCGGACTGGCCGGACTGGCCTTCGCGAACGGGCGGCCCGGCCGCGCCCAGCTGCCCGCGCTCGCCGCCGCGGTGGCCACCGGGGTGGTCATCGCGGGCTACACCGTCGTCGACGGCACGGGGGTGCACCGGTCCCAGACCGTCATCGGCTACATCGCCTGGCTCTTCCTCTGCCAGGGGCCCGTCCTGCCACTGGTGGCACTCGCCCGCCGCGGCCGTCCGCTGCTCGCCCAGCTGAAACCGGCCTGCGGCACCGGCCTGGCCGGCGGTGTCATCTCACTGACCGCGTACGGCCTGGTCATCTGGGCGCAGGCCCACGGCGACCTCGCGACCATCGCGGCCCTGCGCGAAACCAGCATCCTCATCGCGGCGCTGATCGCCACGCTTCTCTTCCGCGAACGGTTCGGCCGGCTGCGCCTCGCCGCCGGCGCGGCCGTCCTCGCCGGGATCGTCGTACTCGAACTCGCCCACCCCTGACCCCTTCGGCCCGGGTACGGCGAAGCCGGGGCGCGGCGGCTACCCCGCCCGTTGCGCCGCCGGGCGTCGGGCGCCGTCCCGCGCGGGGACCGGCACGGTCGCGTCGGCCGGCGCCGGGGCCGTCGACTCCCGCACGACCAGCCTCGGCCGGATGAGCAGGGACCGTCCCGCCGAGGGAGCGGAGTCGATCCGGGCCCGGAGCTGCTGGAACGTCTCCGCGGCCATCTCCGGCAGCGGCTGGCGGACGGTGGTGAGCGGCGGCTCGAAGAGGTCGGCGAGGAGGATGTCGTCGAAGCCGACCACGGAGACGTCCTGCCCCGCGCTGCGCCCGGCGTCCTTGGCCCCCCGGCAGATCCCGATCGCGCACATGTCGTTGATGGCGACGAACGCGGTGGGCGGGCGTGGTCCGCCGAGGAGTTCCCGGGCGGCGTTGCGCCCCAGCTCGGCGGCGTCCTTGTCACCGAACTCGGTGGCGTCTGCGCCGGGCCAGACGATCGCGTCGGCCGGGTCGAGCCCCGCGGACTCCAGGGCGGCCCGGAAGCCGCGCAGCCGCTCACGGCGGTTGACGCTGTTGACCGAACCCGAGACGAACGCCAGTCGGCGGTGGCCCAGTTCGATCAGATGGCGGGTGGCGAGCTCGGCGCCCATCGCGTTGTCGACACTGATGGAGGCCAGTGACGGCGGGTCGCCCGCCTGGGCGGTGCGGTCGAAGGCGACCATCTTCAGCCCGCGGCTGAGCAGCGGAGTCACATGGTCGAGCGAGGGCAGCGAGGAGCACAGCACCACACCGCTCACCCCGTCCGCCAGCAGCTCCTCGCCGTACTTGAGCTCGCGGGCCGGGTCGCGCTCGCTGTTGCAGAGCAGTACGTGGTACCCCTCGGCGAGCGCGATGGCCTCCAGCTCGCGGGCGAGCGCCCCCCAGAAGGGGTTGGCGACCGACGGCACGATCAGGCCGATGACCTTGATGCGGCCGGTGCGCAGCATCCGGGCGGCGCGGTTGGGCCGGTAGCCGAGCTGCTCGATCACCTGCTCCACGCGGGCCAGCGTGGCCGCCTGCATACGGTCCGTCCGCCCGTTGAGGACGTTGGAGACCGTGCTCGCGGAGACCCCCGCGGCCTCCGCGACCTGATGGATCGTTACCCCGCTCATGCCACCTCCGGTTCGGAACCTGTCTGACCCTACCAGTGTATCGATTTACTGAACTTCGTTTACCGGTACACCCGTTAACACCCCCGAAAATTCATGTGCATCAGCTGTTGACGTCGCTCTCAGGGCGTTCCTAGCATCAGTGCATCGATTTACCAGCACTTCCCAGCCATGGCCGGGACCCCTCGCTGGATCGATCCACAGCCTCCACCTCAAAAGGGGTGTCCCATGCAACTCAACCGACGGTCGCTGCTTGCCGCCATCGGCGCCGGTACCGCCGCCGCCGCGCTCGGCGGATGTGGTACCGGTACGTCGACGGCAGGCTCCGCCGAAGGCCCCGCCGAGGGTGAGATCACCCTGCTCACCCCGATCTACGAGGGATCCGACGGCAAGACGCTGTTGGAGAAGGAGATACTCGGCGGCTTCCGGAAGAAGTACCCGGACGTCAAGGTGAACGTGGACTACACCACGTACACCCAGCTCAACGAGAAGATCACCACCGGTCTCGCGGGCGGACTGCTGCCCGACGTGCTGATGATGGGCGTCGGCTGGATCCCGCCGTTCGCGGCGAAGAAGGCGATCGCCGAGCTTCCGGAGAAGTTCGCCGCCGCGCACGACTACGAGAAGCGGGTGCTGGAGCCGTCCCGGTACGGCGGCAAGCTCTACGCGCTGCCGGTCGTCCTGGACACCCGCATCGTCGTCTACCGCAAGGACCACTTCGCCGAGGCCGGCATCAAGAAGCCCCCGGCGAACTGGGCCGAGCTGCGCGCCGTGGCCAAGCAGCTCACCAAGGACGGCCGGATCGGGTTCGACCCGTTCTCCATCGACCTGCGCCAGTGCTGGGAGACCTTCCTCTTCGCCAACGGCGGCAGTCTGTTCAGCGCCGACGGCAAGAAGGTGCTGTTCACCGACGCCCGCGGGGTCGAGGCGCTGCAGTTCTTCAAGGACCTCATCGAGGACGGCTCCGCCGACTACGCCAAGAAGACGGACGCGGGCGCCCCGTCGAACGTACAGACCGGCAAGGCGTCGATGATGATGACGACCAGCGCGCTGTGGAGGCAGGCCGGGCAGCAGACACCGGACCTGATCAAGGACGACAAGCTCGGAGCGTTCGTCCTGGCCAACCGCAAGCCCGCGATGCTCCAGGGCGGCACCCTCGTCACCCAGTCCGCGAGCTCCAAGCATCCCGCCGCCGCCCGTGCGCTCGTCGAGTACCTCGCGACGCCCGAGTCGATCCTCGGCGCGGCCGAGCAGCGCGGTTCGGTGCCCGGCCTGAAGGACCTCAGCGACACCGCGTACGTGAAGGAGAACAAGTTCGTCGACCTCTCCCTGCGGAGCATGGGCGACGCCTGCTCCGAGGGCGGCACCCCCGCGTGGATGGAGATCCGCGAGAAGATCAAGCCCACGCTGGAGCCCGCGATCGTGGGCCACCAGTCGGCGAAGGACGCCATCGCGGAACTCGGCCGGCTCGCCGAGGCCGCGATAGGCCGGATGTAAGGACCCGTCACTGTGGGAGCGACATCCGTATTGAAGGCGCGCCCCGCGCCGCCCGCCCCGTCGGCCGGGAACCCGGTCGCGAAGAAGCGCGCCGGACGGGCCCCGACGGGACCGGGGCGCCGCAGGCAACGCGCCGGCATGTTGATGGTGGCGCCCGCGCTGCTCCATGCCTCGCTCTGGATCGGCCTGCCGGTCGTCGCATCGGTGGTCCTGGCCTTCACGAAGTACGACGTGCTGACGGCGCCGCAGTTCGTGGGCCTGGACAACTTCCGCGACATGCTGGGCGACGCGGTCTTCCGCAAGTCCATCGTCAACACCGTCGTCTACACCTTCTTCACCGTGCCGTTCGGCATGACGCTGGGGCTGCTCGTCGCCCTGGCACTGCACACCGGCCTCAAGGCCCGGGGCGTCTTCCGTACCGCGGTCTTCCTGCCGCAGGTGACGGCGACCGTCGCCATCGCGCTGGTCTGGCTGTGGATCTACAACCCGGGCAACGGGCTGCTGAACACGCTCCTGTCGTTCCTCGGGATCGACGGACCGGCCTGGCTCTCGTCGACCTCCTGGGCGATGCCCTCGGTGATCCTGGTCGGCATCTGGCAGGGCATCGGGATGAAGATGCTCATCTACCTGGCCGCGCTGCAGAACCTGCCGAAGGAGCTGTACGAGGCGGCGTCGGTGGACGGCGCCTCCAAGGTGCGGCAGTTCTTCTCGATCACACTGCCGCTGCTGAAGCCCGCGACGTTCTTCGTCCTCATCACGTCGATGATCACCGCGTTCCAGTCCTTCGACCAGATCTACATCCTGACCGACGGCGGCCCCGCCAACAGCACCACGATGATGACGTACGAGATCTACAAGTCCGCCTTCCGGGAGTTCCGCGTCGGCTACGCCTGTGCCCAGTCCCTGGTGCTGTTCGTGCTGCTGATGGGCTTCACCCTGGTCAACCGGCGGATCATGGGAGGCACCCGTGGCCACAACTGAGCCGCACGCGCCGGGGGTCGCGAAGAAATCCCGGCCGGTGAGGAACGGCAGGCCGGTCACCGCCGGCCGGATCGCGCTCTACGCGACCCTCACCGTCGTCTCGCTGCTGATGGTGGTGCCGTTCGTCTGGATGGTGCTCACCTCGCTCAAGTCCCCGGTGGAGATCGCCTCCCAGGACGCCGGACTGCTGCCGGAGCACTGGGAGTTCGGGAACTACGTCGACGCGCTGAAGGCGGCGCCGTTCGCGACGTACGCACGCAACAGCCTCATCATCGCGTTCAGTCACACCCTCATCAACGTGGTCGTGGCGTCGATGGCCGGGTACTCGCTGGCGCGGATCAGGTTCCGGGGCAGCGAGGTCATCTTCTACCTCTTCATCGCCGCGCTGATGATCCCCACGTACACCAAGGTGCTGCCGGAGTTCCTGATCGTCCGCTTCATGCCGCTGGCCGGCGGCAACGACCTCTTCGGCCAGGGCGGCAGCGGCTGGCTGGACTCCTGGTGGGCGCTGATCGTTCCCGGCGCCGTCACTCCCTTCGCGGTCTTCCTCTTCCGGCAGTTCTATCTGGACCTTCCGGTGGAGCTGGAGGAGGCGGCCAGGCTCGACGGCCTGGGCGAGTTCCGGATCTACGCCCGGATCATGACGCCACAGGTCAAGCCCGCACTCACCACCGTGGCGCTGCTGACCTTCGAGTCGTCGTGGAACAACTTCCTCTGGCCGCTGCTGGTGACCCGCACGGACAGCCTGCGGGTGATCCAGGTGGGGCTCTCCGTCTTCAAGACGGAGAACGGGCCCCAGTGGCACTTCCTGATGGCCGGCACCACGCTGGCCACCCTGCCCATGGTCGTGCTCTTCCTCATCGGCCAGCGCTACTTCGTACAGGGCTTCGCGACCGCAGGTCTCAAGTGACCGGTCGCTGCCCGAACGACCGTTTCCCGAAAGGTACTTACTCCATGTCTGCTGATCTCAACGGTTCCCGCGCACTGGTGACGGGGGCGGGCCACGGCATCGGCCGCGCCATCGCCGTCGCGCTCGCCGGGGCCGGTGCCGATGTCGCCGTCCACTACCACTCCTCCGCGGACGAGGCCGCCGAGACCGTCTCCGCGATCGAGGCACTGGGCCGCCGGGCGAAGGCGTTCCGGGCCGATGTCACGGTGACCGCCGATGTGGACCGCCTCGTCGACGAGGCGACCGGCTTCCTCGGCGGACTGGACGTCCTGGTCTGCAACGCCGGGCACCTGATCGGCCGGGCCACCGTCGCCGAGATGTCCGACGACCACTTCGACCAGGTCATCTCCACCAATCTGACGTCCACGTTCCGCACCGTGCGCGCCGCCCTGCCGCATCTCGTGGAGTCGTCGGCCGGCCGCGTCATCACGATGTCCTCGCTGGCCGCGCACAACGGCGGCGGCCCCGGCTCGGTCGCCTACGCCGCGGCGAAGGCCGGTGTGCGCGGCTTCACCAAGGGCCTGGCCAAGGAGCTGGGCGGCACCGGCATCACCGTCAACTCCGTCGCGCCCGGCTTCATCAAGGGCACCGCCTTCCACGACACGTTCACCGCGCCCGAGGCGCAGCAGGCGATGGAGGCGGGCATCCCGGTCGGCCGGGCCGGCACCCCCGAGGACGTCGCCGCCGCGGTCGTCCACCTGGCGTCGCCGTCGTCCGGCTTCCTCACCGCCACCACGGTGGACATCGACGGTGGCGTGTGGCCGCGTTGAGGCGGATCGCCCGGGAGCGGGGCGGCTGGTGGCACGCGTACGTCTGCCCGGCGCACGGCGTGGAGCTCGACCACGGCGATCTGCTCGCCGGGGTGTTCCCCGAGGGCGGCGCGCGTTGTGCGTACGGCTGCCGGGTGGACGACGAGGCGGTGCGCGGCGCCTGGCTGGTGCTCTCGCACCAGGCGTGGGCACGGCACCTGCGGGTGCTCGCCCATCGCGGTGAGCGCGCGGAGTCGGTGGCCCGGCTGGTGGAGTACGCGGGGCTGTACGCGGAGCTGGCCACCGAGCGGCACGGCGAGGCCCAGACCTGGATGCTGCGCGGCCGCCTCTTCCACCAGGCGCTGACCGATGCCATCTGGGCGGTGAACATCGGGCACGCCGTGATCACGCTCGCCGAGGACTCCACCGAGGACCTGGCGCCGGTGCTGCCGCTGCTGGACGCGCTGGAGCGGGCGGCTCTCGACGCCCGGGTCGTGCTCACCGGACAGGGCCTGCTCGCCTCCAACTACACCGCGTGGCTCAACGCGGCCGGCGCGGCGGCGAGCCGGGGCGCCTCGGCGGCCCGCGGCGAGGCGTGGGGCGGCGCCGGTCGGTGGCTGGGGGGCGTGCACGGGCTGTACGCGCATCTGCGGGTCGCGGTCGCCGACGACGGCTGGGAGTGGGAGGGCAGCACCTATTACCACGGGTTCGTGCTGCGGGCCGCGCTGCTGGCGCTGCGCGGCACCGACCCCGCGTCCGTGCCGTCGGACGTGATGGACGTGCTGGCGGGGATGACGGACGTGCTGGCGGTGATCGCCACTCCGGGCGGCATCCTGCCGGCGCTGCACGACGGCCCGTATCTGCGCGGTCCGCTCGCCCTGGAGTGGCTGGAACTCGTGGCGCTGGCGCAGCAGTTGGTGCCTTCACCGGCCCTGGAGGCGGTGGCCGGACGGGCCCGGTCCGAGCTCGGTGCCCGGGACGACGGGCTCGACCGGGAGCTGGGCGGCTGGTTCGCCGGTCCGCCGTCGGCCGAGCGCCTGGCGCCCGGTCCGGTGACGGTGTTCCCGGCCGCCGGGTACGCGGTGCTGCACCACGCGGGCATCCACGCGCTGCTGGACTTCGGCCCGCACGGCGGTTCGCACGGCCACCGGGACAAGCTGTCGCTGTATCTGTACGGCGACAGCACGCCGTGGCAGCCCGATCCGGGCCAGGTTCCCTACGCCCACGCCGAGTTCCGTGATCTGTACGCATCGACCGAGGCCCACCCGGCGTTCCGGGTGGACGGTGCCGAACAGGCCGAATGCGCCGGGCGGCTGCTCGGCTCGGACGGTTCGTCCGTCACCGCCGAGGTGACGACCGCGTACGAGGGTGTGCGCGCGGTGCGGCGGGTGGTGCTCGGTGGCGGCTATCTGGTCGATCTGCTGACGGTGCGGGCCGGGGAGGAGCGGTGCCTCGCCGCGCAGCTCCGCCCGGGCGTGGCGCTGGACGTGCAGCCGCAGGCGTCGGGCGAGGTGCGCACCACCTGGTACGGCGACGAGACCCTGCACGGCTGGCACACCCACACCCCCGGTGCGTCCGTGCGCCCGGTCTCCCGGCCGGGCCCCGGTCCGGCGGACGATCCGCAGCGGGTGCGCACCCGGGTCGACTTCACCGCCCGGTCGGGCCTGGTCACCTTTGCCTCGGTGTACCAGGCGGCGTCGGCCGGGCCCGCCGTGACCGGGGTGCGGATGGACGGCGACGGGGTGCTGACGGTGTCGCTGACCGACGGCAACACCGCACGGTTCCGGACGGAGGACTGACCTTGTTGCTCTCGGCGACCCCGCCGCCCGGCCCGCGCCCCGCGCAGCGGGCGCGGCTGTACGAGGAGGCCGCCCGCCACCGCGGGCTGGTCCCGCCGCGTACCCACCCCCTGGCCAGCATCACCTGGCTCGGGCCCGCCGCTTCCAATCCGGCGCTGGCCCACCGGGTGGGGGGCGATCCGGCCCATCTGGCGGAGAGCCGGCGCTGGATCGAGGCCGCGGTGCGGCTGCCGCACTGGGGCAAGGCCCATATGCCGGACCACGATCTGGACGCGGGCTGGCTGCTGCACCATCTGTCGCTCGCCTACCGGTGGATCGGTGACGAACTCCCGGACGGGGTGCGGGCGCTGCTGCGGTACAAGCTGCTGCTCCAGGGGCGGCGGATGTACGAGTTCGCGGTGGCGACCGAGGGCCGCTGGTGGTCCTCCTCGTACTGGCAGAACCACAACTGGATCTGTTACGCGGGCCTGGCGACGGCGGGTTATGTGCTGGGCAAGGAGGCGTGGACCGAGCGCGCCAAGGACAACCTCGGCACGGTCCTCGACCTGATGCCGGACGACGGCTCGCACGCCGAGGGCGTCGTCTACTGGCGCTACGGCGTGCCCTTCCTCGCCATCCATCTGGATCTCCTCCAGGAGGCGGAGGGCATCGACTGGTGGGGGCGGGGCGGTTTCCTGGCGAACACCTTCCGCTACCGGCTCCACCAGCTGGCCCCGGGCTTCGCGTTCAACGTCGACCACGGCGACTGCCACGACCGGCGTAGCGGGCACAGCGCCGCACTGTACTTCCGTCTCGCGGCGCAGTACGGGATTCCCGAGGCGCAGTGGCTGGGCCGCCTCGCCTCGGGCGAGCTGCTGTGGCAGGAGGCGGCAGAGAGCGGGGTGCGGCCGGGGATCCTGCCGGAGGCCTCTCTCGAATACCTCTGGTACGACCCGTCCGTGGCCGCCGCCCGGCCCACGGAGACCCGGGCGTTCTTCCCGGACCTGGGGCTGCTCGCGGCCCGCACCGGGTGGGACGACGATGCGACGCTGGTCTCCTTCAAGGCGAGCCCCGGCGGTGGCCACAAGGCGTGGGAGACCGCCGCGAAGCACCGGGCCGAACTGGGCTGGGAGACCCTGAACCAGGGGCACCACCACCCCGATTCGGGCTCGTTCGTGCTGGTCTCGCAGGGTGCCTTCCTGGCGGTCGACGAGGGGTACAGCAACCGCAAGCGGGCCGCGCACCACAATCTGCTGCTGGTGGACGGGCAGGGGTACGCGGATGAGGACCGGTACCACGTCTACCGGGACATCCCGTTCGAGCGGCAGGCCCGGCAGCGCGATGTGCTCGTCGGTCCCGACTGCGACTGGGCGCACGCCACCGCGGAGATCGCCGCGATGTACGACCCGGTGCTCGGGGTACGGCGGCTGGACCGCACGCTGGTGTTCACCCCGGCGGGACGGCTCGTGCTGCTGGATCTCGCCGAGGCGGACGCGGAGCGGGAGTGGACGTTTCTGCTCCAGACCGACCGGCCCACCGAGCCGGGGCCGGACGGCGGCCGGCTGATCCGGTCCGGGACGGCCACCGCCCTGGTGCGGCAGTTCGCGCCGCTCGACGCCCCGGCCGTCTCCGAGGCCACCGAGGTCGAGGCCAATCCGACGTCCAGCACGCCGGAGCTGCGGCTCACCCGCACGCTGCACACCCTGAGTTCGACGACCGCCCGCTCGGCACAGGCGCTCTTCCTCACCGTGATCGTCCCGGGCGCGGCACCGGCCGCCGCCGAGCGGGTGCCGTGCGCGCAGGGCCAGGGCGTCGCGTTCGGCGGGGAGACCGTGCTCCTTTCCCCCGTCGCCCGCCGGATCCGTACCGCCTCGGTGTCGGCGGACGCGGCGGCGGTGCTGCTCGGTGCCGAGGGCTCGGCGCCGTACGTCGTGGCGGCCACCCGGCTGGAGCTGGACGGCCGCGTGCTGCTCGATGTCCCGGAGCCGTACACGGGAAAGGTCGGCTGATCACCATGCGGGCACCCCTCTCGTCCACCTGGCCGACGCTGCTGCGGCGGCTGGAGTTCGTGGCCTACCCGGCGGCCGCCGGGGCCGCGTTCACCGTGCTCTCGCTCGGTGTGGTGACCTGGCTTCCCGCGCTCGCCGCGCTGGGGCACGCCCTCCAGCGGTGGCGGGCGGAGGGTGACAGCCGCTGCTTCACCCACACCTTCTCCGCCTTCCCGCGGTACTGGCGGTCCCTGTGGCGCCACTCCCTGGCGTCCACCGCGGCGGCCGTCGTACTGGCCGCCAACCTCGTCCATCTGCTGGGCCGCTCCGAGCCGTGGACGTTCGTGCTGCTCGCCGCGCAGGTGGGCATCGCGGCCGCCCTCACCATCCACCATGTGGCGCTGGCGGCCGAGGCGGGCCGCTCGCCGCACGGAACGGTCCGCGCCTGGTCACGCGGTGCGCTGGCGCTCGGCTTCGGGTCGGCGGCCCGTGGCACCGCGCTGCTCGGCGCGGTGATCTCCGCCGCGCTGCTCTCGCTCGTCGTCCCGCTGGGGCCCCTGCTCCTCGGCCCCAGCATCCCCGTACTGCTCGCCCTGTCCTTCGCAGACCCCAGGAGGCACACCCCATGAGCCGTGTACTGCGCACCACCCTCGTCGCCGCGCTCGCCGCCGGCGCGCCGCTCGCCTTCCCGCCGCCGTCCGTCGCCGTCGGGGCCGCCGCGGCGTACTACGTGTCGCCGTCCGGCAGCGACTCCAACGCCGGTACGTCGGCGGGGGCCCCGCTCGCCACGATCCAGAAGGCGATCGATCTGGCGCCGACGGGTTCGGTGGTGAACCTGGCCGCCGGTACGTACGAGCAGGACGTGGTGACCAGGCGCGCCGGAGTCACCCTCACCGGCCCGGCGGACGCCGTGGTGAAGGGGGCGGGCGACGCCCGGATCGTCCAGGTGCGGCACGATTCCACGACGCTCAGCGGCTTCACCGTGGACGGGCTGCACGGGTCGTCCACCGATGTGTCGGGGTACCGCCTCAAGCTCATCTATGTCATGAGCACGACGCCCGGCAACGGGGTGGGCGGTCTGCGCATCACCGGGATGACACTGAAGAACGCCGCCGACGAGTGCCTTCGGGTGCGCTATCTGGTGACCGGCGCCAACATCTCCGACAACACGATCACCAACTGCGGGGTCGACGACTTCCGGTTCGGCGGCGGCGGCAAGAACGGCGAGGGCATCTACCTCGGCACCGCCCCCGAGCAGCAGGGCGCGAACGGCGCCCCGGACGCCGCCCCCGACATCAGCAGGAACAACCGCATCCATCACAACACCATCGCCACCCAGGGCAACGAGTGCGTCGACGTGAAGGAGAACTCGACCGAGAACTACGTCGAGTACAACGACTGCAGCGGCCAGAAGGACTCCGGCTCCGGCGGCCTGGACGCACGCGGCAGCGGCAACGTCTTCCGTTACAACACCATCCACGACAACGTCGGTTCGGGCATCCGGCTCGGCGGCGACACCGCGACCGACGGCACCCTCACCAGCGTCTACGGCAACACCATCACCGGCAACGCGGGCGGCGGCATCAAGTTCATGCGCACCCCGCAGGGACCGGTGTGCACCAACACCATGAGCGGCAACACCGGCGGCGACGCGGTGGGCACCTACGGCAGCGCGTACGACCCGACCGGTGCGTGCCCCCGGTGAGCGGGCGTGGACCCGCGAGACGCGGGGTACTGACGGCGGCGGCCGGTCTCGCCGCTGTCGCCGCCACGGCGCCGGGGGCACGGGCGGCCGGGCCCGCGAAGAGCGGGGCGAGCCCCTCGCGCTGGACGACGTCGTGGGCCACCGCCCAGACCCGGCCGACCGACACAGACACGGTGGCGAGCGCCGGCCTCACCGACGGGAGCTGCGTCACGAACGTGCGGCTGTCGGCGGGCGGCACGGTCCGGCTGCGCTACGGGCACGCGTTCGGCTCGGTCCCCGTTCTCATCGGCCCGGTGACGGCGGGCCACCTGCCGGTGACGTTCGGCGGGCGACGGCAGGCGTGGATCGCCGCGGGCGCCTCGCTGACCAGCGACCCGGTCGCCGGACTGCGCACCGCCGAGGGGGCCCGCCTGACCGTGGAGACCCGCCTGCCCGGCCCCACCGGACCGCTCTCCTTCCACCGCAACACCCATGCCTCGCACTCCGTCGACGGCGAGCGCACCACCTCCGTGTTCCTGCTGACGGGCGTCGAGGTGACGGGCGCGCACGGGCCCGCGGTCGCGGTGCTCGGCGACTCCATCACGGAAGGCGTCGGCACCCCCGACGACGCCGATCTGCGCTGGCCCGACCAGCTGGCCAGGCGGCTGCCCGGATCGGCCGTCGCCAATCTCGGCATCAGCGGCAACCGGCTGCTGCTGGACGACGACCGGTTCGGTCCGGGCGGACAGGCGCGCTTCGACCGCGATGTGCTGTCGCTGCCCGGACTGCGCACGGTACTCGTCCACCTCGGCGTCAACGACCTCCAGCAGCCGCCGAGCCAGACCGATCCGGCGCTCGTCCTGGCCGGGTACCGGCAGCTGGTGCTGCGCGCCCGCGGCTCCGGGCTGCGGGCGGTCGGCGCGACCGTCGCCCCGTTCGGCGGCTGGACCCGCTGGACCCCCGGGCTCGAAGCGGTGCGGCAGCGGATCAACGCGGCGGTGCGCACCGGCCGGGTCTTCGACGCCGTCGCCGACTTCGACGCGGCCCTGCGCGACCCGGCACACCCGTCGCGGCTGCTGCCCGCGTACGACAGCGGCGACGGACTCCACCCCAACCCCTCCGGTCATGCCGCGCTGGCAGCGGCCGTCGACCGCCGACACCTCCTGTGAGGGCCGTATGACGAAGCCAGGCACCACTCCGGGCACCGCCCGGCGCACCGTTCTCGCCGGGGCGGCGGCCCTCGGCGCCGCCGCCGCGCTGCCGCTCGCCACCGCGGGCACGGCGCGCGCGGCGGCCGGACCCGCCGTCACCGACGACGCCACCGCCCTGCGCACCCGCTGGCTCACCCTGCTCACCGGCGGCCCCGGCCTCGACCTGACGGACCCGCAGATCGCGGCGGCGGTGGCCAGGATCGGCAGGGCCGCGACCACCGCGGTCAAGGGTCTCGACCCGACCAGGGCCGACGGGCTCTTCCCCGACCTCACCAGCACCACGGTCTCCAACCATGTGACGACGTCGTTCAAGCGGCTCGCCACGGTCGCGACCGCCTGGGCCGTCCCCGGCACCCCGCAGTACGGCGACACCGCGCTGCGCGATCTGCTGCTGGCCGGCATCGACTGGATGCTGACCCACCGCTACGGCTCCGCCCACACCCGGTTCGACAACGACTGGGACTGGGAGATCGGCTCCGCGCTCGCCCTCGACGACGCGGCCGTGCTGCTGTACGACGCGCTCGGGACGGAGCGGCTGGGCCGGATCACCGCGGCCGTACGGCACTACACGCCCGACCCGAACCTCTGGCGGGCGGACCGGCAGATCGCGACCGGGGCCAACCGGGTGTGGATCTCCACCGTGGTCGCCGTCAACGCGGTGCTCAGCGGCACGGGCGACGACCTGACCCGGGTCCGTGACGCTCTTTCGGACGTCGAGGGTTCGGGCGCCAACAGCGTCCTCGCCTTCAACGACGTGAGCGCCGCGGCGGAGGGCACCGGCGAGGGCTTCTACTCAGACGGTTCGTTCCTCCAGCACTACAAGCACCCGTACAACGGCGGATACGGCAAGGAGCTGCTGAACACCCTCTCCCGGCTGCTGAACCTCCTCGCCGGGACCGCGTGGGCCGTCACCGATCCCGACCTCGACAACATCCGCGGCTGGGTCGACGACGGCTTCGACCCGCTGCTGGTGCGCGGCGACGTGATGGCGTCGGTGTGCGGGCGGGAGATCGCCCGGCCCAGCAAGCAGGGCCATGTGTCGGCGCAGACGGTCATCGAGGCGGTGGTGCGCCTGACCCCGGGGTTCCCCGGCGAGACGGGCGACCGGTTCACCGCCCTGGTCAAGCAGTGGATCGCCGAGGACACCTACCGGGACTTCCTGGCCGTCACCGACCTCGCCTCGCTGGTCGCCGCCCGCCGGGTCATCGCCTCCCCGGTGCCGGCCCGGGGTCCGCTGGTCGCGCACAGGCAGCACCCGCGCATGGACAAGGCGGCGCACCGCAGGCCGTCCTTCTCGCTCGGCATCTCCGCGTACTCGTCCCGGATCTACAACTACGAGTCGATCCAGAACGAGAACCTGCACGGCTGGCACCTCTCCGACGGCATGGTCCTGCTCTACACCGACGACCTCGGGCACTACAGCGAGGACTACTGGCCGACCGTCGACCCGGCCCGGCTGCCCGGCACCACCGTCGTCGCGGGCCGCCCGGCCGACGCGGCGGGGCAGCGCACCACCAGCACCTCCGACTGGGCGGGCGGCACGGCGCTGCCGGGCACCACGCTCGGCGCGTACGGCATGGAGCTGCGCGCGTACGGCAGTTCGCTGCGCGGGCTGAAGAGCTGGTTCTGTCTGGACGACGTGATCGCCTGCGTCGGCTCGGGCA
This sequence comes from Streptomyces sp. NPDC057697, assembly GCF_042799335.1. Lineage (NCBI taxonomy): Bacteria > Bacillati > Actinomycetota > Actinomycetes > Kitasatosporales > Streptomycetaceae > Streptomyces > Streptomyces sp. NPDC057697. The sequence continues at coordinate 300,479 of NZ_JBHVJA010000004.1, read as the reverse complement.
TCGCCGCCGACGCGGGCACGGCCGAGACGGTGGTGGAGAACCGGAAGCTGAGCGACCCGGCGGCGGCCCTGCTCGTCAACGGCGCGGCGGCGCCCACGGACACCGGCTGGTCGGCGCGGCTCGACCAGGTCCGGTGGCTGCACGTGGCCGGAACCGGCGGCTACGTCTTCCCCGAGCCGGTCACACTGAACGGGCTGCGCGAGGAGCGCACCGCTACCTGGCGCGAGATCAACCTCAAGTACGGCACGGACACCCCGGTCACCCGCCCGTACCTGACGCTCTGGCAGGACCACGGCTCCGCACCGGACGACGCCGGTTACTACTGGCTCCAGGCCCCGGCCGCCTCGCCGGAGCGGACCGAGCAGTGGTCCTCCGCGCCGCCGGTGAAACCGGTCGCCCGCTCCACCGCCGTGCACGCGGTGCGCCGCTGCTCGGACGGACTGCTCGCCGCGAACTTCTGGACCGCGGGCACCGCGCAGGAGCTGACCTCGGACGGCCCGGCCTCGGTGCTGGTGCGGCCGGACGGGAAGACGGTGAAGGTGTCGCTCTCCGACCCGACACAGCTGCGGTCCTCGGTCGTGCTGGACCTCGCGCGGCGCGGCCTGAGCGTCGTCTCCGCCGATCCGGGGGTCGCCGCCGTGCCCACCGGCGACGGCGTCCGGATCACCGCCGACACCACAGGCCGCCATGGCGCGACCCTGAACCTCACCCTGAAGTGGAGCTAGACCCTTGCTGTTCGACATGCCGCTGGACCGGCTGCGCGACTACCGGCCGAAGCCGGAGGAACCCGCCGACTTCGACGCCTTCTGGGCGAAGACGCTCACCGAGACGGCCCGTCACGGCCTGGACGCCGTCTTCGTCCCCCACGACGCCGGATTCGCGACCGTCGACGTGTTCGACGTGACGTTCCGGGGCTGGGGCGGGCAGCCCGTGAAGGCCTGGCTGCTGCTGCCGAGGACCAGGTCCGGCCCGCTCCCGGCCGTGGTGCAGTACATCGGCTACAACGGCGGCCGGGGCATCCCGTACTCCTGGCTGACCTGGAGCGCGCTCGGGTACGCGCATCTGGTGATGGACAACCGGGGCCAGGGCGGTGGCGGCAAGAACACCGCGGACACCCCGGACCTCGGCCCCGACGGGCACGGCTCCTCCTCCCCCGGCTTCCTCACCCGCGGCATCGAGGACCCGTACCGCCACTACTACCGAAGGCTGATCACGGACGCGGTGCGGGCGGTGGACGCGGCGAAGGCCCATCGGGCGGTGGACGCCTCGCGGGTGGCGGTGCTGGGCGGCAGCCAGGGCGGCGGGCTCGCACTGGCCGTCGCCGGGCTGCGGGACGACGTCGCGGCGGCCGTCTCCGATGTGCCGTTCCTCTGCCACTACCGGCGCGCCTCGCAGATCACGGACGCCGGACCGTACGCGGAGATCGCCCGCTGGCTGTCCGGGCACCGTTTCCGGATCGACGAGGCGATGGAGACCCTGTCGTACTTCGACGGGGTCAACTTCGCGGCGCGGGCGAGCGCCCCGGCGTGGTTCTCGGTCGGCCTGATGGACAAGATCTGCCCGTCGTCCACGGTGTTCGCCGCCTACCACCGCTATGCGGGCCCGGCACGGATCGAGGTGTTCCCGTACAACGGGCACGAGGGCGGCGCCGAGTACGACCTGCCGCGCAAGCTCGACGCGCTGCGGGGCGTGTTCGGCCGGTAGCGGACCCGGTCACCGGCCCAGCGCCGCCATCGCGGCGTTGTGGCCGGGCACCCCGCTGACCCCGCCGCCGCGCACCGCGCCGGCCCCGCAGAGCAGCACATTGGCGTGTGCCGTCTCCACCCCCCACCGGCCGGTGGACTCCGTGGCGTACGGGAAGACGAGGTCCCGGTGGAAGATGTGGCCGCCGGGCAGCCTCAGGTCCCGTTCCAGGTCGAGCGGGGTCTTCGCCTCGATGCACGGCTCGCCGTTCTCGTCGCGGGCCAGGCAGTCGGTGAGCGGCTCGTCCAGGTGCGCGTCGAGTTCGGCGAGCGTCGCCGCCAGCAGTTCGGCCCGTGCCGCCGCGTTGTCCGCCGCGAAGAGCCGGGCGGGCGTGTGCAGACCGAAGAGGGTGAGGGTCTGGTAGCCGCGTGCGGCCAGGTCCGGGCCGAGGATCGAGGGGTCGGTCAGTGAGTGGCAGTAGATCTCGGACGGCGGGGCGGCGGGCAGCCGCCCCGCCGCGGCGTCCCGGTAGGCCGCGGCGAGCTGCCCGTACCCCTCGGCGATGTGGAACGTCCCGGCGAAGGCCGCGCGCGGGTCGACGGAGCGGTCCCGCAGCCGGGGCAGCCGGGTGAGGAGCATGTTCACCTTCAGCTGCGCCCCCTCGGCCGGGGCGGGCGGCTCGTCCCCGAGGAGCGCGGCGAGCGCCTGCGGCGAGGCGTTGACGAGCACCGTGCGGGCCGCGACGACGTGTTCCGCGCCCGGTGAGCGCAGGGTGACCTCGGCCCGTGTCCCGTCGGTCTCGATCCTGGTCGCCTCGTGCCGGACCCGGATCTCGGCGCCGGCCTCGCGGGCCGCGCGGGCGAGGGCGTCGGTGAGGGCGCCCATGCCGCCGACGGGGACGTCCCAGTCGCCGGTGGAGCCGCCGATGACGTGGTAGAGGAAGCAGCGGTTCTGGAGCAGCGAGGGATCGTGCGCGTCGGCGAAGGTGCCGATCAGGCCGTCGGTGAGGACGACTCCGCGGACGAGGTCGTCGGCGAAGTGCTTCTCGACGGCGACGCCGAGGGGTTCCTCGAAGAGCGTCCGCCAGGCCTCCGGGTCGTCGATCCGCTCGCGCAGGGCGTCGCGGCCGGGCAGCGGTTCGGTGAGGGTCGGGAAGACCCGTTCGGCGACGCGCCGCGTCATGCCGTAGAACCGCTGCCACGCCTCGTACTCCCGGTCGGAGCCGGTGAGCGCGGCGAAGGAGTCCCGGGTGCGGTCCCCGCCGACGAGCAGTCCGGTGGCACGGCCGCCGCGCACGGTCGGGGTGTACGAGGAGACGGTGCGCTTGCGTACGGCGAAGTCGAGTCCGAGCTCCCGGACGATCCTGTGCGGGAGCAGCGACACCAGGTACGAGTAGCGCGACAGACGGGCGTCGACCCCGGCGAAGGGGCGGGTCGAGACGGCCGCTCCCCCGGTGGTGGCCAGGCGCTCCAGGACCAGGACGGACCGTCCGGCGCGGGCGAGGTAGGCGGCGGCGACCAGACCGTTGTGGCCGCCGCCCACGATCACTGCGTCATAGCTGTCGGGTGCGGGCATGGCCCTTCGTAGCACGGTGCGATCGTCCGTGGCCAGAGGCCGTGGCGCCCGGTCAGCCCGGCGAAGCCCGCTGCTCGCGGCGCAACGCGGCGACCTGCCGGTACAGCTCGACGGCCTCGGCACCGCGGCCGAGCTGCTCCAGGCAGTGCGCCTCGTCGTTGCGGGCGGCGAGGGCGTCGGGGTGGCCGGGGCCCAGGAGCTGTTCGCGGGCGGCGGCGACCGTGCGGTAGACGGGGAGGGCGTCGGCCCAGCGGCCGAGCCAGCCCAGGCCCACGGCGACCTCGCGGCGGCTGACGAGGGTGTCGGGGTGGTCGGGGCCCAGGACGCGTTCGCGGATCGCGCACACCTCGCGTGCCTCGGTCAGTGCCTCCTCCCAGCGGGCCAGGCGCCCCAGGTTGACGCCGAGGCCGTGGCGGGCGCGGAGCGTCTCGGGGTCGGCGGGGCCGCCCGCCCTGGTCCGGTCCGCGACCAGGAGGCGGTACAGCTCCAGGGCCTCCTCGCTGCGGCCCAGGCGGCCGAGGCTGATGCCGACCTCGTAGCGGGCGGAGAGCGTGTCGGGGTGGTCGGCGCCGAGCGAGCGCGACCGGGCGTGGGCGACGTCCTGGTATGCCTGGAGTGCCTCCGTCCAGCGCCCGAGCCTGCCGAGCGTGTACGCCACCTCGTAGAGCGTCGCCAGGGTGTCGGGGTGGTCGGCGCCGAGCAGCCGGGTGCGGGCCGACACCACCTCCCTGGCCATCCGGCAGGAATCCTCCAGACGGCCCAGCCTGCCGAGGTTGAAGGCGAGGTTGTGGCGGCAACGCAGGGTGTCGGGGTGGTCGGGGCCCATCGACCGCTCCCGGGAGGCCAGCACCTCCGCGTACATCTGGTGGGCCTCGAAGTGCCGGCCGAGCCGGCCCAGCACGTACGCCGCCTCCTGGCGGGCGGCCAGGGTGTCGGGATGGTCGGGGCCCAGGACACGTTCACGGCCGCGGGCGACCCGGTCGTACTCCCGCAGGGCGTCCGCGGCGCGTCCGGTGCGGCTGAGCGTGAAGCCGATCTCGTACCTGCTGGCGAGGGTGTCGGGGTGGTCGGGGCCGAGGGCGTGCTCGCGTTCGGCGGCGACCGCCCGGTGCACCTCGCCGGCCTCCTCCCAGTGGCCGAGCCGGCCCAGGTTGAGCCCGGCGCTGTGCCGGTTGGCGAGGACGGACAGCAGTTCCGGCGACGGGGTCGGGCGCCCGTCCCTGACCGGCATCAGCTCGCCGGTGAGGCGGCCCGGGGCGGCGCCCGTGGTCCACTCGCCGGTGAGACCGCTGGAGTGGTCGGGCGGGGCGAGCCCGGGGAGGGCGCCGGTCGCCTTGTGCCCGGTGGTCATGGAGCGGGCCCAGGCCGGCAGCTGCTGCCCGGGGCGCAGGACGGGAACGGGCGGTGCGAGCGGCACCGGCCCGGTGGACGGCAGGTGCGGCTGCTCGCCGGTGCGGCCGACGATGATCCGCCGCCGCAGGTCGCCCGCGTCGACGGGCCGCTCCTCGGGGGTCTTGGCCAGCAGTTCCAGCACCACGCGGTCGAAGAAGCCCGGGAGTTCGGCCCGGTGGGTGCGCAGCGGCCGGGGCTGGGTGTCCCGGTGCCCGACCAGGACGGCCCAGGCGTCGTCGAGGTCGAACGGCGGTGCCCCGGTGGCGATCTCGTACAGCACGCAGCCCAGTGAGTAGAGGTCGCTGCGGTGGTCGACCTGGCCGCCGCTGATCTGCTCGGGAGACATGTAGTGCGGGGTCCCCATGGCGATGCCGGTGCCGGTGAGACGGGAGGTGAAGCCGATGTCGTGGCCGAGCCTGGCGATGCCGAAGTCGCAGATCTTCACCGTGCCGTCGGCCAGCCGCATGATGTTGGCGGGCTTGAGGTCGCGGTGCACGATGCCCTGCTGGTGGGTGTAGCCGAGGGCGTCGGCGACCTGTTCGGCGATGTCGACGACGTCGGGCACCGGCAGGGGGTGCTGTTTGTTGTCCTCCAGGAGCTGGCTGAGGTTGCGGCCGTCGAGGAGTTCCATGACCAGGTAGAGGACGCCCTCGTGCTCGCCGAAGTCGTGGACCACGGTGACGCCGCGGTGCTGGAGCGCGGCGGCGACCCGGGCCTCGCGGCGGAAGCGTTCGCGCAGGACACGGGTGAAGGACTGGTCGTGCTGGGGCCCCACCGGCTTGAGGCATTTGACGGCGACCTGGCGGCCGAGCGACTCGTCGCGGGCGCGCCACACCTCGCCCATGCCTCCGCGCCCGATCAGATCGAGCAGCCGGTACCGGCTCTGGATCAGCCTGGTGTCCGCCATCTCCCGCAGTCGCCCCCGTCGCTACGCCTGTTCCCGCGCCCTCCCCGGCCCGTCCAGTATGGCGCCCCGGCTGCGCTCTTCGTACGGGGCGGGGCGGCTGCCGGAACCGAGCCGGGCCGTCGCGTTCGAACCGCGACCGGGCAGGAGCCCCCGACGGACGCCCTCGTGGATGCGACGCGGCGCTGCCCCCGCGGCACGGGGACGGCGGTCCGGGGGCGCGGCGGAGCGACGGGCTGCCGCCCAGCTCAGGGCTCATTCGTTCGAAGCAGGCGTCGGGCCGAGCGGGGTGGCCGGTACACCGATGGGGTCGGGTCGAGGGGCGGGGAGTGCGGTGTGGCGGTGCCCGGCGGGGGCGTCGGGCGGGGGTGCGGTGTGGCGGTGCTTGCGGGGACGGCGGGCGGTGTCGGGTACGGCCGGGTCACTGCGTGACGCTCGTCGGGGCGAGCAGGCGGGGGACGTGGCGGTGCCCGGCGGGGACAGCGAGCAGCGTCGGGGACGGCCGGGTCACTGCGTGACGCTCGTCGGCGCGAGCAGGCGGGGGACGCAGCGATGCTCGTCGAGGCGAGGGGCGGCGGTGCCCGGCGGGGCTCCGGCTGCGGGCTTGCTCGGGGAGCGGCGAGCGGGAAGCCCAGCGCCGCCCACCGGGAAGGGCTCCGACCGACCCCGTGTGACGTCCATGCACGCCTCGGCCCTTTCCAAGGTCGTGACGCCCTGGCGGCACGGTCCCCTGCCCCGGACCGCGCCGACCCGGGCCCGTCGCCGGTCAGGTGTGCGGGACGACGGCGACGGGGCAGTGCGCGTGATGGATGGCGGCCTGGGCCACCGGGCCCAGGTGTGGCGCCGGGGCGGGATGGTGCTCGCGTCGGCCGACGACCAGCAGTCCGGCGCCGTGCGCGGCGCCCACCACGGCCTTGGCGGGACTTTCGAGAACGATGCGGTCGTCCACCTCCACCCGCGGAAACCTGTCGCGCCAGGGGCGCAGCACCTGGTCGAGCCGCTTCCGCGCGTCCTGGGCGATCTCCTCGGTCACGTCGTGATCCACGCCCCAGGGCGCGTAGGCGGCGACCGGCAGGCTCTGGCCGTGGACGGCCCGGAGCGGCACGCGGCGCGCCGCGGCGTCGGTGAAGGCGAATTCCAGCAGCCCGTCGCAGGGGCCGTGGAGTTTCAACGCCACTACGACGCCGGCTTTCCCGGCGGGTTCCGGACGCGTCCCGTGCCCGTCCGCGGGGGCACGTACGAGGACCACCGGTCGTTCGGACCGGGCCACGACGGGCAGGCTGATGTCTCCGAGGAAGAAGCTCTCGACGGGCACCAGCCCGCGGGAGCCGAGCACGACCATCTCGGACTCCGAAGCCGCCCGCAGCAGCGCGTGCTGGGCGTCGTCGGCGACCAGGCTGCCGACGACGGACAGGCCGGGGTGGCGTCGCTGGAGCTCCGCCCGCGCCTTGTGCACGATCCGCCTGGCCCAGTAGTTCTGGTCCATCTCCGCGGGGACCCGGGACGGCTCGGGCACCAGGAGGGGCCATGCGTGCAGCAGACGCAGTGTGAGCCCGCGCCGGTCGGCCTCCTCGGCGGCCCAGTGGGCGGCGGCGAGGCTCTCGGGTGAGCCGTCGAGGCCCACGGTGACGACTGGGTCCATGGCGACTGTCTCCGTCTCGTAGGTGTCGTCCGGTCCTGCGGGCGGGACGACGGCGAGCGCGGCCGGTCCCCCGGTCCGCCGCCGCCTCCGTGTCGTCGGCGGGCACCGGCCGGACGGGACGGGCCGTCGCAGGCGCGGGCGCCCGCGCCTGCGCGCCGCTCACGGCTGTCCTTGCTGCCGGTCGGCGCGGCGGCCGCGGGCGGCCGCGCCTGGACGGCGGTCACGGCTGCTCCTCGTTCGAGGAGTACCGCACATCCTCCGGCGCCGCATGCCGGACCCGGCGCGGCCGCCCCGTCCGCCGAGGGGCCCGTGGGCACGGATCCGGCGACGGGGAGCCGCACGACCTCGCGGTCTCGCGGCTCCTCATCCCGTGCGACGGCACGCCGCGCGTGGCACGTTGGAAAGAGCACCCTGCTGAGGAAACGGCGGCGATCATGCGAGCTCATCTCGGCGATCGACTTGTTGTCGGAGGCCCGGCCGACGGCGCCGACAGGCGCGACGGCGAGATCGTCGGACTCCACCACGTGGACGGCACCCCGCCCTACGATGTGCGCTGGTCGGACACCGGCCGGGTGACGCTCGTGTTCCCCGGGCCCGATGCCCTTCTCCGCCACCCGGAAGAATCCCCGTCCCCGGTCTCCCCCGCGCCGTCCGGGCCGGGCACTGCCGAGGGCGCCGGCATCCGGCCCGACGGGACGCCCGGCGCGGGCGACATCGGGCGACGCGTGGCCATGGAGCGCGAGCGGCAGGGGCTGACCCGTGCCGAGACGGCCCGCCGCGCCAGGATGGCGCCCGACTACCTGGCGTACATCGAGCAACGACCGGCCGACCCGAGCCCGGCGACGCTCGTCAGCCTGGCCGACGTACTCGGCACCACCGTCTCGGCCCTGCGCGGCAGCGACACCGGTCTGCCGCCCGGCCGGGGCCAGGCGCTCACGAACCCCCGGCTGGAAGACCTGACCCCCGACGAATGCCGCGCCAGGCTCTCCACCCACGGCGTCGGCCGCATCGCGCTGTCGACAGCCGACGGCCCGGGGGTCTTCCCGGTGAACTACGAGGTCGTCGACGACACGATCGCCTTCCGGACCGCCCCCGGATCCGGGCCCGCCACGGCCACGGACAAGGACGTCGCGTTCGAGGTCGACCACGTGGACGAGACCGTGGGACAGGGCTGGAGCGTGCTCGCCGTTGGCCCCGCCCGGACGGTCACGGAACCCGAGGAGGTGCGGCGGCTCACCGCCCACGCCCACAGCACGCCGTGGGCGGGAGGCGGACGCGACACCTGGGTGTCGATCCGGCCCACGCGCCTCACCGGGCGGCGCATCAGCCCCGGCGACAGCGGCTCCGGGCCTGACTCATGAAGCCGCGGGAGCGGAAGCGGACCCGCACCGAAAAGGTACGGGCGGGCTCCCGCGCCCCGGCCCTGCTCCCGCCCCGCCGCGCACGGGCCCGCGCGCCGGGACCTCCTGGGGCCGGACGGAACCGCTCCAAGGGCCGGTCGGCCCCTGTCCGCGCACCGGCTGCGCGCCCATGCTGGAACCCGAACCGACAGAGGAGTCCGTCGATGAGCGCTTCTCCGACCCGCATCACCGCAGCCCTGCCCGCCCAGTACCGTGCCCGCCTGATGGGTACCGGACGGGAGGCCAACTTCGCCCAGGGAGTGCGTCTCTTCGAGGAGGGGGACCACGCGGACCGCTTCTGGATCCTGCGCTCGGGCACCATCACGCTCGACATCCGTGTACCGGGCAGCCCACCGGTGGTGATCGAGAGCCTCGGCCCCGGCGAACTGGTCGGCTGGGCCTGGCTGTTCGAGCCCTATGTCTGGCACCTCGGCGCCGAGGCGATGACTCCGGTCCGCACCCATGAGTTCGACGCGGCGACCGTACGCACCATCATGGAGGAGGACCCCGCGCTGGGCTCGGCCGTCGGCCACTGGGTCGGGCAGGTCCTCGCCCACCGGCTTCAGGCCACCCGGATACGTCTCCTCGATCTCTACGCCCCACGGGGCAGCGGCGGATCCGTGTGACCGGACCTCCCGGGAGGCGGAGTTCCGGCGGGCCGGACGACGGCGCGCGGTGCGACCACACCGCTCGTCGATGTCACCTGCCGCTTCCCGTGAGCTACAGGTTTGCGGACTGGTTTCTGTGTACATCGCACTGGCTGGCGAAGCTGCTCCGCGCATCGGTGCACACTGCCGGTTCACCGGTAACGCCGTGCCGCGGATGACCCGGTACGGCCCGAGCCTGTCGACGAAGGTCGGCTCGTACGACGAAGGTCGGCTCGTACATCGCGTCCGCTCCGACCGCTCACGACGTGATCGGTCTGACGGCTCGGCGTCTCCCCGGGTCTGCCGGAGCGACCCCGGCCCCGACCCCGGATCGGCGGCCACGGCCGTCGAAAGGCCCGGGGCCTCGACGCGCCGGCATATCAAGGCACATGCCGGCGATCCGCGCCACAAGCGGCCCAACGAGCTGGCAAGGCGGGCGTCACAGCCAACCGGGCACGAGCCGACCATCCCCCGCTGACGTCACCTCGGATTCCGACTGCGCTTCCGGAGCGGGTTCACCACGTGGTGGGCACTCTTGCCCAGACGGTCTTGGTCCCGCTCAAGGAACGTGACCACCCCCAGTGCGAACTGAGGCGGTCCACCAACTGAAGCCCCCGGCCATGGCTCTTCGCCGGATCAGCCGCCTTCAGCAGCGGGGACGCGGGGCCATCGTCGGTGACGGCACAGACGACCGCCTCGTCCCTGCGTACGAGGCCGAGCCACGCGCGGCCCCGTACGCCGTCCTTCGCCCCCTCGCACAGGGTGTGCCGAATGGCGTTGGCCGCAAGCTCCCAGGCCACGACCACGGCCGTCTCCGCACCCGCAGTCACACCCCACTGTTCCATCACCGTCCGGGTGAACGCCCGGACACGCACGCCGGAAGCTTCTTCGGCACTCAGGCTCTTCGCAGCGAACCCTGCGGCGCTCACCCCCAGAGCAAGACCCCAGTCCGGGGGGTTTGAAAGGGTCAGGTTACCGATTTCGAGTGGGATCATTCCGGCCAGGTCGGCGAGATTCCCCCCCTCCCCTTCGTCGCCGTCAGTAATCACACCTGGTGTCCACGCCATCCGTCCCCCAGACAGGCGATCGATTACCCCGAGCCACCGTCGGGCCGCACGGCTAGTATCCAGGCCATTCTCCCGCCCATGCAATTGCACCAGCAATTGCATGACGAAAGGAGGGGGGCGGGATCCGAACGGAGCGTGATGACCACGAGATGGCACGCACAGGACGCAAGACACAAGGGCGAAGGAGTGCAAGACAATGGACATGTATCGCAATGGGATTCCGGCCAATTCACTCGAAGGTGTTACGTGGGTGAAGAGCCGGCGTAGCGCCCACGAGGGCAACTGCGTAGAGTTGGCAGCGCTTTCGAACGGCACCGTCGCCATGCGGAACTCCCGCGACCCACAGGGGCCGGCGTTGATCTACACGCGCGCGGAGATCACCGCGTTCATCTCCGGCGTCAACGACGGTGAGTTCACCTCGTTCACCGCCTGACGATTATCGGGACATAACGCATTCGCGGCGTTGAGGGGACTCCTGCGTGGGACAATTGCGCTCCAACATCACCCCGCAGGAGTCCTCATGTCTGCGTACTCGATCCCCGGATTCCCTTCCCTCGACCGGATGCTCACCGACCCTGGTTCGAGCGCCATCGTGCTGCGCAAGGCAATCGGTACCCGGATGCGGAAACTGCGCAAGTCCGCTTGCCTTTCCGCCACGGACGCGGCCGAGCACCTGCGCTGTCATGACTCCAAGATCAGCCGTCTTGAGTGCGGAGAAGTCCAGCTCAAGGAACGCGATGTCCTGGCCCTCCTCAACCTGTACGGGGCGGACCACGTCGAGCGGGCGGCGGCACCGGAGCTGGTGGCCCTGTCGAGTCGACCGGGGTGGTGGAAGCAGCATTACGGAAGTGTCGTCCCGGAGTGGTTCGACAAGCTGATCGGACTTCAGGAAGGCGCCTCCGTCATCTGGACCTACGAGGTGCTGCTGGTCCCGGGGCTGCTGCAAACACGGCAGTACGCGTTCGCCGTCACCAAGAGCGGTTTCCCCCTTGCCGATCGCGTGGACATCGAGGCACGGGTCGACCTCAGGATGGACCGGCAGGAGATCCTTGAGAAGCGTGGCGGCCCGCGGCTGTGGGCGCTCATGGACAGCGGCGTCCTGGAGCGCCCGATCGGCTCCCGAGAGGTGATGCGGGGGCAGATCGAGCATCTGATCGCGTTGACGAAGCATCCGAGAATCACACTTCAGCTCGTTCCCAAGGACTTCGTGACGGTGACAGCGCCGGTCACGCTGATCCGTTTCCCTCTTGAGCTGCCCGACATCGTCTACCTGGAGAAGTCACTGGACGCCGACTACCTGGACCGGCCGAAGCAGACGGAGCATTTCAGAGCGCTGCTGGACCCGCTGTCGACGATCGCCCACAGCCCCGCCCGGACGCGTCGAATGCTCATCGAGACCTTGAAGCGCTACCACTGAATACGAGCCACGCCGCCGTACTCGACCATTCCCGTCGGCTGCTCAGCGGAATTGTGGTCCTCGCGCACCCACCCGGAGATGTCCGCCAGGCCCGGCTCCTCCAGGTCGAGCCCGTCGAAGAATCCTTCCACCTCGGCCCGCGTGCGTACCTGTCCCCAGGCGCCCGCTGTCGAACGGTGCATCACCTGCGCAACGCGCCTGCGGGTGCCGGGATTCTCACTCACCCATTGGCTGAGGACGAGAAAGCTCCCGCCGGCAAGCCGACTCAGCAGGTTACGTAACGCGGCACCAGGCAGTTCGTCGTCGTGAACGCAATGAAGTACCGACGTCATCAGGACCACGACCGGCTCGTCGAGATCGATGAGTTCGCTCACCTGCGGGTGGTCGAACAACTCATCGCCATCAAGCAGGTCACCCTGCACGACTGTGGTGCTTCCGTCGCCGTCGAGGAGCGCTCTGCCGTGGGCCACGACCATCGGATCCTTGTCGATGTAGACGACACGGCTGTCCCGATGTGCCTGCTGGGCCACCTGATGAGTGTTCACCCACGCGGGCAGGCCGCAGCCGAAGTCCAGGAACTGTCGCACCCCGTGCTGTGTAGCGAGACGGTCCACTGTCGCCAGTGAGAACGCCCGCTGCGCCTCCACCAGAGCAACGGCGTTGGGCGTCACGTCGAGCAACGCGTCGCACGCGGCCCGGTCGGCCGGGTAGTTGTCCTTGCCGCGCAGAAGGAAGTCATACATCCGGGCAACGCTGGCTACCGTGACATCGACCGTCCTGGCAAGCGGTCTCTGCCCAAGTCCCATTGCGTATTCACCCACATATCCCCGCTGCCGCCGCCGTCATCAGCGAGCATCCCACGCCCTTTCCCGGGATTGCAGCAAGACTGCGACACCGTCACACGAATTTGGGTACGTTGACCAGCGCGATATGACGAACGCATATGACATCCGCCTGGCGTGCGCCGCCGAGTTCTCTTCGGTCGCGGCGGCGCACCCCCGGGATATAACGCGGGGGCGCGCACCCTAGCCAAGCCCCTCCAGGGCGAAACCGGCACCACGGGCACGGCGAGC
>NZ_JBHVJA010000004.1:0-287669 GCF_042799335.1 Streptomyces sp. NPDC057697 | reverse complement strand
TCCCACCCCTCATATTTTTTGTGTTTGCGTCCCCCGCCTCATCCCCCCCCCCCCACCCCCCCGCGGGGGGGGGCCGGCCCCGTCGCCCGGGGGGCCCCCCCCCCCCCACGCCGGGTATCTCACGCGGGGGCGAGCAGCATCGACATGCCCTTCCTGAGCGAAACCGTCACCTCGGGCACGTCGAGCCCCATCAGATCGGCGGTCTCCGCCAGGGTCAACGACAGCCTGTAGCGAAGCAGTACGACGTCCGCCTCCTGGCCGGACAGCGTCTGGTGCACCGCGTCCCGCCCCTGGCAGCTTCGTGCGCGACAGGTCTCGCGGGCCGCCGCCGCCACACGGCTGACGAGCATCTCCCACGCTTCGAAGGCCGGCCGGTCACCACTGATGATCTGCGGCCATCGCATCACCAGTGTCTGAAGAACCGACTCCACCACGGCCCCGGCAAGGGCCTGCTCCAGGGACCTCGCGCGAGCGTACTGGACGTAACGGTTCTGGTTGCGCATGCAGAAGGCCTTGTATCCCAGTAACAACGGAGCTTCCGCGCCCCAGGCCGGTACGGGGCCGCGCCCCCGGTGCGACGAGCAGGGCACGCTTCTCACCGTCCCTCGGCCCGTGACGGACGGTCGTCGGGGTTCTTCGATTCCCCGGTCACCGTCTTCTGCACAGGGTCGCAAGCTCCGAGCAGACAGCTGTAGACCGCTTCCCATTGCGGACGGATGTCGGCCGGGTGCCCGCCCATCGCGCTGACGAACTGGCCCGTGTCCTCCCATGTGGGCACCTGCGTCCCGGCGAGGATGCCCCTCACCACTTCCGGGTCGAGCGCACCGTTGGTCTGCTCGCACACCTCCGTCACGCCGGGGCAGCCGGCCGCTCGATACAGGCCCCGCAGCACCCCGTTGAGACGGGTGGCGGCCTCGATGAAGTCCTGCGGCGCCGGTGGAACACCCTGCGCCATCTCCCACAGCACACGCAGTTCCAGCGGATCACCGCCGAACACCTCCGCGAGCTGCCGCACCACCTGCCAGCCGGGCGTGCGGTCCACGGACAGGATTCTCGACACGTACGAGGGGGACAACTCCGTACTCGCGGCGACCTGTCGGATCATCAGCCCGGAGTCCTGGTGCAGCTGCGACAGTGCCGCCGCCAGTTGCCGCGAGGCCCGCCCCATCGCTTCACGGCCTTCCTTCGGCTGCTCGTCCGGAACCGTGGCCGGGGCCTGGCGGGCCGCGGCCCTCTCGACCGCCCGCGCCTGCAGGCGCCGCATCACCTTCACCCCGCCCCAGCGCCCCCTCGCCGTCGCTGCACTCACCGAGGCGGCCTTGGCCACCTCGTCCCAGCTCACACCTTCATGCCGCGCGTCTCGTACGGCCGCGCTGATGTAGTAGTCCGTCTCCTTCGCCAGCGCATGAGCCCTGCCCAGCAACTCCCCCACCTCGGCTCCCCCGTACTCCGCCTCCAGCAGATCGAACGCGAGGCGGTACAGCTCCTCGGCGATCGACCGGCCCATGGGCAGCGTGCTCTGCGGCGGCCGGCGCCGCTGCCCGTCACGCTGCCGCTGGGCACGCCTACGGCAGGCGGGGCTGCAGTAGTTCTTGCGTCGCCCCCGCCCCCCGTTCTGCGGGAACTGCCCCGAACACTCCCGGCATGTCCCGAACTCACCACTCGCGTCACTCACTTCGCCCCACCCCGCCTCGCGCGGTCTTTTCTTCCGTGCCGCAGCGTCCGCTTTCACTCACACGAAGAGGAATTAAGAACTCCGGCTTCAGATGCCGCTCCTGGCCGCACCACGCCCCGAAGACCCGCCCATGTGCGGCGGACCGGCAGCGCTTGGTGCGGTCAGGAGCGGCGAAGCCGCTGGTACCGGAAGGAGGAATGGCGTACTGCCCGGATGGCGGGCCACACGATCACGGTGATCACCGGCACCTCCCACACCCCAGCGATCAAGGTCATCGGCAGAGTCATGAGTACTTGCATGGAGGGTGACACCCCAGGCACTTACGTATTGCGTTTCGCCTACGGCGCGGCGAGGGGTGTTAGCGTCATGGCGAACTGCGGGACGGATGCGTCCCGCAGCGATGATGTGGTCGAGCATCGTTACGGTCCTCACTTTCGGCTTGAGGGCATGCTTGATCAATTCACACGAGGGGGCCCTTCGCAGGTTGCCGTCCGCCGGGGCCCCACTCGCGTCACGGAACGCTACATGCCTGTAGCTCCCGGTCGCCATTTGATGTGCTTCATTGCGCAAAGACTGAGCATCGAGCGAAGACAAAATCCGAGCCATCGAGGGTGGCGGCCACGAGCTGCGCTCCGAAAAGCAGCCAGTCCTGATCGAATACTTTCGGTTCCCGCCCCATTTCTGACCGGCTCGACCTTCGCGCAATTGCACGAGGAACACCGAATGAGCTGGGGCAACGTGACACACATCTCGCCCTTCTGCCGGGCGAAACCCCGCCGCCACAACGAGCCCGATCTTTCCTACCTGTACAGCACTCTCGCACCGCATCACGTGTGCGCCTGCAAACCGACCAGTGGTCGACGCTTCATTTTTCCTGTCGTGTGGTGCGGGCGGTACAGCTTCCGCTCCTGGTCAGGCACAGCGGACGAGCCGCAGGGGGTTACGCTGAAAGTACGGTTGCTGCCGCGCGGCGGTGGAACCCGCCGCGACCACTCCAGGTGGTCGACCCGCCGACCGGCCGATGGTTCCTGACTCCCCTTGTCGTGGAGGAGTGGGGACATCATGCCCGCAACGCCCATGAACCGTTCCGTGGCTTCCGACGGCTTCGTCCCCGCGTGGCTGCCACCCGGCGGTCACGGAAACGGTCTGCACGCTTCCGCCTGGGCTCCGGTCGCCGATCTTCCTGCCGGAACCGCTGCCACCGTGCTCGATCTGATGGCCTCGGCCAACATCCCGGCCTATGTGGCCAAGGCCCCTGCTTCGGTGCGTTCCCTGCTTCCCGGCGAACGTCCTCCGGGTTCCGTCTGGCGCCTTTGGGTGGCGTCGGCGTCATATGGTCGGGCCGAGGGCGTACTGATGATGTGCCTGCCCGAACTGCTCCGGCCGCAGAAGCGGCCGACCTTTCCCGTTCCGGTACGCAGGCCCCGGCAACGCGGGCGATAGCCGCTTCGGCCGATCCGCCTCCCGGAGAACGGCCGTGCCCGACGCGGGCGGCTCCGTCTCCCGCTGTGCAGGCTCGTCGGTGCCCTGTCGTGGGGCAGGGCCCCTGCCCGGCACTTCGACCACGGGCCGCACCGCTGGAGGCGGTGTCCGAGCACCGAGTGAGCGCGGACGGCGAAACGAGAGCGCCGCCCGGCCTGTTCATCGTGCCGGAGCGTCCGGGCGCCGCGTGGTCGGCCGCTTCTCGACGGGTCCTCACCCCACCTGCCACGGCCCGCCATTTCACTCGGTGGCGATCAGCAATGGCCGCAATGCCCCCTCACGCAGACGGGTCACCATCGGTACGGCCAGCCGCCCCGCAGCCCAGGCGATCCCGCATCCGGCGACAGCGCCCACGGCGAGGGCGGCCAGGACGTCGTGCGGATAGTGAGCGCCCACGTAGACGCGCGAGGCGCCCATCAACAGCGCAGCCACTGTGGCGACAGCGCCCAGACGCCGGTCGACCAGGAGAAGTGCCGCGGCGACGGCCGCCGCGACGGTGGTGTGATTGCTGGGGAAAGCGTAATCGTCCGGGGGCGGACACTTCTCGATCAGGAAGTCGTACGGCAGGGCCCGGCACGGACGGGGCTCCAGGAACACCGATTTGATGCCGTCATTGGCCAGATACGCCGCCATGACCGCGAACGGGGCGATCAGTGCGACGGCCATGCTCCTCGCATCATGACGGCGGGCGACCCACCACCCGACAAGGAGGAGCACGGCGAACAACGCGATCCCGTAGCTCGTGTACGTGTACGCCGGACCGTTCAGCCACTGTGTGTGCCGGGCGAACTCCGTGACGTCTCCGTACAGACCGCCGTCGATCCTGGCGCCGTCCAGGGCCTGCGGCATGGTGGTGGAACCGATCATGGTGCGCAACTCCGATTGATAGGGGCACCGCGCACCCGGCGGGGAAACCCGGGGTGCCATGCGGCGACCACTCTTGCGAACGGGAAACAGTCAAGAAGCGAGCGACTGCGGCGCTTCAGGGGGTACAGAGGGCGGGACCGCCTGACCGCGCCCCGATTCGAGACCAGGTCCGCGGGATCGGCATGGCCGACAGCAGTGCCGACGCCGCCACCTGTATCGCTGCGAAGACGGTGATGTGCGGAGGAACCGAGGAGCGGCGTCGTGGTCGTGGCCGTGAACGCCGCATACCGCCGGAGCTCCCCCGGCAGCCGACCGTCGACGCTCGTGCTCGCGTCTTCTGCCCGGCCACGGGATCCGGTGCCATCACGGTTTCATACATGACAGGTTCAGCGCGCGGCGCCTGCGCGTATCCGCCGATCGTCCGGACCCGGCACCGGCCGGTGCGGTCCGCGAGCGGCCCCGAGAAGGGTCGGAGCCCGAGGGCGACCGCCTCACCCGCGCCGGTGCCCAGAAGCACAGAAGCAGTTGCAGCCGCGAGGACGCCGCGCCGGCTGTCGGGGCGCCGGTGAGCAGGCCAAGGATCAGTGAGCCGGTGGCATTGACCGCGAAGGTGCCCCAGGGGAAGACGGTGTCGTGCCGGGACTGCACTGTACGGTCGGCCAGGTATCGGAGCGGGGCGCCTGTCGCCGCTCCGACCACGACCACGACCACGACCACGACCACGACCACGACCACGACCAGAATCCAGTTCATCGGCTGTCCTGTCCGCCGGTGTGGCGGATGACCTCGCAGTCGTCCAGGATGACGAGACCGTCGGTGATCAGTTCGTCGAGCTGGGGCAGGAAGGCCCGGATCTTGTCCTCGGCGTCGACGATCACGACCGCGACCGGCAGGTCCTCGCTCAGCGACAGCAACCGCTGGGTGTGGATCAGCGACCCGGCGCCGAAGCCCTCGATCCCTCTGAACACACTGGCGCCGGCCAGCCCCGCCTTGTGCGCCCGGTGCACGATCTCCGTGAACACCGGCCGGTGATGCCACCCGTCGGATTCCCCGATCAGGACCGTGACCCGCAACGCCCTGCCCTTCGGAGTCGTCATGGCTGCCTCCATGCCAGCACGCGGCGCGTCGCCCACACCGCGGTCCATACCGCCGCGAGAGCCGCGAACAGCGTCAGACCCAGATAGGCCACGCCCGTTCGAGCGCGACCAGCATCGACCAGACGTTCGATGTCCATCGCGTACGTCGAGAACGTGGTGAAACCGCCGAGGACGCCGGTGCCGAAGAACGGCCGCACCAGGCGGTGCGCCGCCCACACATCGCTGATGACCACCATGAACACGCCGATCACCGCGCACCCGATCGCGTTGACCACCAGCGTCGTCCACGGGAATCCCGCCGGGGCGGTCGGCCATATGAGCGATGCCCCGTAGCGGGCGGATGCCCCGAGCGCCCCGCCGAAAGAGATCGCGGCCACGACCGGCCAAGGCCGCTCGGGCAGTTCGGTGCGCTGACGGGGGACGGCAAGGTCGATGTCGGGGTCGACGGGCTCCGGCTCGTGCGCCGCCACGGGAGCCGGCCGCTGCTGGGATTGCCTGGGCATCCGTCTCCTACTCGCTGGGTGCCCGTGCGGGCACACTCCCTCGCAAGTAGGGACCGTTGGCGGCGCCTGTGCCGCGGTTCGGGTACGGCGGGCCCCACCGCCGCGCAGCAGCCGTCACCGGCTGCGGCAAGGCATCAGGCTATCGCCTGCTCGGTGCGGCAGGCCACTCGGCCCGGCCCGGAGTCCGATCGGGGTGGGTCTCCCCCGACAGGTGGGGCTCCCCCGATCGTCCGCTCAGGTGGCACTCCGCAGTCCGTACGGCAAGGTGGCGTGAACGGCGGCGAGTTCGAGGAACCGGTTGTATTTGGCGACGCGTTCCCCACGGGCGGGGGCTCCCGACTTGATCTGTCCGCAGCCGGTGCCGACGGCCAGGTCGGCGATGAAGGCGTCCGGGGTCTCTCCCGAGCGGTGGGAGATCATCTGTGTGTACCCGGCACGGTCGCACACAGTCATGGCCTCCAGCGTTTCGGTGACAGTGCCGATCTGGTTGACCTTGATCAGGGCTGAATTTCCCACCTTGCGTTCAATGGCCTCGGTGATGATGTCCGGGTTGGTGACGAAAATGTCGTCGCCCATGAGCTGGATCCGGTCCCCGAGACGCTCGGTGAGCCGGACCCAGCCGTCCCAGTCGTTCTCGGCGAGCCCGTCCTCGATGCTCCACACCGGGAACCGGTCGATCATCTCTTCGTAGCGGTCGATGAGTTGGTCCGTCGTGAGGTCCCGGCCCGCCACGCGGTAGTGGCCGTTGGTGAAGAACTCGCTGGCGGCCGGGTCGAGTGCGATGGCGATTCCTTCCCGGCCCGGGGTGTACCCGGCGTCCGCGATTGCCTGGACGAGCAGTGTCAGCACGTCTTCGGGACGGTCGAGGTCGGGGGCGAAGCCTCCTTCGTCGCCCAGCCCGGTCGGATGCCCGGCCGCTCTCAGCCGTGCCTTGAGCCGCGCGTACACCTCGGCGCCGGCGCGTACCGCCTCGGGAAGGCTGGGCGCGCCGAGCGGTGCGAGCATGAACTCCTGGAAGTCCAGGTTGTTGGCGGCGTGGGCACCGCCGTTGACGACGTTGAAGTGCGGAACCGGGAGTCGGGCAGTGGTGCCGGCGGCGTCGGCGAGGGACTGCCACAGCTCCTTGCCGCTGACGGCTGCGTCTGCTCGGGCAGCCGCGAGCGAGACTCCGACGATCGCGTTGGCTCCGAGTCGCGCCTTGGTTGCGGTGCCGTCCAGGGCGATGAGCGCGTCATCCACCTCGGCCGCCGATGCGAAGTCGCGGCCCACGAGGGCCTGTGCGATCTCGGCGTTGACGTGGCCGACGGCTTGCTGGACTCCTTGCCCGGCGAACCGGGCCGGGTCGCCGTCACGGAGTTCAACAGCCTCCCGTGTGCCGGTGGATGCTCCGGAGGGGACTCCTGCGTGGATGTGCGTCCCATCCGCCGTGGTGAGGGTGATTGCGAGAGTCGGGCGGGCGCGGGAGTCAAGAATCTCGACAGCGCGCAGTTCGGAAATTCGCAACGGCATGGTTGTTTCCTTCGTCGGTCGGCTGGTGGCAACTGCTGAGGGGAGACATGTCCGTCATACCTCTGGGCGGCGGCGTCGTCGGGCGCGGCAGCCGCGGCGGACGGATCCCTACGGTGGGCCCGTGCGGTACGGAGGCGTGCACCACATCGGGTTCAAGTCGCTTGCGAGCCGGCAGCCCAGCCGCCTGAGGGATCGGTTTCCCGCCGCGGGTGGCGAGAGGTGAATCGGTCCGGCCGGCGAAGCACCTCCCGGCGTTGCTCGGGCTCTGTGCGTGACGGGGAAGAACCAGTGTGCCGGGGAAGATCATGACGATCCCGGGCCTGCGGAACCACCGTCAGCGCGCCTGCGGGAAGCCTCGATCTCGGCATACGCCCGTTCTCGGCCCTCCCAGTGGCTTCCTTCGACGGACTTGCCCGGCTCCAGATCCTTGTAGACCTCGAAGAAGTGTGTGATTTCCAGTCTGTCGAAGGAGGGCACATCATCGATGTCCTGTACCCGGGCATAGCGGGGATCGTGGGCCGGCACACAGAGGATCTTCTCGTCGGGGCCCTTCTCGTCCTTCATGACGAACATTCCGACGGCGCGGCACTCGATGACACAGCCGGGAAACGTCGGCTCCCCCACGATCACCAAGGCGTCGAGGGGATCTCCGTCACGGCCGAGCGTCCCTTCCACATAGCCATAATCCGCGGGGTAATTGGTTGAGGTGAACAGCAGCCGGTCCAGCCGGATGCGATGGAGCGTATGGTCCATCTCGTACTTGTTGCGGGACCCCTGTGGGATCTCGACCAGAACATCGAACTCCATTACGGCCTCCTGTGGATGGGGTGCTGGTGGTCGGCAGCGTCATCGGATCGGTCGGGACGGCATTCGGCCGGACCGGGCGGTCCAGCGCGGACCCGACAATCGGGCGTCCCACTGACTGCGGCTCCCGGCGAGAACTGGTTCGGCATCCGGCCCTCCGACCGCCGCGAGGTCGTACAGGTGGGGCGTGCGGAGCACACTCCTCGCGCACCGGCCCCGGTAGTGGCGGCGGTCCACTTCAACAGGCATCGGGTGGACCGGTGTTCTGCCAGGCACAACGGGCAGTAGCCCGGCGCGGGTGCCATGTGAGGCGTGCCATGTGAGGGCGTGTGCTCGCGCTGTGCAACAGGTGCAGAGCTTCGGCGCGCACGGGCGCCTCGCGTTCCATCGCCGTGCGCCGCGTCCGTGCCGGCCACGGCAGACTTCCCGTCCGTTCGCGGAGGAACTCTGCGCTGCCTGTCCTTGCCGAGCAGCTCATGGCGCATTTCGCTCCCGGCGCTCCCGGTCGGCTCGTTCCCTTGCCTCGTCCCGCAGCTCACGCAGATCGACGGCCGGTCTGCCCAGACCGTTCAGACGCAGTCGGGCACCCTCGACGCGCGGATCGGGTCGTGAGGTGAAGGCGAGGTTCACGGCCTGGTGAAGGATCCACTGGTGGTACGCGAGAAGTCTTGCAGCTCGTTCACCCAGCGGAGCGATCTCCGTGTCCAGGTCCATTTCCCGCAGGCGCACGAGCAACTGGTGGTACACCGAGTTCTGTCTCCCGGCGTCCTGAGCGGCGGACGCCGGGACCGGGCCGGGAGCTCCGCACGCCGCCACTGCGAGGTCGGCGAGGGGCTGGGCGTCCACCGCCTCATCGAGCAGTGCTGTCAGATCAAGCAGCCGACTCCGCTGCGCGGGCGGCGACGAGGAGCGGAACCTGGGCCGCCAACGCCCACATGAGTGAGCCGTCCGCCTCAGAGCATGCCGGACGCCGTGATGCGATCCTCGTGAAGGTGGGGGCACGGCGGGCGCAGACATGATTCCTCCTGGTCGCAGTTCGACAACCAGGGACCGTCAGAGGCCATCGGCCACGGTTTCGGTGAGCCCCATCACCGGCACACACGGAACACACTTTCAGTGTGCCCCTCTTGCTCCTACGCTGCAGCGTACCAATCGCGGTGGGATGCCAGCGACCCGTATCGCGTCTGCCCGGCCGGTCCGCCGCCCACTTCGGGCATCTGCGCGAGACGAAACGCGGCAACAAGTGGACGCCGACCATAGCAGAGGACACCGTGCCGGATAAGAGCCAAGTCGCGGCATTTCCGTTCGCCGCCGCACAGCGCTCCGACCAGCTCCTGCTGGTGACGCCTCGCAACCGAAGGTCGCAACACGAGCACGCGACGGTGTCTCCACATTGCCCACCTGAATATGCTCCAGCCCGTTGGAGACCGCCTCCCACACGCTGCGTGGGCTGTCCGGGCCGCACCGTGCTCGGTCCGCAGCGCAGTCGGCCACCCCTTTCCCCTCCCGCGGGGGCTCGCCCGAATGGGCCATGCCACGGGAGCGGGTCGTACACAACTCGTCCACCGGCACAGGGCAGACCTTCGACGAGGACCAGCCAGATCTCTGTGGCACCTCCACGACGACCGATCATGGTTCGCTGCCCCGATCAGCTGGCCCTCGACGACAGAGTTGCGCTTGCGTTCGACGACCCGGCATTCGGTCATAGATGGACAGGCAAGTCGACGTCGCAGTACCTGGTGCCCGAGAAGGAGTAGCGATGCCCATCCGCCGTTTGGTCCTCGATGTCGACAAGACAGTCCAGGAGCCTGATCTGGTCCACCTCGCTCGGGCCATCGAAGGCTCTGCCGGCGTCCAAGCAGTGAACATCGTCGTCACGGAAATCGACTTGGAAACCGTCGGTACGGACGTCACCGTCGAGGGGGAGGACATCGATGTAGAGGCCCTTGTCCGCGCCATCGAGCGCACGGGAGCGGTCGTGCACAGCACCGATCAGGTCGTCGCCGGTGAGTACACGGTCGAGGGCAGGCCCCGCCTCCGATGACGGGGCGCTTGGCCCGCGCGCTGACCCAGACGCGCCTGCCCCTGGTGCTGGGACTGACGGATGGACTGCTCAACGCACTCACGCTGGCGGGCGCCTCGCTGGTAGGCAGTGGTTCACCGATCTCCTACTCACTGGCCGTCCGGGTGGCGGTCGTCGCACTGGTCACGGCCGCGTTCTCGGTCTTCGTCTCGGACTACGCGGAACGCAGAGGCCAACTCGTCCGAGCCTCCCGTGAACTCAACCTCACCTCTCGCGGACACCTCGCGACAACAAGACTCGGGCATCTGGCTCTGCTCAGGTCGCTTCGGGCCATGGCGGTGGCCTGCGCCGCAAGCTTCGTCGGTGCGGTTCTGCCCCTGCTCGCGGGAGCCGCGGCACCCCGTCTCTCGTGGGGTGTGGTCGTGCTGGCCATCGGGGCGCTCGCCGCGCTGGGGGCGACGCTCGGGAAGGTGATCGCGGGCCGGATGGGGCTGTGGGCCATCACCATGGGTGTCGGCGGTGGTGTCGTCACATGGATCGGCGTGTGGCTGCACATCGCCTGACAGCCACGATCCCGGCCTCGGGGATCAGAACGGCGACGCGTGGGCCGGTGCTCGGACATGGCGGTGCCGCTCACCCGCTCCGGCGAGGAGAACCGCATGCGGAGAACCGAGGCCCGTGGCCTCCGGGCCGCCTCACCTCCGAGACCTGTCGGTGAGGCGGCAGCGTCGGCGAAAGTACCTGTGGATGTGGAAGGTTCGACACCGATCGATGCTACGGGTGTCGGCCGCCGGTCCGGCTAGGCGCTCTGCTCGGCCGTGGTACACGTCGGGCACAGGAGCCGCCGGGCGGCCCGGGGCAAGGTCGTCACGCCCAATCCGTTGATCCGGTGAAATGTCCGGGGCAGGACGGTGGAGTGGTCACCGCAGATTCCCGCCCCGCAGCAGTGGCAGACGGCAACGGCGGGCCGGCTGATGGCGCCGGTGTGGCAGTCGTAGCAGTTCATCGTTGGGTCCCTTCTTGTGGCATGTGCGACGCATGCCACATCACCGCCCGGAATGCCGGGCTGAGCGTGGGAATCGACGCATGCCGGGGACCGCACCAGGATGGCGAAACGGTTCAACCTGTGCACCTCCTCAAGGCATACGTCCTGACATGGAGTCAGGAGCCATCAGCCTCCGGAGGGCGGTTCGGGCCCGAAATCGACCCAGGCGGGTTCCATCGCCGGAATTCGAGTTGACCAGGTCCGTGCCGGTCAGTCAAGACAACGGAGACGTGAAGCGGGATGACCGGAGTCCACTGGCTCGTCGTTCACCGGACAACCGCCTTCATCCGGGGCAGACGGTCCGTAGCCGGGCTGCGTCACCTTCCGGTGCCGACCCGCCCTGGCCCGGATGCCCGGTGCGGACATGCGCCGACGGCTGCGTACGCAAGGTCGGCCGCGGCCGACCAGCCGTAGCCGAACAACCAGCCGCCGGCCACGTCCGTCGGCCAGTGAACCCTCAATGTCAACCGGCTGACTCCGACGACGGCGGCGACGGCTTCGGCAACGCCATTGCCGGTGTGCCGTCCCCTCGGCGCGAAGGCCAGGTGACAGGCGATCAGAGCGGTCGAGGTGTGCCGGGAAGGGAAGCTCGGGCCGTGGGTGGCCGCGAGCCTGTCTGCCGCAGGGGGCCTGGGGCGGCGGATCAAGTAACACAAGCCGGTGCGCACCGCGTCGGAGCTTGCCAGGACCAGGAGTGGCTGGAAGCGGACCGTCCAGGGCTCGCTGTTCCTGGAGAGCAGGCACCGAGCGGCCACTGCGGAGTAGGCCAAGGGCCGTGACCCCAGTGCGGTGACCGCCAGCCAGGCCCGCCGGGCGGAAGGGGCCTCGGCGGCCGGTAGTACCAGGTGCGCGTCGATGCGGTTCAGGGTGCCGTTCCGCCGGGCAGCGGTCGCCAGCAGTGCCGTCCCGAGGAATCCGGTGCCGACGCGAGACAGCATGCGTGGAAGGGGTGCGAGTGTCATTGTCCTGCTCCCTTCCGCGTCAGGGGTCCGGCATTGCGTGAACGGCCCTCTCCGAGCGGGCCGTAGTGCCGCAGACCCACTGGTACAGGTCCTCGTCTTGGCCGGTCGGCAGAGGCTCGCCCGCGACGAGCCGACAGGTGCCATCGGCCGTCGGCCTGGCGTTCGGCCCGCAGAAGGAGTGTGTGATCCCGGCGTTGCACTCGGCGGCGCAGGGCCGGGCAGGCGTTGCACGAACCACGGCACGACAGCACGGGCCGGACCGCGGCGAGGGGCTCGGGGGAACAGACGGGTTTCCTCCTTGGCGGCGCGTCGGCCACGGCAGTTCGGGTCGGCAAAACAGGAGGAGGCTTCCCGCTGCGCTTCCGCCGCGTCCCCGGCATCAAGGAAAAGGATGCTCGACAGGACGTTCAGACAGCCGTCATGTCCGGGACGGAACGCCGTAGGACCATCCATGGCTTCGTCCTCCGCCGTGCGGGAGAGACAGGAGCCGTCGGCCGGTTCGGCGGTTCAACCGCTCGGCAGAGCGGTCACGGCGAGATCCAGCGCCGTGCGGCACCACGCCCGCAATGTCACGGTAACGCCGCGCGCTGCGCGGGACAACCGTTGCACCGAGTGCGTCTCCCCGCCCCCCGGTGGCCGAGCACGCCGACGATCGGCACCACGGGGAGCGGGATCCGTGGGCCGGTCCTCCTTGCGGCATTCCTCAGGTCTCGCGGTTCCGGGGCCCGCTCACCAAGAGGACCGGCAGTGAAGTGCGGCTGCTGAGATCTCGTGCCACCGGCCCGACCCCGGCGATCCGCAGACGGCTGTCGCTGCCGTGCCGACCGATGACGACGAGGTCGCAGCCGTGCCGCACGGCGTAGGTGCACAGGTCGTCCGCGATGTCGGGGCTTTCGCCCCATTCCAGGCGCACTCGGGCGCCATGAGTGGGACTTGTTCGCAGGGTGTTCTCGAACTCCTCTTGCAGCCACCGGCGTTGGGCTCCGAGGTCGCGTTCCTGCTCTCCGCCGGTCTCGATGTGCTGGGGCGGAGTGAGAACGGCTCTCGCGATGACCACCCCGCGACCGTCCGCGAGGCTCATCGCCGTGGTCAGCGCGGTGCGGGCGGCGGGCGAGGCGTCCCAGCCGGTGAGGATCCTGTGGAACGGAGAAGCTGGCATCGCGGTGTTCTGCTCCTTCTTGCCGGGACAGTGTGTTGTTCATGCCAGGGCCGCCACAACGGCGAGGACGGCCACCAGGACGATCAGCATGTAGGCGAGATAGGCATCCAGTCGCCCGGACTGCAGGCGCTTGGCAGCGGTCACCATGGCGCTGAGCGGCCGGAGGAGGGGCCGGTACAGATATGCCTCCACGACCTCGACCACATCGGAGGAGTAGCCCAGCACTCCGCTCGTCGTCGCGACGGGAGCCGTGGTCCGACCCGGAGCCTTCTTCTCGGCGGTGGACGAGGAGAGCCGGGTCCGGGTGAGGAGGACGGACGCGAGCACCCGGCGGGTGGGGTTCGCGTAGCCGAAGGGGGTGTACTGGTCGTCGCCGTGGACTCCGCCGCTCGCGGACCGCCACGCCGGCGTCCGCCGCACGTGCACGGCCGTGCCGCGGGAGGCGCCGAGCAGAAGGACGACCACCACGGCGGTGAGGAGCAAGGGCATGACGACCCAGAGCCAGGAGGGCGACAGGACGGAGAAGTCGCCGAAGACGGGTTGCAGGACCCAGGGCGATTTCAGCGCCCCTGTACTGGTGGCGACGGGTACGAGCCCGCCGAGTCCCGCGGTGATGACGCGGAGTTCGAGCGGTGTGAGCGCGGCGAGTGCGCATCCGCCGACAGCGAGAACCAGCATGCCGGCTCGGCCCGGCACAGCAAGATCCACGCGCTTCGATGCCCGCCGGACCGGCTTGTCGGTGCGAGGTCCGAGGACGGTCATGCCGACGACGCGTACGAACGTGACGGAAGCGAAGCCTACGGTGAGGGCGATGAGTGCGCCCGCGACGGCGAACGCGAACGCGAACGGCAGGTTGGGCAGCCGGAATTGCTGCATGAGGGTTTCCAGGAGGAACCATTCGGACACGAATCCGGCGGTCGGGGGCAGGCCCGCCAGGGTGATGGCCCCGATGGCTACGGAGGTCCCGGCCCAGGGCAGTCGTCGGGCGGTGCCGCGCAGTTGTTCCAGTTCGCCGGTTCCCAGGTCCGATTCAAGTGCGGCGGCGCCGGCGAAGAGAAGTGTTTTCGCGATGGCGTGGGCGACCATCTGGAGTGTGGCGGCGATCAGGCCCACGGCGGTGAGCCGGTCGATGCCGAGGCAGACCCCGGTGAGCGCTACCGCGTATCCCGTGCAGATCAGCCCGGCGTTCTCGACGCTTGAGTAGGCGATGACCCGGTCGAGGCGGCCTTGTACAGCAGCGTGCGCGATGGCCAGGAGCGCGGTGACGGCGGCGATCAGCAGAAGGGTGACGGCGACCCAGGTGGGCGGTCTCCCGAGCAGGTCCAGGGTGCGCCACAGTCCGTAGAAACCGGCGTTGACCGCCACACCTGCCATCACAGGCCGTAGTCCTGCAGGCGCGGCGGAGTAGCCGCGTGGCATCCACACCTGCACCGGGACCAGCCCGACCTTCACCGTGAAGGCGATGACCAGCAGCGTCCATGCGGTGCTGTGCAGGAGCCCGGGCGGAACGTGGGCGAAGTCGGCGAGCCGATAGCTGCCCATGTGGGTCGCCGGCAGCAGGAGGCCGAGCAGCAGGGCGGCGCCGGAGATCTTGCCGAAACCGAAGGTGGCCACTGCGGCGCCGGTGTGCCGGCCGTCGGCCGCGGTCAGCAGGTAGAAGGCGAGGGTCAGTGTCTCCCAGGCGAACAGGAGCAGGAAGGCGTTGTCGGCGCTTTCGACGACGGCGACCGAGGCGAGGACGAGTGCGCAGTACGCGGCCGGGCCCCGGCCGGTCACTCGGCCCGGTGCCCACCCCGCCGCGGTCAGACATGCCGCGACGGCGACGGCGAAGGTCAGCAGCCAGAACAGCGCGGTGAGACGGTCGACTTGCAGGTGGCTCACGCCGAATCCGAGCCAGTTGCCGAAGCTCAGGGACGGAGGGCCGCCCGAGGTGCGCAGCGCGCTCGCGCCGACCGCGGCGAGGCAGGCCGATCCCGCCGCGCACAGGAGGTACGGCACGGCGGTGAGCCGGGCGCGGTGCGGGCGGTTGCCGAACAGGGTGTCGGCAGCCGCGGACGCCGCGAACAGCAACAGGGCGGTCATGATGAGAACGCTCACGAGACCGCGCCCCTTTCCGCGAGCCGTCCTGTGGCCAGTAGGAGGGCGTGCAGCAGTGAGAAGGGGCTGGGTGGGGAGCCGGGCACCCAGATGTCCACGTCCACCAGATCGCCGAGCCCGTCGTGGGTGGCGTAGGAGTCTGCGTACAGGCCGCCACTGCAGGCGTCGGCTCCCGCGGCGATGACGACCACGGGCTGCGCGGTGGCCTCGTAGGTCCGGCGCAGGGGCGCGGCCATTCCGCGTGTGCCGGCGCCCGTGACCAGCAGTACGTCGGCGTGGCGCGGGCTCGCGGTGAAGAACATGCCGAGCCGGTGGAGGTCGTAGAGGGGGTTCGTCAGGGCGGCGATCTCCCACTCCTCGCTGCCGTCGGAGCCCGCGTCGACGTGCCGGATGTGCAGGGAGCGGCGGAAGCGGGCCGTGCGGGACGCGAGGTCCTTTCTGAGTTCGCGGAGCGTGGCCCCGCTCCCTTCCGTCTCCGGTACGACGAGTGCCGTTCGGGCCGCGGCCGCGGTCTCGGTGCCATGGGCCGTGCCGAAGGTGTCGGGCCTGGCGCGGGAGCAGTGACCGCACATGATGCACCGTCCGCGATCGAGACGGACGGCCCCTTCGCCGTCCACCGTGATGGCGCCGGTGGGACACAGGGCCGCGGCCTCCTGCCGTGTCAGGGGTGCGGTGGAGGGGCGCACCGAGATCGCCGCGGGGAAGCCGTCCGCGTACGCGTCGGGCCGCTCGGGGTAGTGCGTGGTGACGATGCCTTCGCGCAGGCCACGCCAGAGCCAGGGCATTCAGACCGCCACCCCTGCGACCGACAGCCCGAAGCTCGCCTCGATGAAGGGGAAGTCGGTGAGGATGTCCCCCGCGAACACTTCGTGGAAGAGGACCAGGTTGTGGAAGGAGGCAGAGCGTGGCACGCACCTGGTCACCCGTCCCTGGTCGAAGCGCAGCAGGTAGAGCGCCTCGCCTTGAGGGGCCTCCGCCCAGCCGGTGCTCTCCCCGGTGAGGTTCCCGGGCATCGGCAGGCGCGGTGGAGCGTCGGCGTCGCGAAGGTCTCGCAGTTCCTCGACGATCTGGCCGAGGAGGTGGAAGGACTGGGCGATCTCGCTGCCGCGGACACGGGTGCGGGCCATTGCGTCGCCGTCGGTGTGATCGGGGGGCGGGCCCAGTCCGAGTGAGGCGTAGGCGTCGTAGGGCCGCTCGTATCTGGCGTCCGTCGCGCATCCGGACGCTCTGCCGATCGGTCCGAGCGCGCCATGGGCCTTGGCGATGCCGGGAGGCAGCGGACCGGTGCCGCGCAGCCGGTCCAGGAACGACGGAGTGGCCATGGCCGCGCGCCAGTCGGAGTCGATCGAACGGTGCAGACGGGCGAGTTCACGGTCCAGGGGCCGCGGTGCGAGCGCGGGGAGCCCGCCGACTCCGCCGGGCACCACGACGCCCCGCCCGAAGCGGCTGCCGCACGACTGCCCGACCAGGCGCAGGACGCGTTCCTTGTGCAGCCCGAAGCGGGCGGTGGCGACGGCCAGGCCCGCGGCGTCGGTCAGCTTGACCATGACGTCGAGGTGGTTGGCGATCCGCTCCAGTTCGGCGTACAGCGAACGGGTCAGCCGGGCGGGCCACGGCACGTCGATTCCGGCGCAGGTCTCGGCGGCGTGGCAGAAGGCGAGGGCATGCGCGACGGAGGCGATGCCTTCCACCCGCTCGGCCACCAGGACGGCGTCCCGCAGGGGCAGTTGCTCGAAGCGCTTGGAGACGCCGCGGTGCTTGTGGAAGACACGGATCTGGACACGCAGGATGTCTTCTCCCGGGGTCTCCACCAGGTATTCGACGGACTCCAGCACACCGGAGCGGACCGGTCCGTGCGGGATCGTGAAGACTCCGGGGCCGGTGACGGCCCGTGGGATGGCGCTCTCGTCGGGGTGCTGTGGCGCGGGGCGGCGGGCGGTGCCGGGAAGTGGGGCGTGTGCCGGGTCCGTCAGCGGCAGGAGGAGCGCGTCGAGGCGTGGATGTCCCCGGGGTGTGACGCCGAACAGGTCGTGCAGCACGCGTTCGTACCAGAAGGCCGCGGGCAGTTCGGGACTGAGTGCGGGGTAGGAGAGCTCCCCGGCAGGCAGCGTTGTCTCCAGGACGAGTGGGGATTGTGCGCCCTCCGGGAAGACGACTGCCACGAGCCGGACGCTTCCGTCCTCCCCGGCCGCGCCGAACACACCGGCGAACCGCGCCGGCGGGTCACCGCCGACCCGGGACAG
This sequence comes from Streptomyces sp. NPDC057697, assembly GCF_042799335.1. Taxonomy (NCBI): domain Bacteria; kingdom Bacillati; phylum Actinomycetota; class Actinomycetes; order Kitasatosporales; family Streptomycetaceae; genus Streptomyces; species Streptomyces sp. NPDC057697. The sequence goes on along the minus strand of NZ_JBHVJA010000004.1, from coordinate 270,203 downwards.
CAGCTGGGTCCGCCAGGCCGCTGGTCCGAGGGCCTCGGCCGCGCCGGTCCGCCGGTCTGCTGTCATGTGGTTCCTCCCAGTTCGGCCGCACCGCGGGTGAGCAGCTGGGTCAGTTCAAGGGGCGGGTGCAGGCCGAGCACCAGGAGCACGAGCACCCCCGCGACGACCGGAACCACCATCCAGGCGCTCGGTTCCCCGCGGTCCGGCCGCCCTGTTCCCGCAGGTGTCGTGGCCGGCGAGAAGACGAGGCGGGTCACGGCCATGGCAAGGCCCATGAAGGCCACGGTGACCAGGACGACGAGGATCGCCGCCAGGCCGTAACGCTGCGACCGCAGACCGCCGGAGACGATCTGGAACTCGCTGCGGAAGATCCCGAAGGGCGGCATGGCCGACAGCGCGAGGACGGCGGCCAGGAACAGGGGCGCCGACCAGGGCAGTACGTGAATGCCGCCGCGCAGTCGGCAGATCTCCTTGGTGCGGTACTTGCGTACGAGTGCTCCGGCCCCCATGAAGGCGTTCCCCTTCGCCGCCGCGTGCGCGAGGACGTGCAGCAGCACCCCGGCGGACGCGATCGTCGCTCCGAAGCCGACACCGATGGCGAGAATCCCCATGTGCTCGACGCTGGAGTACGCCAGCAGCCGCTTGATGTCGTGCTGGTCGAGCAGATAGAGAGCCGCCAGGAGCAGCGAGGCGATGCCGCATACGAGCAGCACGGTCTGTGGAAAGTGCGGACCGAGCGTTCTGACGGCGATCTGGTAGTAGCGGAGGACCGCGTAGAAGCTGACGGCCAGCAACGATCCGGAGAGCATCGCGGAGACAGGGGTCGGTGCTTCCGCGTGGGCGTCGGGCAGCCAGGTATGGACGGGTACCAGACCCACTTTGGTGCCGAACCCGAGGACCGCGAGGACGAACGAGAGCCGCACGGCGGTCTGCGGCAGCCGGGGTGCGGCGTCGAGGAGAGGGGCGAACGACAGGTCGTAGGTCCGGCCCAGCGACTGGGCGCCCGCGTAGTACATGAAGATGGTCGCCAGCAGGGCCACCCCGAGGCCGACGGATGCGATGAGCACGTATTTCCATGCCGCTTCGGTGGCCCCTTCGGTGTTCTCCACGGCGACCAGGAGCGCGGACACCACTGTCGTGATCTCGACCGCGATCCACAGCAGCGCGAGTCCGTCGACCAGTGGTGCGCACAGCATGGACCACGCGAACACATTGAAACCGACGTAGAAGCGGCGCGCGTAGCGGCGGAAGTCCTTGGCCCGTTCGTCATGACGCAGATACCCGATGCTGTGCGCCGCGCACGCGGCGTAGACGAATCCGGTGGCCAGGACGAAGACGGTGGACAGCGCGTCCGCGCGCAGGAACCCGGTATGCAGGTCCCGTCGTCCGGCGTGCGGTACGAGCGTGACCGCCAGCCCGAGACAGACGACACCCGAGGTGAGGGTGAGCGCCTGTGTGATGCGCGGAGGGAGCACGAGTGCGGCGGCTGCCGGAAGAAGCGGCACCAGGGCCAGCAGGACGAGTACGACGTTCATCAGCGCCTCATCCCCGCAACGACGTCAGGGACTCGGTGGACAGGGTTGCCGTGCGGCGATGATGCACGCGCATCAGCACGCCGAACACCACGACCGCGACCAGCAGGTCGAAGAGAAAGGCCACTTCGATGATCAGTGGCATCCCGGCGGCGACCACCAGTGACGCGAGCGACACACCGTTCTCCAGGGAGAAGAATCCGACGGCCTGGGAGACGACGTCCCGGCGCACGATCATCAGCACGAAAGCCACCAGCACGATCGACATCGAAAGGCCGAGTGCCGCTTGCGGCAGGAAGCGGCTGCGGATGTCGAGCGACCCCACCGCGAAGAACCCGAAACCGGCCAGGGCCAGGGAGAGCAGAGTCGCGCTCGCCACACCGATCGCTCCCGATCCCGCGATCTCCACCTGCGCGTCGCGCAGCAGCCGGGTGATCACCCATGGCACCGCGATCACCTTCAGCGCGAGCGACACGGCGGCCAGGGCGTACAGCTCGGGCAGGTCGCGGCCCGCCGCCACGATCACCGCGAGCAGGGAGACAAGCAGCGACTGCACCGCGTACAGGCGCACCTGGGAATGGGACAGCGCGGCGCGCAGCATCGCGAACTCGGTGAGCAGCAGCAGGACTGCGACCGCGTTGGTGGCGCCTTCGAACGTGGTCGGTACGCTGTCGGCGGCGAGCAGGTCGGCCATCAGCCGCCTCCCAGATAGAGGGTGAACACGGCCAGCACCGCCAGCAGGAACGCCGCCGACACGAATTCCGTGATCTTGAAAAGGCGCAACTTGGCGAAGCTGTTGTCGATGACGGCCACCACACAGCCCAGCAGTGCGGCCTTGCCGAGCAGTGCGAGGACGGCCAGTGCCACGGATGTGGCCTCGGTGCTGGAGGACAGGCCCCAGGGTGCGATGAACACGTCGATCAACAGCGTGTAGAGGATCAGCTGTTTCATCGCCGAGCCCCACTTGAGCAGGGCCAGGTACGGGCCGGAGTGCTCGAAGGCGCGGGCTTCCTCGATCATCCCGAATTCGTTGGTGCCGGTGTGGGTCTCGACGGGGATGCGCGCCGTTTCGTAGAGGATCACGAGGAACAGCGCGACGCCGGCCAGCAGATGTGCCGGGCGAATGATCTGGTCGGCCGACGAGCGGACCGTCGCGGCCTGTGCGTAGGGAAGGTCCGTGGCGGTGACGAGGGCGACGGTGAACACCACGAACAGCACCACGGGTTCGGTGATGGCCCCGAATGTCTTGGAGCGGCTGCCACCCAACTGGGCGTAGGGGCCGCCGCTCTCCGTCGCTGCGACCGCCACGGAGAAGCTGGCGAGTGCCAGCAGAAAGCCGCCGCCGAGGATGTCGCCCATGTAACCGAGCGGCAACCCGAAGCTGGTCAGTACGGGAATGAGGAGTGGCACCGTCAGGTAGCAGGTCAGTGCCACCGCGGGCGCGGCCAGAAAGAACCAGCTCGCCCCGGCCGGGGCGAGGGACTCCTTGCGGAACAGCTTGGCGAGGTCGTAGTACGGCTGGAGCACACGAGGCCCGCGTCGGCCCTGCATCCTGGCCTCCACCTTCGCGATCACCCCCGACAGGCCGGGGGCGGCCACCAGGACGGTCAGCGGCTGGAGGGCCTGCACGAGGGGAAGTGGCAGAGACGCACTCATCGCATCACCCGCCCCGCCTGGCGGGGCGGCCGTGTGAATCGGCTGGGGACGACATCGCCGTGCCCTGGTAGCGCCCGGTCCGCCCTTGTCACTGTCGCCTCCACCTGATACGGCACCGAGAAACTGGTGCGGTTGATCGGTAGAGGCCATCAGCAGCGCACAACTGCGGTTCAGGCGAGCCTCATCGCCTGGTCACCAGCGTGTGCAATCCCTGGCACGGCGTCAACGAACCGGGCCGTGGCTTCACCCGAAGGGAAGCGTCGACGCGATGGGCCGAGCCGTCCTCCGGGCGGCCGGTCGATGCGGCAGGAGGCTGACCCACGCGGCTCCCGGCGCGAGAACCGGGACCGGCTGACCGCACCCACCAGCGGGCTGGCGCCCGATCCTGCTCGTCCGGGGCGACCCGGACGTCCACGTGGCCGCCGCCCTGCGGGAGCCGCCCCCCAGGGCCTCTCGTTCGGATCATGCCGGGCTCGCGCGCTCCGGTACGTGACGACTGGCTCAGTGGACGTCAGGCGCTCACCGCCGTACCCGCGGCATTCCGAGCCCGATCCACGAGATGATCTCCCGCTGGATCTCGTTGTTGCCGCCGCCGAAGGTGAAGATGACCGCGGAGCGGTACCCGCGTTCGAGTTCGCCGTGCAGTACGGCGCCCGCCGATCCCTCCTTGAGCGGGCCGGCCGAGCCGACGATCTCCATCAGCCAGGCGTAGGCGTCGCGGCGGGCCTCGGAGCCGTAGACCTTGACGGCGGAGGCGTCCTGCGGGGTGAGGGTGGCGTTCTGGACCGCGGAGACCATCTGCCAGTTGAGGAGTTTCATCGCGTCGAGCCGGGTGTGGGTGCGGGCCAGCAGGGCGCGGACCCAGCCGAGGTCGATCACGCGCCGGCCGTCCGCCAGCCGGGTGTCCGCCGCCCAGCGCTGGACGTTGTGGAGGGAGCGGATCGCCATGGTGCCGTGGGCGGCGAGGGTGACGCGTTCGTGGTTGAGCTGGTTGGTGATGAGGCGCCAGCCCTTGTTCTCCTCGCCGACGCGCCGGGAGACGGGGACGCGGATGTTCTCGTAGTAGCTGGCGGTCGTGTCGTGCGAGGCGAGGGTGTTGATCAGGGTGCAGGAGTAGCCGGGGTCCGTGGTCGGGACGAGCAGCATGGTGATGCCCTTGTGCGGCGCCGCGTCCGGGTCGGTGCGGACGGCGAGCCAGACCCAGTCCGCGGTGTCGCCGTTGGTGGTCCAGATCTTCTGTCCGTCGACGACGTACTCGTCGCCGTCGCGGACGGCGCGGGTCCTCAGCGCGGCGAGGTCGGTGCCCGCGTCGGGCTCGCTGTAGCCGATCGCGAAGTCGATCTCGCCCGCGAGGATCTTCGGCAGGAAGTACGCCTTCTGCTCGTCGGTGCCGTACCGCATGATCGTCGGGCCCACCGTGTTGAGGGCCATCAGCGGCAGCGGGACGCCCGCCTGGGCGGCCTCGTCGAAGAAGATGAACTGTTCCATCGGGGACAGCCCGCGTCCGCCGTACTCCGTCGGCCAGCCGACGCCGAGCCAGCCGTCGGTGCCCAGGCGGCGGATCGTCTCCCGGTAGAAGCGCTTCTGGGCCTCGGGGGCCGCATAGCGCGTGTATGCGTCGTCGGGGACCAGTCCGGCGAAGTAGCTGCGCAGTTCGGTGCGCAACTGCTGCTGTTCAGGCGTGTATTCGAGGTGCACGGCCCCTCCGGGAGTCTCGCGGTCGCGTCGTCCGTGTGCGGCGGCGCACACAGTAGAACGTGTTGCAAGAATCCGGAAGGGCCGGGACGGTACGGGTGGGCCCCGCGTCCAACATGGCGCGGGGCGGTCGGCGCGCCCGGCGCGACGGGGCCTGCGGACGGGGCCGTCAGCGTTTGACGGCGCGCAGGACCACGAACTTCGGGTCGCCCGCGACGGTGACGCAGTTGCCGAAGACGCGGCGGAGCCGGGTGTGGTAGCCGAGGTGCCTGTTCCCGACGACCCACAGTTCGCCGCCGGGCCGCAGCGCGGCGCGGGCCCCTTGGAACATGGCGCGCGCCGTCGCGTCCGTGGTGGCCTGGTGGGAGTGGAACGGCGGGTTGTTGAGGACCAGGTCCACACTGGCGGGCGGCAGGTCCGCCAGTCCGTCGCCGACCAGGAACTCGGCCTCGGCGTCCGGCCCGGCGTTGGCCCGGAAGGTCTCCTCGGCCGAGGCGACCGCCTGGTACGACTCGTCGATGAAGGTGACCCTGGCCTCGGGGTTGGCGAGCGCGGCGGAGAGCCCGACGACGCCGTTCCCGCAGCCGAGGTCGACGACCCGGTCGGGGCCGGTGCGCGCGGGGAGGTGACCGAGGAAGAACCGGGTGCCGATGTCGAGGCGCTCGGCGCAGAAGATCCCGGCGTGGTTGGTGACGGTCCGGCCGGAGACCGGGCCGAGCCCTTCGGGCAGTTGGTAGCGGTACGGCCAGGGGCTCGGCGTGGCGGCCGCGACCGGGCCGGGGGTGCAGAAGATGAGCCGGGCCTTCTTGACGGCCAGCGAGGTGCGGGTGGGGCCGATGATCCGCTCGAAGAGCTTGAGGGTGGAGGTGTGGATCTCCTTCACCATCCCGGTGCCGATGATCACGGTGCCCGGGTGGACGGCCGGCGCGAGCCGGTGCAGCTGGTCCTCCAGGAGCGCGAGGCTCTTGGGGACGCGTACCAGCAGGACGTCGATCCGGTCCGGCGGCACGTCCCTGGCCGACAGCAGGCGCACCGCGTCCGCGTCCACGCCGTTGCGGGCCAGATTGCCCAGGGTCGCGCGCTGCGCCAGGTAGGAGTCGGTGATCTGTACGGGCCGGTGCCCGGCCAGTACGGTGCTCAGCGCGCCCCAGCGGTCGCCGACCACGACCACGGCGCCCGAGAGATCGACCGGGTCCGTCCCGTCGGCGCCCTCCAGCCGCCGCAGCAGGTACTCATCGGCGGCGTCCCAGGCACGGAACGGGTCGCGCGGGTCCTCGGGGTAGCGGGCGAGCTCGAACCCCGCCCCTGACGTCGTCAAACGGTTCATTGTGCACCCAGGCTAGCCGAGCCGCGGGGAGCACCCGCACGCTCCCCGCGCGCGCCCGGCCGCCGGGCCGTCGCGTCCCGCCGGCGCGGGACCCCGTGGTACCGCTAGGTCCTGTCTTCGAACTGCCGTCTGCCGTACGACGCCCGGCACGGACGCTCGCCGTGCTGTCGGGATCGCCCCGATACACCCAGTCCCGATACGTCCGGTACCGGGGCGAACCTCCGCCTTGCGCTCGCACGCACCGGACGCCGAACGGCCCGGCCTCCGGCCGTACGACCGCAGTTCGAAGACAGGTCCTAGGGCAGCGCCTTGTCGATCGCCGACCGGCCTTCCCGGGCGAGCCTGCGCTCCGCCCACTGGAGATTCTTCGGGGTCAGGTCCCGCCCGGAGGCGAGCACCAGGTCCTCCGCCGACGGATGATCACTGCCGCCGGTGTGCAAGAGGCTGTCGGGAGTCACTCCCCGCGATGCGGATACGGATTCGGGCTCGTCGCTCATGCCGCCTCCTCGTCCTTTCGGTCATTCTCGCCCCGTGCCCGGCCCGCCGCATCCGAACCCCCACGACCTCCGGCGACGCCGCGATCCGGCGCTCACTTGACCTGCACATGATAGGTACACGCTGTTCACACCCTGGTCACGGTGCGTGTGGAAGGCTCCCGCGTACCACGTACCACACGATCGCCGCGGCGCCGCCCCCCACCTTGTGACGGTGTCGTGGCGCACGCATTTCCGGAGAGGACACCCCACATGTCCCGTCGTCACCTTCGTTACCGGCGCCCGCTGCTGGCGACCCTTGCCGCCTTCGCGGTGCTCGGCGGCACCGCGGCCGCCGCACCGGCCGCCACGCCCGAGGCCACGTCCACCACCGCGACACCACTGCGGGTGCTCGACGACACGTACTACCAGGACGCGCTCGGCAAGACCGGCACCGAGCTCAAGAGCGCCCTGCACAAGATCATCAGCAACCAGACCAAGCTGTCCTACAGCCAGGTCTGGGACGCCCTCAAGGACACCGACGAGGACCCGTCCAACAGCTCGAACGTGATCCTCCTCTACACCGGCCGCTCCCAGTCCAAGAACTCCAACGGCGGCTCGGTCGGGGACTGGAACCGCGAGCACGTCTGGGCCAAGTCCCACGGCAACTTCGGCACCGCCACCGGTCCGGGCACCGACATCCACCACCTGCGCCCGGAGGACGTCACCGTCAACTCCATCCGCGGCAACAAGGACTTCGACAACGGCGGCAGCGCGGTCAGCGGCGCACCGGGCAACTACACCGACAGCGACTCCTTCGAGCCGCGTGACGCGGTCAAGGGCGATGTGGCCCGCATGCTCCTCTACATGGCGGTGCGCTACGAGGGCGACGACTCCTTCCCCGACCTGGAGCCCAACGACAAGGTCTCCAACGGCTCCGCCCCGAACATCGGCCGGCTCTCGGTACTGAAGACGTGGAGCCAGGAGGACCCGCCGGACGCCTTCGAGAAGCGGCGCAACGACGTCATATTCGACCAGTACCAGCACAACCGGAACCCGTTCATCGACCACCCCGAGTGGGTCGAGTCCATCTGGTAGACCCGGTCGCCGCGGATGCGCGGGCCCCGGCGCTCAGCCGGACCCGCCGCCCGCGCACCAGGCCACGGCCTGCGCGCGGGTCGCGAAGCACCGCGGGGCGGCCGGTCCGTCCCGCCGCCCGGCACCGGGCGGGGCGAGCCGGCGGGCCGGATCGGTGACGGCGGCGCGCGCCCCGTCCGCCGCGATCCGGGCGAGCCCGCCGCTCAGCATCGCCCGCGCCACCCTGTCGACGCCGGTCACCCGCCGCAGGTCCAGCACGACCGGTTCCACCGCCCGGGGGCGCGCCTCGTCCAGCGCGTACAGCACACGCTCGGCCGCGGTGAAGTCGAGGGCACCCTGCGCGGCCACGACGGCGACCCGTTCGCGCGGGGCACGGTCGTGCGGCGCGGCCCCGGCGGCGGGCGGTTCGTCGGCGGTGGCGACAAGGGTGACGGTGCTGGCGGCCAGGGCCGGATTGTGCATCAGGTGCAGGCCGAGCCGCTCCGACAGGGCACCGAGCGCGGCGCGCCCGCGCACCGAGGTGCCGGTCGGATCCAGCCGCGGGCTGTAGGCCGCCAGGCCGAACCGTGCGGGCCCCGCGGCGATCAGTCCGCCGGACACCCCGCTCTTCGCGGGCAGCCCGACCCGCAGCAGCCAGTCCCCCGAGGCGTCGTACATGCCGCAGGTCGCCATCACCGCCAGCACCTGCGCGGCCACCGGCTCCGGGACCACCTCGTCGCCGGTGAGCGGGTTCACACCGCCGTGCGCGAGAGTGGCGGCCATCGCGGCCAGGTCCAGTGCGGTGACCCGCACCGCGCACTGCCTGAAGTACGTGTCGACCGCCGCGACCGGGTCGACGGGCAGCGGGCCGGTGCTCCGGAGGAGATAGGCCAGGGCCCGGTTGCGGTCGCCGGTGGCGGCCTCCGAGGCGTACACCTGCTCGTCCACCTCCAGCCGCCGTCCGGCGAACCGGCTCAGGCCGTCGAGGATGCGCGCGAACCTCGGGGCGTCGGGGGTGTCCGGGACCAGCGCGGTGGTGATGATGGCCCCCGCGTTGACCATGGCGTTGTCGGGGCGCCCGGTCTCCGGTTCCAGGCTGATGGCGTTGTACGCCTCCCCGCTGGGCTCGGCGTTGACCCAGCGGCACACCTCGTCGAGCCCGAGGGCGGAGAGGGCCAGTGCGTAGACGAAGGGCTTCGACACGGACTGCAGGGTGAACGGGGCGGCGGCGTCGCCGGCGCTGTAACGGTGGCCGTCCATGCTGATCAGCGCCAGCCCGAAGGCATCCGGGTCGGTCAGCGCGAGCTGCGGGATGTAGTCGGCGAGCCGGCCGTCGCGCAGCCCGGCGAACCGGGCGTGCAGTTCCCGCAGGGCGTCGGTGACGGCCTCGGCGGCGGAGCTCACCCGGCCCCGGCCGCCGGTCGCGCCCGCCCCGGACGGCCCGGGGAGAGGGACCGGCAGCGGGGAAGGGCGAGGAGGGACGGGCAGAGAGCACACTGCGGACGGGTACGCACGGCCGCTCTCCCCGGCCGCTCAGGCCGCCTCGTCACCGAAGGTCTCGCGCGGCCGCTCCTCGCTCCGGGCGTCCAGGTCACTGTGCGTCAGCATGCCGCCCGGCGCCCCGGCACCGGCGGGGCCGAGCGACTGCTCGGCCCTGGGCTCCGCCCGGTCGGCGGGCCGGCCGGCCCCGGCCGCGTCGACGATCCTGATCGGCCCCACCTTCCGGAGGGGCTTGAGCGGGGTCTCCACGCCCCCGGCGCCCTCGGCGGACGGGACCTTCCACACGGTAAGCGTGGCCATGCCATGCACCTCCTGGAGCACCGATGAAGAACTCGCCCATAGTAGGAACAAAAGGTATGAATTGACTCGTCGAATTCACCCGCTTCGTCCGGGAGCGGATTCCGGCCGAGAACCCCTGGGAGAGAACGATGGACACGGATGCCCTGACCGCCGGTCTGTTGCAGGAACTGCGGGCGGTCAAGCCCTATCCGGCACTGTCCCTCACGATGCCGACGCACCGCCGTGCTCCGGACAACGCCCAGGACTCCGTCCGGCTCCGCAATCTGGTGGCGGAGGCCGCCGGGCGGCTGGAGGCGGACCCCGCGGTCACCCGCGAGGCGCGGGCCGCGCTCAAGGACCAGCTCGACCGCGCGGTCGACGAGGTGGACCCCCGCCGGTCCCTGGACGCCCTGGTGCTGCTCGTCACCGCCGACGAGCACCAAATCTGGCAGCTTCCGCGCACCGCCCCCGAACGGGTGGTGCTGAGCGACACGTATCTGACCCGCAATCTGGTCGCCGCGAAGGCACAGGCCCAGCCGTTCTGGGCACTCACCGTCTCGGCCGGGCGCGTCGCCCTGTGGAGCGGCACGGCGGACACCCTGCGTGAGGAGAAGACCGGCGGATTCCCGCTCACGGCGCCGCAGGAGCCGCCCAATCCGCAGCGCGAGGAGCAGATCGGCGACACACCGAGCACCTTCAGCGACGAGGAGACGCGCCACTTCCTGCGCACGGTCGACGAGAAGCTGCGCGCCGTGCTGGCCGCGGATCCGCGCCCGTTCTACCTGGTCGGCCTCGCCCCCGCGCTCGCTCTGCTGGACGAGGTCGGGGAGACCGCCGGTTCGGCCGCGGGCCGGCTCACCAAGGGCGCGCCCGCCGACCTGTCGCCGGGCGACCTGCTCAAGGAGCTGCGGCCGGTGCTCGACGAACGGCAGCGCCGGTTCGCCGCGGAGATCGACGGCAGACTGGACGAGGCCCGCGGCCGCCGTGCCTTCGCCGGTGGTCTCGACGAGGTGTGGGCCGCCGTACGGGAGGGCCGGGCCGGTCTGGTCGCGGTGGAGGAGCACTTCCAGCAGACGGTACGGATGGCGGACGAGCACCTGGAGCCGGTGAGCGGCGAGGCGGCGGACCTCACGGACAGCGCGGTCCGTGAGGACGTCGTGGACGAGCTCGTCGAGCGGGCCCTGGACAGCGGAGCCGAGGTGGTCTTCCTCCCCGACGACTCGCTCGCGGAGCACGGACGGATCGCGGCGGCCCTGCGCTACTGAACCGACCGGCGCCGCGCCGCGCCCCTCCCCCGGGCCCGCATGCCCCAGGCATGCGGGCCCGGGGCGTCGCTGGGAGACTGAGGAAGGGCCCCACCGGCCCCCACCTGCCCCCACCGGGTTCCATCAGGCCCATCGAGCGCCATCGGGCCGGGCGGGCCCCCGGAGAGGAGTGACGCCACATGCCACGCGGATCCGATGCCAAGCGGGAACGGCAGTACGAGCACATCAAGGAGAGCGCGCAGGAGCGCGGGGTCAGCGAGGAACGGGCCGAGGAGATCGCGGCCCGTACGGTCAACAAGGCCCGCGCCCGCGCCGGGGAGTCGAGGACCGCGAGCCGGACCTCGATCGAGGACATCTCGTCCTCCCGGCGCGGCGGTCTGCGCTCCCACAGCGGAGCGGAGGGGCCGACCCGCGACCAGCTCTACGAAGAGGCGCGGAAGAAGAACGTCCACGGCCGGTCGAGCATGACGAAGGCCGAGCTGGCACGGGCGGTCGGCCGCTGAGCCCGCGCCACGGGAAACCAGGCGACGTCAGCCGCTGAGCCCGCGCCACGGGAAACCGGGCGACGTCAGCCGCTCCAGGTCCATTCGGCCACCTCGGGCAGGTCCGTGCCGTGCTCACGGATCCAGGCGTGATGGCGGGTGCGGGCATCCGCCATCGCCTGGCGTACCGCCACGGCACGGACGCCGAGACCGGGCACCCGGTCGATGACGTCCATGACCAGCCGGTAGCGGTCCAGGTCGTTGCGGACCACCATGTCGAAGGGCGTCGTGGTGGTGCCCTCCTCCTTGTAGCCGCGCACGTGCAGGTGCTCGTGGCCCGCGCGCCGGTAGGCGAGCCGGTGGACCAGCCAGGGATAGCCGTGGTAGGCGAAGATCACGGGGGCGTCCCTGGTGAACAGCGCGTCGTACTCGAAGTCCGGCATTCCGTGCGGGTGTTCCTCGCGGGGCAGCAGCCGTGCCATGTCCACCACGTTGACCACCCGTACCACCAGTTCCGGCAGGTGCTCGCGCAGCAGGTCCGCCGCGGCCAGGGTCTCCAGCGTGGGGACGTCGCCCGCGCAGGCGAGCACCACGTCGGGTGCGCGGCTGCCGTCCTCCGTACCCGCCCATTTCCACACACCGGCGCCCCGGGCACAGTGCGCGCGGGCCTGGTCGAGGGTGAGCCAGTCGAAGGAGGGCTGCTTGCCCGCCACGATCACATTGACGTAGTCGCGGCTGCGTAGCACGTGGTCGGCGACGGCGAGCAGGGTGTTGGTGTCCGGCGGCAGGTAGACCCGTACGACCTCGGGACTCTTGTTGAGGATGTGGTCGACGAAGCCGGGGTCCTGGTGGGAGAAGCCGTTGTGGTCCTGGCGCCAGACGTGCGAGGTGAGCAGGTAGTTGAGCGAGGCGATGGGGCGGCGCCAGGCCAGCCGGCGGGAGGTCCTGAGCCATTTGATGTGCTGGTTGACCATCGAGTCGACGATATGGGCGAACGCCTCGTAGCAGGAGAAGAGTCCGTGCCGGCCGGTGAGGAGATATCCCTCCAGCCAGCCCTGGCACAGGTGCTCCGAGAGCACCTCCATGACGCGTCCGTCGTGGGAGAGGTGCTCGTCGGTGGGCAGCACGCGTTCCTGCCACGCCTTGGCGGTGGCCCCGTAGAGGGCGTCGAGCCGGTTGGACGCCGTTTCGTCGGGCCCCACGACGCGGAAGTCGCGGCGCTCGGCGGTGGCGGCCATGACGGCCTCCAGCAGTCCGCCGAGCACCCGGGTCGGTTCGTGCAGCACGGTGCCGGGCCTGTCGACCTCGACGGCGTGGTCCTCCAGCGGCGGGATGGGCAGATCGCGCAGGAGCAGACCGCCGTTGGCGTAGGGGGTCGAGCCGAGCCGGGCGTCGCCCGCGGGCACGCAGGCGAGCACCTGGGCGCTGGGCCGCCCGGAGGCGTCGAAGAGTTCCTCGGGGCGGTAGGAGCGCATCCACTCCTCCAGCTGCCGCAGGTGGTCCGGGTTGTCGCGAACCCCGGGGAGCGGGACCTGGTGGGCGCGCCAGGTGCCCTCGACCGGCACCCCGTCGACCTCCACCGGGCCGGTCCAGCCCTTGGGAGTGCGCAGCACGATCATCGGCCAGTGCGGACGGCCGGTGCCGCCGCCGACGCGGGCGGCGGCCTGGAGTTCCCGGATCCGGTCGACGGCCCGGTCCATCGCGGCGGCCATCGCCCGGTGGACGGAGACCGGGTCGTCACCGCCGACGTACAGGGGGTCGTGCCCGTAGCCGCGCAGCAGGGCGTCGAGCTCCGTCTCGGGGAGGCGGGCGAGCACGGTCGGGTTGGCGATCTTGTAGCCGTTGAGGTGGAGGACCGGGAGGACGGCTCCGTCGTGCACCGGGTCGAGGAACTTGTTGGAGTGCCAGGACGCGGCGAGCGGCCCGGTCTCGGCCTCGCCGTCGCCGATGACGCAGGCGACGAGCAGATCGGGGTGGTCGAGGGCGGCTCCGTAGGCGTGGGTGAGGGCATAGCCCAGTTCGCCGCCCTCGTGGATGGAGCCGGGTGTCTCGGGTGCCACGTGGCTGGGTACCCCGCCGGGGAAGGAGAACTGCTTGAACAGCAGCCCCATGCCTTCGGCGTCACGGCCGACATCGGGATACGTCTGCGCGTAGCTGCCCTCCAGCCAGGAGTTGGCGAGGACGGCGGGTCCGCCGTGGCCGGGCCCCCAGACGCAGAGGGCCTGGACGCCGTGGGACTTGACGACCCGGTTGAGGTGGGTGTGGACCAGGTTCAGTCCGGGCGAGGTGCCCCAGTGGCCGAGCAGGCGCGGCTTGATGTCCTCCCGGACCAGCGGCCGGGTCAGGAGCGGGTTGTCCATCAGATAGATCTGGCCCACGGCCAGGTAGTTGGCGGCCCGCCAGTGCGCGTCGAGGGCCGCGATCTCCTCGTCGGACGGGCCTGACGGGCCCACGGTGGCCGACGGGCCGGGGGCGTTGCTCATGGTTGTCTCCAGCGGGAAGGCTCTGGCGTCTTTCGTCCGGACCGGGCCGGATCGGGGAGCGGGGGCACACGCGCTCGGCGCGGTCCCGACGGGAGTCCTCAGTCGGTGTCGCCCATGGGCTCGGGCCCGTACCAGACCGTGGTCGCGTTGCAGAACGCGCGGATGCCCTGCCCGGCGAGCTCGCGCCCGTAGCCGGAGCGCTTGACACCGCCGAAGGGCAGAGCGGGATGGGACGCCGTCATGCCGTTGAAGAAGACACCGCCCGCCTCCAGGTCGCGGACGCAGCGGCGGGCCTCGTCCTGGTCCCGCGTCCACACGTTGGAGCTGAGGCCGAAGGGGCTGTCGTTGGCGAGCGCGACGGCCTCGTCCAGCCCGTCGACCCGGTAGAGCGAGGCGACGGGGCCGAAGGTCTCCTCGTGATGGATGCGCATGGCGGGGGTGATTCCGGTGAGGACGGTGGGGGCGTAGAACCAGCCGCGCTCCAGCCCGGGGGCCAGACCTTCCGGCCTGGCTCCGCCGCACAGGGCACTCGCCCCCTGCCGCACCGCGTCGTCCACCAGTTCCTCCAGGTCGGCGCGGCCCTGTTCGCTGGCGAGCGGGCCGATGTCGGTGGACTCCTCCATCGGGTCGCCGACCGTCAGATCGCTCATGCCCACGGTGAACCGCTCGGCGAACTCCTCGTACACCTCGGTGTGCACGATGAACCGTTTGGCCGCGATGCAGGACTGCCCGTTGTTCTGCACCCGCGCGGTCACGGCGGTGCGGGCGGCCCTGGCGACGTCCGCCGACGGCATGACGAGGTACGGGTCGCTGCCGCCCAGTTCCAGGACGGTGTGCTTCACCTCGTCACCGGCGATCGACGCCACCGAGCGGCCGGCCGGTTCGCTGCCGGTGAGGGTCGCGGCGGCGACCCGGCGGTCGCGCAGGATCCCCTCCACCGCGCCCGATCCGACCAGCAGCGACTGGAAACATCCCACCGGGAATCCGGCCCGCCGGAACAGTCCTTCCAGGTACATGGCCGTCTGCGGGACGTTGGAGGCGTGCTTGAGCAGGCCGACGTTGCCCGCCATGAGGGCCGGGGCGGCGAAGCGCACGACCTGCCAGAGCGGGAAGTTCCACGGCATCACGGCGAGCACGGCGCCGAGCGGCCGGTAGTGGACATGGGCCCGGGAGGCGCCGGAGTCCCGTACGTCGGCCGCGGACGGGTGCTCGTCCGCGAGGAGCTCCTCCGCGTGGGCCGCGTACCAGCGCATCGCCTTGGCGCACTTGGCGGTCTCCGCGCGGGCCGCCCCGATCGGTTTGCCCATTTCGATGGTCATGGTGCGCGCGATGTCCCGCTGGTCCTCGTCGAGCAGGACGGCGGCCTGGTTCAGCAGGCGGGCCCGCTCGGCGAACCCGGTGGTCCGATAGCGCCGGAACGCCGAGTCGGCGGCGTCGAGCCGCTGCTCGATCCCCGCCTTGTCCAGCGCTTCGAACGTTCTGATGGTTTCGCCGTTCGCGGGATTGACCGTCGCGATGGGCATGGCCGTGTCCTCCTTGACTCGGTTCTTCGACCGTGCCGCGCCGCGCGCCGCGCCGCAAGGCGGACGCCGCCGGGCGGACACCCGGCCGGCGCGGTCCGTGCGTGCGCGGTGCACGTCGTCCGCGCCGGGAGGGGAAACGTCCAGCGGATACGGGGACCGGCGGTCCCTTTCAGACCAGGGCGGGATCCGGCGCCGTCTCGGGCTCGCCGGCGGGGGCCGCGAGGGTGCCGGGCTCCCCGACGGGCGCCGCAACCACGCCGGGCGAGCTGCGGAACTCACCCACACCGGGCAGCGGCGGGAGCGGCACCAGGTCGACGTCGAACGGCTCCTTGGCGTACCTGGTGAACCAGACGACCTTGCCCTCGGCCGTACGGCAGGTCCCCCAGCTGTCGCTCAGGGCCATGACCCGGCTCAGGCCACCGCCTCCGGTGCTGAGCAGCTTCGGCATCTCGGAGCCGTTGTCGGCGACGGAAACCGTGAGATGCCGCCCGGACCAGCGGAGTTCGACGACGCAGTTGTTGTCGTCACCGACATGCCGGTGGACATTGGTCAGCAGCTCCTCCACACCACGGCACACCGGCCGGATATGGAGTTCGAGACTCCAGTGGCGGAGGTGCGCCGCGATTATTCGCCGCAGCTGGGACACACGCTCTGCCGAAACCTGGAGTTCGACCAGATAGTGCCGGTCGAGTGGAACGGTCATCGTCGAGGCTCCTCACATCGAGGCCCACTGGCTTCGCCCCGTTGGACAACGACCCCCGAGCACGAAGAGTGAGCAGATGTCTCTTCTGGGTCACTCCCCAGCGTGGCCCGGCGGAACCGGTCGCGCAACACAGGGCACGAGCGCCCAGGTCACAGCAGATACGGCAGCAGCGCGTCCGGGGTGAGCGGAAGAGTCCGCAGTCTGATACCGGTGGCGTGCCTGACGGCGTTGCCGACGGCTGCGGCGGCACCGACGATGCCGATCTCACCGATGCCCTTGCTGCCCATCGGGTTGAGGTGCGGATCCTCCTCGTCGATCCAGTGTGCCTCGATCTCCGCCACGTCGGCGCAGGCGGGCACGTGGTAGGAGGCGAGGTCGTGCTCGGTGAAGTCGCCGAAGACGGGGTCCATGGTGCTGGCCTCGGTCAGCGCCATGCCGATCCCCATGGTCATGCCGCCGATGAACTGGGAGCGCGCGGTACGGGAGTTGAGGATGCGTCCGGCGGCGAAGACGCCGAGCATCCGGCGCATCCGCACCTCTCCGGTCCGTGCGTGCACGGCGACTTCGGCGAAGTGGGCACCGAACGCGTGGCGCGCGTAAGGGGATTCCCGCTCGGTCTCCCGCCGGGTGTCGGCGGTGACGGTGAGCCCGTCCGCGGGGACCGGGCCGGTGCGTTCGTCCAGTTGTCTGCGCAACAGGGTGCAGGCCTTGTGCACGGACCAGCCCCAGGAGGCCGTGCCCGACGAGCCGCCCGCCAGTGGGGCGTCGGGGAGGTCGCTGCTGCCGATCTCGGTCCGGATGAGCTCCACGGGGGCGCCCAGCACGTCGGCCGCGATCTGTGCGAGCACGGTGCGGGCACCGGTGCCGATGTCGGTGGCGTTGACCCGGATGCGGTACGAGCCGTCGGGGGCCGCGTGCGCCGAGGCGCTGGAGGCGGAGACGTACACCGGGTAGGTGGCGGCGGCGACGCCCGTGCCGAGCAGCAGCGGGCCCTCCTCACGGATCGCGGGACGGGGATCGCGGTCGTACCAGCCGAAGCGGGCGGCGCCCTTCTCCAGACAGGCGGTCAGGCCGCGGCTGCTGAACGCGCGTCCGGAGTCCGGTTCGTTCGCCGGGTCGTTGCGGATGCGCAGTTCGACGGGGTCCATGCCGAGCGCGGAGGCGAGTTCGTCCATGGCCGATTCGAGCGCGTACATGCCCGGGGCTTCGCCCGGTGCGCGCATCCAGGAGGGGCTCGGCACGTCCAGGGCGACCACCCTGTGGGTGGTGCGGCCGGCGCCGGAACCGTACATGACGCGGGTCGGTACGGCCGCCTGCTCCACGAACTCCTTGACGGTGGAGGTGTGGGTGATGCTCTCGTGGTCGACCGCGGTGAGGTTGCCGTCGAGGTCGGCGCCGAGGCGGATGTGCTGGATGGTGGGGGCGCGGTGGCCGACCACGGCGGCCATCTGGCGGCGGGGAAGCGCGATCTTGACGGGGCGCCCGGTGTGGCGCGCGGCCATGGCCGCCAGGACGGTCTGCGGGCGCGGGGTGCCCTTGGACCCGAAGCCGCCGCCG
This sequence comes from Streptomyces sp. NPDC057697, assembly GCF_042799335.1. Taxonomy (NCBI): domain Bacteria; kingdom Bacillati; phylum Actinomycetota; class Actinomycetes; order Kitasatosporales; family Streptomycetaceae; genus Streptomyces; species Streptomyces sp. NPDC057697. The sequence goes on along the minus strand of NZ_JBHVJA010000004.1, from coordinate 252,651 downwards.
ACGTGCTCGGAGACGGCGGTGATCTGCTGGGGCCGGATGCCGAACGCGGTGGCCAGGCTGTCGCGGACCGTGGTGGAGCCCTGGCTGGAGTCGTGGACGGTCAGATGGCCGTGCTCGTCCCACCGTGCCGTCGTGGCGTGCGGCTCCATGGGGTGGTTGTGCAGGGCGCCGATGGTGTAGGTGGCGTCGATCTGTACGGGGGCCGTGGCGAGGGCCCGGTCGGTGTCGCCGCGCTCCCGGACGGCGGGGTAGCCGCCGTTGACCGTCTCCGGGGTGTACAGGCCGGGGTGGTCCTCGGTCAGCAGGACGTCGTGACCGCTGGTCTCGTAGGTGATCCGCAGCGCCTCGGCCCCGGCGCGGGCGGCCTCCGGGGTCTCGGCCACCACGAGCGCGACGGGCCAGCCCCGGTGCGGGACCCGGTCGTTCTGGAGGACGGCGAGGATCGGGTCGTCGGGCTCCTTGAGGCGGGGCGCGTTGTCGTGGGTGAGGACGGCGCGCACTCCCGGCAGGGCCAGGGCCTCGTCCGCGTGGACGGCGTCGACGCGGCCGCGGACGATCGTGGCGGGAACGGGCCGGCCGTACAGGCACCCGGGCGGGGTGTGCTCGGCGGCGTAGCGGGCGGTGCCCGTGACCTTGTCCCGGCCCTCACGGCGGACGACGGGGGTGCCCAGGGCTGGCGGGGCCTGGCTCATGACGGGGTCCTCACGGCAGGGGTCGGCGTTGGCGGGGTCAGTGGTCGGCGGCGAGTTCGGCGAGGGCGTCGACGGCCAGGTTGCGGGCGAGGCCCACCTTGAACGCGTTCTCGCGCAGTGGCCGGGCGGCGGCGAGCTCGGCGTCCACGGCGCGCGCGAAGGTCTCGTCGGTGGCCGGTGCCCCCCGGAGCACGTCCTCGGCGGCGTGGGCCCGCCAGGGCCGGTGGGCGAGCCCGCCGAAGGCCAGGGCGGCGTGGCCGATCCGGCCGCCGCGGACGCTCAGCACGGCGGCGACGGAGGCGAGGGCGAAGGCGAAGGAGGCGCGGTCACGGGCCTTGCGGTAGAGGGAGACGGCGCCGTCGGGGCGGGGCGGCAGGACCACCTCGGTGATGAGTTCGCCCGGACGGATCTCGGTGTCCTGCTCCGGGGTGTCGCCCGGCAGGCGGTGGAATCCGGTGGCGGGTACGGTCCGCGCGCCGTCCGGTCCGTGCAGGTGGACGGTGGCGTCGAGGGCGGACAGCGCGACGGCCAGGTCGGACGGGTGGGTGGCGACGCACCGCGCGGAGTGGCCGAGCACGGCGAGATCGCGCTGGGCGCTGTCGCGGGCGGGGCAGCCGGTCCCGGGTTCCCGCTTGTTGCAGGGTTTGGAGGTGTCCTGGAAGTACGGGCAGCGGGTGCGCTGGAGCAGGTTGCCACCGGTGGTGGCGGTGTTGCGGAGCTGCCCGGAGGCACCGGAGAGCAGCGCCTGGGACAGCACGGGGTAGCGGGTCCGTACGCCGGGGTGGGCGGCCAGGTCGCTGTTGCGTACGGTGGCGCCGATCCGCAGGCCGCCGTCGGCGGTGTCGGCCACGTGGTCCAGCGGCAGTCCGGTGATGTCGATGAGCAGTTCGGGGGCCTCGACGCCGAGCTTCATCAGGTCGACGAGGTTGGTGCCGCCGCCGAGGAACACGGCATCGGGGCGGGCGGCGCTCTGCTGGACCGCCTCCTCGGTGGACCGGGCGCGGAGATAGGCGAAGGGTTTCACGGCGCCACGTCCTCGATCGCCTCGACGATGCGGGGGTAGGCGCCGCAGCGGCAGAGGTTGCCGCTCATCCGTTCGCGGATCTCCTCGGCGCCGAGCGACGCCGAGGCCGTCACGGGCGCGGTTCGGGGGGTGACGTGGGACGGGAATCCGTCCGCCGCCTCCCCCAGCATGCCGAGGGCCGAGCAGATCTGGCCGGGGGTGCAGTAGCCGCACTGCAGGGCGTCGCGTTCCAGGAAGGCCTCCTGGAGGGGATGGAGCCGGTCGCCGTCGGCGAGGCCCTCGACGGTGGTGATGGCGGCGCCGTCGTGGGCGACGGCGAGCAGCAGGCAGCTGTTGGCGCGGCGCCCGTCGACGATGACGGTGCACGCCCCGCACTGTCCGTGGTCGCAGCCCTTCTTCGCACCGGTGAGGTCCAGGTGCTCGCGCAGGGCGTCCAGGACGGTGGTGCGGTGATCGAGCGTGAGCGTCCGCTCGGTTCCGTTGATGTGCAGGGTCAGGGTGGAACGGTCACCGGTTGCTCCCGGCTGTCGCGCACCGTCGTCCCGCCCGTGAGAGGGGTCCACGCACTCGCACCTTTCAGAGGTGGCTTTTGTCCGCTTTCTACCAGACGCACGATGGCTCCCCGCCTCATTGCCGCACCGCCGGGCCGTGCTCCGTCGGCCCATCGGGCTACCGGCTCGACAGCCGCAGCCGCACCTCTTCCTCCTGGTCACCGGAGACGGTCCCGACGACCTTGACGTCGAAGGCGTGCGCCAGGCTGCGGCGGAGCCGCTCCACCGCCCAGTAGCCGCCCTGCACGTCGACGCTCACGGGCGCGCCGAGCGCGACCGGGCCGGAGACCACCCTCTCCTCGGTGACGTCGACGGTGACCGCCCAGGCGGTGGGACGCTTCTCCGCGAGGTTCCGGGGGACGTCGGCCGAGGCCCGGTCGGTGGTGAACGCGGCCCGCAGCACGTCGAAGACCATCCGCGCGTCGGCCTTCTCGCATCCGCTGATGACGACCGAGACCTCCTGGCCGTACCCGCTCTCCTCCGTCTGCTTCTCCTTGATGGTGTTCACCGCGGTTTCCTTCCGCTCGGCGTTCCGCTGCACGTCCCCGCGCACGAGTCCGACCGCCCCGGCGGCGGCCGCCGCGTCCGTGGGGCGATTCGTGGATGTCTCCAGGCTCACCCCGCGCCGGGACTACGGCGACACGAGACCACCGGCCCACGCCGCGTCCCGCCCCCGGAACCGGGCCGGTCACGGCAGACCCGACACGAAACTCTTTTCAGGTCATATCCACTTAAAACATGAATTCGTGTTGATTATCGAGTGAGGTGTCTGCCTCGGGGTATCCGGCAAGCATGGACGTTTCGAACGCAGACCTGAGTTCGCTGGCCCTGTTCCTCGCCGACGACCGGGGCGCGACCGGCTCGGTGATGGGCATCGTCGGAGTGGTGCTGGTGGCCGTGCTGATCGGCGCGGTCTGGCTGGGCAGGCGGCGCCGGGCCGAGGAGCTGCCGCCGCCCACGCCCGACGAGCAGCCCCTGCGGCCGGAGCAGCGCAGCCACATCGAGGAACGCGATGTGCACGGCGACGACCACTTCCCGCCGGACGGCCGGGGTCTGTCGCCCTACGAGCTCGGTGACCACGGGAACGAGACCATCCGCCGCGAGAACGACGAGCGGCGCGACTGACCCCGCGTCCCTCTCCGGCAGCCGTCCACGGGGAGGGATGTCGCGTGTTGCGGGGGCGGCCGCCCCCGGTGAGGCTGGTGTGGGCCCGACGTCCGCGGGCGGACACAGACCTCGGAACCGATGAAGGCAGTAGGACCATGACCGGAAGCCACCCGGGGCAGGCGCCGACACCGGCGCCGCTGACCGGATCCGCAGCGCCCTGCTGGGTCAACCTCATGACCCGCGACCTGGCATCGGCGCAGGAGTTCTACGGTGCCGTGCTGGGGTGGAGCTTCCGTCCGGCCAGGCTGGGGCAGGAGTTCTCGGTCGCCCGCCGGGGCGACGTACCGGTCGCCGGGATCGGCGCGGTGGCGACCGCCTACCGGGTGGCCGTGGCCTGGACGCCCTACTTCGCCGTCGCCGACGCCGACGCGACGGCCGCACGCGTCCGCGAGCGCAGCGGCACGGTCGCCGTGGGCCCGATGGCGCTCGGCAAGGGACGCGGGGCGCTGGCGGCGGACCGGGACGGCGCGGTCTTCGGCTTCTGGCAGCGGGTGGAGCCCGCGTCCTCACCACCCGCACCGGACGAGCACTCGCACGCCTGGCTGCGCCTGCACACCAGGAACGCCTTCGATGCCGCGATCTTCTACGGAGAGGTGCTCGGCTGGGCGAGCGGGCACCCGGGGTGCTGCGAGGTCTCGTACGAGAAGGACGAGGTGGTCGTCGACTGCGACGGGCGCCGGCTGGCGCGGATCAGCTCCGGCGCGGTGGAGTCGGCCCCCGATCCGCTGGTCCGCCCGCACTGGCAGGTGTACTTCCTCGTCTCCGACGTGGCGGCCACGGTCGCGGCGGCGCGGGAGAACGGCGGCGGTCTGGTGGAGCGGCAGCGGCTGGCGCAGGGCAGCGAGGCGACCCTGCTGGACCCGGACGGCGGCCTGTTCACGGTCACCGACGTCCAGGGGGTCACGACGCCCCATCCCGGCTGACCCCGGCGCTCCCCCGCGCCCCGGTCACTTCTCGCGTCCGGGCGGGGAGCGGGTCAGCGCCCAGGCCGGGAAGACGAACCAGCAGATCAGGAACCACAGCGCCATGCCGCCGGCCAGCCACAGGGCGCCCGCGTCGTGCAGGGCCACCCGCAGGATGAGCAGCAGGGTGGAACACATGGTGCAGAACAGCAGACCGAGCGCGACCACGGTCATGCGCGAGGCCCAGGTGACCGTCTGTGGTTTGAGCCGTCGTCCGGTGAGCAGCCGGTGGTACGACACGGGCCCGATCAGGGCGGCGGCCGTGGCCGATCCCAGCAGCACGGTGACCACGTAGATGGTGCGGTCGGTGTGGGAGATCTCGGCGAAGCGGGGCTGGAAGACGACGGCCAGCAGGAAGCCGAACAGGATCTGCACGCCGGTCTGGGCCACCCGCAGTTCCTGGAGCAGATCGGTCCACCGCCGGTCCGCCCGCTCCTCGGGCGTCTCGTGACGGCCCGGATCGCGGCCCTCGCCGTCGGGAGGAGGTGCTGTCGAGGTCACCGGGAGCCTCCGTCCGCATGCCCGGAGTACGTCGTGTTTTCCCCCGTCCCCACCGTAACCGGTCACCGGATCGGGGGTCGTGGCCGAATCGCCCGCCCGCCCTCGACGGCCCGTTCGACGTCACCTAGGCTTTGAGTACGGCATCGCGCGCCGGTCACCGGCCGGGTGAGGCGTGGAGGTGCCCGTGAGATGCCCGTTGGAGGCATTCCACAGTGTCAGTCGAGTTGAATCACACCATCGTCCACGCCCGGAACAACCGGGAGTCCGCCGAGTTCCTCGCGGACATTCTGGGGCTGGAAGTCGGCGCGGAATGGGGCCCGTTCGTCGCGCTGGAGACCGCGAACGGAGTCACTCTGGACTTCGCGACCATTCCCGAGGCCTCGATCACCGCGCAGCACTACGCCTTCCTCGTCTCGGAGGCCGAGTTCGACGCGGCGTACGCCCGGATCAAGGAGCTCGGGCTCACGTACTACGCGGATCCGCACCGGAAGCATCCGGGCGAGATCAACCACAACGACGGCGGCCGGGGCGTGTACTTCCTCGATCCCGCCGGTCACGCCATGGAGCTCATCACCCGCCCGTACGGGGGCTTTCCCGCGTAACCCCGCCTGGTGAGCGGGGGGTTGGGCCGGGGCTCGCGCACGGGTCCCGGCCGGCCCCTTCCGGGCGGGCTCAGCCGATCGGCAGCAGCAGTTCGGGCCGGTCCCACAACACCACGGGCGGGTTGGCCGCCAGGGTGCCGGTCGGCCGGGCGCCCACACTCCGGTAGAAGCCCTCGGCGGGCGGATGCGAGACGATGCGGACGCCGGTGAGGCCCGCGCGTTCCGCCTCGCCGCGCAGATGCCCGATGAGGAGCCGTCCGATGCCGAGCCCCTGCGCTTCGTCGGCGACGAACATGAGGTCGAGCTCCGGCGGCGAGAGGACGAGCGAGTAGAAGCCCAGCACCCGCTCGCTGCCGGTGTCCACCGCCGCGAAGACCCGGTGGGTCTCGATGTAGTCGGGACCCACCCGGTACCCCGCGACCATGGCCGCGTACTGCCCCTCGTAGGCGCGGGACGATCTGACCAGGCGGGTGAGTCGCTCCGCGTCCCGCGCCGTGGCCCGTCTGACGTGTACGTTCTCCCGCTGCGCCTCGCCCCGGCGCGTCGTGCCCGATGTCATGAGCCGAGTATGACGTACCCGGATTCCATGGCACCGCGCGCCCCTGGGGGCACGGGATTCAGGAGGACTCGCGCGCCGTGCGCCACTCGTCGACCACGGCATCGATGTCGAACGGCTGCACGTTCAGCACCGGCCCCGGCGGCGGCCGCCTGATGGCCGCGTGGATCTTCTCGTTGACCTCGGCCAGCATGCGCCGCACCTCGGCCTCCGACCGCGCCCCGGACACGGCTTCGGCGACGTCCTCCACCTGCTTGCGCAGGGCCAGCACCGGCGGGAGCACCGACACCCCCTCGCGCTGCATCTTCTGCTTGATCCACCAGTTCTCGTCGTAGGGAGCGGCGAGGCTGTCCAGCGGCTTGCCGAATCCCGGCAACTGCGAGATGTCGCCGCGCTGCTCGGACTCCCGGATCTGCTTGTCGACCCATGATTCGAAGCTGACGCCCGCAGGCTTGCGTTCGGTCAACGTACGCCCCTCTCGGAGGTTCTCGGCATCCGGTCCTCCCACGATACCCAGCCGCCGCGACGGGCCCCGGCACTGCGGTGCCGAGAGCTCAACCCGCCCGCTTCTCAGGGCACTTCGGGACCAGGGCCGCCGTGGCCCGTCAGTGCGCGTGCCCGGCGGGCGCCCCGGTCCCGCTCCCCCGGTGCGCGTCGTCGCCCGGCGCCGCCGCCCGGACGGTGAACGCCGCCGTGCGGACCACGCCCCGGTGCTTGAAGTCGAGGAAGAGCCGGTACGTCCCGGCGCTGGGCGCCGTCGCGGTGAAGGAGACCTCCGGGCCGGGCTTCCCCTCATTGGGGTGAACGTGCAGATAGGCGAGGTCACCGGCGCGCAGGGCGACCAGATGTCCGTAGGCGCCGAGGTAGGGCTCCAGGTCGGTGACGGGCCGGCCGTTCCTGCTGATGGACGGCCTCAGTGCGCCGGGCCGCCCGGCGCGGAGCTCGCCGCCGAGCGTGACGCGGTAGCCGTCGACCTCCGCGACGGCGGCCGGGGCCGGGAGAGCGGCCGGGCGGTAGGTGCCGGAGACGGCCAGGTCCGCTCCCAGCGTGAGGTTCACGGCATCCGCCGCGGCCGGGGTGAAGTCGGCGAACACCCGGTAGCCACCGGCTTCGGGAAGATCGACGGAGGTCGACCAGGTGCCGTCGGCCGCCCGGACGGGGTGCAGATGCCGGTACTGGGTGAGGTCGGTGGAGGCGAGGATGAAGTGCAGCTCCTTGCCGTGCTCGCGCCGGTACGCGGTGACCTTCCGTCCGCTGCCGTCCTCGACGGCGAACCGGAGCTCGGACCGGGCCCCGGCCGGGACCACCGGTGTCTCCAGAGCCAGCGTGTAGCCGCCTTCGGAGATCTGGAGTCCGCCGGGCGCATGGTCCGCCGCGGCCTCCGCGCCACCCTCCCCTCCTCCGTCGTGGCCGCGGTGCTGCCCGGCGGGACGGTCCTCCGCGGCCACCAGCGGGTCGACGCCCCTGCCCACTCCGTACGCGGCGCCGAAGGTCGCGGCGAGCGCGGCGGCGAAGGCGGTGATCCTCAGTGCGTTGTTCATGACGGTCTCCTCCAGCGGTGGACCGGGGGCGGTGCTCCCCGACGCGTCACAAGATACCCCCTGGGGGTATCAAGTCAACCCGGGTGGGTGCCATCACCGGAGGGAGTGCGCCCGGCACGACAGAGGAACCGCCGGACCGGGCGCGGCGCTCAGGCGGGCACCATCAGCCCCTCCCGCAACCGCTCCACCGCCGCCGCCGGGATGCGCAGGCCGTCGCGCACGTACCCGTCGAGCCCGCCCCACCGCTCGTCCATGGCGTCCAGCGCCGTGTCGAGGTAACGGGGGCGCACCTCGGTGATCGCGGAGGCGATGTCCGGATCGCCGCCCGCGTCGAGGAAGTCCTGGACGTAGGGCGCGAAGGCGGCCCGGACCACCGGGTTCACCGCGAGGAACTCGGCGCGCACGACCTCGCGCGACGCGCCGAGCACCATCAGGAGGAGGGCGGTGGCCCAGCCGGTGCGGTCCTTGCCGGCCGTGCAGTGGAAGAGCACCGGGCGGGCCCGGTCGTCGGCTGCCGTCTCGACGAAGGCCCGGTAGGCGGCGGACGCTCCCGGCGACAGCACCATCTGGCGGTAGGTGTCGGCGAACAGCCCCTCCGCCTTTCCGCCGCCCAGCATCCGCTCGGCCTCGACCGGGTCGGTGAGCAGCGCGCGCAGCCGGGCGGGCGCCACGCCCGGGTTGTCCCCGAGCACATCGGCGACGAACAGCCGTGCGCCGGGAGGCAGCCGGTCGGGTGCCGCGGCGCGCTCGTCGGCGGTCCGCAGGTCGACGACGGTACGGATGCCGAGGGCGGCCACCTGCTCGTCCTGTTCCGCGTCGAGCCCGCTGAGCTGTCCGGACCGCAGCACGGCACCCGCCCGGACCCGGTGGTCCGGACCCAGGGCGATGCCGCCCAGGTCGCGCAGGTTGAGGACGGTGGATGCCGGGACGGTCCTGGCGGTCTGCACGATGAACTTCCCCTTTTCCCGACGCTTTTCCGAATTCATTCGGCCTGGCCGGACAAACGTCGCACGCGGCCGGGAAATCGACAAAGTAAAACGCCGGTCGGCATCGATCGATGGCACGTCCGGGGACACGGGAAATGTGAAAACGAAACGGCTCTCGCCCAGGTCAGGGACGTGTCACACACATGGCGGTATGTTCCCCGGAACATGTGTTCCGGAACTCCGCGCCGAGGGTGGTGCGGGCCCTCGGACGGACCGCGGTCGCCGTTCCTGATTTCCGTCCCGAATTCCCGGCCCCGATATGGCCGGGCGCGGAATCCTCGTCCCCGGCGGGACGGCACGGGCCTCGGCCGCCCGGGGCGCCGCCCCGGGCGGAGCACATCCGCCGAGGAGCCCGGCGCCGCCCGCACCCCGTCCCGGCGGCCCTGCCCGTCCGCCCTCCCGCAGGTGGGCGCCGTCTAGGCCACGGTGGGTGAAGGATCAAGTGCGTTCCGGAGAGGGCAAGGTCACAAGAAGAAGCGATGCTGCCCCCGAGCGCCCTGACCTAGCATCTGGGCATGACGGTCCTGCCTGCCGACGGGCTTTCGTTGGCCGCCGAGTTCCCCGCCCCCGCCCATGAGCAATGGCAACGCCTCGTCGAAGGCGTGCTGCGCAAGTCGGGCAAGGACGTCGCGGGTCCGGCAGCCGAGGAAGCACTGTCCACCACGGTGGAGGACGGGCTCATCACCCGCCCCCTCTACACCTCGCGCGACAGCGCGCCCGATGCCGGATACCCGGGCTTCGCCCCCTTCACCCGAGGCAGCAAGGCCGAGGGCAACGCGACGGGCGGCTGGGACGTACGGCAGCGGCACGCCCTCCCGGACCCCGCGCGTCTCAACGAGGCGGTGCTCGCCGATCTGGAGAACGGTGTCACCTCGTTGTGGCTGGCCGTGGGCGGTGCCGCGGGCGTTCCGGTGGCCGCGCTGGCGGGAGCGCTGGACGGCGTCTACCTCGATCTGGCGCCCGTGGTGCTCGACGCCGGCGACGAGACCGGTGCCGCGGCGACGGAGCTGCTGCGGATCTGCGCGGAGCGGGGCGTGGACGCCCGGAGCGTACGCGGCAACCTGGGCGCGGACCCGTTCGGCCGGGCCGCCCGGAGCGGCGCCGAACCCGATCTGTCGGACGCGGTCCACTGGGCACGGCGGTGCGCCCGGGAGTTCCCCGGGCTGCGGGCGCTGACCGTCGACGCGCTGCCGTACCACGAGGCGGGCGGCTCGGCGGCCGAGGAGCTGGGCGCCTCGCTGGCGACCGGTGTCGCCTGGCTGCGGGCGCTGACGGACGCCGGGCTTACGGTCGACGAGGCCTGCGGGCAGCTGGAGTTCCGGTACGCGGCGACCGCCGACCAGTTCCTGACCATCGCCAAGCTGCGGGCCGCCCGGCGGCTCTGGTCGCGGGTGGCCGAGGTCTGCGGCGCCCCCGGATCCGGGGCGCAGCGCCAGCACGCGGTGACGTCGTCGGTGATGATGACGCGGCGCGACCCCTGGGTGAACATGCTCCGCACGACGCTGGCGTGTCTGGGCGCGGGTGTCGGCGGCGCCGACTCCGTCACCGTGCTGCCCTTCGACCACGCCCTGGGCCTGCCGGACGCGTTCGCCCGGCGCATCGCCCGCAACACGTCGACGATCCTGCTGGAGGAGTCGCACCTGGCCAGGGTGATCGACCCGGCCGGCGGCTCCTGGTACGTGGAGCGGCTCACCGCCGAACTCGCCGACGCCGCCTGGTCGTTCTTCCAGGAGATCGAGCGGTCCGGCGGGCAGGCCACCGCCCTTCGCTCGGGGATGATCGGCGAGCGCCTCGCGGCCACCTGGGCGGCGCGCAGCAAGGACCTGGCGCGCCGCAAGGAGCCCATCACCGGGGTCAGCGAGTTCCCGCAGCTGGCGGAGCGTCCGGTGGAGCGCGAGCCGTTCCCCGCCGGTCCGGCCGCGGCTCCGGGCGGTCTGCCCCGGGTCCGCCGCGACGAGGCGTTCGAGGCGCTGCGGGCCCGGTCGGACGCGCACCTCGCGGCGACCGGGCAGCGGCCGAAGGTGTTCCTCGCCGCGCTCGGCCCGGCCGCGGCGCACACGGCGCGGGTCTCGTTCGCCGCCAATCTCTTCCAAGCGGGCGGCATCGAGCCGGTCCACGACCCCGTCACGGTCGACGCGGCCACGGCCGCCGACGCGTTCGCGGCGAGCGGGGCGACGGTGGCGTGCCTCTGCTCCGGAGACGCGCTCTACGCGGAGCAGGCCGAGGCGGTCGCCGGGGCGCTCGGCTCCGCGGGTGCGCGCCAGGTCCTCCTGGCCGGCCGGCCCGCCGAATACGCCGGTGTCGACACATACGTCTTCGCGGGCTGCGACGTGGTGGCCGTGCTCTCCTCCCTTCTCGACCGTATGGATGTGGCGTAATGCGTATCCCCGACTTCTCCGGCATCGAGCTCGGTCCGGGCGCCGCCGCCGAGGTGTCCGAGGACCGGTGGCGTACCTCGGTGAAGGAGTCCTCCGGCAGTTCCGACGGCGATCTGCTGTGGGAGACCCCGGAAGGCATCCCGGTCAAGGCGCTGTACACCGGGCGCGATCTGGAAGGGCTCGACTTCCTCGGCACGTATCCGGGCATCGCCCCGTATCTGCGGGGCCCGTACCCGACGATGTACGTCAACCAGCCCTGGACGATCCGGCAGTACGCCGGGTTCTCCACCGCCGAGGAGTCCAACGCCTTCTACCGCCGCAATCTCGCGGCCGGGCAGAAGGGCCTCTCCGTCGCCTTCGACCTGCCGACCCACCGCGGCTACGACAGCGACCATCCGCGGGTGACCGGCGATGTCGGCATGGCGGGCGTGGCGATCGACTCGATCTACGACATGCGTCAGCTCTTCGACGGCATCCCGCTGGACCGGATGTCGGTGTCGATGACGATGAACGGCGCGGTGCTCCCCGTGCTGGCGCTGTACATCGTGGCCGCGGAGGAGCAGGGCGTCGGGCCCGAGAAGCTGGCCGGGACCATTCAGAACGACATTCTGAAGGAGTTCATGGTCCGCAACACCTACATCTATCCGCCGAAGCCCTCGATGCGGATCATCTCCGACATCTTCGCGTACACCTCGCAGAAGATGCCGCGCTACAACTCGATCTCCATCTCCGGGTATCACATCCAGGAGGCGGGTGCGACGGCCGATCTGGAGCTGGCGTACACCCTCGCGGACGGGGTGGAGTATCTGCGGGCCGGGCGGGACGCCGGGCTGGACGTGGACGCGTTCGCGCCCCGGCTGTCGTTCTTCTGGGCGATCGGCATGAACTTCTTCATGGAGGTCGCGAAGCTGCGGGCGGCCCGGCTGCTCTGGGCCAAGCTGGTCAAGGAGTTCGGTCCGCAGAACACCAAGTCGCTGTCGCTGCGCACCCATTCGCAGACGTCCGGGTGGTCGCTGACCGCGCAGGACGTGTTCAACAACGTCACCCGGACCTGTGTGGAGGCGATGGCCGCCACCCAGGGCCACACCCAGTCGCTGCACACCAACGCGCTCGACGAGGCGCTCGCCCTGCCGACGGACTTCTCCGCCCGGATCGCCCGCAACACCCAGCTGCTGCTCCAGCAGGAGTCGGGGACCGGCCGGGTGATCGACCCGTGGGGCGGCAGCGCGTACGTGGAGAAGCTGACGTACGACCTGGCGCGCCGGGCCTGGCAGCACATCGAGGAGGTCGAGGCGGCGGGCGGCATGGCGCAGGCCATCGACGCGGGCATCCCGAAGCTCCGGGTGGAGGAGGCCGCGGCCCGCACCCAGGCGCGGATCGACTCCGGACGCCAGCCGGTGATCGGGGTGAACAAGTACCGGGTGGAGACCGATGAGCAGATCGATGTGCTCAAGGTCGACAACTCGTCGGTGCGCACCCAGCAGATCGAGAAGCTGCGGCGGCTGCGCGAGGAGCGCGACGAGTCGGCGTGCCGGGCCGCGCTGCGCGCGCTCACCGCCGCGGCGGAGCGGGATCCCGGCCCCGGCCTCGAAGGCAATCTGCTGGGCCTCGCCGTCGACGCGGCCCGTGCGATGGCGACCGTGGGCGAGATCTCGGACGCCCTGGAGAAGGTGTACGGGAGGCATGCGGGCCAGATCCGTACCATCTCCGGTGTGTACCGCAACGAAGCAGGTGAGTCCCCTTCCGTGGAACGGACCCGGGCGCTGGTGGACAGGTTCGAGGAGGCCGAGGGGCGCCGTCCGCGCATCCTGGTCGCCAAGATGGGACAGGACGGCCACGACCGCGGCCAGAAGGTGATCTCGACGGCCTTCGCCGACCTGGGCTTCGACGTCGACGTCGGCCCGCTGTTCCAGACACCGGCCGAGGTGGCGCGGCAGGCGGTGGAGGCGGACGTGCACATCGTGGGCGTCTCCTCGCTGGCCGCCGGACACCTCACGCTGGTGCCCGCGCTCCGCGAGGAGCTGGCGGCCGAGGGGCGCGAGGACATCATGATCGTGGTGGGCGGGGTGATCCCGCCGCAGGACGTCGAGGCGCTGCACGAGGCGGGTGCGACGGCGGTGTTCCCGCCCGGCACGGTCATTCCGGATGCCGCGTACGACCTGGTGACGCGGCTCGGTGCCGCGCACGGTCACGAGCTGTGAGCCGCTGACCCGATGGCTCCGACGATCGACATCGACAGCTATGCGAAGGGGGTGCTCGACGGGAAGCGTGCGCACATCGCGCGCGCCATCACTCTCGTCGAGTCCACCCGTGCCGACCACCGGGCGCTGGCCCAGCAGTTGCTGCGCGCGCTGCTGCCGCACTCCGGGGCCGCCCGGCGGATCGGCATCAGCGGTGTGCCCGGGGTCGGGAAGTCCACCTTCATCGACGCCCTGGGCACCATGCTCACCGGGCTGGGGCACCGGGTCGCGGTACTGGCCGTCGACCCGTCCTCCAGCCGTACGGGCGGCTCCATCCTGGGCGACAAGACCAGGATGGAGCGGCTCGCGGTGGACCCGGCGGCCTTCGTGCGCCCGTCCCCGACCGCCGGGACGCTCGGCGGGGTGGCGAAGGCGACCCGGGAGTCCATCGTGGTGATGGAGGCCGCGGGGTACGACGTGGTGCTGGTGGAGACGGTCGGCGTCGGGCAGTCGGAGACGGCGGTGGCCAATATGGTCGACACGTTTCTGCTGCTGACGCTGGCCCGCACCGGTGATCAGCTCCAGGGCATCAAGAAGGGGGTGCTGGAGCTGGCGGACGCGATCGCGGTCAACAAGGCGGACGGTCCGCACGAGCGCGACGCCCGTGCCGCCGCGCGTGAACTGGCGGGCGCGCTGCGGCTGATGCACCCGGTGGACGCGGCATGGACTCCACCGGTCCTCACCTGCAGCGCCCGTGAGTCGGCCGGTCTCGACACCCTGTGGGAGCGGCTGGAGCAGCACCGCGCGCTGCTGGAGTCGACCGGCCGGCTCGCCGCGAAGCGGCGTGACCAGCAGGTCGACTGGACCTGGACGATGGTGCGTGACGAGCTGCTGGAGAGTCTGCGCGGCCATCCGGAGGTGCGCGCGCTCACACCGGGGCTGGAACAGCGGGTGCGGGACGGCGAGTTGACGGCCACGCTGGCGGCGGAGCAGATCCTGGCCGCGTTCCGGGGCACGGGCTGATCCTGGGGCGGGCCGGTGTCCGGGAGCCCGTCCCGGACACCGGCCGTACCGCTCCCGCGGGTCGCGCCGGTACGGGACCGAGCGGCGCGACCGCCGGTGGCCGAGCGCCTCATCGACGCTCCGCCACCGCGCATCGCCGTCGGCGGGGTCCGTCAGCGGCCCGGCCGGGTGCCGGGAGCCCTCGCAGGGGCTGAGGACGGGCCTCTCCTTCATCCACCGGCGAAGCCGTGGGGAGCGGTGCGCCGGGGGCGGGGTCCTCCACGGTCACCGCAGGTGGAACGGGTGAGCGGGCGGCCCGCGAGGAGCGCCACGCCGCTCCGCGAACGCCGTGGCGACCGAATGCGGGACGTCCGGCCCGGTCCTGCCGCCCGAGGTCCGTGGTACGGTGCAGATGGCACATGAGTCCGCCTCGGTTCGAGGCGCCGGTGCCGCATCATCTCTCCGAGGCTGCCGCGCCCGTTCTCTTCCGGCGATCCAGCTTTCGCGCATCACCTCGCCCAGTCCGGACCAGGACTTCCCCTTCCGGGCTCTCCCGCCGTCGCGCGGGGCGTGATTCCTTCCGCCCGCGCCGTCCGGCCCCTTCGTTCGCCATGTCCGCGAAAGGACTTCCCACCATGACCAGCACCCTCGAACTCCCTTTGCTCCAGCGGGAGTCGACCACAGAAGCCGTCGAGGCAGCCGCGGCGCCCCGGGCCGTCCGCGCCGCCGGGGTCCTCGACATCACGCACCAGGGCAATGGCGCGCTGCGCGCCCGGGACGGCCTGCCCTCCCCCGGAGACGTGACGGTCCCGGCCGCCCTGATCCGCCGCCACGGCCTGCGCCGGGGCGACGCCGTCGAAGGGCTCTGCGACCGGCCCCGCACCCTGTCCGCCGTGGAGCGGGTCAACGACCGTCCCCCGCAGGCGCTGCGCGGCCGGCCGCACTTCCGTGACCTCACCCCGCTCCACCCCCGGCAGCGGCTGCGGCTGGAGACACCGTCCGGCAGTGCCGCGATGCGCCTCGTCGACCTGGTCGCACCGATCGGCAAGGGACAGCGCGGGCTCGTCGTCGCGCCGCCCAGGACCGGCAAGACGGTGCTGCTCCAGCAGGTGGCCGCCGCCGTCGCGGCCAACCATCCCGAATGCCACCTGATGGTGGTACTGGTCGACGAGCGCCCCGAGGAGGTCACCGACATGCGCCGGTCCGTACGGGGCGAGGTGCTCGCCTCGACGTTCGACCGGCCGGCGAAGGAGCACATCGCCCTCGCCGGACTCGCGGTCGAACGCGCCAAGCGGCTGGTCGAGCAGGGCCGGGACGTCGTCGTCCTGCTCGACTCCCTCACCCGTCTGTGCCGCGCCCACAACAACGCCTCCGCCGCGGGCGGGCGCACCCTGAGCGGCGGTGTCGACGCGTCCGCCCTGCTCGGCCCCAAGCAGCTCTTCGGCGCCGCCCGGCTCGCCGAGGAGGGCGGCTCCCTCACCATCCTGGCCACCGCCCTGGTGGAGACCGGGTCCCGCGCCGACGACTACTTCTTCGAGGAGCTGAAGAGCACCGGCAACATGGAGCTCCGGCTCGACCGCTCGCTGGCCGAACGGCGCGTCCACCCGGCCGTGAACATCACGGCGTCCGGCACCCGGCGCGAGGAACTCCTCGTGCCCGAGGGAGAGTTGCGCGCGGTACGGGGTCTGAGGCGCGCACTGCACACCAGGGACCCGCAGACCGCGTTGCAGACGCTGCTGGACCGGATCCGGCGTACCCCGGACAACGCCGCCTTCCTCCGTGCCGTCCACGGCACCGTCCCGGACGCCTGAGCCGGTCCGGGCGGATCCGCGAGCGCGCAATAGCATGGGCCGATCGGGCATGATCAGCGCCTCACGAGCACAGGGAGAGCAGCCACATGGAGTTCCGCCGACTCGGCCGCAGCGGCCTGACCATCAGTGAGATCGCCTACGGCAACTGGCTGACCCACGGCTCCCAGGTGGAGGAGGACACGGCGGTCGCCTGTATCCGTGCCGCCCTGGACGCCGGAATCACCACCTTCGACACCGCCGACGTCTACGCCCAGACCCGGGCGGAAGCCGTGCTGGGCCGGGCGCTCGGCAACGAACGGCGCGAGGGCCTGGAGGTGTTCACCAAGGTCTACTTCCCGACCGGCCCGGGACACAACGACCGGGGGCTCGGCCGCAAGCACATCATGGAGTCCATCGACAACTCGCTGCGCCGTCTGCAGACGGATTACGTCGACCTCTACCAGGCCCACCGCTACGACCACGCGACCCCGCTGGAAGAGACCATGGAGGCGTTCGCCGACGTGGTCCGTTCCGGCAAGGCCCTCTACATCGGCGTCTCCGAGTGGACCGCCGACCAGCTCCGCGCCGCACACGGACTGGCCCGCGAGCTGCGGATCCCCCTGATCTCCAACCAGCCGCAGTACTCCGCGCTGTGGCGGGTCATCGAGGACGAGGTGGTGCCCGCCTCCGAGGAGCTGGGCATCGGTCAGATCGTCTGGTCCCCGGTCGCCCAGGGCGCGCTGACGGGCAAGTACCGGCCCGGTGCGCCGCTCCCGGCCGGTTCACGGGCGACCGACGACAAGGGCGGCGCCACCATGGTCGCCAGGTGGCTGCGCGACGACGTGCTGGAACGCGTCCAGCGACTGCGGCCGCTCGCCGACGGTGCCGGGCTCAGCCTGGCCCAGCTCGCCGTCGCGTGGGTGCTGCAGAACGCCAATGTCTCCGCCGCGATCATCGGCGCCTCCCGGCCCGAGCAGGTGACGGAGAACATCGTGGCGGCCGGGGTGACGCTCGACGCGGAGCTGCTGAAGGGCATCGACGACGTCCTGGGCCCGGTGGTCGAGCGCGACCCCGGGCTGACGGCCGGTCACGCCGACAACAGCTGATCCGCCGCGCCCCCGGCCCCGGTCCCGCCACGTGCGAGGCCGGGGCCGGGGGCGCGCGGTCAGGCGCGGGTGTGCAGCGCGGCGGTGTGTTCGCGGACCTGCGCCGGGGTGAGGTAGGCGCCGGTGTGCTCGAAGTCGCGCAGCTTGGCCGGCTGCCGGGACAGGAAGCCGATGCGTACGAAGTCGTCGCCCGCGACCGCGTTGAGCACCCAGTTGGTCATGACGCGGGCCTTGGCCACATTGGTGCGCAGCGCCGACCAGTGGTAGCCGCGGGCGACGGCCTGGGCGGTGATCCCGTGCAGTTCGATGCCGAGCGGCTTGGAGACCGCGTCCTTGCCGCCGAGGTCCACGACGAGACCGAGGTCCTTGTGGACGTACGGCTTCAGCGGCTGGCGCCGCAGGGTGGCGATGAGGTTGTCGGCGAGCCTGCGGCCCTGGCGCATGGCGTGCTGCGCGGTCGGCGGGCAGATGGCCCCGTCGCCCTTGCTCAGGTCCGGTACGGCCGCGCAGTCGCCGAGGGCGAAGACGCCGTCGAAGCCGGGCAGGCTCATCTCGGGCGTGACGGCCAGCCGGCCGCGTACCGTCTCCGCGTCGAACGTGCTGACCAGCGGGCTCGCGGTGACGCCCGCCGTCCAGATCAGGGTGCGGCAGGGCAGGACCCTGCCGTCGGTGAAGGTCACCTTCTCCGGGGCGGCCTCGGCGATCGAGACGCCGAGCGACACCTCGATGCCACGGGCGCGCAGCATCGCCAGGGCGCTCCGGCCCAGCTTGTCGCCCAGTTCGGGCATCAGCTTCGGGGCGATGTCGATGAGATGCCATTTGATCAGCTTCGGGTCGAGGCGAGGATAGTGCCTGACCGCGTTCGTGGTGAGGCGCTGGAGGCAGGCCGCCGTCTCGGTGCCCGCGTAACCGCCGCCGACCACCACGAACTGCAGCCGGGAGGCCCGTTCGTTCTCGTCGTGGCTGGCGTCCGCGAGATCGAGCTGGGCGATCACGTGGTCGCGGATGTAGGCGGCCTCGGCCAGCGTCTTCATGCCTCGCGCGTTGTCCACCAGGCCGGGGATGTCGAAGGTGCGGGTGATGCTCCCGGCGCTGATCACGAGGTAGTCGTAGGGCTCGTAGACGATCTCGTCGGTGATCTTGCGAATCACGCAGATCTTCGCCTCGGGGTCCACGCCGATGGCCCCGCCCGGAACGATCCGGGTGCGGTGCCTGCGGCTGCGGCGCAGCGAGACGGCGACCGACTGCGGGGTGAGCACGCCCGCCGCCACGTGGGGCAGCAGAGGGAGGTAGAGCTGGTACGAGAACGGGGCGACGAGCGCGATCTCGGCCTCGCCGGGGACGAGCCCGCGCTCCAGACGGCGTACGCACTCCACTCCGGCGAATCCGGCGCCGACAACGAGGATCCTGGGTCGTGCCACAGTGTTCGTCCCTTCTCGGGCGTGGACGGTCATCCGTTCGCCTGCCCCGTCGCACGCGGCCGTCACCCCCATCTTCACGAGCCCCGGACGAGTTCGCCTGCTGGGAACGGCGGACGGACGACGCCACCCGGTCAGCGGGTCAGCAGGGTGAGTGCGGTGCAGGTGCCGCCGATCGCGCCGACAAGCACCACGCCGGTGGCCACGCAGCGTGCCTTGAGCACGCGGTAGCGCGCCTCGTACTCGCCGCGCAGCGCGGCGGCGCGGGCGGTGACCCGGCAGAGCATCGCCCGTGATGCGGCGAGACGGTCGGCGGTGTAGACGCGTGCCACGTCCTCGCGCTGCGCCGTGGTGAGCCAGGGCAGCTCGTCGGTGAAGCGGACGGCCCGGCGGCGGGCCTCCTCGACCTCGGCGCTCCACACCAGGTAGCCCTGCAGCCGCACCAGACCGCGGGCGCTGTCCTCCTCGTCCGGGGCCGCTCGCTCCTCCGTCCGCCGGGCCGCCCTGCTCACGCCGGCCCGTCCCCGGGGGCGCCGGGCATCTCGGTGACCGGACGGCGGGCGGCTTCGTCGAGTGCGCGGACCGAGGGATGGTGCAGATCGAACGCCGGGGATTCGGAACGGATCCGCGGCAGGGTGAGGAAGTTGTGCCGGGGCGGCGGGCAGGAGGTCGCCCACTCCAGCGAGCGGCCGTAGCCCCACGGGTCGTCGACCCCGACGTTCTCGCCGTACTTGGCGGTCTTCCACACGTTGTAGAAGAACGGCAGCATCGACAGACCGAGCAGGAACGAGGAGATCGTCGAGATCGTGTTCAGCGCGGTGAAGCCGTCCGCGGCGAGGTAGTCCGCGTAACGACGCGGCATGCCCTCGGCACCCAGCCAGTGCTGCACCAGGAACGTGCCGTGGAAGCCCACGAACAGCGTCCAGAACGTGATCTTGCCGAGCCGCTCGTCCAGCATCTTCCCGGTGAACTTCGGCCACCAGAAGTGGAATCCGGCGAACATCGCGAACACCACGGTGCCGAAGACGACGTAGTGGAAGTGCGCGACGACGAAGTACGAGTCCGAGACGTGGAAGTCCATCGGGGGCGACGCCAGGATCACACCGGTCAGACCGCCGAAGAGGAACGTGACCAGGAACCCGA
The DNA here is from genome assembly GCF_042799335.1 of Streptomyces sp. NPDC057697. Classification (NCBI taxonomy): domain Bacteria; kingdom Bacillati; phylum Actinomycetota; class Actinomycetes; order Kitasatosporales; family Streptomycetaceae; genus Streptomyces; species Streptomyces sp. NPDC057697. Next base: position 233,052 of record NZ_JBHVJA010000004.1, on the reverse strand, counting down.
TCGACCAGAGCATCGGTGTTTCGAGGGACAACGAGCCCTTCCACATCGTGCCGATCCAGTTGAAGAACTTCACCCCGGTCGGTACCGCGATCAGGAACGTCATGAACGAGAAGAACGGCAGCAGCACACCACCGGTCACGAACATGTGGTGGGCCCACACCGTGACCGACAGCCCGGCGATGGCGATGGTGGCGCCGATCAGCCCGATGTAGCCGAAGACCGGCTTGCGGCTGAAGACCGGGAAGACCTCGGTGACGATCCCGAAGAACGGCAGCGCGATGATGTAGACCTCCGGATGGCCGAAGAACCAGAAGAGGTGCTGCCAGAGCAGCGCGCCGCCGTTGGCCGGGTCGAAGACATGGGCGCCGAACTTGCGGTCCGCCTCCAGCACCAGGAGGGCGGCGGCGAGGACGGGGAAGGCCAGCAGGACCAGTACCGCGGTCAGCAGGACGTTCCAGACGAAGATCGGCATGCGGAACATCGTCATGCCGGGGGCGCGCAGGCAGATGATCGTGGTGATGAAGTTGACCGAGCCGAGGATCGTGCCGAAGCCGGAGAAGGCCAGCCCCATGATCCACATGTCACTGCCGATGTTCGGCGAGCGGACCGCGTCGGTCAGCGGGGAGTAGGCGAACCAGCCGAAGTCCGCCGCACCGTTCGGCGTGGCGAAACCGGCCACCACGACCAGTGAGCCGAAGAGGTAGAGCCAGTAGGCGAACATGTTCAGCCTCGGGAACGCCACGTCGGGCGCGCCGATCTGCAGCGGCATGATCCAGTTCGTGAAACCGGCGAACAGCGGCGTCGCGAACATCAGCAGCATGATCGTGCCGTGGATCGTGAACGCCTGGTTGAACTGCTCCGGCGAGACGATCTGGAGCCCCGGCCGCGCCAGCTCGGCGCGCATGACCAGGGCCAGCACACCGCCGATGACGAAGAAGGCGAACGAGGTGACGAGGTAGAGCGTGCCGATCGTCTTGTGGTCGGTGGTGGTCAGCCACTTGATGACGACGTTTCCCGGTTCCTTGGCGTGGACCGGAACCTCGTTCGCGTACGACTCCTCTTCCTCGGCTGCCCCTGCTGTGCCCGTCGTCGTCACTGGGCCGCTCCTTCGATCGTCGTTCGCGGGTGGACCGGGCACCCGGCAGGGCACCGTGTCCACCGGGACGGCCGGCCGACCGGTCCCACGCGCGTCACGCCGGATTCCAGGTGCAGCAAATCAGCCACGCGGCCGCCATGCGCGGCCCACCGCCCGCCGCCGCGTGACTTTCACCCGTCAGGGTGTCCGTCCGCGGGCGCCGTGGCGGGGTCGTGGGGGGGGGCGGGCCCCGTACGCGTACCGGCGGCGCGACGGGGCGCCGTGCCGGTCGGGCGCGCGGGGCGCGGGGCCACCGTGCCGTCAACCGACGGCTGACGCACGGCGTTTCATGTCGGCGGTTCGGCGCGGGGCGACCGGTGGCGGGCCGAACTCCTTCGCTGCACGGTGCTGTTGGCGGGCGCCCGTGGCGCGGACCGCAGTGTGCCGGGGCGCGGATTCCGGCCCGGGGCATGGAACCGCCCCGGCCGGGCAGGGTGCCGACCGGGGCGGGAGTGCGGGGCGCCTGGACGCGCCCCCGTTCGCGGGTCCTTCGTCAGCCGATGGCGGCGATGGCCTGGACGAACGTGGCCGACGGGCGCATGACGGCCGCGGCCTTTGCCGGGTCGGGCTGGTAGTAGCCGCCGATGTCGGCCGGCGAGCCCTGTACCGCGATCAGCTCGTCGACGATGGTCTGCTCCTGCTCGCCCAGCGTCTTCGCGAGCCCGGCGAACGCCTGCGCGAGCTGTGCGTCGTCGGTCTGCTGCGCCAGCTCCTGGGCCCAGTAGAGGGCCAGGTAGAAGTGGCTGCCGCGGTTGTCGATCCCACCCAGCTTGCGGCTCGGCGACTTGTCCTCGTTGAGGAAGGTGCCGGTGGCGCGGTCGAGGGTGTCGGCGAGGACCTGGGCGCGCGCGTTGCCCGTGGTCGTCGCCAGGTGCTCGAAGCTGGCCGCGAGCGCGAAGAACTCGCCGAGGCTGTCCCAGCGCAGGTAGTTCTCCTTGACGAGCTGCTGGACGTGCTTGGGCGCGGAGCCGCCCGCGCCCGTCTCGAAGAGACCGCCGCCGTTCATGAGCGGGACGACCGAGAGCATCTTCGCGCTCGTGCCCAGCTCCAGGATCGGGAACAGGTCGGTCAGGTAGTCACGCAGCACGTTGCCGGTGACCGAGATGGTGTCCTCGCCCCGGCGGATGCGCTCCAGCGAGAACGCGGTCGCCTTCTCCGGCGACATGATCTCGATCTGCAGACCCTCGGTGTCGTGGTCGGCGAGGTACGTCCTGACCTTGGCGATCAGCTGCGCGTCGTGGGCGCGGTCCTCGTCGAGCCAGAACACGGCCGGGACGCCGGTGGCGCGGGCGCGGGTGACGGCGAGCTTGACCCAGTCCTGGATCGGCAGGTCCTTGGCCTGGCACATGCGGAAGATGTCACCGGCACCGACGGCCTGCTCCAGCACGACGTCGCCCTTGCCGTCGACGACCCGCACCGTACCGGTGGTGGGGATCTCGAAGGTCTTGTCGTGGCTGCCGTACTCCTCGGCCTTCTGCGCCATCAGGCCGACGTTCGGCACCGAGCCCATGGTCGACGGGTCGAAGGCGCCATTGGCGCGGCAGTCGTCGATGACGACCTGGTAGACGCCCGCGTAGCTGCTGTCCGGGAGGACCGCGAGGGTGTCGGCCTCCTGGCCGTCCGGGCCCCACATGTGACCGGAGGTGCGGATCATGGCCGGCATGGAGGCGTCGACGATGACATCGCTCGGGACGTGCAGGTTGGTGATGCCCTTGTCGGAGTCGACCATGGCCAGGGCGGGACCCTCGGCCAGCTCGGCCTCGAAGGACGCCTTGATCTCGGCGCCCACGTGCGGCACCGAGTCCAGGCCCTGGAGGATGGCGCCGAGGCCGTCGTTCGGGGAGAGACCGGCCGCGACGAGCACCTCGCCGTACTTGGCGAAGGTGTTCGGGAAGAAGGCGCGGACCACGTGGCCGAAGATGATCGGGTCGGAGACCTTCATCATGGTGGCCTTGAGGTGGACGGAGAACAGCACGTCCTCGGCCTTGGCGCGGGCGACCTGAGCGGTGAAGAACTCACGCAGGGCCGCGACGCGCATGACCGCCGCGTCGACGACCTCGCCCGCGAGCACCGGAACCGACTCGCGCAGCACGGTGGTGCTGCCGTCGTCGCCCGCGAGCTCGATGCGCAGCGAACCGGCCTCGGTGATGGTCGTGGACTTCTCGGTGGAGCGGAAGTCGTCGACGCCCATGGTGGCGACGTTCGTCTTCGAGTCGGCGGACCACTTGCCCATGCGGTGCGGGTGGGCCTTGGCGTAGTTCTTGACCGAGGCGGGGGCTCGGCGGTCCGAGTTGCCCTCGCGCAGCACGGGGTTCACGGCGCTGCCCTTGACCTTGTCGTAGCGCGCGCGGACGTCCTTGTCCTCGTCGGTCTGCGGGTCGTCCGGGTAGTCCGGAAGCGCGTAGCCCTGTGCCTGGAGCTCGGCGATGGCCGCCTTCAGCTGCGGGATCGAGGCCGAGATGTTCGGAAGCTTGATGATGTTGGCCTCGGGGCGCTTGGCCAGCTCACCGAGCTCGGCGAGCGCGTCGTCGATGCGCTGGCCCTCCTGGAGACGCTCGGGGAAGCCGGCGATGATGCGTCCGGCCAGCGAGATGTCACGGCTCTCGACATTGACCCCGGCCGTCGAGGCGTACGCCTGGACGACGGGCAAGAACGAATACGTCGCCAGGGCCGGGGCCTCGTCGGTGTGTGTATAGATGATGGTCGAGTCAGTCACCCTGTGCTCCGCTCCACGTCTGCAACATTGCTTGACATCAAGATATCTCGTGATCGCCCCGGCCTCGACAGGGCCCTGCTTACGCCGACGGCGAAGCGTGACCGCCCGGTCGCGCGGCGCGCACCCGGCCCGGAGCGCGGCCCCTGCGGGCGGCTCCCCCGGCGCGCGGCCCGGCGGGCAACGGGCCGGTGGCATACGGTGGTTGCCCCACCGCCCATCAGAAGGAGTGCGCTCATGCCGGTCTCGCTGGGTCTCGGTCTCCCGCAGATGAAGCAGTACGACATCGGCCGCGATGTGGCCGCCGTGGCACGCGCCGCGGAGGAGACCGGTTACGAGAGTCTGTGGGTCTTCGAGCGGGTCCTCTTCCCCGAGCCCGCCACCCAGGGGCTGTACGGCGTTCCGGGGCTGCCCTGGCCCGATCAGTACCGCAGCGTCGCCGACCCGCTGATCACCCTGGCGCTGGCCGCCGGGGCGACGGGCCGGGCCCGCCTCGGCACCAGCGTCCTGGTCGCGCCGCTGCACGTGCCGTTCCAGCTGGCGCGTTCGCTCGCCTCGCTCGATGCCGCGAGCGGCGGACGTGTGGTGGCGGGCCTCGGCACCGGCTGGTCGCTGGACGAGTACGCCGCCGCCTCGGTCGCCCCGTTCGAGAAGCGCGGCGCGGTCCTGGACGAGCTGCTCGACGTGTGCGCGGCCGTCTGGGGCCCGGACCCGGTCTCGTACGAGGGCGAGCTGACCACCATCGCACCGTCCGTGGTCGGTCCGAAGCCGGTCCGGCCCATCCCGGTCTATCTGCCGGCGAACAGCCCCCGGGCCACCCGCCGCGTGGTCGACCGGGCGGACGGCTGGATGCCCGTGGCCATGGGCGCCGACCAGCTGGCCGAGCAGTGGAAGCGGGTACGGGACCTGGCCGCGGAGCGCGGCCGGGAACGTCCGGTCGGCGTCTGTGCCCGCGCCAACGCCAGGTACAGCGCCGAACCGGTCGACGGCGCGGACCGCGCGCCTTTCCACGGCAGTGTGGCGCAGATCGTCGAGGACCTGGTGGCGCACGCCGAAACGGGCGTCCCGGAGATCCTGCTGGACCTCCAGGGCACGACCCGCGACGCCGCGGAGCTGATCGACGTGGCGGCCGAGGTGTACGCGGAGGCACGGGCGGCAGGCGTCTGACCGCACGGCGGCGCCCGGTACGGAAGGGGACGGCCGGGGCTTCGTCGGCGGCCCTGCGCGGTACCCGCCCCGGCGGTCCCGTACGGGAGGGGACGGCCGGGGCGGGTCAGCGGGCGGCGCCCCGGCGGTCCCGTACCGGAGAGGCCGGCCGGGGCGGTCGGCCCCGGCGGGCCCCGGCGCGACGGCGGCGGCGTCCCGGCTCGGGGCGTTTACCGTCGAGCTGGATCCAGACGCGTATCTCGGTGCCGCCGAGCACGGAGTGACCGATGCGGACATCGCCGCCGGTGGCCTCGGCCATCCGGCGCACGATGTCCAGGCCGAGCCCGGTCGAACCGGCGCGGCCGCCGCTGTTGCCCCGGGCGAGCGCCGCGCCCGGATCGGGGATGCCCGGTCCCGCGTCCGAGACGAGCACGATCACCACGTCCCCGCCGTCGTGCACGTCCACGGAGAAGGCGGTGCCCTCCGGTGTGTGCCGGAAGACGTTGCCCAGCAGCGCGTCGAGCGCGGCCACGAGATCGGCGCGGGCGACCGGGACGCGTACGGGACGCTCGACGCCCGCGACGCCTGCCGCACGCCCCTCGTCCTCCGCGAGCGCGGACCAGAAGGCCATCCGCTCGCGGATCACCTCGGCCGCGTCGCATCCGGCCACGGGAACCCCCGGTGCGGTCCGGGGTCCGGACTCGCGTGCGGTGCGGATGATCGTGTCGACCTCGCGTTCCAGCTGCTCGACGGCGGCCCGGGTCTGGTCCGCGGCGGGTCCGCGGCCGAGCGAGGCGGCGTTGAGCCGCAGCACCGTCAGCGGGGTGCGCAGCCGGTGCGAGAGGTCCGCGGCGAGCTCCCGTTCGTTGGCGAGCAGGTGCACCACCTGGTCCGCCATGGAGTTGAAGGCGACGGCGGCCTGCCTGAGCTCGGTCGGCCCGTCCTCCGGGACCCGCACGCCGAGCCTGCCCTCGCCCAGTTGGAGCGCGGCGCCCGCGAGCCGCTCGGCGGGCCGGGTCAGTCGCACGCCGAGCCGGTCCGCGACCGCGACCGAGCCGATGACCAGGGCGACGCCGACACCGGCGAGCACGATCCAGGCGGTGGTCACGCCGTGGTTGACATCGGCGTCGGACACGAACACCTCGACGACCGATATCTCACCGGAGTCCAGGGCGATGGGCGCCAGCAGCGCCGAGCCGCCGGGGACCTCCGAGATGCCCGAGCGGCCCAGCGCCCGGACGGCCTCGACCTCGTCGTGCACGGCACGGCCATGGCCGATCTCCAGCTCGGACCGGTCGTCGACGGCCGGGATGTGCAACGTCAGCCGTCCCGTCGCACCGGCGTCGGTGGACAGCAGGGCGCGGCTCAGCTGCTCCCGGTCGGTGGTGATGGAGAGCGTGGGGCCGATGGCGGCGGCCTGCCGTTCGGCGTTCGAGAACGCGCGGTCCGCGGCCAGTTCCTTGACGACCAGGCCGAGCGGGACCGCGAAGGCGACCACCACCATCACGGTGACCGCGACACAGACCTTGACGAGCGCCCATCTCACCGCGGGGTCTCCCGCGTACGGCGCGGCCCGGCGGCGGGCTCACCCGGCTTCCGCCGCCACGACAGGGGTACGTCGTCGGTCCGGTCGTCCTCGACGACGAGCGCGCTGGGCATGGCAAAACCGTACGCTATTCAACGAATCGCTCCCCCAGTGGTATACCGGGAGCACCCATGGTGCACTATGGTCCGCGATGCGACGAGGACTGATTCACGGCATAGCTTGGGCGCTCTCCACGGGGGCCGCCGTCACGCTGTCCTGGTGGGGTGTCCACACGGTGCTTTCGGGGACCGTGTACGACCCGCCCCGAGCCCTTCCGATCGCGGACGCGGCCCGCGCCGCGGCCGAGGAGGCGAAGCCTCGGCCCTCCCTGACCCACCGTCCCACGAAGTCCCCGGAGCCCGGCAGGTCGGCACCCCGCGGCACCGAGGACGACGACGCCCGCGAGGTGCCCGTGACCGTGCGGCCGTCGGCCGGTGCCTCGCAGGGCACCGGCCCGACCCGGGGTACCGCCCCGGAAGCCGGGGCGTCGAGCGGGGACGCCCAGGTGAAGGGCTACACCGTCGACGGGGGCCGGGTCGTCTTCGGCATCAAGCGCGCCTCGGCGGACCTGGTCTCGGCGACACCCGAGTCGGGCTGGCAGATGCAGGTGTGGAAGACCGCGCAGTGGATCCGGGTGACCTTCACCCAGGGCGACCGCGAGATCTCCGTCTTCTGCACCTGGTACCAACACCCCCCGCTCGTCGAGATCGAGGGGCAGTAGCCGCACGCCGCCGCCTTCCGGCCCGGCACCGGGAGCCGGGCGACCGGCAGTTCGGCCGCCGGGCCGCTTCCGCGCGTCCGGTGGGGCCCCGGGGACGGGCTCTTCTGCCACGGCCCGGCATCCGTTCGGCCGCCTCCGACACAACATGACACCCGATCAGTAGAGTCGGCGGCGACTCGGCGGATCCGGCCCGCTCCGGGGTGTGCCCCGCTCGGTGCCGGACGTTCCCACTTCGCTAGGAGATACCGTTGAAGATGCTGATCAACGTTCCCGAAACCGTCGTCGCGGACGCACTGCGCGGTATGGCCGCCGCCCACCCCGAGCTCACCGTGGACGTCGAGAACCGCGTCGTCGTCCGCCGCGACGCACCGGTCGCCGGGAAGGTGGCGCTGGTCTCCGGCGGCGGCTCCGGGCACGAGCCGCTGCACGCGGGGTTCGTCGGACCCGGGATGCTCTCCGCCGCCTGCCCCGGCGAGGTGTTCACATCGCCCGTGCCGGATCAGATGGTGCGGGCCGCGGCCGCGGTGGACAGCGGCGCGGGGGTGCTGTTCGTCGTCAAGAACTACACCGGTGACGTGCTGAACTTCGAGATGGCCGCGGAGCTCGCCGAGGAGGAGGGCATCCAGGTCTCCCAGGTCCTGGTCGACGACGACGTGGCGGTGACGGACAGCCTCTTCACGGCCGGGCGCCGGGGCACGGGCGCCACCCTCTTCGTCGAGAAGATCGCCGGGGCGGCGGCCGACGAGGGCGCGCCGCTGGAGCGGGTGACGGCCGTCGCCCGGCAGGTCGACGAGGCGTCGCGGAGCTTCGGTGTGGCGCTCGGCGCCGTCACCACACCGGCCAAGGGCTCCCCCACGTTCGACCTGCCGCCCGGTGAGCTGGAGCTGGGCATCGGCATCCACGGCGAGCCGGGGCGCGAGCGGCGGCCCATGATGACCTCGCGCGAGATCGCGGACTTCGCGGTGGACGCCGTCCTCGACGACCTGCGCCCGACCGGACCGGTGATCGTGCTGGTCAACGGCATGGGCGCGACGCCGCTGCTGGAGCTGTACGGGTTCAATGCCGAGGTCCAGCGGGTGCTGTCCGAGCGGGGCGTCGTGGCAGCTCGTACGCTCGTGGGGAACTATGTGACCTCGCTCGACATGGCGGGCTGTTCGGTGACGCTCTGCCAGGTGGACGAGGAGCTGCTGCGGCTCTGGGACGCGCCGGTGGAGACGCCTGCGTTGCGCTGGGGCCGTTGATCCCGCCGGTACCGCACCCGTCACGCTGGAGCGACAAGGAGTTCATGTGCTCGACGCCGAATTCTTCCACCGTTGGATGACCGCGTCCGCGGCTCTGGTGAGCCGTGAGGCGGACCACCTCACCGACCTCGACTCCGCGATCGGGGACGCCGATCACGGCAGCAACATGAAGCGCGGTTTCGCGGCGGTGACCGCGGCCCTGGACAAGGAGCCGCCGACGACTCCGGCGGCCGTACTGACGCTCGCCGGGAGGCAGTTGATCTCGACGGTCGGCGGCGCCTCCGGCCCGCTGTACGGGACGCTGCTGCGGCGCACGGGCAAGGCCCTGGGCGACGCCCCCGATGTGACCCCTCAGCAGCTGGCGGAGGCGTTCGGGGCCGGGGTCGCGGCTGTGGCACAGCTCGGTGGGGCGCAGGCCGGGGACAAGACGATGCTCGACGCGCTGCTGCCGGCCGCCGAGGCGCTCGGCACCTCGTTCGGGGCGGCCCGGGAGGCGGCCGAGGAGGGAGCGCGGGCGACGGTGCCCATGCAGGCCCGCAAGGGCAGGGCGAGCTATCTGGGTGAGCGCAGCATCGGGCACCAGGATCCCGGGGCGACGTCCTCGGCCCTGCTGGTCGCCGCACTCGCCGATACCGTGGCGGCGGACGGGAGCGCCGCATGAGCGAGGGCAACCAGGTGGGGATCGTGCTGGTCTCGCACAGCGGCCCGGTGGCCGCGTCCGTCGCCGAGCTGGCCAGGGGCCTCGCCGCGGGCGGTGCCACCGCCCCGGTGGCCGCCGCGGGCGGGACCGCGGCGGGCGGCCTCGGCACGAGTGCGGAGCTGATCGCCGAGGCCGCCCGGTCGGTGGACTCGGGCGCGGGCGTCGCGCTGCTGGTCGACCTGGGCAGCGCGGTGCTGACGGTCAAGTCGATGCTGGCCGAGGGCGACGAGCTGCCGGACGGCTCCCGGCTGGTGGACGCGCCGTTCGTGGAGGGTGCCGTGGCCGCCGTGGTCACGGCGTCGGCGGGCGGCGACATCGCGGCGGTGGAGGCCGCGGCGTCGGAGGCGTACGGCTACCGCAAGCTGTAGGCGGCGGGCCGCCCCGCACCGGGTGATGGGTGCGGGGCGGCCCGGGGCGCGCGGGCTCGTGGCCCGTCAGGCCGCCGGTGCGGCTCCGGCGGCCGCGATCCTGACCCGCGCCGTCCGTGTGGTGCCGTTGACCGTCACGGCGAGGGTGACCGTGCCCGGCCGCAGCGCGGTGAGGGTGCCGGTGACCGGGTCGAAGAGCGCCGTGTGGCGGTGGCGGACGCCGCTCCGGTCGCCGATGCGGACGTTCGGTGAACCGGTCCAGTCCGCGGCCAGCGGGAAGCCGACCGGTACCTCGCGGGTCCCCTGGCGGACCGTCGCGGTGATCTTCGTACGGCCTCCGGTGCCGAGCACCTCGGGCGCGTCGACCCGCAGCGCGTCCACATGCGCGCGGGTCTGGACGGAGACCCAGTCGGGCCCGCCCTGCCAGGGCCGCTGCCTCGCGGCGGCCTGTGCTCCCTGGCCGACGCGGTCGGCGCCCACCAGCGACCAGCCGGTGAATCCGCCGTCGTCCGCGGGGCCGGCGGGCGCCTTGCCGGAGTTGCCGTTGACCAGATAGGGCACCCCGTCGACGTGCGAGGCGTGGAAGACCCCGACGTGGCCGCCGATGAAGGCCGCGCCCTTGCCCGTCGTCCGGCGGAAGTCGGCCAGCCACTGCTCGACCAGGGCCGCCTCCTTGCGGTCCCCGAGCTGACTGCCCTTCTGCACCGTCGGGTCGCGCGGCGGCACGTGCTCGATCAGCATCAGCGAATCGACGGTCCGGTCCCTGGCCGCCGCGTCCAGCTGGGCGCGGAACTCCTTGATCTGGGCGAAGCCGCCGCCGCGCAGGCTGAGGCTGGAGGTGTCGAGTGTGACGAAGCGGGTGCCCTTGTGGTCGAACGTCCGCTGGGCGGGCCCGAATTCGGTGACGAAGTCGCCGATGCTGCCGCCCATCACCTCGTGGTTGCCCGGTACGTAGTACCAGGGCAGAGAGTCGCCGAGTTCCTCGGTGAGGACGCGGCGGGCGAAGGCCAGGTCCGCGGGCGACCCCTCGTCGACGAGGTCCCCGTCGACGACCAGGAAGTCCGGGCCCGCCGCCTTGATCTCGCGCAGGGTGCGCCGTGCCTGGGCGACGATCTCGCTGTCCGGGTCGCGGGCGACGAACTGGGCGTCGGACATCACCGCGAACCGCCAGTCCCGGCGCCCGGTCACGGCCGCCGGGTCGATCAGCGGGTCGGCGGGCGCGGCCTGTTCGGGGAGCTCGACGGCGGGCGGCACCTGGGCGGTGAGGTCGTCGATCACGATCTCACCGGTGTACTGCTGGGCCGCGCCGGTCTCCGCGAGGTAGAAGCGTGAGACGGAGAGCGGCATGGCGGCTCCCGGAGGCACGTCGAAGGTGACCTGCCGCCAGCCGTTCCAGGTGACGTACGGTCCGCGCAGCAGCTGGTCGGAGCCGGCCGCGTCCTTGAGGTGCAGGGTCGGCCAGGCGCCCCTGCCGTCGCCCTTGATCCACAGCTTGAACGACTGGGGCTGGCCGGGCACGGGGACCGGCCGGGGCGGGGCGGCGTAGGCGGCGCGGGTCGCGGTGGACCGGGTGAAGTCGTAGCCGAGCCGCAGTCCGGTGCCGGTGTGGCCGTCGGGCGTGGCCTCCAGCGATCCGGCCGCCCGTGCCTGGCTGAACGTCCAGGACCCGGCGTCGTCGAAGGAGGAGACGGCCTGTTCGGTGAGGCCGACGCCGACGCCGAGGACGGTGCTGGTGGAGCCGACGGTCGCCGTGATCCGTCCGGCTCCGGAACCGGTGCGCGAGGTGACGGTGAAGGAGCCCCGGCCGTCGTCGCGGACGTCGAAAAGCGCGCGGTCGTAGTCGAGCTTCACGTCGCGCGGCTCGACGGGGGCGCTGGTGCCGTGGGCGTCGAGCCCGACGATGCCGAAGGTGCCGGTGGCCGCGGCGTCGGCGAGGCCCACCCGCCGGGTGGTGGACTCGATCCGGGCCAGCTCGTCGAGCACGTTCAGGGTCGTGCTGCCGCGCGCCGGTCCGTGCTCGGCCCGTACGTCGGTGGTGCCGCTGCGGCGCGCGGTGAAGAGCCCGGTGCCGTCGACGGTGCCGACGGAGCCGTGTGCGGTGTGCCAGCGGGGGGTGCCGCGCGCCGGGCCGTACGTCTCGTCGTACCCGGTCGCGGTGAGGCGCCGGGTGAGGCCGGGGAAGACCCGGTCGGGGTGGCCGCCCTTGACGGGGTCGACGCCGGGGGCGGAGCCGGCGGGGGTACGGGGCTGGACCCAGTAGCCCTTCAGCCGTCCGCTGCCGGCAGGCGCGGTGAGGGCGAGACCGTTGGGAACGGTGCGTTCGCTGCCGTCGGAGGGGCTGTTCTCCACGCGGAGCGCGTCGCTGCCCGGCGTGCGGGCGACGAGGGTCGACGATCCGCCGCCGTCCAGGTTGAGCGCGCTGTACGAACCGGCGCGCCGCATCATCAGGGCGAGTTCGGTGAGGGTGACGCCGCCGCTGTCGGCCTGCCGCCCGTCGACCGTGAGTATCTGCATGGTCCGGCCGTCCTTGGAGAACCCGACGGCGGTGCGGGGCGCGGCGGTGTTGTTGCCCTCGCCGTCGTGGTTCTGCGCGACCCCGTCGACGACGAGGAGTTCCCGGCCGCCGACCGCGGTGCGCGGCACGGCCCCGTCGTCGGTGCGTGCCCGGTAGGTCAGGGACACCGGGTCGCCGGGCTTCAGCGCGTCGAGCGCGGTGGCCCCGGCCTCGCGCCCGACCAGGACGGTGGTGTCGTCGGGGACGGCGCCCGATCCGGGGGTGCGCGAGACGGAGACGACCTTGCCGTCGCGTACCACCGCCTCGGCGACCGGGGCCGCGTCGTCGACGGTCAGGGCGCGGTCGGCGGTTCCCCAGGCGGAGGTGTACGCGCCGACCCCGCCGGTCGGCACATTGGCGGCGTTGTAGGCGTCGAGGGGGCGCTGCCCGCCCGGCAGGGTGAGCTTCCCCTCGAAGTAGAGGTTCAGGATGCGGCCGGCGCTGTCGGGGCCGATGCCGACGGCCCGGTCGACCCCGGGGGCGGGCGACTGGACGGTGACCCCGTCCTTGATGCCGATCCCCTCGGGCGCGCCGGTCTGGTTGATGTCGAAGAAGTCGGCGTTGATCGCGGCGACGGTCCGGCGGCCGCGGCCCGCGTCGTGCGCGGCGGCGAGTTCGGAGACGGTGTGCCGCTCGGAGACCTTGCCGGAGGAGAGGTAGTCGGCGCGTACGCCGCTGCCCGCGAGGTCGACGGAGAGGCTGTCGACGCGCAGCCACTTGTCGGACTCCAGCCGGTCGTACGAGCTGAGGCGGACCCCGGGGGCGACCGGGCGTTCCGCACGCGCGGTCTCGATCCCGTCGCCGTCCACGACCGACCTGGGTGCCGCGACCGCCGCATTGCTCGCGGGCGGCGGCGCGACCGGGCCGAGGACCTCGGCGAAGGTGCGGGGACGTGGGTCGGGGGTCGGGTCCGCGAGTGCGGGAGAGATCATGCCGACGGTCATGGCGGCCACCGTCGTGAGCAGCGCGAGCGGGCGCGCGGCCGTGCCGTTCCGTCGCACCGCCCTCCCTCGCGGCCGAGTCGTCCTGCCGACTGTGCCAAGGCCCACAAGTCCTCCTGGAATCCCGATGGTTGCGCGGCCCGGTACGGGCAACGGGCGCTGTCGGCGGACAGCATGGCCGCGCGCACGAGCGCGCACCAGGGGGCGTCGGGAACCTCGCGGCGAACAGGACGCGTCGGCTCGATGACGGCAGTGATCACCGGCAGGGGGGTGTCGTGCGCGGCATCGCGCCCCGGCCGGGGCGCAGACTTGACGGCATGTCATCCCGGAAACGCACCAGGCGCAGCGCGGGCCTTCTCCTGTTCCGTCGGCCCGAGGGGGCGGGTGCCGGTGCGACGGCGGCCGACGGGGACGCCGGTTTCGAGGTGCTGATCGGGCACATGGGCGGCCCGTTCTGGGCGGGCCGGAGGAGCGCGGCATGGTCGATCCCCAAAGGGGAGTACGGCCCCGACGAGGAGCCCGCGGCCGCCGCGCGCCGGGAGTTCGCGGAGGAGTTCGGTCGTCCGGCGCCGGAGGGCGCGTGGGTGCCGCTGGGCGAGACGCGTCAGTCCGGCGGCAAGACCGTGACGGTGTGGGCGCTGGAGGCGGACCTCGATCCCGCCACGGCGGTCCCGGGGACGTTCACCATGGAGTGGCCCAGGGGGTCGGGCGTGCTGCGGGAGTTCCCGGAGGTCGACGAGTTCGCCTGGTGCACCTCGCGGGAGGCGGCGGAGCGGCTCGTCACGGGCCAGCGGGTCTTCCTCGACCGGCTGAGAGAGCACCTGGTGACGCCCGGCCGGGACGGGCCCTGAGCGGGTCGTTCACCGACCGGCCGAACGGACCGGGCCGCGATGGCCGGGGCCGGAAGGGCCCGGGGCGGCCGGAGCATCCCGTGAGGTCAGTGGTGCGGGGCCTCGCCCTGGGCCGCCTCGATGCTGCTGTGCAGATCGCTCGTCGCGTCGAGCGCGGCGGCTCCGGAGACGGCCAGACAGACCAGCAGCGCCGCGGCCGCGGCGCGCCCGACGCGCGGCCGGGCGGTGTTCCGGCCGAGCAGCGCGGCGACTCGGCGCGGTACGGGACCGGCCGCGGCGGCGAGCGCCGCCCGGGGGCGGGTCCGCCGGGCGCCTTCGGCGGCGCGTGCGGCGAGGGCGGCCCGGCCGATGGCCCGCGCGGCGACCCGCCGGTCGCCGACCGCGGTGGCGGCCGCCTCGTCGGCGCAGCGTTCCAGGGCGTAGCCCATCGGGCCGCGCAGGGAGCGCAGGGCCGGATGGCAGAGCGCCGCGGCTTCGGCGGCGGCGAGGTAGAGGTGGTGGCGGCCTTCGAGATGGGCGCGTTCGTGTGCCAGCAGGGCGGCGCGCTCCGCGGGGCCGAGGGCGCGCAGCATGCCCGTGGTGACGACGATCCTCCCGGGAGTACCGGGACGGCCCGGCAGCGCGTAGGCGTCGGGGCGGCTGTCGGGCAGGACGGCCAGCTCGCCGTGGGCGTACCCGTCGAACCGCCCGGCCGGGCGCAGCTCCGCCCAGTGGCGCCGGGCGGCGCGTGCCACCGCGGCGGCGCAGCCCATGAGGAGCGCGAGGGCGGCGGCCGCCAGGGGGACGGCGACGGCCGGGGTGGCCTCGGAGAGCGGCCGGACGAGTTCGCCGAGGGCCGAGACCGCCGGGAAACGGGTCGCGCCGGGCACCACGAGCAGGGCCAGGGCGAGAACGCTGCACAAGGCGAGGCCGATGCCCGTCGCGGCGAGCAGCCGTACGGCGCGGACCGGCGGGAGCGCGTCCGCCAGCCGACGGGCGGCGGGTACCGCGAGGAACGGGATCAGCAGCGGAACCCATACGGCGTAGATCATGGGGCCTCCCCGTCCAGCAGGTCCCGGAGCAGTCGCTCGTCCTCCTCGGTGAGCTGCGAGACGAACCGGGCCAGTGCGGTGCCGCGGTCCTCCTGCTTCCGCAGTTCGCTGTGCATGCGGCGGGCGGTCAGGCCGGGCTCGTCCTCGGTGGGCGTGTAGGCGAATCCGCGACCGGCCCGGGTGCGGGCGACCGTGCCCTTCTCGTACAGGCGCGACAGGATCGTCGTGACGGTGGTGCGGGCGAGTTCCGTACCGAGGGCGCCTTGGACCTGCCCGGGGGTGAGGGGCGTTCCGGCCGCCCACAGCGCCGCCAGGATGGTGGACTCCAGCTCTCCGGCGGGCCGGCGTTCCGGAGCGGCGGCGGGCCGTGACCGGGGCCGGGGGGCGGTGTCCGGCACCGGTTCTCCGTGCGGTCCGGGGCCGGGTTCCCCGCTCGGTATCCCCTTCGCCTGGGACATGGGAACTCTCCTCCCCGTTCGGTCGTCTACAGTGATGTAGACCGTCTACATCACTGTAGTCAGTCCGGGCGCGCCGCGGGGCCGCCCGCTCACCATTATGGGAGACCCTCCACCGTGTCCGTATTCCCACTGGCGTCCGCGCCGCAGGCGGTGAACCTGCTGGACGCGGGGTCGCTGCTCGCCGCGTTCGGCGCTCTCGGCATCGCCGTCGTGCTCTTCGCCGAGACGGGACTGCTCGTCGGCTTCTTCCTCCCCGGCGACTCCCTGCTCTTCACCGCGGGCCTCCTCTGCGTGTCCGGCACCCACGGTCCGGTGCGGCTGTCGTTGCCGCAGGTGCTGATCGCAGCCGTGGCCGGCGCGCTGCTCGGCGCCCAGGCCGGGTACTGGATCGGCAGGCGGGGCGGCCGGGCCCTGCTCGCCCGCGGCCGCGCCGGACGGCTCCGCGAGGGCGCCGCCCGCGCCGAGGAGCTCCTCGCGAGATACGGGCACGCGCGGGCGATCGTGCTGGCCCGTTTCGTGCCCGTCGTGCGCACGGTGCTCAACCCGCTGGCCGGGGCGCTCGGCGTCCCGGCCCCGCTGTTCACGCTCTGGCAGGCCGTGGGCGGAGTGGTCTGGACCGTCGGGCTGGTCCTCGCGGGGTACGGCCTGGGCTCCTCGGTGCCGAACGTCGACCGCTATCTGCTGCCGATCGTGGCCCTCGTGGTCGTGGCCTCCCTCGTCCCGATCACCGCCGAACTGCTCCGTTCCCGGGGCAGGCGCACCCCCGAAGGGGAGAACAGCTGATGCCGCTCGCCTCCACCGCCGCCTCGACCGACGGCGGTCTGTACACCTGGGTCACGGAGCTGGCCCAGCGCTCCCCCGCCGCGCTGGACTCCGTCGTCCGCCTCTGGTCCGCCTACGGGCTCGCCCTGTTCGCCGTGCTGATGCTCGCGTCCTGGTGGCGCGCCCGCTCCGCCGCCGACCCCGCCCGCACCGCCATGGCGCTCTGCGCCCCGCTCGTCGTGGTGGCCGGCTATCTCGCCAACGACCTGGTGAAGTCGCTCTTCCACGAGCAGCGGCCGTGCCAGACCCTCCATGTCGTGACGGTGGAGGCGTGCCCGGCGCTCGGCGACTGGTCCTTCCCCAGCAATCACGCGGCCGTCGCGGCGGCCGCGGCGACGGCGGTCTGGCTGACCGACCGGCGGCTCGGCGCCGTCGCGGTGCCCGCCGCCTTGCTGATGGCCGCGTCCCGGGTGTGGATCGGTGTGCACTACCCGCACGATGTACTGGCCGGGCTGGTGACCGGCGCACTCGTCGCCTGGCTGCTGACGATCGCGGCACGGCGGTGCGCCCCGGCGGTGACCCGGCTGCGCGGCACACCGCTGCGGCCCCTGGTCGCCGCACGGTGAGCCCGGACGGCCGGGGCGCGGCTGGGCGGGGCCCTACCGGGCGGCGGCGCCCGGCAGGCGGATGACGGCACGGCCGCCGTCCAGGTCGACGGTGGAGCGGTGCGGCGGGGCGCCGTCCTCCTCGTCGTCGCGCATCAGCAGGGCGCTCCGGCGCTCCTTCAGCTCGCTCTGCTTCCCCGGCGAGAAGCTCGCGTGCAGCTGCTCGAACCCCGTCGCCGACACCTGCCCCCGTCGCGCGCCGTTGCGCCAGGGGAGCAGACCGGCCCGCCCCGCCCGCAGCATCAGCTGATCGAGGAAGGCGACGGCGGTCAGCCCGATCACCAGTCCGGGCAGGGTCATCAGCGCGACGAATTCCATCCGCACAGCCTGACCGGGGACGGCGTGGTGCGCATCGGCCGCGAGGATGACCGAGCGGGCCGTCGCAGCGTGCGACGGCCCGCGGCGGCGGGGGCGGGAGGGAGCCGGTCAGCCGTGGGGAAGGATGACGGCGCGCCCGTTGATCCTTCCGTGGTGCAGCCGCTCGTACGCCAGCGGCGCCTCGTCCAGGGTGTACGTCTCCACATGGACCTCGACCGAGCCGGCGCGGGCGAGGTCGAGCACCTCGGCGAGCTCGGCACGCGATCCCCAGTACGGGGAGCTCACCGTGGTGTTGTACGGCAGGGAGCCGAAGCCGACCGGCAGCGCCCCGCCCCCGAGGCCGACGATGGTCACGTCGGAGTCGATGGCGGCGGCCGCCCCGGCGGTGGCGACGGTGGGCGGCGCCCCGACGAAGTCGAGGACCACCTGCGCCCCGGTCCCGCCGGTGAGTTCCCGGATCCTCGCCGCGGCGTCCTGGTCGGACAGGACAGTCTCATGGGCGCCGACGGCGCGGGCGAGGGCGAGCTTGTCCTCGCTGACGTCCAGGGCGATGACCCGCACGGCCGTCATGGCCCGCAGCAGCTGGATCGCGACATGACCCAGGCCGCCGGTGCCGATGACCACGGCGGTGGCGCCCGGCACCAGCTTGTTCAGCGACCGCTTGATCGCGTGGTACGGGGTCAGGCCCGCGTCGGTGAGCGGCACGGCCTGGACCGGGTCGAGACCGCCGAGCGGCACCAGGTGGCGAGGATCGTCCACGATCATGTACTCGGCCATGGCACCGGGCGAGCCGAGTCCGGGCGGAGTGATGCCGAGCTCCTTGGCACGCAGGCAGTAGTTCTCCTTGCCCTCGGCGCACTTGACGCACGTACCGCAGCCCCAGGGGCCGTAGACCGCGACGGGATCGCCGACCGAGAGCCCGCGCACCCCGTCGCCGAGAGCGGCGACCGTGCCCACACCCTCGTGGCCGAGGGTGAGCGGCAGCGGGAACGGGATCTGCTCGGCGGGCCAACTCATCACGGCGATGTCGGAGTGACAGACGCCCGCGGCGGTGACCTTGAGCAGCACCTGGCCGGGGCCGGGCTCCGGGTCGGGCACGGTGACGACCTCGGGGGCCGCACCCACGGTGCGGTACTGGACGGCCTTCATGGAATTCTCCTCATGTTCGCTGCTTCCTGGACTGCTCCCCCGCTTCCCCCCTCCGCCGCTCAGGAGGCGGAGTAGCCGCCGTCCACCAGGTGGTAGCTGCCGTGGATGAAGGAGGCGCGGTCGGAGAGCAGGAACGCCGCGAGTTCGGCGACCTCCTCCGCCCTGCCGAGCCGTCCGGCGGGGTGCAGCGAGACCAGGTGGTCGCGGGCCGCGCTGTCGGTGCTGCGCAGCAGCGGTGTGTCGATGAAGCCGGGGCCGACCGCGTTGACCCGGACGTTGCGGGTCGCGTATTCGAGGGCCGCGGTCTTGGTGAGGCCCACGACCCCGTGCTTGGCGGCCACGTAGGCGGGCGATCCGGCGAAGCCGTTGGTGCCGAGGATCGACGACATGTTGACGATGGCGCCGCCGCCCGCCGCGACGATGGCCGGGAGCTCGTAGCGCATCGAGTAAAAGACACCGCTGAGGTTGGTGGCGACGACCCGGTCCCAGTCCTCGACCGCGTACTCGCCCGTGGGGTTGCTGGGGCCGCTGATGCCCGCGTTGTTGACGGCGAGGTGCAGGGCTCCGAAGGTGTCGACGGCGAACCGTACGCCCGCCTCGACGGAGGCGGGGTCGGTGACGTCCATGGCCACGGCGGCGGCCTTGGCGCCGGCGTTCTCCAGTTCGGCCGCCGCCTTGCGGGCCCCGGCCTCGTCGTAGTCGGCGACGACGAGGGAGGCGCCGCTCGCGGCCAGCCGGTGGGCCAGGGCCAGTCCGATGCCGGAGGCTCCGCCGGTGACGAGGGCGGTCCGGCCGGCGAACTCCTGGTCGGCGGGGGTGGTGGTGCTCATGAGTCTGTGCTTCCTTCCGTGGTGCTGTGCGGCGCCCGCCCGGCGGGAGGCTGCGCGAGCAGTTCCCCGGCGAGGGCGTCGAAGGCCTGCCCGATGAGTCGGGGCAGGTCGTCCGGTTGCCCGGCCCGTGCCCAGGCGGCCTGGGCCGCGAGGAGTGCCCCGGCGCCCGCGGCGACCGTGACGGCGGGACGGATGTCCCGTCGCGGGTCGACCCCGAGCCGGTCCGCGACGATGGCGACCGAGTCCTCCTGGGCGTCCACCCGGATGTGGTGGAACGCCGCGTAGAGGGTCGGCTCCTGTTCGGCGAGGACCAGCAGGTCGAAGATCCGCTCGCGCCGGTGCCAGGCCTGCGCGCCGGGATGTTCGAGCCAGTCCTCGACGGCCCTGCGGTAGGCGGTGAGCGGGGGCTCGTCGGCGGGGCGGGCCCGCAGGGCGTCGTTGATCCGGTCGCCGTCGCCCCGGAGCGAGTCCAGGACGGCGGCTTCCTTGCTCGTGAAGTACCGGCTGAAGGTGCGCCGGTCGACGTCCGCGCGTTCCGCGATCTCCTCGACCGTCACCTGCTTCAGACCCCGGTCGAGCACCAGCTCGAACGCGGCCTGCGCCAGTGTGTCCCGGGTCCTGCGGGCCTTGCGGCTCCGCCGCTCCGGGGTCTTCCGTTCCGGATTCATATGTGCACCGTACACCTAGAAATGTCCCGCCGCGACACAAGTCGCGACGGGACATTCGATCGTGGAGCGGCGGCCTCCGCGGCGCCCGGGGTCTGTCTCCGAACTGCCGCCGTCCGGCCGGAGGCCGGGCCGTACGGTGTCCAATGCGCGCGGTGTCCGGTGCGCGCGGTGTCCGGTGCACGCGGTCGCAAGGCGGAGGAGCATTCCCGTACCGGGTGCACAAGGCCGGTTCCGACCACGCGGCGAGCGTGCGTGCCGTAGACCGCACGGCAGGCGGCGGCAGTGCGACGACAGGTCCTAGCGGCCGCTGAAGACCTCGGCGGCCCTGCGGGCGCCATGGCCGCCGTCGGAGGACCGGCCGGGTCCGCCGACCGCCGCCCGGTGCAGGGCGAGCGCGGCGACGTCGTCCCGTCGTACGCCTCCGGAGAAGGAGCCGAGGTCGGCGTCGAGCGCCTCCAGCACCTCGTACGGCGCCCGCTCCGCCCAGCGGCCCAGCCGGGCGTCCAGCGGATAGAAGGCGCCGGAGGCGTCGCGCGCCTCGGTGACACCGTCGGTGCAGAGCAGCAGGGTGGCGCCGGGCGGGAAGTCCAGCCATTCCGCGGCCCTCGGCTCGCGGCTCAGCTCCGCCAGGCCCAGCGGGACGGAGGTGCGGCGCAGCGGTACGGCGACGGCCACGCCGTCGTGCAGCAGCCGGGGCGGCAGATGTCCGCAGTTGACGGCCTCGACCCGGTCACCGCCGTCGAAGCCGAGCACCAGGGCGGTGACGAAGCGTTCGGTCTCGCCGGTCTGGGCGGAGAACACGTTGTGCCGGGCGACCGCGTCCTCCAGGGCGTCGGCCACACCGGTCAGGGCGGGTTCCCGGATGGCCGCCTCGCGGAACGCCCCGAGCACGGCGAAGCCCGCCCCGATCGCGGCGAGGCCCTTGCCCTGGACATCCCCGATGATCACCCGGGTCCCGTAGGGCGACTGGACGACCTCGTAGATGTCGCCGCCGACCAGCCGGTCCTCCTCGATCGGCGTGTAGATGCCGTGGGCGAGGACCTGGTCGGTCAGGATCGGCAGCGGGCGCAGGATCTGACGCTGGAGCGCGACGGCGGCCGAGCGCAGCCTGGCGATCTCCGTGGCGTGGCGGATCCGCAGCGCACAGGCCCCGATCCCCAGGCAGCAGACCAGCACGGTGAAGGCGGCCCCGGTGACGACGTCCCCGAGCGTGCCGTCGGTCGCCAGATGCGATCCGACGACAATGATCATGATCAGGACGGAGACGCCCACGGTCTGCCGGATCGTGCCGAAGACGGAGACGAGTGCGGGCACGACCACCAGCAGGGGCACCAGGCGCAGGTCCTCGCCGGTCCAGAGGTCCAGCAGGACGACCACGACCATCAGCAGGGCGAGCCCGCCGAACAGCACGCGGTTGCCGACCCGTGGCGCGTGAACGGCCGCCTCCCCCGCTTCCGCCCCCGGGAGCCCCGCTCCACGTGCGGCAAGCTGGGTCCGAAGCCCGTTCGTCACGGCCGGCACCTCCCGGGATCTGCCGGCCCGGTGCCGACGTTCCCTTCCAGTCCACCCGGTGCCGAGGGGGCGGCACACGAGTCCTACGGCCCCTCGGGCCGCGCCGAAGGTCCCGACGCGCGGCACGGCGCGACCTTCGGCCCCCGGTGTCCGGGCCGAAGGTCCCGTACGCGGATCAGCGCACGGCCGCCGCGCGGGCGTCGCGGTCGCCGCCGGGCGACGGCAGCCACGCCGGCACCAGCGCCGAGAGGAAGGACGTCCGGCGGCGGAGCTCGAAGCCCATGGTCTCGTAGAGCCGCAGGGCGTTGGTGTTGTCGCCGGCGGCGTGCAGGAACGGCGTTTCGCCGCGCTCCCTGATCTCGTGGGCGACGGCGCGCACGAGCCCGGTGCCGATCCCCTGTCCGCGCACCGACTCGTCGGTGCAGACGGCGCTGATCTCGCTCCAGCCCGGCGGACGCAGCCGTTCACCGGCCATGGCGACCAGCACCCCGTCACGCCGTACGCCGAGGTAGGTGCCGAGCTCGACGGTGCGCGGCAGGAACGGTCCCGGCCGGGTGCGCTCGACCAGGGCGAGCATCTCGGGCACATCGGCCGGTCCCAGCCGTACGGCCTCGGGGAAGGGTTCCGCGGCGACCCCGGCGTCGACGAGCTGGACGCCTTCGGCGTGGAAGACCCTCTCCCAGTCGTCCGGCGGCGGCTCGCGGAAGGCGGTGACGGTGACGGCGCCGCCGGGTCCGGCGAGCGCCGCCGCGTCGTCCCAGTCCCGGGCCTCCGGGGCGTCCGGCATCGCGACCCAGGGGGCGACGTCCGCCGGGTAGCGCAGGACACGGCCGCGGCGCTCGGCGAAATGGGCGTGCGGGCCGGTCAGCGCGGAGCGGACGGGGCTGTCCAGCGGGTGCGCGCCGTCGGTGGCGTGGGACGTGGTCACGCGCCCACCTCGATCACGATCTTGCCGAGCGTGTGTCCGTCCTCCACCGCGCGCAGCGCGTCCGCCGCCGCGTCGAGCGGGAAGGTCCGGGTCACATGGGTCCGCAGGGCGCCGGTCACGGCGAGGTTCGCCACCTCGTCGAGGACGGCGGCGGTGCGGGCCCGTACGACGGCCGCCCCGCCCAGCTCCTCGGCCAGCGGCTTGCCCCCGGCGCTGATCAGCGCGGCCGGGTCCGCGAGCAGGGTGGCCGCCGCCCTCAGGGTGTCGCCCCCGACCAGGTCGAAGACCGCGTCCACGCCGTCGGGGGCCGCCGCCCGCACCCGGTCGGCGAGTCCGGGGCCGGATGCGACGTGCACCGCGCCGAGCGACTCGACGAACTCCTTCTTGGCCGTGCTCGCCACGCCGATGACATGGACGCCGCCGTGCCGGGCGAGCTGGACCGCCGCGGAACCCACGCCGCCCCCGGCGCCGGTGACCAGCAGGGTCGAGCCGGGAGCGAGGCCCAGCTGGCGGATGCCGTCGTACGCGGTGGCGGCCGCGACCGGCAGCGCCGCGGCGTCGGTGAACGACAGCCCGGCCGGTTTGTGCGCGGTCACCGCGACGGGCAGCAGGGTGTACTCGGCGTAGCCGCCGCTCACCGGGTTGCCGAAGACCTCGTCCCCGATCGCGAAGCCTTCGACGTCCGGGCCGACGGCCCGGACGACCCCGGCGGCCTCGCTGCCGAAGACGGTGGGAAAGGACTGCGGCGCGCTGCCGGGCCTGAGGTATCCCTCGCGCAGCTTCCAGTCGACCGGGTTGACCCCGGCCGCCCGGACCGCGACGAGCAGTTCCCCGGGGCCCGGTACCGGCGCGTCCCGGTCGATGAGGGCCTCCACCTCCGGTCCGCCGTTGCGGGTGAACACGTATGCCTTGGACATGGGCTTCCTCTCCTGTTTCACGGGACGGGCGGCCGGGCCGCCCCGGTCCCCACAGCAGCAGGAAGTCCCTCGTCCGAACGGGTATTCCCCGGGGCCGGAGGGTTCACGGGACCGCAACGATGCGGCGGACACCCGCCGTGGCCGGGAACCGTGGCCGGGTGGTGCCGGACGGCGGCGGTGTCAGTGTTTGAGGCCCGCCATCAGATCACGCATGTCGCTGATCATCGCGGACTGGTACGGGGACAGATCCGAGGTGTCCGGTCCGTCATCGGACGGGACTTCGCCGTTCACGCCGATGAACTGCGCGGAGGAGGAGAGGCCCAGTGAGAAGACCGCGCCGCCCTCCCGCACCCGCAGTTCCATGGTGCCGTCGTCCTGTGTCAGCACGTACGCGCTGTCGCCGAGGTTCGGAACGCTCTCCACCTTCACATCGGTGCCGATACCGGAATCGGTCACTCCGCGCGTCGCCTCGAATTCGGCCGCGGGGTCGGTCCTCTTGTGCAGCACGACCGTGATCTCGACGGTGTAGTCGACGGACCAGCGGCTGTCGAGCGGCTTCCCGGCGGCCGTCGACCCGAGGGAGATGTAGCAATCCGCCCGGTCCAGGACCGAGCCGTCGAGGAGTTCCGGATCGAGCCTGGACGTGTCGTCCTTCGGCGCTATCGCCGCGCCGACCGCCTTCAGCCGGATGTCCGGGCACGGATCTCCGTCCAGCCGGTAGCCGTGCAGGTCCGGCTTCCGGTCGCCGAAGGGGTACAGGTACACGGCGCCCGCCCATACGGCCGAGGCCACCAGGGCTCCGCTCAGCGCCCACAGCCACGGGCGGCGCGGGCGGGGTTCCCTCGCGGGCCCCGGGCCGGGGCCGCCCACCACATCGCCCGTCCCGCCCTCGCCGAACTCGCCCACCAATTCCGGCTCGGAGATCACCCGTGCCCCTCTCGGCCATGTATGCGGTCCTCCTTCATGATGGCAGCCGGGCCCCGCGGAACCGGTGGTGCCGGGGCGTCCCGGCCCGTCGAACGGAGGCGGGGCGCTGTTCGTCCAAGGGCGCCGGGCCCCCGACGCCGATGTCGCGGCACCGTCGATTTCGACTCAACTACCGCTGGATATGCGCCGGTCGGTCCTCCTTGCCCGTCTGCTGTGGCAGTCTGTTGAGCGACCGCCCCACCGGGCTCCCCCGTACCGGTGGGGCGGTTGCGCTGTCCGCGCTTCCACCCGCGGGAACATGACGGGGGATCACGACGATTCTCGGCCATCGACGCGGATGTGATCCGATCAACTTCCGCTTTCCCGCATGGGACTTCCATCCGGGGGCAGGCGCTTACACCTCATGGGCTACGACCAGGGGAGCGTGACGAGATGACGGCGCAGACTGCGCGGAACACCGGTGCGGAGCGAGTGGAGAGTGCCCGCCAGGCACCGGAGGCCGCGTCGGACGGGGAGATCGGCGACCTGCCGTGGATCGAGGACGCGGGGAAGATCGCGCCCAGTGACGCACGCGAGCTGTCCAGGCTGTTCTTCGCCCGCCTCCAGGACCTGGAGGAGGGGACTCCCGCCCACCAGTACGCGCGGAACACCCTGATCGAGATGAACCTCTCCCTCGTACGGTTCGCCGCGGGACGTTTCCGCAACCGGGCCGGCGGCGACATGGAGGACATCGTCCAGGTCGGCACGATCGGTCTGATCAAGGCCATCGACCGGTTCGAGCTTTCCCGCGAGGTCGAGTTCACCTCCTTCGCGGTCCCGTACATCTCCGGGGAGATCAAACGATTCTTCCGCGACACCACCTGGGCCGTGCACGTCCCGCGCCGGCTCCAGGAGCTGCGGGTCGACATGGCCAAGACCAAGGAGTCGCTCGTCACGGAACTCGACCGCGAACCCACGGTCCCCGAGCTGGCCGAGCACATGGGGCTGAGCGAGGAGGAGATCACCGAGGGCATCGTGGCGGCCAACGGATACGCGGCGGGCTCGCTGGACATGCCGGCCGATCCGTCGGAAGCGGGGCGGCGCCACGCGCCGGGTCGCACCTTCGCCGATGTCCTGGGCGGTCCGGACCCCGCCCTGGAGACGGTCGAGAACCTGCATGTGCTCGCGCCTCTGCTGGGCTGCCTCGACGAGCGCGAGCGCCGCATCATCGACATGCGTTTCGGCCAGGAGATGACGCAGTCCCTGATCGGCGCGGAACTCGGCATCTCCCAGATGCATGTGTCGCGGCTGATCAGCCGGATCCTGCGGAAGCTCCGCAGCGGGATGTTCGTGGAGGAGTGAGCCCGGTGGCGGGTGCGACGGCCGCCGGGCCCACGGCTGTCGCACCGGCCGGGACCGGTGCCGTACCGTCCGTGCGGGCTCAGCCGCCGTCCTTCTCCGGGGCGCGGCCCGCGTAGTAGGTCGCGATCATGTCCTCGCCCCCGTGCCCCGCCGCCTCGGCGCGCACGAAACGGTCGGCCGACGCCTCCACCAGGTCCAGCCGCACCCCGGACGACCGCGCCGCGTCCAGGATGAGGCGGGTGTCCTTGAGCGCGGTGGACAGGGCGAAGCTCGGGGCGAGGTCGCCCGAGAGGACGGCGGCGGACTTGGCCTGGAGATAGGCGGTGTCCAGCGGGCCGCCCTTCATCACGTCGAGGAACGCCCGGGGGTCGACGCCCAGCCCTTCGGCGAGGTTGAGGCACTCCGCGATGTTGTTGACCATGGTGATCACCCAGGTGTTGACCACGAGCTTCAGCCGCGAGGCCGCTCCCGGGACCTCACCGACCCATACCGTGCGCTGCCCGATCGCGTCCAGCACGGGGTCGACCGTCGCGCGAACGGCGGAGGGACCGGAGACGAAGACCGTCAACGCGCCCTGTTCCGCGGGCTGTCTGGTGCCGGACACCGGCGCGTCGAGATAGACCAGGCCCAGGTCCGCGGCGCGCTGGGCGAGATCGGCGCCGGCCTCGGGCCCGACCGTGGAGCTCTGGAGCAGAATCTGGCCGGCGTGCACTCCTCCGGACGCCGCGGCGAGTGCGGCGGCGACGGCGGGCCCGTCGTTGAGCATGGTGAGGACCACGTCGGCGC
Source organism: Streptomyces sp. NPDC057697 (assembly GCF_042799335.1). Lineage (NCBI taxonomy): Bacteria > Bacillati > Actinomycetota > Actinomycetes > Kitasatosporales > Streptomycetaceae > Streptomyces > Streptomyces sp. NPDC057697. Next base: position 206,805 of record NZ_JBHVJA010000004.1, on the reverse strand, counting down.
CGCGTACCGCCTCCTCGGCCGTCTCCGTGACCGTGGCGCCGTCGGCGGCGAGCGGGGCGGCCTTGGACCGCGTGCGGTTCCAGGCGCGTACGTCGAGTCCGGCGCGCAGGAGGCTCCGGGCCATTCCCGCTCCCATGATTCCGGTGCCGAGAACGGCGACGACCGGCCGTTGCGGGCGGGCTCCGGCTCCACTCGATGTCATGAGGGGCTCCCTTCGTCGGCCGCGCCCGATTCGGCTCGCGGCACTGTGGTGTCCCAGGATTGCCGGAGCGCGCCTTCGAGCACGGCAGCGTGCACGGCCCTGGCGAGTCGTGCGCCCCAGCGCGAACGCGGCCCCGCGAAGGGTTCGGCGGGGGCGGGTCCGGGGGCGGGGGCGGCGATGCAGACGGCGTCCGTGGGCGTGCCCGAGCAGTCGAGGCCCGCGTCCAGCAGGGCCTGCACCTTGGCCTCGGTGGCCGTGGCGACGGCGTTGACGAGCGCGGCGTCGGAGAGCGGCACGGGGAGCGTGACGACGATGTTGACCGTCCCCGGACGGGGCGGCCCGTCGGTTCCGTCCAGCGGGGCGGCGGCCCAGCCGCGTACGCCGAGTCCGCAGGTGGCGGTCGCCGTCACGCCCTCGTCGGCCGCGACCGTGTACGCGGTCACATCGGCGGCCGTCATCAGTCCGGCGCCGGGTCCGGTGAGGCGTTCGGCGGCGGCGATCTCGGCGAGGTGCCGGTCGGGGTCCAAGCGCGGATAGCCTCCGGGCACCTGGGCGTTGAGTATCCAGCCGCGCGGGCCGATGCCGCCGCCGAGCACGGCGCTGCCGCAGACCCGCCACCCCGGCCCGAGCCGCCACACCAGATGGTGCAGTTCCGCACCGCCCTCCTGCCGGGCCAGCAGTTCACCGCGCTGTGCGGGCAGTCGGCTGCGTACGGAACGGATGGGGCACCCCCGGTGGCACGGCAGGACGACGGTCGGCATACGGCCCGTCGATCATATGTGCCGGTGCGGACCGTCCCGCTCGGGTGCTCGGCCCCCGGCACGGACGGCCCGGAGCCGGACCGTCCGTCCGCGCCGTGAGGGGAGTACGCGTGCGGGGCGCCGGGAGCCTCGCCCCGGGACCGGGACCGTGCGGTGCTCCGTCCCGGGGCCGGTCCCCTTCGTCGGTGTCCGCCGACCGACCGGTGCGCGGGGAATCGCAAGCCGTTGCGATTCCGGTGGAGGATGCGGCTGCGGCTGCGGCTGCGGCCGATGGGGGGCGGAGGTCTCCCGGCAATCGCCCCCCTACGGCGACGGTGCGTCGGCGGGCGGATGAACGGCACACAGCCGCTCTCGCCTCACCCGAATGGGCTAACGCGAGAACGCGGCGCCCCACCACCGCGGCAGGCGGTCACCGCCGAACCGCCGGGCATACGGCCGCCGGCCACCCCGGCCCCGGCAGTTGCAGCGTCCATCCGGGTGAGGCGCGATGGAATGCGGACGCGCCTCCTCTGATGGCCCCAGCCACAGGACGCGCCCGGACGAGGAGGAATCGGTTATGGGAGCCGCTGACGGTTTCACGGATTCCGGAGAGCTGGACGGCCTCACGGTGTACGACACCGATGGCGAGAAGGTCGGCAGTGTGGGCCGGGTGTATGTCGACGACAACACCGGCCGCCCGGACTGGATCACGGTGAAGACCGGCCTGTTCGGCATGAAGGAGAGTTTCGTTCCGCTCGCCGGGGCCCGCCGCGTGGGATCCGATCTGCACATTTCGCATCCGAAGGACCGCGTCAAGGAAGCCCCCCGGGTGGACGCGGACGCGCATCTGTCCGTGGCCGAGGAGGAGGAGCTCTACAAGCACTACGGCCTCGCCAGGAACACCGGCGCCAAGCTCGGCGGGCGCGCGGACACGACGTCCGGCACGGGCACCACGGCCATGGGAGCGGCGGGGGCCGCCGGTGCCATGGGCGCGGCAGGCACCGGGCGCACCACCGGGTCCGACAAGTCGGCCATGACCGGCACCGGCGCCTCCGGCACGGCCCGTACCTCACCCGGCATGACCGGCGGCACCGGCATGGGCAAGCACCGCGACACCGGGGCGGCCGCCACCTCGCGGCCCCTCGCCGGCGCCGGAGCGGGCGCCGAGCGGTCCTCCGCCGACCTGGGCGGCAAGGAGGAGATCATCCGCTCCGAGGAGCAACTGCGCGTCGGCACCGAGGAGTACGAGAGCGGCACGGCCCGGTTGCACAAGTACGTGGTCACCGAGAACGTCACCAGGACGGTGCCCGTGACGCACGAGGAGGTACGCCTGATCCGTGAACCCCTCCAGCCCGGCGAGAGGGCCGCGGAACACCCTGCCATCCGTGAGCAGGACGTGGAGGTCACCCTGCACGCGGAGCGCGCGACCACGCGCAAGGAGACCGTGCCCGTCGAGCGGATCCGCATGGAGACCAAGAAGGTCACCGAGCAGAAGGAGGTCTCCGCCGAACTCCGCAAGGAGCAGATCGACTACGCGGACGGCACGGACATCGGCGGCAAGGACACCGGCGGCGATCTCGGCCGGGGACGTCGCCGCTGACCCCCTGCCGCACGGCGCGGCGAACGGCCGCGCCCGGATCACGAGGGCGGACCCGCACGGTGCCGGGGTCCGCCCTCGCCCCTGCCGGGGCACGCCTTCGAACGGCCAGGGCGTGTGTCGAAAGTGGCGTCGTCCGCCCGAAGGGGGCCCGGCGGCGTCCGGTGCGTGCGACCCCGAGATGGAGGGCCGCCCCGGTACCGGAGGCATCGGGGCGACCCCGACAGCACGGCGAGCGTGTGTGCCGGGCTCCGCCGGGCAGACGGGATTTTCGATCCACTCACTGCGACCTCTCGTTCGGCTCACGCCGGGCTCGCGTGCGCCGGTGCCGCACCTCGCCGCGTTGGCGTCGGTCGTGGGCGTCGGCCGTGCGATGCGCGGCACCGGACCCCGCTCCCTGATCCGGCCCGATCCGAACGAAAGACCCTACGCCCCTGCGGGACGTCCCGGCAGGAAGCGCACCGAGGGCCGCCCGTCCGGGCCGTCCGGTGTGACGCGCGCCGTGACCCGGTAAACGTCGGCGATCAGTTCCTCGGTGATCACTTCCGACGGGGTTCCGGCGGCCACCGCGCGCCCCGCCTTCAGGACGACGATCCGGTCGCAGAACATCGCGGCCAGATTGAGGTCGTGCAGGGCGATCACACCGGTCAGCGGCAGCGAGGCGATCAGCGCGAGGAGTTCCAGCTGGTGCTGGATGTCGAGGTGGTTGGTCGGCTCGTCGAGCAGCAGCTCGCGCGGCTGCTGGGCCAGTGCCCGCGCGATCTGGACGCGTTGGCGCTCACCGCCGGAAAGGGTGTGCCAGGACTGGTCGCCGCGGTCGGCGAGGCCGGTCCGCGCGAGTGCGTCGCGCACCGCCTCCTCGTCCGCCGGGGTCGGCGCCGACCAGGCCCTGCGGTGCGGGATGCGCCCGAGCCGCACCACGTCCAGGACGCTCAGCTCGACCTGTGTCACGGCGTGCTGGTCGACCATGGCGACCCGCTGGGCCACCGCGCGGCGGCCGATCCCGTCGAGCCGCTGTCCGTCCAGCGTGACCACCCCGGTGCCCGGGGCGAGGACCCCGGCCAGGACCCGCAGCAGGGTCGACTTGCCGGAGCCGTTCGGCCCGATCAGCCCCAGGGTGCCGCCGGGCCGCGGGGCGAGGTCGACCCCGTCGAGGATGAGCCGGCCGCCCGCCGTCCGGCTGACCCGTTCGGCACGCAGCCCGCCGGTGGGCGCCCCGGTCATGCGGTCCTCCGGGTGCGGTGGAGGACCAGGACGAACGCGGGCACGCCGATCAGCGCGGTGACCACGCCCACGGGCACTTCCTGCGGGTCGAGGACCGTCCGGGCGAGGGTGTCGACCCAGACCAGGAACACGGCCCCGGCCAGCGCCGTGACCGGCAGCAGCCGCCGGTGTCCGGAACCCGCGAGGGCGCGGGCGGCATGCGGCAGCACCAGGCCCACGAAGCCGATGGCACCGGCCGAGCTGACGAGTACGCCGGTCAGCAGCGCGGTCGTGCACAGCAGCACGATCCGGGTGCGCCCGACGTGCACGCCGAGCGCGGCGGCGGCGTCCTGCCCGAACGCGAAGGCGTCGAGGGTACGGGCGTGGCCCAGACAGACCAGCAGCGTCACGACGAGCACGGCGGCGCAGATCCAGACATCGGTCCAGCCGACGCCGCTGAGCGAGCCGAGCAGCCAGAACAGCACGCCACGCGTCTGCTCGGCGTCGGCGGAGGTCATCACGACGAAGGAGGTGAGCGCGGAGAACAGCTGCATGGCCGCGACACCGGAGAGCACGACCCGGTCTGTCGTGCCGCCCAGGGTGTGGCTGAGCAGCAGCACGAGGGCGAACGAGCACAGCGCCCCGGCGAACGCGCCGGTCGAGACCGACACCGCTCCCCCGCCGACGCCGAGGACGACGACCACGACCGCGCCGGTGGACGCCCCGGAGGAGACACCGAGGACGAACGGGTCGGCGAGCGGGTTGCGCAGCAGGGACTGCATGACCGTGCCGCACACCGCGAGCCCGGCACCGCACACGGCGGCGAGCAGGGTGCGGGGCATGCGCAGGTTCCAGATGATCCCGTCCCTGATCGGGGAGAGCCCGGAGCGGCCCAGGCCGAGATGAGAGGCGACCGCGGACCAGACGTCGGCCACCGATATCCGGGCGGGGCCGATGGTGACGGCGACCGCGACGGAGAGCACCAGCAGCGCGATGCCACCGGCCCACAGCGCCCCGCCGCGCAGTCGCCGTCCGGCGCCCGCTGTGCGGACGGGGCTGCCGGGAAGGGGCGGCCCGGCCACCGCCGTGGCCCGTTCGGTCGCCGTCATCCGGCGAGCCCGAAGCGGCGCAGCCCGGCGGCGACGCGTTCGACGCCCTCGACCGTCCGGATGGTCGGGTTCATGGCCTGGCCGCTCAGCAGGATGTACCGCTTGTGCCGGACGGCGTCCATGTTCCTGGTGACGGGGTTGGACTCCAGGAACTCGATCTTCTTGGCGGCGCTCTCCGCGGTCTGGGCCTTGCGGGAGAGATCGCCGATGACCAGCGCGTCGGGGTTGCGGTCGGCCACCGTCTCCCAGCTGATCTGGGGCCATTCCTCGTGGGTGTCGTCGAAGACGTTCTTCGCGCCGAGTTCTTTGGTGATGATCCCGGGTGCTCCGCAGCAGCCGGCCAGGTACGGGGCCTTGGAGTCGGAGAACCAGTACAGGCGACTCGTCCCGGAAGCGTCGATGCCCTCGGCAGCCTTCTTCACCCGGGCCCGCAGCCCTGCGACGAGCGCGTCGCCACGTTCCGGCACGCCGAACACCTCGGCGAGTTCGTGCACCTCCTGGTAGACGCCGTCCATGGTCAGGGGTGCGGTCCGGGCGCCGTCGCCACCGCCGCTGTTGTCCTTGCCGGTGCAGTCGGCGGGCGAGACGTAGGTGGGGACGCCGAGTGCCTCGAACTGTTCGCGCGGTGCGACGCCGCCCTTGGCGAGCGTGGACGCGAACGACGCGCTGATGAAGTCGGGCTCCTGGTCGAGGACCTTCTCCGACGACGGCCGGTTGTCCGAGATCCTGGGCACCCCGGCGTTGGCCTTCTCCAGGCCCTTCATCACCGGGTCGGACCAGGTCGCGGTGGCGGCCATCCTGTCGGCGAGGCCGAGGGAGAGCAGGATCTCCGTCGATCCCTGGTCCACCGACACGGCGTGCCGGGGCGCGGCGTCGACGGTGACGGTGCGCCCGCAGTTCTTCAGCGTCACCGGGTATCCGTCGGTGCGGCCGCGCTTCGCGGCCGACTCGTCGGTTCCGCCTCCGCAGGCGGTCAGCAGGACGATTCCCGCCGAGAGCAGGGCCATGGTGCGGACGGGGCTGGCTATGGACGGCACGGGGTCCCTCTGCGTCTGAGGGCTCATACGCGGAGCCCGCTGTACGGAATGCCGTGGCCCGGTGCCGGGTCGCGGCCGCCAGCAGGTCTTCGGACTCGGGTTCCTTCGGACGGGACGCCTTCCCAGGACACCCGAGGGTGGTCCCAGTGGCCTTGGCCCCGCCCGTCCCCCTCACCGCTGCGCGTCAGTTCCGGTTTCGCACCGGATTCCCTGACCCCTTACGTGGAGTTCGACTGGCTCCGGCAAGCTATCACGGGCTTCTGCCCAGCTCATGAGGGGTGTGGCCGGTGGTACGCCGGGCTGTGTTCCCCGTCGCACCACCTGGCCGGATGCCTACGGACGCTGAAGAGCGATCACGGCGTTGTGTCCGCCGAAGCCGAAGGAATGGCTGACGGCGCGCCGGATGGGCTGCCGCAGCGGTTGTTTGGTGACGCAGTCGATGTCGAACTCGGGCGCCGGGGCGTCCAGGTTGGCGATCGGTGGTACGACTCCGCGCTGGAGGGTGAGGACGGTGAGCCCGGCCTCGATCGCTCCGGCCGCCCCCATGCAGTGGCCCAGCACGCCCTTGGGAGCGGTGACGGGCGGTCGGTGCGGGTAGACCCGGGCGATGAGGGCGGCCTCGGTGGCGTCGTTGACCGGGGTCGCCGTGCCGTGCGCGTTGACGTGCTCGACGTCCTCGGCCGCCCAGCCCGCGTCGCGCAGCGCGGCCTCCACCGCGGCCTGGGCGACCGCGCCGGAGGGGTGCGGGCTGATGGGGTGGTGGGCGTCGGTGGTGGCGCCGGTACCGGCGAGCAGTGCCCGTGGTGCCGCGCCCCTGGCCTGGGCGTCGTCCGCCCGCTCCAGCACCATGACGGCCGCGCCCTCGCCCATGACGAGACCGGCCCGGTCGGCCGCGAAGGGCCGGCACAGCCCGGCCGGGTCGCCGTCCGCGCGGGCCCCGGCCCCGGATCTGGCGAATCCGGCCATGGCGACCGGGTAGACGATCGACTCGGTGGCCCCGGCGATCGCGATGTCGCACTGCCCGGTGACCAGGAGGTCACGGGCGACGGACAGCGCGGTGGCCCCGGACGAACAGGCGGTGCACGGGGCCATGCTGGGTCCGGTGGCCCGCAGCTGGATCGCGATCTCGGCGGCGGGCATGTTCGGAATGGTGAGCAGGATGCCCGAGGGCGAGGTGGCCCCGGCTCCGAGCCGGTCGAACACGATGGCCTGCTCGGTCAGCGAGGCGGAGCCCCCGCTACTGGTGCCGACGACCACGGCGACCCGGGGCCCTTCCCACCGGGCCGGGTCGAGCCCGGCGTCGGCGACCGCCTCCCGGGCGGCGAGCACGGCGAGCTTCACGTACTTCCCCATCCGGAAGGACGCCCGGCCGCCGATCGCCGCGTCCAGGTCGATGCCGTCGACCACGCAGGCGAAGTCGATCGCGCACCCTTCGAGCTCGGCGACGGTACGGGCCGGTGACACGCCCGCGCACACGCCGGCCCAGGTGGACTCGGTGTCATTGCCGACCGGTGTGATCATGCCCAGGCCGGTGACGGCGATGGCCGGCCTGTTCATCGGGCGTTGCTCATCACTGCCGCGCCGCCCACCCGCCGCGCCCCGCCGTGGGCCGCCGCGTGGATGAACCGCGAGATGTCGGCCAGGGTGGCGTCCTTGGCGAGCTGGTCGAAGTCCCGGTCGCCGCCGGCCGTCTCCCGGATCAGAACGGCGAACTCGGCGACGGCGAGGGAATCCATCTCCAGGCTGTCCATGGTGGAACCCGGGTGGATCTCGCCGACAGGCACTTTGAAGGTGTGTGTCAGAACCTCGGTGATCTTGGGATGAATCGTACTCATGAGCCTTCTCTCCATCGTTCGGGCCGGCTGCCGGGCCGATGGGGACACCGTCCCGACGCCGAATCAACTGGGTGGAGTGCCTCCAGTTACGCCTTGTGCCGAACCGATTCGGCAGTGTCTTCTCCGCGCTCCCCGCACCACCGCGCCAGGACGGACGCCGTACCCCAGTAGGCCAGCAGGACCACGCGGACTCCGAGAGCTCCGGCGGCCTCCCTGACCCGGCACCCCCGGACAGCTGTTCCCTTTCTCGTCATGGCTCTCACCGCTCGTCCCGCACCGCGACCGGGCCCGCGTCGCCGTGCCAGGGTGCTTCCGGATCGTCGTAGGCGTCCACGTAGTCGGAACGGGCGATGGGCCAGTCGGCGAGGACTTCCGGCGGCAGCGCGAAGGACTCGACGAGGCCGGGCAGACGGGGGGCGACCACGGCGATGAGCTGCTCCACCAGACCCGGCAGTTCCTCGACCTGGTCGGCGGTCAGCAGGCCCGCGGCCAGCAGGTCTCCGCCGCCGCGGGCGATCCGGTCGAGCGCGAAGAGCCGTCGCAGCTCGTCGAGGCGTTCGCGGGCCGGTCCGTCGGGCAGCGCGGTCACCGCTTCCGCGTACGCCTCGGCCGCCTGCCGCTGGGCGTGGGCCTCGACCCCGCGCAGGGCGGGTCCGGACGCCGCGTTCCACCGCGCCAGCGGGTCGCCGTGGGGGGCCAGGCCCATCCGCTCCCGGGCCCGGTCGAACCAGATCCGCTCCAGCTCCGCGAGCAGCCTCCGGTGGAATTCCGGGTCGTCGAGTGCGCCGGGCCCGGCTCCGGGGGCAGCCCGCGGACCGGCCGGTGCGGCGGAGAAGAGCATCTCCGCGGCGGCCTTGGCGTGGATGGCGAGGTTGTCGCCCTCCGCGGTGATGGCGCCCTCCACCCCGGTGACCAGCTCGCTCATGCCGTTGTGTTCCAGGAGCGCCTGGGCCCCGCAGCGTTCGCGGCACTCGACGATCACGGTCCTGGCCTGCCAGGTGATCCACCCCTTGGCGACGGCGACCAGCCGCTCCGCCTCCGCCGGCTGCTCGCCCCCCGCCCAGCGGTCCAGGGCCCTGCGGTGCAGCAGGCTCATCGCGAAGACGGTGGCCATGGCGGTGGCGAGCGGACCGTGGTGGCTGCGGTGGGCGATCACCGGGACCTGCCGCGAGCCCCGGGGGCCCGAGATGTAGCGGTGGCCGCCGTAGCGGACGGCGACGGCGAGCGTCGCGCGCGCGCAGCCGACCGCGCAGGCGGTCATCGAGATCTTCCCGGAGGTGACGCGCCCGATCGACGCGAGGAAGCGGCGCCTGCGGTTGTCGATGGCGCTGCTGAACTGCCCGTCCGCGCCGATGCGTCCGTGATCCCCGTCGAGCAGCGCGTCGCGTCCCACGAAGACCTGGTCGAAGGCGGTGAGGCAGTGGTCCACGGGGCTCCCGGTGCGGGTGGGGAGGCTGCGGATCCGTACTCCGGGCCGGGCCCCCGCGGCGTCGGTGAGGGGGACGAGGAAGAGGAAGACCCCGTGATCGACGCCGCCGACGAGCAGGCGCGCCGCCACCAGCCCGGTCTTGGGGCCGCCGGCCGGACCGGTGTTGGGCATGAACTTCTGGGCCCCGGCGTGCGGGGTGCGCAGGACGAATCCATCGCGCTCGTGGTCGTACGCGGCCGTGGTCTCGACGGCCGCGGCGTCGTTGCCGTGTGCCACCTCCGTACAGAGAAAGGTGCCGATGCGCCGCAGCCGCAGGTAGTCCGACAGGTCGCGGTCGCCGTCGCCCCCGTGGTCGAGGAGGCTGCCGAGGAACAGGTTGTAGTGGATGCCCGCCACCGTGGTCAGTGCCGGGTCCACCGGGCCCAGCCACTCGTGCAGGGCGGCGAGGGCGCGTGGGTCGGCGGCCAGCCGGGCGGCGCTGTCCAGGCAGTCGTTGAGGACGCGCAGCCGCTCGTAGGTGAGAGCCAGGCGCTGCTCGGCGGTGCGGTCGCCGGGGCGGCGGAAGGGTTTCGTACTGATCAGCCGCTGCCAGAAACCGTGCTCCCGGCGGAAGTCGGTGCCGAGGAGCACAGCGGTGAGGAGGTCCGTGGACCGTTCGGAGGAGGGGCTGTCGATCGTTGCGGTCATGAAAATATAACGATCAAGCAATGGCGAGGACACCGGGATCCGAGGGTCACCGGCCGTCCGCGTCGACGCGGCGGAAGGCGAGTACGACGTTGTGTCCGCCGAAGCCGAAGGAGTGGCTCAGCGCCCGTTCGACCCGCTGGATCCGGGGCTCCTTGACCACGCAGTCGAGCGGCGATCCGTCCGGCGGCGCGTCGAGATTGGCGATCGGCGGGACCAGTCCGTGCTCCAGGGTCAGGACGGTGGCGGCCGCCTCGATCGCCCCGGCCGCCGCGAGGGTGTGGCCGAGCACCCCCTTCGGGGCGGTCACCGAGGGGCGGTGGGGGAAGAGACCGGAGATCACCGCGGTCTCCATCGCGTCGTTGAGCACCGTCGAGGTGCCGTGGGCGTTGATGTGGTCGACCTCGTGGGCCGCCCAGCCCGCCTCGCCCAGCGCGGCCTCGACGGCCTTGCGCGCGCCCCGCCCCGCCGGGTCCGGGGCCGTGGGGTGATGGGCGTCGGTGCCGGACCCCGACCCGGCCAGCAGGGCGCGCGGCCGACCGCCCCGGGCGAGGGCGTGGCCCGTCCGCTCCAGTACGAGCACGGCGGCGCCCTCGCCGACCACGAACCCGTCCCGGTCCGCGGCGAACGGCCGCGACGCTCCCGCGGGATCGCCGGTGCGCAGCGAGAGCGCCCCCATCCCGGCGAAGGCGCTCACCACCAGCGGGGTCAGCACGGCCTCCGCACCGCCCGCCACCACCACGTCGCACCGGCCGTCCAGCAGCAGGTCGCGGGCGATCGCGAGGGCCGTCGCCCCCGAGGCGCAGGCGGTCGCCGAGGCCAGGCTCGGGCCGTGGGCCCGCAGCGCGATGGCCACCTCCCCGGCGGCCGCGTTGGGCATCATCATCGGCACCAGGAGCGGCGACACCGCGCCCGCCCCGCCGTCGTCGAGCCTGCGTACGTTGTCGACGAGCACGGACACCCCGCCCACGCCGACGCCGAGCACCACCCCGACCCGGTCGCCGTCCCAGCGCTCCGGCGACAGTCCGGCGTCCGCCACCGCCCGGCGGGCGGCGACCAGCGCCATCTTCACGAACCGCGCCATCCGCCACACCGAACGCCCGCCGACCGCCTCGTCCAGGTCGATCCCGTCCACCGGGCAGCCGAAGTCGACCGGCAGACCTGCCAGTTCCTCGCAGCCGCGGGCCATGGACACCCCGGCGCACAGCCCCTCCCAGAACGTGCGCTCCTCCGAACCCGCCGGGGTCACCAGCCCCAGCCCCGTCACCGCGACGTCCCCGTCGACCCGCGTCATGTCCGCCCCCTCCTCCGTAATCGATCAGGTCTACCGGTTGTCGAACGGCAGTAGCCCCCGTGAGGATGCGGCCAATGAGCCGAACGGGTCATCGCCGCGTCCGGTGGGCCCAACGGGACCGCACGTCACGGTGACCGCGTTCACCCGTCCACAGCACTCCGCCGCGCCGGGCGCGGCGGCAGGCCGTCCCCTGGGGAGATGGAACCGGACCGTGATCGGCCGAAGCCCCCGGACCAGGGTGCCGAACTGGCGGCGCTGCGCAGCAGGGTGGCCGAGCTGGAGGCCCGTGCCCCGGCCCGGCACCGGCCGCGCGCCCGTTCGGTCCTCGCCGCGCTGCTCGTCCTGGTGGCAGCCGTGCTCACGCCGCTGAGCATCGTCTCCACCTGGGCGAAGAGCCAGATCGGCGACACCGACCACTATGTGGCGATGATGTCGCCGCTCGCCTCGGACCCCGATGTGCAGGCCGCGGTGACCGATCGCGTCACCGGTGCCGTCATGCGGCACCTGAACGTGAAGACCCTCCTGGCCGATGTCTCCCCCGCCGACCGGCCGGTGCTCGACAAGGCCCTGTCGAAGCTGAACGGCCCCCTCACCACCGGCATTTCGAACTTCGTGCACGGGACCACGGAGAGGTTCGTGGCCGGCGACGCCTTCGCCAGGATCTGGACCGACCTCAACCGCGCCGCCCAGTCGGCCACCCTGAAGGCGCTGTCCGGCAGCGGCGGCGGGGCGGTGAAGCTCACCGCCGACACCGTCACCGTCGATCTCGCACCGGTCATCGACCGGGTGAAGCAGCGGCTCGTCGACCGGGGTCTGGGCGTCGCTGCGAAGCTCCCCGAGATCCACACCGATTTCACGGTGCTGACCTCGGACTCCGTGGGCAAGGCCAAGAAATGGTTCCGGGCCCTCCAGCTCATCGGCTTCTGGCTGCCGCCGGTCACGCTCGTCCTCGCGGCGGGCGGGGTGCTCCTCGCGGTGCGCCGACGCCGGGCGCTGGTCACGGCGGCGCTCGCGATGGCGGCCGGTGCGGCGGTGCTCGGCCTGGCTGTCTGGCTGGGCCGGGCCTTCTATCTCGACAGTCTGCCCTCCGAGGTGTCGCAGCCGGCGGCCGGTTCGGTCTTCGACGCCCTGGTCGGCCGGATGCGCGCGCTGGTCCGCCTGGTGGTCACGCTCGGCGTCGTGGTGGCCCTCGCCGCGTGGCTCACGGGCGAGGGCCGCGCCGCCACCCGGGTCGACGCGATGTGGAGCGGTGGCATCGGCGCGGTACGGGACGCCGCCGGGTTCACCGGGGGCCCGGTCGGCCGGTGGGTGCACCGGGCCAGGCGCCCGCTGAACTGGGCGGTGGTCGTGGTGGCCGCCGTGGTCCTGGTGGTGTGGGACCGGCCGACGGACCTGGTCATCGTCTGGACCGCGCTGTGCGCGCTGTTCGTGCTCGCCGTCGTGGAGTTCCTCGACGACGACAGCAGCCCGCGTCTGACGGCGCCCGGCTGAGGAGGGTCCTCGGGCACTCCCCCTCTCGGCCCGGCGGTGTTCAACCGCGGTCGAGTGCCGCCGCCAGCTCCGTCGCGTCCGGCGGGTTGGCGCCCGCCCGCGCGACGGTCACCGCGGCGGAGGCCACCGCGTGCCGCAGGACATCGGCCGTCCTGGTCCGGTCCAGCGAGCGCAGCCGCTCCCGGCCGTCCGGGCCGAGCAGCCCGTGTGCGGCCAGGGCGTGCAGGGTCCCCGACATGAAGGCGTCACCCGCCCCCACCGTGTCGACGACCTCGGTGGACAGCGCGTCGACCGTCACCCGCCCGCCGGGCAGTACGGCCAGTGCCCCGTCGCCGCCCCGCGTGACGAGCACGACCGCGGGACCGGTGGCCAGCCAGCGTTCGGCGACCCGTTCCGGCTCCTGGCCCGGATACAGCCACTCCAGGTCCTCGTCGCTGGCCTTGACCACGTCGCTGAGCGCGACGCACCGCTCGACCCTGCGGACGGCCAGGTCGTGGTCCCCCATCAGCTCGGGCCGCACATTGGGGTCGTAGCTGACGGTCGCGGCGGTCCGCAGCGACTCGACGGCACCGAGGACGGTGGACGCCCCCGGTTCCATCACCGCCGCGATGGAACCGGTGTGCACATGGTGGGGCGACCGGTCCAGGGAGACCGGGCCGAGCGTCCAGCCGATCTCGAAGGTGTACGTGGCCCGCCCCGCCCCGTCCAGCGTGACGGCGGCGGACGGGGTCGGGGCCGTCGCGTCGTCGGTGCGGACCTCGACCCCGGCCCCGGCGAGGTGGTCCCTGATCAGCCCTCCGTTGTCGTCGGGGCCGAGCTGGGTGAGCAGCGTGGCGCCGTGACCGAGCCGGGCCAGCCCGTACGCGACGTTGGCCGGGCTGCCGCCCGGGTGGACCTGGTCGGGCGCGCCGGGCAGCCGGACGATGTCGGCGACGCACTCGCCGATGACCAGCAGGTCGAGTCTGTCGAGCATGGGAATGGGGTCTCCTACGATGCGGTGACGGAGCTGTCCTGGCAGGCGGCGCGGCCTCCGCACCCATGGAGCCCGTGCCTGCCCCGGCTGCGGCGACCATCGGCCACGTCGCCGACTGCCGACTGCCGACTGCCGACTGCCGCCGAAGGCTTCGATCCGCCCGCCATCCTCGCAAAGGAGCCCGGCCGTCCGCAGCCCCGGGCCCGGATCGGGGACCGGGAGGCGCGACCCGTTCCTCTCCGGTCGCCGGTGGTGTCGGGAGCCGGTCGCCGGTGGTGTCGGGAGAAGAACGGACGGAGCCCCCGGCCCCTTCGTACGGGGCCGGGGGCTCGGGTCCTCGCGCGGTCAGGAGCCGCTCTCGCCCCCGTACCGGCGCTCGAACTTGGCGACCTGTCCCTCCGAGTCGACGACGCGCGCCTTCCCGGTGAAGAAGGGGTGGCTCTCGGCGGAGATCTCCACGTCGATGACGGGGTAACTGTTGCCGTCATCCCAGTCGATCGTCTGTTCGCTCGATGCGGTGGACCGGGTCAGAAAGGCGTAGCCCGCCGAACGGTCCCGGAAGACGACGGGACCGTAGGAAGGGTGCTTGTCCTGCTGCATGCCTGCTCCTCGGGGACGTACGGAATCGGCGCGGGGTGGTCCTGACCAGCCTGGCGAACAGGCACGTCCCGCGCGATCGGACACGTCCGTACGGGGAGCGGCCGGGCGTGCGGGGTCACTGGGTGTCGGGGCGAGGTGGGGGCTGGGCGACGGCGTCCGGGCCGTGGAGAGCGTCGACGCCGCCGGTGCCGCCCGTGCCGATAAGGTACGGGCCCCTGCCTCACGCCCTCGTCCCGCCTCGCCAGGGCGCCGAGTTGCCACGTCCACGGTACGAAGAGCTCTTCAGGCTCGGGGGGAGCCGGTGCTCAGGGCGCACGCAGGCAGCCCTCGGTGCCTCCGGGCCCGTGACGCCCCCGGATCATGAACACCAGGGGGCAGTCATGCCGGACCCGGAGGCCGCGGCCCCGGTCCGGAGCCACGGGAACGGGAGGGGTGGACCGTCCGCACACCGCCCTCGGCGCCCGTGGGCCCCGGCGTTCAGCTCCCGGCCGCCTCCAGCGCGTCCGCCACGAGCGTCAGGAAACGTGCGTGGGCCCGTGCGCTGCACACCGGCTCCGGGTTCCACGGCACCACCCGGGCGGCCTCCTCCATCGCCGACCAGTGCGGGTTCGTCCGCAGCTCACCGAGGGGCGTGGCATTGACCCGGACATCGGCGAGGACCACCGCGGGGCGCAGCGCCGCCGCTTCCGCCCAGCCGACCGTGGACCAGTTCGCGCCGGGCCCCTCGGCCGGCTCCACGACGTCGACGCCCAGCCCGGCCAGCGCACGCAGTTCCGGCCACATACGGGGGCGGGCGAGGTGGGTCTGCTCCTGTCCGGCCGGGGACAGGGCGACGACCCGGGGCCCGTCCCCGGCGGCGGCGAGGGTGCGCAGCCGCTGCCGCGCGGCGTCCAGCTCCGCCGTCGCCACCTCGGGCTCCTCGGCGCCGAGCGAGCGGGCGAGCTGGGCGAACCGGTCCCCGATCTCGGTGAGTCCGCGCGCCTGTCCCACGTCGATGACCACGACCGGGACGTGCTCCTCCAGATGCTTGGCGGTCTCCGCGGCGAGCCCGTAGACGTGTCCGCCGCCGTAACTGACCGCCACGACGAGGTCCGGCTCACCGCTCAGCAGCGTGTCCACGTCGAGGGTGCTGCCCGCGCCGAGGTAGGCGACCTCGGAGACCGGGAGCGAACCGGTCTTCGCCGTGTCCGGCACGGTCCGGTCGTCGTGGTCGGAGCCGAATATCGCGCTCGGTCGTATCCCGTGGTCCCACAGGGTCGCCCCGGCCTGGACGTAGGCGAGCACCCGCTCCGGGCGCCGCCCGGAAGTCGACAACTGCCCACGGTCGTCGGAGAACTGCCATTCGGTCCGCTCGCTCACGTCACACGCCCCTCGCCACCGGTCGCCGTACCCCGCCTTTTCCGGGGTCCTGCACCAGTACCTGCCCACCGGACCCCCGTGACACCCCACCCAGTGGCCCGTTCGGCCCGGATGGCGCGAAGCCGCCAGGTGCGCGGTCGCCCGGCTCCGGCAGGAGGTCGCCGCCCGCGGGCACGCGTCGGCCTGGTCGCCCGGTCCCCGGCCTCGCGGCGGCCCTCGTCACGGTCCCCCCGCGCCTGTTCCCGCGTCCGGCCGCTCACCGCCGCCGGGCCGCGCCCGGCACCCGTCGGTCATCCGGTCCCGGTGCCGGGCTCGACGCCGAGTCCCGTGAGGAACGCCGCGGCGGCCGGGGTGGGGCGGAACCGGCTCCAGACCAGGCGCTCCGTGCGGGCGGGGGCGTCGTGGACGGACAGCACACGGACCCCGGTCAGCTCTGCCGCGAAGGCGGTCGGCAGCATGGCGACGCCGAGCCCGCTGCGGACCAGCCGGACGATGAAGTCGGTGCCGTTGACCTCGAAGGCCACCTCGCGGGTGAGGCCCCTCGCCGCGAACGCCTCCTCCGACTGGGCACGGGCCGCGGTGCCGTCGGGGTAGTCGACGAACAACTCCCGCGCCAGCCGGTCCAGTCCCACTTCCCGCTGCCCGGCCAGGGGGTGCGTCGGTGCCACGACGGCGACCAGTTCGCCCGTGGCGAGCTGGTGATCGCTCACGCCCTTCGGCCGGTAGCCGGGCAGTACTCCCAGGAACGCCACGTCCAGCGTCCCGTCCCGCACCTCCTGGACGAGGTCCTTGCTCGCCCCCTCCCGCAGGACGATGCGCACCTTCGGGTGGCTCAGGTGGAACGTCCGCAGCGCGGCCGGGATGTCGACCGCGGAGACGGTGGGGATGACCCCCACCGCGAGCCGCCCGCTGACCTCTCCCGCGGTCGCGGCGACTTCGGCACGGGCCCGCTCCGCCGCGTCCAACGCCTGCCGGGCCTCCGGCAGGAACACCTCACCCGCCGAGGTGAGCCGCACCCGGCGGCTGGTGCGGTCGAAGAGCCGGGCTCCCAGCTCCTTCTCCAGCCGGGCGATCTGATGGCTCAACGCGGACTGGACGACCAGACACCGCTTCGCGGCGCGCGTGAAGCTGCCCAGTTCCGCCACCGCGACGACGTACCGCATCTGCTGGAGTTCCATCCATCCATCGTGAACCACGATCGATGGAATGAAAAACATGTGTTGGACTCATGGATGTCCGATCCCGGAGGCTGGGGCACATGGTCCACTCCACTCACGAAACCCGCGGCCCGGCCGTACCCCGCGTCGCGGTGCCCGCTCCGCCGTCGCTCGGACGCGGCCCGGTTCTGCTGATGGCTCTCGCCGCCGCCCTCTCCTGCGCCGGGAACTACTTCGCACAGCCGCTCCTGGACATCATCGAGGTGAATCTGCACATCGGTGTCACCGCGGCGGGGCTGATCGTGACCGCCGCCCAGGCGGGGTACGCGCTGGGGCTGATCCTGCTCGTCCCGCTCGGGGACGTCCTGGACCGACGGCGGCTCGCGGTGGGCCTGTTCGCCCTGACCGCGTTCTTCCTCCTGGTGACGGCCGCGGCTCCCACCGGCCCGTTGCTGATCGCGGGCACCCTGCTGACCGCGCTGGCCTCGGTCGGGGCCCAGGTCGTGGTGCCGTTCGCGGCGGCCCTGGCGGCTCCGGCCGAGCGCGGCCGGATCGTCGGCGTCGTCATGTCCGGCGTGCTGCTGGGCGGGCTGTTCGGCCGGCTGGCCGCCGGGGCACTGTCCGAGCTCGGCGGGTGGCGGACCGTGTACTGGGTGAACGCGCTGCTCATGGCCGTCATGGCGGTGCTGCTGCACCGCCGTCTTCCCCGGCTGCCCGAGGAGCCGGGCGGCGCGGCCGCGATCCCGTACACCGCGCTGCTGCGCTCCACGCTGGCCCTGCTGCGGCAGGAGCCGCTGCTCCGTCGGCGGGCGGCCATCGGCGCGTTCTCCATGGCCTCCTACAGCGTGCAGCTGACCGCGCTGACGTTCCTGCTGACCCGGCCGCCCTTCCGCTGGAACGCGGCCGCCATCGGTCTGTTCGGCCTGGTGGGCGTCATCGGGGTGGTGGGCATGAACATCGCGGCCCGCCTCGGCGACCGGGGCCGGGTGCAGGCCGTGTCGGGTACGGCCGGCGCGCTCCTGACGCTCGCCTGGCTGCCGCTGCTGGCCGGTGAGTCCTCGCCGCTGTGGCTGACGGTCGGGGTGATCCTGCTGAACATCGCCCAGCAGGCGGGACTCAACAGCAGTCAGAACGTGATCTACGCGCTCCGCCCGGAGGCCCGCAACCGGATCAACTCCGCGTTCATGACCCTCTTCTTCATGGGCGGGGCGGCCGGGGCCGCGCTCGCCTCGGTGGTCTGGTCGCGGGCGGGCTGGAACGGTGTCTGTCTCCTGGGCGGCGCGCTCGCCGCGGGCAGCCTGGTGCTGTGGGTCCTGGAACGGATACGGACGGCCCCGGCCACCCGGGCGGGGAGCGGCGCCGTCAGTCGTTGACGGCGGTCAGCAGCACCACGGAGTCCTCCAGGGCCAGCAGCCCGTGCCGTTCCTGCGGGATCGGCTGGAGGCCGCCGGTGCTCAGCTCCACGTCGCCGGAGGCCGCGGTGAGCCTGACCCGGCCGCGGAGCACCTGGAGCGAGGCCGCGGCGGGGGCGTTGTGCTCGTCGAGTGCGGAGCCCGAGGTGAGCGCGATGACGGTCTGTCTCAGAGGCTCCTCGTGCAGCAGGCGGTGGGCGCTGCGGCCGTGCGCGGAGGCTCGGGCCGCGGTCAGGTGCTCGTCGGCGAGGGCATTCAGATCGTCCATGTGCCCACTCTGCCGCAGGGCCCGGCCCCTCGCGATCCTGCCGCGGCCCGGCGGGCGGACCGGCCGCCCGGACGGACGGTCCCGGCGGCCGTGGAGGTGCCCGGTCCGACGGGGTGCGGCGGCTCGGCGCGCGGCCCCGCGGGGTCGCCGGTTCCCCGGCGCCGGCGAGACCGCGCGTCCGGGCCGGGCGGGCCGCCATGCGGGCGTTGCGGCCCGCCCGGATCTCCCTCCCCGGTGGTGGAGCGGATCAGCCGTTCGCCGTCCACCGGTATCTGACGTCCGGTTCCTTCTCCTCGTTGCGGCCGCCGTCGTCGAAGGCGATCGCGGTGAACCCGTGGTGCTCGTAGAAGGCGCGGGCGTCCGTGTTGCGCTGGAAGACGTACAGCGTGAGTTCCTCGCCCGCGAGTTCGCGGACGTGGGCCAGGAGCAGGGAGCCGATGCCCCGGCGCCGCGCGTCGGGGTGGAGATAGAGGTGTTCCAGCTCGGTTCCGTCCAGTGAGGCGAAGCCCAGGAGCTCCCCGCCGCCGGTCTCGGCGATCCGCACCGTCGTTTCCGGCAGCACGACATGGGTCATCCAGGCCAGTGTGTCCTCGTCGCTGTGCACCTTCGGCAGGTACGGCATGGACACGGCGCGCGACGCGAGGAAGAGCCCGGTCAGCGGTCCGGCGTCCTCGGCGGTGGCTTCGCGCAGCAGGATCCGGCCGTCCGGCGCGGCATCGTTCGGTGCCATCTCTTCTCCCCCTGGTCCGGCCGGAAACCCCGCCGGTTCGGTGAACTCTCCGTGATCGTGGACGAACCTATGCCGGGACCCGCCGGAACCACCAGCGGGATTCGGGCACCCTCCGGGCGGGGCAGTCGCGGTGCGGTGCGCGCCACCCGCGAAAATGTGGCGGGGGACGACCGAACGACCGACCGATACGGAGGAGTGGCAGATGCCGCACGAACGAGCTGGACAGCCGGCCCGGCCGGAGGATCTCATCGATGTTGCCCGGCTGGTGACGGCGTACTACACACTGCACCCGGACCCGGCCGAGCCCGGCCAGCGGGTGGCGTTCGGCACCTCCGGCCACCGGGGGTCGTCCACGGCCACCGCGTTCAACGAGGACCACATCGCCGCGACCAGCCAGGCGATCTGCGAGTACCGGGCGCGGCAGGGCACGGACGGGCCGCTCTTCCTCGGTGCCGACACCCATGCGCTGTCGGAGCCGGCCCGGGTCACCGCCGTCGAGGTGTTCGCCGCCAACGACGTGACCGTGCTGGTCGATCCGGCCGACGGCTACACCCCGACCCCGGCGGTCTCGCACGCCGTCCTGGGTCACAACCGGGGCCGGAAGGGTCGTCTCGCCGACGGTGTGGTGGTCACCCCGTCCCACAACCCGCCCGGCGACGGCGGGTTCAAGTACAACCCGCCGAACGGCGGCCCCGCCGGGTCCGACGCCACCGGCTGGATCCAGGAGCGCGCCAACGAGATCGTCGCGGGCGGGATGAAGGACGTGCGGCGGCTGCCGTACGCCCGCGCGCGAGCGGCGTCGACGACCGGGACGTACGACTTCCTCGGCACCTATGTCTCCGACCTGCCGTCGGTGCTCGACCTGGACGCGATCCGGACGGCCGGGGTGCGGATCGGTGCCGACCCGCTGGGCGGCGCTTCGGTGGCGTACTGGGGCCGGATCGCCGAACAGCACCGGCTCGACCTGACGGTGGTCAATCCGCTGACCGACCCCACCTGGCGGTTCATGACGCTGGACTGGGACGGGAAGATCCGGATGGACTGCTCGTCGCCGTACGCGATGGCCTCGCTGATCGGGCAGCGCGACCGCTACCGGATCGCGACCGGGAACGATGCCGACGCCGACCGGCACGGCATCGTGACGCCGGACGCCGGACTGATGAATCCGAACCACTACCTCGCCGTCGCCATCGACTATCTGTACGCGCACCGCGAGCAGTGGCCGGCTTCCGCGGGCGTCGGCAAGACGCTGGTCTCGTCGGGGATGATCGACCGGGTCGCCGCCGGGCTGGGGCGTGCGCTGGTGGAGGTGCCGGTCGGCTTCAAGTGGTTCGTGGACGGGCTGGCCGACGGCTCGCTCGGGTTCGGCGGCGAGGAGTCGGCCGGGGCCTCGTTCCTGCGCCGCGACGGATCGGTCTGGACGACCGACAAGGACGGCATCCTCCTGGCCCTGCTCGCCTCGGAGATCCTCGCGGTGACGGGCGCCTCCCCCTCCGAGCGCTACGCGGAACTCACCGCCCGGTTCGGCGAGCCGGCGTACGCCCGGATCGACGCCCCCGCCGACCGCGAGCAGAAGGCCGTGCTGGCCCGCCTCTCCCCCGAGCAGGTCACCGCCGACACACTGGCCGGTGAGCCGGTCACGGCCGTACTGACCGAGGCTCCCGGCAACGGCGCGCCGATCGGCGGCATCAAGGTGACCACCGAGAACGCCTGGTTCGCCGCCCGCCCCTCGGGCACCGAGGACGTGTACAAGATCTACGCGGAGTCGTTCCTGGGCGCCGACCATCTCGGCCGGGTGCAGGAGGAGGCCAGGGCCGTGGTCTCCGCCGCGCTGGGGGCCTGAGCTCGGCCGGGGCCGCCTCCGGGCCGCCCCGGCCGTCCGTACCGGTTCAGCGCACGACGTCGACGAAGACCGGGTTGGTGTAGAACCAGGTGTCCAGCCACGGGTTGCCCCGGCCCGGCTCGTGCGGCAGGGGGCCGTGCGGGTCGATCGCCGCGCCGAGGAAGCCCTTGCCGTGGCGCTTGCCGTCGCTGCCGCGCAGCCGCAGGTAGAACGGCTCGTCCGCACGGCCGACCGGGATGCGCAGGGTGTAGGTGCCACGGCGGCCCGAGACGTCGGCGGTGTGGGCGAGCCGGGTGTCGGGGGCGCGCCAGTCGTCCCGGTCGGCGGCCGGGCCGCGGACCGCTCCGCGGATCACGTCGACGTGCTCCAGGCGGGGCAGCACACCGTAGGGGTTGCGGCGGGACGCGGCGGTCACCGTGACGGTGAGGGTGAGCCGCTCGCCGCGCCGGGCGCGCAGCCGGCCGCCGAGGGTGGCGCTGTTGCCGTGCTCGCCGCGCACCTTGACGTCGATGCCGTCGATGAGATGGCCGTGGTCGACCCAGACGCGGCCGGCCCGCAGGCCCTCCATCACGTCCCGGTAGCCGTACCGGGTGACGCCGACGTGCGTACGGCTGAACTGGCCGGGCCAGAAGTCGCCGCCGGGCTGCGGTTCGGTGGTGTTGTACGGGTCGGGGAGGTGGCCGGTGTTGTCGAAGTCACGGCCGGGCGGCCAGTCGCCGTTGACCCAGGTGTCCTGGGCGACGCGGTGGACGTCGGAGTTGGAGGTGATCGTGAAGAGCTTGCCCTCCGCCAGCATCGCGTCCCACAGGCCGCCGACGGTCGCGGTGGCCCAGTCGAACCCGCCGTAGGTGACATAGGCCTCGCGCGGGTAGCCGGGCCAGGAGTCGGCGGACGGTGCGTTGCTGTACTCGCCCCGGACGTTGGTGTCGGGGTGCCAGCCCGGGATCGCTCCGGCCTGGGCGCCGGGGGCACCCTCCATGCCGATCATGATCTCGGGGGCGGCGTCGCGCCAGGCGCGCATCTCGTGCGGGGAGTCGATGCCGAGGCGCATGGGGTGGTTGGCGAGCACCAGCACGTCGTCGACGTACCGGGTGCGGCGCTGTTCGGCCAGCCACTTGAGGGCCTTGACGGCGTGCGCCTCGTTGCGCGGGGTGTCGGGGTGCGACGGGGCACCGGCCGTGTAGCCGAGCAGCTTGCCGTCGAAGGCCTCCTCGAAGCGGGTGAGGAGGTCGACCTCGTGCCGTCCGGGCGGCGAGAAGACGGTGCAGTGCTCGGCCCCGGGGATGTACCACTCCAGCCCCTGGAAGATCAGCATGCGCTTGTTGTCGGCGCGGGCCTTGAGGATCTCCCGGTGCTCCTGCGCGGCGCCGAACTCGGCGTGGCCGATGTTGCTGTGCTCGGTGAAGACCATCCAGTCGAGACCGAACTTCTGCCCCGCGGAGGCGAGTTGGGAGAAGGTGTACTTGGCGTCGTGGCTGTACACGGAGTGGTTGTGATGGTCGCCGACCAGATAGACCAGGTCCGGGGCGCGCCCGTGGCCGTGACCGTGCCCGTGGGAGTGACCTCCTCGGCTGTCGGCCAGAGCGGGCAGCGGCAGCGAGGCGGCGGCGAAGGCCGCGCCGAACAGGCCGGCGCGGCGCATCAGTGCCCGGCGGCTGAGGCCCTGGGGGTCGAGCGATTCCGCGGGGACCCGGGGGTCGGCCCATTCGGGTACGGGGTGGGACATGACGCGTCGTTCTCCTTCGTGCGGGGCGGCGACGGTCCGGGGCCGGAGCGTGGGGCCGCCACCAGGAGGATTGCTTGATTCCGGAACCATCCGGTGAACCCGGGGCGACGTGCGGGCATCGCACCCGTGGCACGCCCGTGGCGCGCCACGTCCGCCGGACGGCGGCCCGCCCGCCCGCTCCGCGCGACGGCGTGGCTCCCGTCCCGGCCCGTACGGTTCCGCGCATGCCGTTGCACCCGGCGGACAACAGTGGTTGGCTGGACAGCAGAAGATATGAATCGAGGTTCAGATCATCATGGCCTACCGATCCACCGCCCGCACGGAGGCGACCCGGCTCGCCCATCGCGAACGGCTCCTCGACGCCGCGCGGGAGCTGCTCGCCGAGGGCGGTTACCCGGCGGCCAGCATCTCCGCGCTCGCCCGGCGGGCCGGTGTCGCCACCGGCAGCGTCTACAACCACTTCGCCTCCAAGCAGGAGCTCCTCGCCGCGGTCTTCCGGCATGTCGCGGGCCATGAGCTCGACGCGGTGCGGGAGGCGGTGCAGGCACGGAGCGGCGTCACCGAGCAGCTGCGCGCGCTCGTCGAGGTCTTCTCGTACCGGGCACTGCGCAGTCCCCGCACGGCCTGGGCCCTGCTGGCCGAGCCGGTCGACCCGCTCGTCGAGGAGGAGCGGCTCACCTACCGCCGCGGCTACCACGCACTGGCCGAGACGGTCATCGTCGCCGGGATCTCCACCGGTGAACTTCCCCCGCAGAACGCCCAGTTGTCGGCCGCCGCCGTGATCGGCGCGGTCGGCGAGGCACTGCTCGGGCCGCTCTCGCCGGTCGGTGCGCGGACCGACCCGGGGCCGGTCGTGGAGAGCATCACCGCGCTGTGCCTCAGAGCGGTCGGAGCCGAAGGCGCCTGAACACGCGCCGCACGCCCCGCCGTACCGCCTCCCCCGCCACTCCCGGCCGCCGACCGGCCGATCCAGGACAGGACCAACGCCATGACCGTCACCCAGCACCGGACCGAGCCGCAACCCGGAGCCCCCGCACCGCACCCCACCCACGAGGTCACCAACCAGGCACCGCCCCGGAAGGACCTCGACGAGTACGGCACCAACCTCCCGCTCGCCGAGGCCGTCCGTACCTTCGGCGCGGCCTGGCACGAACCGGAGCTGCACGAGATCGGCGCCCTGGTCGGTTCCGAGCACTTCCAGACCGCCACGGAGCTCGCCCACACCTCGCCGCCCGTGCTGCGCACCCACGACCGGTACGGCAACCGCGTCGACGAAATCGACTTCCACCCCGCGTACCACGAGATCATCGGCGCGGCCGTCGCGCACGGCACACACACCGCGGGCTGGGCCGACCCCAAGCCCGGGGCGGCGGTGGCACGGGCGGCCTCCTTCATGCTGTTCGCCCAGATCGAACCCGGCCACGCCTGCCCGATGTCCATGTCGCACGCCGTGGTCCCGGTCCTCCAGCGCGACCCGGACGTGGGCCGGGACTGGCTGCCCGGCCTGCTCAGCCGCGCGTACGACCCCCGGCTGATCGCCCCGGGCGAGAAGTCCGGGCTCACCTTCGGCATGGGGATGACGGAGAAGCAGGGCGGCTCCGACGTACGCGCCAACACCACACGGGCCGTGCCCCTGGCCTCCGACCCCGAGGGCCGGGCCCATCTGCTGACCGGCCACAAGTGGTTCTTCTCCGCCCCGCAGTCCGACGCCTTCCTGGTGCTGGCCCAGGCCGAGGCCGGACTCACCTGCTTCCTCGTGCCGCGCGTCCTGGCCGACGGCACCCGCAACACCGTCCGCATCCAGCGGCTGAAGAACAAGCTGGGCAACAAGTCGAACGCCTCCTCCGAGGTGGAGTTCGACGGCACCTGGGCGGTACGGGTCGGCGAGCCCGGCCGGGGCGTGCCGACCATCATCGAGATGGTCAACCACACCCGGCTCGACTGCGTGCTCGGCACCACCGCCGGCATGCGCCAGTCGGTCGCGGAGGCGATCTGGCACGCACGGCACCGCAGCGCCTTCGGCGCCCGGCTGGCCGACCAGCCGGCCATGACGGCGGTCCTCGCCGACCTGGCGCTGGAGACCGAGGCCGCGACCTGGACCTCGCTGCGCCTGGCCCACGCCTACGAGAGCGGTGGCGGCGAGTCCGAGGAGATGTTCCGCAGGCTGGCCACGGCGGTGTCCAAGTACTGGATCTGCAAGCGCGGACCGCACCACGCCTACGAGGCGCTGGAATGCCTGGGCGGCAACGGCTACACGGAGGACTGGCCGCTGGCCCGGCGCTACCGCGAGCAGCCGGTGATGGCGGTGTGGGAGGGCTCGGGCAATGTCATCGCCCTCGATGTGCTGCGCGGCATCGGACGGACTCCCCGGTCGCTGGAAGCCTTCTGGGCCGAGCTGGAGATCACGGCCGGTGCCAGTCCCGTCCTGGACACCCATGTGCGCCGGGTCCGCCGACAGCTCACCGAGGATCTGCGCGACCCGCTCGCGGCGCAGACCCGGGCCCGCGCCTCGGTCGAGGGCATGGCGCTGGCCCTCCAGGCCTCGCTGATGCTGCGCCACGCGCCGGCGCCGTCGGCCGAGGCGTTCGTGGCGGCCCGGCTCGGCGAGGACCGCGGCCACCAGTACGGCATCCTGCCGCGTGGCACCGACGCCGCGGCGATCGTGGCCCGGCACTCCGGCGCCGACGGCTGAGCCGCCGCGCCGACGATGCCCCGGGGCGCGCGGGCGGGCGTGACCGCCGTACCGCGCGTTAGGTTGGCCCCATGGAGTCGAGACCCCGCACCCTGTGGCTGCGCACCGAGCCCCTCCACGCAGTGGTCTACTTCGACGAGGAGTGCCGGGGCATCGGCCGGTCCGTGGGCCTCAAGGGCTTCTGGATGGGGTACTTCGCCACCCGTACGGCCCCGATGGGCCGGATCGGACCCGAGGCCGCCACCGCAGCCCTGGGCGTCTTCGCGCCGGGGATGGTGGCCCGGTCGCTGCCCGGCGCATGGCGGGTCGTCACCCCCGAGCGGCTCATCGAGCTGCGCGCCCGGCTCGCCGCGGGTGCGCTGCGCCGCCTGATTCCCGGCATCGACTCCCTGGCCGGACGGCTCGTTCCGCCACTGGCCGCGATGGTGGCGGACGCGTCCCCGCTCGCCCGTCCGCTGTTCGCCGCGAACCGCCCGCTGTGCGACCGCACCGATCCGGTGGAGAGCCTGTGGCAACTCACCACCGCGCTACGGGAGTTCCGGGGCGACGCGCATGTCGCGGCGCTCGCGGACCACGGTCTCGACGCGCCCGAGGCGCTGGTGCTCGCCGCCGCGACGGACCGGGTCCCGCGCGAGGGGATCCGGCTCGACCGGGGCTGGAGCGAGGCAGAGTGGGCGGACGCCGAGGAACGGCTGCGCTCGCGCGGGCTGATCGACGCGGAGTCGGCCGCCACACCGCGCGGCCACCGGGAACGGGATCTCGTCGAGGACACCACCGACCGACTGGCCGCCCGGCTGCTGCACCCCCTCGCCGAGAGCGCGGCGGACGAACTGCTCGCCGCCCTGGAGCTGCCGGCCCGGCAGGTGCTGGGGGCGAAACT
This sequence comes from Streptomyces sp. NPDC057697, assembly GCF_042799335.1. Lineage (NCBI taxonomy): Bacteria > Bacillati > Actinomycetota > Actinomycetes > Kitasatosporales > Streptomycetaceae > Streptomyces > Streptomyces sp. NPDC057697. Next base: position 180,544 of record NZ_JBHVJA010000004.1, on the reverse strand, counting down.
GCTGCCGTTCCCCAACCCGATCGGGCTGCCCCGTCCGCTCTGACGCGGTCGTGCGACCCCGGCGGCCGCACGGCTTCCGCCGCGCCCGCGCATCCGCCGGACGACGCGGAGGCGTCCACGAAGCCTTCCACCGCCTCGGCCCCGCCCTCTGCCTCATCGCCCACCGCCACGTCCCACGCCTTCAGCGGGACCTCCGGGCTCGGCTCCGCATCATCCGGCTCACGCGCACGCGGGCCATGACGGACGAGGAACCGGCCGAGCGGTTGGGCAGGGATCCGGCGACCACACGGCAGGCGAGCCTCGGGAACGCCTCGTGGATGCCGTCGGGGGCCTGCCGTTCAGCGGGAAGAGGGACGTACCCACCGAGGCGGTGCTTCGGCCCAGCGCCGACCGGGAGCTGATCAATGCGCTACGGCGGCGACCGCCGGGCAGGTGTCCCCATGTCCGCCCGAGTTCTGCGGGTACCGCGCGAGCTGGGGCAGTACCGGGCGTCACGGGATCGGCGACCCAGTGTTCCGGTCGTCGCCGGGGAGGGTGATGCCCATGCCGATGCGTTCCTTACTGCCGGCGGCGAGACCGGTCATGACGCGTCGGAGCGGGGGCAGGTTGGACAGCCTGATCTGCTGCATCTGCAGCCAGAATCGGGGGCGGGTGACGTAGAGGTTCCCGCCGCGGCGCGCGCGTTCCTGGCAGTCCGCGACGAAGGGCCGCATCCGCCGGTCGTAGCGGGCGAACCCGAGGTGGTGGTCGCCGTGGGCGGCGGCCAGTTCACCGGCCAGGACGTAGGCGCCGACGACGGCCAGGGTCGTTCCCAGACCGGAGGAGGGCGAGGCGCAGTAGCCGGCGTCTCCGACGAGCGCGACCCGTCCGAGGTGCCAGAAGTCCATGTGGACCTGGCGCAGATCGTCGAAGTAGAAATCGGGGGTGGCCGTGATCTCGTCGAGCAGGCGGTCGGTCTGCCAGCCGTCACCGGCGAAGTGGGAGCGCAGCAGCGCCCGTAGGCCCTCGTCGTCGTACTGGTCGACGTCGAGGTCCGGGTCGGTTCTGGTGAACATCACGCGCGTGGAACCCGCGCCGGCGAAGTAGCAGACCCGACGATCCGGTCCCGCGGCGTAGAAGGTCTCCCAGCGGTCGTAGCCCAGGAAGTTCGGGACGTCCCCGATGGCGATGTAGCGCCCGAGCCGGTGCAGGCGGTGGCTGTCCGCCGGGAACGCGAGCGACCGGGTGGCGGACCGGATGCCGTCGGCGCCCACCACCAGGTCGAACTCCCGGACCGAGCCGCTCGCGAACCCTACGGTGACCGCTGTGCCGGTCTGTTCGAGTGCCACCGGGTGATCACCGTAGACGTACTCGGTGGTGGCACGGGTGCTGTCCAGCAGCAACGTTGCCAGGTCGCTGCGCATCAACTCGATGCCGGGGTCGTCCGCGGCTCCGCCCGTGAGACTGAACGCGGTGGTCCGGGCGACGGTCCGGCCGCGGGCGTTGACGAAGTCCATGCCCCGGATACCGGTCCGGGCGGCGCGCGCGGCGTCGAGCAGCCCCATTTTCGTCAGCACGTCGACGGCCCTGCCGTGCACGTCGATCGCCTGACCGCCCCCGCGCACCTGCCGCGACCGCTCGACCACCGTCGGGGTGAAGCCGTGGTGGGCGAGCCAGAACGCCAGGGTCGGTCCCGCGATCCCGGCACCGACGATCAGAACCCGGCCGTTGCGCACGCTTGCTCTCGGTTCAGTTTCTCCCATGCCACCGAGCCTCGTCCTCAGCGCCGTTCGCGTCCAACGACGAACGGCGCTGATTACAATCAACGATCGTGATCGGTCTGGAGCTTCGGCAACTGGAGTACTTCGTCGCCGTGGCGGAGGAGCGGAACTTCACCCGGGCCGCGGCACGGTTGCACGTGGTGCAATCCGCGGTCTCGGCCGGACTCAAGACGTTGGAGAGGCAGCTGCGGGCCGAACTCGTCCACCGCACCTCCCGCGAGGTGTCCCTGACCGAGGCTGGTCACGTCCTGCTTCCCCGGGCCCTCGACACACTCGCGGCGGCCCGAGCCGCCATCGACGCCGTCGACGAGGTACAGGGCGGGATCCAGGGCGAGGTCCGTGTCGGGGTGACGTCCTCGCTGCCCGACATCGATCTTCCCGCCGCGCTGGCCCGGATGCACGCGGATCATCCACGGGTGCGCGTGCGGCTCAGCCACCGGCCGGGCGGTTCCCGCGACCTCGCCGACGACCTGGCCGCCGGCCGTCTCGATCTGGCCCTGCTGTCCGAACCCGGTCCCGCCGGTCACCGCCTGCGGCTGACCCCGCTCTTATCCGTCGGCATGCACCTCGTCGTGGCCCCGGCACATCCCCTGGCGGGGCGCGGAGCAGCGGCCCTGGCCGAGCTGGCCGAGGACGTCTTCGTCGACTTCCCGATCGGCTACGGCAGCCGATCGATCGTCGACCGTGCGTTCACCGCGGCCGGGCAGTCCCGCCGCATCTCCATCGAAGTGACCAACGCCGAGGTGGCCACGGCGTACGTGCGCGAAGGGTTGGGTGTGGCGATCCTGCCCGACGCCTATGACCATCCGGGCCCCACGCTGCGCATCATCGGACCGGGCAGTGACAACCTGACCTGGTCGTTGTCGCTCGCGACCGCCAGGAACCGGCATCCTGGCGCTGCGACGGACATGCTGGCAGCGATGGTCGAGGAAACCGCACACCGAAGCAGGGCCCGGCGACAGCGCGCCACGCCGTGACTCGGCCGAGCCAGTGGTCGTACCGCGGCACGGCCAGGACGGTCCTCCCTGGCGGCAGCTTGCGCCGACGTGAGCCGATCTTCCTCGGGTGACCGCGGATCAGGCGTGTGCCCAGCGGAGGCGGACGGGTCGCTTGCTGTTCGCGCGTACGCAGGTTGCTCTGCCCGGTCATCTCGTGCGGGCGACGGACCCTCGACGGACAGGCGTGGAGTTCTTACCCCGGATACGAGGGAGCCGGATGGGCCCGGCCACCAGGTGTGAGGTGCCAGTGGTGGTCGAGGGCGATTCCGGTTTCGATGCAGAACGGGTCAAGGGCGTCGGCGGCCTCGCGGTCGGAGCGGTAGACGCGTCCAGGTCGAAGCGCTCCTGCTGGAGATGGCGGACGTACTGAGCGATGAGAGAGGTTTTCTCTCCGGGCCGGCTGAACGACTGCGCGCGTATGGTCGGGAAGACGGTACGACTCATGCCGCTGCCCTGTCTGCCTGGCTGGATGGCCTGGCTGTCCGCTGCGGCCTCGCTCGATGCGCACCCGATACTTTCCGGTTTCGGCTCCGACGAGTGGCAGAGATCGCCGGGATCAGTCTGAACGACGCCGAGCAGCGTTTCGCCGCGATGCTCAGACTCCGCCCGGCCCGACCGGTGCGCTGACGGGCCGGTGCAGGACCGGCGACGCGTCTCGTGGCTGGGGTCTCGTGGCTGGGGCGAGGAGGCCGGGTGCCGCAGTGCGCATCGCCGGTATGTGCGTGTTCGGCGCTCATCGCTGCCGGAGCCAGTCCACCGCCTGGGCGGCCGCAAATCCGATGAAGGCGTCGCGCGCGGGGACCCTCGACCGAGCGTCGACGGCCCTGGTGAAAACGGCCACCGCGTACCGGCCCCCGTCGGGGTACTCGACCACGCCGATCTCGTTGCGCACCGTGGGAAGGGTGCCGGTCTTGCCGCTGATCCTGACCTCGTCGCCGAAGCCGGAACGCAGCCTGTGCGGCCACACTTGCAGTTCCATCCAGCGCCGGACATCCGCGCAGGCCGCAGCAGGCGCGGCTTCGTCGCGCCAGATCAGTCCCAGCAGGCGAGTGGCCTCCTGTGCGCTGGTCCGGCAGGTCGCTTCGGGAGTCAGTGCGCGCAGCCCGCGGATCCGTTCGGCCGGCAACGCGGCCAGGATCCGCTCGTCGTCCCGGTATTCGATCCCGAGGTCTTCCTCGATCGTGTGCAACAGCTCCGCACAATCGTGCGGGATCGCCGTCTGCGGAAGCCCCAGTCGCTCCAAGGACTCGGCAACCGCAGCTTTGCCCACCCTTTCGAGGATGAGGTCGGTGGCGATGTTGTCGCTGACACCGATCATCAGCACAGCCAGGTCGTGCCAGGACATCGTGACCTCCTGGTGAAACGTGGCGAGGCCGTACGAACCGGAGGTCGAGCGTCCCGGTGCCACCGTGACTCGCTCGGCGAGATCGACGGCGCCATCGGCCGCCTGCCGGGCGAGTTCCAGCCCGACAGGGACCTTGAACACGGATGCGGTGACCACCGGTTCCGCGGCGTCGATGCCCACTTGCCGTGCGCCGTCCAGATCGGCCGCATGCAGCCAGACCTGGACGCCGATGTCTTTCGCGCGGCTGGTGATCCTGGCGACCAGTTCGGTTTCGCTGACCATGGTGGGAATCCTGTCTTTCGAGTACGGGCTGGCTGCTTCGCGACGGCTGTCAGGAAAGTGGATTGTTCGACCCGCGGCACCCGGAGTGCGGTCACTGCGGTCAGCAGCGTGGTGATGACGAGGAAGCCGAATGCGGCACTGCAGAAGAACGTGTCCGCCGGCCGGCCCATCGTGAATGGGGCTACTACGCCGGCTGCTTGGCCGCCGAAGTTCATGATTCCGGTGCCGCGTCCGGTCGTGGTGGGCAGGGCCCGTCGCGGGAGGCCCGGGCTGCCCCTCTGATCCGGCTCGGCGTTCAGGTCTCCTCTTCCGTGATCACCGACGACGCGGTTGTCTCCGCCATGGGTACCTCCGTATCGCCGCGCCGTCTTTGCGGTCTCATCCTGAACATCGAGCGACAAGACCGATTCGTCGAGCTCCACACACATGCGGCTGATACTCAGGAGCCGGCGACGAAAGAATCCTTGTCGAGGCGGGCATGGTGGCGTCCGCCGAGAACCCGCCGGACCGCGTACCTCTCCGGTGTGCGGGCCTCGGAGCTGTGCCAGGTCCGGTTGGGCGAGGTGTTCTGGGACCAGGGGCAGGGGGCGGTTCCTGGTGAAGGGCGAGGGCGAGGAGATCCGGGGCTGTTCCCCGACGGCCCGTCCGACCCGCACGCGCCGCTGTTCCCGTCCGAGCGGTCGGCGCCGGCGCTCGTCGATGTGCCGGTGGCGCCGGCGATCCACCTGGACACCTTCCGGCGGGCGCTGAGGGAGTCGTCGCCGGGAGTGTCCGACGGGCCCCGAAGGGACCAGGATTCGGGGGGCCGAAACGTGCTGAGAGCGCTCCTGGGACCTGCGGCACCGGCGCGGGGCTCACGGAGCTGTGGGAGCTGCTGGACGGTGCCCGGGGGCCAGTCCTCAGTTGTATTCGAACCAGGCCAGAATGGCCTTGACGCGTCGGTTGTCCTCGTCGGGAGGCATGCCGAGCTTCACGAAAACGTTCGCCACATGCTTACTCACGGCAGCGCCGGAAAGAAACAGCTCCTTCGCGATTTCTGCGTTGGAGCGCCCTTCGGCCATATGGGCGAGCACTTCCCTTTCACGAGCGGTGAGCCGGGCAAGCGGCCCCTGTGGCGAGTCCGCACGGGTGACGTGGCGGACAACCTCGGGGTCGATCACGACGCCACCTGCGGAGACCGTCTCGACGGCTCGCAGGAAGTCGGCGACTCTGCCCACTTTCTCCTTGAGCAGGTACCCGACGGCTCCGTCGGCACCCGGGCCGTTCAGAAGCTCCCTCACATAGGGGCCCGTGACGTAGGCGGAGAGGACCAACACCGGCAGGTCCCGGTGCCGGGAGCGCAGATCGATCGCGGCACGCAGTCCGTCGTCGGTGTTCTTGGGGGGCATGCAGACATCCGTGATCACCATGTTCGGGGCGGTTCCGGCATGCACCAGCGCGTCGACTGCGGCAACCAGTTCGTCGGCGTCCTCGCATTCGCGGATGACATCATGAGCGTGGGAGGTCAAAATCTCCCGGATGCCGGCTCTTATCAGCACGCTGTCGTCTGCCAGAACAATTCTCATGGCCCCCTCCCCGGGGAACGTCCTGCTTCTGTTTATCACCATGGGGGTTGGCTGGGGGCGGACCCCACAACCAGCGTCCCGCCACCCGGTGGGCTGAGAATTTCGAGATTCCCGCCGACACTTCGCATTCGCTCGCGCAGTCCGGCGAGCCCGGAGCCCGCATGGATTCTCGCACCGCCGACACCATCGTCGTGCACACGCACGTGTACGTCGGTCGTGGCGCATCGTAGGTCGATCCGGGCGCTTCCCACACCTGCGTGTTTCGAGATGTTCGTCAGGGCTTCGGACACCATGAAGTATACGGCGGTCGCAGTCGGTGACGAAAGCGGGGCGTCATCGCCGGTGCTGTTCAATTCGACCCGCAAAGGCGATCGCGCGGCCAGCTCCCGGACGGCGGCGATGAGACCGAGGTCGCTCAGTTCACGGGGATGAATGTCGCGCACCGTGTCCCTCAGCCGTTCGAGTGCGCGCTCCGCGTGAGCCTGGGCCTGCCGTGCCAGCCGCACGATTCGTTCCTGGTCGGCGGCTGCGGTCGTGGCCGTGGCCGTGGCTTCCAGCATCCCGAGACGCATGACGACGGCGACGAGTTCCTGTTGGGCGCCGTCGTGCAGATCGCGTTCGATGCGCTGTCGCTCGAATTCGAAGGCCGCGGTCAGCGAAGCCCGACTGGTCCGGAGCTCCTCCAGTTTCGCGAGCAGATCCGGATCCCGGCTCCTGGAGAAGGCGCGCAGGAGAAGGTCGCGAAGAAATGATGTGCCGGTCAGTACGGTAGTGGTGACCGCGCCGAGAACGATGCCTGCGGGCATCGCCAGAAGGGTTTCCCCAACGGATTCAGGGGTGAATGGACCGACCTGCGCGGCGATGCCGAAAAGCCAGAAGACGGGCGAGAACACCAGAACGGCAGCGCCGACGAATCCGAAGAAGGCCACCAGCAGTGACAGCGCGGACAGAAGCACGGCGGTCACGAAAACCGGGAGGTCGGTGTGCCACATCGACCGTGAACGCAGCCGGGGTGCCACCCACTGGGCCCAGCTCTGGTCAGAGGGTTTCAGGGGCATCGTCTCGACGCCGCACCACCGGGCTCTCGAACGGTCCGCCTCCGCCACCACCGGGGCCGAGACCGGCGCAACGAGAACGGAAAGCAGCAGAATCGGAAAAGCCATTGCCGCGATGCATTCCGTCAGCATCCTCCGGGAAATACGAATCTGCGCCATGACCGCCATTGTCACATACCGTGGGTCGCGTAAAAGGTAGACCTAGGTCTACCTTTTAGCAGTGCAGGCACCCGTGTGGCTCCCGCCGTGCCCTGCTTAGCTCGATGCATGCCTATCTCAGCCGCTGCTCCCGTGCCGTGCATCCGTTTGCGCGGCCTTCATATGGACTTCCCCGTTCCGGGCCGTCGACGCGAGACGGCGCGCGTCCTGCACGATATCGACCTGGACATTCCCGAAGGCCGGCTGACGGCCATCGTCGGCCCATCCGGGTCGGGCAAGTCGACGCTTCTGCTCTGCATTGCCGGTCTGGAGCAAGCGACCGCGGGTTCCATCGAGGTCCTGGGAACGGATGTCCTGTCGCTCCCCCCTCGCAAGCAGGCCGCATTCCGCAGTGAGAACGTCGGATTCATCTTCCAGGAGTACAACCTCGTCAGCTCGCTGACGGTCGAGGACAACATTGCCCTGCCGGCGCGACTCGCCGGCCATCGGGTGCCCGCGTCGAGGGTCGGCGACGCCATGTCGAGGCTCGGTATCGCGCAGCACGCGCGGCGGCGCCCCGACCGGCTCTCCGGAGGTGAACGCCAGCGCGTCGCGGTGGCCCGGGTCGTCGCGAATCAGCCGCGGATCGTCTTCGCCGACGAGCCGACCGGCGCGCTCGACCTCAAGTCGGGTCACGTCGTGCTCAGTTGGCTGCAGGCACTTCCCGCGCAGGGAACCACGGTCCTCATGGTCACACACGACCCTCATGCGGCCGCACGTGCTGACCAGGTCGTGGTGCTGGGGTCCGGGCAAGTGCACGCCGTCATTCCTGGTGGCGACTCCCACGCGGTGAGCGATGCCGTCCTCGCGGCGCAGTCGGAGGACGAAGCGGGTGAGCAGGCGTCGTGATGCGACTTGTCCTGTCGGACATTCGGATGCAGGCGTCCATGTGGCTGTGGACGTTCCTGTGCGCAGTGGTCGGTGCGGCATGCGCAGCGGGCTCGGTCATCGCCATGTTCACCGCCGTCTCGACAGCGCGGGCGGCGGGTGATGCGCGGATGGTCTCCGCGTCGATCGCGCTCGGCGGCAACATCGTCTTCTTCACCGTGCTTGCCGCCGTGGGCATCGTCGCATCCACCGTCGGTCTGACCTTGACGACCCAGCGACGCGATCATGCCCTGTGGGCGATCCTCGGGATCCCTCGCCATCGGATCAGATTCATTCTGCGCACGGAACTGGTCGTGCTCGGCGCTGCGGCCGGCGCGCTGGCCGTACCGCTGGCCCCTGTCGTCGCGAGCACCGCCCTCGCACAGTGGACGACCACGGGACTCGACCTGCACGGGGCCACGGCCGGATTCCACCTCTGGCACGTCGGGGCGAGCGTGCTGTCCGGGGTGGTTCCGTGTCTGCTCGGCGGCTGGGGCGTCACGCGCCGTGCCGCCAAGACACCGGAGATGCACGCGTTCCGAGACCTCTCCGATCCACCGGCGCGGCCCGGCGTCACGCGCAGCGTTCTCGCCCTCTGCCTCCTCGCCGGTGTGGTCGGGATGTGGATTCCCGGGCTGGGACTCGAACTCAAGGGCGGGATCGAACAGCGGACGGCCTTCGCCTTCGCCGGCGACCTCTTTCTCATCTGCCTGTTGCTGCTGATGGGGCCGTGGGTGCTCACACCTCTGATGAGGTTCTGGACCGCACTTGTGCCCTCGCGCGGTGTCGCCTGGCACCTTGCCGTGCGATCGTGCCGTACCCGCGCGGCGAGAAGCGTCGCCACGGTGCTGCCCTTCGCCCTCTCCCTGTCGTTCGTCGGACTCTTCATGGTCATGGGGAACGTCATGCCCGGAAGCACCGCCGGGCTGGGCGATGTCCTGGTCGTGCTGGGCTGGGTCTTCGTCGTGTCCTGGGTCGGCGGCCTTGCTGTGATCGCTCTGGTCGGGCGGGAGCGCACACGTGATTCCGCCATCGTGACGGTCGCCGGTGCGCGACCAGGTGTGGTCACCCGATCAACGATCTACGAGGGAGTGATCTACGCGGGGACGGCGATCGTCTTCGGCGCGATCGTCATCGCGGTGTCGAGCGCCACTATCGCCGTGGGCGCCGAGATCAGCGTCGTCCGCGTTCTGGACGGCCTCCCCTGGGCGACTCTCGGCGTGCTCGCCGGCGTGACGCTCGTGACCACCTGCCTCGCTCTGGCCTTCCAAGCCGCCCGTGTGTCGCGCACGGTCGCAGCCCGGGCCCTGCGCTCGTGAAGGAGGGCGACGTCCGTACCGCCGCGACAGCAGAATCCCCCGACCGATATTCGGGTCGCCTGCTGACTCCACGGAACGAACTCGCCACCGACGCGATCGCGTCCTTCGAACCAATCACCACCACCATGAACGACATGCGTCACCTGCGTGTCCAGAATTATGAAGGAATGAATCAATGGGAATGAGGCCTCACACCGTGCTCGCCCTCGGGGCCGTCGCGATCCTCGCTGTCGCAGCAACAGGATGCGGCCCGGACGGTGCCCCGGCGAACGCCGTCATGGAATCGAAAATGTTTGATTTCAGTGGGCACAGTCTGACCGTGAAGTCCGAATCCGCCGACTTGGAACTCGTAGCCGCCGATGTCAAGGGGGTTCGGGTGACACGGCAGGTCAGCGGTACGAAAGTAGGGGGCGAAGTGGAACCCGGATGGAAACTCGAAGGAGGCGTTCTCACGCTCTCGCTGAACTGCACGGGTCTCTCCGTCGACTGCGGTGCGAAGTACACCGTGAAGGTACCGCGCGACGTCGCGATCACTGCCGAGAACGACAAGGGTCTTGTTGAAGCCACGGGCTTCACCGCAGATTTCTCGGCCAGAGCCGGCGACATGCGGTTGTCGGACCTCAGCGGGCCCCATCTGGATCTGGAAGGCCGCGACGGAACCATCGAGGGCGACAGGATCTCCGCAAGGTCGGTCACTGTCGCCTCACGGAACGGCGACAACGAGTTGAACTTCGTCTCCGCCCCTGACCTCGTCGATGTGCGAAGCCAGGACGGCGACGTCCGACTCAACCTGCCGGAGGCGACGTACGCCGTCGACACGGCCGCCAAGAAGGGCGATATCACAGTGGATGTCATGAAAGACGACACAAGTGACCATGCCGTGAGGATTCACACCCGTAACGGAGACATCGTCATCGGCAAGAAATAGGCACCCTAGACCGTGTCCTATTGATCGCCCGTCGGGCTGTTCATGGGGCGGGATACGTGGAGTCGGATTGTTCCGGACGGGCTGTGGGAGATCGCGAAGCCGTTGATCCTGCCGTCGAGGATGCGTCCGCAGGGCGGCGGGACCCAGGACACTCCTGATGAAACGCTGTTCGCGGCGATCGACTGCGTGCTGGTGAGCGGGTGTGCCTGGCGGGCTCCGCCACCGTGTTTCGGGGTCTCGAAGTCGACTGCGCACCGGCGGTTCGTCTCGGGCGCCGACGGACTGCCCCTGGTCGTCGACATCTCCGCCAGTTCCTGAAATCGCGAGTTCTTGACATCGCGCTCCATGCACTGGCGTATCTCGATCACCTGAAGCACGACCCCCTGGCATTCATGGCACCCCCTCGTTTGACACTAGAAATCAAAAGGTATCCTCGCAATGTTTATAAAAGTCCCCGATCTCATGCGAAATCGCATTCGAAGGGAGCCCGGGCCCGCAGTCCATCGGAGGTCGGGAGCCACACGGCGGGAAGCTACTGGATACGGCTCACGCCGGCTGCGTACCCGCGCAGCCGCAGTAGCTGTGGCTGCGGCCCTTGCGGCCGTCACGATGTCGGCGTGCTCCAATGACTCAAAGGATCATTCGAATTCCACGTCCCCGAACGCTCCCGGTGTGAGCGCTGAGCTGCGAAAGCTCATGGACGCCTCACCGTGGGCAACAGGCGACTGGGGCGTGCAGGTCGCCGACCTGAAGACAGGAAAAATCCTCCAGTCGAAGAACGCCGGATCCAAGTTCATGACCGGATCGACAGCCAAGACCTTCGCGGTAGGCGCAGCCCTCGACGACCTCGGCAGCGACCACCGTTTCCGTACGCCAATCGTGCACAGCGGTTCGATATCGGAGGCCGGACGACTCACGGGCGACCTGATCATGGTGGGAAGCGGCGATCTGACTCTCGGCGGACGGACGACTGCGGCAGGACAGCTGGACGTCCCCGACTTCGACCACTACGACGCGAACGCCGTGCCGGGAATGGCAACCATCACCCGGGAAGACCCGCTGGCAGGCATCAATGACCTGGCTCGTCAGGTCGCGGCAAGCGGCATCCGTCAAGTGGACGGCAACGTGATCATCGACAATCGGCTCTGGGACCCGGTGTCGATCGGTGGGACGCCTGTCACGCCAACGGTGGTCAACGACAACCTCATTGACCTGCTCATCACGCCCGGCACGCCCGGCAACCCGGCGAAGGTCGACTGGCGGCCCAAGACCGCAGCCTTCACCGTCGACGCGAACGTCACAACCACGCCCGCCGGCACGAAGCCGACGGTGAAGACCGAGAGCAGCGCCCCCGGGCACATCCGGGTTCGAGGCTCGGTGCCCGCTGACGCCACCGCACCATTCGTGGCGACATTCCAAGTACCCGACCCTGCAGCATTTGCCCGCACCGTACTCATCGAGGCTCTTGAGCGGAATGGTGTCACCGTCAGCGCCCCGACGCTCGGGTCCAACCCCGGCTCCGACCTTCCGTCATCAAAGGAGGTGAAGGCCTTGCCTGTCTCGGCGACGTACACGTCACCGCCCTTCAGGGAATACGCCAAGTTGATCAATAAGGTCAGCCACAATCTCGGCGCCAACCTCTTGCCACCGCTGATGGCAGTCCATCACGACAAGCACACCTACGCCGACGGGATGCAGATCGAGCGGGACTTTCTCGCCGGCGCGGGTATTGACCCGAAGTCGTCCACTCTCGTCGATGCCCAAGGCTTGACCGGGGACAAGGCCACACCAGCCGCGCAGACGGAGTTGCTGCGGCATCTTTCCCACAGTCGCGACTTCAGCACCTTCTACGACTCCATGCCGAGCCTGGGTGTCGATGGATCACTCGCGGACGTCATCGCGCACACCGACCCTGCCGCAGGACACATTCGCGCGAAGACCGGCACCCTGGTCGGCGCTTTCAAGGGCAAGCTGGCCCTCACCACCAAGGCGCTTGCAGGATACGTTGATGCGAAAAACGGACACCGTCTCGTCTTCGCCATCTATGTGAACAACGTCCCGGTCCCCAGCAACAGCGTCAGCGACGCGATCGACCTGGCGCTGAAGGCCAACAAGCAACTGGGATCAATGGCCGCCAGCATCTACCAGAACCCTGAAGGGAAAAACTGACCTCCCTGGCTTTAATCACGAGAGTTCTGGCTCTGGCGTGCTTTCCGTGGAGGGCTGACTGAGTGTGATGTCAGTGAGCCTTTTCCATCTTGATCAGCTGGCGAGTTCGAGGGCGACGACGGCCCGGACGAGGGCGGTGATCCGGGTGGTGCTGCAGCGGATTCTTCGCAGGAGCCGCCAGCACTTGAGGATCGCCATAGCGCGTTCGCCGAGGCTGCGGATCTTGGCGTGGTCGCGGTTGTGACGTCGGCGCCAGCCGCGCAGGTGCCTCCCCCGGATCGGACACGTATCGCGGGGTCGGCACCCTGATACGCCTTGTCGGCCCAGCACTTGATGTTCTCGGCGGCGAGGGCGTCGGAGATGCCGCGGGTCCGGGCCGCGCTCAGGTCGTGGGTGGCTCCCGGCAGGGCGTCGGAGGCCCGGATCAGGCGTCCTGCGGGATCGGCGAGGACCTGCACGTTCATCCCGTGGTGCTTCTTCTTTTCACCTCACCGCCCGGGTTTTCGTCCAGCGGCCGGCTTCGAGAAGGCTCACCCCCGCCGAGCGAAATCCATGGCTCCGCATGTGCGGATTGCCCGGAGCACCGCGCGCGGCGAAGCGCCGGCGCGTGACGGGGCCCGAGCAGCGTGAGGGGTCAGGGAAGAGGGTGGCAGGCGATGTGGCCGCGTCAATAGAGTGACGGGATGGGACTCTTCAAGCGGAACAAGGCGACGTCCGGCCTGCTGCTCGTGTCCGACAGGGGCATCCAGCAGGTGAAGACCGCGTCGTACGGGATGGATCTCGTGCAGGAGGTCGCTCGTCTTCTCGGTTCGGAGCACATACGCTCCACCAAGCTCGGCGAGGAGCTCACCCTCTGGTACGCCGAGGACGGCCCGGGTCGGGCGCGCTCCGGCCCGCCCAACCCCGTGGCCAGCCGGCTAGCGGCCGAGCACGGCGCGGCGCCCGTCACCGGTCCCGCGGTCGTCGCCGGTCCGCTGCTGTACGGCAGCCCGTACCCGCTGGGCGCCGAGGAGATCACGCAGGTCTCGGGGCGCCTGCACGGATAGCCGCGGCTCAGCCGGCCATGGCCGCCACGATGCGGGGCAGGAGTACGGCGTTGGCGCTGCCAAGGGACACCCTCACCGCCTGCTGCCTGCCCCGCTCATGGATCCACACCAGGCCGTCCGCGACCTCGACGTCCGTGAGCGAACGCCAATCGGCCTCCATGACCCCGCGCAGCGTGAGCCCGCCGCGGTGCACACGCATCTCGCCGATGGTGAACGACCCGCCGCGCCGGATCACGTCGAGACGCTGCGCGAGCAGCCGGGGTTCAAGGACGCGCTGTGCGAACTCGACCAGGGCCAGCCACGCTTCGGGGGCCTCTGCCCTCTTACCGCCCTTGCTCCAGGTCAGATTTTCCAGACTCTTCGGTGAGTTCCCGTATCTGCCGACGCCGAACGTGTACGTATTGCTGTACATGGAGGGGAACAGGAAGCCCTGGTGTTTGGTCCGCGAGACGGGATACCGGACCCACTCGATCTCCTCCCAGGCCAACGAGTCATCGCCGTACGTGATCCGCCGCTGGTCGGCGACCACGTGTGTCGTCCAGCCGACCAGACTGTCCACGAAGGGGCGCTCGGGGGCCTCCTGGCGCGGGGGTGCGGATCGCGGAGGCGCCATGCGTGGGGATGCCGTGCGCTGGCCGTTCGCCCCGGCATAGGCCCGCAGCCACGCCGGTACCCCGGCCCGCGGATAGGCGGCGAGGTCGTTGCGGTAGTGCGTGGGGGCGAGCAACTGCCCATCGGGGAGCCGCTCGTCACCGTAGTCGTACTGGGTGGAGACCTGGGCCTGGCCGCCAGGCCCCTTGGTGACGGCGACCATCAGACGCAGCCACGGTCCGGCCGGCATGGCGGCCGCGAGGTGGCGCTGGCGGCGTACGAGGAGGGCTATCTGCTCCGGCACCCGTGCCTCCATGGGCCGTTCGTGCTGCCAGAAGCACAGATCGGCCGTCTCGGCGGAGACGGCGCAGGAGAATGCTGCCACCATGCGCTCCCACCGCTGTGGTCCGCACAGCGCCAACTGGCGGGCGATCTCGTCGGTCAGCGCGGTCACGCGGGCCGCCGTCACGTCCTCGGGCGGGGCGCCGACGACGGTGAAGTCGGTGATCGCGCCCGGCTGCCCGGACCGGGCATCGAGGCGCTCGAACTCCGCCTTGAGGTCGTTCATGAACGCCTCCTCGGCGGGCGGACGCCGTACGAAGGCCTCCTCCGCGGTGAACAGGGCGTGGGCCTGTCCGGGCGGGATCGCGGAGGTGACCTCCTTGATGCGCCCCGTGTCGCCGACCATGAACACCGAACGGCCGACGGGCATGTCGAGGAAGGCCATGGGATCGCTGTCGTCGACGTCGACGGGCGCGTATACGCTCCAGCCCGCGGCGAACCGATCCGCGACCAGGCCCTGGGTCGGGTAGTCCAGACCGCCGGTGGCGATGTGCTCCTGGACCAGGGCGATGGCGCTCCGTTCGTCGATGCGTCCGACGGCACCCGGCTGCGGGGCCCTGCCCAGCGGATGGTTCGGGTCCGCCCCGTCCGGGCCCGGGTAGTGGTGGGTGAGCTCGAACCACAGGCGCATCTCGTCGGTGGTCACCGCGTCGGTTCCGGGGCTCACAGCGTCCCACGTGCCTCCGGGGTCGCGGGCGTAGAGCCCGACGGACTCCCCCTGGGAGACGGTCACGTAGTCGCAGGCATGGAGATCTCCGTACGCGGCGACCACGGTGAGCGATGGCGCGGCGGGGCGCTCCTCGCGGGCGATCTCCCTGCCGTCCATGCGCGTCGCGGCCAGTACATGGCGGGGCATCGGCACCACTCCCTTGGGGACACGGGGCACGACCGTAGCCCAAGGCGACCACCATGGTGAAGAAGGGGACCGTTTCGGGGCCGCCGCCTCAAGAGGTGGAAGCACCGCCACAACACCGCTCACGCCAAGATCCGCTGCCTCGGCGAGCAGGCCATGGCAACCCTCAGGGGGTGGCGCCTCCTGCGAAGCTCCGCCGCAGCACCAACCGCATCACCGACGCCGTCAAGGCTTTCCCCGTCCCGCACCACGCATCCGCGTGAGGTTGGAAAACGCTCAGTGGTGGGAGGGCCGGACTCTGTGCCGTGACCTGCTGGGAGTCCGTCTTGATGCCCGTGTACTCGTCTCTGACCCACGCCTTGGCCGGGGTCTTGGTCGACGTCCTGTGGTTCGTCGAGGGCAGTGGAGACGAGCAGATGGATCCGGACGACGTCGTCAAGGTCCTGGAGGGCGTCGCCCACCTGGTCAGCAAGCTGTCGAGCGACCGGCAGAACGAGCTGATCGACCTGCTCGGGGCGATGGCCGACGCGGAGTCCGACCCCGCGCGGCGGGAGTTCATGGCAGGGTTCCCGGAGGGCTTCGGGCTCCTTGATGCGGTGTGCCCGGGTTGCGTTCGAGTCTGTGAGGCCGGTACGGCGCTTCTCGTCGTACCGCGGACAGCAGAATTTCCCGGGCTGGTACTGGGCGGCGACCATGGCGTAGTTGGTGGGGTTCGAGTCCTGGCTGGAGCGGGACCGGCTGATGCTGCTCGACCACGACCGGCGCGCGATGGGGCTGGCCTCGCAGCCGTTCCGGGTGTCATGGCCGGGGGCGACGCGCCGGATCTCGCATACGCCTGATTACTTCGTGCGGCTGGAGGCCGGGTCGGGGCTGGTGCTGGTCTGACAGTCCCGCTGGGCGACGGTTCCGATGTCACCCGTCGCGGAAGCGACCCGGCCTCCGAAGCGGTCTGGACCCTCGCCCAGCTCCAGGACCTGCTGGACGAGTGGATCATCGGCTGGCGGTACTGTCCGCACGAGGGCCTTCGCAACCCCTGCCTGCCGGGGCGGACGCTGTCGCCGAACGAGTCGTACGCGATCGCCGTCGCCCGCGCCGGCCACCTGCCCGTCGCTCTGTCGGCCGAGGGCTACATCGAGCTGCTGCCCGCAGCCTGGAGGGCCGTCAACGACTACGGCGTGAAGGCCGAACGTTCCCAACCCATCTGGCAGGCCCGCAGGTCAGCAGGCTGCCATCAGTCAGGCCGACTGCGACAGGACATCAGCGCACCAGGAGTTCGATGGCGACCTTCATGCGTTCGAGGTAGAACTCCCGCGACGTGGCTTGATGCTTGAGACCGATCGATGCGCTGACCATCGTCCGTGCGACGAGAGTGGCCGTCTCCTGTCCTGACTCGACGGCGATCGCGTCGGTGATCAGCTCCTCAAAACGCCGCGGCGTGCTCTCTGCGATCTCGCCGAGGAGGTCGGGGTTGTCCTCGACGACCACTGCGACATCGCGTGTCAGCGGGCCGACGTAGCGGCCCGCCCACCGGTCGAAGGCTTCGGCCAGGCGCTGCGCAAGAGGGCGGTCGGCGTCGGCCAGGGCGTGTTCGACCGCTGCGATGTCGCGCTCCAGGGCCTGGGTGACAGCGGCACGGAACAGAGCCTCCTTGGAGGAGAAGAGGAAGTAGAGCCCGGGGCGGGAGATGTGTGCCGCCCGCGCCACCTCCTCCATCGAGGTCTTCCGATAGCCGAATCGCGCGAACGTGGCCAGAGCGGACTCCAGAACCGTGGTCCGACGGTCGGTATCGGTGGTTGGCGACGACAGGGGGCCGGCCTGGGGGCTGCTCATGACACGAGCATAGGAGCGGGAATCCAGCTATACAAGTTCAGTCAAGTATGTATAGCCTCGCTGTCATGACGGCTCGCGAACCCCTCTCCACCTCCTTCACCGCCTCCAGTACGGCGGACGAGGTGGCGAGGGGTGTCGATCTCACCGGCATTCGCGCGATCGTGACGGGAGCTTCCTCCGGAATCGGGATCGAGACGGCCCGCGCGTTGACCGCAGCCGGGGCACAGGTGACGCTCGCCGTGCGGAACACAGCTGCGGGTGACGCCGTCGCGGGATCGATCGAAAACTCGACCGGAGCGGTCCGCCCCCGAGTCGTCCGGCTGGACCTCACCGACAGAGCCACCATCACCTCGCTGGTCGCCGCGTGGAGCGGTCCACTCCACTTGTTGGTGAACAATGCGGGTGTGGTCACCGGTGGCCTCGAACGAACCAGCGAGGGCTGGGAGTTGCAGTTCGCGACAAACCATCTGGGTCACCTCGCACTCGCCATCGGCCTGCACGACGCCCTGGCCCTCGGAGCGGCCGACCGCGACGGGGCACGGATCGTCTCGGTCAGTTCGACGGCGCACATGCGTTCCGGTATCGACTTCGACGACCTCCACTTCGAGCGGCGCAGCTACGACCCGCAGATTGCCTACGCCCAGTCGAAGACGGCGAACTCGCTATTCGCCGTTGAGGCGACCCACCTGTGGGCGTCCGACGGCATCGTCGCCAATGCGGTGAACCCGGGCGGTGTCGCGACGGGTCTGCAGCGGAACTTCACCGCGCAGCAGAAACAGTCGCTCGATGCGGCCGAGGCCGCCGGCGTCTTCAGGTACAAAACGGTCCAGCAGGGAGCCGCCACCACCATGGTCGCGGCCGTTGCCCCACAGTTCGCCCACTCCGGAGGCCATTACCTCGATGATTCGCAGGAGGCCTACACCGTGCCGAACGACGCCGACCTCGCGCAACATCCGCACGGTGTCAAGCAATGGGCGCTCGATCCCGGTACCGCCGAGCGCCTCTGGGCGGTCTCGACCGACCTGCTTCGCGTCTGACTTCTCGACACCACCGCACTCCCCCGTCCGATCCTCCCCGGCATCGACGAGTCGGCCGCCCCCGGATTCCGGAGAAGTCAGGTGCACTGAGAGTCCCGCGCCAAGCGTTCCCACCCCACCTGGCAACTCAGCAGTTCAGCACAGGATCCATGGACAAGCTCGACGCGACAGGACAGTAGGAGCCGTGAATCCTCCGTGAACAGCTCCCGCGTCCGGGACAGACGGCCCCGGGCACCGTGCTTCGAGCTTCCCCAGTGCCGACTCGCCCGACAATCGTCACGCAGAGTGCATACTCCACAGAAAGTGAGCCAGAAGCCCATAAGAGACGACGTCTCAGGAGCGTTCCCCTTCCTCATGACTCGTTCAACGCGTCAGCCAGGACGGGCTGATCGCCCGGGAGCCCGAGGAGCAGCAGATCGGTGCCACCGAGGGAAGGCCTCGACGCCGTCCGCGTCGGTGAACTTCACGCACAGCTCGGGGCCTTGGGAGAGGGCGCCGGTCGGTGCGGATCACTGGCTTCGGGTCATGTGGAGCCTGCCGAGCTCGGCCGAGGGCGTGTCCGGACCGTTCCAGCCCACCCAGCGGGTTCCGCTGATGTCGGCGACGAGCGCGGAGCCGACGCTCCAGAAGCTGTGGCTGGGTTCCTCGAAGACGTACCAGCCGTCCAGCCAGAGCGGGATCGACGGGGCGGGCAGGGCCACCGGCTCGTCGGTGGTGGCGAGGTTGCGGCATCCGAAGACCGTTTCCTGGAGCACGAAGCTCGTAAGGAACTGTTCGAGAGACGGTGTCAGCGGGGTGTACTCGTCTTCCGATCCGTCGTCCCACATCCAGTGGGCGTTGCTCAGCACGACGGGTGCCGATGGACCGGCGGCTGTCACACGACATGTCCAGCTGTCCTGGTTCTCGCCGAGGAACTCGACCGTTCCCTCGTGAAGACTCAGAGCCTCGGCGCGTACGAGCACGTCTTGTTGCTGGAGTATCCCGGGCGAGTCCGGCACGTGCTCCTCCGGATCCGGGCCTGGCCAGCGTCCGGCGAGACGATAGAGGCGTTGGAGCGGACCTGGGAGGAACTCGGGTATCTCCGTCTCGGTCAGGCCGTAGCCCGGTCGACGTGGGCCGTGCCACGCGGTGATGAAGTACTCAAGCCACTCGACCGAACCATCCGATGCTCGCATGCCACCACGATAGGCGGGTCCGCATGGGGCGTGAGACGCGCGGACGGGGCGACGACGGTCACGCGAGTGGGGGTAGTCCCGCAGTCGGGTGGTGGTGAGCGCTTGCTGATCGTTTCGGAACGGTGTCCGGAGTCGTCCCAAGCAGTTGATGCCGTAGGAGAGTTGAAGGCGCGCCGGAGCGGTCCGGCCCGCCGTAAGGATCATCGCGTCAGGAGTTCCGGAAGCCCCGGTCCGGCACGGTTTCCGGACGCCGGGCGAGCAGGACCACCGAACACACCGCCGCGAAGGCGCACCAGGTCGAGACGAACTCCAGGCGCCACAGCGCCGCGCAGACGACGGCGCCGACGGCGGCGAGCACCCCGAGCCGCCCCAGCACCCGGTCCCCGGACAGGAGCAGGGCGCCGACCGTGGCCAGCAGATATCCGGCGATCAGCGGCGCGGAGTGGGGAAGGTCGATGGCGTAGCCGAGGGTGTGGCCCCGGACCTCGGCGTTCACCGGACGGGTCGCCAGGCAGTACGCGAGCGGGACGGCGGTCGCGATTCCGGCGGCGACGGGGAGGAGCAGGCGGCGGCGGGCGTGCGGCGGCGCGGCGCACAGCACGCCGAGCGGTACCCACAGTGGCAGCAGCGGCAGGGCGATGACGGCCCAGGCCAGTGTGGCGGGTCCCGTGCCGCCGCCCGAGCGCCAGATCCCGGACTCGATGATCTGATGGGCGCCGAGCAGCAGTGGCAGGGCCGCGAGCGGAAGATCACGTGCCCGGCGCACCCGTGCGACGCACACCACCCCGATGGCGGCGATACCCGTGCCCGCGACGAGGTCGGCGGTCGCACTCCAGCACATGTGTCCCCCAGAGGCCGGCTGCACGGATCCGGTCGGTCCGGCAGGCCAGGCTACGACGTGGGCCGCGGTCCTCGGAGGTGACACGTGCGGCACACTCCGCCGTACCGGCAGCCGCCCCGGCACCGCCACCGGACGAGCGGGGCGACCGGGGCGGTGAATAAGGCGCCGGTGACGGCCACGGCACGTCCGGCCACCGGTCCGCCCGCCGCACGCAGTCGAGCAGTGCCCGCCGGGCCTCCGTCGACCGGGACCGGCGGGGTGAATGGGTTCCGCAGGTGCACGGCGCCGCTCCTCACGGCTCGGGGGCGTCACGGATATCGGGTGCACGGGGCTCGCGCGGGCGGCCGGATCCGGGCCGCGCGCGGTGGATCGCCCCGGCCGTACCGGTGAGGGGGCTGCCCGTGCCGCCCCAGCGCAGGGCCACGATCTCCGCAGCGATGGAGACGGCCACCTCCTCGGGCGTACGCGCCCCGAGGTCGAGGCCGATGGGGGATCTCAGCCGTGCCAGTTCCGCTTCGCCGAGGCCCGTGCCGCGCAGCAGGTCCATGCGTTCCCGGTGGGTCCGGCGGCTGCCCATCACACCGATGTACGCGGCCGGGGTGCGCAGCGCCACCTCCAGCAGCGGGACGTCGAACTTGGGGTCATGGGTGAGTACGCACAGCACGGTCCGACCGTCGGTCTCCGTGCCGCGCAGATAGCGGTGCGGCCAGTCGACGACGACCTCCGCCCCGTCGGGGAAGCGGCGGGGGTCGGCGAAGGCGGGCCGGGCGTCGCAGACGGTGACCCGGTATCCGAGGAACGCGCCGATCCGGGCCACCGCGGCCGCGAAGTCGATCGCGCCGAAGACCAGCATCCGGGGCGGCGGGGCGAACGACTGGAGGAACACGGCGACGTCGTCCTCGCGCCGTTCGCCGTTGGGGCCGTAGTGCCGCAACCCCGTTGCACCTTGGGCGAGTTCACCGCGCGCGTCGGCGGTCACGGCGGCGTCGAGCCCGCTCGCGCCCAGTGATCCCGCGACATGGTCCGGCCGGACCACGAGGGCGGCGCCGCGCGGCGCGGGCCCCTCGGTCACGGTGGCGACCACCACCGGTCGGTGCCCGGCGACCGCGGCGGCGGCGTCTCCGAAGGCGGGGTCGGCCGCCGCCGTGACCGGGCGCACCAGGAGGGTGATCTCGCCGCCGCAGGTGAGTCCGACGGCGAAGGCGTCCTCGTCGCTGTATCCGAAGGTCTCCAGGCAGGCCCGGCCGGTCCGGACGACCTCCTTGGCCAGTTCGAGGACCGCGCCCTCGACGCAGCCGCCGGAGACACTGCCCACCACCTCGTCGTCCGGCCCCACGGCCATCGCCGCGCCGGGGCCGCGCGGCGCGCTGCGGCTGACCGCGACGACGGTGGCGAGCCCGAACGGCTGCCCCTGGGCGTACCAGCGGCCGAGCACCGGCAGGATCTCACGCATCGGACGCCGCCCCCCGCGCCACGGCGGCCGGCTGCTCCGGGGACGCGGGGCCGCGGCCCCCGGCGCAGGCGGCCGCGTGCGGCAGCGCGGCCGTTGCCTGCGGTGGAGGACCGGGGCGCGCCCCGCGGGGGCAGGGGCGGGCGCGGTTCAGGCGGTGCGTCCGGTCGGCGGGGTACGTGCGTTCCCGGCCGTCGGAGAGGACGGCGCCCACCGCTCCCCGAACGCGGCGGCACGGCTCCCGGCGGTCGAGGAAGGCGCGCGGCGACCCGCCGGGCCGGGTGCGGCCGCGGTCGGGCACTGCGGCGACGACGGTGCGTGCCGAGTGCGGGTGCCGGTGCGCGGGGGCGGTCCAGGCGTGGCCGGTCCGGGCGTGGTCGGTCCGTACGGGGTCGGTCCGTACGGGGTCGGTCCGTGCATGGTCGAATGCGGCGGGAATCATGGGCTCGTCTCCTTCGCCCGTACGTCCGTGACGGCCTGCCGACCGCGCCCGCGGGTGCGTGGCACGGCCGCGTCGCGCACCTGTGGGCGGCCGCGGCGCGTCGATCGCGTTCCCGGGGTCAGGCCGTGGTGTCCGACCATGCGTAGGGCGGGGCCACGGGGCCGCTCGCGGGTCCGGCGCCCACGGTTTCCAGCTCCTGGTCGGCGGCCTTCATCAGCTGGGCGGCGACATCCTTCATGGCCCGGCTCGCCGCGAGTTCGTCACCGATGACGGGTACGTCCACGTCCTGCGGGCTGCAACGGGCGACGCCGTGGCCGGTGAGCCGCGCGGTGCCGGTGTCCAGCACCGCCTCCGCCCTGGTCGTCCCGTCGTCCTCGGTCAGGCCGAGGCGGAGTTCCCACTCCAGCGTGCGGGTCATCGCGCACCTCCTGCGACCGCGCGCGGTCGCGTCGCGCCGCCTCGACGCGGTCCTGCCACCAGCATCCCCCCGTCCGGGCGGGTTCGCCCGTTCCGGCTCGTCCTGCGCGGATCACACCGCCGAAATAGGATGCGGGGTGTCGAATTCCACCGAAGGCGGGCGACGGCCGGCCGTCGCCCGGGGATCCGGTCCGCCGGTACCCCGACCGGCGCCGCGGCAGGCCCTGGGTCGCGCCGCGCGGACGAACGCAGTGCGGAGCGGCCCATGAACCGGCGTCGGCCACCCCGTTCGGCGAGCGCCGAGGAGCTGCTCACCACGCTCCAGCAGCTCACCTCCCGGGCGCGCCGCGAGGTGGAGCTCCACCAGGCGCGGGTGGAGCTGGCCGAGGTGCTCCAGCGCGAGATGCTCCCGGCGGCACTGCCCGCCCGCCCGGGGCTCCAGACCGCCGCCCGGTACACCCCGGCGCGCAGCGGTCTCGACATCGGCGGCGACTGGTACGACGGCTTCGTGCTGCCGGACGGCGCGCTGGCCTTCGCCATCGGCGACGTGCAGGGCCACGATGTCGAGGCCGCCGCGTTCATGGGCCAGGTACGCATCGCGATGCGGGCGATAGCCGCCACCGCCACGGACCCCGGCGAGGTCGTGGCCCGTACCAACGACCTGCTGGTATCGGTGGACTCCGGTCTCTTCGCGACCTGCACGTTCGTCCGCCTCGACCCGGATTCGCGGGAGCTGCACAGCGCCCGTGCCGGGCATGTCGCGGCGGTGTGGGCCACGGCCGACGGCCGTTGCGGGGTGACCAGCGACGAGGGCGGGCTGCCACTGGGGATCCAGGCGGGCGAGCGGTATCCGGTCACCCGGCGGCGGCTGACGGACCCGGGGGCGTTCGTCCTGGTCACGGACGGGGTGGTCGAGGGCCCCTCGTTCCCGATCGACCGGGGTCTGGACGTGGTGACCCGGCTGGTGCTCGCACGGGTCGGCGCCGACGCCGGGGAGCTGGCCGACACGGTGCTGCGGGCGGCGGAACAGACCGGGCACCAGGACGACGCCGCCGTCCTGGTGGTGCGTCACGGCGCGGCCCCCGGCCGGGGCGGGTAGCCGGACCGCGGAACGGGCCGCAGGCGTGTCACACGGCCGCCACCCGTCCGGGCGGTGTCTGATGAGATGCGTGATCCGCAGCGAGAGAACCAGACGTACGGCCGTGGCCGTACTGCGCGTCCTGGCCGTCGCCGCTGCCTACTACGCGGCGGGAGGGCTCGGCCTCATCCGGGAGGTGTCCGTCCACGGCGCGGTCGTCACACCGCTCTGGCCGCCGACGGGCATCGCGCTGGGCGCCCTGATCTGTCTGGGCCTCGGCGCCTGGCCCGGCATCGCGCTGGGCTCCTTGCTCGTCGTCGCCACGCTCAGCGGCTCGGTCACGCCCTCCACCTTCGTCGTCGTGGCGGGCAACACCGCGGCCCCCGTCTGCTCCTACCTCATACTGCGCAAGGCCGGATTCCGCAGGGAGCTGGACCGGCTGCGCGACGGGGTCGTGCTGGTCTTCCTCGGCGCGCTGGCCGGGATGACCATCAGCGCGACCGTGGGCACCGGCATGCTGCTGCTGGACGGCAAACTGCCGGCGAGCGCGTTCTGGCCGGTCTGGGCGGCCTGGTGGTCCGGGGACGCGATGGGCGTGCTCGTGGTCACCCCGCTGCTGCTGGTGCTGCGCAGGCTGCGGATGCCGCGGGCCACCGACCGGTGGATGGAGGCGAGCGCCCTGCTGGTCGTCTCCGTCGTGGTCGCGCTGGTGGCCACCCGCAGCTCGATGGCCATGATCTATCTGGTGTTCCCGCTGCTCATCTGGGCGGCTCTGCGTTTCCAGCTGGCGGGAAGCGCGCCCTGCGCCCTTCTGGTGTCGGTCCTGGCCGCGATCGCGGGAACGCAGGGGGTGGGCCCGTTCCGCGGCCAGGAGACCCTCCATGTGATGGTCCACCTCTCCGTGCTCAACGGCTGCGTGGCCCTGACCGCGCTGCTGCTCGCGGCGGTCGTGACCGAGCAGAGCAACATCCGGCGCAGGATCGAACGCGCCTGCGAGGAGTTGGCCGAGGTGGTGGATCATCTGGCGCCGGGCCGGGCGGCGACGACATGGCCCTCCCCGCCCGAGGACGGACTCGACAGCACCTGAGCGGCACGCGGCCCTGCCGGGGCCGCCGTCGGCGGAGGCCGAGGCGAAACGATCCGGCCAACGGACGTCACTCCACGGCCGCCCGCTCGTTTGTGGCCGGGGAAGGTCTCCCGGCGCCGTGTCGTCGCGGACGAACCTGGTGGACGGCCCGCGCCGCGATCGGCGCACATGTCCGCACACAACCCGGTTCAGGTGCACTCCCCATGTCAAATCTCGGTCACGGCAAGAGAGTTCGGACGCGGAGCGGGGCAGGATCCCAGCCACCGGGCATGTCTGAACTTCACCAGAACTCCAGCGAAATGGCACGTGTGTGGATATCGTGCACCGAGCGAGGGCGCATCCGTCAGTGCATGAGATCGGCGGATGCGCCCTGTTTGTGACGATGCGACTGTGACTGGGGGGTTCATGGGGCATGTCGAGCTACCTGATTCGGACAGGTCGACACGCGTGGGACTGGCGGGGGCACCACGACCCCGGTCCACGACGAACCGGCCCGGCAGCAACGAACTCGACGCGTGGTGGACGGCACCGGCCGCCCCGCGCGAGCGCTCCGCACCGGCCGCCGCGCGCCGAAGAACGGCCCGGTTGATACCCGGCCTCGTCGGTGCCGAGCTCCTCGGCCTCGCGATACCCGCCTGGCTCGTGCTGCGCCCCGACGGCCCGTCCCGGGCCGCTGCGGCGGTGGCCGTGGCCGCGCTGGCGTGGGCCGCGCTGCGGGCCGTGCGCGGCCGGTACGCCGACCGGCCCCCCGGCGGACCCTCCGGAGCGCTGCGCACCGTCGGCGACTGGCTGCTGCTCATCGGCGCGCTCGCCGTGCTGCACACCGCCACCGGAGTTCCGGCCGATCCCGCGAGGGCGGTCGTGGCCCTGTTACCGGCCCTGCCCGCGGGCATCGCGGCGCAGGCGCTGCGGCGGCTGCCCTGGCCGGGGCGCCGACGGCGGGCCGTCCGCCGGGTGCTGGTGGTCGGCGAGGCTCCGGGAGTGGACCGCGCCGTCCGGGTGCTCGGCTCCCGGACGGACCATCCGTACGCGGTGGTGGCCGCGGTCCCGGTGGGATCCACGCCGCTGGAGTGCGCGGTGCCGGTGCCCGGCCGGCTCGCACCGGCACCGGCCCACGACGACGTGTCGACCGTTCTCGGCGGCGCCTTCGCCCAGGACGCGGACCTGGCCCTGGTCGTACCCGGGCCGCGGCTCTCCGGAGAGCGGCTGTGCAGGCTCTCCTGGGGGCTCCACGACAACGGGCTCCCGCTCTCCGTGCTGTCGGACCTCTCCGGCGTCGCGGCCGAGCGGGTGCGCCCCACCGCCGCGGCCGGGCTCACCCTCCTCCACATCGCGCCACCTCTGCGCCGGGGCCCGCAACCGGCCCTCAAGGCCGTCGTGGACCGCGTCGGCGCCACCCTCGGCCTGCTGACTCTGGCGCCCCTGCTGATCCTGATCGGCACCGCGGTACGGCTCGGATCCACCGGTCCGGTGTTCCACCGCCAGGTCCGCCAGGGGCAGCACAATCGGCCATTCACGATGTGGAAGTTCCGCACCATGGTCGCCGACGCGGAGAGCCACAAGCAGCGCCTCGTCGCCGCGAACGAGATCGACGGCCCGATGTTCAAGATGCGCCGCGACCCCCGCGTGACCGGAATCGGCCGTCTGCTGCGCCGGACCTCCCTCGACGAGCTTCCGCAGCTGCTCAATGTGGTCCGCGGCGAGATGTCACTGGTCGGCCCGCGCCCCCCGCTGCCGGAGGAGGTGTCCCGCTACGACGAACGCGAGCTCCGGCGCCTCTCGGTGAAACCGGGACTGACCGGTCTGTGGCAGGTCAGCGGCCGCTCGGACCTGTCCTGGCAGGAGACCGTCTCGCTCGATCTGTGGTACGTCGACAACTGGTCGGTGGTCACGGACGTGGGACTCATGGCCCGTACGCTGCGCGCCGTCACCGACGGCCGCGGGGCGTACTGAGAGCGGCGGCCGCCGATGCGAGGCGCGCCTGTCCGCCGGTCCCGCTCAGACCTGTGCCGTCCGCCGCTCCCGCCACCACGCGTAGGTCCGGGCGATCCCCTCGCGCAGCGGGATCCGCGGGGCGAAGCCGAGAGCGGTGAGCCGGGAGACGTCGAGCAGCTTGCGCGGGGTGCCGTCGGGCTTGTCCGTGTCCCATGCGACGCTCCCCTGAAATCCCGTCACCTCCTGCACGATCGCGGCGAGTTCACGGATCGTCAGATCGGCGCCGCAGCCGATGTTGACGGGGTCCTCGCCGTCGTACCGTTCCAGCAGCAGCAGGCACGCGGCCGCCAGATCGTCCACGTGGAGGAACTCCCGGCGCGGGTTCCCCGAGCCCCAGAGCGTGACCGAGGGCGCGCCGTCGCGGTGCGCCTCGTGGAAGCGGCGGATCAGCGCGGGCAGGACGTGCGAGGTCTCCGGGTCGAAGTTGTCGCCCGGACCGTAGAGGTTGGTGGGCATGGCGCTGATGTACGAGGCGCCGTACTGCCGCCGGTAGGACCGGGTCTGCACGATTCCGGCGATCTTGGCCAGTGCGTACGCCTCGTTGGTCGGCTCCAACGGGCCGGTGAGCAGGGCGCTTTCGGGGATCGGCTGGGGGGCGAGCCGGGGGTAGATGCAGGACGAGCCGAGGAAGAGCAGCCGTTCGACCCCGGCCGCGTGCGCCCCGGCGACCACACTCAGCTGGATGCGCAGATTGTCCTCCAGGAACTGCACCGGATACGTGGTGTTGGCCATGATCCCGCCCACCCGGGCGGCGGCCAGCACCACGGCGTCCGGTCGGACCTCACGGAGGAAGGCCCCGGTCCGCACGGCGTCGCGCAGATCGAGCCGTTCGCGCTCGCGGGTGATCACCTCGTGCCCCTCCGCGGCGAGGCGGCGCACCAGTGCGGAACCGACCAGGCCACGGTGGCCCGCGACGAAGACGCGGGCTCCGGGCCGGAGGAGGGGGCGGACGGATTCCTGGGACGGGCCGGGGCGATCAGTCGTCATGGGCCGGATTCTGCCAGCACCCGCACCACGCGGTGACGTCTTGCCGCAGATCGCCCGGTCCGCGTCATCCGGCGGGAAGTATTCGGTGCGGAACCACAGCCTAAGAAGGGGGAGTCGTGGCGAAGACCGCGCTCATCACCGGCGTGACCGGACAGGACGGTTCGTACCTGTCCGAGCTGCTGCTCGACAAGGGGTACACGGTCCATGGGCTGATACGCCGTTCGTCGAGCTTCAACACCGAGCGCATAGACCACATCTACCAGGGACCGGAGGAGGAGCGGCGTACGTTCCTGCTGCACCACGCGGACCTCGCCGACGGTGTCGCGCTGGTGAATCTGCTGCGCGACATCCGTCCGGACGAGGTCTACAACCTCGGCGCGCAGTCGCACGTCCGTGTCTCGTTCGACGCCCCGCTGTACACGGGTGACATCACCGGCCTCGGCACCGTCCGGCTGCTGGAGGCGGTCCGCGCGAGCGGCATCGACACCCGCGTCTACCAGGCGTCGTCGTCCGAGATGTTCGGCGCCACCCCGCCGCCGCAGAACGAGAGGACCCCGTTCCACCCGCGGAGCCCGTACAGCGTCGCCAAGGTCTACTCGTACTGGTCCACCGTCAACTACCGTGAGGCGTACGGCATGTTCGCGGTGAACGGGATCCTCTTCAACCACGAGTCCCCGCGCCGCGGCGAGACCTTCGTGACCCGGAAGATCACGCGTGGGGTGGCCAGGATCAAGGCGGGTCTGCAGACCAGTCTCCACCTGGGCAACCTGGACGCCGTACGCGACTGGGGGTACGCCCCCGAGTATGTCGAGGCGATGTGGCGGATGCTCCAGTGCGACGAACCGGACGACTACGTGGTGGCCACCGGAGAGGGCGTCAGCGTACGGCAGTTCCTGGAGTACGCCTTCGCGCACGCGGGCCTGGACTGGCGCGAGTACGTCCGCCACGACACCAAGTACGAACGCCCCAGCGAGGTGGACGCCTTGATCGGGGACGCGGGCAAGGCCGAGGAACTGCTCGGCTGGAAACCCGTCGTACGGTCGCGGGAGCTCGCCAGGATCATGGTCGAGGCGGACATCCGCCAGCTGTCCGACCAACTCGCCGGATCGGCCGTGCGGGTGGACCGATGACGCCTCCCGGCACCACGACGACAACCCACTCCACCGCACATCCGGTGGAGCCGGGCGCCGCGGCCGGTCGGCCGCAGCCCGTTCTCACCCTCGGAGCTGAATGATGAACGGAACCACGGGGCGCGGACGCCCCGGACGCGGCCGGCTGCGTGCCGCCGTCGGCGCGCTCTGCCTGCTCGCCGGAGCCCTGACCGCCGCCGCGTCCGGGGGCACCCCGGCCACGGCCCTCACCCCGCCGGTCTCCCTCACCGCGGACGACCTCACCACCTGGCAGACCAACGGCATCGTCTGGGCGATGGCCGCATCGGACGCCGGAGTGGTCTACGCCGGAGGCACCTTCTCCACCGTCCGGCCGCCGGGCGCGGCGGCCGGCACCTCGGAGCGGGCGGCGGTCAACTTCGCCGCCTTCGACGCCGCGACGGGCGAGCCGACCGGTTGCAGCCTCTCGTTCACCGTCTCCTCCGGCACGGCGACCGTACGGGCCCTGGCCCTCTCGCCGGACCAGAAGACCCTGTACGTCGGCGGGCAGTTCGGCTCGGTGAGCGGGGTGGGAGTGAGCAACTTCGCCGCGATCGACACGGCCACCTGCACTCCGCGCCAGGACTTCAAGGTCTCCGTCACCGCGACGGTGCGGGCGCTCGCCGTCACCGCCGACACCGTGTACCTCGGCGGTGACTTCAACTCGGTCGCCGGGCAGACCAGGAACAAGTTCGCCGCGGTCACCACGGGGGCCGTGCTCAAGCCGTGGAAGGCCAATACGGACGAGGTGGGCCGGGCCGTCGAGCTGACGCCCGACGGCAGACACGTGCTGATCGGCGGTGACTTCTTCACCGTCAACGGCACCACCTCGCACGCGCTGGCGGTCGTGGACGCCACGACCGGGGCGGTGGCCAAGAGCTATCCGGCCGGGTTCATCCCCGACACCTCCACGGTGCAGGACCTGACCACGGACGCCACCGGGTTCTACACCGCCAACGAGGGCACCGGAGGGGGTGTCTTCGACGGCCGGATCGCGCTGAACCTGAGCAACTTCGAGCAGCGCTGGCGGGACACCTGTCTGGGCGCCACCCAGGCCGTGCTGGTGCACAACGGCGTGCTGTACAGCGGAAGTCACGCCCACGACTGCTCCTCCATGGGGGAGTTCCCCGACCAGCCGCGCAAGCATCTGCTGGCCCAGTCCGTGGACGATCCCAAGCTGCTCCCCTGGTTCCCGGACACCAACGACGGGATCGGGGAGCCGGTCGGGCCCCGGGTCATGGCCCAGACCGACAAGGGCGGCCACCACTACCTCTGGGTCGGCGGGGAGTTCACCACCGTCAACGGCGCCGCCCAGCAGGGTCTGACCCGGTTCGCCGACGGGCCCGACACCGGGGCGCCCTGGGTGCCCAACGTCAGCGTGTCCACCGTCGCCGCGGGCAAGGTGGAGGTGAACTGGCAGGCGAGCTTCGACACCGACGACGGTGACCTCACCTACCGGATCTACCGGGACGGCGCGAGCACCCCGGTGTTCACCACGACGGGGCGCTCGGTGTTCTGGGACCGGCCGCAGCTGAGGTGGACCGACACCGACGTCGCCCCGGGCGAGACGCACTCGTACCGGATCAGCGCGAGCGACGGCACCAACACCAGCGCCAAGTCCCCGGCCGTCTCGGCGACCGTGGCGTCCGCGGCCGCGAAGTACCCCGCCAAGGTCCTCGCGGACGGCGCGTCGCTCTACTGGCGCTACGACGACACCGCGACCTTCGCCGGAGACACCGGCAGCGGGCGCAACAACGGCTTCACCCGCAACTCCCCCACCCGGCAGCTGACCCCGGCCGCCGTGGCGGGCCCCTCGACCGCGATCGGGTTCAACGGCTCGAACCAGTACGTCTACAGCAACAAGCGCCATCCGCAGCCGGCCAAGTTCTCGGTGGAGACCTGGTTCAGGACGACGTCCGCCAAGGGAGGGAAGATCATCGGCTTCGGCAGTCTGACCATGCAGAACAGCGTCCAGTACGACAAGCATGTGTACATGCGTGACGACGGGCGGCTGGTCTTCGGAGTGAAGAGCGGCAGCCTGCGGACCATCACCACACCGGCCGCCTACAACAACGGCGCCTGGCACCATGTCGTGGCCACCCAGGGCTCCGGCGGCATGGCGCTCTACGTCGACGGGGCGCTCCGCGCCTCGACCACCCTGTACACCGGCAACGAGAAGTACGACGGGTACTGGCGCGTGGGCGGGGACAACCTGAAGGGCTGGCCGGACAGGCCGACGAGCGACTTCTTCGCGGGGCAGATCGACGAGACCGCCGTCTACCCGACCGCGCTGAGCAGCACGCAGGTCAGTGCCCACTACGCGCTGAGGACGGCTGGATGAGATTCCCGTTCCGGGCCGCCGCCGCCGTCGTCGCGCTGACGGCGGCGCTGGCCGCCTGCGGCTCCTCCCCGGACAGCCGTCAGGAGGAGAGCGGCGCCGGGCCGTCCGCAGTGCGGACCCCGCTCGCCGCTCCGTCGGCCGGCCCCGGCACCACCGCACCCGGCGATCCTCCTGCCTCCCGCACCGGCGAGCCGCCGAAACTCCCTTCCGACCGGCTCACCCCGGCGACGGGCTCGTTCACCCGGAAGCAGAAGGAGTATCTGGTGGGCCGGGTGGACCGGGGCATGGATCCGGCGGCCGTGCTCCAGACCGGTCAGGAGACCTGCGACCGGCTGCGGTTCCTGGTGAAGGCCGACCGGGAGGTGGCGGTCGGCGCGATCGTGACCGGTGAGATCGCCGACGCGGAACCGGTGATCACACATCTCTGCCCCCGCTACGGCGACCTGCTGCGGGAGGCCGCCCGGGGGTACGCGGACGGCACGCACCAGGGCGAGCGGCTCCGTCCGGGCCGCTACCACGACGTCTCCCCCACCGGGAACTGCTCCTGGCAGATCACCGGGGCGGACGGCAGGCCCTCGGTCTCCGGCTCCTCCTCCGACGGGAAGCGGACCGTGATCACCGTCCCGCCGCGGGCCCGTGCCTTCACTTCCACAGGCTGCTACGCCTGGCTGCCCGAAGGAGACCTCTGATGAGCAAGCTGCCGATAGCCGTGGTGATCCCCACGAAGAACGAGGGGCTCAACATCGCCGAGGCGGTGAAGTCGGTGCTCGGCCATTTCGAGGCGGTCGTGGTCGTCGACTCGCACAGCACGGACGACACGGTGAAGATCGCCGAGGAGTGCGGGGCCGAGGTGATCACGTACACCTGGGACGGCGGTCATCCGCGCAAGAAGCAGTGGTGCCTGGACCATGTCCGCACGGACCTGGACTGGATCCTGCTGCTGGACGGGGACGAACGGATCGGTCCCGGGCTGCTGGCCGAACTGCGGCGGCTCTTCGCCGACCCGGACGCGCCGAAGGCCGCGGCGTACGACATCCCGCTCGGCTACTGGTTCTCCGGGCGGCGGCTGCGCCACGGCTACACCATCCGCAAGCGGTCGCTGACCGACCGCACCCGCTGCAGGTACCCGGAGGTGGGGGATCTCGACGCGCCGGGCATCGGCGAGGTCGAGGGCCACTACCAGCCGGTCGCCGCGTCGGTCGGGTCACTGCGCGGTCCGATCGAGCACCAGGACCTCGACCCGGTCACCGCCTGGTTCGAGCGGCACAACCGCTACTCGGACTGGGAGGCCTGGCTGGAGCAGCATCCCGAGGTCAAGGAGCAGGTGCGGAGGGTAAAGTCGCGCCAGGGGCAGCTGTTCCACAAGGCGCCGTTCAAACCCCTGGTGTCGTTCGCCTACATGTATGTGTACCGGCGGGGATTCCTCGACGGCCGGGCGGGGTTCGACTTCGCGCTGGCAATGAGCTTCTACCGCTGGCAGATCGCCCTCAAGTCCCGTGAGGCGCGCTCCGCCTGACCCGGCGACGGCTCCGGCGGACCACGTCCTCGTAGGTCCGCCGGAGCGTCGCGGTCACGGCGTCGATGGTGAAGTCCGCGTCGACCAGGGCCCACGCCGCCCTGCCCGCACGGGCGTTGGCCTCGGGTTCGAGGAGCTCCAGCACGGCGGCGGCGACCTTGAGCGCGTTCTTCCCGTCCTCGCCGACCCGGCTGTCGATCACCCGGCCCGCGCCCGCGCGGGCCACATCGGGGGCGAGCCCGCAGGTGCGGGTGATGACCACGGGGGTGCCGACCGACATCGCTTCGAGGACTGACACGCCGAGGGGCTCCTCGATCGACGGCAGTACGTACACATCGGCCCGCCGCCCCGCCGCCAGGACCTCTTCGTGGCCGAGCGGCCCCACGTGATCGAGCGAGTCGGCCACGCCGAGTTCACGGGCGAGCCGGAGGGTGGCGGGCAGCGCCCCGGTGTCGGGACCGGCCAGCACGAAGCGGGCGTCCGGGTGCTCGGCCAGGACCGTGGGCATCGCGGCGACGAAGTCCTCCGGGCGCTTGCGTTCCTGGATCCGGGCGAGGAAGAGGACCGTGGGCGGCCGCCCCGGCTCCCTGGCCCGCTTGATCTCCTGCGGGCGCACACCGTTGACCAGCCGTACGGTGCGGGTCAGCGGCACCGGGGCGGCCACGGCGTTCACATCGCGGCGTTCCGTCTCCGTGAGATGCAGTACGGCGTCGGCGCCGCGCAGCACCCTGCGCACGCCCAGCAGGTCGGTGAGACGGGCGACGCGGTTCTCGGTGGGGTCCACCATCCCGTGGGTCTGGAGGACCAGCGGCGTGCCGTTGGCCAGGGCGAGCAGCGCGGCGGGCAGGGTCACCAGGTCGCGCATCAGATGGACGTGGACGAGGTCGGCGCCGCGCATCATGCGGTGTGCGGCGAGCAGGAGCGCGCCGGAGGTGATGCCGCTGACCTCGAAGGCGGGGAGCAGGTGGCGGGCCTGGAAGAGACGGGCCGGTACCCCCTCGATCCGGGGCGGGAGGGGGCCTTCGAAGCCGTCGCCGAGCGCCATGATCCGCGCGTCGTCGCCCGCGGCCCGCTGGGCCTTCGACAGGTTGAGCGCCACCCTGGTCGGTCCGCCGAACGCGTGGTCCGGGGTGTGCAGTGTGACGATGTGCAGGATCTTCACCAGGTTCCCCCCGACCTCGGCAGCCCGTCCCAGACTAGTCAGCCCGAACACCTCAAGTGGGTTGATTCGTTAGAGTGTTCACAGGCCCACGGAGACGGGGAGCACATGACGTCCGTGCACGAGGCGGCACCGTCCGCGCCCGTACCGGAGCACGGCCCGCGAGACCCCGTCCACGCGCCGGCGAAGCCCATGTCGTGGGCGATGCTCTCGCGGGCCCTGGCCGTTCCACTGATCCTCGCCCTGGTCTGCTTCCTTCCCGCGGTGGTGGCCGCGCAGCCGGGCGCGGGGGTCCGGGACACCGCGTACTGGCTCCAGCTCGTGCTGACCTGTTATGCGGGGGCCCGGCTCGCGACCATGATCCTCTCCACCCGGCGGCGTCTGCTCCAGGGCGTCTTCTGGATGTTCGTGTACATCGCGATGGGGGTGGCGCCGTTCGCCCAGGCCGTCATCGGACAGACGCCCACGCCGGTGGTCGGGCCGCGGTCGGATCTGGTGACGGCCGTCGCGCTGGTCCTGGCGGGCTGTGTCGCGTTCGACCTGGGGGCCCTGCTGGCCTCGCGGCGGCCGCTGCGGCGCAGGACCGCCGCGCGCGCCGGGAGCGGTCCGGCCGTCGCACACCGCGGGCGGCTCGGGGTGCTGGTGCTGCTGGCCTTCGCGGCGAGCGGCTACTACGTCATCAAGCTCGGCGGGCCCGCGGTCTTCTTCTCCAGCCGTCAGGAGATCAGCGCCTCGGTCGCGGCGAGCGGGGTGGCCTCGGGGCAGTCCAACGTGGGACCGGCCTTCCTGAAGGGCTTCGGCACGGTCCCCGCGCTGATCGCGCTGCTCTTCCACACCCGTCGGCTGGTGACCTCGCGCCTGGCCCGGCGCTCCCCGTCGACGGTGCTGGTCTGGACGGGCCTGGTCGCGCTCAACGCGATCGTCAACAACCCGCTCTCCAATGCCCGTTACTGGTTCCTGACGGTGCTGGTCTCGCTGCTGTTCACGGCGTTCCCGAGCAGCTCGGCGATGTACCGCACGGTGCTGGCCACGGGGGTGGTCGGGGCGCTGGTGCTGTTTCCGTACGCGGACCGCTTCCGCTACGACGACGCCGGGTACCGGCCGGTGGATTCCTCGTCGGTCTTCGAGCCGCTGGCCACCAAGGACTACGACCAGACGGTGATGTTCGCCAACGCCATCACCTGGGTCGACGCCCACGGCCACACCTACGGTCGCCAACTGGCGGGCTCCGCGCTCTTCTTCGTGCCCCGGTCGGTGTGGAGCGGCAAGCCGGAGGACACGGGGGTGCGGGTCGGTCAGTGGATGGGGATGAACATGACCAACCTCTCGGCGCCGCTGTGGACCGAGGTCTGGGTCGACTTCGGGGCGCCGGGCGTGGTGGGCGCCTTCGCGCTGATCGGGTACGGCGCCGCCCGTACCGACCGGCGGTACGCGCGGGCCGTCTCCCGGGACGGTCCGGGCCCCGGCAGCGTGCTGGCGGTCACCGCGCCGTTGATCGCCGGGTACACCTTCATCCTGTTGCGCGGCCCCCTCCTCCAGTCGGTCGGGAAGGCGGCCGTCGCGGCACTCTGTCTGTCGCTGGTCATGAGCTTCCGGGCCCGGGACGGGCGGCGCCCGCGCTGACGGGCACGCGCCCGGCGCCCAGCCGGGCCACCCTGGTCCAGGTGGCCGCCGCCTTGCACACGGACCCCAGGCACAGGCCCCAGGCGGCCCCCGGCACCCCGCCGAGCGCATAGCCGGCGGCGAGGAAGGCGACCGCGGTGAGCGAGAAGACCACCTGGATGGCGAGCGTGGTCCGCGGGTCGAGCATCCGCAGGGCCAGCAGCCCGCAGGTGCCGACGGCCATCGCCGCGTACTGGCTGCCGGTCGCCGGGAGCAGGGCGGCGGCCGTGGGCCAGGTGTCGCCGAGCAGCCGGCGCCCGGCCGATCGGGGCAGCAGGGCCAGTGCGGTGGCCCAGACGACGGCGGTGGCCGCGAGGACGGCGGCGAGCGTCGCGGCGGCCCGTACCCTGCGCCGTTCGTCGGCGAGTCTGCCCAGCAGGGGCGGGCCGAAGCCGGTGGCCGAGGTGAACAGCACATTGAGCGGTCCGAAGAGGGTGGTCGCGCCGCGCAGGGCGCCGA
Organism: Streptomyces sp. NPDC057697; assembly: GCF_042799335.1. NCBI lineage: Bacteria > Bacillati > Actinomycetota > Actinomycetes > Kitasatosporales > Streptomycetaceae > Streptomyces > Streptomyces sp. NPDC057697. The sequence continues at coordinate 144,602 of NZ_JBHVJA010000004.1, read as the reverse complement.
CCACCAGCGGGTTGCCGAACGTGCCGAGTCCGAGCACGGAGAGCTGGGCGGTGGCGTTGCCCACCGCGAACTCCACCACGAAGCGCCGCCCCAGATGGCCCCGTCGCAGCAGGGCCTTCGGCCTCAGGGGCGTTCCGGCCGTCCTGCGGTGCAGCAGGGCGGCCGACACCAGCAGGGCGGGCAGGGTGGACAGCCCCCAGACGAGGACGAGCCGGGCGGCCGGGACGCCGTGCGGCTGCGCCGCCAGCGCACCCAGCACACAGACCAGCCGGAGTGTGTCGCCCGCCAGCGCGAGGTGCGGCAGGTGCAGGGTGGAGAAGGCGTATCGGAGGGTGTCCTGGCCCAGGACGACCGGCAGGACGAGCCCCAGCGCCGTCAGGGCCCGTGCGGTGGCCCCGGGCAGGAGCAGGCAGACCGTGGCCGACAGGGCTCCGAGTGCCGCCGCCGCGAGCAGGGTGAAGACGACCGCCGACCGGCAGGCGCCGCGCACCTCGTCGCCGTCGCCCCGCCGCAGGACGAGCGGCTGCCCCGCGTAGGCGCCGAAGACGCCCAGGAGCACCGTGAAGACGAGGTAGACCGCCGAGAAGCGGGCGAAGTCGGCCACGGTGGAGAGCCGGGCGGCCGTCACCAGCACCAGGATGTTGGTGAGTGCCGCCACCCCTTGGTCCGCGACCGAGCAGACGATCGCGGTCCGTGCTCTCATCTGTGTCCGGCGGTGGAGTCGAAGGGGCGCAGCCCCAGCGTCTCGGTGGGGTCGCCGGTGTGTTCGGGGCGGCTGTCCGGCCCGCTCTCCCGGGGCCGCCCGCCCTTCTGATGGCGCCGGGCGGACCTTTTGAGGGCCCGGCGTTCGTGGCGGCCGCGGCCGGGGTGCAGCAGGGCGCCCAGCACCGAGCCGCCCGCGGCACCGATGATCTCCCGGATCCGTTCCAGGTCGCTGCGGTGGACCTCGCGCGGGTCGCAGACCACCACGACGCCCTCCACCCGGTCGATCAGCGCGACGGCGTCCGCGTACGACAGCACGGGCGGAGCCAGCACGATGACGACGGCGTCGGGCCGGTCGCCCTCGGCGGCGATCCGGCCGACCGCCGCCGAGGTCAGGGCGCGCGGCACGTTGTCCGCGCGCCGGCCCGCTATCAGGGTGAAGGCGCCGGAGCCGGGTACGTCCACGTTCATCCGGCTGTCGGACGGCCAGGGCCGGCGGCCCCGGTTGGCCCAGCGCGGCGGGGAGCCCTGGACCGCCGGGCCGAGGTCCCTGGCGAGTGCGGGGGTCCGCAGATCGGCCTCGACGAGGATGACGTCGCGCCCCATCTCGGCGAAGGCCGCGGCCAGGTTGGCCGCGGCGGCGGCCGCCGCGGAGCCGTCCCCGCGCGGGGCGGTGACCAGGAGCCTGCGCCGCTGGGCGAACGAGGGATCGTAGGCGAGCCGGAAGGCCACCGCGCGGTACTCCTCGGCGAGGCGGCTTCCGCTGTGCCCGATGGCCAGCAGCGATCCGGCGGACGCGCGCTCCCTGGGCAGGGTGCCGAGGAGCGGCGCGCCGAGCGAGCGGACCAGCTCCCGGGTGGAGCGCACGGCCGGGTCGAAGACCAGGCGCACCCAGGACAGCAGCAGCCCCAGCGCCAGGCCGACGGCACCACCGAGCCCGAGCAGCAGGGGAAGCCCGGCGCCGGTGGGTTCGCCGGGCGCGACGGGCTTCTTCGTCAGATATCCGGGCGTGGTGTCGAGCGCACGCAACTCGGAGATCTTGCGGGAGAGTTCGGAGATCGCGACCACGAGGTTGGCGCGTGCGCTGGACACGTCGTCGCCCCCGGACTGCTCGGCCAGCCGGTCGCGCTGCTCGGTGAGCGGTGTCAGCTGGGCGCGGTAGCCCTGGACCATGTTGGCGATGCTGTTCTCCGTGCGCTGCTGGCGTATCTCCAGATAGGCGTCGGCCAGCGCCTTGGCCCGCTTCTGCGCCAGGTCGGGGGTGCGGCCGGTGTAGGCGAAGCGCAGGACCAGGGTGTTCGGCGGGTTGGTGACCTGGAGTCCGGACAGCAGCGGCCGGAGCCCGACCCGGTCTCCCCGCGCCGCCAGGGTGGTGACGGCCAGGGTGCCCACGGTGTCGCTGACGGCGGTCTGCCGTTCCGAGCCGATGTTGATGCCCTTGTCGGCGGAGGCCCCGGCGGCGAAGGGGTCCGAGGTGGCGGAGCGTACGACGACCTCGCCCGTCGAGGTGTAGCTGTCCTCGCCGCTCAGGGCGAGCCAGCCGCCGCCTACGAGCCCGGCGACCACGCCGGAGACGAGCAGGGCGCGGTAGCGCAGGAGCTGACGGAACTGGTCCCTCAGCAGCGCTGGTTCGTCCTGGTCCTCCAGGGTGCGGATCGGCTGGTTCATCGACGTGGTCTCCCTTGTGCGTCCGCGAGGACCTCGGTGAGCAGGGCGTCGAAGCGGGCCAGGCCCGCCTCGCGGCTCAGGTGACGTGCGACGTACTGCGGTCCGTTGGCCCCGAGCGCGTCCGCCCCGGCCGGTGCCTCGACGAGCTTGCGCACGGCCGACAGGAGGGCCGCGGGGTCCTCCGGGGCGACGAGGAGCCCGGCGCCGGACCGCTGGACCTCCTGTGCGGTGCCTCCCCCTTCGGCGACCGAGGCCACCACGGGCCGGCCCGAGACGAAGTAGGAGGTGAGCTTGGAGGGGACGCTCATGTCGAGGACGGAGGCGCGCTGTGTCACCGCGAGCACGTCGGCGGCGGCGAGGACGTCGGTGAACTCGTCCGCCCCGGCCGGGGGCAGGATGTCGAGGTTGCGCAGGCCCGCGGCGCGTTCCAGCAGGGCCTCGCGCTGGTTTCCGTCCCCCATGAGCACCACGCGTATCCCGGGCGCGAGCCGGGCCGCGTCGACCAGCACCTCCAGCCCCTGTTTGAGCCCCATGTTCCCGGAGTGCAGGACCACGGGGGTGCCCTCGCTCCAGCCCAGCCGCGCGCGGGTGCGGGCCCGGTCGGCGGAAGGGGCCTGCACATGGGACCAGTTGGGCACCGTGCGGATGCGGGCCGGGTCCACCCCGTACCCGATGACGCGGGGCACGAAGCTCTCGTGGATGACGCCGACGAGGGCCGCGGAGCGCAGCGCGTACCGTTCGGCGGCCGAGGCGACGGCGGCCGCCCCGCCCCCGCCCCGGATGCCGCTCTGCGCGGCGGCGGCGCCCATCAGGTCCTGGACGACGGGGACGTACGGGACCCGGTGGCGGGCGGCGAGCCGGGCGCCGACGACCCCGCCGGCGAGACTGGGGATCTGGGAGACCACCGCGTCCGGCCGGGGCGGGACGGGCGGCGGCAGCAGGCCGTGGACGAGTACCGTCGTCTCGAAGAGCCCTCTGCGCAGGGCGGTCTGACGGGACGGCACATAGTGTCTTCGCCGGTGCAGGGTGACCCCGGCCCGGCGCTCGACGACCCGCCACACTCCCCGGTACTCCGGGTCGGTCCGCCAGGACGGGTAGTGCGGCATCCCGGTCAGCACATGGGTGTCGGCCCCGGCCGCGGCCCAGTGCTCGGCGAGCTGCGCGGCGTACGGGCCGATGCCCGTCAGCTCCGGTGCGTAGTTCGTCGAGACGACCAGCAGGGTGCGGCCGTCGAACGGCCGTTGGCACTCGGCATCGGACATGGGCGCTCGCCTTCCCCCGGAACCCTCTGTGTTCCCCTCAGGGAACAGCCCCAAAAGCGAGCTTATCCGTTCACGAGATGCGCAAGTGGTCTTCACAGTAAGGTCGTTGGACCATCGACACCGATGCCGAAATCCCCACGCACCGGAGGGCACGTCCGGACGGCCGCCGGGGAGCGCGGCATCACGTTCACCGTGGGGGGAGAGAACGGATGGTACACAGGGTCGGCTACGCGCCGGGGGTCTACGACCTGTTCCATGTGGGGCACCTCAACATCCTGCGGCATGCCCGCAGTCAGTGCGACTACCTCGTCGCCGGGGTCGTCTCGGACGAGATGGCCGCGCTCGCCAAGGGGCACCGGCCGGTGATACCGCTGACGGAGCGCCTGGAGATCGTGCGCAGTGTGCGCTACGTGGACGCGGCGTTCGTCGAGACGGTGCCCGACAAGGTCGAGACCTGGCAGCAGGTGAGGTTCGACGTGCTCTTCAAGGGGGACGACTGGCGGGACACGGAGCGGGGAAGACGGCTGGAACGCGACTTCGCCGAGGTCGGCGTGGAGGTCGTCTACTTCCCGTACACCGTGCACACGTCCAGCACCCAGCTGCGCCGGGCACTGGACGTGCTGGTCACCCCGCAGTCCGGAGCGCTCTGAGCTCCCTGAACCACTTGGTGAGGAACGCCACCAGGAACAGCGCGTGCACGGTGGCGAGCGCCGCGTAGCCGAAGCGGAACGCGGTGGGGGCGCCCAGGAGCAGGAACACCACGCAGAACACTCCGTAGTCGGCGGGCAGCAGCGCGACTGCCCGCAGCCGCGGGACCGGGGCCGTGCCGGAGTCCGCACCGGGGCGGGCGGCCGCCCTGCCCAGCTGCTCGCGCAGCAGGCCCGCGCAGAAGGTCAGCACCGCCGTGAAGAGGAAGCCCAGCGGCAGGAGCAGCCACCCCTCGCCGGGCAGCCGGCCGAACCGGTGGAACGAGATCAGCACCGCCGTGTGCACGAGGATCATCTTGGCGCAGTCCACGACGTGGTCCAGCCACTCGCCGTCCGGGCCGCCCCGGCCGGTCAGCCGGGCCAGTTGCCCGTCGGCCGAGTCGAGGGCGAAGCCGATGACGAGACCGGCGTACACCGCGACCGCGAGCCAGGACGACGGCCGGACGAGCGCCACCGAGGCGATGGCGGCGAAGGTGAATGCCGCACTGACCGAGGTGACCTGGTTGGGCGTCATCCCGAGCCGGTACGCGGCCGCGGCGAGGACCCGGCCGGCCGGACGGTTCACGTACCGCGAATACAGCGACACCCCCTTGGCCGGCTTCTGCGCGCCGCGCAGCTCCCGCAGGACCGTGCCCGTGCTTCCCATCCGCCCCCCAGCGTGCCGTCGTCGCCGACGGCGTCGGCCCACCGGGGCGAGGACGCCGTCGAAGCCGCATCATGGCATGCCGCCCCGGTGTCGCGCGGCCGCTTGCCCGCTCCGGCCGGCGCGACGGCTCAGGCGGATGCGGTACGGCACTCCGGATGGCCCCAGCCGTGGGGGTTCTTGGCGATCATGTCCTGTGCCGCGTAGGGCTTCCCGCAGTGGCAGCGACCGGCGAACCTGGCCCGGATGGTGCTGCCTGAGCGGGCGGGGCGGGACGTGGAACGGGCCTTCTTCGACGCCGCGCCGCCGCTGCCGCCCTCCCTGGCGCGGGCGGGATCGGGTGTCGGCAGCCGGGTGGCGCCGTGTGCCGTCCCGGCCGGGGTCTGCGACACCGCGGCCTCGCCGGCGGCCTGGTCGGCGAGGGCGTTGAGCGGGTCTCCGTCGACCTGGTGGGCGGGAACATAGGTGAAGCGCACGGTCCGGCCGGTCAGCCGGGCGTCGATGCCGGACACGAGCTCACGATTGGCCACCGGCTTGCCGGCCGAGGTCTTCCAGCCGTTGCGCTTCCACCCCGGCAGCCACTTCGTCACCGCGTTCATCGCGTACTGCGAGTCCATCCGCACCTCGATCGGCACGGCGGGGTCCGTCGCGTCCAACAGCTCGCGCAGCGCGGTGAGTTCGGCGACGTTGTTGGTGGCGGTGCCCAGCGGTCCCGCCTCCCAGCGCTCGGGGCTCCCCTGCGCGTCGGCCACGACCCATGCCCAGGCCGCAGGTCCCGGGTTGCCCTTGGACGCCCCGTCACACGCGGCGATGATGCTCTCGTTCATGCCCCGATCATGCCAGCGTCGCGTCGGCTCCCTGCAGACCGTGACGCTGAGTGACGATTCGAGATGCGGCGGCATGGCGGCGCTGGTTCTCTGAGGGAGCCCGCTCTTCCCAACCGCACAAGGAGCGATGATGAGCGTTGCACGTGAATCCGGTGACCGTGCGCAGCAGCAGCGCGAGAAGGCCCGGCACATGACCGAGGCCGCCGAGCGCACCACCGACCCTGAGCAGCGCCGGCGGCTCCAGGAGAAGGCCCGCAAGCTCCAGGAGCAGTGCGACCAGCAGGGCGGCATGGGCGGCATGGGCGGCGGAAGCATACGGCCGCCCAAGTAGCACCCGCGCAGGCCGGCGGCCGACGTCTTGTCGCTCTTCCATGAGTGGGCGGCAAGCCGTCGGCCGCCGTGTCGTCCCCGGTGCTCCTCAGGGGCGGTCGATGCCCCTGAGGAGCTGTCGGCGTCCCTCGGGAACCGCCGCCGCTCCGCCGGGACCGGCGTTCTTCATGTCCTTCGGGAGCCGGCATTCCTCCGGGGCCGTCGATGTCCTCAGCCCTGTTGACGTTCCAGCGACGCAGGCCCTAGGTTGCGGTAAGCGCTTTCCAGCCGCACCCAGGAGATCTCGGGACATGAGCAGCCCACTGCGCCTCAGCCACGCCCACGGTGACCGGATCACGGTCACCGAAGAGCACGGCGGCATCGATCTGATCAGCTACGTCTACCGTCCGGAAGCGGCCTGGGAGGCCCCCAAGCCCTATATCCACCCCATGCGCACCTTGACCGACAACGTTGTCACCAACTACCGCCCCAACGATCACCGCTGGCACAAGGGCCTCCAGATGACGGCCTCCCACCTCTCCGGGCAGAACCTGTGGGGCGGCAACACCTATGTGCACGGCCAGGACTACGTGCCGCTGCCCGAGCGGGTCGGATCGATGGCGCACCTGGGATTCGACGAGGTCACGGCGGACGCCGGGCGCGCGGTCATCGCGGAGCGGCTGAGCTGGCGCCCCCACGACGGCACGCACTGGGCGGACGAGCTGCGCCGGATCGAGCTGCACGATGTCGAGCACGCCGGCTCCGGCGCCGCCGCCGCGGACCCCGGTGGCAGCTGGACCCTGACCTGGTCCAGCGCGATCACCAACCGGCACACCGAACCACTGCGATTCGGCAGCCCGACCACCCACGGCCGGGAGGCGGCCGGCTACACCGGCCTCTTCTGGCGCGGGCCGCGCGCCTTCCGCGGCGGCCGGATCATCGGCCCGGACGGGGAGGGCCCGGAGCTGATGGGGACGCAGGCACCCTGGCTGGCCTACGGCGGCGAACACGACGGCACCGACGGCCACGCCACACTGATCTTCCAGCACGCCCCGGAGAACGATCACACGGGAGCGGGCGGCGGCCACCCGGCCCACTGGTTCGTCCGCGCCGAGCCCTTCGCCGCCGTCGCCCCCTCCTTCGCGTTCCACGAGGAGCTGGAGCTGGCCCCGGGCGCCACCCTGGCCCGCCGCTACCGGATCACGGTGGCGGACGGGGAGTGGGACCGGGACAGGATCGCCGAGCACCTCGCGCGGCACCCGTGGTGAACGGGGTGGACCGGGACACCGGCGGCCCCGGTCTGTACGTGGAACTGCCGCTCGTCGAGGCCGACCGCGTCCGCCTGCGCGAACTCGGCCCCGGGCCCGTGTGGTTCGCCGAGCCGGGGACCGCGTCGGAGGCGGACGCCCGTGCCTTCGCCGCCGCCGGCACGGCGCTCGGCAATCCCAGGGCGGCCTGGGTGGCGACCGCACCCCGGCTGAGGTGGCTGCAACTCGCCTCGGTCGGGATCGACGGCTATCTCGGTCTCGACTGGGCCGCCCTCGGCCGCCGCCTCACGGTCACCAACCTGGGTGATGTCTTCGCCGATCCCGTCGCGCAGTCGTGCCTGGCGGGCATTCTCGCGCTCCATCGCGGCATCGACCGGCTCTCCGGGCTGCGCGCCGAGGGCCGATGGGCGAAGTCCGCCGTGCGGCCCCGGCTGCGGCTGCTGACCGGGGCCCGGGTCCTCGTGCTGGGCCGGGGGTCCATCGCCCGGCGGTTCGCCGAGCTGCTCGGCCCGTTCGGCTGCTCCGTCTCGTACTTCGCACGCGGCTCCGGCGACCTCCGCACCCCGGCCGAGCTCGACGAGCGACTGCCCTGCTTCGACGTGGTGGTGGGGCTGTTGCCCGGCACACCCGAAACGAGCGGACTGCTCGATGCGCGACGGCTGGCCCTGATGCGGCCGGGGGCCGTCCTGGTGAACGCCGGACGGGGATCACTGGTGGACGAGGAGGCCCTGGTCCGCGAGCTGGCCTCCGGGCGTCTCGGCGGAGCGGTGCTGGATGTCACCGCGCGGGAGCCGCTGCCCGCCGGGCACCCCCTGTGGAGCTGCCCCGGGGTCGTCCTCACCCAGCACACCGCGGGTGGATCGACGGACGAGTCCACCCGGGTCGTCGACCTGTTCACCGACAACTGGCACCGTTTCCAAGCCGGTTCACCGCTGCGCAACCCCGTGCAGTGGTCCAGAGGATTCTGAGGACACACCATCATGTCCGAACCCGCTCCCGACCACATCGGCGCACGGACCGGCGACGGGGCGCGCATCGCGGCGATCCGTCCGGTGCTGCTCAGCGCCCCCTACGCGGATCCGGAGAATCTGGAGGTGCGCCTCGCGCTGCCGACGGGGTGGCGCACGACCGGCCTGGTGGAGGTCACCCTGGACGACGGCACGACCGGGCTCGGCGAGGGCTATCTCGCCGTCTTCGCGCCCCGGGTCTTCGTCTCGACCGTCGAGCTGATCGCCCCCTGTCTGGTCGGCCGACCGGCCGGGGACCTGGCGGGGCGGTACCGGGACATGGTGCTCGTGACGGGCTACTGGAGTCTTCAGGGGGCGGCCCGCCATGTCGTCTCCGCCGTGGAGGCGGCCCTGGTCGACGCCCTCGGAAAGCGGGCGGGCGTACCCGCGTACGAGTTGCTGGGCGGCCGTCGCACGGACAGGATCCGGCTCTACGCCAGCGGGGGCGACTCGGCCACCCCCTCGGCGATGAGCGCCGAGATCGCCGCCGTGGCGGCCCTCGGCATCGACACCTTCAAGATCAGGGCGCGGGGCCATGAAGCGGACAAGGCGGTGTGGACGCTGGAGCACGCGGCCGCGCACGGCATCGGCATCGCCGTCGACATGGCGCAGAACCTTGAGGACCCCGGCCAGTCGGTGACGGACGCACTGGCGTTCCTGGACGCGGTCAGGACCGGCACCCGGTGGCCGGTGCGCTTTCTGGAGGAGCCGCTCGGGCCCGCCCGGACCGCCGCTTACCCCGGCCTGCGGAGGGCGGCGGGCTGTCCGGTGGCGGGCGGCGAGACGGTCACCACCGCACGGGAGCTGCTGGACCGCATGGCCTCGGGGTGTTACGACCTGGTGCAGCCGGACGCCACGGTCGTCGGCGGGCTGCGCCAGACGCTGGCGGTCTTCGCGGGCGCGGCGGAGCACGGCGTGGAAGCGGTCGTGCACTGCTGGGGCAGCGCCGTGTGCCAGGCGGCCAACTACCACGCCGCCTTCGCCGGAGGCGGGCGGCTGGCCGAATGGCCGATGCCCCGGTATCCGCTGCGGTCGGAACTGCTGGTCGAGCCGTTCCGTCTGGAGGACGGCTGTCTGCTCGCTCCGCGGGTCCCGGGGCTCGGCGTCCGGCTCGATCCGGAGACGGAGCGGCGGTACGCCTTCCGGGACGACGCTGTCTACCACTGTGCGACCGCGATGCCGTCGGCCGGACCGGGCCGGTGGCACACGGGCTGACCCGGTGGGCGGCAGGACGGTCCCGGTGGTGGGTTTCCTCTGGCTCACACGATGGGAAAACGCTTTCAGTACAGCTATCGTAGCCCCATGCAGAGCCAGGTCAATCGACGTTCCGCCCGCCCCCGCCCGTCGTCCGCCGTGACGCTCCAGCAGGTCGCGCAGGACGCCGGGGTCTCTCTCGCCACGGCGTCGCGCGTCCTCAGCGACAGCGACCGCAACGTCACCCAGGAGCTCCAGGAGCGCGTCCTGGAGGCGGCCGCCCGGCTCCGCTACGTGTCCAACGCACCGGCCCGCGCGCTCGTGCAGTCCACCACCTCCATCGTCGGCCTGGTCGTGCACGATGTGAACGACGCCTACTACTCCGCCATCGCGGCCGGTGTCATGGAGGTCGCCCGCGACCACAAGCTCCTGGTGATGCTGGCCGGGACCTTCCACGAGCCGGCGCTCCAGGCGGAGTACGTCGCCCGGCTGCGGGCGCAGCGGGCCCGCGCCGTGGTCCTGGCCGGATCGGGCTTCACCGACAGGAGCCCCGCGCTCGCCCAGGAGCTGGAGGCCTTCGCCGCACAGGGCGGCCGGGTGACCGCGGTCGCGCACCGGGACCTTCCGGTGGACACCATCGTGCCGGGCAACCGCGAGGGCGGCCGGGCCGTCGCCGAGCACCTCGCCGGGCTGGGCCACACCGAGATCGGTGTCATCTGCGGCCCGCTGGCGCTGGTCTCCGTGCAGGACCGGCTGAACGGCTTCCTGGAGCGCGCCGCCGAACTGGGCGTGGTCGTACAGGAACACCACCGCGTCGAGGCCGACTTCACCCGGGACGGCGGCCGGGCCGCGGCGGTGCGGCTGTTTCGCAGGTCGCCGGGGATCACCGCGCTGTTCGCGCTCAACGACGCCATGGCGCTGGGCGCGCTCGCGGCGCTCCGTGACGACCTCGGCAGGAGCGTGCCCGCCGACGTCTCCGTCGTCGGCTTCGACGATCTGCCGGTGGCCTGCGACGTCACCCCCGCGCTGACCACCGTACGGCTGCCGCTGGAGGAGATCGGCCGCCGGGCGCTGCTGCTGACCCTCGGCGACGCGACGCCTTCGCCACGCACCCTCGCCGTGCCCTCGCGTCTGGTGGTGCGGGCCAGTACGGCGCCGCCGCCCCGTACGGCCGGCTGAGCGGCGGGCGGCCCCGCGAGGTGCTCCGGAGCACCGGCATGACGCATCAAGGCAACACAACCCCGGCCTTGACGCACTAAGTTACCGATCCTTCCGCTGCAACCCCCTTGAAATAATGCGTTAACCACCACCACACTGAGATCGGCGTCGATTGACGCGTCAAAGTCGAGAGGGTGGTGGCTGGATGGGTACGTCCGGGCCCAAGTACCAGCGCATCAAGGACGAGTTGCGGGCCGAGGTGGCGCGCGACGAGTTCGAGGCCGGTGCCCCGTTCATCACGCAGAACCAGCTGCGCGAGCGCTTCGGCGTCAGCTCGACGACCGCCGTCCGGGCGCTCAACGATCTGGTCGCGGAAGGTCTGTTGGTGCGTCGGCGCGGTCGGGGCACGTTCGTCGCCGACCCCGACGGCCGGGCGGCGGAGGCCGCCGCCGCGCCCCGGTCCGGTGTGATCGCCTGCGTCATCAGCGGCCAGGGGCCGTATCAGTCGGAGGTGCTGCGCGGGATCGAGTCCGGCTGTTCGGACCGCGGGATGCGGCTGTTCTTCTCGGACTCCGCGGTCCACATGTCCGAGACCGGGCACGCCGACCAGGGCGCCTCGCTGGCCCGCCAGGACCAGGCGCTGCGCCAGGCGGTCGAGGACCGGGTCGACGGCATCATCCTGTACCCCGTCGAGGAGGCGCCGGGCGCCGACCTGCTCGACGAGATCAGGCGTCTGCGCATCCCGATGGTCCTGGTCGACCGGTACTTCCCGGACCACGCCATCGACGCGGTCACCGCCGACAACTACGACGTCGGCTACCGGCTCACCGAGCATCTGCTCGCCGACGGCCACGAGCGGATCGCGACCCTCTGGGGCGAGACGCGGTGCACCAGCGTCCACGACCGGATGACCGGGCACAAGCAGGCGCTGCGCGCCCACGACCAGCCGCTGCTCCCCCAGTTGACCGCTCTGCGCTCGTACACGGCGTTGCCGGAGGACGAGCGCAAGCGGCTGCTGACCGGTCTGCTCGGCTCGCCCGAGCCGCCGACCGCTCTGCTGTGCGCCCATGGTTTCGCGGTCGCCACCGCCGCCGCCGACCTGGCCGCGCTCGGCGTCGCCGTGCCCGACGAGATCGTGCTGGCCGGAATGGACGACGCCGGCCCCTACGACCTGCTGCCGCTGACCAGCTTCGCCGCCCGGCTGCCCGCCAGGGAGATCGGCGGACGCGCGGTCGAGCAGCTGGTCACCCGGATCGCGGAGCGCGCGGCGGGCGAGGACCCGTACCGCGGTGCCGAGCAGATCGTCCTTCCCGTCCGGATCAGGACGAGCGAGTCCGTACCGGTCCGGCTCCGTACCGTCGCCGCCCGCCGGCCCTGAGGGAGGAGACTCCTGTGTTCGCCGCCCCCACCCCCCGTACCCGCGAACTCGGGACCGACGTCCTGGTGGTCGGTGCCGGTCTCGGCGGTCTCGCCGCCGCGCTGACCGCCGCCCGCTTCGGACACCGCGTCGTGCTCACCGAGGCGACCGACTGGCCCGGTGGACTGTTCACCGCGCAGGCGGTGCCGCTCGCCGACGGCCACCGCATCGAGCTGGACCCCGTCTCCCCCGGCTACCGCGACCTGCGCGAACGGATACGCGACTTCTACCGGCGCAACTACCCTTTGTGCCCCGAGCCGTTCGCCGATCCGCTGCTCGATCCGGGACTCAGCACCACCGGCCACCTCAGCCACGAGCCGCGCGCCGCGCTCGCGGTCGTGCAGGAGCTCCTCGCCCCGCACCTCGCCTCCGGCAGGATCACCCTGCTGCTCGGCCACCGCCCGGTCGCGGCCCAGGCGGACGGGGACCGGGTGGCCTCGGTCACCCTGGCGGCGCAGGACCGCGAACCGCTGACGGTCGGCGCCCGCTACGTCGTCGACGCGACGGACCTGGGCGAGCTGCTCGCCCTCGCGGGCGTCGAGCACGTCAGCGGGGCCGAGTCCCGCGAGGAGACCGGCGAACCGCACGCGCCCGCCGCGGCCGACCCGCTGGACCAGCAGCCGGTCTCCTGGGTCTTCGCCCTGGACCACCGTCCCGGCGAGGACCACACCATCGACCGGCCGGACGGGTACGCCCGGTGGTCCGGCGGCTTCTCCTGGGAGACCGCCGAGCCCGGCGGCGGCCCGGCCCGCTCCGTCCCGCTGTTCCTGCACGAGCCGGACGACGTCCCGCCCTGGGCCGCGCCGCCCAACGACCGCTGGCACCAGCTGCGGGCGCTGGCCCGGAGCCGGTACCTGCCGGGTACGTTCGACAGCGACATCACCCTGGTCGACTGGGAGCAGACCGCCTACGCGGGGCTCCCGCTCGCCGGGGCCCAGGACGGCGTGCGGGCACGGGCCGAGCGGGAGGCGCGCGAGCAGGCCCTGTCGTTCCTGTACTGGATGCAGACGGACGCGCCCCGGCACGACGGCGGTCGGGGCTACCCCGAGCTGCGGCTCCGGCCCGATGTCACGGGCACGGACGACGGTTTCGCCAAGGCCCCGCACATCCGCGAGTCCCGGCGCGTCCGTGCCGAGTTCACCGTACTGGAACACCATCTGACCGCCGCGGCACGGGCCGGGGCGCCGGGCGCGGAGACCTTCGCGGACAGCGTGGGAACCCTGCGCTCGCGGATCACCCTGCGCCCCGGGACCGGTGGCGGCGCGGGGCTGGACCTGGAGTGCCTGCCGTTCCAGCTGCCGCTCGGTGCGCTGCTGCCGGTCCGGGTGGAGAACCTGCTCCCGGCCGGACGCAACATCGGCGCCACCCATCTCAGCGCACCCGCGCTCGGGGGGCACGCGGGCCAGTGGAGCATCGGCGAGGCCGTCGGCGCGCTGGTCTCCTACTGCCTGGAACACCGGCTGCCGCCCCGCGCGGTCCGCGCGGGCGAGCGGCGGCTCGCCTCCTTCCAGGACCGGTTGAGCACCTCCCTCGGTCTCGCCCTCGACTGGCCGGACCGGCTCCGCACCGGCCCGGTCAACAGCGCCGGGGCCCTCTACGCCACTCTCTGACCCTCGCTCCACCCGCCCTTCCCCCGGGAAGGGCGCCTTTCCGACCTGCTGGAAAACGCTTACCCATCGCGGCGGCACACGCCCTCGGCCCGAATGGCTCCCTGTGACTGTGACTCCCTATCGTGTACTGCTCGTCGGCGCGGGCAACATCGCCCGTGCCGTCCACATGCCCGCGTTCCTCGAACTCCCCTCGGACTTCGCGGTGATCGGCGCCGTCGACGCGGATCCCGCGGTCGCCCGTTCCTTCGCCGCCGACTTCGCGCTCCCCCACCACTCCACCGATCTCGCCGCCTCGCTGGGCGAGCTCCGCCCCGACCTCGTCGTCATCGCCTCGCCGCCCGTCGCCCACCGGGAGCAGGTCGTCGCGGCCCTGAGGGCGGGGGCCTGGGTGTGGTGCGAGAAGCCGCCCGCGCTCAGTCTCGCGGAGTACGACGCGATGACCGCCGCCGAGGGGGAGCACGGCCCGTACGCCCCGATCGTCTTCCAGCACCGGTTCGGCTCGGGCGCCGAGCACGCCAAGGCGCTCATCGCCTCCGGGGAGCTGGGGCCGCCGCTGGTCGCCCACTGCCAGACCACCTGGTACCGCGACGACGCCTACTACGCCGTTCCCTGGCGCGGGACATGGGCCACCGAGGGCGCGGGCCCCGCGCTGGGACTCGGCATCCACCAGATCGACCTGCTGCTCGAACTGCTCGGCGACTGGGCGGAGATCCGGGCCATGGCCGGGCGGCTGGCCCGCGACGTGGAGACCGACGACGTCACCACCGCCACCGTGCGCTTCGCCTCGGGCGCGCTGGCCACCGTGGTCAACAGCGCCCTCTCACCGCGCCAGCTGAGCCATCTGCGGATCGATCTGCGGGACGCCACGATCGAACTGAACCATCTCTACGGGTACGGGAACGGCGACTGGACGTACACCCCGGCGCCCGGTGCCGGCCCCGGCCGGGCGGACGGCTGGAACTCCCCGGCCGAGTCCGTCCCGAGCTCGCACTCCGCGCAGCTCCGCTCCCTCCTGGCCGACCTGCGGGCCGGGCGGCGGCCCAGGGCGAGCGCCGGGGACGGCCGTCGCTCCCTGGAGCTGATCACCGCGATGTACAAGGCGGCGCTCACCGGCCGGACGGTCCTGGCCGGCGAGATCGTCCCCGGCGACCCCTTCTACACCGCGCTGCACGGCTCCGTACCCGGCTGGGCGCCGCCGGAGGCCGGGCGATGACCGACCGTCCGCACCGCACCGCCGACCGCGCCCTGCTGCTCACCTTCGACGACCGGCACGTACGCGCCTGGGCCGCCGCAGCCCCGCTGTTCGCGTCGTACGGGGCGCGAGTCACCTTCTTCGTCTGCGAGCCGGACCGCCTCGACCGGGACGAGGTGCGGCTGCTGCGCCGGCTCGCGGACGACGGCCACACCATCGGCTGCCACGGCCTGCGGCACGAACGGGCGCCCGCGTTCGTCGCCGCGCACGGCGCGGGCGCCTATCTCGACCGGGAGGTGGTGCCCGCCCTCGACGGGCTGCGCCGCCTCGGCTTCCCCTCCCGCGCCTTCGCCTACCCGTGCAGCGCCCGGGACGAGGACACCGACCGGCTGCTCCTGACGCTCTTCGAGCGGCTGCGCGGCGGCGTGCCCGTGGACCGTCGCGCCGATCCGGCCCTCGCGGCCGAACTGCACGTGCCCGCCGACGCCCTGGCCGACCGGCGGGTCCTGCTCGGCTGTTCGGTGGACTCCGGACGCGGGAGCCTCGCGTACGGGGACGATCTGGGCGGCGTCGAGGCGGCGCTGCGCCGGACCGCCGAGCACGGCGGCGTGACCACGCTCTACGCCCACTGTGTCGCCGACGCCCACGAGGCCAACCATGTGACCCCGGCCCGGCTGGAGAAGCTCCTGGCCGCGGCCGACGGGATGGCACTGCCCTGCGTGGGCTTCGACGAGCTCCCGTGAACCACTACCGCGTCGCACACATTTCATCCAGAGGGGCCCTTCACCCATGCATGACGACCGCACACTGACCGAGGAACGGCTCGACCGCGCCCTGCGCGAGCGCATCCGCCCCGCCGTCCACCCCCGCACGGCGCCGCTGGAGTTCGAGGTGTGGCACGCCCCCGGCGAACCCGTGCCCTTCGCCGAGGCGATGGCCGCCCCGTTCGGGCCCGGCGCCGTCGGCGACGACTGGGGGCCGGCCTGGGGCACCAGCTGGTTCCGGGTGACCGGCCGCGTCCCGGCGGAGTGGGCGGGTGAGACCGTCGAAGCCGTGATCGACCTGGGCTTCGCCAAGGACCGGCCGGGCTTCTCCGCCGAGGCGCTGGCCCACCGGCCGGACGGCAGCGTGATCAAGGCGCTCAACCCGCGCAACACCTGGCTGCGGGTCGGTGAACCGGTGGCGGGCGGCGAGGAGTTCGCCTGCGTGCTGGAGGCGGCCGCCAATCCGGAGATCCTGGACGGCGTCAGTGCGCTGGGCGACCGGGAGACCGCGGGCGGCGAGCCGCTGTACCGGGTCGAGCGGATGGACCTCGCGGTCTTCGACCGGCAGGTGTGGGAGCTGGTCCAGGACCTGGAGGTGCTCGACCAGCTGATGCGGCAGCTGCCCCTCGGTTCGGCGCGCCGCTGGGAGATCCTGCGCGCGGTGGAACGCTGCCTGGACGCGCTCGACCTGGATGCCGTGGGCGCGAGCGCGCCCGCCGCCCGGGAACGGCTGCGCGCCGTCCTCTCCTCCCCCGCCCACGCCTCCGCCCACCGGCTGTCGGCGGTGGGTCACGCGCACATCGACTCGGCGTGGCTGTGGCCGCTGCGGGAGACCGTGCGCAAGGTGGCCCGCACCACCTCCAACGTGCTGGCGCTGATGGACGACCGGCCGGAGTTCGTCTTCGCGATGTCGCAGGCACAGCAGCTGGACTGGCTGCGGGAGCACCAGCCCGCGCTGTACGCGCGGGTGAAGGAGAAGGCGGCCGCCGGCCGGTTCGTTCCGGTCGGCGGGATGTGGGTGGAGTCGGACACCAACATGCCGGGGTCGGAGGCGCTGGCCCGGCAGTTCGTGTACGGCAAGCGGTTCTTCCTGGAGGAGTTCGGGATCGAGACCGAGGAGGTGTGGCTGCCCGACTCGTTCGGTTACTCGGCGGCGCTGCCGCAGCTGGTGAAGCTCTCGGGTTCCCGCTGGTTCCTCACCCAGAAGATCTCGTGGAACACGACGAACCCGTTCCCGCACCACTCCTTCCTGTGGGAGGGGCTGGACGGCACCCGGGTGTTCACCCACTTCCCTCCGGTGGACACCTATGTGGCCGAACTGTCCGGCGAGGAGCTGGCGCACGCCGAGGAGAACTTCCGGGACAAGGGGCACGCCACGCGCTCGCTCGTGCCGTTCGGCTGGGGCGACGGCGGTGGCGGCCCCACCCGGGAGATGCTGGCGCGGGCCGAGCGGCTCGCGGATCTGGAGGGCTCGCCCCGGGTGGCGATCGAGCGGCCCGCGGACTTCTTCGCCGCCGCCGAGGCGGAGTACGAGCGGCCGCCGGTGTGGCTGGGCGAGCTGTATCTGGAGCTGCACCGCGGCACGTACACCTCGCAGGCGCGCACCAAGCAGGGCAACCGGCGCAGCGAACATCTGCTGCGGGAGGCCGAGCTGTGGGCGGCCACCGCGGCCGTCCGGACCGGTTTCCCCTATCCGTACGAGGAGTTGGACCGGATCTGGAAGAGCGTGCTGCTGCACCAGTTCCACGACATCCTGCCGGGTTCGTCGATCGCCTGGGTGCACCGCGAGGCCGAGGCGACGTACGCCCGGATCGCCGGTGAGCTCGAAGCGGTGATCGGCGCGGCGCAGCGGGCCCTGGCCGGTGCGCCGGTGGAGGGCTCGGCGGTGGTGTTCAACTCCGCTCCGCACGGCCGGGCCGGCATCGCGGCGGGCGGCGCGGCGCCCGCCCCGCGGGACGTGGAGCCCGCGGTGGAGGTCGAGGAGACCGGCTCCGGCTTCCTGCTGGACAACGGGCTGCTGCGGGTGACCGTGGACGCGCGGGGGCTGGTGGTCTCGGTCGTGGACCTGGTGGCGGGGCGCGAGACGGTCGCGCCCGGCTGCGTGGCGAATCTGCTCCAGGTCCACCCGGATCTGCCCAACCGCTGGGACGCGTGGGACGTCGACTCCTTCTACCGCAACACGGTGACGGATCTGACCGGGGCGGACGTGGTGCGCCGCAGTGGTGACGGCGTCGAGGTGGTGCGTACCTTCGGCGCGTCCCGCGTCACCCAGCTGCTGTCGCTGCGGCCCGGGGCCCGGCGGCTGGACATCGACACCGAGGTGGACTGGCACGAGCAGGAGAAGTTCCTCAAGGCGTCGTTCCCGATCGATGTGCGCGCCGACCACTCCACGGCGGAGACCCAGTTCGGGCACGTCCAACGGCCGACGCACACCAACACCAGCTGGGAGGCGGCCAAGTTCGAGATCTGTGCCCACCGCTTCCTGCACGTGGGCGAGCCGGGCTGGGGTGCGGCGCTGATCAACGACTCGACGTACGGGCACGATGTGACCCGTACGGTCCGCGAGGACGGCTCGACCACGACGACGGTGCGGCTGTCGCTGCTGCGGGCGCCCCGCTATCCCGACCCGGCGACCGACCAGGGGGTGCACCGGCTGCGGTACGCGCTGCTGCCGGGGGCGACGATCGGTGACGCGGTCCGCGAGGGCTGGCGCCTCGGTCTTCCCGAACGCCGGGTGGCGGGCAGCGCCGAGGTCGCCCCGCTGGTCTCGGTCGACGAGGACGCGGTGGTCGTGACGGCCGTGAAGCTCGCCGACGACGGCAGCGGTGACGTGGTGGTCCGGCTCCACGAGGCGCACGGCGGGCGGGTCTCGGCCCGGCTGACGGCGGGCTTCGCGCTGGCCGGGGCGAGCGTGACCGATCTGCTGGAGCGCCCGCTCGCCGACGAGCCGGCCGAGGTGGACGGCGACGCGGTACGGCTGCGGCTGCGGCCCTTCCAGATCCTGACGCTCAGGCTCACGCCGGACGGCCGCTGAGAGCGGGCCGGGCGGCCTCGGACGACAGGGCGCACGCCATCCGGTGCGGGTGTCTCCCCGCGCGGTGCCGGTGACGGCGCGGGAAGCCGCGCGGGCCGGGGCGTGGCCGTCCGGTCGGAGGGCGTCCGGCGGGCTCCGGGGCCCGTGGGGCGGGTGCGCACCGCCGCGGACCCGCCCCGTACTCTTCTGCCATGAACGCTGGGGGGCCTGTGCGCCGTGTGATCGACAACCGTTTCGAGCTGGTGAACAGGCTCGGCAGCGGCGGTATGGGCATGGTGTGGCGGGCCCACGACCTGGCCCTGCACCGTGATGTGGCGCTCAAGGAAGTACGGCCCCCGGACCCGGCGCTCGCGGAGAACGACCCGGAGTCGGCCAGGCTGCTGCGCGAACGGGTGCTGCGCGAGGCCCGTGCGCTGGCCCGGCTCGACCACCCGGGCGTGGTCACGGTCCACCACATCGTGGACGGCGGCGACGGGACGTATCCGTGGATCGTGATGGAGCTGGTGCCCGGCGCCTCCCTGGCGGAGCGGCTGGCGGAGGGCACGCTCGCCCCGGCCGAGGCCGCCGGGCTGGGCCGGGGGGTGCTGTCCGCGCTGCGCGCCGCCCACGCGGCGGGCATCCTGCACCGTGACGTCAAGCCCGCCAACGTACTGCTGCGGGCCGACGGGAGCCCGGTGCTCACCGACTTCGGCATCGCGGCGATCCGTGAGTCCACCAGTCTGACGGCGACCGGTTCCATCATCGGCTCCCCCGACTACATGGCGCCCGAGCGCATCCGGGGCGAGGAGGGCGACCCCTCGTCGGACCTGTGGTCGCTCGGCATGATGCTGTACGTCGCCGTGGAGGGCCGCCATCCGCTGCGCAAGGCCACCACACTGGCGACGCTGGCGGCCGTGCTGGACGAGGAGATCCCGCCTGCCCGGCAGGCCGGTCCGCTGGCTCCGGTGCTGGACGCGCTGCTGACCCGGGACACGGCCGCGCGGCCCGGTCCCGAGGAGCTGGACCGGATGCTGGCGGCGGTGGGCGAGGCGGGTGCCGGGGGCCCCCGGGACACCGCGGGCCCCCGGGACTCCGTCCCGCCCCGCCAGGACCCGCCCACCCGGCAGGACGCGGTGCCGCCCGGCTTCGGCCCGGCGGACCCGACCACCGTCCTGCCCTCCGCCCCCGTCGGGGGTGCCGCCGGAAGCGTGCGGGGGCCCGGCCGCCCCTCCGCCGCGGCTCCGCCGCGTCCGGCGCCCGCGACCCTGGGGAGCCGGGAGATCGGCCGCCGGGTCCGGCGCGGCCGTGTCGTCGCGGTCACCACCACGCTGGCCGGTACCGCGCTGACCGGCGCCCTGGTGTGGTCGCTGGTGCCCGACGGGGACACCGGGGCGTCCGGCCCGGACACGAAGGTCTCCGGCAGCGCCCCGTCCGCCCGGGGCGGTGCCGCCACCCCCGATGCCGGGAAGAAGGACGGCGCGCAGGAGGCCGGGGCGCCGACGAAGAACCTGCTGACGCCCGCCGGCGCGCGCTCCGTCGTCGCGGCGCTCAAGCCGGTGATGGGCGGCACCGAGGTCACGTCGTTCACGCTGTACGACGTGCACGCGAGCGTCGAGGCCCCGGTCGCGAAGAACAAGGGCCTGTACGACGTCTACACCTACCGGGAAGGCAAGGCCGCCCGCGATCGCGCCGGCGGCACCCTCCGGCCGGACGCCAGGTCCGTGGACCTGGAGAAGATCGACTGGGACGCCCTGCCGGGGCTGATCCGCCGGGCGGACAAGGAACTCGGTGTCGCCGAGCCCACCACCCACTACGTGGACATCGACCCGGCCTCCCCGTTCGACGGGTACCGGCCGACGCTCAGCGTCTACGTCTCCGACGAGTACGGCGGCGCGTATCTGCGGGCCGACATCCACGGCAAGGTGCTCAAGAAGTATCCGCGCAACGGCTGACCCCGGTGCGGGTCAGCCGAGCAGTCGCATCAGCGTCAGCAGCACGGCCGCGCAGACCACGCCCGTCACCAGGGTCCAGAATCCGGCCGGGAGCCCGGCGGCCCGGTCCTTGACCACGGTCGGTGCCGGGGCGCCGGCCGCACGGGCCAGCCACGCGCGCGGCGGATCGTCGGGGACGACGACCCGCCAGGGCTGCTCGGGGTCGTACTCGACGACGGCCCTGGAGCGGTGCGTCAGCCCTTGCACGTCGAGCGGGTGACAGACCTGGATCCGGTACGCGGGGCGGTCTTCGGGCATCACGGTCAGGTCGAAGGCGAAGACGGAGTTCACCGACCGTCCGTCGAGGACCGGCCGGCCGGCCTTCCTGTCGACGGTCCGCACCCCGTTGACCACGGCGGGTGCGAAGGCCCGGGGCCCGCCGGAGCGCAGGCCCGTCATCACCGTGCTCGTCCGCATCGGCTCGGCCACGTCGCCGAGGACCGTCAGGACCAGAGCCGTCGCGGGAATGCCGGTGATCAGCAGCCAGCGGGGGCCTTCGACGGCCCCCTGGACCAGCGCGGCCAAGGCGAGTCCGATGAGGAGCGCGGCCATCAGCCTCACCACGTTGAAGAGCCTGCGCAGGGACGATATCGATGCGTTCATGAGATGCGCAGCAGCTTTCGGTGGGGAACCGCGACCCGGGTACGAGCGGGGTCGTCGGGGCGGTCGGGGTCGTACACGGCGAGGACGTCCCGCTTGAGGGCGACGCGTTCCACGACGGTCGGGACCTCGTGCCGCACCCCGGCCTCGTCGTCGAACACCACGGTGACCTCGCCGTACTTGCGGCCGACCGGTCGCCAGCCCTCCAGCACCGCGTAGGCCGTGCTGCTGCGGCGGGACAGCCTGCGCAGTCCCGCGGTGCGCCGCAGGCTCACCGCCGCGCCCCACCAGGCCGCGAGGCAGCCCACGCCCGCGGCGGACCACAGGAAGGTGAGCCATTGGGAGACGGAGAAGTCGGCCAGCGGAAGGAAGATGTGGAAGCTGGTGACGGTGGACCGCTCGACCTGCCCCTCCGCCAGCGCGTCGTACCAGCCGGCCGCGGCCGCGACGGCGGAGAGTGCGATCATCGCGCCCGGCGCGGCCCGGTGCAGGTACCGGGCGGACAGCAGCCCGAGGCCGACCGCGAAGGCGATGCCGAGCATCGGTGACATGGAGGCGAGCTGGTCGCTGGCGCAGCCCCCGGCCAGGTCGCAGGACCACTTCACACCGGCCGCCTCGTGACTGGAGATGTACCACATCATCCAGACCTGCCACACCATCAGCGCGCAGGCGATGACACGCATCGCCTGCGCATAGGCTTTCTGCCGCACTGTCCGCCCTTGTCCTCGCCTGCGTCACGGGCCTTGACGTGCCCCGGTGGACGATATACGTGCCGTGCACACTCTGTCCGTGATCCACACCACGCCGGCCGGTGCGCGGCAGGGCTCAGACCTGCTTGTTCAGGGCCTTCGGCACCCATCGGAGCTGGGCGGCCTCCTGGAACATGGCGCCGCCCTCGTGCCCGTTGAAGGGGTAGACCTCGATCTCCTTCTCCCCCGGGTACGCGTTGTGGGCGGCGAAGACCGTGGACGGCGGGCAGACCTGGTCCATCAGGGCGACGGAGAAGAGCGCGGGGGCGCTGCCCCGGGCGGCGAAGGACACCCCGTCGAAGTAGGAGAGGGTGCGCAGCGCGGTCTCCTCCTTGCCGCGGTGCATCTTGAGGTAGCCGGCTATCTCCGCGTACGGGTTGGCGTCGGTGAGGGTGACGGCGCGTCCGAAGTGGCAGAGGAACGGGACGTCGACGGCGATGGCGGCCAGGTCGGGCACGAGCGCGCCGACCGCGAGGGTGATGCCGCCGCCCTGGCTGCCGCCGAGCGCGACGGTGCGGGCCGGGTCGGCGAGCGGATGGGAGCGGGCGGCTTCCACGGCGCGTACCGCGTCGGCGTGGACCCGGCGGTAGAAGTAGTTCTCCGGGTCCTCGATGCCCCGGGTCATGAAGCCCGCGAGGGAGGGGCCCGAGCCGACCGGGTCGGGGGTGTCGCCGACGTTGCCGCCGCTGCCCTGGCCGCGTACGTCCATGATGAAGTGGGCGAAACCGGCCAGCGGCCACATGCCCCAGCAGTGCGGCAGGCTGCGTCCGCCGTTGTAGCCGTGGAACTGTACGACGAGCGGGAGCGGGCCCTCGGCGTCCGCGGGGGCGCTGAACCAGCCCTTGACCGGGTGGCCGCCGAAGCCCGCGAACGTGACGTCCCAGGTGCGCATGCCGGTCAGTCCGGTCTCGACGGGTTCGAAGGAGACCGCGGGGTCGTGGGCGCGGGTCTCCGCGAGGGTCTTCGCCCAGAACGCGTCGAAGTCGTCCGGCTCGTCGATCTGCGGCCGGTAGGCGCGGAGTTCGGGCAGCGGCATGTCGAACAGAGCCATCGGGCTGGTCTCCTCACGTCGGGATGGCGAACAGTGTGCCGTGCGGGGGTACGGCATGGAGCGGCGGGGCCGGGTGCTGTCAGGTGCACCCGGCCCCGCCCGTCATGGGGGTGGTCAGTCGGTCAGCTGGACGGCCCGCAGGCCGGCGGCGCTCTTGGAGTTGTTGGCGATGGAGCCGCCCCACTCCGACCAGCCGCGCGCCCGGCCGTCGTTGTCGCTGTCGTTGACGACGAAGCCGAGTCCGATGGACCGGGCGGGCTTGCCGGTCAGGCCGAGCGAGGCCCACGGCACCGTCACGGTGTAGTGGGTGGTGGTGCCGTCACGGGTGATCCGCGCGGTGGCTCCGGGGGTCGGACCGGCGGACTGGCCGGACGGTGCCCGCCAGGTGTAGACCTGCGGCTTGCCGCCCACGAGCGAGGCGCCGAACTCGACGTACTGCTTGCTGCGGCCCGGCGCCTGCGGGGTGACGGCGAACTGGATGCTGTCGCCCTGCCACATGTTCTCGGCGGTGGTGGCGGGCTGCGCCAGCACGTTGTCGGTGATCGTGCCCTTGAGCACGAGTCCGGCGTCGTCGTACTGGGGCCGGACGGTGCCGGAGAGGTCGGCCGCGCCGTTGTAGCCGCCCGTGTACTTCACCGAGCCGTCACCGATGACGTCGATGGGGGTGGTGGTGTCGGTGCCGGCCGGCTGGACGGCGCCCCAGCCGTTCCAGACGCCGACGGCGGTCCTGGCTCCGTCGGGGGTGTTGACGTAGGCGGCCGTCCAGTAGCGCTTCCACTGCTTGATGTTGCGGGCGTCCACGGTGTACGAGGCGCTGGTTCCGGGGCCGACCTCGATCGGGCCGTCGATGGTGCCCCGGTCCAGATAGGTGGTGCCCTCGTTCACCTGCCAGTCCAGCTTGGTGAGTTCGAGCGGGCCGCGTACGCGGTTGTTGGTGACGGTGACCTTCAGCGCGGCGGCGAACGGGGCCGCCTTCTTCACCACCGGATCGAAGGTGACCTGGGTCGGCGGCAGCACCTCGGTGTCGGAGGTGAGGCGGGCGAGGTTCAGCGGCCCGAGCCCGACGGTGCCGCTGACCGTGCGCGAGCCGGTGAGGGCGGAGGTGGGCAGTTGGACGGTCTGCCGGACGACCTTGCCGGGCCGTGCGGTCACCCGGTACTTCTCCCCGGCGATCTTGAAGTCGTAGCGCAGCGGCAGCGGCGTCCGGCCCTGGGTGCCGTCCACCTGGAGCACCGCGTCGACGGTCTCCTCGGTGTTGGAGTGCTGCGGCAGCCGGAGGGAGAAGGCGGGGCCGCTCACGGCCTTGACCGCGCTCACCGCGCCCTTGACGTACAGCACCTTGCCGTCGATGCCGAGCTGGACCTTGCCACCGACCGGGAGATACGTCTTCTCGTGTCCCATCTGGTCGGTGACGGTGACCGGACCGGTGGCCGACAGCTCGGCCGTACCCGGAGCCGCGGCGGTGGTATAGAGCGCCCGCACGGTGTTGCTCCCGGTGCCGAAGCGGTACGAGCGGACGTCGGCGGAACCGGCGTCGTCGCGGCCGGCGTAGGCGCGGCCCGCGAGCTGCCGGATCAGTACGCCCTCGGTCACCACGGACGGCTTGGGCTGCCAGGCCTTGACCTCCGCGGTGGGGCGCTTGAAGGCGCCGAAGTTGTGTTCCTTGTTGGTGGCGTCGGTGCCGTCGTTGGTGAGGTCGTACCAGTAGTAGCGGCTCACTCCCGAGGCGAACGAGAAGATCTGGGCACGCGGTACGTACGTGGCCTGCTCGGCGGGGGTGACGCCGTCGCTGTGGGTCGGGTAGCCGTTCTCGGTGATCCAGAGCGGGACGGCCTTGCCGCCCGCCGCGTCCAGGTCGGCGCGTACCTGCGGCAGCGTCGCCAGCGCGGTCTCGGGCGGGCTCGGGTAGCCGTACTGGTGGACGCTGAGCGCGTCCAGGTACTTCAGGCCGCCGATCGCGTAGAGCCGCTTCAGCCAGTCCGTCTGGAGACCGGCCAGGCCGCCGCCGACGACGGTGGCGTCCGGGACCTTGGCGTGCACCTTGCCGTAGCTGGCCTGGAGCAGCTTGAGGTAGCAGTCGGCGGTGATGCCGCAGGTGCCGTTGTTGAAGCCGGTCGAGTTGTACTCGTTGTAGATCTCGATTTCCTTGGTGGACTGCTGGTACTTCTCCACGGTGGCGGCCGTGAATTTTCCGTACGCGTCCAGCGCCGCGTCGGAGGCCGGTGTCCGGTTGCTGTCGTAGTTGGGGTTCCGGTAGCCGGAGATGGGCAGGGCGGTCAGCCCCTGCGTCTTGGCGTACGGGATCTGCTGGTCGGTGGAGTAGCTGCTCCAGGAGTACGCGCCGGGGGTCTTCTCGATGGCGCCCCAGTTGATGTCGGAGCGGACCCCGTGCATGCCCATCAGCTTGACCGAGCGCAGCAGCTTCTGGTCGTCGCCGTCGTTCCACCCGTAGTGGATGCCGGTGCCGAAGCGGGTGTCCTGCTGTTCCTTGCCGGTCAGCGCGGTCAGCACACCGAAGTTGGCGGTGCGGGTGGTGGCGCCGGCGGTGGCCGTGAGCGTGTAGTAGCCGCTGCCGAGCGCGGTGACGTCGACGGTGGCCGTGCCGCCCGAGACCGGTGCGGTGCCCGACGCGACGGTCAGGCCCTGGTCGTCGACGGCCTTCCAGGCCACCGAGGCCTCGTCGGAGGCCAGGGTGATCTTCGCCTGTCCCTTGACGAAGACCAGGTCGGGCGAGGTGACGGTGAGGGCTCCGGCCGCGTGGGCGGCCGGGGCCGTGCCGGGCAGCGGTGCCACCGCCAGCAGGCAGCCGAGCAGGGCGGCCGCGCCGCCCCACGCGGCGGACCGTCGGGGGCGACCCATTATTCTGGCCGGCACCAGAGGACCTGGCCGGATCGTGCCGTTCTGTTCCATCGAGGCTTCCTCTCGATCGGATCGGCGCGGTGCGTTTCGGTGGTTCCCGGGTGGAGGTGTGCTCCGTCGGCTGTACCCCGGCGGAGCACACCGGTCCCGCTGCCGTCGGCGCGCACCGCTGCCGCCGCCGGCCGGCGCGGAGGGGTCCGCGCCGGTGCCCGGGTGGTTCTCACCCCTTGAGGCCGGTGAAGCCTCCCCCGCCGCGTACGATCTGCCGCTGGAAGATCAGGAACAGCGCGACCGGGGGCAGGATGGCGAGCAGCATCCCGGCGATGAGCAGCGACTGTTCCGCCGTTTCCGCGAGGCGCGGCAGTGCGGCGGAGATGGGCTGCTTCTCGGTGTCCGGGATGACGATCAGCGGCCAGAGGAAGTCCTTCCAGGAGTTCATGACCGTCAGCAGGGTCACCACCGCGAGGATCGGCCGCGACATGGGCAGCACGATCCGGCGGAAGATGATGAACGGCCCGGCGCCGTCGACCTTGGCAGCCTCGAAGAGTTCGCGCGGGATGCCGTCGAAGAACTTCATCACGATCAGTACGGTGAACGCGCTGGCTGCGTGCGGCAGCCAGACGCCCCACGGGCTGTTGGCGAGCGAGATGCCGAGGCCGGGCAGGTCGAGCACGGTGAGGTAGAGCGCCACCAGCGAGATGGAGCCGGGGATGAAGAGGGTGGCGAGCACCATCCACCGCACGGGCGTGGCCCACTTGGGGCGCAGCACGGACAGGACGTAGCCGCCGGTGGTGGCGACGACGAGGTGGGCGACGACCGAGCCGGTGACCAGGACCACGGTGTTCCAGAGGTACTGGCCGACCTGGAGCTCGCTCCAGGCGCGGGAGAGGTTGTCCCACTGGGTGTGGCCGGGCCAGAGCGCCAGCGGATCGCGCAGCAGCTCCTGGGTCGGGGAGACGGCGCCCTTGAACGTCCAGTAGAGGGGCGCCGCCCCGAAGGCGAGCAGCAGCAGGAGCGAGAGGGTCTGCACGGAGCGGAGCGAGAACCGCACGGAGGTCCGCCGCCGGTCGGCGTCGGAGATGAGCCCGCGTCCGCTCTCCTCGGGACGCTTCCCGCGGCGGGTGCGGAGGGGAATCTGTACGGCCATCAGTTGCTCCAGCTCCTCGTCGCCCGCAGGTAGATCGCCGAGAGCACGCCGAGCACGAGGGCCAGCATGACGCTGAGCGCGGTCGCGGCTCCGAAGTCGCCGTTCTGGAAGGCGTAGTTGTAGATCAGCATCAGGACGGTGAGCGTGGAGTCCTCCGGGCCGCCGTCCGTCATCACGAAGGGTTCGGTGAAGATCTGAAGGGTGCCGATGATCTGGAGCAGCAGCATGATCAGGATGACCCCGCGCAGGGACGGCAGGGTGATGTGCCAGACCCGGCGCCAGATGCCCGCGGCGTCGATCTCGGCTGCCTCGTACAGCTCGGTCGGTACGGAGCCGAGCGCCGCCAGATAGATGATCACCGTGGAGCCGAATCCGGCCCAGGTGGCTTCCAGGACGATCGACAGCATCGCGGTGTCGGTCGACTGCAACCAGGGGTACGGGCCGAGGCCCACATGGGCCAGCAGCTGGTTGAACAGGCCGGCGTCCGGGTCGTAGAACACCTTCCACAGCAGGACGGAGACGACCGGCGGGATGGCCACCGGAAGGTAGGCGAGGATGCGGAACAGCGTGCCGCCGCGCCGCAGTTCGGAGATGAGCACCGCGAGGAAGAGCGGCACCGGGAAGCCGATCACCAGGGCGAGCACGGCGAACAGGCCGGTGTTCTGGACGGCCTTCCACAGCAGCGGGTCGTCGAGCACGTGGCGGAAGTTGTCCAGGCCCACCCAGGTGGCGGGGTCGACCAGATTGGTCTGCTGGAAGCTGAGCCGCACGCTCTGGACGATCGGCCACCACGAGAAGTAGGCGAAGCACAGCACCATCGGCAGGCCGAACAGGATGGTGGTGACACCTCCTTGCCTGACCCAGCGGACGAAGCGTTCCGCCGGGCCGCCGCGCTGCGGGGAGGCGGCGCGCTGCGGCCCGTCGGGGGTCCGCGGCCGGGCCGCGGACGGGCGGGCGCGACGCTGTTTCCTCGTCCGGTCCTTCCGGGTGCGCTCCCCGGCGGGCGCCGCAGGCGCTCGTGACCCGCTCATTGACGTCTCCTCGCCTCTCCTCGTGCTGTGCTCACTGCCTGATGTGCCGGACACGCCCTAGTTCTGCGCCCGCTCCACCTGGGACTTGACCTGTGCCGCGGCCTTCTTCAGCTGCTCGGCCGGGTCGGCGTCCCGGCGGGTCAGTACGGCCTGCACGGCGCTGTCGAGGGCCTTGTAGACGTTCTGCGCCTCGACGGGCGGCTCGATGCGCAGCTCGTAGTCGCCGAGCGATCCGGTGTACGGGGCGAAGTGCTCGACCGGCACGTTGGCCTGCTTGCCGACGGCGGCGTCGACCGGGCCGGCGATGACCGGCTTGTAGAACGGCACGGACGGCACGCCGACGACGGAGCCGTCCTTCTTCCTGGCCACCGCGTCCTTCTCGGCGAGTGCGACGTCGTACTTGACGGCGAGGTAGTAGAAGTCGATGAACTTCGCGGCGGCCTCGCGCTGCCGGGCGGTGGCCCTGGGGCTGATCACCGCGATGGTGCCGCCGGCCAGGGTCTGCTTGTTCCCGCCGTCGACGGGCATCGCGCCGAGGCCGATGGTCTCGGAGTCGCCCTTGTACTGCTGGATGTAGTGGCCGACCATGCTCGGTCCGGCGATCGTCATGCCGATCTTCCCGGCGGAGAAGTCCTTCTCCATGTCGGTGATGTTGCGCAGCTGGTTCTTGCCCATCGAGTCGTCCGTCCAGCGCATGTCCTTCAGCGCCTTGAGCGACTTCTCCGCGCCGCTGCCGGCCCGGTCGAAGCTGTTGGCCCACTTGCCGCCGGACTCCTCCTGCATGCTGTCGCCGAAGGAGTACGCCATCGCCGTGAGCATCCAGCCGCCCGCGTTCTCCTTGGTCATCTGGGCGTATCCGGTGGCGTCCGTCTTCTCGGAGATCGCCTTGGCCGCCGTGCGGACCTCGGACCAGGTGGTCGGCGGCTTGTCCGGGTCGAGCCCGGCCTTCTCGAACAGGTCGCGGTTGTAGACCAGACCGAGGGCGTACTCCTCGGTGGGGATGCCGTAGAGCTTGCCGTCCGTGCCCTTCGCGGCCCCGAGCACGACGTCGTTGAAGTCCTCGTGGTGCTTCAGCGCCTTGAAGTCCTGGGTGAGGTCGGCGATCTGCCGGCGCTTGATCAGGCCGGACATCTCGGTGAGCGGCACCCTGACGATCGTCTCCAGGCTGCCGCCGCCCACCTTGGTCTGGAAGCTCTGCTGGTCGTACTGGTACTCGTTCGTCTTGATCTTGATCTTGGGGTTCGCCTTCTCGAACTCCGCCACCCGCGCCTCGAACGTCTTGAGCGCTGCCGCGTTGGTCGCGGGCGGGCGCCCGGAGACGGTGATCGTCACCGTGCCGTCGGCGGCCGTGTCGCCGCCGGAACCGGAACACGAGGCAAGCACGCAGACGAGCGCACCCGCGGTGACACCCGCCAGAGCGGTACGCAGGGAGGGTCTCATCGGGGACTCCATTCAGGGGCGGACCGGAAACTGGCCGGAAAGCGTTTTCCAGCCGGGGTCACCTTGCACCGCCCGATATCTCCGCGTCAATGGGTTGGCGCCGGGCTTCTGACCGGGAGTTCACCACATGCCCCTTGCCGCAGCGTTGACGTCGGCCTAGCCTCTGGAAAACGTTTCCCAAGCATTGCCGGAGATCGTCGGCCCGACGATCACGAGCTGGAGGACATCCCGTGGACCCTGCCTGGTCGGCCGCCTCGTACGACCGCGCCCTGCTGCGAGCCGCTCTCGACGAGGGCGACCGCTGCTGGGACGCCGAGGCGAACCTGCTGCGGGTCGAAGCCCCGTACAACCCCATCCACACCCACATCAAGGGCGGTCTCGCCCACCCCACCCGCAACTCCCTGCACTACGCCCTCCTTCTGCTGGAACGGGACGGCGCGGGCGACGCCGAGCGCGCGCACGCCGTGATCCTGCGGATCGCCGGGCTCCAGGACCGCTCGCCGGAGAACCCCACCTACGGCATCTGGGGCTACTACGCCGAGGAACCGGCCGCCGAGATGGACCCGGCCGACTGGAACTGGGCGGACTTCCTCGGCATCGCCCTGCTGCTGGTGCACGCCCGCCACGGCGACCGTCTGCCGGCCGGGGTGCGGCACGAGCTCAGGGAGTCGGTGCGGCACGCGGCCGCGGCGATCGTCCGCAGGAACGTGCCCATGACGTACACGAACGTCGCCGTCATGGGCACGTTCGTGACGCTCGCCGCCGGAAGGCTCCTCGACGACGAGGAGTTGTTCGCGTACGGCAAGGACCGCATGGTGCGGCTCGCGCGGGCCATCGACGGCACCGGCAGCTTCACCGAGTTCAACAGCCCGTCCTACTGGGGCGTCGTGCTCCAGACCCTGACCCTGATCAGGGAGCACGTCGACGACCCGGAGGTGCTGGAGCTCGACGACCGGCTGCACGACCGCCTCTGGCAGCACTTCCTGGCCCGCTGGCACCCGCCGACCCGCCAGCTCTCCGGCCCGATGGCCCGCTGCTACAGCAACGACCTGGGCGTGCCGCCTTTCCTGGCCAAGGCGGCACGCGGGGCGCTCGGCGCACCGGTGCCCAGCCCGGTCCGGGGCGAGATGTCGACCGGGCTGGACGCCTGCGTGGACTACCGGATGCCCGACTGGGTCCTGCCGGGACTGCGGGAACTCGCGGGCGAGCACGAGCACCGGGAGCTGTTCACCGGGGGGCTCGCGCCGGAGACGGGCACCACCTGGCTGGATCCGGTCACCACGCTGGGCAGCGTGAACCACCAGGACACCTGGCTCCAGCGGCGGCCGCTCTTCGGCCACTGGGTGCGTCCGGACGGCTCCGCCGGGCACCTCCACGTCCATCTGGTGAAGGACGACGGGGCGGAGGACTTCGACTTCGCCTCCGGTGTGCTCTCCACCGTGCAGAGCGGCCCGGATGTCGCCTGGCTGGCGGGGTTCGCCTGTCCGGCGGGCGACCGGCACCACCACCTCGACATGATCACACCGGGCGACCGTTTCCGGGCCCGGTCGCTGCGTCTGGTGGTGGACCTGATCGGTGCGCCGCCCGTGGCGGAGACCTCCGTGACCGGCGGCCGGGTGGAGCTCGACCTGGGGACGGCCCGGCTGGACTTCCATCTGGCCGGGGGCTCCTTCGGCGGCCGCACGCCGACGGCCCGGCTGGTCCCGCGCGCCGACGGGGTCCGGATCGAGGTGGTGCTCTTCGAGAGCGCGGCCCCCGTTGAGCTGGACTGGGCGGAGCTCGGCGACACCTTCGCGGCGGGGACCCTGTCCCTGGTGCCTTCGGGGGCGCCGCGGGGCACGGCTCCCGCGCCGGAGGTGGGGACGCGCGGCGACCTCGCCGAGCTGCGGTGGACGACCCCGCGGGGGCACCGGCTGACGGTGCGCGGCGGCCGGTCGGCCGTCTCGCGGGAGGAGCACGCCGCGCTGCACTCCGCGACGCTGGACGGCGCCGCTCCGCCGTCGCCCCGGCTGTCGGACGCCCCGCTGGTTCCGTAGCGCGCGCCGCCCGTGCCGTGGCACCCGGTGGACGGGAGCGGCGGCACGGGCGGGGCCGCCCGGCGGGTCCCGGTCGCGGTGCGCGGGCGGGGTACGAGGGGCGGGGGCGGTCCGGTTGAGGTATGCCGGAAGCATGACGTCCCGGCCGTTCCTGCAGTCGATCCGCGAGTCACGGAGGCGCAGGAACGTGCTCTACGTGGTGCCGTTCGCGCTGATCGCCGTCGTCACGGCGGTGGACGTCTCCGTACCGCCGGACGTCCATCTCGGTCCGTTCCTGGTGGCGGCGCCCGCGGTGGCCGCCACGTTCAGCGGGCCGCGCATGACCGCCTTCGTCGGCGCGGTCGCCGTGCTGGCGCAGTGCCTGGTGGCCGTCTCCCGCACCAGTCTCAACGACCTCAACCACACCTACCAGATCATCGCGCTCGTCCTGATCTCCGTCTTCGTCACCTTCTTCGCCCATCTGCGGGTCCGCAACGAGCGGGCCGTGACCCAGCTGCGCTCGGTGGCCGAGGCGGCGCAGCGCGTGGTGCTGCGGCCGCTGCCCGCGCGGAGCGGCCCCCTGCGCATCGCCTCGGTCTATCTGGCGGCGGAGGCGGAGGCGCAGATCGGCGGCGATCTGTACGCCGCCGCCCGCACCATGGGTGGGACCCGCCTGATCATCGGCGACGTACGCGGCAAGGGGCTCTCCGCGATCGGTGAGGCGGCCAGTGTTCTGGGGGCCTTCCACGCCCTGTCCCGGCAGCGGTGGCCGCTGCCCGAACTGGTGGCCCACCTGGAGGCGAGCATCGCCCCGGATCCGGACGACCCGGCGCCCGGGGGCGAGGGCGGGGAGCGGGACCCGGACCTCACGGAGTCGTTCGTGACCGCCGCCGTGCTCGACATCCCCGACGACGCCGCCGAGATCCGCCTGGTCAGCTGTGGTCATCCGCCGCCGCTCCTGCTGCGCGCGGGTGAGGTGATCCCGCTCGGCGTGCGGGCGCCGGCCCCGCCGCTCGGGCTGGCCCGGCTGGTGGTCACGGAGCACACGGCGGAGACGTTCGGCTTCGAAGCCGGTGACACCCTGCTCCTGTACACCGACGGCGTCATCGAGTCCCGGGACCGGTCGGGGAACTTCTACCCGCTGCGGGAACGGGCCGCTTCGCGGTGCGGCGCCGGGCCCGACGCCCTGCTGGACTCCCTGTGCGCCGATCTGTTGCGCCATGCGGGCGGCTGTCTGGGGGACGACGCCGCGCTGGTCGCCATCGAACGCCCGGCGGCCCCGGGCGAGGCCGCGCCGACCGCTTCCTCAGGGCTGCCCGGCGCCCAGCCTGCGTGACACGGCTCGGAGCCAGGGGTGGCGCTCGTGGAGCTGCGCGGAGCGCCGGTCGAGCTCCTTGCCCAGGCGTTCCGTGCGCTTGTCGATGTCGAGCTCGTCCAGGATCCGGTCGACCTCGGCGAGCAGCGCGCCGTGCAGCTGCCACTGCCGGGGATGTTCCTGGACGTCTTCGAGAAGGAGGTCGGCCACCCGGTCCCTGGTCGCGCGGCTGACGGCGAGGGCGTCCGCCAGCCGGGCCTCCGCGTCCTCGGCGTTCTGCGCGAGCGGGGTGGTGATCAGCTCCGAGAAGCTCTCGACGGCACCGGCCAGCTGACCGAACAGCTCCGTCAGGGACTCGGCGACGTCGGCGGGGAAGAGCGTTTCGTCGGTACGGGCCTTGGCCAGGTCGGTCAGGGTGCGCGACAGCACCCGCAGCACCACGGCGCAGATCTCCAGGGTGTCCAGTCCGGTGCGCAGCACGACCCGGTACAGCAGCCCCTGCCGGACGCGCGGATTGAGCGTGAGGCTGTCCTCCGCCTGCCGCAGCGAGGCGTCGACCTCCACGATGTCGTGGTCGAGGCGGCGGGCCGCGTGGAGCCGCTCGGCCGCCCGCTCGACGGAGACGTGACCACTGACGTCCTGTCCCATCGCGCGGAGCGTCCGGCCCATCTCGCGGGCCAGTCCGTCGATGGAGGCGCCCGCGGGCAGCACCCACACGGGAGGTGCCAGGAGCAGGTTGAACAGCAGCCCCACCCCGGCTCCGATCAGGGTTTCCAGCACCCGGTCCCAGGCCGTCGAGGCGACCTGGGAGACGCCCAGCACCAGCATCGCGCTGATCGCGACCTCGGGTACGAACTCCCCGACGCGCACCAGCCGCCCGATGATCAGCGAGGCGAAGATCGTCAGTCCGAGGCTCCACCAGTTCAGGCCCACCAGCGCGCTCAGCGCGGTGGCGATGAGCACCCCGACCACCACCGAGTTCACCCGGCGGATGCCCGTGGTGAGGGTCGCGTAGAGGGTGACCTGTACGACGAGGAGGGCGGTGAGCGGCGCCGTGAGCGGTGCGGGATGGGGCAGGGTCCACACCGCCACGACGTAGGCGATGACGGCGGCCGCCGTGGAGCGCACGGTCTGCGCGCCGACGGGCTCCGTCGTGCGCCGGACGAGCTCGATCACGGGTGTGGATACTCGGGCCATTCCCTTCCCATGCCCGCCCGCACACCGTGGCAGTGCGCCGATGCGGCGACACCCACCGTACGGGCGTGCGGGCGGGCGGCCCCGCCGTGGTCGGGGGACGGGGATCAGGGGTCAGGGCCACAGGGTGCCGAGCAGTTCCCCGGCCGGGAGGGCGGCACCCATCTCGTCGGCCAGCCGCGCGGCCCGCGCGCGGTACGACGGCTCGGCGAGGACCCGCTCGGTGGCGGCGCGGATGCTCCGTACGTCGTCGGGGCCCAGGAGCGCGGGCTCGTCCACCGGGCCGCCGGTCGGGGTGACGGCCATGCCCGCCCCCGCCCCGGTCACCAGGTCGGCGTTCTCCGGCTGGTCGGCGAAGAGCGGGACGCAGACCAGCGGGACGCCTGCCGCGAGGGCGCCGTAGACCGTCCCGGAACCGCCGTGGCAGACCACGAGGGAGGCGGCGCGCAGGATGTCCGCCTGCGGTACCCACGGCTCCACATGGACGTGGCGCGGCAGCGGCCCGAGGTCCGCGGGGTCGATGCGGTGCCCGGTCGTGAGCAGTACCCGCACCGGCAGGTCGCTCACCGCGTCCACCACCGCCCGGTAGAGAGCGGCCGCGGTGGGCAGGGCGCCCGCCTCGGTGCCGAGGGTGACGTTGACCAGGGGTTCCTCCGCTCCGCCCCACCAGTCCGGCAGCGCGCCCGGACGCAGGGGCTCGTGGTAGCGGTGGGTCACGGCGTACGGCGAGGGGTCCATGGAGGCCGGCAGCCGGGTCAGGTACGGGGCGTCGAGGAGCCGCTGCGCGATGCCGGGGCCGTACGCGTCGAGCACGGGCGGCAGGAGCGGGTCGGTGGCGGCGGTGAACCGCGCGGCCGAGACCGCGACCCGGGCATGCGGGACGCCGTGCCGTTCGGCGGCCACCACCGAGGCGAACTCGAACGACTCGTGCAGGACGAGATCGGGGCGCCAGTCGCGGCAGGCCTCGTCCAGTGCGGGAAGCATCGCGGCGGTGCAGCGCCGGCCGAACACCTCTCCGACCATCAGGACGACGCCGTCGTCCGGGGGCAGGGCCAGCACCTGCTCCATGACCTGTGCGAGATCCTCCCGGGGCGGTTCCCCGCCGATGCGGTACGGCTGTTTCCGGGACGCGAGCAGGGGTTCGAGCCCCGGCGGGGCGACGACGAGGACGTCGTCGCCCCGTGCGGTGCAGGCGTCGATGAGGGGGACGAGCGGCTGGAAGTGGCCCGAGCCGCGGGTCGAGGCGAAAAGTACGCGCATGCGGCCGACCCTACGGTTCCTCACCTTCCGCCCACAGGCCCGCTTTCCGCCTGATTCAGGCTCGTTTTCCGCGTTTGTACTGCCGGCCGGGGCGCAGCGTCGCAGCGGCGATCGACAGCCGTTCCCCTGTGCCAGGTCTGCGCGCGGGAATCACCGCCCAGGGCCCCGGAACCCGGGCCGTGCCCGCCTCAGTCGCCGCGGGCGCGGGTGGCGAGCAGCGCGGCCAGGATGCCGGGCACGAGCAACAGCCCGAAGGCGGCGGCGTAGCCGACATGGTCGTTCGAGCCCGCGCTCAGGAAGGCGTTGAAGACGGCGGAGGCGACGCCCAGGATCAGGATCTGGCCCAGATTCTGATTGGTCTGCATCGCGCTGCTGGCGTAGCCCTGCCGGCCGTTGGGTGCGTGGGCGAGCGACAGCACGGTGAGGGACGGGGCGAGCAGTCCCATGCCGATGGCGGCGACGACCATCGACGACGCGGCGACGAGGGGCGGCATGCCGGGCAGCGACCCGGCGACGGCGATCGCCACCGCCCCCGCCTGCACCGAGGCGCCGACCACCACGAGGTGGTGGCGCGGGGTCCGTTCCGGCAGCCTGCCCTGCACCCAGGAGGAGGCCGCCCAGGCCAGGGCCGCGCCCGTGAAGGCCAGACCCGTCACGACGGGGGCCACGTCCCGCCCGGTGACGAGCATCAGCGGCACCAGGGCCTCCAGTGTGAAGAACACGCCCGAACTCAGCCCGCGCAGCAGCACCGTGGCGGGCAGCCCGTGCGCGGCGCGCCAGGTGCCCGTCGGCAACAGCCGCGAGGCGAACAGCACCAGCAGGGCGAGTCCGCCCGCCGCGAAGAGCAGATGGCGGGTGTCCCAGCCCGACGCGCCGTACTGGCCCAGCGCCGCTCCCGCGCTCACCGCCACCGCGACCATCAGGGCGGGGCGCGGCGTGCTCTCCTCCATGGGCGCGGGCGCGGCCCGCCAGGACCGGCCGCGCAGCACCGCGACGACCGCCAGGGCCGGGAGCGCCGTCAGGGCGGCCAGGCCGTAGAACACCACCCGCCAGGACCACCACTCGGCGACCAGTCCGGCCATCGGCGGACCGACCAGGGACGGGACGATCCAGCAGGCGCTCATCAGCGCCAGGGCGCGCGGCCGCAGACGGTCGGGGTACGCCTGGCCGATGGCCGCGTTGACCGCCACCGCGGTCATCCCGCCCGCCACTCCGTCCACGAAGCGGCCCGCGGCCAGTTGCCAGATCGAGGTGGAGGCGGCCGAGACCAGCAGGGTGACCACCGCCAGCACCATGCCGGCCGCCAGCGGGCGGTGCGCCCCGGCGCGGTCCGCCCAGTGGCCGCCCAGCACCCCGCCCAGCAGGCTCGCGGCCACGAAACACCCCGCCACCAGCGGGAAGAGCGACACCCCGTCCAGATCCTGCGCGGCGGTCGGCAGGGTGGGCACCACGGCCAGCGCGGCCAGGCCGGTCAGGAACATCACCGCTGCGAAGCAGGAGGTGGCCGCCAGGTGCGGCCGGGAGAACAGCCCCTCCGCGGCTCCGGACCCCAGGCGCGGCAGGCCGGCCGTGGTCCGTC
The DNA here is from genome assembly GCF_042799335.1 of Streptomyces sp. NPDC057697. Classification (NCBI taxonomy): domain Bacteria; kingdom Bacillati; phylum Actinomycetota; class Actinomycetes; order Kitasatosporales; family Streptomycetaceae; genus Streptomyces; species Streptomyces sp. NPDC057697. The sequence goes on along the minus strand of NZ_JBHVJA010000004.1, from coordinate 107,630 downwards.
GTCCGTGCTGTGTCGCGGGCGGGGCGGGCGATGTGCTCTTCGGGGCATCGGTCACGGGCCCACAAGCTAGGTGGAGCACGCGTCCGAACGCCAATGTTTTTCGGTTACGGGGCTGGTGGTGCCGGGGTCGCCGTCGTGGCCGTGGTCGTTCTCGTGAAGCTCTTGCGCCAGGCCAGCGACACGTACACGAGACCGATCAGGACCGGGACTTCGATGAGCGGGCCGACGACGCCGGAGAGCGCCTGGCCGGAGGTGACGCCGAAGGTCGCGACGGCGACGGCGATGGCGAGTTCGAAGTTGTTGCCCGCCGCGGTGAACGCCAGTGTGGCCGTGCGGTCGTAGGCCAGGCCGAGAGCCTTGCCGAGCAGGAAGGAGCCGCAGAACATGACCGCGAAATAGACGAGCAGCGGAGCGGCGATCCGTACGACGTCCAGCGGCTGCGAGGTGATCGTCCGTCCCTGGAGGGCGAAGAGGACGACGATCGTGAACAGCAGCCCGTACAGGGCCCAGGGGCCGGCCTTCGGGAGGAACGCCGCCTCGTAGCCCTCGCGGCCCATCTTCCGTTCGCCGATGCGACGGGTGAGGAAGCCGGCCAGCAACGGGATGCCGAGGAACACGAGGACGTTGAGGGCGATGTGCCACACGGGTACGTCCAGCCCCTGGCCGTCGCCCAGGCCGAGCCACCGGGGCAGCAGGTCGAGACAGAACCAGCCGAGCAGACCGAACGCGACGACCTGGAAGACGGAGTTCAGCGCGACGAGTACGGCGGCCGCCTCGCGATCTCCGCAGGCCAGGTCGTTCCAGATGATGACCATGGCGATGCACCGGGCGAGGCCGACGACGATCAGGCCGGTGCGGTACTCGGGCAGGTCCGGCAGGAAGATCCACGCCAGGGCGAACATGACGGCCGGGCCGACGATCCAGTTGACGGCCAGCGAGGTCACCAGCAGCGTGCGGTCGCCCGTGACGGTGTCGAGCCGGTCGTAGCGGACCTTGGCGAGGACCGGGTACATCATGACGAGCAGGCCGAGCGCGATCGGCACGGAGATCCCGCCGACCTCGATCCTCGCCAGCGCGTCGTTCATCCCCGGGATCAGCCGCCCCAGGCCCAGGCCGGCGGCCATGGCGAGCAGGATCCACACCGCGAGGTGGCGGTCGAGGGTGGAGAGCTTCCCGACGATCGAGTCGTCGCCGCCCGCCGGGGTGGCGGCGGGCCCGGTGGCGGTCACGGGCAGGCCCGCTTGTTCCCGGCGGCCCCGCGCGCGGACGCGGCCAGCTCGGCGAACTGCCCGGAAAGACCGGCCAGGACCTCGGGCCTGAGCCTGTAGTAGGTGAAGCGGCCGCACGGCTCGGTCTCCACCAGCCCGGCCTCGCGCAGCACCTTCAGATGGTTGGAGAGGTTGGTCTGCTTCGCTCCGGTCTCCTCGATCAGATGCGTCGTGCAGAGCGTCTCGCGGGCCAGCAGGGTCACGATCCTCAAGCGGAGCGGATCGCCCAGCGCCCGGATCAGATCAGGATCGACTGAAGTCAGCATGGACTGATGCTTTCACATCACCACCCGCTGATACCAGCGGAGGCTGATATCAGCGGCGGACTGGTGCCGCCGCGAGACAAGAGGGTCCCTCATGCCCGAGACCGCCGGAAAGCCGTCCGTCCTGTTCGTCCGTGTCCACAATGCCGGTCGCTCCCAGATGGCCGCCGCCTGGCTGACCCATCCGGCCGGGGACCGCGTCGAGGTCCGTTCCGCGGGATCCGACCCCGGCGCGGCCGTCGATCCCGCCGCCGTCGAGGTGATGGCCGAGGTCGGCATCGACATCTCCGCCGAGATCCCGAAGATCCTCACGGCCGACGCCGTCCGCGCGTCCGATGTGTGCATCACCATGGGCTGCGGCGACACCTGTCCCGTCTTCCCCGGCGGGCGCTACCTCGACTGGAAGCTCGACGACCCCGCCGGACGGGGCGTGGCAGCCGTCCGCCCCATCCGCGACGAGATCAGGACCCTCGTCGAGGAGCTGATCGCCGAGCCGGCACCGCGCACCGGGCCATGAGCGCAATCCGCGCACCGGGCCCACGAGCGGGAGACGTCCCGGACCCGGAGGAGGGGACACGGACCGACGGCCGGGCGGGGGCCGGGAAGCGGACCGGCGCGCCGGGGAAGGGTTCCGGCCCTCGGGGAGCCGGGGCGCTGCCGGGCCACTGCCCGTATCTCGATCCTCGCGCGGTGCCACACGGTTCGCATCCGGATCGGCCCGCCGCCGCGCGGGGCGGCGGCGGGCCGTGCCGGCCCCGGGGCCGCTCAGCGCGTTGCGGGCGGCCGCGCGCTCACAGGGTGCGTTCGAGGCGGTCGGCCATCAGTTTGACGAAGCGCGAGGGGTCGCCCAGTTCGCCGCCCTCGGCCAGCAGCGCCAGATCGTGGAGGAGCTCGGCCGTCTCCTGGAGCCCGCTGTCGCCGTCCGCACCGCGTTCGGCGTGCGCCCGGTTGAGGCCGCCGACCAGCGGGTGCTCCGGGTTGAGTTCGAGGATGCGCTTGACCTGGGGAACGTCCTGGCCCATGGCGCGGTACATGTTCTCCAGGGCCGGCGACACGTCGTGCGTGTCCGAGACGATGCAGGCGGGCGAGACGGTGAGACGCGAGGACAGGCGTACCTCCTTGACGGTCCCGCTCAGCCGGTCCGTCATCCAGCCGAGCAGATCCGCGTACTCCTGCTGACGGCCCTCGCGTTCGCTCGCGGCCTCCTTCTTCTCCTCCTCGGTGCCGAGGTCGACCTCGCCCTTGGCCACGGACCGCAGCTTCCTGCCGTCGAACTCGGGCTCCGCCTGTACCCACACCTCGTCGACGGGGTCGGTCAGCAGCAGCACCTCGACGCCCTTGGCGCGGAACGCCTCCATGTGCGGGGAGTTCTCGATGGCCTGCCGGGACTCGCCGGTCAGGTAGAAGATGTGCTCCTGGCCTTCCTTCATCCGCTCCACGTACTGGCGCAGCGTGGTCGGCTCGTCCTCGTCGTGGGTCGTGGCGAAGGACGAGACGCCGAGGATCGTCTCGCGGTTCTCGAAGTCGCTCAGCAGCCCTTCCTTGAGGACCCGGCCGAACTCCCGCCAGAACGTGGCGTACCGCTCCGGTTCGGCGGACATCATGTCCTTGACCGTCGAGAGCACCTTCTTCGCCAGGCGCCGGTGCATCAGCTGGATCTGGCGGTCCTGCTGGAGGATCTCGCGCGACACGTTGAGCGAGAGGTCCTGAGCGTCGACGACGCCCTTGACGAAGCGCAGGTACGGGGGCATCAGCGCTTCGCAGTCGTCCATGATGAAGACGCGCTTCACATAGAGCTGGATGCCGCGCTGGTATCCCTGCATGAACAGGTCCTGGGGCGCGCGCGACGGGATGAAGAGCAGCGCCTGGTACTCGAAAGTGCCTTCCGCCTGGAGGCGGATGGTCTCCAGCGGCGCACTCCAGTCATGGCTGATGTGCTTGTACAGCTCGTGGTACTCCTCGTCGGAGACCTCGTCGCGCGAGCGCGCCCACAGCGCCTTCATCGAGTTGAGGGTCTCGGGCTCGCGCGGGACCCCGTCGGCGCCCTCCCCCGGCTCCTCGGTGCCGTCGGCCGCGGTCTCCGAGGCCATCCTGACGGGCCAGGTGATGAAGTCGGAGTACCGCTTGACGATCTCCTTGATCTTCCACGGGGAGACGTAGTCGTGGAGCTGGTCCTCGGCGTCCTCCGGCTTGAGCCGGAGCGTGACCGCGGTCCCCTGGGGGGCGCTGTCGACGGTCTCGATCGTGTACGTGCCCTCGCCGCCGGAGGTCCACCGGGTGCCCTGGCTCTCGCCCGCGCGCCGGGTCAGCAGCGTGACCTCGTCGGCCACCATGAAGCTGGAGTAGAACCCGACACCGAACTGGCCGATCAGCCCTTCGGCGGCGGCCGTCCGCTCGGTCTCCTTGGCCTCCTTGAGTTCCCGCAGGAACTCCGCGGTGCCGGAGTGGGCGATGGTGCCGATGAGCTGGACCACCTCGTCGTGGGACATCCCGATGCCATTGTCACGCACGGTCAGTGTGCGGGCCTGCCGGTCGGTCTCGATGACGATGTGGAGATCGGACACGTCCACGTCGAGCGAGTCGTCGCGCAGTGCTTCGAGTCGCAGCTTGTCGAGCGCGTCGGAGGCATTGGAGACGAGTTCGCGCAGGAACACGTCCTTGTTCGAGTAGATCGAGTGGATCATCATCTGCAGAAGCTGTCGTGCTTCCACCTGAAACTCGAACGTCTCAGTGGCCATGATGCGTGGTTCCCTCTCAGGTCCGCGGGCTGGGATGTGGCCAGAGCACTTTAGATCAGCCGGTCGTCGTGCCGGGTCCGAGTGGTCCAGAATGAGCGGATGAGACGAAGATCCGAAGGCGGGTACGCTGTGGGACCGCCGTCGGGAGCCGCCCGGTCGCCACGGGCGTACGGGGCGGCCGGCCTGGCCGGAGCGGCCGTTCTGCTGCTCGGCGGCTGCGACGCCCTCGACACCGACAAGACCCCCGAGCGCGTCAGGAACGGCACCTCCGAGCTGGATCTGACCGTCACCGGGCGCCCCACCCCCGGCACCCTCGCCACCGTCGAACACGTCCTGGCCCGGCTCAGGGCCGGTGACGCCGAGGGTCTGGCCGGGCTCGCCGTGAAGGACGGCGGCACCGAGGAGGACGCGCGGCGCTGGGTGACCCGTTGGGGCGGCGCGGCCCGGCGCCCGGTCACCGCGGACTTCCAGCCGGGCGAGAGGGAGGCGTCCGTCGATCTCCGTTTCACGGGCGAACGGACCCCGTTGGCCCTGCGGTTGAAGGACCACGACTACGACGACGAGTTCCGGGTGTTCCTCCTGGAGGACCGGTGAGCCGGTTCCCGGGCCCGGCCCGGCGCGGGGCCGTCAGCCCGGCGCCACCGCGTAGCCGTCGGCCGTCCAGCCGCCGTCGCTGACCATCACCTGGCCCGTGATGTTGGCGGAGACCCCGGAGGACAGGAAGAGGGCGAGGTGCGCGATGTCCTCCGGGGTGCCGAGGCGGCCGCGCGGGGTGCGGCGGCGCAGCGCCTCCGTGTCGAGCCGCCCCGCGTCGGAGAGCCGGGTCAGCAGCTCGGTCTCGACGTACCCGGGTGCGAGCGCGTTGACCCGGATGCCGAGCGGGGCCCATTCGACGGCCAGGACCTTGGTGAGGGCGGCGACGGCGGCCTTGGTCGCGCAGTACGCCGCGCGCTCGGGGCCGGCGGTCACCCCGTACATCGACGAGGTGGTGAGGACGACGCCCCCGTCGCCCGCGCGCATGACGTGGGCGGCGGCGCGGGCGCAGACGAAGACGCCGGTGAGGTTGACGTCCAACGCGGTGTTCCAGCGGTCCAGTTCGAGGTCGAGGGAGGGCGCGTTGGCGGACACGCCCGCGTTGGCGACCATGACGGACAGCTCACCCGTCCGGGCGGTGAACGCGGTGAGCGCCGCCGTCACGGCGTCCTGGTCGCTCACCGGGGCCGTGGCCGTCGTGATCACCTGTCCGGGGCGGCCCGCGGCCAAGGCGGGCCGCACCCGGTCCAGTTCGTCGCCGTCGATGTCCAGCAGGAGCACATGGCACCCCGCGCGCGCGTACGCCGCGGCCATCGCCAGGCCCAGGCCGCGCGCGGCGCCGGTGACGCATACGGACCTGCCGTCCAGGTCGGGGTAGATCGCCGCTTCCGTCGTCATGTTCCGTTCCGTTCCCGCTCGCTGTGCCGTTCTCGCCCTCGGTGCTCCGGTCCCGCTCAGACCATGTGCATGCCGCCGTTGACATGGATGACCTCGCCCTGCACGAAGCTCGCGGCGGGCGAGCACAGGAAGGTGACGACGGAGGCGACCTCCTCCGGCCGGCCCAGGCGGCCGAGGGGTGTGGTGGCGAGGGCGGTGTCGCCGCGCTCGGCGACGTAGCCGCGGGTCATGGCGGTCTCGATGATGCCGGGCGACACCATGTTGATCCGTGCCCTGGAGCCGAGTTCCCAGGCGAGGCTGCGGGAGAAGGCGAGCAGCGCGCCCTTGGTCGCCGCGTAGTGCGCGTGCCGGACGCTGCCGCGGTGACCGGCCATCGAGGTCAGGTTGACGATGCTGCCGCCCTCGTTGAGGTGGGGCAGGACGGCGCGGGTGAGGTAGAAGACGCCGTTGAGGTTGACCGAGATGACGGTGTTCCACTGCTCGTCGGTCATGTCGGCGACGGCCTGCTCCGGGTAGATCCCGGCGGCGGGCACCAGGAAGTCGACCGAGCCGAACGCCTCGACGGCCGCGGCCACGAACGCGTTGTTGCTCTCCGGCGAGGCCGCGTCCAGGGTCCGGGTGAGCACGGTCGCGCCGGTCGGGTCGAGCGTCGCGGCGAACTCCTCCAGCGCCCCGGCGTCCAGGTCGCCGAGGACCAGGGCGGCACCGGCCGCGTGGAACTGGCGGGCGACCTCGCGGGCGATGCCGCCGCCCGCGCCGGACACGAGGAGGGTCCGGCCCTCGAAGGGGCGGGCGTCAGCCGGCCGGGTCTGCTGTGTGGTCGCTGTCATGGTCGTCCTCCGTGAACAGTTCGGGGTGTCGGGCCAGCTCCAGCCGTGTGCGGCGGATGTGGCCGGTGAGAAAGCGTTCGGCGTCGACGGTGTCGGCCCGCTTGATCGCGTCGATGATCAGGCGGTGCTCGGCGTGGATCAGCTCCCAGCCGGTGTCGCCCGCGAGCCGGGCGAAGGCGCGGCGGTAGTGCTGGGTGGTGTTCCAGAAGCGGTCGACCATGGCGGTGATCTGGCTGACCCGGCACCCGGCGTAGGTGAGCAGGTGCAGACGGCCGTCGAGGGCCAGGAAGCGGTCGACGTCCGTGGTCAGCTCGATCTGCCGGGCGATCGTCTCCAGTTCGGTGATCTGCTCGGCGGTGAGGTGCGGAATGCTCTCGGCCAGGGCGAGCGGTTCCAGGCGTTCGCGGATCTTGTAGACGCCCTCGCACTCCGCCATGTCCATCCGGGAGACCCAGGCGCCGCTGTTGGACTTCACGACGGTCAGGCCCTCGGCGGCCAGTATCCGCAGGGCCTCGCGCACCGGCAGCCGGCTGGCGCCGAGCTGCGCGGCGACCTGCTCCTGCATGATCCGTGCGCCGGGGCGCAGTTCACCGCTCAGGATGGCGGCGCGCAGATGGTCCGCGACGCGCTGGCTGGCGACGGCGGCGGCTCCGGAGGAGTCGGATCCGGTGGTCGGCTTACGAGACATGGTTCTCCCTGGTGGGGTGGCGCGGCGCGGTCAGACGGAAGGCTGCCACAGCCGTACCGGTGAGCCGGTCTCGTACCGCTTGCCGTCCGGGTAGGAGACAAGCTCCAGCTGCATCCCCCAGGGTGCGAGGAAGTAGACCCAGCGCTGTCCCTCGCTCGGGCCCGAGCTGGCCGTGGGTCCGCCCAGGATCCGTACGCCGTGCTGCCTCAGGTGGGCCACGGCGGCGTCGAGGTCGGTGACGTAGAAGGCGAGGTGGTGGCCGCCGACGTCGCTGTTGCGCGGCGGTCGCGTCTGCTGTCCGGGGGCCTCGTACTCGAAGATCTCGAAGTTGGGGCCGCCGGCGCAGCGGAAGAAGCGCAGCTCGCGCATCACGGCACGCGGGTGCACGCCGAGGTGGTCGCTCATCCAGGTGCCGTCGGAGCGGAACGGGCCGAGCGAGTAGACGTGCTCGCAGCCGATCACGTCGACGAAGAACCGGGTCGCCTCTTCGAGGTCGGGAACGGTGAAGCCGATGTGCTCGACGCCGGTCAGACCGGGAAGCCCTCGCTGCCCATCCCCTGCTGAATGGATCCATCTATCCGCCATGTGTCTCACAGTGCGCCGCCCCAGGTGTCACAGTCAATGGACATTCCCGAAATCTGAACGTAACGTTCCGGTAACGAGGTATTGGCTATGGATCCATTCGCTGCGACAGTGCTCACCGAATCACACAGGAGAGTGCTCATGCCCACACACCGGAAACTGGCCCCCGCCTCACCCTGGACCGAGGTGACGGCGACCAAGAAGGACTGGCACGGCGCGGACCCGCGGCTGCTGACCTCGATGTTCACCCAGACCCTGCTGATCAGGACCTTCGAGGAGTACGTCCTCGACCTCGCGGGCCAGGGACTGGTCCATGGTCCGGCGCACTCCAGCATCGGGCAGGAGGGCGGCGCCGTCGGCTCCGTGTCCGCACTGACCGGGGCCGACTTCATCGGCGGATCGCACCGGGGACACCACCAGTTCCTGGCGAAGGCCCTGGGGTACGTCGCCCCCGGGGGCATCGACCTGCGCCGCCCCGTCGACGCCGGGGTGCGCACCGTCCTGCAACGCAGCCTGGCCGAGATCTGCGGCCTGGCCAGGGGCTTCTGCCAGGGGCGCGGCGGATCCATGCATCTGCGGTGGCGTGAGGCCGGGGCCATGGGCACCAACGCGATCGTCGGCGGCGGCGTGCCGCAGGCGGCCGGGTTCGCCTGGTCGGCGCGGCAGGCCGGCACCGATGCCGTCTCGGTGACCTACTTCGGGGACGGCGCGGTCAACATCGGTTCCGTGCTGGAGACGATGAACCTCGCGGCCGCCTGGAAGCTGCCGGTCTGCTTCTTCATCGAGAACAACAAGTACGCCGTCTCCACCCACGTGGACGAGGCGACGGCCGAACCCCGGCTCTCCGCGCGCGGTCTGGGCTTCAACATCCCCAGCTGGCGCGTGGACGGCATGGATCCGCTCGCCGTGCACCTCGCCATGAGCGAGGCCGTGGACCACATGCGGGCCGGTCACGGACCGACGATCGTCGAGGCCGAGGTCTACCGCTTCTTCCACCAGAACGGCCCGTTCCCGGGCAGCGCGTTCGGCTACCGCACCAAGGACGAGGAGAAGGAGTGGCGGGCCCGCGATCCGCTGGCCCTCGTCTCGCGGCAGCTCGTCGAGAACGGTGTCCTGACGGACGGCGAGATCGAGGAGTGCACCGCGCGGGCCGAGGCGGTCATGGCCGCCATCGGTGACGAACTGCTGGAGCCCGACCCCGACGGCAAGCCGGGCACCCGCCGCATCCGGCCCGCCGAATGGCCCGACCCGTCCTTCCGTGACGTCGGGGTGCGGGGCGATCTCGGCGAGTTCGAGGGCGTCCGCCTCGCCGACACCGGCACCGGGCCCGATGCCTTCCAAGGGCGGCTGGAGCAGCGGAAGTTCATCGATGTCGTGGCCGAGGTGATGAGCCGGCGCATGGCCGAGGACGACTCCGTCGTCGTCATGGGCGAGGACGTGCACCGGCTCAAGGGTGGCACCAACGGCGCCACCAAGGGCCTGGCCGAGGCCCATCCGGACCGGGTCCTGGGCACACCGATCAGCGAGAACGCCTTCGCCGGGCTCGCGGGCGGCATCGCGCTCGACGGCCGGTACAAGCCGGTGGTGGAGTTCATGTACGCCGACTTCATGTGGGTCGCGGCCGACCAGATCTTCAACCAGATCGGCAAGGCCCGGCACATGTTCGGCGGCGACGGACAGGGCACCGGCGTCCCGCTCGTCCTGCGCAGCAAGGTCGCCATGGGCACCGGCTACGGCTCCCAGCACTCCATGGACCCGGCGGGGATCCTCGCCACGGCCCCCGGCTGGCGGATCGTCGCCCCGTCCACGCCCTTCGACTACGTCGGCCTGATGAACTCCGCGTTGACCTGCAAGGACCCGGTCGTCGTCCTGGAGCACACCGATCTCTACAACTCGGTCGGTCCGGGCCCGGTGGACGACCTCGACTACTGCCTGCCCGTGGGGAAGGCGGCCGTGCGCCGCACCGGGTCACGGATCACGATCGTGACGTACCTGGCGATGACCCACTACGTCCTGGAGGCGGTCGAGCAGCTGGGCCTGGACGCCGAGGTCATCGACCTGCGCTGGCTGGACCGCGCCAGTCTCGACTGGGACACCCTCGGCGCGAGCGTCCGGAAGACCAACAACGTGCTCATCGCCGAACAGGGCCCCGTGGGCACCTCCTACGGCGGCTGGCTGTCCGACGAGATCCAGCGACGCTGGTTCGACTGGCTCGACCGGCCGGTGGAGCGCGTCCAGGCGGGCGAGTCCTCTCCCAGCATCAGCAAGGTGCTGGAGCGGGCGGCCATCGCACGGACCGAAGAGGTCGTGGCCGCGCTCCAGCGGGTCACCGGGAACTGACCCTCCCCGTACGAGAGAACACCCAGGAGGGTTGATCATGGCAGAACTGTTCCGAATGCCCGCCGTGGCCGCCGACGCGGCGACGGCCGTGCTGTCCGCCTGGCAGGTGGCGGAGGGCGCGTCGTTCACCAAGGACGACGCGCTGGTCTCCATCGAGACCGACAAGGCCGAGGTGGACGTCGCCGCCGAGCGCGACGGCGTCCTGCTCAAGACCCTGTACGAGGCGGGGGTCGAGATCGAGGTCGGCGACCCGATCGCCGTGCTCGGGGCCGTCGGCGAGCAGGCCGGTGACCTGGACGCGCTGCTGGCCGGACTCGGCGTCGCCGCACCCGGCGAGGCCCCGAAGGCGGTGCGCCGGGACGTGCCGGAGGAAACGGTGGCGCGGCCCGCGGCCGTCCCGGCGTCCGGTGCGCCGGACCGCGGCGGACGCGTCTTCAGCAGCCCGCTGGCCCGCAGGCTGGCCCGGGAGGCCGGCCTCGACATCGAGGCCCTCACCGGCACCGGTCCCGGCGGACGCGTCGTCAGGCGTGACGTGGACGCCGCGGTCGCGGCCCGCCGCGCGCCGGAGCCGACGCCCGCACCGGCCCCGGCTCCCCCGGCGGCGGCCGTCGGGGCGCACCCCGCCGTGCCCGCGGGCACCAGCGGGTACGAGGACGTCCCGCACAGCCGCATGCGCCGGGCGATCGCCAGGCGCCTGACGGAGAGCAAGCAGCAGACCCCGCACTTCTATCTGCGGGCGACCTGCGCCGTGGACGAACTGCTGGCCCTGCGGCAGCGGATCAACGCCGTCAGCCCGGTCAAGGTCTCGGTCAACGACCTGCTGATCAAGGCGGTCGCCACGGCGCACACCCAGGTGCCGGAGATGAACGCGGTGTGGCAGCCGGACGCCGTCCGCCGGTTCGACGCCGTCGACGTCTCGGTCGCCATCGCCACGGACACGGGCCTGGTGACCCCGGTGCTGCGCGGGACCGAGAACCTTTCGGTGTCGGCCATCGCCACCCGGACCCGTGCGTTCGCGGAGCGGGCACGGGCCGGGGGCCTGGCCCCCGCCGACCTCGAAGGCGGCTCGATCACCGTCTCGAACCTCGGCATGTACGGGGTCGAGGAGTTCGCCGCCATCATCAACCCGCCGCAGGCCGCGATCCTGGCCGTCGGTGCCGCGCGTGAGGCGGCGGTGGTCCGCGACGGCGCGGTCACCGTGGCCAAGGTCCTCGGCGTGGTCCTGTCCGTGGACCACCGTCCGGTGGACGGCGCCGTGGCGGCGCGCTGGCTCGCGGCCTTCACCGAGGCCGTCGAGAACCCGGTCCGGCTCGTCGTCTGACCCCACCCCGGCGGGGCCGGGCGGACCGCGGCGTCACCGTCGCGGTCCGCCCGCCACCCGCCCACCCCTGGGCCGCAGTCCGCGTCGGGCGGCTGCCAGAGCACTCCAAGAGGACACCGATGTCTTTGATCCGCGCTTCCCGCACGCCCGGTGCGGCCACACCGAACGAAACCCCTGGCGACGCGCTCGGCGCGCTGGACCAGCGAAATCTGCGGCGGCTGATGCCACTGCTGCTGGCCGCCTACATCATGTCGTTCCTGGACCGGACCAACATCGGCCTGGCCAAGGAACGCCTGGAGGTGGACCTCGGCATCTCCGCCGCGGCCTACGGGCTGGGCGCGGGACTCTTCTTCCTCACCTACGCGATCTCCGAGGTGCCCAGCAACCTGATCATGTACCGGGTGGGCGCCCGCTGGTGGATCACCCGGATCATGCTGACCTGGGGCGTCATCTCGGCCTGCATGGCCTTCGTCCAGGGTGAGAAGTCCTTCTACGCGATGCGGCTGCTGCTGGGCGCCGCCGAGGCCGGGCTCCTGCCGGGCATCCTGCTCTACTTCACCTACTGGTTCCGCTCCGAGATCCGTGGCAGAGCCATCGGCCTGCTCCTGCTCGGCGCCTCCATCGCCAGCGTCGTCGGGAACCCGCTCGGCGGACTGCTCATGGAGATGGACGGGGTCGGCGGCTGGCACGGCTGGCAGTGGATGTTCGTCATCGAGGGCGTCCCGTGCCTCTTCCTGGCGTTCGCCATCTTCAAGTACCTGCCCGACGGCCCGGCCAAGGCGCCCTGGCTGACGGCGGAGGAGGCCCGGCTGGTCCAGGACGCGGTCACCCGCGAACAGACCGAGGGCGCCGAGGCGGCGGGCAACGGTTCCGGATCCGGCTCGCTGCTGACGGTGCTGCGGGACAGGCAGATGCTGCTGGCCATCTTCGCCAACTGGACCCACCAGGTCGCCCTGTACTCCGTCGTCTACTTCCTGCCCGGCATCATCGGCGGCTGGGGCGACCTCTCGCCGTTCACCATCGGCCTGCTGACCGGACTGCCCTGGCTCACCGCCGCCGTCGGTGCCGTACTGGTGCCGCCGCGCGCGACCACGCCCCGTCGGTCCCGCAACTTCGTGGTGACCGGGCTGCTGATGATGTTCACCGGCCTCGTCGTCGCCGCCGTCGCCGGTCCCGTGATCGCGCTGCTCGGCTTCTGCTTCACCGGCCTGGCGTTCTTCGTCGTGCAGCCCCTGCTGTTCAACTTCCCCGCCACCCGGCTCTCCGGCAAGACCCTCGCCGGCGGCCTGGCACTCCTCAACACCATCGGCATCACCGGCGGCTTCGTCGGCCCGTACATCATGGGATACGCCGAGGACGCCACCGGCAATCACCTGTCCGGCCTCTGGGTGTCCATCGTCCTGCTGGCCCTCGGCGCGCTGGCGGCCACCCGGCTGCGCTTCTCCCCGAAGTCCTGACGCGCACGGCTCTCGGCGCACACCGGGGCGCGGACCACCCCGGGACACCCCCTGCCGAACGGGGCGGTCCCGCGGGCCCGCGCCCCGGACCGGGTCCCGCCACGAACCGGAACAGCCGCGGGCCCGTCGGCTAACGTGGCTCCGCATGACCCACTCCGAGACCGAGATCACCGCGGAACTGGTCCGGGACCTGCTGCGCGACCAGCACCCCGACCTGGCCGATCGCCCCGTGCGGCTCGGCGCCCGCGGCTGGGACAACCAGCTGTGGCGGGTCGGCGACGACCTCGCCGTCCGACTGCCCTGGGCGACGCAGTCCGCGGACGCGCTGCTGCGCAAGGAACACCACTGGGTTCCCGCTCTCGCCCCGGGACTTCCGCTGCCGGTCCCCGTGCCCCAGCGCCTCGGGGAGCCCTCCGAACGGTTCCCGCGGCCCTGGACCGTCACCACCTGGGTGGCGGGAACCCCCGCCGACCGCGCCCCCGCCACGCGCGCCGCGGAGGCGGCCGACTCCCTGGCGGCGTTCCTGACCGCTCTGCACCGGCCCGCACCCGACGGGGCGCCGGCCGGCCGCGACCGCGGAGGACCGCTCGCCGACCATGCCGAAGAGTTCGCCCGGACCCTGGCCTCGGCCGCCGGGTCGGGGCTGGTCCCCGACCCGGACGCCGTCCGCGCCGTCTGGGACGACGCCGTCGCCGCGCCCGCCTGGACGGGGCCGGCCCTCTGGCTGCACGGCGATCTGCACCCGGCCAACGTCCTCACCTCGCACGGCACCTTCTGCGGCGTGATCGACTTCGGCGACCTCTGTGCGGGCGATCCGGCCTGCGATCTCGCCGCAGCCTGGCTCCTGCTGCCGGACGGCGCCGTCGACCGTTTCCACGACACCTACCGGCCCGCCGCGGACCCGGCGACGCTGCGCCGCGCGCGCGGCTGGGCGGTGGTGAAGGCCCTCGTCTGCATCCTCATCGGCGACGCGGGCGACCACGGCCGTCCGGGCGGCAAGCCCACCTGGGGCCCGCCCGGCCACGCCTCGCTGCGACGCCTCACCGCGACGGCCGGCCACTGCGGCTCCCCCGGCCCGACGCGGTAGCGGCCTGACCCGCCCGGCGGGCGTACGGCACCGGACGGCGTCCCGGTGGCGCCGAAGGCCCGTCCCGGACCGGTCCCCGTGTCTCACGTCACGTTCCGGAATGTGAGCAGTACCGCCCCGGGAGCGATCAGCCCTCTAGTCTGACCGGTGCAGCTGGTTCGCCCTGTCCGCCAGGCAGGCGCGTCGTAAGAGGGAACCCGGTGGAAATCCGGGACTGCCCCGCAGCGGTGAGCGGGAACGACCGCCGTCATACGCACTGGATCCACCGGATCCGGGAAGCGACGGCCAGTAGGTGTCTGCCCTCGGCAGACGTGCCCGCGAGTCCGAAGACCTGCCCGTTGCCCGCACACGAACCCTCGTGCGCGGATATCCCGGTGACCTCGTGGGCGGGTCGGCGTACATACCAGACGGAAGACCGCGCGACCGGCGTGCGGGGTGTCCGTCCGGTTCGTCATCCCTTCGCGCCCGTGTCCCGTCCCGGGATCTCAAGGAGTCATCTCGCGAAGGAGATTTCCGTGACCAGCAGGACCGCAGCCGCGGCAGCACGCGCCACCGTGTACGGCTACCCCCGCCAGGGCCCGAACCGGGAACTGAAGAAAGCCATCGAGGGGTACTGGAAGGGGCGGGTGACCGCCGACGCCCTCCGGGAGACGGCGGCCGACCTGCGCCGGGCCGGCTGGCGGCAACTGGCGGACGCCGGTGTCCACGAGGTGCCCACCGGCGACTTCTCCTACTACGACCACGTCCTGGACACCAGCGTCATGGTCGGCGCCGTCCCCCAGCGGCACCGTGAGGCCGCCGCCGCCGACGCCCTCGACGGCTACTTCGCGATGGCCCGCGGCACCCAGGACGTGGCGCCGCTGGAGATGACCAAGTGGTTCGACACCAACTACCACTACCTCGTCCCCGAACTCGGCCCGGACACCGTCTTCGCCACCGACTCCGCCAAGCAGGTCACCGAGCTGAAGGAGGCCCTCGCGCTCGGGCACGCCGCCCGGCCGGTGCTGGTCGGCCCGGTCACCTACCTCCTGCTCGCCAAGCCCGCCCCCGGAGTGGCGGCCGACTTCGAACCGCTGACGCTCCTGGACCGGCTGCTGCCCGTCTACGCGGAGGTGCTCGCCGACCTGCGTGCCGCGGGCGCGGAGTGGGTCCAGCTCGACGAGCCCGCGCTCGTCCAGGACCGCACCCCGGCCGAGCTGAACGCAGCCGCCCGCGCCTACCGTGAGCTCGGCGGCCTGACCGACCGGCCCAAGCTGCTCGTCGCCTCCTACTTCGACCGGCTCGGCCAGGCGCTCCCCGTCCTGGCGAAGGCCCCCGTCGACGGTCTGGCACTGGACTTCACCAACGCCGCCGCCGCCAACCTCGCGGACCTGGCCGCCGCCGGCGGGCTGCCCGGCAAGCGGCTCGTCGCGGGCGTGGTCGACGGCCGCAACATCTGGATCAACGACTACGAGAAGTCGCTGGCCACCCTCGCCACTCTCCTCGGCCTCGCCGACCGGGTCGACGTGTCCGCCTCCTGCTCCCTGCTCCACGTCCCGCTGGACACGGCGCCGGAACGGGACATCGACCCCCGGATCCTCCGCTGGCTGGCCTTCGCCCGGCAGAAGACCGAAGAGATCGTCACCCTCGCCAAGGGACTGGCCCAGGGCACCGGCGCGATCGCCGCGGAGATCGCCGCCAACCGGGCCGACCTCGCCTCGCGCGCGCACTCCCCCCTCACCCACGACCCCGCGGTACGCGCCAGGACCGCCGCCGTCACCGAGGCCGACGCCCGCCGCTCCCAGCCGTACACCGAGCGCGCCGTCGCCCAACGGGCCCATCTGAAGCTGCCGTTGCTGCCCACGACCACCATCGGCTCGTTCCCGCAGACCGATGAGCTGCGCACGGCCCGCGCCGACCTGCGCACGGGCCGGATCGACGCGGCGGGTTACGAGGAGCGGATCAGGGCCGAGATCGGCGAGGTCATCTCCTTCCAGGAGAAGACCGGTATCGACGTCCTGGTGCACGGCGAGCCCGAACGCAACGACATGGTCCAGTACTTCGCCGAGCAGCTCACCGGCTACCTCGCCACCCGGCACGGCTGGGTCCAGTCCTACGGCACCCGCTACGTCCGCCCGCCGATCCTGGCCGGGGACATCTCCCGCCCCGAGCCGATGACGGTGCGCTGGACCTCGTACGCCCAGTCGCTCACCGACCGGCCGGTCAAGGGCATGCTGACCGGGCCCGTCACCATGCTGGCCTGGTCCTTCGTCCGTGACGACCAGCCGCTCGGCGACACCGCCCGGCAGGTCGCCCTCGCGCTGCGCGACGAGGTCGGCGACCTGGAGGCCCGGGGCACCTCCGTCATCCAGGTCGACGAACCCGCGCTGCGCGAGACGCTGCCCCTGCGTGCCGCGGACCACGCCGCGTACCTGGACTGGGCCACCGAGTCGTTCCGGCTCACCACCAGCGGTGTCCGGCCGGACACCCAGATCCACACCCACATGTGCTACGCGGAGTTCGGCGACATCGTCCAGGCCATCGACGACCTCGACGCCGATGTCATCAGCCTGGAGGCCGCGCGCTCGCACATGCAGATCGCCCGTGAACTCGCCTCGCACGGCTACCCGCGCGAGGCGGGTCCCGGCGTGTACGACATCCACTCCCCGCGCGTGCCCGACGCGGCCGAGGCCGCCGCACTGCTCCGCAAGGGGCTGAAGGCCATTCCCGCCGAGCGGCTGTGGGTCAACCCCGACTGCGGTCTGAAGACCCGCGGCTGGTCCGAGACCAGGGCCTCGCTGGAGAACCTGGTCGCCGCGGCCCGCACGGTCCGCGGGGAGCTGTCCGGGTCCTGACGGGGCCGCCCGAAGGGCCGGGGTGCCGAGGGGCGTCCCGGCCCCGGCGCGACCGACCGGTGCGCGGCGGGGTTCCTTCTCCGCCGCGCACCGGTCGGTGCGGGTCGCCGCTCCTGGTCAGACCGGCACTTCGGCGGATTCGGCCGACTCGGCCAGCAGGAGGATCTCCGCCGCCACCGCCTCCGGTTCGGCGGCGACCGTGATGTGCGCGACCTCGTCCAGGCCCGGGTGCGTACCGACGCGCACGGACCTCTCCGCGTTCCGCAGGAGGTCGACGTCGTTGATGTCGTTGCCGAACGCGGCGTACTGCGTGATCCCCATCTCGCCGAGGGCTTCCCACTTCGTGGTCGAACCCGGCGCGAAGTCGATGATCGCCTCGTCGAGATGGTGATTGACCGTCATTCCCAGCCCCCGCCCGGCCTCGGCCAGCGCCGCCATGTCCGAGGCTCCGACGACGAGGAACTTCACGACCTCGGGCAGCTCGGCCATGTCCACCATGCTCGCGAGGCCGTCCTGGTCGACCCTGCTCCGGATCGGGTGGTCCGCGGGGCCGGTGTAGGCGTAGTCCCACGGCCCGTCGGCGAGGTAGGTCGCCTCGTACCGGCCGACCGCGTCCATCAGCGCGCCGAGCGCGGTGGGGTCGAAGGCGGCACGGGCCCGGACCCGGCTGTCGACCGAGACGAGGCTCCCGTTCCCGCCGATCAGCGTGGCGGCCGGAAACGCCCCGCCGAGGACCGGCAGCAGGTCGCGGACCGGCCGGGCGGAGGCGAACACCAGACGGTGGCCGGCACGCTCGCACGCGCCGATCGCCGCGAGGATCCGTTCGTCGATCGTCCGTCCGTCGAAACAGAGCGTGCCGTCGATGTCGAAGACCAAGGTGCGGGCGCGGAGACTGATCATGGCTGGATCCTATCCGGGCCGCCTACGGCGCCCGGGGGCGCCCATGGCCGCGCCGGATGCCTCCGTACCGGCCCGCCGCGGACGTCACCGCGGTGCGGCGCGAGGCGGTGGGCGGGAGATCCGGAGAGGGGCCTATCTTGGCGCCTATGCAGTTCTACACGATCGGCCAGGCCGCCCGACTCCTGGGCGTGAGCCCCGACACCGCACGGCGCTGGGCGGACGCCGGCCGGGTGGCGACCCGGCGCGACGAGGGCGGGCGGCGGCTCATCGAGGGGAAGGACCTCGCCGAGTTCTCCGTGGAGCTGGCCAAGGGCGGCAGCGGCGAGGAGGACGCCCCGTACACCTCGGTGCGCAATGCCTTCGCCGGGATCGTCACCGCGGTGAAGCTCGGCGACGTCGCCGCCCAGGTGGAGATCCAGGCCGGTCCGCACCGGCTGGTGTCGCTCCTGACACGTGAGGCGGTGGAGGAGCTGGGGCTGGAGGTCGGCATGGAGGCCACTGCCCGGGTGAAGTCGACGAACGTGCACATCGACCGCGTCTGAGCGGGCGGCGGGCGCGAACCCGGCCGCCCGGCCCGTCACCGTGCGCGCGCGGCCGGTCCGGGGCGGGCGGCCGGAGCGGTTCCCTCCCCCGGGCCCGCGTGGCAGAGCAGCGCGGCCCACAGGTCGAGGCGGTCGGCGAGGCGGGACAGGTCGCGGCCGGTGAAGTGTTCGACGCGCCGTATGCGGTAGTGGACGGTGTTGACGTGCAGATGCAGCGCTTCCGCCGTGCGCGCCCATGATCCGTCGCAGGCGAGGAAGGTCCTCAGGGTCTCCAGGAGCGGCGCCCCGGAAGGGCTCGCGTCGTCGGTCAGGGGTCCGAGGACGGTGCGGCTGTACACGCTGCGGACCTCGGGCGGCACTCCGGCGAGGAGCCGGTCGAGGCTGGTGAGGGACGCGGCGTCGCCGAGGACCGAGGCGTCCGGGGCGGTGTTCCTGGCCGAGTCCAGGGCGTAGCGGGCCTCGGCCAGCGCCCCGGCCAGGTCCCGCGGTGCGGCGGCGGGCCGCCCGCTTCCGCCGTGCAGCGGGACGGACGGTTCGCAGGCGGCGACGAGCGGCCACACCTCGCTGACGACGTCGGCGGTGCCGTGGACGACGGCGAACGCGGTGCCGTCCGGAAGGTGTCCGACCGCCGCGGGTCCGGCCCCCGGGTGGGCCGCCGCCTCCGCCAGCGCTCCCGCCGCCGGTCCCGGCCGCCCCGCGCCGGTGTCGGCGGTGAACACCCGGTACGGTCCCTCGGCGGGCAGTCCACAGGCCCGCAGCGCGGCCGCCAGCGGGGCCGGCCCCGTCCCGGGGGTGACGAGCAGCGCTCCCAGTCCGTCCGCCGCCCGGCGCCCGGCGGCCCCGCGCCGGATCCGCGTCTCCTGGCAGCGGCCCAGGATCTCGGCCACCTCGCGCAGCATGCGGGGCGGCGCGGCACCGGGGTCGGGCAGGCAGAGGTACCAGCGCTCGTACGGGGAGACGGCGTCCGCGTCGACCGGGAGCGTGGTGCCGGTACCGTCCGCCAGCAGTGCCGCGGCCTCCGGCGCACAGAGCGCGCCCCCGGCCTCCGTGGCGGCGACCGTGCGGCCGGCCGGGGTGAGGACATGGGCGACGACCGCCCGGCCGAGGTGGGCGAAGGCGGTGGCGACGACGGCGTCCGGGGCGGCGTCCTGGGCGAGCAGGCGGCTCAGCCGGGCCCGTGTGCTCTCCGGCAGCGCGTGGTGCCGGCTCAGTTCGCCCCACTGCTGGAGGTAGACGGTGTCGGTGACGGCCCGGAACATCACGTCGGTCGGCACGGCGGCCAGGGGGATGCCGTGCCGGGCGCATGCCTCGATCAGGTCGCCGGGGACGGCGCCGTGTGTCTCCTCGCCCGCCAGCAGGGCGGCCGCGCCCGCGTTCCTGAGCCCGGCCACGAACCGTTCCGCCTTGTCGCGTCCGCCCTCCGGCGTCCACCACACCAGCCCGCTGAGCACGACCTCGCCCGGCCGCACGAAGCGGGCGGGGTCCTCCAGGTCGGTGACGGTCACCCCGCTTATCCGGCGTTCCAGCAGCGTCGGTTCGGCCCACAGCAGGTGCAGGCCGAGAGTCTCGTCCTTCAGGAGGTGTGCGACGTGCATGTGCTGCGGCTCCTCGTACGGCCACCGGATCCGGCCGTCCGTCGGCCCGACATCCGGAATCTCATATTCGCCAGGTGAATACGGCTGATCGCATCGTAAGTGCCAGACAAGACGAGGGATATGCCTCTTGGTTGATCCACCAGGAAGGGCGCCTGGAACGTCGGTGTTTCTGTGGTGTGAACCAGTCGTCGGGGGCTGGTCCGCGCTGCTTCACTGACGGCCATGGACCTGAACACGGTGGTGGAGGTACGGGACGCCCGGGTGCCGTCGCCCTGGCGGCCGGGTGACGCCTGGCTCGGCGGCGGTACGTATCTCTTCTCCGAGCCCCAGCCGCATCTGCGGCGCCTGGTGGATCTGAGCCGGACCGGCTGGCCACCGGTGCGGCTGCACCCGGACGGCTCGGTGGAGATCGCCGCGACCTGCACCATCGCCGAGCTCTCCCGGTTCGCGAAGGGGATGGACGCCGAGGTGGCGCCGCTGGTCGAGCGGTGCTGCCGGGCGTTCCTGGCCTCCTTCAAGATCTGGAACATGGCCACGGTGGGCGGGAACCTGTGCAACGCGCTCCCGGCGGGTCCGATGATCTCGCTGACGGCCGCGCTGGACGGGGAGTGCCTGCTGCTCTCCCAGGACGGCGCCCGGCGCCGCCTGCCGGTCACGGCCTTCGTCACGGGGGCCGGCCGCAAGGACCTCGACGAGGGCGAGCTGCTGCGCTCGGTCACCCTGCCGGCCCGTGCGCGGGCCTGCCGCACGGCGTTCCGGCAGGCGTCGCTGTACGGGCTGGGGCGGTCCGGGGCGCTGGTCATCGGCGTGCTCGATCCACTGGACGGCTCCTTGGCGATCACGGTCACGGCCTCGACGGTCCGGCCGGTGCGGCTGTGGTTCCCGCTGCCGCCCGGCGCGGAGGCGCTGCGCGCGGCGATCGGTTCCGCCGTCGCGGACGACGAGTGGTTCGACGACATCCACGGGCTGCCGGAGTGGCGGCGGCACATGACGTACCGGTTCGCGGAAGAGATCCGGCGGGAACTCGAAGGAGCGGCACGATGAAGGTCGAGGTCAACGGCAGGTCCTTCGAAGAGGAGCCACGTCCGGGGCAGTGTCTGCGTACCTATCTGCGCGAGCGCGGCTGGTTCGGTGTGAAGAAGGGCTGCGACGCCGGGGACTGCGGGGCCTGCACGGTCCATGTGGACGGCCGGCCGGTGCACAGCTGTCTGTATCCGGCGTTCCGCGCCGACGGCCGTGCGGTCACGACCGTGGAGGGTCTGGCCTCACCGGACGGCGAACTCCATCCCGTGCAGCAGCGGTTCCTCGACGCACAGGGCTTCCAGTGCGGTTTCTGCACGGCGGGCTTCCTGATGACGACGGCGGCACTGGACGCGGACCAACTCGCCGACCTCCCCCGGGCGTTCAAGGGCAACCTGTGCCGCTGCACCGGCTACCGGGCCATCGAGGACGCGGTGCGCGGGGTGCGTCATGTCGAGTCCCCCGGTGCCGGTGAGTCGGTGGGCCGCAATCTGCCCGCCCCGGCCGGACCGCAGGTAGTCACCGGCACCGCCCGCTACACCTTCGACATCGAGGTGCCCGGACTGCTGCACATGAAGGTGCTGCGCTCCCCGCACGCCCATGCCCGCATCACCTCCGTCGACACGGCGGCCGCCCTGCGCGTGCCGGGCGTCCACGCGGTGTTCACCCACCACGACGCCCCCGCACGGCACTTCTCCACCGCCCGCCACGAGCACCCCGAGGAGGACCCGGACGACACCCGTGTCCTGGACGACACCGTGCGTCATGTGGGCCAGCGGGTGGCGGCGGTCGTGGCGGACAGCGAGGCCGCCGCCGAGGAGGGCTGCCGCCTCGTCGAGGTGACGTACGACGTCCTGCCCGCCGTCCTCGATCCGGAGGAGGCGATGCGGCCCGGCGCACCGGTCGTGCACGACAAGGACGCCGCGACCGCCCGGATCGCACGCCCCCGCGACAATGTCGTCGGCGAGGCGCACGGGGAGATCGGCGACGTCGACGCGGGCTTCGCCGAGGCCGACGCCGTGTACGAGGGGACCTTCCGCACCCAGCGGGTCCAGCACGCCAGCCTGGAGACGCACGGCGCCCTCGGCCGACTCGACGAGGACGGCCGTCTCGTCATCCGTTCCAGCACCCAGACCCCGTTCCTGACCCGCCGTGCGCTGTGCGCCCTGTACGACCTTCCGCCCGACAGGGTCCGGGTGGTGGCCGGGCGGGTGGGCGGCGGCTTCGGCGGCAAGCAGGAGATGCTGGTCGAGGACCTCGTCGCCCTGGCCGTACTGCGGCTGCGCCGCCCCGTGAAGCTGGAGTACACGCGCGCGGAGCAGTTCCACGGCGCGACCACCCGGCACCCCTTCACCATCGAGGTGAAGGCCGGGGCCCGCCGGGACGGCACACTGACCGCGCTGCGGCTGCGGGTGGTGTCGAACACCGGCGCGTACGGCAACCACGGCCCGGCGGTGATGTTCCACAGCGTCGGTGAGTCCACCGCCGTCTACCGCGCCCCGCACAAGAAGGTCGACGCCTACTCCGTCTACACCCACACCGTCCCGGCGGGGGCCTTCCGGGGCTACGGCCTCGGGCAGGTGATGTTCGCCGTCGAGTCCGCGCTCGACGAGCTCGCCCGTGAACTCGGCATGGACCCCATGGAGTTCAAGGCGAAGAACATCATCGGTCCGGGCGAGGCGATGATCACCCCGGGCGGCGAGGAGGAGGATCTGTACATCGCCAGCTACGGGCTCGACCAGTGCCTGGCCATCGTCCGCCGTGCCCGTGCGGAGCCCGCCCGCGAACCGGTCCCCGAGGGCTGGCTGGTCGGCGAGGGCGCCGCCCTCGCGATGATCGCCACCGGTCCGCCGGGCGGCCACATCGCCGACGCACGGGCCGCGCTCCTGCCCGACGGAAGCTTCGAACTGGGCGTCGGCACGGCCGAGTTCGGGAACGGGACCACCACCGTGCACCGCCAGATCGCGGCGGGCGAACTCGCCACCACCGTCGACCGGATCACGGTGCGCCAGTCCGACACGGATGTCGTACCGCACGACACGGGCGCCTTCGCCTCGACGGGCGTCGTGGTCGCGGGGAAGGCGACCCTCCGCGCCTCGCGCGCCCTGGCCGACGTGCTCCTCGACTTCACCGCCGTCCACCTGGGCGTCCCGCGCGCCGACTGCCGGCTCACCGAGGAGGCGGTGCTCCACCCCGGCGGCCGCGTGACCCTCAAGGAGCTGTACGCGGCGGCGCGGGCGGTCGGGGCCGTCCTCTCCGCCGAGGGGCACTTCGGCGGAACCCCGCGCTCGGTCGCCTTCAACGCGCAGTGGTTCCGGGTCGCCGTGGACCCGGACACCGGGGAGATCCGCATTCTGCGCAGTGTGCACGCCGCCGACGCGGGCCAGGTCATGAACCCGATGCAGTGCCGCGGCCAGGTCGAGGGCGGGGTCGCCCAGGCGCTGGGCGCCACCCTCTTCGAGGAGGTCCGCGTCGACGGGCGGGGCGAGGTCGGGACGGCCGCCTTCCGCCGCTACCGGCTTCCGCAGTACGCCGACGTCCCGCGCACCGAGGTCCACTTCATGGAGACCGCCGACGCCATCGGGCCGCTGGGCGCGAAGTCGATGAGCGAGAGCCCCTTCAATCCGGTGGCGCCCGCCTTCGCCAACGCGCTGCGGGACGCGACGGGCGTCCGGTTCACCCGGCTCCCCCTGACCCGCGACCGGGTGTGGCGGGCGCTGTCCGATCAGAGCGTGAGCAGCTCCTCGTAGAATCCGCCGAACTCCCGCTCCCGGTCCACGAGGTGGATCTCCAGGATCCAGTGGCAGCGGCGCCCGGCCGTGTCGGTGCGCCGCATCGGGGTGTCGTTGGCGGGCGTGATGTACGACTCCATGTCCGCGCCCTCGATCGACTCGTGCGGGAACTCCCCGACGAGGTGCCCGGCGTGCCAGCAGCCCAGCTCCCAGCCGGACTCCGCCGCCAGCCGCTCGATCTCGGCGTACAGCCGCGCGCCGGTGATCTCCGGATCGGCCTCGAAGAAGCGCCGCCCCGCCGCGAAGACGTTCGGCAGGTCGTCGCGCAGCCGGTGCTTGACGGGGTCGCCGCCCAGGACGAAGGTCCGCCCGAAGTCGGCCTCGTACTCCTCGAAGATCGGCCCGAAGTCGGCGAACACGATGTCGTCCGTGCCGATCACCCGGTCCGGCGGGTTCTCCCGGTACGGCTTCAGGGTGTTGGGGCCGGAACGCACGATGCGCTTGTGCCAGTGCCGGGTCGTGCCGAACAGTTCGTTCGCCAGGTCCCGGATGCGGTCGCTGACCGCCCGCTCCCCCTCGCCCGGTGCGACCAGCCCGCGTTCCTCGATCTCCGTGAAGAGCCGCGCGGCCTTCGCCTGGGCGTCCAGCAGCCGTGCAGAGCGTGTGGGTTCGTCATCCGCCATGCGGCCGACCGTAGCCATCCGGCCCCCCTCCGGCAAACGGGATTCCGGTCCGGGCGGGCCCCGTCCGGACCGGCCGCGCCGTCACCGTGCGGAGCGGGCCGGTGTCACGCCCACGCGGTGTAGCCGCCGTCCACCCGGATCGATGTGATGCCGCTGATGTGCCGGGCGCCGCAGCGGTCCTGGGGCAGGACCAGCTGCGCACCGGCCCGGTCGAGCGGGGTGCCGTCGATCGTGACGGCGAGCAGCACCGGGGCGCGGCCGAAGTCGGGGTCGATCTCCGCCCAGGACAGCAGGGCGTGGTGACCGTCCGCCCCGGAGACCGCGACCAGGAAGCGCAGACGGTCCTTGCGGCGCGCGGGATCGAAGACGGGACCGGCCGCCGAGAGGACGTCGTGCAGCAACGGTCCGGTGAAGCGGTGGTGCTGGACGCCGCTGGTGGCGCATTCGAAGCTGACGTCGGCCTCGTGCTGCGGCCAGGCGAGCAGATCGGGCACCTTCAGGCGGGCCGGACGGGTCAGATCGCCGGCGAGGGCGAGCTCCGCCGTGGTGTCCGCCGCGCAGAGGGACTGGGTCACGGGCTACCACCTCCCGGATGTCCCTACCCGCCCCGCCGTCCTGTACAAACGCACATGCGAACCCGGAAGATCAGGTTCCCGGCTCATGCAAAGGCACAGCAGACTTTCCCCTCGCATCTGCGGCAGTATCATCAGCGCATGCACACCTACCGGATCGGGGACGCGGCCGCCTTGCTCGGCGTCAGCGCCGACACCGTGAGGCGTCTGGTCGACGGCGGGAAACTCACCGCCGAACGCGACGGGACCGGCCACCGGATCATCCCCGGGCCGGCCCTCGCCGCCTACGCCCGGCAGGTGCACCGTACGAACCGGAATACCTCCGGGACCTCGGCCCGCAACCGCCTCTCCGGCATCGTCACCGATGTGATCCTCGGAGACGTGTCCGCGCAGGTGGAGATCCAGGCCGGGCCGTTCCGGGTGGTGGCGACGGTCAGCCGCGAGTCGGCTGAGGAACTGGCGCTGGAGCCCGGTGTTCCGGCGGTTGCCGTGATCAAGTCGACCAATGTGGTCGTCGACCGACCGTAGATGTGTCCGTCAGGACCAGAGGGAGTGGACCCGTGACAACCCGTAATGCGCGCCGGACCCTGCGGATGGCAGGTGTGGGCACCGCCGCACTGCTGGCCCTGAGCGCCTGCTCCTCGTCCGACGACTCCTCGCCGTCGAAGTCGGGCTCCTCCGCCCCGGCCTCCTCGTCGGACAAGCTCTCCGGCACGGTGACCGTGTTCGCCGCGGCCTCGCTGAAGGAGAGCTTCACGGCCCTGGGCAAGGAGTTCGAGGCGCAACACCCGGGTACGAAGGTGACGTTCAGCTTCGGGGGCAGCGACTCGCTCGCCGCGAGCATCACCGGGGGCGCACCGGCCGATGTGTTCGCCGCGGCCAGCCCCAAGACGATGAAGATCGTCACCGACGCGGGGGACGCCTCGGGCACGCCCGCCACCTTCGTCCGCAACCAGCTGGAGATCGCCACCCTGCCGGGCAACCCCGACAAGGTCTCCTCGCTCAAGGACCTCACCGGTCCTGGTCTGAAGGTGGTGCTCTGCGCCAAGGAGGTGCCGTGCGGCGCCGCCGCCCAGAAGGCCCTGGACGCCAGCGGTCTCGAGCTCACCCCGGTCTCGTACGAGCAGGACGTCAAGAGCGCCCTGACCAAGGTCGAGCTCAAGGAGGCCGACGCGGCGGTCGTGTACAAGACCGATGTGAAGGCGGCCGGTGACAAGGTGGAGGGCGTGGAGTTCCCCGAGTCGGCCAAGGCCGTCAACGACTACCCGATCGCGCTGCTCAAGGACGCCCCCAACGCCGCCGCCTCCAAGGCGTTCATCGCGCTGGTGCAGTCCCCCGAGGGCCAGAAGGTCCTGACCGGGGCCGGGTTCCTGAAGCCGTGACACCGACCGTGAAGTCCGGCGCCGCGGCCGACGCCCTCCGGGGCGGGCCGCGGCGTCGGCGGGTCCGGGCGGGGCGGGGCCGCGGCGTGCCGCTGCCCCTGCTCGTACCCGCGCTGATCGGGATGGCGTTCCTGGTCGTGCCGCTGGTCGCCCTGCTGGTACGGGCCCCCTGGCGCAGCATGCCGGAGCAGCTGACCAGCGCCGAGGTGTGGCAGGCGCTCCAGCTCTCGCTGATCTGCGCCACCGCCGCGACCGCCGTGAGCCTGGTCATCGGGGTGCCGCTGGCCTGGCTGCTGGCCCGGGTGGAGTTCCCCGGCCGCGGCCTGGTCCGCGCGCTCGTGACGCTCCCGCTCGTCCTGCCGCCGGTCGTGGGCGGCGTGGCGCTGCTGACGGCGCTCGGCCGGAACGGCATCGTCGGGAAGTGGCTGGACTCCTGGTTCGGCGTCACCCTGCCGTTCACCACGGCGGGAGTCGTGGTGGCGGAGGCGTTCGTGGCGATGCCGTTCCTCGTCATCAGCGTGGAGGGCACCCTGCGGGCCGCCGACCCGCGCTACGAGGAGGCGGCGACCACTCTGGGAGCGTCCCGCTTCACCGCGTTCCGCCGGGTCACGCTGCCGCTGATCGCTCCGGGCATCGCGGCGGGCGCGGTACTGGCGTGGGCCCGCGCGCTCGGCGAGTTCGGCGCGACCATCACCTTCGCCGGCAACTTCCCCGGCCGTACCCAGACCATGCCCCTCGCCGTCTACCTCGCGCTGCAGAGCGATCCGGAGGCGGCGATCGCCCTCAGCCTGGTGCTGCTGGCCGTGTCCATCGCGGTGCTGGCCGGGCTGCGCGACCGTTGGATGACCGCCGGATGACCCAGACCCACGACGACCGCACCGGTACCGCCGCGGACGGGCTCGACGCCCGTCTCGTGGTGGACCGCGGCTCCTTCCGCCTCGATGTGGCGCTGACCGTCGCGCCCGGCGAGGTGGTCGCGCTGCTCGGCCCGAACGGCGCCGGAAAGACCACGGCGCTGCGGGCGCTCGCCGGTCTGGCCCCGCTCACCGGCGGGCACCTGCGGCTGGACGGCGCACCACTGGAACGCACGCCGCCGGAGTCCCGTCCGGTCGGCGTGGTCTTCCAGGACTATCTGCTCTTCCCGCACCTGACCGCCCTGGACAATGTGGCGTTCGGGCCGCGCTGCCAGGGGGCGTCCAAGTCGCGGGCGCGTGCGCAGGCCGCCGAGTGGCTCGGCCGTCTGGGGCTGGCGGAGCACGGCGGCGCCAAGCCCCGGCGGCTCTCCGGCGGCCAGGCCCAGCGCGTCGCCCTGGCCCGCGCCCTCGCCACCCGCCCGCGCCTGCTCCTCCTGGACGAGCCCCTCGCCGCCCTCGACGCCCGCACCCGCCTGGAGGTCCGCACCCAGCTCCGGCGCCACCTGGCCGAGTTCGAGGCGGTCGCCGTACTGGTCACCCACGACCCGCTCGACGCCATGGTCCTCGCCGACCGCCTGGTCGTCGTCGAGCACGGCGAGGTCGTCCAGGAGGGCAGCCCGTCCGACATCGCCCGTCACCCCCGTACGGACTACATCGCGCAGCTCGTCGGCCTCAACCTCCACCGGGGGCGCGCGGAGGGCCATACGGTCCGCCTGGACACCGGCCCCGCGATCACCACCGCGGAGGCGCTGTCCGGAGCGGTCTTCGTGGCGTTCCCACCGAGCGCGGTCACCCTCCACGGCAGCCGCCCCACCGACTCCAGCGCCCGTAACGTGTGGCGCTGCGAGGTCACCGGCCTGGAGACCCACGGCGACCAGATCCGGGCCGCCCTCAGCGGCGACCTCCCCCTCGCGGCCGACCTGACCACGGTCGCCGCCGCCGAACTCGATCTGCACCCGGGCGCGGAGGTCTGGGCGTCGGTGAAGGCGGCCCAGACCCACGCCTATCCCGTGTGAGGACGCGCGGGGGCCGGGGAGCGCCCCCGGCTCCATGGCCGAGGCGCGCTCTCCGGCGTCACCCGGACTTCGCTTCCACCACCCGGATGAGGTACCAAGACCGGTGTGAACGAAGAGACCCGGCCCGCGACCGTCCGCGTGTTCATCGCGCTCGCCCCGCCCGACCCCGCGAAGGAGGAACTGGCCGGGGAGCTGGAGCCCGCCCTCGGCACCTACCCCCGGATGCGGTGGAACCGCATCGAGGACTGGCACATCACGCTGGCGTTCCTCGGGGAGCTGCCGGTCGGCACGGTGCCGCTCCTGCGCCCGGTGCTCGCCGGGCTCGCCGCGGACCACCCCCGGCCGCTGCGTCTGGCGCTGCGCGGCAGCGGCACCTTCGACGACCGGGTGCTGTGGAGCGGAATCGACGGGGACCTCGATGAACTGCACATGCTCGCCGCCGATGTACGGACCGCCGTCAAGGGCTGCGGCATCGCCTTCGAGGACCGCCCGCTGCGCCCCCATCTGACGCTGGCCCGTGCCCGGCGGGGCGATGGGTCCTCGGCCGGGGAGATCGCCGAGGGGTTCGCCGGGTTCACCGGCCGCCGCTGGACCGCCGAGCGCCTGCACCTGGTCGGCAGCAACGCGGGCCGCAGCAGCGGGCCGATCCACTACCGCGACATCGAGTCCTGGCCCCTGCCGGTCTGAGGTTCGACCGGGCCCCGGCCTCCGACGCGCCGACGGGGCGGCCCCGGCCCCGTGGGGTTGCACTTCCCCGCACGGTTCACCCGATGAACTCTCATCCCATGAGCTGTGATCCGTACGGTCGCGCGGTCAGCAGAGCACTGCCTGATGGCCGAACCAGCCCCCGGCCCGCTGAACGGCTCCCAGGCCCTGTCTTCACACTGCGGTCGTCCGGCCGGAGGCCGGGCCGTGCGGCGTCCGGTGCGTGCGATCGCAAGGCGGAGGGTCGCCCCGATACTGGACGCATCGGGGCGATCCCGACAACGCGGCGAGCGTGCGTGCCGGACGCCGCACGACAGACGGCAGTGTGAAGACAGGGCCTGGCACTACAGCCTCCTACGACGCAGGCGCGATCGTCCCGACTCTCAGATACTTCGCGAACTTGATGTGGGTGAGGGACGCATAGGCGTCGCCGCCGGTGCCCGGCGGCTTCGATCCGTACTCGGACGTGAAGTTGAACTGCCCGGCGTTCTTGACGTTGAACGCGCCGTACTCCTGAAGTGCCTTCGCGACCATCCGCTCGTACGGCCTGAGCGAGGTGTCGGCGTCGATGTCGTACGCACGGTCCAGCCAGATGAACTGCCCTTCGCGCCAGCGGCCTTGCTCCGGACCATCGCTTCCCACCGCCGGGAAGACGTACCGGCCGTTGTTGTCCGGGGTGCCGAAGCTCAGGGCGTGATCGATGCGGCCGGCCTTCCAGTCCGCGCGGGTGATCACTCCGGCGAGGCGGGACAGGCCGCTGCCGGTGGCCTGGCCCTTGACGGAGACCGAGGAACCGCGGGTGTCGGACACGGCTCCCCATTCACAGCTCGGCCTGCTGTCCCGCACCTCGGTCCGCCAGCACTCCACCGACTGCCCGTCCGACGTGATCACCACCGTCCATTGGCGCTCTCGTGGCGGTTCCTGCCACGATGCGTCCCAGGGGAAGCCGACGCCTTCGAAGGGGTTGGGCCCCCATTTCTCGACATGCTTGCGCGGGGTGACTTCGTAGGTCGGGGTGCTTGAGGTGGCCCGGTACACCGGAGGACCGGCCGTGCCGCTGTACAGCTCCGCCCGGCCCAGGGCGAGCAGGTCGGCGACCATCCGCGCGGAGTCGGGCGACAGGTGGGGACGCGCATGCCGCTGATTGAAGGCGTCATCATCGGCGAAGAAGCGGGGAGGGTGGTCGGCAGCGTCCGACGGCGGGGGCTCGTGCGCGAGCCGGCTCACAAGAACCGCTGCGACGACCACCAGTGCCAGCCCGACGGCACCAGCGGTGGCAACGACCAGCCACCGCCGTCTCGGCTTCGGTGCCGGGCCGGCCTCGGCCTTCGCCGCTCGCCACCGTCGTTCCCATTCCGTTCGGTCGCCGTCGAAGGCTTCGGCGTAGGCCAGGGCCACTTCGAGGGGCGGCAGCTTTCCACCCTTCGCGGCGTCGGCCAGAGCACTGGACGACTGGCCCGTACGCTCAGCCATCTGACGATACGTCGGATCTCCAGCCGAGTTACGGAGGGCCCGTAACTCGAAGGCGAACCGCTCTGTCGAATCCCCCACCGGATCACCCGATGGGGGCTGTGACGCTGAGGCCACTTGTCCGCCCTCCAAGTCATGGCCCGTGATCGCCCATGTGTGACTCTTCGTCACCTTCTTCGAGTCTAGGCCCTGGCTGGAGCCGGAGCAGGAGTCGTCGGCACTCTGTGCACCGCGCGGCTGACGTGTACGGCCGCTCGGCGGCAGGCGCACGACCACGGGACAACCGAAGTAGTGGTGCCTCCGCGCACACCCGGCCCGAGAACTGTGGTGTCCCACCACATACGCCCCCGATCCGCCCCTTCCTACGGTGTGGCGACACGGAACCGTCCCCTCCCCACCGTCCGGAAGTGGTACCCATGGCCGCCCCAGCAAGCTCTCCGCCAGCGCCCTCGAACCTCAAGCGCATCGTCGCCGCCAGTCTCATCGGCACCACCATCGAGTGGTACGACTTCTTCCTGTACGGGTCGGCCGCCGCGCTGGTCTTCAACAAGCTGTTCTTCCCCGAGTCCGATCCGCTCGTCGGCACGCTGCTGTCCTTCCTCACCTACGCGGTCGGCTTCGCCGCCCGGCCGCTCGGTGCCCTGGTGTTCGGGCACTACGGCGACCGGCTCGGCCGCAAGAAGCTGCTGGTGCTCAGCCTGTTGATGATGGGCGGTGCGACGTTCGCCATCGGGCTGCTGCCGACGCATGCCACGGTCGGGGCCGCCGCCCCCGTGCTGCTCACCGTTCTGCGCCTGGTGCAGGGATTCGCGCTCGGGGGCGAGTGGGGCGGTGCCGTGCTGCTGGTGTCGGAGCACGGGGACGCCGAGCGGCGCGGCTTCTGGGCCTCCTGGCCCCAGACGGGTGCTCCGGCCGGGCAGTTGCTCGCCACCGGGGTGCTGTCCGCGCTCACCGCGCTGCTGTCGGACTCCGCCTTCGGGACGTGGGGCTGGCGCATCCCCTTCCTGCTCTCCGGGGTCCTGGTGCTCATCGGTCTGTGGATCCGGCTCTCCGTCGACGAGTCACCGGTCTTCAAGGCCGCACTGGCCCAGGCCGAGGAGCGCAGGTCGGCCGCCGGGGCGGCGGAGCGGATGCCGCTCGTCGCCGTGCTGCGCCACCACTGGCGTGACGTGCTGATCGCCATGGGGGCCAGGATGGCGGAGAACATCAGCTACTACGTCATCACGGCGTTCGTGCTCGTCTACGCGACCACCGCGGCGGATCTGAGCAAGCAGACGGCACTCAACGCGGTGCTCATCGCCTCGGCCGTGCACTTCGTGGTCATCCCGATGTGGGGCGCGCTGTCCGACCGGGTCGGACGCAAGCCCGTCTATCTGGCCGGGGCGGTCGGCGTCGGGCTGTGGACGTTCCCGTTCTTCGCGCTGATCGACACCCGGAGCTTCGGGAACGTGCTGCTCGCCGTCACCGTGGGGCTCGTCTTCCACGGGGCGATGTACGCACCGCAGGCGGCCTTCTTCTCGGAGATGTTCGCGACCCGGATGCGGTACTCCGGCGCGTCGATCGGCGCGCAGTTCTCGTCGGTCGCGGCCGGTGCCCCGGCGCCGCTCATCGCCACCGCGCTGCTCGCGGACTTCGACAGCTCGACGCCCATCTCGCTGTACGTGATCGCCGCGGCGCTCATCACCCTGCTGGCGGTCTCCTGTGCCCGGGAGACCAGGCACCGGGACCTCACGGACATCGAGGGGACCGACGGCGCCCCGAAGACGCCCGTGGTGCCGTCGGCGGACGCCCGTACCGCCTGAGAACGCCGCGCCGGGCGGGCCGGCTCTTGCGGCCGCCCGGCGCGGGCGCCGTTCACTGCTCGGCGGTCGGCTCGAACCAGGCGGGTCCGTCGGTCAGGGACTGCTTGATCCTGAAGAGCGCGAACCGGTCCAACGGCGGCAGCGCGTCCACCGGAAACCAGCCCACCTCCAGCGACTCGTCGTCGTTGACGCGCGCCTCGCCGCCGGTCGCCCGGCAGCGGAAGGTGACGTCGAGGTACTGGCAGCGGTCACCGTTGGCGTACTCCACGGGCTCCAGGGCCTGGGTGAGCACCACCCGTTCGGCCACGCAGCGCACGGCGGTCTCCTCGTACACCTCGCGCTCCGCCGTCGCCGCCGGCTGCTCACCCGGCTCGCAGATGCCACCGATGACCGACCACTTGCCGGTGTCGGAACGCCTCCCGAGCAGCACTCTGCCCTCGTCGTCGAAGACGACGGCGGTGACTCCCGGCAGCAGGAGCAGCTGTTGACCCGCGGTGGCGCGGATCTCACGGATGAAATCAGGAGTGGCCATGGGGCGAGCCTACGCGGTGAAGTGCCCGGTCACCGGCTGCGACGACGGCGTGCCGAACGGACGGTGACCAGGCCGAGCCCGGCCACGGCGATCAGCGCGAGCACTCCCTCGGGGAGCGTGCCCATCCGGGTCGCGGGCGTCAGCGAGGACCGCAGCGGCACCTTGTCGACGAGCGCGTCCGGGGTGAACAGCTTCGTCTTCCGGACGATCGTCCCGTCCGGGCGGATGACCGCGCTGACACCGCTGGTGACGGGGACGACCACGGACCTGCTGTGCTCGACCGCCCGCACCCTGGACATGGCCAGCTGCTGGTAGGTCATCTCGCTGCGGCCGAAGGTGGCGTTGTTGCTCGGTACGGCGATCATCTGGCCGCCGTGCATGACGGTGTCCCGCACGGCGTCGTCGAAGGCGGCCTCGTAGCAGGTCACCAGGCCCACCTGCGTCCCCGCCAGATCGAAGACGCCCACCTTCCTGCCGGGGCCGAATTCACGCTGCACCCGGTCCACGTCCGAGCTGAAGACCCGGGCGACGGAACGCATCGGCATGTACTCGCCGAACGGCTGGATGTGCCGCTTGTCGTAGGTGTCGACCGGGCCCTTCTTCGGGTCCCACTGGATGAGGGTGTTGCGCAGGTTCCCGGTGTCGGGCTCGATCACCGCGCCGATCACGGTGGGCACGCCGATCGCCTTCACCGCGTCGTCGATCACGATCCGGGCGTCGGCGTTGCGGTACGGGTCGAGGTCGGAGGAGTTCTCGGGCCACAGGACGAAGTCGGGCTGCGGCACCTTGCCCTCCTTCACCTCCCGGGCGAGCTGCTCCGTGCGGCGCACGTGGTTGTCGAGGACGGCACGGCGCTGGGAGTTGAAGTCGAGTCCGAGCCGCGGCACATTGCCCTGGATCGCGGCGACGGTCGCGGTGCCGTCCTCGGCCGAGTCGTCGACGAGGGGCAGCGCGGCGAACGCGCCGGCCACGGGTACGAGGACCGTCGCGGCAGCGGCCGCGACGGCCGCCCGAGGCAGCGTGCCCGTACGACGGTGGGCGCGGAACCGGCGTACCGCCTCGCAGAGACCGAAGCCGCACAGCACCACCGCGAAGGAGAGCAGCGGCGTGCCGCCCACGGCCGCGAGGGGCAGGAACACGCTGTCCGCCTGCCCGAACGCGATCTTCCCCCAGGGGAAGCCGCCGAACGGCACCCTGGCCCGGACCGCCTCGTCGAGCGCCCAGACCGCGGCGGCCCACACCGGCCAGCAGGCGAGGCGGCTGACGGCGGCGATCCCGAGGCAGCCGACCGCGATGAAGAGCGCCTCGGCGGCGGCGAGCGCCAGCCACGGCACCGGACCGACCTCCTCGCCGGTCCAGTGCAGCAGCGGCAGCATGAAGCCGAGCCCGGCGAGGAGGCCGAGCCCGAACCCGGCACGCAGCCGTTGTCGGTGCAGCACCCAGCCGAGCAGGGCGAAGCCGGGCAGGACCAGCCACCACAGGGGGCGGGGCGGGAAGCTCAGGTACAGCAGTACGCCCGCGGCCAAGGCGGCGGCGGGCCGTACCGGACGCCGCTTCCAGGACACGGGGGGCGGGGCCGGCTGCGCGGCTTCTACTGGGGTGATGGTGGCGCTCACCCGGCGGAGTCTACGGTGGTCGGCTGTGGGGCCGGCAGCTCCGTCCGCGCGGTGGAACCCTTCGTACCGGATCGTCCCTCGGTCGTACCGGACCGTCCCTCGGCTTTCCCGTACGGACCGGGTGGCCGAGGCGACCGGCCGGTCGTGCGCCGTGACGTGGCCGCGGGGGTCCTTCGCGGGGACCGGGTCAGGTTCCGGCCGCCGCGCCGGTCGCGGGCAGGTGGAGGCGTTCGCGGATGAACCGGACGCCCGCCTCCGCGTCGTCGACCGTGATGGTGAACGTCCGGCCGTCGCCGAGCCGGAGCACCAGGCCCTCGCCCCTGCGGACCACCACGGCCGTGCCCTGCTCGGGGCGCCAGCGGTAGCCCCAGCCGCCCCACTGGCGCGGGGTGACCTCGGGGGCGAACTCCGCGCCCACCACATGGGTGAGGAGGATCCGGCGGCGCGGCAGGCCCATGTGGCCGCAGCGCACCTCCAGGGCGTCCCCGTCGACCCTCACGGCCACGTTCACGAAGGCGAGGGTGCCGAACAGCATCAGCAGTCCGGCGGCGACGCAGCCGATCACGGACATCAGCAGCGGCACGATCCCGGAGGTCCAGTTGGAGCTGACGGCCAGCTGTACGCCCAGCGCCAGGCAGGCCGCGCCCGCGGCCGCGAGTACCCACTGGGCCCGGTTGGTGGCCCGGCCGGTCCAGACGGCCGGGTGGGACCCGGCGACGTCGTGCCGGGGCTTTCGGGGGTGGTCCCTCATGCCAAGCAGCGTACTGAAGATTCCGCATGCCGGGGATGGGCCGAAGGGCCCGCGCCGGGTCAGCGGACCGTGCTGACGGCCCCCAGCAGCTGCCCCTCGGCGTAGGCGAGAGCGGCCTGCGGCAGCTCCGCTGGGCGGCCGCTGAGGAGCACGGCAAGACCGGCGGACGGTTCCGCCGACGGAGCGGGTTCGGCCCCGATCCGGCGCAGTGCCTGGGCGGCGACGGCGCCCGCCGACCCGTACAGCGCGACGGGCGGCAGACCGGGCTGCCGCACCGCGGCACGGATGCGTTCGGCGACCAGCTCGTAGTGGGTGCAGCCGAGGACGACGGCCCGGACGTCGCGCGGGGTGCGGGCGGCGGCGGCCGCGACGGCCAGGTCGATCGCGCTCTCGTCGGCGTGCTGCACGGCGTCCGCGAGCCCGGGGCACGGGACCTCGGTGACCTCGACGGAGCGGGCGAATTCCTCGATGAGGCCGCGCTGGTACGCGCTGCCCGTGGTGGCGGGCGTGGCCCAGATCGCGACCGGGCCGCCCGCGGCGACGGACGGCTTGATGGCGGGGACGGTGCCGATGACCGGCAGCGCGGGTTCGAGTGCGGCGCGGAGCGCCGGCAGGGCGTGCACGGAGGCCGTGTTGCAGGCGACGATCAGTGCGTCCGGCCGGTGGGCGGCGGCCGCGCGGGCCACGTCGAGCGCGTGGGCGGTCACGTACTCGGGCGTACGCGGTCCCCAGGGCATGCCGTCGGGGTCGGAGGAGAGCACCAGATCGGCGTCCGGCCTCAGCCGGCGTACCGCGGCGGCTGCCGCGAGCAGGCCGATTCCTGAGTCCATGAGCGCGATCTTCACCCGGTCACCATAGTCGACCGCCCTTGCGGTTCCGGCGGGGTGGGGCAGACTGCGGCGAATGAGCGCCGTTGCCTGGATCGCCGTGGGTTCGCTGGCCGCATGGGTGTGGCTGCTGCTGGGACAGGGGTTCTTCTGGCGGACCGACCAGCGGTTACCCCGCCGCGAGGCCCCCGACCGCTGGCCCTCCGTCGCGATCGTGGTGCCCGCGCGTGACGAGGCCGACATGCTGCCGGTGAGCCTGCCGTCGCTGCTGGCCCAGGACTATCCGGGGCGGGCCGAGGTCTTCCTCGTCGACGACTGCAGCAAGGACGGGACCGGGGACGTCGCCCGCGCGCTCTCCGTGCGGTACGGCGGGCTGCCCGTGACGGTGGTGTCACCGGGCGAGCCCGAGCCGGGCTGGACGGGCAAGCTCTGGGCCGTGCGGCACGGGATCGCGCTGGCACGGGCCCGGGAGCCGGAGTACCTGCTGCTGACGGACGCCGACATCGCGCACGAGCCGGACAGTCTGCGGGAACTGGTCGCGGCCGCCGAGTCGGGCGGCTTCGACCTGGTCTCGCAGATGGCCCGGCTGCGGGTGTCGAGTCTCTGGGAGCGGCTGGTCGTTCCGGCTTTCGTGTACTTCTTCTCGCAGCTCTATCCGTTCAGGTGGGTGAACGGGGCCGGCGGGCGGACGGCCGCGGCGGCCGGTGGCTGTGTGCTGCTGCGGACCGGGGCGGCCGAGCGGGCGCGGGTGCCGGAGTCGATCCGGCAGGCGGTGATCGACGACGTGTCGCTGGCGCGGGCGGTGCGGGACAGCGGCGGGCGGATCTGGCTGGGGCTCGCCGAGCGGGTGGACAGCGTACGGCCGTATCCCCGGCTGGCGGATCTGTGGCGGATGGTGTCGCGGAGCGCGTACGCCCAGTTGCGGCACAGTCCGTCGCTGCTGCTGGGGACGGTGCTGGGGCTCGCGCTGGTCTATCTCGCGCCGCCGGCCGCGCTCGCCGCCGGACTGCTGACCGGCGACCCGGTGGCGGTGTGGGCGGGGGTTGCGGCGTGGGCGGTGATGGCCGGGACGTATCTGCCGATGCTGCGCCACTACCGGCAGTCGCCCTGGCTGGCGCCGCTGCTGCCGGGCACCGCCGCGCTCTATCTGCTGATGACGGTCGATTCGGCGGTGCAGCACTACCGGGGCCGCGGCGCGGCCTGGAAGGGGCGCACCTACGCCCGTCCCGAGGCCGCGCCGGACCGGTGAGCGGCCCCGGCGACGGGCCGCCGGGGGTCATTTACGGCCGGGCGTCCAGTTCATGCCCCATCCGTAGGCGTGGTCGATGGTGCGCTGCGGGCTCACCCCGCGCGCGGGGACGAGATAGCGGGCCTCGCGCTGCACGGTCAGGTCGCCCCCGTTGTTGGTGAGGAGCGCCAGTGCGCAGACGGTGGAGGGGACGGTGCACTCGTCGAGCGAGAAGTCGATCGGCGCGCCGTGCTGTGGCTGGAGGGTCACCGTCGCGTGGAGATCGGCGAAGCTCCGGGCACCTTCGTAGATCGTGACGAAGATCAGGACCCGGCGGATCCTGTCCTTCTGGTCGAGGTTGACGGTGAGGTTCTCGCCGGTGGCGACGGCGCCGGTGCGGTCGTCCCCGTCGAGGTGGATGTACGGGGGGTGCTGGAGGGCGCCGAACGCGTTGCCCAGCGCCTGCACGACTCCCTTGCGGCCGTCGGTCAGTTCGTAGAGCGCGCAGAGGTCGAGGTCGAGGTCCGCGTGGTTGGCGACCGCTCTGCCGAGTTTGCTTCCCCAGCCCGTGAACTGCTTGCGCACCTCCCAGTTGAGGTTGACGCGGAGCGCTCCGGAGGTGCCGCCCTGTTTGGCGAGGGAGACCGTCGGCGCCTCCTTGGTGAGCGTCACCTTGGACAGGCGGACGGGCGGGGCGGCGGGCGCCGGGGGTGCCGTCGGCGGGGCAGGGGGCAGGGGCGGGACGGGCGGCAGCCGGTCGGCCTGCGGTGCGCCCTGCGGCTGCTGAGGCGCTCGGGGCTGGTGATACGGCTGAGCCTGCTGGGGCTGCTGGGGTTCGTCGACGGAGATGCCGAAGTCGGTCGCGAGACCTTCGAGGCCGGTGTCGTAGCCCTGGCCGACGGCGCGGAACTTCCAGGCGCCCTGGCGCCGGTAGAGCTCCCCGAGGATGA
The DNA here is from genome assembly GCF_042799335.1 of Streptomyces sp. NPDC057697. Lineage (NCBI taxonomy): Bacteria > Bacillati > Actinomycetota > Actinomycetes > Kitasatosporales > Streptomycetaceae > Streptomyces > Streptomyces sp. NPDC057697. The sequence goes on along the minus strand of NZ_JBHVJA010000004.1, from coordinate 69,554 downwards.
AGGCGGTCTCGACCGTCGCGTCCGCGCTGTCGAAGCGGGCGATCTCGCTGCCGTTCGCCGCGTCCGTGATCCGTACGTACAGCCCGGTCACCCGGCCGAACGTGCCGCCGTCCGCGGAGGCCGCGAGGACCACACGGTCGATGGCGGGCTCGACGCGCGCGAGATCCACCGCGAGGGTGTCCGTCGTACCGCCTGCGGCGGCCCGCTTGCCCTCGTGGCGCACCGCGCCGGATGCGTGGGAGGGCTGGTTGTAGAAGACGAAGTCGGCGTCGCCGCGTACCTTTCCCGACACGAGGAGGAGGGCCGAGCCGTCGACATCCGGTGTCCCCGGGGAGGAGCGCCACCCCAATTCGACCCGCACGGACTGAGCCGCCACCGGAACATTGGCGCCCTTTAGCATGGTCATGCTCGCCCCCATCGCGAGTCCGGCTGCCGAAAACCTTTCTCCGACAACCTAATCCCCCGGACCGCCACGGGCGTCATGGAGGGCGGATCAAAGTGCCTCGGCCGTCGGGACCGGGTAGACGCACTCCTCGATCCGGTCGATGAGGCCGCCGTCCCCGAACCGGAAGCAGACCGCCGCGTGGACCTCGCCGGCCGTCCCGTCGGCCGCGGTCAGGTGAAGCACCTGCTGCTGGAGCACCTCGTCCCCGTTCCGGAACTGGCGCACCACGTCGTACCGCAGCGTCTCCACCTCGGCGGCGAAGGCCTCGAACCGGCGCAGTGTCGCGTCGATCGTCCGCTCCCCCGCGCCGTCGTTCTGCCAGACGGTGGCTCCGGCGGTGCACATCGCCCGGCACCCGGCGAAGTCGTACGCCTCCAGACGGCGCAGAAACGAATTCGCCTTCTCGCCGATGTTTTGTTCCATGTCGAGTGCCCTCTTCGCTGTCTCTCGTCGAATGTGTGGCCGGGGAGTGGCCGTTCACCTGTGTCGGCGGACGTGCGGCACGGCCCTGCCGGGGCAGTGCTCAGATCAGGCCGAGCAGGCGCAGGTCGGTTACGTACTTGGTGATGAGGGAGGCCGACAGCCGGGGGATGTCCTTGGCGGGGCCGATCTTCGCGGCGTGGACGGCGGCGTGGAACCGGTCCGCGGGTATCTCCGAACCGGGGACGCCCTCCTCGGGCTGCGCGAAGGCGTGCAGCAGGGGCAGCAGCGAGTGCCGGCGCTGCTTCTCCGGCAGGGCGCGGAGCGCGGCCGTGATGCGGGCGAGCCATTCGCCGTGGTCGTCGATCCGCCGGATCGGGTGGCCTGCCTCGATGAGCCAGTCGACGAAGGTGTCCAGCGAGATGCCGTCGTCGTGCGGGTTCAGCACGTGGAAGGTCCGGTAGCCTTCGGTGGCCCGCGCGCCCAGCGCGGTGACGGCCTCCGCGGTGAAGTCGGCGGGCAGGCCGTCGTAGTGCGCGCGGTCCCCGGTCCGGTAGAACGAGGCCGGCGCGAGTCCGGTGGCGAGCAGGCTCAGCAGCAGGCGGGTGAACAGGTCGGGGACGTTCAGCTGTCCCCGGTACCTGCTGTGCGCGAGGACCATGTCCGACCGGAAGGCGGCGACCGGCAGGCCGCACAGGTCGTGTGCCTCCCGGAGCAGGACCTCTCCGGCCCATTTGCTGGTCGCGTACCCGTTGGCGTAGCTCTCGTCGATCCGCCGTACCGGGACGACGGTGCGGATGTCGTCGTCCTCCCCGGGAGCCGGTGCCCCGGCCGCGGCCGGGGCCGCCACGGCGACGGTGGACACGTAGGTGACGGGCTTGATCCGCGCGGTGAGCGCCAGCCGGATCAGCTCCGCGGTGCCGACGACATTCGGTCCGAACAGCTGCCGGTAGGGCAGTACGTGGTTGACCAGGGCGGCCGGGTGGACGATCAGGTCCACGGTGTCGGCCAGGTCGTTCCAGGTGTCCTCGTCCAGGCCCAGACGCGGTTCGCCGATGTCGCCCGCGCGTACGTCCAGGGTCCCTTCGGACAGCTCCCGGAACCGCCGGAGCAGTTCGGCGTCACCGCTGTCGAAGGCCGCCCGGAGCCGCTGCGCCGCCGCGGCCGTGTCGCTCGCGCGGACGACGCAGACCAGCCTGCCACCGAGGGGCGCCAGCCGCTCCAGCCACTCCAGGCACAGGAACCGGCCCAGGTAGCCGTTGGCTCCGGTCAGCAGGACGGTGCGCACGGCACCGCGCGGGCGGGGCAGCGTCGGCGCGGCGTCGAGCGTCGCCGCGCCGATGAACCTGTCCAGCGTGAGGTCACCGGCGCGGGCCTCGGCGCTGCTCTCGCCGTGCACGGAGGCGAAGGTGGGCCGCTGCGCCCCGGACGCGCGTTGCTCCTCGACGTACCTCGCCAGCCGGGTCAGGTCATTGGCCGGGCTGATGACCACGCCGACCGGCACCTCGACGCGGAAGATCTCCTTCAGGAGCTGGGAGAAGGACAGCGCGGACAGCGAGTCGCCGCCCAGGTCCGTGAAGTGCGCCCCGGCGTCGGGAGCGGTGCCCGGACGGCCCAGCAGCGCCTGGGCGGCCCGGGTGACGGTCTCCAGCACCGGCCGGTCCGCGGCGGCCCGGCCCAGCGCGCGCACCTCCCTGACCTGGTCCTCAGCGATCTCGTCGTACAGCCGGTCGAGAGCTTCCCCGTAGCGCTCCTTGAGCCTGGGGCGCAGCAGTTTGTGGCTCTCGGTGAGCAGGCCGTTCTCCGGGCTGAAGGGTTCGGTCTCGATCAGGAAGTCGCGCGGGATCTCGTACGAGTTGAGCTCGGCCTCCCTGGCCGTCTGCTGGAGCGCCTCGCCGAGCAGCGCCTTGAGCGAGTCCGGCTCCCCGCCGCCGTCGGCCGGTGTGCGGGCCGCGGGCACCACCACCGCGAGCAGGTAGGCGCGTTCGCTGTTGCCGTGCACATAGATCTGCCGGATCAGGGGGCTGCCCGCGAAGACGGTCTCCAGGCGGGAGACGGCCACGAATTCGCCCTGGGACAGCTTCAGGGTGTCCTTGGTGCGGTCGACGTAGACCAGCCGGTCGGGTCCGATCTCGGCCATGACGTCGCCGGTCCGGTAGTAGCCGTCCTCGTCGAAGATCCCGGCTGTGACCTCGGGCCGCTTGTAGTAGCCGGGAATCATGCTCTCCGTCCGGAGCAGCAGTTCCCCGCGCGGATGCGGCAAGTCGGTGCGGAAGTAGCCCAGTTCCGGTACGTCGGCCAGCTTGTAGTCGATCACCGGCGGGCGCTGCACCACGGTGTCGAGCAGCACCCCGCCTGCCTCCGTGGATCCGTAACCGGTGTACAGGTGGAGATCCAGACAGGACTCGACGAACGCCGCCAGCTCCGCGGACAGCGGGGCGGTCCCGCAGAACGCCTTGGCGACGCGGCCGCCCAGGAAGTTCTCGCGCAGATCCGTCCTGACCGCCGTCTCGACGTCACCGGGTTCGCCCGCCCGGCGGGCCAGTTCACTCCGGTACTGCTGGAAGAGCATGTCGCACAGGCGCGGGACCATGGTCAGCTCGGTGGGGCGGACCAGCGCGATGTCCTCGAACAGGGTGGAGAGATCGCTCCTGGCGGTGAAGTAGCCGATGCCGCCCCGGACGAGCGAACCCATCAGCGCGTAGCGGCCCGCGAGGTGGCTCTGCGGCATGTAGAGGACGCTGATCGGGGGGCCGTCCGCCGCCCCGTAACTGAAGCCGTACCAGGCGGTGCCGACCAGCCGCTGGGTGTACATGGCCCCCTTGGGGGTCCCGGTGCTGCCGGACGTGTAGATGAGCAGGGCCAGCGGATCGTCCCCCGCTTCGGCGACGAAGAGCGGGGCGGGCGGCAGTCCGGCTCCGCGTTCGGTCAGCGCGGCCAGGGATTCGACGGCCACCGTGCGGCCGGCTCCGGCCAGGCGGCGACGGGCGGACTCGAAGGCGGCCCGCTGGTCGGCGATGTCGGGACGGTAGTCGAACACGATCAGGTGCTGGATCGAGTCGGCCCCGGTCACGGCTTCGACGGCGGTGTCCAGCCGCTCGACGCTGGTGGCGAGGGCGCGCGGCTCCGTCTCCGCGACGATCGGGGCCAGTTGGGAGAGCGGGGCGCTGGACTGCAGGGGCACGGACACGACACCGGAGTGGATGCACGCGAGGTCGAGGGTGGCGTAGTCGGTGCTGGCGAAGCCGATGAGGCAGATCCGGTCGCCCGCGCTCAACGGATGCCGCGGATCGTGGTGCCACGCGCCGGCGACCGCGCGGACCCGTGCCCACAGTTCGCGGTAGCTGATGGTGTCGAACTTCGGGAGCAGCCGCGTCGTCGAGGCTTCCCCGACGCGTTCCCCGAGGGCCGGCCGGTCCCCGTACCCTTCCAGTACGGCCGCCATGACCTCGGCGAGTCCCTTGCCGGGATCACGCACTGCCGCGGCGACCGCCTCCAGCGGTTCGGTCATGATCAGGCCCTCCTTGACGTCCCGGTGATGCCGACGCGTCCTGGTCGTGGATGTCGCCGGGCACTCGATTGCGTGCGTCGGCCGGCCCCGGGACGCGTACGTCGCTCCTCGCGGCGGGCGGTGTGCGGCGCGCACGGGGTGCCGCCCGGCCGTGGTGGTCGTGGAGCAGGCGCCCGTGGGCCCGTGCGGTCCTCACCAGCTGACCGGCAGCTCCTCCACCCCGCGGATCAGGCGGTCGGTGCGCCAGGCGATTTGGTCGACCGGCACGGCGAGGCGCAGTCCCGGCAGGCGGCGCAGCAGCGTTTCGAGCACGACCCGCAGCTCCATCCTGGCCAGTTGCGCGCCGAGGCAGTGGTGCACCCCGTGGCCGAAGGTGACGTGGGGGACGCTCCCCCGGTGGAAGTCGATCTCCTCGGGGTGGTCGAAGACCGCCGGATCCCGGTTGGCGATCCCCAGCTCCGCGACCACCGCGTCGCCCGCCCGGATGGTCTGCCCGCTCAGTTCCACGTCCTCCAGCGCGATGCGGGTGAAGCCGGCGGAGGCGCTGATCGGGATGATCCGGGAGAGTTCCTCGACCGCGTCGGGCACCAGAGCGGGGTCGGCGAGGAGCTTCTGCCAGAGGTCGGGGCGGGTCAGCAGTGTGTAGACGAAGTTGCCGAGCTGGTTGGCGGTGGCCTCCTGGCCCGCGGACAGCAGGCTGACGCCGAGGCTGACCAGTTCCTCGTCCTGGAGCCGGTCCTCCTCGTCGTCCACGTGCGCCAGCTCGCCGAGCAAGTCGCCGGTGGGGGTGACGCGGCGCAGTGCGATCAGTCCGGCGAGGTAGTCGTTGAGGTGTCCCCGGGCCCGCGTGGACTGCGCCGGATCGGACAGCATCAGCAGACCGTCCACCCAGACGTTGAACCGGTCGCGGTCGGCGACGGGGACGCCGAGCAGTTCGCAGATGACCGTGATCGGCAGCGGCCAGGTCAGCGTCCGGGTCAGGTCGGCGGGGCCGCCCGCGGCGATCATGGTGTCGAGCAGGCCGTTCACGATCTGCTGGACGCGCGGGCGGAGCGCCTCGACCCGGCGCACGGTGAACGCGTTGGCCACCCGGCGCCGCAGTCGGCTGTGCTCCGGCGGGTCCATGCTCAGCATGGAGGTGCTGGGCAGGCCGGTGGCGACCGTGCGCGGGACGTCCTCGCCCACGGCGGCGGCACGGCTGAAGCGGGGGTCGGCCAGTACCGCCTTGACGTCCGCGTGCCGGGTGACCAGCCAGGCGTCGCCACCGCCGTAGGGCAGAGTCACGCGCAGCACCGGCTGTTCGCCGCAGATCTCGGCCAGTTTCGGGTCCACTTCGAGTCGGTCGACCGGACCGAACGGGTAGGCCCGCACCCCTTCTCCTGTGGCGGTCATCGTGTCGGTCCTTTCAGTCCTGGCAGACGGAAACCCGCGGATACGGGCACGCCGATGAAGGAGGTTCAGGTCAGGGCCGCGCTGCGCCCGCCGTCGATGACGAGCGTGCTGCCGGTGATCCAGGCGGCGCGTTCCGAGACCAGGAATCCGACCGCTTCCGCGATCTCGTCCGACTGTCCGATGCGCCCGAGCGGGATTTCGTCGGCCCAGTCCGCGGAATCGACACCGAGGTAATCGACGATCTTTTCACGTGCCTCGTCCGCCCCCGGCGTCATGACGTTCCCGAGGGAGACCGCGACGACGCGTATTCCTTGTGGCGCCAATTCTGCGGAGAGTCCTTTGCTGTAGGTCTCCAGTGCGGACTTGGCGGCTGCGTAGTGCAGGATCATCGGATAGGAGGCGATGGTGGCAATGGACGATACGTGCACGACGACCCCGCCCCCGCTCTCGCGCATGGACGGTACGAGTGCGGCATTGGTGCGGACCGCGGCGAGGAAGTTGATGTCCATCGTGTACTGCCAGTCGTTCTCAAGGTCCAGCGCACTCTGAAAGGCCCGGCAGCCGCCCGCGTTGTTGACGACGATGTCCACTCCGCCGAGATTCTCCAGCGCCGCTTCGGCGAACTCGCGCACGCCTCCGGGCGTGCTGAGGTCGGCTCGGATGAACTTGGCCGCGGACGGGGTCTGCTCGGTCGGATTGCGGGCGGAGGTCACGACGGTGGCGCCGGCGTCGAGTAATCTCTGCACGATCGCGGCGCCGATACCGCGGCTGCCGCCGGTCACCACGGCCCGCTTTCCTTCCAGCTCATGGGCGAACTTGTCGGTCTCTTCGGCAAGGCGATCTCGGCTCACTCCGGGTTCCGCCCCCTTTCCTTACTCAACAGATCCGGACGCGCAATGAAACGGGAATTCGGATGAGCTTCTCCGTTGCCTTCCGGAAGGAAAGAGTCACTCCGGACGACCATGGTGACGCGGAATCACGAGGACCACTATCAACGGCCTCCCCGATACGGTCAAACAGATTATTCCGATGCATTGGATCGCCTCATGCGATACAAGCCGGAAAGATCTCCGCGATCTGGACAGCGCTATCGACGACGTCGATAATCATGCGCCGATCCATGTCCACAGCGCCGACCCATACGGAGGAACAAATGGCCAGCCTGGACGAGCCGTTCACCGTGGGCGACCTCACGGTCCCCAACCGGATCGTGATGGCCCCGATGACCAGGATGCAGTCCCCCGGCGGCGTGCCCGGCCCGGACGTGGCGGAGTACTACGCCCGCCGGGCGGCCCACCAGGTCGGGCTGATCATCACGGAGGGCACCTACATCGGCCGGGCCGCCGCCGTCGCGTACGAGAACGTGCCCCACTTCCACGGCGAGCGGCCCCTCGCGGGCTGGGCCCATGTGGTGCGGCGGGTGCACGAGGCCGGTGGCAGGATCATTCCCCAGCTGTGGCACACCGGGGTGGTGCGCCCGGGTACGGAGCCGCCCGCGGAGGGCCCTTCCGGGCTCGGGCTGGACGGCGCCCCGGCCGGTCGTGCCATGACCCAGCGGGACATCGACGACACGGTCGCCGCCTTCGCGGAGGCCGCCGCCACCGCGGAGCGGCTCGGGTTCGACGGTGTGGAACTGCACGGGGCGCACGGCTATCTGATCGACGACTTCCTGTGGAGCCGCACCAACCGGCGTACCGACCGCTACGGCGGGGACCCGGCCTCCCGCGCCCGCTTCGGCGCCGAGATCGTGCAGGCGGTCCGCGCGGCCGTCGGCCCGGGGTTCCCGGTCCTCTTCCGGCTCTCCCAGTGGAAGGTCAACCACTACGGGGCCCGCATCGCGGAGACCCCGGACGAGCTGGCGGGGCTGCTGGCGCCGCTGGCCGAGGCCGGTGTCGACGCCTTCCACGCCTCCACCCGCCGGTACTGGCTGCCCGAGTTCGAGGGCAGCCAGCTCAATCTGGCGGGCTGGGTGCGCAGGCTGAGCGGCAGGCCCACGGTGACGGTCGGCTCCGTGGGCCTGGACCAGCAGTACGGTGTGGGCGACTTCGCCCAGGGCTTCACCGAGCGGGCCGGCCTGACCGGCATCGAGGAGCTGGTGGACCGTCTGAAGCGTGACGAGTTCGACCTGGTCGCCGTGGGCAGGACGCTGCTGGCCAACCCGGACTGGGCGGCGAAGGCGCTCCGCGGCGAGCTGGACCGCACCGTCCCCTACGACCCGGACGTGCTCAGGACCCTGGCCTGACGGCCGCGCGCCCGCTCCCCGGGTACGAGGGAACGCCCCGGGGACGTGGGCCTGCGGCTCCCGAGCCACCGCTCCACGTCCGCGGGACGTTCCGTATCACGCGACCGAGTGCACGTCGCCGCTGACCGAGACCGCGGATCCCAGCACGTCCAGGAAGGCCCTGCCGCGGCTGCTGAGGTGCAGATCGGGCATCGTGGCCACGCCGAGGGACGCGGGGGGAACCTCTCCGGCGATCTCCACCGACCGGACTCTTCCACCGTCCAACGTCCGTCCATGGGCGGCGCGTTGATACATCAAAGCGAATCCGGAGCCCGCGGCCACCAGCCCCCGCATGGTCTCCAGGCTGGACGTCGTGATCACCTGCGGCATCCGGACGCCCGCGGTGGCGAACACCGTCTCGACATGGCGGAGCCCCGCCGGGACGTCCAGGGTGACGAGCGGCCGGGCGGCCAGTTCGTCCAGACCGACCGCGCCGGTCATGCCCATCGGGTCGTCCTCCGCCAGCAGGGCGTGGACGGGCAGCTCGGCCAGGGGGTGGAACCCGGCGCCGTCCGCCAGGAAGCCGTACGTCACCGCCAGTTCGCACCGGCCGTCCCGCAACAGTTCCAGCAGCCGGTCCGATCCCTCATGAACGGTCAACTGCAATGCCGGGTACCGCTCTTCGGCCAGCCGGTGGACCAGAGGCAGCAGGAAGGGAGCGATCGAGAAGAAGAATCCGACGTCCAGCCGGCCGGCGGTGCGGCCCGCCAGGGCGTCGCCCCGGGCCTTGAGGTTTCTGGCCTGCCCCAGCAGCGCGCGGGCCTCCCGGAGCAGGTGGCGGCCGCTCGGGGTCAGGGTGACGCCGCGGGCGTGATGGCGCAGGAGCAGCTGCACACCGAGTTGGCGTTCCAGCCTCATCACGGCGGAGGAGACCGTGGACTGCGAGGCGCACAGTCTCTCCGCCGCCTCCGAGATGTTGCCCAGTTCGGCGGATACGACGAAGTACCGCAACTGCGTGAGACTGAAGTCCACCCGGTCGTTCATCGCGCACACCCGGGCAGCTCCTGATGCGGGGTCTGTTCCCGCCGGGCACCCGGTTTTGCCGGGGCGTCGGGGGACGCGCACGGATGGGCCGAACGGTTCATGCCCCCTCCTCCGCGTTCCGTCGCGGGGATGCGCGGTGTCCGCGGAGCCATTCATGAACGGCGAGCGCGGTCGGCTCCGCGTACTCCTCCAGCATGGAGAAGTGGTCTCCCGCCACTTCCGTCCGCGTGTGTTCCAGCGGCCAGTCGGCACGTGCCTCGTCGCCGAGCAGTTCGAGCAGGGTCTTGTCGTCCGCGGCGCCCACCAGGAGGGTCGGAGTGGTGACCGGAAGCGGGCTCCAGCCTTCGAGCAGCCGCGCGTACCACCCCATCGCCGTGAGCTGGTCGTCCAGGACGGGCAGTCGGGGGAAGCGGTCGATCAGCCGTCGAGTGAGCACCGACATTCCGCCGATCATGGCGGGACCGGCCGACCGGAGGGTGTCGAGCAGCACCAGAGCGGTGGGCGGAGCACCGGCCTTCTCCAGCCGCCGTACCAGCTCATGGGCGGGCCACCCTCCGGAGGAGTAGGCGGCGAGCGCGAACGGCCGGCCCTCGAAGCGCCGGAGCAGCGTCCCGGCCAGCCGGTCCGCGGCCGCCTCCAGGTTCACCGGAAGCGGCTCACCGGCCCCGTATCCGGGGAGGGAGACCGTCCACACCTGGCGGCGGCCGCGGAGCGCGGCCGCGAACCTCACGTACTGGTGGGCGCCGGTGGGGGCGACGAGGGAGGGCAGGCAGACCAGGGGCGGTTCCTGGTCGCCGTCCGACAGCCGCAGGACTTCCGGCTCCGGACCGGCTCCGGCGGCGGCGGTCGGCCGGAGCCGGGCGGCGGCCGACAGCAGGTCACCGGCCTGCTGCGGGGTGCCGGTCCGCACCGCCGCGCGGAAGAGCGCGGCCACGGGCTGTGCCGGTTCCGTGGCGGGGGGCGCGGACGGCTCCGGCGGCCGGGGCGCCGTGTCGGGGGCGGGTGTCCCGGCTGTCGCGGGGTTCAGACGTGCCAGGAGGGCATCCACCCGGGGGCCACCGGCCGCCAGGAAGTGATCGGTGAGATCCTCGACGGACTCGGCGTCGAAGAGCAGCGTGGACGGGACCTCTCCGAGATCCTCACGCAGCGCGGTGGTGAGCTGGAGGACGAGGATGGAGTCCATCCCGTAGTCGCTGAGCGGCGCGGCGGAGGCGATCTTCTCCGGCGGGATGCCGAGGGTCCGTGCGGCCTGGTCCCGGAGGTACCCGGCCATGGTGTCGGCCCGGCTCTCCGCACCGGCGCCGGACGCGCCGGCCGTCCCGCCACCGGTCGGGGGCCGTTGCGGGGCGGGGCCGGGGCGCGGGACCGCGGTGGCCGTCGGCACGGTCTCCGGGAGCGCTCGCGGAGCGGCGGTCCTCGATCGCGCCGGCGGGGCCACCGCCTGCCGGGTGATCCCGTCGCTCTCCGCGGCGATGATCTGCTGTCCGAGCTCAAGTGTCTCGGGCAGCACCGGGACGACGGCGGAGAAGCCCTCGCTCACCAGCACCTCCCGCCAGTTAGCGGGCGACAGCGCGGGCGAACCGGGCACGCGCAGCGCGTGGTCCTCGAAGAGCCACCAGCCCTCCAGCAGTCCGAACGTGAGATGGCTGGAGACGTCGAAGGCCGCCAGTTCGTTCAGCAGGAGCCACCCCCCGTCGCGCAGCGCCGCCTTCGCGTTGCGGATGGTGTTCCGGGTGTCGCGGGTCGCGTGCAGCACATTGGCGGCGACGACCAGGTCGTAACTCCCGCTCTCCATCCCCTGCCCGGCCAGCGGCTGCTCGGCGTCGAAGCGCGCGTAGGCGAGGTACGGGACCTCCGGTCCGTACTCGGTCCTGGCGTGGTTCAGGAACGCCTTCGAGAGATCGGTGTACGTGTAGGTCTCGATGTGGTCCTGGAAGGGGCGCAGCGCGGCGAACATCCCGACGCTCGTGCCCCCCGTACCGGCGCCGATCTCCAGGATGCGCAGGCGTGCGGACGGATCCAGGCGCAGCCGCTCGGTGACGACGGCGGCCGCGGTGTCCGTCAGGGCGCGGTTGTACATGTCGGCCACGCGGTTGTTGCGATAGGTGCCTTCGACGAGCGCGACGGAACCGCGCGGGAACAGGATGTCGGTGGGCCTGGTCCTGCCGGTGAGGATGTCCGGCAGCGCACGGAGTGCGGCGTCGAGCAGGGCGAGTTCCGCGGCCTTGTCCGGATCCGCGGACCACTGCGTGCGGCGCTCGTCCCACTCACGGAAACTGACGTCCAGCGGCGGGGCCGACGGCGGCACGATCCTGAGCGCGTGGTCGAGCCAGGTGTCGTACCGCTCCAGGATTCCGGCGCGTCGGCGCAGCCGGGCGGTGTCGCCCGGGGACGGCGGGGTGCCGGGGTCGCGCAGGGCGCCGAGCGCTTCCAGGTGTCCGTGGACGAGGCGTGCGAGGAGCGGATCGCGTTCGTCGCGGCGCCATGCGGCGATCGCACGCATCGCCTCCCATGCGGACGGCGCCCCGGCGGCCGCCGCCAGGGCGGCGGGTGCGATGCGGGACCGCGCCCTCGCGTGGACCGTGAGCCGCGTCGCAGGGTCGATCCCCGCGATGGCTCCGGGCTCCAGCGACTTGACGAAGCTCAGCTGACGCTGTGGCCCGCGGAGCAGCGTGTCGAGTGCCTCCATCGCCTCGGGCGGCTCGATGGAGAGGAGGCCCCAGCGCGCCATGCGTTCCCGGTGGCGTTCGGTCGAGGCGCTGCCGATGCTCCCCCACCACCCCCAGTTCATCACCTTCACCGGATACTTCCGGTGCCGGGCGAGGAAGTGGGCGTAGGCGTCGCTGAAGGTGCATCCGGCCGCGTAGTTGCTCTGGCCCGCGGCGGTCGTGAACGACTGGACGGACGAGAAGAACAGGACGAAGTCCAGGGCCTCGTCCGCGAAGACCTCGGCCATGGCCACGCTGACGTCGGCCTTCGCGGCGAGGGCGGCGCGCAGCGTCGCCTCGTCCATGCGGGCCAGGCTCTGGTCCCGCAGGTCCAGCGCCGCCTGGACGACGCCGTGGATCCGTGGGTGGTGCCGCCCGATCTCCTCGTGGGCGGCGCGCAGCGACGCGGGGTCGGCGGCGTCGGCGGAGAGGTAGCGCACACTGCCGCGCCCGGGGCAGGTGCGCAGCTTCGCTTCGATCGACGCGTCCTGGGGGCGCCGCCCGATCCAGATCACATGGGCGCCGTAGTGCTGGACGACGTGCCGGGTCCAGACGGTGCCGAGCCCGCCCGCGCCTCCGATCACCACATAGACGCCGCCTTCCCGGTACGCGGCCCGCTGTGCGGTCCCGGGCCGGCAGGGCACCCAGCGCCGGACCAGCCACTGGCCCGCGCGGCGCGCCAGGGTGTCGTCCGCCGCGCGGTCCGGTGGTGTCAGCAGGTCCTCGGGCAGGTCGGCGGTGTCGAGGTCCGTCCGGCGGACCGACCAGTTGGCGTACTCCTGCCCGAGCGACCCGAAGAGGCCGTGCAGTCCGGCGTGGGCGGGTGCCGTCGGCTCGGTGTCGTACGTGGCCAGGGCGCTCCGCGTCACCAGTGTCACGGTGAGCGGGCGTGCGTCGTGTCCGGTGCGGACGAGGGCCTTGATCATGCGGAAGGCCGCGACGACGCCGTCCTCCTGGGCCGCGGTGAATCCGGCGGTGTCGGTCGGCGGGAGCGCCCCCTGGTCATCCGGCGTCGCACCGGGCGCGATCCAGACGAGGTGGCCGACCGGTGCCGAGTCCCGGAGCCGGGAGGTGATCTCGTCCGTCGACGCGCCCGGTCCGAGGTCCCATGTCGTGACCTGCGGGTGACGGCGGTCGAGCGCGGACCGCTGCCCGGCCGTCCCTCCCACCACGAGGATCCGTTCCGTGGGCGGCAGGGCGCGGGCGCCGGGGGTGTGCCCGGTCACAGGTTCCCAGACCGGTGCGAACAGTGCGGGCGTCGGTTCCTTCACCCGGCGCGAGGCGTATCCGGTCATCCGGACGCAGACCTCCCCGTCGCCGTCGACGAGATCCACGTCGAGCCGGCTCAGCGCGGTCGCCGTCTCCGTGCCGTCCGCGACCCGGACGACGGCCCACATCGAGGCCGTGCAGGGCGCGAAGAGTTCCAGCCGGTCGAGCGCGAACGGCACCACGGTCTCCACGGAGGCCCCGCCGTCGGCGAGTTGCAGCGCGATCGATGCCTGGATGGCCGAATCCAGCAGCGCCGGGGGCAGGACGTACCCGGCGTCGGCGGGGTCCGTCCCGTCCGGCGGGGCGAGCCGGGCCAGGACGGTGCCGGGTGCGACGTGGGCCTCGCGCACGGCGCGGAGGGACGGCCCGTGGACGATGCCCATCGCGGCGAGCGCCGCACGGATACGTTCCGCGGATACGGCGGTCCCGCACGCCGCGCGGAGCGACGCGAGGTCGACGCGGCCGGGGCGGGCCGTGCCGGAGGGTGCGACGCGTCCGGTGGAGCAGACGACCGGACCGGTGTCCCGCCCGGTCGTCGCGGCGATCTCGAAGGTGAGTTCGTCGCCCGCCGCCGGACTCACGAGGACATCGACGTTCAGCGGCACGCCGTCGAAGGCGACCGGCCGCACCCACGTCACGTCCCGTATCAGCAGGGGCGTCGTCGCCCCCGTGCCCCATGCGCGCGCCGCCGCCTCGCGCGCCATGTCGAGGTGGGCGGCGCCCGGAAGGACCCGCTGCCCGCGCACCGTGTGGTCGCGGAGGACGGCCTCGTCGCCGGTGAACACCGTCGAGGCCCGCAGTGTGCCGGGACGGTCCGCCGCCACCGACTCGCCGTGGGTCGGCGGGTGGTCCGGGCCGGGACGGCCCGGGGCGGTGACGGGCAGGGGTGACCGGGGCGGCGGTCCGGCCCAGTGGCTCTCGTCGGCGAACGGGTAGGTCGGCAGCGGGACCCGGAGGTGGGCCCCTGCCGGGAACGCCGCCCCGTAGTCGAGGTCGACGCCCCGGGTGAAGTACCCGGCGAGGGCGGTGAGGTCCGCGCGGTACGGAACGGGGTCCGCCTCGGAGCCGGCCGGGTGTGCGCAGCGGCGGAGGCATTCCTCGCCGTGGCGCCTGGCCGCGCCCGCTCCCTCGTCCATGGCGCCCTTGCGCGTCGGCACCACCCGGCCGGTGAACGCCCGTGCTCCGTCGGGCCCTTCGTCGAGGATGTCCAGCAGCTCGGTGCGGTCGGCCGCCACGCAGGCGAACCGGTGGGCGAACCAGTCCCTGCCGACGGCAAGGGTGTGGGCGAGGTCGCCGAGGTCCGGCAGGTCCGTGCGTCGGCAGTGCTCCGCCAGCCGGGCCAGCTGCTGAACCAGCTGTTCACGTGAGTGCGCGGAGAGGACCACGAGATACGCGGGCCGGGGCGTACGGGCGCGGGCCCGGGCGGCGGGAGGCGCTTCCTCGATGACGAGGTGGGCGTTGGTGCCGCTCGCTCCGAAGGAGCTGACCGCGCCTCTGCGCGGTCCGCCGTCGGCGGGGGCCTCCCAGCGGTGGCTGCGCGTACTCAGGTAGAAGGGGCTGTCGTCGAGGCCGATGGCGGGGTTCGGCTTCTCGAAGTGGAGCGAGGCCGGGATCTGCTGGTGCCTCATCGCGAGGAGGATCTTGAACACCCCCGCGACCCCCGCGGCGAACTGGGTGTGCCCGAGGTTGGTCTTCACCGAACCCAGCGCGCAGTAGCCGGACTTGTCCGTACCGGCCCGGAACGCGCGGCTGAGCGCCGAGAACTCGATGGGATCGCCGAGCGGGGTGCCGGTGCCGTGCGCTTCCACGAGCCCGATGGACTCGACGTCGATCCCGAAGGTCGCGTAGGTGTCGCGGAGCAGCCGCTCCTGCGAGACGGAGCTGGGCGCCGTGATGCCGTTGGTCGCACCGTCGTGGTTGCTGCCCGTGGCGCGGATCACGCCATGGATGTGGTCCCCGTCGGCGAGGGCGTCGTCGAGCCGCTTGAGCACCAGGACGCCGACGCCCTCGCCCGGTACGAACCCGTCGGCGCGGTGGTCGAAGGTGTGGCAGCGTCCGGTCGCGGAGAGCATTCCGGCACCGCCGGCCAACTCGTAGAGGCGCGGCGTCGACTGGACGAAGACACCGCCTGCCAGCGCCATCTCCGTCTCGCCCGACCAGAGCCCCCGGCAGGCCAGGTCGATCGCGACGAGCGAGCTGGAGCACGAGGTGTCGACCGCCAGCGCGGGACCCTTCAGGTCGAGGAAGTAGGAGACCCGGGCCGGGATGAGGGACGCCATGTTCCCCCAGAACGCCTGGGCGGGCGCGTCGTCCCCGACGACCTCCTGGTAGTCGCCCTTGTAGCAGCCGACGTACACACCGCAGCGGGTCCCGTCCAGCTGACGGCCGGCGTACCCCGCGTCCTGCAATGCCTTCGACGCCTCCTCCAGAAGCAGGCGCTGCTGGGGGTCCATGGCGGCGGCCTCGACGCCCGAGATACCGAAGAACAGCGGGTCGAACCGGTCGATCCCGTGGAGGAACCCTCCCCGGGTGCAGCGCGCGGAGCCGTCGGCACCGGAGTCCGCGAGATCCCAGCGGGTCGCTTCCGTGATCAGGTCGTCCCCGTTCACCAGGTGCGTCCAGAGGTCGTCCAGGCTGTCGGATCCGGGGAACCGCCCGCTCATCCCGACGACGGCGATCGGCGCGTGGAGGCCGGGCCGTTCCGCGGGCCGTTCCGTGGGAAGGACGCCGGGGGTGGTCCGGGGGCGCGCCTCTTCGACGGCGGCCGACGGCGGCGGGGCGGTGGCGCCGAGGCCGGCGTGCTCCGCGAGCAGATGCGCGACGAGGCGGTCGGCGGAGCTGTGGTCGAAGACGACACCGGTCGACAGGTCGAGCCGGAAGGTTTCGTTCAGCAGATGGACGAGACGGACCGCGAGGATGGAGTCGAGCCCGTAGTCGGCGAAGGCGAGCCCGCCGTCGACCTCGTCCGGCTCCATGACCAGCACCTGCGCGATCGTCTCGCGCACGGTGCGGCCGACCCGTTCCTCACGTGTGGCACCGGCTGCGACGCCGGGCGTGGTGTCCGACGTGGCGTCGGGTGCGACGCGCGGTCCGGCTTCTTCGGGCCCCGGTGCGGCGGTGGCCGGAGCTGTGCCGGGCGACGTCTCCCGGAACGGCTCCAGGTCCCCGATCCAGAACCGGTCCCGGGCGAACGGGTACGTCGGCAGGGAGATCCGGCGGGGCGACGCGGCTCCGTGCAGCCGCCGCCAGTCCAGCTCCATTCCGTCGGCCCAGAGCGCGGCCAGCTTGTTGTGCTTCCCCTTCCGGGCCCACCGTTCGACCAGGAGTTCCCGGAGGTCGTCGTCGGCCGAGATCTCGGCGACTGCGCCGGGGACCTGTCCGGCGCTGCCCCGGTGGAGGCCGGGCGTCCCCGCCCCGTCCCCGCCCTCCACGTATCCGCGCAGCACCCGCAGGAGCTGGGGCAGCGAGGTGGCGGTCACCGCCAGGCGCTCCTTCATCGCCTCGCGTCCGACCTGAAGGGTGTGGGCGAGGTCCGCCAGGACGACCGGCCCCCGCTCCTCCTCCTCGCGTTCCAGGAACTCCACCAGACGCGCGGCGGAGTGCCGCAGCCGCTCCGGGGTGCGCGCGGAGAGGACGACGATGTGCTCGCCCCCGTCGGACGCCGGCCGGTCCGGGGCGGGGTCGGGCACGTACTCCTCAAGAATCACATGGGCGTTCGAGCCACCGGCCCCGAAGGACGAGACCGCCGCGATCCGCGGTGTCCCGGACTCCCATGGCGCGAGCGTCCGCTGGACGAAGAACGGGGTCTCCTCGAACCTGATGCCGGGGTTCGGCTCCTGCGCGTGCAGGCTCGGTACGAGCGTGCGGTGACGGAGCTGGAGCACGGCCTTGGTCACCCCCGCGATCCCCGCGGCGGCCTCCAGATGGCCGATCATCGACTTCACGGAGCCGATCGCGCAGAACTGCCGCTCGCGCGTGGACTCCTCGAAGGCGAGTGAGAGCCCCTTCACCTCGATCGGGTCGCCCAGTTCCGTGCCCGTGCCGTGCGCCTCGACATAACCCACCTCCCGCGCCGCGACCCCGGCCCGGGTCAGCGCGTCGCGGATCAGTTCCGCCTGGGCGGTCGGGCTCGGCACCGTGTAGCCGTTGGACCGCCCGCCGTGGTTGATGCTCGTCCCGCGGACCACCGCGAGGACCCGGTCGCCGTCCGCGACGGCGCGGGCGAGCGGCTTCAGCAGGACGGCGCCCACGCCCTCGCCGGGCACGAACCCGTCCCCGCCGCTGCCGAAGCTCCGCACCCGGCCCCGCGAGGACAGCATGGTGGAGCGGCACAGCTCGACGTAGTCGGAAGGGTGCAGATACAGGTTCACCCCGCCCGCGATGGCCAGTTCGCAGGAACCCCGGCGCAGGTGCTCGCAGGCTTCGTGGATCGCCGTGAGCGAGGAGGAGCACATCGTGTCGATCGTCAGGCTCGGGCCCCGGAGGTCGAGGACGTAGGAGGTACGGGCGCTGAGCGAGGCGAAGGAGAGCGCGGGCACGACCGTCTCGCCGGAGGGCAGCCGGGCCGCGCCGTGCCGCGCGTGGCCGGACTTGGTCACTCCGGCGAAGACCCCCACGCGTCGCCGGTGGCGCCGGGCCAGCTCCTCGCGGGTGTATCCCGCGTCTTCGACCACCTCCCAGGACGCCTGGAGGAAGAGACGCTCCTGCGGGTCCATGGTGTAGGCGTCACGCGGTGCGATCCGGAAGAAGTGCGGATCGAACGCGTCGAAGTCCCGCAGGAATCCGCCCCACTTGCTGTAGCTGCGCCCGGTGGCGACGGCCGTGGCGCGGTCCGGTTCGTAGAAGCCGTCCAGCGGCCACCGGCCGGGGGGAATCTCCGTGACGCAGTCGCGTCCCGCGGTGAGGTTGGCCCAGAACTCCTCGGTGTTCTCGGCCTGCGGATAGCGCCCGCTCATCCCGATGATCGCGATGGCGTCGTCCGGCGCGGGCGGCCCCGGATCAGGTGCCGTCCCGGGTGTGTGCCGTGGTGTCGGCACCCGGACCGCGCCGGACAGTCCGTCGGCCCGCTCGCCGGGGGCCGGCGGGGCGGGTGTCGCGGCGAGTTCCCCGGCGATGGCGCGCAGCGTGGGGAATTCGTAGAAGAGCGTCGTCGGGACCTCGCCGTACGCCGAGGACAGCTCCCTGTTGAGCTGTACGACCATGACCGAGTCGAGGGCCAGGTCGTCGAGCGGCCGGTCGGCGTCGATGTCGTGGAGGGGGAGCTTGGTGACCCGGGCGAAGAGTTCCACGACCGACCGGAGCGTCTCCCGGTCCGGCCGCGCGTGGGCCGACTCCGGTGCGGGAGCGGCCGCGGCGGGCGGGGGTACGGCCGCGGATTCGGCCGGTTCACCGTGGTGCACCCAGATCTGGTCCTCGCCCGACTCGCCCAGCCGCCAGGCGTCCAGGAGGGCTTGGAGTCCTTCGTCCGACTCCATCGGCACGAGACCGCGGCTGCGCCGGAGGTACGCGCGGGTCGCGTCGTCGACGGCCATTCCGCCGTCCTTCCAGAGCGGCCACGCGATCGCGACCGTGCGCCCCGACCGTTCGCCCGCCGCGACACGCCTGTTGCGGCGGGCGGCGTACTCGCCGAGATAGCCGTTGGCCGCGGCGTAGTCGGACTGGCCGGGATTTCCGGTGACCGCCGTGCCGGACGAGAAGAGGAGGAAGGATTCGACGGGCATGTGCGCGGTGGCCCGGTCCAGGTGCACCACGCCGTCGACCTTCGGGGCGAGGACGTCGTCCCACTCCTGCGTCGTCTTGTTGGTGAGGTACGCGTCGTGGATCACGCCGGCGGCGTGCACGATTCCGTGGATCGGGCCCGTCTCCTCGGCGACGCGTGCGACGAGATGGCGTACCTCCTCCCAGCGGGAGACGTCCGCGACGGCGTACCGGGCCGCCGCACCGGCTTCCCGCAACTCGGCGAGGAGGCGGTCGGTCCGGGCGTCCGGTGCCGAGCGGCCGACGAGGACGAGCGTCGGGCGTACGGCGTCCCGGGCGATCCGGCGGGCGACGACGGCTCCGATGCCGCCGGCGCCGCCGGTGATCAGGTACACGCCTCCCGGGCGCCAGGGTGTGCCCGTGCCGTCGGCCGTCGTGGGCACCCAGGTCCGTACCCGGCGCTCCGCGCCCCGGTGGAGAACGAGTGGGTCGTCCGTGTGCCCGGCGTTCTCCAGGACGATCGCCGCGATGTCGTCCGCGTCGCGTTCGCCGTCGAGAGCGAGGACCTGCCCGGCGATGTGCGGGCTTTCGAGCGCCGTCGTGCGCAGAAGTCCGGCGAGCGCGGGCCCGACCGCTCCGTCGCCGTCCGCCGGTGTCACGATCTGCACGAGGGTGGCGCCGTCGTCCGCCTGCCCGGCGAGCGCCCGGACGATCTCGAAGACCTGGCGCGAGAGGTCGGTGAACCGGGTCTCCGGGCGCCGCTTGACGGTTGTGACGGCGTGGCAGCGCACGCCCGGCAGTCGGCGTTCCAGGCTGTCCCGCACGGCCGCGGGCGCTCCGCAGAGGATCACGGCATGACGCGTGTGCAGGGCCTCACCGGCCAGGTCCCGCGACGCGGGCTTCGGCGTCCAGCGCGGTACGGACAGCGTCGTACCGGCCGAAGGGCGGTGCTCCGCGACGCGGTCGGCTTTCTCCGCGCCGCCGGGGAGCCAGTACCTGTCGCGTGCGAACGGGTACGTGGGCAGGTGCGCGCGCCTCGGCGGGGCCGCGTCGCCGGCCCCGTTCGACCGCGGCCAGTCGACGTCTTCCCCCGCGCTCCAGCGCGCGACCGCGTCGGCGAGTCCGTCCCGGGCCGGACGGTCGCCGCGGCGAGGCCCGCTCGTCGATCCGTCGAGGAACTCCCTTAGTGCGGAGGCGAGTTCACGGTGGGAGGACACGACCCAGCCGGCCCGTTCGGCCATGGCCTCGCGCCCGGTCCGGAGCGTCCATCCGATCGAACGGAGCGCGGCGGGGCGGGGGTTGTCCTCCAGGTAGGAGAGCAGGTTCCGCGCCCGTTCGCGGAGTTGCCGCTCCGTGCGCGCGGAGAGCGGTACGGCGACCCGGTCCCCGGGGCCGTCCGCGTCCTGGGCCGGGCTCGTCCCCCCGGCCCGCCCGGTGTATTCCTCGACGACGACGTGGCAGTTCGCACCGCCGAATCCGAAGCTGCTGACTCCCGCCCGCCGCGGTGCGAGGTCACCGTCGCGGTCGCGCGGCCGCTCCCACGGTTCGTTGGCGCGCACGATGCGGAACGGGCTGCCGTCGAGCTGGATGTAGGGGTTGATCCGGTCGCTGTGCAGGCTCGCCGGGAGGGTGCGGTGTTCCATCGCCAGGACCACCTTGAGCAGCCCGGCGATGCCCGCGGCGGCTTCCAGATGGCCGATGTTGGTCTTCACGGAGCCGAGCCCGCAGGTGGCGGGGGCTTCGCCGCCCAACTGCCGGAACGCGGTCCGCAGCGCGCGCACCTCGACGGGGTCGCCCAGTGCCGTGCCCGTGCCGTGGGCCTCCACGTAGCCGATCGTGCGGGGGTCGATGCCGCCCATCGCCCGCACCACGAGGTCCGACTGCGCGGTGCCGTTCGGTGCCGTGAGGGAGTTCGCCCGCCCGCCGTGGTTCTCCGCGCTGCCGACGATCACGGCGAGGATCGCGTCGCCGTCGCGCTCCGCGTCGGCGAGGGGCTTCAGGACGACGGCGCCGACGCCCTCGCCCCGTACGTATCCGTTCGCGTCGCTCGCGAAGGTCTTGCACCGTCCGTCCGGGCTGAGCATTCCGGCCCGCCCGGCGCTGACGAAGGTGTCGACGCTGAGCAGGAGGTTGACCCCGCCCGCTATCGCGGCGTCGCACGCCCCGGAGCGGATGGACTCGACGGCTCGGTGGACGGCGACGAGCGAACTGGAACAGGCCGTGTCGACGGGCTCGCTCGGGCCGTGGATGTCGAGTACGTAGGAGATGCGGTTGGCGAGCATGGAGTGGGCGTTGCCCGTGGAAGTGAAGGCGTCCGGCGGGGCGCCGTGGGCCGCGAGCAGGGTCGCGTAGTCGTTCCCCGAGACACCGAAGAAGAGCCCGGTGTTCGCCGGCAGTCCGGACGGGGCGTAGCCGCTGTGCTCGACCGCGTTCCAGGCCGTCTGGAGCGCCAGCCGGTGCTGGGGGTCCATCAGCTCGGCCTCGCGCGGCAGGATGCGGAAGAACGCGGCGTCGAACGCGTCCACGTCGTCCAGGACGGCCGCGTGGTGCGGGAACTCGGCCGCCTCCGCGATCCGCGCGTAGGCCGCGTCGTACCGGTCGAGGGGGAAGTCCGTGACGCTGTCGGTCCCCGCGGCCAGGTTCGCCCAGTACGCGTCCAGGTCCGGCGAGCCGGGGAACCGGCCCGCGGCGCCGATGACGGCCACCGGCAGCGGCGAGTCCGCGGGCGCGGGGCGCGGCGGGCGGGCCGGTACGCCGTCCGGGGTCCCGGTCGTCTCCTCGGCCGCCCCGGTCGTCTCTCCACGGGGCCGGTTTCCAGGACGCGGGGCCCGCTCCCCGGCGGGGTCCGGCGGGAGCGACCGTTCGTACGCCTCGCGCAGCGGGCCTTCGTGTTCCGTGAAGAGGTGCCTGCCCAGCGAGTCGAACGTATTGCGGTCGAAGAAGACCGCGGGGGTCACATCGATGCCGAACCGTTCACGTATCCGCTGCGACAGGGTGACGAGCGAGATCGAGTCGAAGCCGAAGGCGTCGAAGCCGGTACGGGCGTCCAGTTCACCGCGCTCGAACTTGAGAATTTCGCCCGCCATCCCGCGCAGCTCGTCCACCGCGAAGGCGATGACGCCGTCAGTGTCCTTTGCCGGTGTCCCCCGGTCCGCCGCTTCCGTTCCGTCCGCCGCTCGTTCGCTCACATCCGGGTCCTTTCGTGGTCCTTCGTCATCACCGCACCACAGGTCGCTGAGCACACCCACCACCTGGCCGTTCCGGTCCAGCAGGCCGACGGAACCTCCGAGCCCTTCCCCGTCGGCCGTCACGTCGAAGACGACGTACGCGACCGGGACTTCCCCACCGCCCCCGTCGGTGAGCAGCCGGATCTCGTCGATGTGGTGGGGCGCGGTCCGTGCCCAGTGCGGTGAGCCCTGCCGCTTCGCTTCGGCCTGGAGTCCCTGCGCCACGGCGGCGAGGACGTGCGGAGCGAGGGTGACCCGTGGTTTCACGTGGTCCCGCTGGAGTTCGGGGGTGCCGACCTTGAGCACCAGTCGCCCGTCCCGCAGGCGGAAGGCGCCCTCCGTTCCGCTGAGTTCCGGTGTGTAGCCGATCCCGCCCTCCGCGAGCTGCGCGAGGAATTCCGCCGGGGAGAGCGGCTCCGCCGGGTCGGACGCGAGCACGTCGGCGGCGATTCCCGCGAAGCGGTCCGTACGGGGGTGGCCGGAGAGCGGCGTACGGTCCTCCTCCCCCGTCGGCACGTCGAACGCCGCCACGGGCATCCGGTTCCCCGCCGTGTCCTGCGCGAAGACGTATCCGGAGGCGTGCTTCCCGTCGGGGGCCTCGAAGACCGTCACCAGGCGGGCGGCGGCCGTCCAGTCGACCGGGCCCAGGAGGCGCAGCCGGCGCACGACCGAGCCGTCGGCGAATCCGGAGACCTTCGTGGCGGCGACCGCCAGGTCGACGGCGAACGTCGGGATCACGCCGGGCCGCTTGTCCTGCCGCTCCCCCGAGGTGCAGCCGTAGTCGAGGAGGTCGTCCAGGCGCACGTCGAGCACGTACCGCAGCCCCTCGGCGTCCGACTCGTTCCGGCCGAGGAACGGGTGGAGCTTGTCGCGCAGCGCGAGCGGCGCGATCACGGACGGCGCGCCGTCCTCCGGGGAGACCCAGCAGCGCACGCGCTCGAAGGGGTAGGCGGGCAGTGAGACCCGCCGGGGCGCGCGGGATCCTGCGTCGGCGTCGCTCCAGTCGACGCTCCTGCCGCCCACCCAGGTGGTCGCGAGCGCGCGCAGGTCCTCCGTCCGTGGGCCACCGCTCGACAGCGCCGCGCCGAGGTCCCGGTCTCCCGCGAGATAGCGGTCGACGGCGGCGACGGCTTCGTCCGTCGTCCTCGCGAGGAACGCCCAGCGGTGCGGGAGTTCGTTCTTGCCGACACGGAGGGTGAACGCGATGTCCCCCGGGTCGGGCTCCGCCCCTGCGGTCAGGTAGGCGCGGAACCGGTGGAGATAGGTCTCCAGGGCGGAATCGTTCATCGCGGAGAACACGAAGAGTTCCTCGCGCCCGTCCGGTGGGCCGTGCGGGTCGCGGGCGGGCCGGGGGTACTCCTCCAGGATGATGTGGGAGTTCATGCCGCCCGCGCCGATCGATGTGATCCCCGCCCGTCGGGGATGGGTGACCCTGCGGCCGTCCACGGTCGTCACCGCGGGTTCCCACGCGGCGAGCCGCTGCTGGAGCCGGAACGGCGTACGGGAGAAGTCGATGTCCGGATTGGTGACCGAGCTGTGCAGCGAGGGGGCGAGTTTCCCGTTCTGGAGCTGGAGGACGACCTTGGCGATGCCGATCATTCCGGCGGCGTGCAGAAGGTGTCCCAGGTTGGACTTGACGGAGCCGATCGCGCAGAACCCGGTGTCCCGCGTGTACTTCTGGAAGGCCGTGGACAGGGCCTTCACCTCGATCGGGTCGCCCAGTGACGTCCCGGAGCCGTGTGCTTCCACATAGCTGATGGTCCGTGGATCGACGCCCGCGTCGTCGATCGCCTTCTCGATCGCCCGCGCCTGCATACGCGGACTGGGGACGGTGAATCCGTTGCGCACCCCCGCGTTGGCGAGGGCCGTCCCCTTGATGACGGCGTACACGTGGTCGCCGTCCCGCTCGGCCTCGACGAGCGGTTTGAGGACGAGGGCGCCGACGCCCTCCCCGAGAATCGTCCCGTCCGCGCCCAGGCCGAAGCTCCGGATCACCTCGGAGGTCGCCGTCGTGAAGTGCTCCTGCGACGAGCTGATGAGGTTGTACGGGTGGAGCAGCAGATTCACTCCGCCCGCGACCGCCATCCGGCATTCGCCGGCCCGGAGCATCTGCACGGCCTGGTGCACACAGGTCGAGGATCCGGAGCACATGGTGTCCACGAATATCGAGGGGCCGGTGAATCCGTAGAAGTAGGAGAGCATGTTGGGCAGCGTCGCCGTGTAGCTGCCGCTGGCCGGGGAACCGCGCGTCAGGCCGTTCTGGAATCCGTAGAGGCCGTAGTGGTTGCTCATGGATCCTGCGAGTACGCCGACGTCTCCGTCGTACCGCCGCTGGATCGTCTCTCGTGAATAACCGGCGTCTTCGAGCGCCTCGACGCCCGTCTGGAGGAACAGGCGGACCTCCGGCGACATGTTCTCCGCGTCGCGCTTGGAGATGCGGAAGTAGCGGGGGTCGAAGCTCTCGATGTCCCGGAGGAAGGTTCCGGTGCGGATGGAGCTCTTGCCGAGGACGCTGCGGTCGCGGCTGTAGACGGCGTCGTGGTCCCAGCGTTCGCGCGGTACTTCGCGGAACTCGTGGCGGCCTTCTCCGAGCACGGCCCAGAGTTCGGCGAGGGTGTCGGCACCGGGGTAGGTCCCGGAGATGCCGATGATCGCGATGTCGTGGCGGTCGTCGCGCGGCCCGCGTCCGGCAGTCCTGCCGTGGGCGGCGGGCGTGCCGGCGGTGCCGGAGACGGACGGCGCGGGTGCGACGGGGGCCGCTGGGTCGTCCGTACCGGCCGCGGGTGCGGGGGCCGGTACGTCGTCCGTACCGGCCGCGGGTGCGGCGGCGGCCGGTGCCGGGTCTCCGGCGGCGGTGATCTCGCGCAGCCTGTCGCGGTGTTCCGCGACGAGGTGACCCGCGACGCCCTCGATGCTCGTGTACTCGAAGAAGATCGTCTTGGAGAGCGGGCCGAAGAACACTTCGAGCGACGCGGTCGTCTCCAGGATGGCGAGCGAGTCGATCCCGTAGTCGACGAGGTTGGCCGTCTCGTCCAGGGTCAGGGGGTCGCGGTGCAGCACCTCGCCCACGACGCGGCGCAGGAACGCGTTCGTACGCTCCATCAGCTCGTCCTCCGTGACGGCGGCCGCGGGCTGCGCAGGTGGGGTGTCCGCGGGTACCGGGCGGGGTGCCTCCGGGGGTGGGGCGGCGGCCGTGAGCCTCGCGGCGGCGCCGTACGCCACCACGGTGTGGGCGGGCGCGTCGCGCAGTACGCCGCCGAGCACCCGCAGGCCCTCCTCCGTCGGAAGGGGCTCCCAGCCCCGGTCCCGGCGCATCGACTCCCGTGTCACGGGGTCCATGGACATCCCGCCGTCGGCCCACAGCGGCCAGCTGACGGCCGATGTCGTCCCGCTCCGTTCGCCGATGTCCACCAGGGCCCGGCGGTGGTGGACGAAGGCGTCCAGGAAGGCGTTGGCCGCCGCGTAGTCCGACTGCCCGGAGCTGCCGAACACCCCGGCCACGGAGGAGAAGGCGACGAAGAAGTCGAGCGCGAGGCCGCGCGTGGCTGCGTCGAGGTGGAGCACGCCGTCGACCTTCGGCTCCAGCACCGCCCGTACGTCCGAGGCGTCCTTGGTGTAGAGATACGCGTCGCGGAGGACGCCCGCCGCGTGGACGATGCCGTCGATCGCCCCGTGGTCCCGTACGACGGCGCGCACCGCGCGGTCCACATCGTCCTTCGAGGCCACGTCGACGGGGAGGTAGTGGGCCTCGACGCCCGCCTCCCGCAGCCCGCGCAGGGCCTTCTCGCTCGCGGCGCCGGGCGCCGACCGGCCGCTCAGGACGACGGTGACGCCCGCACGGCGCCCGAAGTACCGCGCGACGTGCAGGCCCAGGCCACCGAGACCGCCCGTGATCCAGTAGACCCCGCCCTCCTTCAGCGGCGGGATCTCCGCTCCTTCGTCCAGCCGGAATTCCACCGGCCGTGCCGCGTGACGGGTGCCGTCGGCCCCGTAGCGGATCTCGCAGTCGGCCGACCGGTCCGCCGCCTCCGCCCGGAGGATGTCCGCGATCCGCTCCGGGGACGCGGTGTCGAGCCCCGCGACGCGTACGACCCGGCCCGTGATGCGGGGGTTCTCCAGGACGACGGTCCTGAACAGGCCGGTCAGCGGCGCGTGGTGGTGCCGTGGCGACCGGTCGTCCGCGAGGACGACGAACCGGTGCGCTCCCCCGGGCTTCGACCTCACCAGCTCCACGGCGTGCCGGAACACCAGGTCCACCACGGCCCCGACGCCTTCGGCGACCCGGCCGGGCGCGACATCGGGCAGCGGTGCGACGGTGAAGCCGGTGGTGTCCGCCACTGCGGTCGCGTGTCCGGCGGCCCGCCCCCCGAGGTATCCGCGCACGGACGGGAGGGCCGTCGCCCGGTCCTCGGGCACGTCGAGGGGTGCCGGGACCCAGGGAACGGCGGCGGTGACGGTGTCCGCGCCGGTTCCGTGGCCGGACGCCGCCCCGTGCGTCCGCTGCACCAGTCCGCGCAGGGCGACACGGACCACGCCCTCGGAGTCGCAGAGGTCGATGTCGAACACGTCGAGCGCGCGGTGTCCCTCGCGGCGCCGCACCCACGCCCAGGTCTCCGACGCACAGGCGCCGTGGACCGTGAGTTCCTCGAACGCGAACGGCATGGCCGGGCCGCCCGCCGGCTCGCGCGCCGTCTCCGCCAGGAGCACGAGCGAGGACTGGAGGGCCGCGTCGAGAACGCTCGGCGGCAGGACGTATCCGGGGTCCGCCGCACCGGCAGCGGGCTTCCCGATACGCGCGACCAGCTCCCGCGTCCCCAGCCGGACCTCCTCGATCCCGCGCATGGCCGGCCCGTACTCCAAACCCCGCTCGTGGAACGCCGCGTACACGTCCGCCGGGCGGCGCTCCACGGGGCAGGCCGCCCGCAGCGCGCCGAGATCGATGCGATCCGGCTCCTTGGGCCCGGCGGCCTCCACCACTCCCGAGCTGTGGACGACGGCCGGGTCGGTTCCGGTGGAGACCTCGAAGGCGAGAGCGACGCCGTCCTGCGGGATGAGCCGGACGGCGACCTCGACCGGCGCGTCCCGCACGACGAGCGGGCGCAGCCATGCCACGTTGCGGAGCCGGACGACCGCCCGTTCCGCCGCGTCGGACCCCACGGCGCGCACAGCCGCCGCACGGACCATCTCGATATGAGCGGCCGCCGGCAGCACCCGGACACCGCCCACCACGTGCGAGGCGAGAAACGGCTCCGCTCCGGTGAACGTCGAGCGGTACCGGTGACCGGCGGGGCCGGAGGCGTCGGCGTGGAGGAGCGGGTGAGGGGCGGCGCCCGCGTCCGCCGCCACGGGCGCCCCCGGCGTCCCGTCGGCCGTCCGGGAAATCCCGGTGTCCGTCCGGGAAGCCCCGACGCCCGTCCGGGAGCCCTCGGAGTCCTTCCGCGGAACGCTGAACCAGTGCCGCTCGCGGGCGAAGGGATATCCGGGCAGCCGCACCCGTCGTGGACGCGGCCCGGATGCGCCGTGACCGAGCTGATCGGCCCAGTCCACCGTCCCGCCCTCCGCCCAGCGTGTTCCCGCCGCCCTCGGACCGGCGACGTCCTGCTCCGTGCCCTGGAGCGTCCCGCCCAGGTGGAGTTCGCCCCCCGCACGGACGCCGTCGAAGAACTCCCGCAGCAGCACTTCGAGTTCGGCGCGGTCCGCGACGGCGAACGCGACCCGGGCGGGCATGGGCTCGCGGCCTACCCGCAGGGTGTACGCGATGTCGGCGAGCGACTGCGACGGGTGCTCGCGCAGGTGGGTGAGCAGATTGCCCGCCACCGCCCGGAGCCGGTCCGGCGTCTTCGCGGAGAGCGGCAGGAGCTGCGGCTCCCGGAGAGGCCCGCCCCGTGCCCCCGCACCGGCCCCGCCGGCCTCACCGGCCTCACCGGCCTCACCGGCTTCATCGGCGAGATGTTCCTCAAGCACGACATGCGCGTTCGTGCCTCCGAATCCGAACGAACTCACCCCGGCCCGCCGTGGCCGGATCCCTGCCCCCGCCTCCGCCTCCGCGGCCGGCGCGGCCCACGGCTGGGTGTCGCGGATGACATGGAACGGGCTGCCCTCAAGTTTGATGAGCCGGTTCTGATTCCGGAAGTTGACGTTCGCGGGCAGCGTCCGGAGCGCCAGCGCGCTGATCACCTTGGCGATTCCGGCGACCCCGGCCGCCCCTTCCAGATGCCCGATATTGGTTTTGACCGAGCCGATTCCACAACTCTCCGGCCGGGCGACGGTGCCCTGTGCCGCGTGCAGGTTCCGGAAGGCCTCTTTCAGGGCCATGATCTCGATCGGATCCCCGACGGGCGTTCCCGGTCCGTGCGCCTCGATGTACGAAACGGTCTCCGGACGGATTCCGGCGCGGGTGTAGAGCCGCTCGATCAGATTCGCCTGTGCCGTCGGATTGGTGACGGTGAGGGAATTCGTCCGGCCACCGTGGTTCGTGGCCACTCCCTTGATGACCGCGTGAATGGGATCGCCGTCCGCGACGGCCCGCGCGAGGGGCTTCAGGAGAAGTACCGCACCGCCTTCACCACGGACATAGCCGTCGGCGCTCTGGTCGAACGCGCTGGCGCGGCCGGTACGGGACAACATGCTCGCCTGGCTGAACGCGACGAAGTGCTTCGGCGACCAGATCAGATTGACCCCGCCGGCCAGGGCGACACCGCACTCGCCATTGCACAGCGCGCGTACCGCCTCGTACACCGATACGAGCGAGCTCGAACACGCCGTGTCGTTGGTGATGCTCGGGCCCTGGAAGTCGAAATAGTAGGAGATCCGGTTCGCAATGATCGAGTACGCCGTTCCGGTGGGGAAATAGACGTCGGTCCTCGCCCCTTCGCGTTCCATCATTTCCGCGTAGTCCGCATGGCAGACACCCATGAAGACGCCCGTCTCCGTACCCGCGAGGGCGCTCGCCGGATAGCCCGCGTTCTCGATCGCCCGCCAGGCGAGTTCGAGCGCCATGCGCTGCTGGGGGTCCATGCTCTCGGCCTCGCGCGGCGAGATGTTGAAGAACTCGGCATCGAAGCAGTCCGCATGCTCGATGAATCCGCCCCAGATGCTGTTCGTCTTCTGCGCTCCGAGCCGTGGATCGCCGAAGTACCTTTCCTTCGACCAGCGTTCCGGGGGGACCTCCGAGATGAGCGACCGGCCCGCGACGAGATGACCGCCCAGCTCCTCCAGTGTCTCCGCGCCGGGAAAGCGCAGAGCGAGCCCGATGATCGCGACATCATCCGTCGCGGGCGCCGGATCGAACGTACTCATCGGTTTCCTCCCGCGGCGGGAAGGTCTTGGCCGGCCGGCTTCGATCCCCGCGATGTCCGCTGGTCAACGATGGTGCTCACCTTGAAATCGGACCGGGCGGCCGTGTCTTCGGGCACGTCCTGTCCGAGGACGAACTGCTGATTGAGGACCGCGGTCGAGAGCAGGTAGACGAAGGCCTGGTCCTCTTTCGTGCTGATCTCCCCCGTGGGCGTGGCCATGATCTTCTCGACGAGTCTCCGGGCGAACACCGGGTCGATGCCGTCGATCTTTCCCAACTCGGTGGAGGACAGGATGAGTTCCAGGTACTCGGGATGTCGCTGTTTGAACACGGCCGCTCCGGGAGCCCGGTACGGCTGCTTCCGCCGGGTGAGACTCGATTCCGGCAGCTCGCCCCAGAACGCCTTCTTGAGAATGGCCTTCTCGTCGAAACCGTCGTCGAAGCGCATATTGATCGACGCCGCCGTGCGGACGACCGCGGGATCGAGGAAGGGGCACCGGTTCTCGACACCGTGGGCGAGGCTCATGCGCTCTCCCTGGGTGGAGAGGAGATAGCCCGGCAGCAGCGTCTTGAATTCCAGCCACTGTGCCTTGCGGACCGGGCTCAGCGCGGCATAGCCGGGCGTCGCCTCCGTCAGGGCCATGAGGTCCTCGAACGGCTCGTCGCGCCGTTTCAGCAGACGGGCGGCGAAACGTCCGTTCTGGTAACGGAGTTCGTGGGAGAAGAGACCGGGCAGCCGTTCCACGGCGAACTGCTCGAACAGGCCCTTCAGCCGTGCCCGGTTCGCGGGGCCGAAGTGGCTCAGCTCCGGATGGAGACTGCCGAGCCTGGCCATGCGCTCGTCGTCCGACAGCTCGCCCCACGAAGCGCGCAGCAGCGTCTCGCGGAAGAGCGAATATCCGAGGAACGCCTCGTCGGCTCCCTCACCGCTGAGGATCACTTTGATCCCGGCGTCCCGCGCATGGCGGGACAGCAGGAACATGGGGACGAACGCGGCCCGGAACGCCGGTACTTCCGCGTGGTACACGGCGGACGGGAAATTCGCGGCGATATCGGCACTCGACACGGCGATGGACGAATGGCGCGTCCCGAGGTGCGAGGCGACGACCTGCTGGCTGCTCGACTCGTCGAAGACCGCGTCGTCGAACTCCACCGAGAAGGTGCGGACCTCGTGCGCCGAGAGATCGGTCGTCAGCTTGGTCACGATGGAGGAGTCGAGGCCGCCGCTCAGATAGACGCCGACCTCGACATCGCTCCTGAGCCGCATCTCGACGCTCTCGCGGAGGGCTTCGCGGACCGACGCGGCCGCTTCCCGTTCGGAACCGGTGAACGGCGGTACGTCGAGTTCGAGCTCCGCGTAGCCGCTCAGAACCGCCCGCCCACCACGAACGGTCAGAAAGCACCCCATCGGAAGCTGGCGCACGTGCCGGAAAGGGGCCCGGTCGGGCAACGGCGTCCACACCGCGAAGGTGGAGGCGAGTTCGTGCGGGTCGAGCTCGAAACGGAATCCCGGGAACGCGCGGAAAGCCTTCATCTCGGAGGCGAAGAGGAATTCCCCGCTCCCGCCCCCCTGGGCTCCGCGGCCCTCGCCGTCGACGTAGAAGAGCGGCCGCTTGCCATATCTGTCCCGTGCCAGGAAAAGATCTC
Source organism: Streptomyces sp. NPDC057697 (assembly GCF_042799335.1). Lineage (NCBI taxonomy): Bacteria > Bacillati > Actinomycetota > Actinomycetes > Kitasatosporales > Streptomycetaceae > Streptomyces > Streptomyces sp. NPDC057697. The sequence continues at coordinate 38,676 of NZ_JBHVJA010000004.1, read as the reverse complement.
CCGACCTCACGTCGCGGATCGCGGCCGCGAACGCGCCGTTGAATCGGGGCAGGCACGCGGGACCCCATTGGGCCCATGCCTGCACAAAGACCTCCGTGTCGGAACGGGTACGGAACCGGCGGCCCAGCCCTCGCAGTTCCTCGCGCAGTTCGATGTGGTTGTACAACTCGCCGTTGAAGCAGATCCAGTAGCGTTCCGTCGGATCGGCCATCGGCTGGGCACCCGTGGCGAGGTCGACCACCGACAGCCGTGCCGTACCCATGGCGACGCCGTCGTCCAGGTAGTAGCCCGCCTCGTCGGGTCCGCGGTGGCGGATGAGCGACAGCATGGAGGTCATCACCTCCGGTGCGGCTCCGGCGCACAGCGAGGGTGCGACGAAACCTGCGATTCCGCACATGCGGGGTCTCCTTGATCCGGTGATCGTCGCGGTCTCAGTGGCCGTCGCGCTCGGCGAGCTTTTCCGCCACGAAGGCGTCGATGGCGTCCAGCGAAGAGAAGATGTTCCTGAGGAGCTCCTCGTCCGTCAGCCGGAGCGAGAAATCCTTTTCGAGGGTGCTCAGGAGCTGGATGTACCCGAAGGAGTCGATCACACCCGTCTTGAACAGATCGGTCCCGGCGGTCAGTTCACCGTCGAAATCCACGAGGAACTGGTCCTCGATGAGCTTCTGTATGTGCTGCTTCCTGTCCATCCTCACACCCCACTCCTGCTGAGAGCGTCCCGGGAACCGGCCTTCTCGATGCTTCTCGCCATCCGGAGGAGGGAGTCACCGCCTATCTCCTCGTATTCGAGACCGACACCGAGGGAAAGGAGGTACCGGATGCTGTCGGCCCATCGCACCGGCTCCACGAGCTGTCTGCTCAGCATCTCCGGGATCGTGCCCCGTTCGTAGGGCCGTCCCGCCACATTGGAAATCACGGTCGTCGCGGGCTCCGCGAACGTGAACTCCTTGAGAAAGCCTTCGAATGCGGAGCGGACGGGCTCCATGTGGCGGGAATGGAAGGCGGCACCGACCCGCAACGAGGCGAAACGGATGTTCCGTGCCCTCAGAGCGGCGTGGGCGGCCCGCAGCGCGCCGTCGTCACCGGCGATCACGACCTGGGCGTCGGTGTTGTAGGCCGCCACGTCCACCCCCTCGACGCCGTCCTCCCGCAACACGTCGAGCAGGCGCGGAGCAGGGGTGTTCATCACGGCGCTCATCCCGCCGCCCGAGGCCGCCGCCATGAGTTCTCCGCGCTTCCTGACGATCCGCAGACCCGTCTCGAAGTCGAAGACCCCCGCCGCCAGGAGCGCGTTGTACTCCCCCAGGCTGTGTCCGAGGAAGTGGTCGGCGGGCCGGCCCTCGCGGCGCTCACGCTCGAACATGTGCAGCGCGTTGACGGTGAACAGGGCCGGCTGTGTGCACTCCGTCCGCGCGAGCACGTCGTCCTGATTGTCGCGGCAACGCGAGACCAGGTCGTACCCCAAAAGGTCGCAGGCGAATCGCGTCATACCCGGATAGCGGCCGAAAACATCTGCGCCCATACCCCGGAACTGCGCTCCTTGCCCGGGGAAGAAAATCGCGAACACCGTGATGCCTCCAGGGTCTGCGCCGGTGGTCGGCCTGCGTCACGCGGCGATGTCGGTTCCGCACATGCTGTGCCACCCCCCTTGCGGTCCACTGGCCGGAATGCTGAAGGCCCGGCACGATCGCTGGTCCGGTCCCTTGCCTGACACCTGCCGTTCACTTGCCGGTCACCTCGGCACGCAGGAGAAGCACATTGCCAATTCAGTGATCGCTTATTGGCCATTCATCAGCCCAATCACATGACAGAACACCTACTGTTCTAGGATCAATTCTCCGGAGAAGTCTCAAGCGTGCGAACGAATGGGGCCGAAGATGTCTGCACGTCAGGCACGGAGCACACTGCCGCCGCCACCGTCTGCCGCCCGCTCCGGACCGGTGCTGCAGGTTCTGGGACCCATGTCGGCCCAGTACGCGGGGCACGACATCCCGCTCGGCCCGCCGCGTCGCAGAACGCTGCTCGCGCTCCTGCTGATCAGGCTGGGCCGGGTCGTCCCCACCACCGTGCTCATCGAGGAGCTCTGGCGGGAGGAGCCGCCGCGGCGGGCCGTCGCCACCCTGCAGAGCCACATCTCCCATCTGCGCCGGGCGCTGGCCCCCGCGGCCGGTCCCGACCGGTCGGCGGTCCTGCGCTACCGGGCCCCCGGATACGTCCTCGAACTGCCTCCGGAGCAGGTGGACGTCCACCAGTTCGAGCAGCTCTTCTCCACGGGGCGGCGCTCCCTCTCCCAGGATCCCGTCGCGGCCCGCGACCGGCTCACCCGGGCGCTCGCGCTGTGGCGCGGCTCCCCCTACGCCGAGTTCATCGCCCACCCGCCGCTCGCCGACGAGAGCACCCGGCTGGAACAGGTCCGGCTCACCGCCCTGGAGGCCGCCGCGGAGGCCGGGCTCGTCCTGGGCAGAACGGCGGAGGTGGTCACGGAACTGGAACGCGAGGTGCGTCAGCACCCCACCCGGGAACGCCTGGTGGGCCATCTGATGACCGCGCTGTTCCGGTCGGGCCGTCAGGCGGAGGCGCTGGAGGTGTACGAATGGACCCGCAGCTATCTGGTCGAGGAATACGGCGTGGACACGACGGCCGAACTCCAGCGCCTGCACACCGCCCTCCTCCGGCAGGAACTCGGTGAACAGCGGACCCAGACCGTGCTGAGCGAGGAACTGCCGCTCAGGGCCACCGAATTCGCCCGGCCCATCCGGACCGTGCTGTCCGGCGGGACGGAGCGGGCGGCGCGGGTGTCCCCCGCGGCCGGGAAGACCGCCATGCGCGCCGCGGGACAGCCGCAGGAACCGGACCGTACGGCACCGGCCACGTCCACCGCCCCCGGGCTCCCCCTCTTCGAACCCGTGCTGCCCCCGCCGTTGACGGGCCGGGAACGGGAGTTGCGGCGCCTGGTCGCCGCAACGGCCGGAGCGGCGACGGGCCGTGGCCATCTCGCCTGCGTCTTCGGCTCGTCCGGGCTGGGCAAGTCCCACCTCATGATGGAGCTCGTCCGGCGCCTCCAGAGTGTCGACGAGAGCATGGAGACGGTCCGGAGCAGCTGCTTCTCCGGCGAGGGGGTCCCGCCGTACTGGCTGTGGACCCAGGTGCTGCGGCGGCTGTCGGCGGCGCGACCGGACGCCTTCGCGGCCGCTGCCGCGCCGTTCGGCCCGCTGCTCGCCCCACTGCTGCCCGGACCGCAGGCCGGGGCCGGGAGCGGCCACGGCCCCGACGCCTCACCGAGCCCCTTCCGGGTCCACGACGCGCTGTGCGAAGTGCTGCTCTCGCTGGCAGCGCAGCGGCCGCTGGTGCTGGTGCTGGAGGACGTGCACTGGGCGGACACCGTCTCCCTGGACCTGCTCCGGCTGCTGACCACCCGGCGCCAGGGGCACCCCCTGAGCATCGTGCTGACCGGCTGGGACCTGGAGGCCTGGCCCGACGCCTCGCGGTTCCGGGTGATGACCGAGGTGCTCAAGGGCCCGGACGCGGAGATCCTGCGGCTCGCCGGACTGGCCCGCTCGGACATCGCCACACTGGTCGACGCGCACGCGGGTCCCGGCGTCGACGAGCGGGTCATCGACGCGCTGCACCGCCAGAGCACGGGCAGCCCGTACTTCGTCCTGCAGATGCTCTCCCTGCTCTGCGACGCCAGGGACCTGCGCGAGCCCGGCGCCACGGACGAGATCCTCACCCTGATCGTGACGTGCGCGCGCAAGGTACTGCGCCAGGAGTTCGCCATGCTGCCGGAACCGGTCCTGCGGCTCCTGCGGCTCTGCGCGGTCGTCGCACCCGATATCGACCTGGACGCGGTCTGCCGTGCCACCGGCGGCAATTCGGCCGTCGCGCTGGTGGAGTCGGCCGTCCGGTACGGTCTGCTCGCCCCCGACCACCGGCGCGCCGGAGGGCTCCGCCTCGGCCCTCCCCAGGCCCAGGAGGTGCTGGTCGGCGAGCTGACGGAGGAGGAGCGCCAACGACTGCACGCCCGGTACGCCGACGCGCTCTCCCCGTACGTCCGGGTCGGGGGCGACCCTGCGGAGACCGAGCGTGTCGCCCACCACGCCTGGCTCGCCAAGGACGTCATGCCCGCGAAGCGGGTGCTGCCCTGGCTCCTGCGCGCGGCGGAGAACACGGAACTGCGTCTGGCCTCCGAGGAGCGCGAGATGTGGCTGCGGCGCGCGGTCGGCATGGCCGGCGCGCTGCCCGACGGCACGACCGCCCGCGATCTGAAGCAGCGGCTCCACCTGGAGCTGGGCCATGTGCTGGGGCAGGTGCGCGGCTTCGGTGACGCCGAGGCGGAGGCGGAGATCACCCGGGGGCGCGCCCCGGATACGACGCCCCATGCGCCGGACGACCCGGCGGTCCTGTCGACGCTGGCCATGTCGCTCCTCGTCCGCGGCCGCTACGACGAGTCACGGCAGCTGTCCGTCCTGCTGAGGAACATCGCCGAGCGCACCGACGGCCCGACGGCCCGGCTCGGCGCGGCGTACGGCGAGGGCATGGCGCTGCTCGTCCGCGGGCACCTGCCCGACGCGCTCAAAGAGCTGGAACAGGGGGCGGAGCTGGCGGAGCGGCTCGCCCGCGAGGGCCGATTACCGGAGGGAACGTACCGGTCCGACCCACGCGTCTACTTCCGCTGCCACTGCGTCCTCGCCCACTGGCTGCTGGACGACCGCGCGGCGGCCGCGGAACAGCGCCGTCGCCTGCTGCGGCTGACGCAGCACGAGGGCAGGCCGTGGGACCGGATCCATGCCCTCTACGTCGACGCGGTCGTGGCCGCCTGGGAGGGCGACGTGGAGACGGCGCGGGCCTCCGGCACCGAGGGCGTCGGGCTGGCCGTCGAGCACGGGTTGTCCTACTGGAAGGCGATGGTCCACCTGCCGTTGGGCTGGGCCCTCACGTACACCGGCCGCCGGGAGGGGATCTCGGCCATGAAGAACGCGCTGGCCGAACTGCGGCGGTCCAGGGCGCACATACGCCTCCCGCTCCACCTCGGGCTGCTGGCTCAGGCCCAGGACCACGCCGGGCAGCGGGAGGACGCCGTGGACACCCTGCGCACGATGGTCGCGGTGGTCGAGCACCGGCACGAGTACGCGTACCTCAACCCCGCGCTGCCCGCCACGCGCCTGCTGCACGAACTTCTGGGCCCGGAGTCGACAGAAACGGTACTGCCGTGACGGTCCCGAGGTACATGTACGACGCACGCGCGCCGGCCGGCTGATCGCGGCATCGGCGGGCCCCTCGCGGACCTGATGCGAATAGCGCCCGTGGGTGCGCCCGGCAATCAGGCAATGGGCCACCGGCGTTCCAGATCTTGTGGGGCGGAGAGAAACTCCACAGGCGTGCCCATAGGGCCCGTCCAACGAAAAAGTTCCCATTGCCAACAGAACCCTTATCGAATTTTTAGCAGGGCGGACAGCCAGAATCAGCGTAAAACGGATGCCCCCGAGATGGGGACTCCCCAACCGGCTCGTCGTGGGCTTAACTTAGGTGTCATGACCTCCCCTCGCTCCACCTACGGTGGCGGCTACTACGCCGCGCCGTCGTTCCCCGACACTCCGATCTACGACTCCCTGGTCGCGGAGCGGGGCACCCCTCAGATCGCTCCGATCCGAGTGCCTGCCGCCTATGACACCGGCAACAGCTATCTGCCGGCTCTCCCGGCGGCGCTGCCGGCTCTTCCCGCGGCTCCTTCCCAGCCCCTTCCGTCGTACGGCTACCAGCAGCCGGCCGCTCAGCAGGGTTACGCGCCGATGCAGCCCGCGCAGCTGCAACACGCCCCGGCGCCGTACATCCCGCAGCAGCCGTCCGCGGCCCGCGGCGGATATCAGGCGCCCCATCCGCAGCAGCAACAGCCGCGGCCCGCACCGGGCACGGGCTACGAGGCGATGCGCCCGGCGTCGCCTCGACCGGCCCCGGCGCCGCGTCAGGCCCCGGCGCCCTCGCCCTACGAGGACCCGTACAACCGCCCGTACCAGGGCCGGGGGTACTGAACCGACGGTCACGCACGGTCGCGCGGAGTCGTCGTCGAGCCATGGGGACTCGACGGCGGCTTCGGTGTCTGCGCGGCGGACGGGCCGTCAGCCGCTCCGGGGGGTGCGGGAACTGACGGGGCGACCGGTGCGTTGACCGGGGTGAGGTTGCTCTCGCTCCGCCGGCTTCCGCCGGCGAAGCATCCCGTGTCCGGTCAGGACGGACACGGAAAGGGGGTGCAGGACTGTGCGAGCGGTCACGGGTGTGTGGCGCTGGCGGCACAATCCCGTGCGTCGCGCCACCGACCGGCGCGAGGCATGGGTGGCCCTCGTCGCGTTGCTCCTCGTGGTGCTGGCGGCGCCGGCCCTGGGCTGGGTGTGCGGGGCGCAGACCGACGACGCCCTGCAACGCTCGGCACGGGCCCAGCGGGCCGGGCGCCATGCCACCACCGCGGTCGTCGAGCACCGGTCGCTGCGCGCGCCCCGGCACCTCGCCGATCCCGAGGTCTCCTCGGAGCACGCCGCGCAGACCTCGGTGGTGGCCCGCTGGAAGGCCCCGGACGGCACGATCCGTCGCGGCACGGCGCTGACCGCCTCCCGGCGGACCGGCCCCGGCGCCCGGGTGGAGATCTGGACGGACTCCGCGGGCCGCCCGGTATCACGCCCCATGGACGCCGCCACCGCCCGCGCCCACGCGGTGCTGGCCGGGATCGGGGCGATGCTGCTCGCCGCCGGACTGGTCGAGTGCGTACGGCGGCTGATCGTCCGGCACATGATGAAGGGCCGGTACACCCGGATCGACCGGGACTGGGCCGAGGCCGGTCCGGACTGGGGCAGGACGGGAGCCGGCAGCTGATCAGCTGCTGATCGGGTCAACTCCCGCCCGTCATGCGCGCTACGGTGGACCGGCCCGCCCGCTTTCCCGGTGGGCGGTCCCGCGATTCGCCGCTGCCGCATGGCCGGTGACGCGGGCATCACGCACGCACGAGGTGGGGGCACAACAGCGCCATGGCACAGGGCACGGTCCAGGTGACGCACACCGGAACATCGCGGTGGCGGCGCCGCACAGGCGAATACGCCTCCCTCACCGCAGCCCTGGAGGCCGCGGCCGACGGCGATGTACTCACCGTCGCACCGGGCACCTACCGGGAGAATCTGGTCCTGCACCGCGCGGTGACCCTGCGCGGGCCCGAGGGGTCCGTCGGATCCGTGCGGATCGCGCCGGCCGACGGCGTACCGCTGACCATCCGTGCCGCCGCCGTCGTCTCGGACCTGCATGTGGAGGGCCAGGACTCGACGGCCCCCGCGCTGCTGGTCGAGGACGGCGCCCCGGAGATCGCGGACCTGCGGATCGTGACCCGCTCCGCCGCCGGGATCGAGGTACGCGGCACGGCCCGGCCCGCCGTGCGCCGCTGCACGGTCGACAACCCCGCCGGGGTCGGCATCGCGGTGCTCGACGGCGCGGGCGGGGTGTTCGAGGAGTGCGAGGTCGTCTCCGCCGGGCAGTCCGGTGTCTCGGTGCGCGACGGCGCGCATCCGCGGCTGGAGCGCTGCCGGATCCACCACGCGTCCGGCGCCGGTCTGAGCGTCACCGGGGAGGGCAGCGGGCTGGAGGGCTTCGGCTGCGAGGTGTACGAGATCAAGGGCAGCGGCATACAGGTCACCGCCCGCGCGGCCGCGCACCTCACCGACTGCACGGTGCACCGCACTTCGGCGGACGGCGTCACGCTCGACACCGACGCGGTACTGACGCTCGCCGACTGCGACATCCACGACATCCCGGAGAACGCGGTGGATCTGCGCTCCCGTTCGGTGCTCACGCTGACCCGCTCGACGGTGCGCCGCTTCGGCCGCAACGGTCTCTCCGTCTGGGATCCCGGGACCCGGGTGGATGCCAACCAGTGCGAGATCCATGACAGCACGGGCGACTACCCCGCGGTCTGGGTGAGCGACGGGGCGACCGTGATACTGGACTCCTGCCGGGTCCACGACGTTCCGGACGCCATCTTCGTGCTCGACCGCGGCTCGCGCGCCGATGTCGTCGACAGCGATCTCTCCCAGGTCCGCAACACCGCGGTGTCGGTGAGCGACGGGGCGACCGCGCAGCTGGACGACTGCCGCATCCGTGAGGCGTCCACCGGCGCCTGGTTCCGCGACCACGGCAGCGGCGGCACGCTCAACAACTGCACCATCGACACGGCGCAGACCGGAGTGATCGTCACCAAGGGCGCCGACCCGGTGATCGAGCGGTGCACGGTCACCGCCCCCGCCGAGGCCGGTTTCTACGTCTCCGCCGAGGGCCGTGGCACGTTCCACGGCTGCCGGGTCACCGGCAGCGACGGCTACGGCTTCCATGTGATGGACGGCTGCCGCACGACGCTGACCCGTTGCCGCACCGAGCGGTGCGCGCGCGGTGGGTACGAGTTCGCCGAGCCGCCCGCGGCCCCGGGCGACGGCCAGGGCACCGGCCCCGTCGTGGAGGACTGCACCAGCGACGAGAGCGCGCTGCGTACCCCCGCTCCCCCGGCGCCCACCGTCCTGACGGCGACCCAGTCGGCCCCGGGGCTGCTGGGCGGGGTCCCGGGACAGCGGGCCGTCGAGCCCGCCCCGGCCGAGGTGCCCGCCGCCGGGCCGGCGCGCTCGTCGGACGCGGTGCTCGGGGAACTGGACGCGCTGGTGGGCCTGGACAGCGTCAAGCGGGAGGTGCGTGCCCTCACCGACATGATCGAGGTGGGCCGCCGGCGCCAGGAGGCCGGGCTCAAGGCCGCCTCGGTCCGGCGCCACCTCGTCTTCACCGGTTCCCCCGGTACCGGCAAGACCACCGTGGCCCGGCTGTACGGCGAGATCCTCGCCTCGCTCGGGGTTCTGGAGCGGGGCCATCTGATCGAGGTGTCGCGGGTCGATCTGGTCGGCGAGCACATCGGCTCGACCGCCATCCGTACCCAGGAGGCCTTCGACCGGGCGCGCGGCGGGGTGCTCTTCGTGGACGAGGCCTACGCCCTGTCGCCGGAGGACTCCGGCCGGGACTTCGGCCGGGAGGCGATCGACACGCTGGTGAAGCTGATGGAGGACCACCGGGACGCGGTGGTCGTCATCGTGGCGGGCTACACCCACGAGATGGAGCGGTTCCTCACCGTCAACCCCGGTGTGGCGTCCCGTTTCTCCCGGACCATCACCTTCAGCGACTACGAGCCGGCCGAACTGCTGCGGATCGTCGGGCAGCAGGCCGACGAGCACGAGTACAGCCTGGCCTCCGGGACCGGAGAGGCACTGCTGAAGTACTTCACCGAGCTTCCCAAGGGTCCGGCGTTCGGCAACGGCCGCACCGCGCGCCAGACCTTCGAGTCGATGGTGGAGCGGCATGCGGGGCGGGTCGCCCAGCTCGCCGAGCCGAGCACGGACGACCTCACCCTGCTCTACCCCGAGGACTTGCCGGAGCTGCCCTGACCCGGCGCGGTCCGGGGGCCGTCCGCCCCGTCGGCCTGGCGGGGCAGGACGGGGTCGAGCCGTTCCAGCAGCGCGGCCCGCTCCTGGGCGAAGACCGGGTCTGCCTGGTATTCCGAGTGGCCCAGGACGGCTTCCGGGAGCGGGTGTTCGGGGGTCCGCCCGTAGACCAGGGGGTCCCTCAGCGGCCCTCGGTCCACCCCGGGGCCGGGCGCCCCGTCGAGTCCGACCCGCCCGCCGATCGGGTCGGTGGCCCGCCACAGGTTGCGCCAGCAGTGCACGGTCCGGTGCAGCGCGTGCAGCGGTCCGGGGCCGAAGTAGGCCGGGAACCAGCGCCCGTACAGTCGCTCGATCGGCGAGCCGTAGGTGAGCAGGGCGACTCGGCTGCGGGTGTGGGCGGGCAGTTGCCAGACCGCGGCCGCCGCGAGGACGCTGCCCTGGGAGTGCCCGGAGATGACGAGCCTGCCGCGGGTGAGGCCGGTCCAGCCGGACATCCGTGACGCGAGGTCGGGTACGGCGCGCTCGGCGTAGCAGGGCGGCGCGAAGGGGTGGGCGGCGCGCGGCCAGAACGTGCCCACGTCCCAGAGGATGCCGATGGTGCGCCGGGCCGAGGCGTCGCGGTAGGCGCGTCGGCCCCAGGTGACGAAGAGTATGAAGCCGAGTCCGACCATCCAGGAGCCGGTGGACTGGGCGGCCTGGGCGACCGACTCGATGAACGGGCCGTCGCCCTTCATCGCGAGCCCGGGTACCTCCCCGCTCAGCCAGGCCCCGCAGACCGCCGCCGCGCCGAGCAGCAGGGTGGCGCCGCAGACCGGGCCGAGGATCCAGGGCGTGGAGTCGGTGAGGGCTGCGGCGGCCTGGATCCGGGCGATCTGCCGGGTCCGGGCGGGCTCGGGGCGTTCGTCCGCGTACTCCCGGTCGATCCCGGGCTCCAGGGCGCGGGCGGCGAGCCAGGTCCGTACGAGCAGCAGGAGGGCGGGGACGGCCAGCAGCACCAGGAGGACGGGGATGACCGATGCCTGCCAGCTGAGCAGCACCGGCGGCCCCTCGATGACGGAGCCGCGGCCCATGCCGGGGGTGCCGGGGCCGTCCAGCCAGTCGGCGACGCGCTGGGAGACGCCACCGCTCATGACTCCGCCGAGGGCGCAGGCGAGCATCGCGACCACGGGGCCGCCGAGCCCGAACATGACGGTGCGGGGTTCGGGGGTGCGGCGGTAGAGGCCCAGTGAGACCAGGGCGAGTACGACGACGAGTGCCCCCTGGCCGACGGTGACGACGCTGAAGGCGAGGTCTCCGGGCAGGGCACCGGACGAGACCCAGCCGGGGCGGGACCAGGCGGCGTAGGCCGCGGCGAGGACGAGCAGGGCCAGGGCGGCGCCGGGCAGATAGGTGATGAGGGCGCGGTCGAGCCGGTTGTCGAGGCGCCGTTCGCTGCGGCCCCGGCGGCAGACCACCCAGACCACGACGAGGGCGCCCAGGACCAGCGCCGCCTCGATCAGCCGCCCGACGATGCCGGGCACCGGGCCGGTGACGGCGCGGTCGTGGCGGGCGGCGGCGCCCGCGACCGATGCGGCGACGGTGAGGAATCCGGCGGCGGTGTGGGCGGCGCGGAGCCGGGCGACCAGTCGGCGGCCGTACCAGAATCCGGGCCGGCCGAGGGCGGGGCGGCCGAACGGCGTGGAGCCGGTGGCGGCCGGGGAGGGTTCGGGCGCCGTGTCGGGGTCGTCGTCGTCCGGTTCGGTTCCGGTGAGCGGGCGCTGTGACTCGTACGCGCTCCAGGTCCGGTTGGACAGGAACCACAGGAGCGCCACCAGGGCGGTGGGCACCAGGGCGGCGAGGGCGAGCCTGCGGCCCGGCTGGGACCACCAGCCGCCCTGCGCCGCGGACAGGAAGCCGAGCCAGGACCGCTGGTCGGAGCAGTCCGGTACGCCCGCGCACTGCCAGGCGGTCAGATCGAGCGCGACCTCGCAGGCCGCCGCGGTCAGCAGGACGGTGAGGCTGAGCGCGAGGAGCCGGACGAGCACTCCGTACAGGCGCACCGCCCGGTTCCGGGACCGTGCGGTGGGGCGCATCCAGTGGGCGAGGTTGACCACCATGAAGGGGAGCAGCAGCAGCCACAGGGCGCGGGAGCCGTTGCCGGAGGTCAGGTTGGACCAGCAGTATGCCTCGGCGATGGGCCGGTCGCGGTACCGCTCCGGGTGCTGTTCGGCGTCCGTGTCCTCGGCCCGCCGGTAGATGGCGGCGGTCGCGTCGCCGGTGATGCGGACCGTACGCGGGTCGTCGAGCATCTCCTGGGGGGTGGCGCCGCCCACGCCGTGGACCAGGAGTTCCAGCGCGGGCCCCGGACTCTGCGGGGCCTGGGTGGCAGGTGGCACTGGGGTGACTCGCTCTCTCGTTCGTGGGGGGAGTGCTGACGCGTGGTCACCGGAATCGTGACAGAGGAACGGTGGCCGCATCTCTCTCACGGAATCTCCCCAGTGCGGCGGCCGGCGACACCGCGTGCGAGGATGACCCCGTTCGAAGAGGCTGCCGCACGGCCAGAGGGAAGGACCGGACCGGCGTTGAGCGAGAATCAGAACCTGCTCGCGGAGCAGCGGCGTGCCCTGATCCTCGACGAGGTGCGCAGGCGCGGCGGGGTCCGGGTCAATGAGCTGACCCGCAGGCTGAACGTCTCCGACATGACGGTGCGCCGGGACCTGGACGCGCTGGCCCGCCAGGGGGTCGTCGAGAAGGTGCACGGCGGGGCCGTTCCGGTGGTCGAGGCCAGTACGCACGAGCCCGGTTTCGAGGCGAAGTCGGCGCTGGAGCTGACCGCCAAGGAGGACATCGCGCGGGCGGCGGCGGCGATGGCGGTGCCCGGCAGCGCGATCGCGCTCTCCGGCGGTACGACCACGTACGCGCTCGCGCAGCAGCTGCTGGACGTCCCCGATCTGACGGTGGTGACCAACTCGGTGCGGGTCGCCGATGTCTTCCATGCCGCGCAGCGGGCGGGGGGCGCGTCCGGGACGCGGCCCGGGGCCGCGACGGTGGTGCTGACCGGTGGGGTGCGGACCCCTTCGGACTCGCTGGTCGGTCCGGTCGCCGATCAGGCGATCGCCTCCCTCCATTTCGATGTGCTGTTCCTCGGGGTGCACGGGATCTCGGTGGAGGCCGGGCTCTCGACGCCGAATCTCGCGGAGGCGGAGACCAACCGCCGTTTCGTCCAGTCGGCCCGGCGGGTGGTGGTGGTCGCCGACCACACCAAGTGGGGCACGGTGGGCCTGAGTTCGTTCGCGGCGCTGGAGCAGGTGGACACGTTCGTGACGGACGCGGGGCTGTCGGCCGCCGCCCGTACGGAGATCGAGGAGCATCTGCCGGGCCTGGTGGTGACGGGCGGGGACGCGGACGGCGACGCCTGAGCGGCCGGGGCCACGGGGTTCCGTCCGGCCGGCGCCGGGCGTCGCGCGGGCCGGGGTTCCGCGGGCGAGCCCTTAGGATCGTGGCGTGGCCGTCTTCCGGATCGAGCGCTTCACCTCCTTGCCCGCCGCCGAGTCCTGGCGCCGGGTGACGGACTGGGAACGGCACGCCGCGCAGGTCCCGCTGACCACGATCACCGTCCTTCCGGGGCCGCCGGCCGGGGTCGGGACCGTCTTCGTGGCGCGGACGGGCATCGGGCCGCTGGCGTTCGACGATCCGATGGAAGTGGTGCGGTGGACGCCGCCCACGGCCGGGCGGGCGGGGCTGTGCCGGCTGGAGAAGCGGGGTTCACCGGTCCTGGGCCGGGCGTCGATCGATGTGTATCCGACGGATTCCGGATCCCATGTGGTGTGGGTGGAGGAGCTGGGTGTCCGGCTGCTGCCGCGGTGGGGCGATCCGCTGATCGCGGGGGCGGGCCGACGGATCTTCGGCCGGGTGCTCGACAGTCTGCTGGACCGTCCGGCGCGGCAGCGCCCGTAGCGTGCGGCACGGCCCGGGGCGCTTTTCCGGGGCGTGCGGGGCGGCGACACCTGACGCCCAGTCAGCTATGGTGTGCGCGACCCGTCCACGACCGCACGGGAGGTGCGTTCCATGGCCCGCCGACTCCGTTCCGTGGAGCTCGAATTCGTCGATGCCGCTCCGGTGCGGCTGGTCTTCGCCGCCGAGGTGTCCGCGGCCCCCGAGAAGGTCTACCGCGCGCTCGCCGACGACGTGCCCGGCTGGCCCGGCTGGTTCACCGCCGTGACGGCCGCCCGGCCCACCGAGGGCGGCACGGGACGCGAGATCCGGCTCAGGGGCGGCTTCGTGATCGAGGAGACGATCATGGCCGCGGAGCCCGGGGAGCGGTACGCCTACCGGGCCGACCGGTGCGACGCCCCGGGGATGCGGGCCCTGCTGGAGGAGTGGCGGCTCGCCCCGGCCGGGACCGGCACCCGGGTGCGGTGGACCTTCGCCGCGGACGGTTCCTGGGTCTGCCGAATGGCATTGCGGATGGCCCGGCCGGGGATGGGCCGGGCCTTCCGGACCGCGGTGCGGGCTCTCGACCGGCGGCTGGCCGGGGCCGCGGCCTGAAACCGGCCGCGGCCCGGCGGGGGCGGCCGGTCAGGGCCAGTCGCCGTCGGCCAGGAAGGATTCGATGGTCGCCGTGTACGGGGCGATGTCCAGGCCCTGTTCGGCGAGCCAGCTGTCGGAGTAGTACTTGTCGAGGTAGCGGTCGCCCGGGTCGCAGATCAGGGTGACGACGCTGCCCGTCTCGCCGTGTTCGACCATCTCGGCGACCAGCTTGAACGCGCTCCACAGCCCGGTCCCGGTGGAGCCGCCCGCCTTGCGGCCGATGGCCTTCTCCAGGGCACGCACGGCCGCGACGCTGGCCGCGTCCGGCACCTTCATCATCCGGTCGATGGCGCCGGGCACGAAGCTCGGCTCCATCCGGGGCCTGCCGATGCCCTCGATCCGGGAGCCGCAGTCACTGGTGGCCAGGGGGTCGTGGCGGGTCCAGCCGTCGAAGAAGCAGGAGTTCTCCGGGTCGGGCACACAGATCCGGGTGTCGGACTGCATGTAGTGCACATAGCGGGCGATGGTCGCCGAGGTGCCGCCGGTTCCGGCCGTGGCGACGATCCACGTCGGCTCCGGATAGCGTTCCAGCTTCAGCTGCTGGTAGATCGACTCGGCGATGTTGTTGTTGCCGCGCCAGTCGGTGGCCCGCTCGGCGTAGGTGAACTGGTCCATGTAGTGGCCACCGCTCTCCGCGGCGAGCGTGGCGGACTCCTCGTACATCTTCCGCGAGTCGTCGACGAAATGACATCGTCCGCCGTGGAATTCGATCAGCCGGCACTTCTCGGGGCTGGTGGTGCGGGGCATCACGGCGATGAACGGCACCCCGATCAGCTTGGCGAAGTACGCCTCCGAGACGGCCGTCGACCCGCTGGACGCCTCGATCACCGGCTTGCCCGGACGGATCCAGCCGTTGCAGAGCCCGTAGAGGAAGAGCGAGCGGGCCAGGCGGTGCTTGAGGCTGCCCGTGGGATGCGTCGACTCGTCCTTGAGGTAGAGGTCGATGCCCCAGGCCTCGGGCAGCGGGAAGCGCAGCAGATGGGTGTCCGCCGAGCGGTTGGCGTCGGCCTGGACCTTGCGGACCGCCTCCTTGAGCCAGGCCCGGTACCCGGCGTCGGAGCGGTCGACGTCGATCGTCGTCGCGGCCCGGCCGCCGTCGTCGTGCTTCTCGGTGCCCATCAGCGCGCTCCTCCTCGTGTCCCGTCGCTCTCCCCCACAACCTATTCCCCCTACCTGCACAAACGTTCACTTTGATGCTCCATAGCCCTGCCTTGGCGTCGAAGGGCCCCGCGGCGGCGATTCCGGTCCGGACGTGGCCTGGCGCGCCGCTCCCGGTTTGTGCAGACTTCCCCTCAGAAGCGTCATGAAGGGGGCGAAGCAGTCATGCCGGAAACGGAGTTCAGCGCGACGGGGGTACGGATCGAGCGGTGGGCCCGCTCGCTCACGAGAGCCGGGCAGGTGGTCCTCAAGGACGGCAGGCTGGCCCTGCTGACCAGCAACGGACGGGAGATCGACAGCGCCCCGGTGGGGGCGGTGAGCGCGGGCAGGCCGTGGTTCGCCGGGGCCGGTGCGACCGTGGCCCGCCTCAACGGGACGCGGTACCGGCTGACGATGGGCCAGCGCAACCGCGGGCCGGACCGGACCGGCCCGGCCCGCCGGTTCCTGGAGACGCTGCGCAGCGCGGGCGGACGGATGACCTGACCCGGACGGCGGCACCGGCGGACCGCGAGTTGCGGAGCGGTGACACCTGGGTGACATTGAACACGTCACTCATGGTTCACCGGCGGTGACACTGTGATCCACACCGCCGGGGCCGGATCGGCAGTCGGCCGGCTGCCGGATCCGTTCCTTCGTCTTCTTCCGGACCTATTTCGGGGAGTCGCAGCCGTGATCAGCGAGCCAAGCAGGCACTGCACGGTGGAGCTCCAGGCCCTGCCGTCGCGGATCGGTCAGGTCCGCAGAATCATCTCGGCGCAGTTGCGCTACTGGCATCTCGATCCTCTGATCGACCAGGCGGCGCTCGGCGTCACCGAGCTGCTGACCAATGTCCACCGGCATGCCCAGCCGGACAAATCATGCACCGTCGAGGTCGAGTTGCTGCTCGAACGGCTGACGGTGTCCGTCCACGACCACGACCCCCGGCTGCCGACCGTGCGCCCGCCCAGCATGTCCAGTACGTCGGGACGCGGGCTCGCACTGATCGCCGCCGTCAGCGAGAGCTGGGGCGTCCGCCCGAGGGGCGGGGCCGGGAAGGTCGTCTGGTTCACCCTTTCGGCGCCTTCGCGGTGCGTGGCGCTGCCGCCCCATCCGGTGTACGGGGCGACCACCGACGGGCCGTTCGGCCTGGATCCCGTCACGTTCCTGGGGACCGGCGCACCGTCCGTCGCGCGCTCGGCGGTGGTGGGCTGACCCGACCGGTGCCGGCGGAGGCCGCCGGCACCGGCGCGGCCGGTCGCCGCCTGCCCGATGCCGCCACCGGCGGCGAGGCGGGCTCGGCGGCGGGAACGGCTCGGTCAGGCGACGCTTCTCCTGCTGTCGCTGCCGAACTGCTCGTCCAGGACGGAGAGCCGGCGCCAGTACTCGTCCTCGTCGATGTCACCGGCCGCGAAGCGTCGGCCGAGCAGGGTGATCGGTGAGGATTCGGCGGCTGTCTCGCGGGTGGCCCGGGTCTGCCAGGGTCGTCCTCGGCCCCGCCGCGCGATGCGGCGCAGCAGGGTGGCACCGCCGATGACGACGGCCGCCCAGAAGAGCGGGAAGAACAGGATCCAGGGCCCGGGTCCACCGCTGTGCGCCAGGGTGTTCATCTCGGTCAGCTCCCTCGGTTCAGGGTTCGGGTTCGGGTGTTCCCGATGCTTCCGAGCCTCGCCCGGGGAGGGGCTGCGGGGCGTCGTACGGCCAGCGGCCGTGTGTGTACCCCTGCGGGAGTACGGGGCCGCCGGGCGGCTGCTCCCGGAGGGAAGAGCGGTACGACGAAAAGAGCCCCGCCGCGGATGCGACGAGGGCTCACGGTGGTGCCGGGGCGCGGTTCCCGTCAGGATTCAGCGGTTGCCGGGCTCCATCTGAAGTCTCGTCAGGGCGAACACGATCATGAGGTCGAGCGCCATCATGGGGATGGCCCACGCGGGGTAGTACGGAACGAACATGAACTGGGTGATCAGGCTGACCCCCGCGGCCACCGCACCGGCCCCGCGGCCCCAGCTCCTGTTCCCCAGGACTCCCAGACCGGCCACGACGAGCCCCACTCCGACCACCAGGTGGATCACGCCCCACGCGGTCAGGCCGAACCGATAGGCGTACCCGGACGAGGCGGAGAACAGGGTGTCCTGCGCGATGCCCGCCGCGCCCATCAGAATGCTGAGTGGTCCGCTGAGCATCAGCGCGGCCCCGGCGAACAGGGACGCGCCGCCGACCTTCCCGCCGTCGGACACGCCGTGCCTGGGCCGATTGCTTTCCGGCGTCGCTGTCATGGACGTCGCCTTCCTGTCACAGCGCGGTCACCGACGCACACTGCCGTGCGAAGCCAGCCACGCTCCTCTGCCAGGATCACCGCAATCCTCCGGCGCCGCGACTGCAGGATCCGTGACGCGGGGACGAGGGCGCCCGCGCACCACCCCACCGGCGCGCCGGGCACCGTCGGGCGGCGGGACGGCTCCGCGGGCGTACGGCCCGGCGCGCGGGAGGAGGTACGGCCGCTCGGGGTCCCGTCAGGCGAGCGCGGCCAGCGGATCGTCCAGTACCGGCTGCCAGGCCAGTTCCGCCGCGCCCACCAGGCTGTTGTGGTCGAGCGTGCACGGCAGGATCGGCACGCTGCCGCTGCGGCCCCACAGACTGCGGTCGGCGACCACCGCGCGCAGCCGCTCCGGGTCGGCGTCGAGCAGGGCGCGGTGCAGTCCGCCGAGGACGATGCGGTCCGGGTTGAGGATGTTGACCAGGCCCGCGAGCCCGAGACCGAGGCGGTCGATCAGCTCCTCGGCCGCGCCCCGTACCGCCGCGTCCTCGTACTCCGTGCGCAGCAGATCGCCGGCCTGCTTCAGCAACGACTCCTCCGGGCCGGGTTCGCGGCGGGCGGCGACGAGAAAGGCCAGCGGGTCGGTCTCGACGTCCAGGCAGCCGCGCCCGCCGCAGTGGCAGGGGCGCCCCTCGGGGTTCACCGTGAGATGCCCCACCTCCAGCGCGAGGCCCGAACTCCCGGTGTGCAGGCGGCCGTCGAGGACCAGGGCACCGCCCACGCCCCGGTGCCCGGTGGCCACACAGAGCAGGTGCTGGGCGCCGCGGCCCGCACCGTGCCGGTGTTCCGCGAGCGCGGCGAGATTGACGTCGTTCCCGGTGAACGCGGGCCCGGGGATGCCCGCTTCCCGTACGCAGTCGGCGAAGATCGCGCTCACCGGGGCGCCGGCCGGCCAGGCGATGTGCAGCGGGTTGAGCGCGGTGCCCTCCGGTTCGGCGACCGCCGAGGGCACCGCGAGGCCCGCGCCGACACAGCGCAGCCCGCTGTCCCGCAGCAACCGGGCGCAGTCGTCGACCACTTCACCGATGACCTGCGCCGGGTCCGCCGTGACGGTGACACAGCCGGGCGCGGTGGCCACGAGCCGCCCGCCGAGCCCCACGAGCGCCGCCCGGAATCCATCGGCGTGGACCTGGGCCGCGATGGCGACGGGGCCGGACTCCCGGACCGACAGCCGGTGGGAGGGACGGCCCTGCGAACCGGCCGCGGAACCTGGCCTGGAATCCACCCTGATCAGGCCCAGCGCCTCCAGTTCGGCGGCGACCGCGCCGGCCGTCGCGCGGGTGACGCCGAGCTCGGAGGTGAGGACGGCGCGGGTGGGCGCGCGTCCGGTGTGGACCAGTTCCAGCGCGGGTCCGAGCGCGCTGCGGCCCCTCTCCAACTTTGTCCGGGTGGTGGACACCTTGCCGTTCATGGGGGCGAGTCTCCCACGGTCCCGGGGCGCTCCTGACGCCGTGGTGGCGCGACCGTATCGGTGGCAGCCGTCTTGCGCCCGTTGTCGCGGCGCCCCTATGCTGAGTTTGTGCCGCAACTAAACAAACTGCGGACGGCCCTACCGGGGGGACCGGGCGGAAACCCCGCCGCGCCTCCGTCGGCCCGCCTCCGTACCGCCCTGACCGTGTTCTTCGCCCTGGACGGCTTCCTCTTCGCCGGCTGGGTGGTCCGCATCCCGGCCATCAAGCACCAGACCGGCGCCTCCGCCGCCACCCTGGGCCTCGCCCTGCTCGGAGTCTCCGCCGGGGCGGTGGTGACCATGGTGTTCACCGGCAGGCTGTGCCGGCGCTTCGGCAGTCATCCGGTGACCGTGGTCTGCGGCGTCCTGCTCTCCCTCGCCATCGCGCTGCCCGCGCGGACCGGTTCGGCGCCGGCGCTCGGCCTGGTCCTGCTGGTCTTCGGTGCCGCGTACGGCGGGATGAACGTGGCGATGAACAGCGCGGCGGTCGATCTGGTCGCCGCCCTGAGGCGCCCCGTGATGCCCGGCTTCCACGGCGCTTTCAGCCTCGGCGGGATGGTCGGCGCCGGGCTCGGCGCGCTGGTCGCGGGCGGCCTCTCCCCCGCCGCCCACCTCCTCGCCCTCACCGGGGTCGGGCTCCTGGTCACGGCGGTGGCGGGGCCGGTGCTGCTGCGCCACCCGGCGCCCCGGGCCCCGGCCGGGACCCATGTTCCGGAGCCGCCGCGGCGGTTGAGTCCGAGGGGCCGCCGACTGGTGCTGCTGTTCGGCGTCATCGCGCTCTGCACCGCGTACGGCGAGGGCGCGCTGGCCGACTGGGGAGCGCTCCATCTGGAGCAGGACCTGAACGCCCGCCCCGGCGTCGCGGCCGCCGGATACTCCCTGTTCGCACTCGCCATGACGGCGGGCCGGCTCAGCGGCACGGCGCTGCTCGAACGGCTCGGCCAGACCCGCACCCTCGTCATCGGGGGCGCGACGGCCGCGGCCGGGATGCTGCTCGGCGCGCTCGCCCCCGCCACGTGGCCGGCCCTCCTCGGCTTCGCCGTGACCGGTCTCGGACTGGCCAACATCTTCCCGGTCGCGGTCGGCCGGGCCGGTGAGCTGGCCGGGCCCGGCGGAGTGGCCGCCGCGTCGACGCTGGGCTACGGCGGGATGCTGCTCGGGCCGCCCGCCATCGGCTTCCTGGCCGAATGGTCCTCGCTCCCGGTGGCCCTCACCACGGTCACGGTGCTGGCCGTCGCCGCCTCGGCACTGGGGTACGCGGCGCGCAACGCGACCCCCACGGGGTGAGCGGGCCCACCGCGCCGGGCGGCCGGGCCACTGGCACCGTCGGGGCCATGGACCTCACCGACCACATCGAATACCGGGCCGCCGAGGGCCGGTTGCCGACGGACGCCGTACAGGAGGCGGGGGCCAGGGCGAGGGCCGCCGCGCCGAAGGCGGCCGTGCGGGACCGACCTCCGGCGGGGGAGGGCGCGGGGCCCGGGGCACATGTCCGCGGGCCCCGCGTCCGCGTCCCGGCCGGTTCCGCCCGTGCCGTCGTGTCCGGGTCAGCCGAGCCAGCCCGGCCGGACCAGCCCCGACTCGTAGGCGAGTACGACGAGCTGGGCCCGGTCGCGGGCGCCCAGCTTCACCATGGTGCGGCTGACATGGGTCTTGGCGGTGAGCGGGCTGACGACCAGCCGCCGGGCGATCTCCTCGTTGGAGAGCCCCATCCCGACGAGCGCCATCACCTCCCGTTCCCGCTCGGTGAGCCGGCCGAGCCCGGCCGCCGCCGCGGGCTCCTTGGAGCGCGCCGCGAATTCGGCGATCAGCCGCCGGGTGACCCCGGGCGAGAGCAGCGCGTCGCCGTCCACCACGGCGCGTACGGCGCGCAGCAGTTCCTCCGGTTCGGTGTCCTTGACGAGGAAGCCGGAGGCCCCGGACCTGATCGCCTCGAAGACGTACTCGTCGAGTTCGAAGGTGGTGAGCATGACCACCCTGACCCCGTCCAGCCGGTCGTCCCCGGTGATGGTGCGGGTCGCGGCGAGGCCGTCGAGACGCGGCATCCGGATGTCCATCAGCACGACGTCCGGCCGCAGTTCGCCCACCAGGCGCACGGCCTCCGCCCCGTCCGCGGCCTCGCCGGCCACCTCGATGTCGGACTGGGCGTCCAGCAGGGCCCGGAACCCCGCCCGGACCAGGGACTGGTCGTCGGCGAGCAGTACGCGGATCACGGTGCCTCCTCGTTGTGCGCCTCCGGTCCGGACGGTAGCGGAAGCTCGGCCCGCACCTGGAAGCCGCCGTCGGCCCGGGGGCCCGCCTCGATCGTGCCACCCAGTCCGGCGGCCCGCTCCCGCATCCCCGCCAGCCCGTTGCCGCTGCCTCCGGCGTCGCTTCCGGTGGCGGGGCCCTCGTCATCGACCCGGAGCCGGATGCGGCCGGGCCCGTAGCCGACGCGGACCCGTGCGGTACGCGATCCGGAGTGCCGGACGACGTTCGTCAGCGCCTCCTGCACGATGCGGAAGGCGGCGAGGTCCGCGCCGGGCGGCACCGGCGGCCGTACGCCGTCGGTCTCGACGGTGACGGTCAGTCCGGCGCCCGCCGCCTGCTCGACGAGTTCGGGGAGCCGGTCGAGTCCGGGGGCCGGAGCCCTGGGGGCGTCGCCCGGGGCGCGCAGGGTGGCGAGGACCTGACGCACCTCGCCCAGCGCCTCCTTGCTGGCCGCCTTGATGACGGTGAGGGCCGCACGCGCCTGCTCGGGGTCGGAGTCCAGCAGCGCGAGGCCCACGTTCGACTGGACGTTGATGACGGAGATGCTGTGGGCCAGGACGTCATGGAGTTCGCGCGCCATCCGCAGCCGTTCCTCGTCGGCCCGGCGCTGCTCCGCCGCCTCCCGTTCCGCCCGCCGGTCCGCCCATTGCTCACGGCGTACGCGGACGAACTCGGCGGCCGCGACGATGGCCACCGCCCAGGCGGCGATGCCCAGTTCCTGCCCCCAGGGCGCGCCGTGGTCGCCGGAGGGAGGAAGTCGGCGGTAGAGCCAGTGGGCCATCAGTACGTGCCCCAGCCACACCATGCCGACGGCGGACCAGGCCGCCCGCCGGTGCCCGGAGACGACAGCGGCGAAGCAGCCGACGGCGACGGCCAGGAAGACCGGTCCGTACGGATAGCCGGCCGCCAGATAGACCATCGCGGCGGCCGAGCTGCCGAAGGCCGCCGCGACGGGGTGCCGGTGGCGCAGCAGGAGCACCGCGACGGCGAGGAGGAGCAGCAGCCGTGCGAAGAGGTCCAGCGGGGCCCGCTCGCCCGTCTGCGCGCGGGCCGCGACGGCCGAGCCGGTCATGACGACGGCGCCCAGCAGGATCGTCGACGGCCAGGGCAGCCGGGCGGTGGATCCCCCCGGCGCCCCGGCCCCGGTCAGCCACCGCGGGGGCTCGCCGTGCGCCCGGGGGCGACCGCCACCGCTTCCTTGTGAGCGCTGCTCTTCCATGCGGGCCACGCTAGACCGCGGTTCCCGGCGGGGGCGTCAGCCGGGCGTGGTGGTCACCCGTACTCCGTGGGGAGTACGCCGCCGGGGACCGGGCGGGGCCGCACCGGTCACGGCCCGGCCGTCTCCGCGGGCCGTGGTGTCGCTCCGCCGTCGATCAGCCCGACCGTGCGAGCCAGTTCGGTGACCGCTTCCCGGAAGAAGGCCTCCCGGGTCTCGACCACCCCGTTGAACTGGCCGAAGACCTCGAAGGAGATCAGCCCGAAGAGCTGCGACCAGGCGGCGATCAGCGGGATGGCGGCCTTGGGCGGAATGCCCGGGGCGAAGGCGGCGACCATCCGGTCGGCCTCGGCGCGCAGATCACCGGCGAGCGGCCGCAGGGCCAGGCCGTCCGAGCCGTAGGCGTCCGCGGCCACAGCGATCAGGGCGAGGCCGACGCGGGAGGCGGGGCCGATCGTCGCCTGCGGCGCGCTGTAGCCGGGCACGGGCGAGCCGTAGATCAGGGCGTACTCATGGGGGTGGGCCAGGGCCCATTCCCGCACGGCGAGAGTGACGGCGACCCAGCGGGCGGCATGGGTGGCGGCCTCGGCGCGGGCGGTGCGGTGGGCCCTCTCCGCGGCCTCGCCCACGGAGTCGTACGCGTCGACGATCAAGGCGGTGAGCAGTTCGTCCCGGCTGGGGAAGTAGCGGTAGAGGGCGGAGGAGGCCATACCGAGCTCCCGGGCGACGGCGCGCAGCGACAGCTTCGCTGCGCCCTCGGCCACGAGCTGCTTCCTCGCCTCGTCCTTGATGGCTGCGGTGACCTCGATGCGGGCCCGTTCCCTGGCTCCTCGGACAGTGCTCATGGCCGTCAGTCTGCCATGAAGGCAGAGCACCGACCAATAACGAGATCAGTGCTCTTGATTTCGAGCACCGATTCCGTGCACACTGATCTCAAGCGAGAGCACCGCTCTCGAAATCTTAGGGAGCCGTCATGTCTCAGCCGTACTACCTCCAGGGCAGCGCCCTCAATACCCGGATGAACGGCATCGTCGGCTGGCTCGCCCGTCGCGGCCTCAGCCTGTTCGGCTCGGCCGAGATGTCGGTGCGCGGCCGCAAGAGCGGGCAGATGCAGCGCGTACCCGTCAATCCGCACACCCACGAGGGCGCGCAGTACCTCGTCTCCGCGCGGGGTCACTCGCAGTGGGTGCGCAACATGCGGGTCGCCGGTGGCGGCGAACTGCGGGTGGGCCGGAAGGTCCACGGCTTCACGGCGGTGGAGATCGCGGACGACGAGCAGAAGGCGCGGATCATCCGCACCTACCTGGAACGGTGGGGGTGGGAGGTCAGCGAGTACTTCAAGGGCATCACCGCGAAGTCCTCGGACGCCGAGCTCCTGGCGGCCTGCCCCGATCACCCGGTATTCCGGTTCACGGTGGAGCGCTGACCGCGTGGGCGGCCCCTCCTCCGGCACCGGGGCCCGTTCCGGCTCGGTCCGGTACAGCTCGGTTCGGCCCGGTCCGGTCCAGCTCGGTCGGTCCGCTCGGCGGGCTCCACCGGGCCGGGTTCTACTGGGCGGAGGGAACCCACGACAGAGCGAACTCCGGGCAGAGCGAACCCCGGCCGGAGGAAACCGAGGCTGTCGTCGACACACCCTCCGCCGCACAGACTCCGGCGCACGGCGCCGGGACCTTCCGTCCGGATCCTGCCGAACCCCGCGAGCCCGGCAGGGCGGAATCCGGACGGAAGAACTAGAAGAACTAGCGGTCCATCGCGGACAGCGCCCGCTGCGCCAGCGGATGCGTGCGGACCAGTTCGCCGAGCGAGGTCGTTCCGCGGGTGATCCCGGCGAACGCGTTCCAGGCCGGGCGGAAGCCCGTCAGCACCGCGTGCAGCACCCCGGGGCGGCGCTCGAACAGCTTCAGCATCCGGCGCCCGACGCCCATCTCGACGCCGAGGCCCGCCTTGATGGCGAACGCGTAGTTCAACGCCTGACGCCGGGCGTCCACCGCGTCGTGCGACTCCGCGATCCGGACCGCCCACTCACCGGCGAGCCGTCCCGACCGCAGCGCGAAGGAGATCCCCTCGCGGGTCCACGGCTCCAGCAGGCCCGCCGCGTCGCCGCACACCAGCACCCGCCCGCGCGACAACGGCGAGTCGTCGCTGCGGCAGCGCGTCAGATGCCCGGAGGAGATCTTCGGCTCGAAACCGGCGAGGCCGAGGCGCGCGATGAAGTCCTCCAGGTACCGCTTGGTCCCCGCCCCGTCGCCCCGGGCCGAGATCACCCCGACCGTCAGGACATCTCCCTTGGGGAACACCCAGCCGTAACTGCCGGGCATGGGGCCCCAGTCGATCAGCACCCGTCCCGCCCAGTCCTCCGCGACCGTGGCCGGAACCGGGATCTCCGCCTCCAGACCGAGGTCCACCTGGTCGAGCTTCACCCCGACATGAGCTCCTATCCGCCCCGCGCTGCCGTCGGCACCGACCACCGCGCGGGCCAGGACCGTCTCGCCGCCGGACAGCACCACGGCGACCGTGCGCCGGTCGGGCACCGAGGCGCCGTGCTGCTCCACCCGCGTCACCGTCGCTCCGGTGCGGAGTTCGGCGCCCGCCTTCTGCGCCTCCTCGACCAGTCCCGCGTCGAACTCGGGGCGGTTGATCAGCCCGAAGAGCATCCGCTTGGAACGACGGGTCCGCGCCAGCCTGCCGTTGAGCGAGAACGTGACCGCGTGGATCCGGTCCCGCAACGGCAGTTCGAAGCCGGGCGGCAGCGAATCCCGTGAAAACCCGATGATGCCGCCGCCACATGTCTTGTACCGGGGAAGCTCCGCCTTTTCGAGGAGCAGCACCCGTCGGCCGGCGACCGCCGCCGCGTATGCCGCTGAGGCGCCGGCCGGTCCGCCACCGACTACGACGACATCCCACACGGACGACTCTTCGTGCTCCTGTACGGCGTCTGCGTTCTCGCTGCTCACGATGTGCTTCTGCTCCCGATCCCACCAGTGGCCCATGCTGCTCACGGCATCCTACGGCGCGTTGCTCCCGGCCCCCGCTGTGGGAGGATCGACCGTACGTTCGTCCTGCATGCGACGCCGCACACCCGGCGTCCATGTAGCCGGATTCGTACACATAACGTCGCACCCACGAGGAGCGTGCCCATGACCGCCCGTCCGATTTCCGAGACCATCGCCTCGCTGATGCCCCGTGCCAAGTCGGAGCTGTCCGAGCTGGTGGCCTTCCAGTCGGTGGCGGATCCCGCGCAGTTCCCGAAGAGCGAGTGCGAGGCGGCGGCCGACTGGGTCGCCGACGCGCTGCGCGCCGAGGACTTCCAGGACGTCGCCCTTCTCGACACTCCCGACGGCACCCGGTCGGTCTACGGCCACCTGCCCGGCCCGGCCGGCGCCCCGACCGTCCTGCTCTACGCGCACTACGACGTACAGCCGCCGCTCGACGAGTCCGCCTGGCTCTCCCCGCCGTTCGAGCTGACGGAGCGCGACGGCCGCTGGTACGGCCGCGGCTCGGCCGACTGCAAGGGCGGCTTCATCATGCACCTGCTCGCCCTGCGCGCCCTCAAGGCCGACGGCGGCGTCCCGGTCTCCGTCAAGGTGATCGTCGAGGGCTCCGAGGAGCAGGGCACCGGCGGGCTGGAGCGTTACGCGGAGGCGCACCCCGAGCTGCTGGCCGCCGACACCATCGTCATCGGCGACACCGGCAACTTCCGGGTCGGCCTGCCGACGGTCACCGCGACGCTGCGCGGGATGACGATGCTGCGGGTCACCCTGGACACCCTCGAAGGGAACCTGCACTCCGGGCAGTTCGGCGGCGCCGCCCCGGACGCGCTGGCCGCGATGATCCAGCTGCTGGCGTCGCTGCGCGCCGAGGACGGCTCCACGACCGTCGACGGGCTCGCCGCGGACACCGAGTGGGACGGGCTCCAGTACCCGGAGGCGGATTTCCGCAAGGACGCCAAGGTCCTCGACGGTGTCGGGCTGATCGGCACGGGTACGGTCGCCGACCGCATCTGGGCCCGCCCCGCCGTCACCGTCATCGGCATCGACTGCCCGCCGGTGGTCGGCGCGACGCCGTCCGTGCAGGCGAGCGCGCGTGCCCAGGTCAGCCTGCGGGTGCCGCCGGGCCAGGACGCCGCCGAGGCCACCGGTCTGCTGACCGCCCACCTGAAGGCGCATGCCCCGTGGGGTGCCAGGGTCGCGGTGGAACAGGTCGGCCAGGGACAGCCGTTCCGCGCGGACACCTCCAGCCCGGCGTACACGTCGATGGCGCAGGCGATGGAGGCCGCGTACCCGGGCGAGAAGATGCAGACGTCCGGTATGGGGGGATCGATCCCGCTCTGCAACACCCTTGCCGCCCTGTACCCGGAGGCGGAGATCCTGCTGATCGGTCTGAGCGAGCCGGAGGCGCAGATCCACGCGGTGAACGAGAGCGTGTCGCCCGAGGAACTGGAGCGCCTGTCGCTCGCCGAGGCCCTGTTCCTGCGGAACTACGCCGAGTCCAAGCGGGCCTGACCGAGCGCCAACGATACGGCCGCGGCCCTGCGGGCCTTCCGCTCGCAGGGCCGGACCGGAGCCGCGCGGGCGGGTCCGCCCGTGCCCACGGGCGCGATGCCGCGGGCCCGCTGCTCGCAGGGACACGGCCCCCGTGTCCACCCGGGGTGCTCCGGCACGCGTGGACGCGGGGGCGGGAACCGAGGGGGCGCCGCCGCTACGCGTTCGGCGAAGCTCGCCCAGAGCGTAGATCCGGGCCCGCGGGCCGTCCCTCGGCATACGTTCGTGGCATGGATCTCGTCGAGGTACTTCCCCAGCTCCACATGTTCCGGTTCCCCATCGGCCAGGCCTATCTGTGGCGTGACGGGGCCGATCTGACGCTGAT
The DNA here is from genome assembly GCF_042799335.1 of Streptomyces sp. NPDC057697. Taxonomy (NCBI): domain Bacteria; kingdom Bacillati; phylum Actinomycetota; class Actinomycetes; order Kitasatosporales; family Streptomycetaceae; genus Streptomyces; species Streptomyces sp. NPDC057697. Next base: position 11,425 of record NZ_JBHVJA010000004.1, on the reverse strand, counting down.
CGACGCGGGCGACGCCGACGCGGCGGCCGCCATCGAGGACGGGGTGCGCGGTCTGGGCCTGGATCCGGGCCGCATCTCCCGGATCGTCCTCACCCATGGACACATCGACCACTACGGCGCCGCGCAGGAGCTCGCCGACCGGCACGGCGCCCAGATCATGGCCCACCGGCTGGACGCCTCGGTGATCCGGGGCGAGGAGGAGATCGCCGCTCCCGTCCTGCTCGAATGGGAACTCCCGCTGTGGGAACGGACCCGGTCCGTTCCCCTCGCCCCGCCGACCCGGGTCGACCGTGAACTGGCCGACGGCGACGAGCTCGGCTTCGGCCAGGGGGCCCGGGTGGTCCACTCCCCCGGCCACACCCCCGGCTCCATCGGCATCCATCTGCCGCACCACGGCGTGCTGTTCACCGGGGACTGCGTGGCCAACGTCGACCGGGTGATCCTCGGCGTCTTCAACATCGACCCGGAGCAGGCCCTGGACTCCTTCCGGCGGCTGGCCGCCCTGGAACCGTCCACGGCCTGCTTCGGGCACGGCGATCCGATCGCTTCCGGCGCCGCCGCGGCGATGCGGGCCTCAGCCGACCGGGACCCCGGCCTCCAGATTGAGCACGGCTGACCGCTCCCGGGCGCGCAGGGCCCACCTCAGCCGTTCGTACCGGGTCGGGGGCAGCAGGGTGGCCGCCTCCGCCTCGGTGACGAACCGCCAGCCGCGCAGTTCCGATCCGGGCAGGAGCAGCCGCTCGGCGTCCGGCCCGGTCAGCAGCCCGCCGTCGAAGAGCAGCCGCAGGCCGCCGTAGCCGGGCGGACGGGGGGCCTCCCAGTCGACGACGAGGAGCTTCGGCACCCGGTCCAGGTGGATGCCTATCTCCTCGGCCACCTCACGTATCCCGGCCTGGGCCGGCGCCTCGCCGGACTCGACCACCCCGCCGGGGAACTCCCAGCCCGGCTTGTACGTGGGGTCGACCAGCAGCACCCGGTCGTGCTCGTCGAAGAGCAGGACGCCGGACGCCACGGTCTCCGCGGTCGGTTCGGGTGTCTGCACGATCTCGCACGGGGTGGCCGTGCCGCTGCTGACCGCCTCGGCGATCCGCTGGGCCGTTCCGTACGGGGTGAGCGCCCCGGAGTCGATGAGGTGGGCGTCCCCGGTGAGCCAGCCGAGTGCCGCCCGGTAGGGCGCGATGTGCTGGTAGGCCCACTGCCGTACCCGTTCGCTGTGCTCCGGGTCGTCCGGGTACTCCTCCCGGTCGGCGATCCGTTGACGCAGGATCGTTTCCTCAGGTGAGAGCAGGACATGGCGCACCGGGATGCGCCGGGAGGCGAGCCCCCCGAAGATCTCGTCGCGGTACTCCTGCCGCAGCAGCGTCATCGGCACCACCAGTACCCCGGACACCTCCGCGAGCAGCGCCGCCGCGGTGTCCACGACCAGACGCCGCCAGATCGGCAGGTCCTGGAAGTCCGTCACTTCGGCGAGTCTCTTCTGGGGCAGCAGATGCCGCAGCCCCGCGCCGATGAGTTCGGGGTCGTACAACGTGCTGTTCGGGATCAGATCGATCAGTTCACGCGCGGCGCTCGTCTTGCCCGCACCGAACGCACCGTTGACCCACACAATCACGGTTCCCCCTCTTCCGTAGCCCCCTGTGGCTTGCCCGCAACACCCTGCCGCGAAAACCCGGCCGTGGCGATGCCTGTTTCCCGAACGGAACCCTCCGGTGCCCGCGCGCCGGGCTGCCGGGCGCCTGCGTCCGGTCGTGCGCACGGCCGTAACGAGGAGGCGGCAAGGTCGTTGGAGCGGACAGCCGACCCGACGACCAGGGGGTGCAGCGTGCTGCGCACAGTGCTTGAGCGGTTTCCCGCAGGCGGGCCACGGGGCAGTTGGCCTGCGGAGGAGTTCGCGGCCGCCCGCCGCTGCGAGGGCGTGGCGGCCGAGGTGGTGATGGATCTGGAGCAGGACGCGTTCCTGGTGGTCGTGCCGCAGCAGTCGCCGGACCGGGGCCGCTGAGGCCGGGGCCCGGTCCGGAGCCGGGGCCCGGCCGGCCGGACGGGCCCGTACCGGCTCCGGAAGTGGCACCCCGCCTCCCCCCTTTCCTCACTGTTCCGTCACCAACGGAGCAGGGCCGTCCGCCCGGGGCCGCCCCGATCCGGCCCCTATCCCTTGGAGGCGCCCAGGGTGAGACCGGCGATGAAGTGGCGCTGGAGCAGGAGGAAGACCACCAGGGTGGGCAGGGCGACGATCACCGATCCCGCGGCGAGCAGGTTGTAGTCCGTGAAGAACTGGCCCCTGAGGTTGTTCAGCGCCGAGGTGATGGGGAGCTTGTCGCCGTCGGAGATGAAGACCAGCGCCCACAGGAAGTCGTTGTACATCCAGGTGAACTGGAGCGTGCCGAGCGCCGCCAGAGCGGGACGGCACAGGGGCAGGGTGATCCGCCGGTACTGGGTCCACACGCCCGCGCCGTCGACGATGGCGGCCTCCAGGATCTCCTGCGGAAGGGCGCGCATGAAGTTGGCCAGGACGAAGACGCAGAAGCCGAGCTGGAAACCGATCTGGACGACGACCACGGCCCAGTACGAGTCGTACATCGTCATCGAGTCGGACATCCAGTAGGGCAGCGGGATGCGGTTGAACACCACGTACAGGGGCGTCACGATGACCTGTTGCGGCAGGAGGTTCCCGGCGGTGAAGAACATCAGCAGGACGAGCCCGCCGCGCATCCTCAGGCGGGCCAGCGCGAAGGCCACGAACGAGGCGAGGAACAGGGTGACGAGCACCCCCGGAATCGCGATGATCATGGTGTTGACGAAGTACTTCGTCATGCCGGAGTCGGAGAACGCCTGTCGGTAGTAGTCCAGCGAGAGATGGCGCGGCAGCGAGAAGTAGCCGTGTTCCGAGGTCTCGTCGTACGGCCGCAGCGACGCGTACACCGCGAGCAGGAGCGGTGCGAGGAAGGCGAGGGAGACCGCCATCAGAAAGGCGTGGACGCCGATCCGGCCGGGCCGGATCCGGCGCCGGGCGGCGCGCCCCGGCGGCGGCGCGACGGGGCGGGCGGGGGCGGCTTGGACGGTCAACGGTTCTTCTCCCCTCGGAGCTCCTGGACCAGATACGTGGCGACGAATCCCAGGGAGACGACCAGCAGGACCACGGCGATGGCGGAGCCGAAGCCGATCCTGCTGGCCTCGCCGATGATGTTGTCGGTGACGAGCACCGAGAGCAGTTCGAGCCCGTTGCGGCCGTGGTTGACGGCGTACACGATGTCGAACGCGCGCAGGGACTCGATGACGGTGATGACGCCGACGATGACGTTGACCGGGCGCAGGGTGGGGAGGACGACGCGGAAGAAGGTCTGTGCCTCGCTCGCCCCGTCGATCGCCGCGGCCTCCTTCAGCGACGGGTCGACGGCCTTCAGCCCCGCGAGGTAGAGGATCATCACATAGCCGGTGTGCCGCCAGGCGGCGGCGAGCAGCACCATCCAGATGTTGAGGTCCGGGTCGCCGAGCCAGTCGGTCGGTGCGGCCGTGTCCCCGAGGACCGCGTTGAGGGCGCCCTGGTCACGGGAGAAGACCAGCTGGGCGATGAAGCCCACCACGGCGAGGGAGAGGACGACGGGCATGTACAGCGTCGACTGGTAGAAGCGGCTGAAGCGCACCCCCCGGTCGATGAGGACGGCCAGCAGCAGCCCGAACGGGGCGGCGACCAGGCCGAGGAAGGCGAGCCAGAGGAGGTTGTGCCGGGCCGCGGGCCAGAACTGCGGGTAGTTGGTGAAGAGGTTCTCGTAGTTCTGCGTACCGACCCATTTGATGTCGCCGATGCCGTCCCAGCCGGTGAAGGAGAGCACCACGGAGGCGAGGGTCGGCCCCCAGACGACGGCGACGTCGAGCAGGACGGGTATGCCCAGCAGCACACCGATGACGGCGAGGTCGCGGCCGGTGAACCGCCGCGCGGCCCGCCGTCCGGTGCGCCGGGTCGAGAGGAACGACACGGTCGGTACTCCAGGTTCGGTCGGATGCCATCGGGGTCGTCCGGGGTCAGTCGGCGGCGAAGATGGTCTTCTTCTGCCGTTCGATGCCGTTGACCAGGCCGTCCACGTCGTCCGGGTCGCTGATGAACTGCTGGATCGCCGGGATCATGACCGTGGAGGAGAAGTCCGGCCTGGTGTCCCGGTCCAGGAACTGGGAAATCTGCTTCGCTCCGGAGACCAGCTCCACGGCCTTCTTCTGGAGCGGCGAGTAGGCGGAGATGTCCGCCTGGTCGCTGACCGCGATGTTGTTCGGATCGCTCTTCAGGTAGATGTCCTCGGCCTTCCCGGTGGCGAGCCACTTGAGCAGGTCCTTGGCGCTCTCCAGGTTCTTGCTGTTCTTGAGGTTCTTCGACTTCTTGGCCAGCAGGAACCCGTCGATGGGGGCCTCGACCGCGTCCTGCCCGTGCTGCGGGTCGATGACGGGAAAGGGAAAGAAGTCGATGTCGCCCTGTTCGCCCTTGGGGAACTGGGCGCCGGGGTGCGGCAGCCCGAGGACGGCCATTCCGGCCTCCTTCTTCTGGAGGCTGGTGGCGGCCTCCTGCCAGGTACGGCCGTTGGCACCCGGCTGGCAGTACGGCAGGAGCCGGCGCCAGGTGTCGAAGACCTCCCTGACCCGCTTGTCGGTCCAGGCGACCTCGCCCGCCATCAGGCTCTTGTGGAATTCATAGCCGTTGGTCCGCATGTCGATGTAGTCGAAGGTGCCCATGGCGGGCCAGCCGTCCTTGTCGCAGAAGGCGATGGGGTCGAGCTTGTCCTTCTTCATCTGCTTGGCGAGCGCCACGTACTCGTCGAGCGTCTTCGGCGCCTGATAGCCGCGGTCGGCGAACAGGCTCCTGCGGTGGAAGACGGCCCACGGATAGTAGTAGTACGGCGTGAGGTACTGCTTGCCGTCCGCCCCGGTGGACTGGGCCTTCAACGCGGCCGAGAAACCCTTGTATCCCTGCCAGTTGTCGCTGATGTCGTGCAGCAGCCCCTTCTCCGCGAAGAACTGCATCCGGTTGCCGGCGAACCACATGAAGACGTCGTCCGGCTTGCCCTGGAGATAGCGGTTGATGTTCTCCTGAAAAGTGTTGTGGTCGACGGTGTTGACCTTCACCTTCCGCCCGCCCGACTGCGCCTCGTACGCGGCGAAGGCGTCGGCGAACGCCTTCTTCGGAACCGGGTCGGAGGAATTCGATCCCAGGGTGATCGTCTTTCCGTCGCCGCCGGGACCGCTCCCGCAGGCTGCGAGCAGCGCGGGCAGCGCCACGGCTCCGGCACCGGCGGCCGCGCCCCGCAGCAGACTTCGCCGGGACATCCGATGTCCAGCGACACTGCCCGGGACACCTGACTTGTCGTCATCAGACTGCGTCATGCCCAACTCCTCCGGAGATGCAACCCAACACAACCGAACGTGCGCTTGGATCACACCTTCAACTGAGGTTGCAGTCAAGGGTTTTGACGAGATGTCGGGCAACCGCAGCCACCCTCTTCCAACAGACTTCAACACGCCCTAACGTAATCGCACGCCTTGGCGTGCACATGCTGACATCCGATCACGCACGAGTATGGAGGAACGTAACGATGCGTCATCTTCCAACCCGTACAACCCGAACCAGCCGTCGTGGAGTCATCGGAGCGGTGCTGGCCGGGCTGCTGTGCGCAGCGGGAACCACCGTTCCCGCGGTCGCGGACGCCCCCGCCCGCACCGTGGCTCCGCGGTCCGGAAACGGCCTTGCGCTCACCCCGCCGATGGGCTTCAACAACTGGAACTCGACGCACTGCCGGGCCGAGTTCGACGAATCGATGGTCAAGGGCATCGCCGACATCTTCGTCGAGAAGGGCCTCAAGGACGCGGGCTACAGGTACGTCAATCTCGACGACTGCTGGGCGAAACCGCAGCGCACCGCGGACGGCAAGCTGGAAGCCGATCCCCGGCGCTTCCCGAACGGGATCAAGGCCGTGGCCGACTATGTCCACTCCAAGGGCCTCAAGATCGGCATCTACACCAGCGCGGGCACCAAGACCTGCGACAGCGTGGGCCTCCCCGGGGCACTGGGCCACGAGTACAGCGACGCACAGCAGTTCGCCGACTGGGGCATCGACTATCTGAAGTACGACAACTGCAACAACCAGGGCGTCGACGCCAGGAAGCGCTACACGACGATGCGGGACGCGCTGGCGGCGACCGGCCGCCCCATCGTCTACAGCATCTGCGAATGGGGGGAGAACAAACCCTGGGAGTGGGCCGGTGAGCTGGGCAACCTCTGGCGCACCACCGGTGACATCAACGACAGCTGGGGCAGCATGCTGTCGATCATGAAGCAGAACCTGCCCCTCGCGGCGGCCGCCGGACCCGGGCACTGGAACGACCCCGACATGCTGGAGGTCGGCAACGGCGGCATGACGGACACGGAGTACCGCACCCACTTCTCGATGTGGTCCGTCATGGCGGCGCCCCTGCTCATCGGCTCCGACCTGCGCAAGGCGAGCGCGGAGACCTTCGAGATCCTCTCCAACCACGAGGTCGTCGCGGTCGACCAGGACCCGCTCGGCAAGCAGGGCACCGTGCTCTCCTCCGCCGGCGGGCGCTGGGTGGTCGCCAAGGAGATGCGGGACGGCAGCCGCGCCGTCGCCCTCTTCAACGAGACCGGCAGCGCCCAGCGGATCGCGACGACGGCAGCCGAGGTGGGGCTGCCGCGGTCCGGCGGGTACACGATGCGCGATCTGTGGGAGCACAGGTCGTACAACACGGCGGGCACCGTGGCGGCGACCGTCCCGGCGCACGGCACGGTGCTGCTGCGGGTCGCCGCCGACGGCACCTGGGCCGCACATCCGCCGGCGGTCGAACTCGGCCTGGATTCCAGCCCGTTGATCGAGGCCGGGCACACCACCACACTGACCACGACGCTCACCGGCCTCGGCCGCACCCCCGCCAGGAAGGTCTCGGCCCTGCTCACCGGCGCCCCGGGCTGGCGAGTGAAGGCGCTGACACCGGCCTCCGCACCGGCTCTGCCGACCGGCCGCTCCCTCACCACCCGCTGGCAGGTGACGGCCCCCGCGGGCACCCCCACCGGGGCGTACGGGCTGACCCTCGACGCCCGCTACCGCTCACCGGCCGGGGCCCGGGTACGGACCACCGTCCCGCTCCAGGCCCATGTGGTGGTCGCGCCCCCGGCGGGCGGCGGCTACCTGAGCGATCTGCCGCAGCTCTCCGCGACCAACGGCTGGGGCCCGGTCGAGAAGGACACCAGCAACGGCGAGAGCAGTGCGGGCGACGGCAATCCGCTGACGATCGGCGGCACGGTCTTCACCAAGGGGCTCGGCGTGCACGCCGACAGCGCCGTCGAGTTCTACACGGGCGGGGCCTGCCGCACCGTGTCGGCGCAGGTGGGGCTGGACGACGAGAAGGGCACCAGGGGGACGGTCGCCTTCGAGGTCTGGGCCGACGGCACGAAGGCGGCGTCGACCGGCGTACTGACCAACGCGATGCCCGCCCTGCCGGTCACCGCCGATGTGAGCGGGGCGCAGGTGGTACGTCTGGTGGTCACCGACGGCGGGGACGGCGTCGATTCCGACCACGCGGACTGGGCGGACCTGCGGATCACCTGCTGACGGGGAGCGGCGTCATCTGCTGAGGGGAGACGCGGGGGCGGCGCCCTCGCGCCCGCGCCGCCGGGGTCCTGGTCCTCGGCGGAGCCTGGCCGCCGCGCGGCGCCCCGCGCGCCCCCGCCGCCGGGCGGCTCCGGAGCGTCTCCCCCGGAGCCGCCCGGCGCCGGTCAGCCCCGTACGGCCACCATGCCGCCCGGCCCCACCCGCGCCGCCGCGGCGGCCGCGCCCACCAGACCCGCGTCGGTCCCCATCACCGCCGGGGCCACCTCGATCCGCCGGACGAAGGAGAGCGTGGCGTACCGGTGCAGGGCGCGGCGCAACGGAGCGAAGAGGATGTCGCCCGCACCGGCCACTCCCCCGCCGATCACCGCGATGTCGATCTCGACCAGGGCGGCGGTGGCGGCGATCCCGGCGGCCAGCGCCTGGGCGGCGCGCTCGAACGAGGCGAGGGCGATCGCGTCGCCCCCGCGCGCGGCGGCGGCCACGGCGGCGGCCGACGCATCGCCGTCCGGTCCGGGCCGCCAGCCCGCCTCCAGGGCCCGGCGGGCGATGTTGGGTCCGCTGGCGATGCGTTCGACGCAGCCGCGCGAACCGCACGGACACGGGTCGCCGTCCAGATCCACGCTGACGTGGCCGATGTGCCCGGCGTTGCCCGTGGGGCCGGGGTGGAGCCTGCCGTCGAGGACGAGCCCGCCGCCGACCCCGGTCGACACGACCATGCAGAGCGCGTTGTCGTAGCCGCGCGCGGCACCCAGCCAGTGCTCGGCAGCCGTCATCGCGACCCCGTCCCCGACCAGTCCGACGGGCAGTCCGCCGGCCGCCTTGCCGACCCGCTCCACCAGCGGGAAGTCGCGCCAGCCGGGAACGTTGACCGGGCTGACCGTGCCGGCCGAGGCGTCGACCGGGCCCGCGCTGCCGATACCGACCGCCGTCGCCCGCCCCCACAACGGCGAGCCGGACAGCTCGTCGAGGACCTCCGTCACGGCCCCCATCACCGTCTCGGCGCTCTCCCGGGCGGGCGTCGGCCGCTGTGCCCGGACGAGAAGAGCGCCGCCGCCGTCCACCAACGCGGCGGCGATCTTGGTACCGCCGATGTCCAGCGCGGCGACGAGGTCGGTATGCATCGGTGTGGCTCCGTGAGTTGGGGGCGGGGACCTGCGGCTTCAGGAAACAGTCTGCCCAGTCTCCATTCAGCTGACAACGTTGTCCAGGGCCTATGCTCGACCGCACAGCCTCCGGTCGGCTCCGTGGCACCGCCCATGGCCCCGCCGGACCACCCGCACCCGAGGACAGGACAGCGCACCGTGGCCGAGACCGCCCGTCGCCCCGAGAACCGTTACGGCAACCGGCCGACCATGAAGGACGTGGCCGCCCGCGCCGGAGTGGGCCTCAAGACGGTCTCCCGCGTGGTCAACAGCGAGCCGGGGGTGACGCCCGACACCGAGCGCCGGGTCCAGGAGGCCATCGAGGCGCTCGGCTTCCGGCGCAACGACAGCGCGCGTGTCCTGCGCAAGGGCCGCACCGCCTCGATCGGGCTGGTCCTGGAGGACCTCGCCGACCCGTTCTACGGGCCGCTGAGCCGCGCCGTGGAGGAGGTAGCGCGGGCCCACGGCGCCCTGCTCATCAACGGGTCGAGCGCCGAGGACCCGGAGCGCGAGCAGGAGTTGGTGCTCGCCCTGTGCGCGCGCCGGGTGGACGGGCTGATCGTGATCCCGGCCGGTGACGACCACCGCTATCTGGAGCCGGAGATCAAGGCGGGCATCGCCACCGTCTTCGTGGACCGCCCGGCGGGCCGCATCGACGCCGACATGGTCCTCTCCGACAGCTTCGGCGGCGCCCGCGAGGGCGTCGCCCATCTGATCGCGCACGGCCACCGCAGGATCGGCTTCATCGGCGACCAACCGCGCATCCACACCGCCACCGAGCGGCTGCGGGGCTACCACGCGGCGATGACGGACGCGGGGACGGAGGTCCAGGACTCCTGGGTCTCCCTCGGCTCGACCGAACCCGACCGGGTCCGGGCCGCCACCGAGCGGATGCTCTCCGGCCCCGAGCCCGTCACCGCGATCTTCACGGGCAACAACCGGGTGACGGTGACGGTGGTACGGGTCCTGGCCGAGCAGGAACGCCGCGTCGCCCTGGTCGGCTTCGACGACATCGAACTGGCCGATCTGCTCGGCATCACCGTCGTCTCCCAGGACGCCGCCGCCGTCGGCCGTACCGCCGCCGAGCACCTCTTCCGCCGTCTGGACGGCGCCGACCACTCCCCGGCCCGCGTGGAGCTGTCCACGACGCTCATCCGGCGCGGCTCGGGCGAGCTGCCGCCCGCCTGAGCCGCCCGTCCGGGCCGCGCGGGACCTACGGTGCGGTCACCGTGAGATCGGCCCGCCGGGGCGAGGCGAACGCCTCAAGCTCCGCGCGCGTCAGCCCGGTCAGCCGGGCGACCTCGGCGGTGTCCAGGGCGCCGCAGTCGATGCCGCGCAGAAGGTAGGAGCTGAGCGCCTTGGCGGTGGCGGGTTCGTCCATGACGTCGCCGCCGGCCTTGGCCACATAGGCGGCGAGCCGGGCGGCGGCCTGCTCCAGGCCCTCGCGGTAGAAGGTGTACACGGCGGCGTACCGGGTCGGCAGATGGCCCGGGTGCATGTCCCAGCCCTGGTAGTAGGCGCGGGCCAGGGCCCGGCGGGTGAGGCCGTAGTGGAGCCGCCAGGCCTCGTGGACCCGGGGGGTCGGTCCCACCGGGAGGACGTTGGTGGAGCCGTCCGAGACCCGTACGCCGGTGCCCGCGGCGGCGACCTGCATGACGGCCTTGGCGTGGTCCGCGGCCGGGTGGTCACTGGCCTGGTAGGCGGCGCTGACGCCGACGCAGGCGCTGTAGTCGAAGGTGCCGTAGTGCAGGCCGGTGGCGCGGCCCCGCGCCGCGTCGATCATGCGGGCGACGGCGGCGGTGCCGTCGGCGGCGAGGATGGACTGGCTGGTCTCGATCTGGATCTCGAAGCCGAGCCGCCCGGCGGGCAGCCCGTGCGCCTGCTCGAACGCTTCGAGGAGCCGGACGAAGGCGCTGACCTGCTCGGGGTACGTCACCTTGGGCAGCGTCAGGACCAGTCCGTCGGGGAGACCGCCGGCCCGCATCAGGCCGGTGAGGAAGACATCCGTGGTGCGGATGCCCCGGTCCCGTACGGCGGCCTCCATGCACTTCATCCGGATGCCCATGTACGGGGCGGCCGTGCCGTTGCCGTACGCCTCGGAGACCAGCCGGGCGGCGCGGGCGGCGGCCTCGTCCTCCTCGGCGTCGGGGCGGGGGCCGTAGCCGTCCTCGAAGTCGATGCGGAGGTCCTCGACCGGCTCGCGCTCCAGCTTGGCGCGGACCCGGTCGTGGACCGGCCCGGCGAGCTCGTCCGGGATGCCGAGGACGGCGGCGAACGAGGCCGCGTCGGGGGCGTGCTCGTCGAGGGCCGCGAGGGCCTGGTCGCCCCAGGAGCGGATGGTTCCGGCGGTGAACGCGTCGCCGGGGACGTAGACCGTGTGGACCGGCTGACGCGTGCCCGGGTCTCCCGGGTAGCGGCGTGCGAGCTCGGCGTCGACCGCGGTGAGGGAAGCGCTGATCTCCTCGCCGACCGCACCGGCGAGGCTCGTTGCCACCTTCTCCTGCTGACCCATTTCCACACCCTCCACAGTCACGCTGTTTCCGCTTCCCGGAATCAACAATCCGTATAGTGAAGTTATAAGTCTGTTGGACCTGCGTCAATGGTGATCGGAAAAGGGTGCGGGGCCGGGGGGGGGGGGTGGGGCGCCCCCCCCCCCCCCCCGGCCAAGTCGGGGGC
>NZ_JBHVJA010000003.1:522164-787707 GCF_042799335.1 Streptomyces sp. NPDC057697 | reverse complement strand
CTTCCCTTTCCGGCGAGTCCGACTCTATCAGATCCTTTCGGGCCTGATTCCCAGTCAGCGGGGTTTGTCTTCCCGGCCGTTGGGCCGTTCCGACGAGTGAGACTTTAGCGGAATCCCGGGCCCCGACGCTAATCGGGGTCGCGTTCCTTCGAACGCGGATTCCTCATTTCGCGAATGCGCACAGAAAGCCCTGCGACATATGTCGCCGGTCAGATGTGGTTACTGCGGAATGGCTGTCCGGGGACCGACCGGAGTCGGCGCTCACGTCGGACAACTCGGAGAACAGTACGGATGGGGGCAGGCCGTGTCAACCCCGGGTCGGGCCCGGGTGCTGCTGGAAGGCGAGGCGGTAGTCGCGGGGGCTGGTGGAGAGGTGGCCGGCGAAGTGCTGGCGCATGGTGATCTCGCTGCCGAAGCCGGTGCGGCGGGCCACCTCGGGGAGCGGGAGGTCGGTGCGCTCCAGGAGCTTCTGGGCTGCGGCGATGCGCTGGGTGATCAGCCAGCGCAGTGGGGTCGTGCCCGTGGTGGCCTGGAAGTGGCGGGCGAAGGAGCGGGGCGACATTCCGGCGCGGGCGGCGAGTTCGGCGACCGTGTGCGGTTCGGCCAGATGGGTCAGGGCGAACGCGCGTACCGCGGCGAGGGTGTCGGCGTCGCGGTCGGTCCGGGGAGTGGGGTGCTCGATGAACTGGGCCTGGGTGCCCGTGCGGAACGGGGCCGTGACCATCGAGCGGGCGATCGTCGCCGCGGCCTCGGCGCCATGGGCCGTACGGACGAGGTGGAGGCAGAGGTCGATGCCGGCCGCCGTGCCCGCGGACGTCCAGATGTTGTCGTCGTGGAGGAAGAGGGCGTCCTGGGTGACCCGCACCCGGGGGTACCGGGTGCGGAGGAGGTCGGCGAGGTTCCAGTGGGTGACCGCGCGGCGGCCGTCCAGGAGGCCCGCCTGGGCGAGCGTGAAGGCCCCGCCGCACAGGGACGCGATCGGGGTGGCTCGGGTGTGGGCGCGGCGGAGGGCTTCGAGGACCGGGGCGGGGGCCGGGGCCGGGGCCGGATCGCCGTCGAGGCCGGGGACGACGATCAGATCAGCGCGGGCCAGCCAGGCGAGGGTGCGGTCGGGGGTGAGGGAGAGACCGCCGCGCAGGGCGATGGGGGCGGGTGCGGCGGCGGTGCGGCGCAGTTCGAAGGGCGGTACGCCGCGGTCGGTGCGGTCGACGCCCCAGACCTCGGTGATGACCGAGACGTCGAAGGCGCGGATGCCGGGGAAGGCGACGAGGGCGATGCGAGGGGGAGCGGAAGCGGGGTCCCGGGAGGTCTCCATCGTGGCAGTAAAGCATCGGTCGATGGCTTTTTGACCTCTGGGCCTCGGGGTCCCCGGCGCGCCAGGATCGTTCGTATGGAGATCACAGGGAACGCGGCGCTGATCGTGGTGGATGTGCAGAAGGGCTTCGAGGAGGAGTCGTTCTGGGGGCCGCGGAACAATCCCGGGGCGGACCGGAACATCGCGGGGCTGATCGACGCCTGGCAGGCGAGCGGGCGGCCCGTGGTGTTCGTACGGCATGACTCGCGCGTGCCGGGGTCGCCGCTGCGGGCGGGGCAGCCCGGGAACGGCTTCAAGGGGTACGTGGAGGAGCGGCGCGGCACGGGCGGTGGGCCCGAGCTGTTGCTGACGAAGAGCGTGAACTCCGCGTTCTACGGGACGCCGGACCTCAAGGAGTGGCTGGACCGGAGCGGGATCCGGCAGTTCGTGGTGGCCGGGATCCAGACCAACATGTGCGTCGAGACGACGGCGCGGATGGGCGGGAACCTCGGGTACGAGGTGTTCGTGCCGCTGGACGCGACGCACACCTTCGACCTGACCGGGCCGTGGGGATGGACGCAGAGCGCGGACGAGCTGGCGCGGGCCACCGCCGTGTCGCTGCACGGCGGTGGGTTCGCGAAGGTGGTGCGCAGCGCGGAGCTGATCGCGGCCGTGGCGTAACGGCCGTCCCGCGGTCCCCGGGGTCAGCCGTTGCCGGAGGCGAGCTCGCGGCTGCGGTCGCGGGCGGCTTCGAGGGCGGCGATGAGAGCCGCGCGTACGCCGTGGTTCTCCAGCTCGCGGATGGCGCTGATGGTGGTGCCCGCCGGGCTGGTGACGGCTTCGCGCAGCTTGACGGGGTGTTCGCCGCTGTCGCGGAGCATCACGGCGGCGCCGATGGCGGCCTGGACGATCAGTTCGTGCGCCTGGGCCCGGGGCAGGCCGAGCAGGATGCCCGCGTCGGTCATCGCCTCGACGAGGAAGTAGAAGTACGCGGGGCCCGATCCGGACAGGGCGGTCGCCGCGTCCTGCTGGGACTCCGGGACGCGGAGGGTCTTGCCGACGCCGCCGAAGATCGCCTCCGCGGCGGCGAGGTGGTCGGTGGTGGCGTGACTGCCCGCCGAGATGACGGACATGCCCTCGTCGACGAGGACGGGGGTGTTCGGCATGACGCGCACGACCGGGGTGTTCGCGGCGAGGCGTTCCTCGATGAAGGAGGTCGTGATGCCCGCGGCCGCGCTGATGACCAGGCGGTCGGGGGTGAGATGCCCGGCGAGTTCGTCGAGGAGCCGGCCCATGTCCTGGGGCTTGACCGCGAGGATGAGGATGTCGGCGCGTCCGGCGGCCTCGGCGTTGCTGACGGAGTCGACGCCGTAGCGCTGGTGGAGTTCCTCGGCGCGCTCGGCGCGGCGGGTGGTGACCAGCAGGTTCGCCGGGCGCCAGCCCGCCCGGATCATGCCGCTGAGCAGGGCCTCGCCGATCTTGCCGGTGCCGAGGACTGCGACTGTCTGGGTCATGTGGTTCACCCTCCGGGCGGTGCTGACGGTTCTCGGTGCGCGTGTGCGCCATCCTCGCACCGCCCCTGCCGGGTGGTGCGTGTGCGGGCGGGGCCTGTGCGGAGGCCGGGGCCGCCCAGGTCAGGGGTGGGGCCTGTGCCGGAGGCCGGGGCCGCGGGTCAGGGGGTGGGCGGGGGCGGACCGGGGCTGATCGCCATGTTCAGGTCGACCGTGTAGCTCTCCTCGACCGTGCCGTCCGGGAAGAGCTCCGCGAGCCGGTCGCGCTCCTCGGCGAGGAAGCCCCGTGTCGGCTCCGCGCCCAGGACGAGGAAGGCGGAGTGGCTGCCGAGGTTGGCGAGGTGCGTGTCGACGGAGACCCGCCGGGTCCAGGGCACCCGGCGGTGTACGAAGTCGAGTCCGGAAGGCAGGTCGCGGGAGCGGACGGGCGAACCGTGGGCGGAATCGCCGGACCCGAGGAAGCGGCGTAGGCGGGCGTCCTGCTCGGCGATCCAAGGGACCGAGTGGTCCGAGACGTTCCACCAGAGCGCGAGCGCTCCTCCGGGCCGGAGGACGCGTCGTGCCTCCGGGGCGGCGCGGGACGGGTCCGTCCAGTGCCAGGCCTGGGCGTATGTGATCAGGTCGGCCGACGCGGTGGCGAGGGGGAGGCGGTTGCCGTCACCGCGTACGACGGGCACGTGCGGGAGCGAGCGGTGGAGCTCCTCCGCCATCCCGGCGCCCGGTTCGACGGCGACGACGTGGGCGCCGCGCTCGTGGAGCAGCCGGGTGGCGATGCCCGTGCCGGCGCCGACATCGACGACGCGGGCGCCGGTCAGGGGGCGGCGGAGCAGTTCCTCGACGGCGTCGAGGAGCGCGGGCGGGTAGCCGGGGCGCGCTGCGGCGTACTGGGCGGCCGCACGGTCGAAGGAGAGCGCGCGGGAGGAGGGGGTGTGGGAGGAGGGGGTGTGGGAGGAGGGGGTGTGGGAGGAGGGCCTGTGGGAGGGGTCGATGTGGCGAGGGAGCGCGCGGGGGGAGCGTTCGCCGGGCGGGGGTGGTGTGCGGGGCGCATCGGAGTCAGCGTCAGCGGGAGACATGGGGCTATCGTGGCGCGCTCTCGGGCGCCCGCGCTGGTGCTTTCACGGCGTGCCCGCGCAGTCCGCCGGGGTCTGCGGCGCGGATGCGATGGGCCTTTCGCCGCGTGCCCGCTCGGCCCGCTCGGCCCACTCGGCCCACTCGGCCTGCCCGGCCTGCCCGGCCTGTCCGGCCTGTCCGGCCTGTCCGGCCTGTCCGGCCCGCTCGGGCCGCCAGGGCGTGCGCTGGTGCTTTCGCGCCGGTGCCTGTGCGCTGGGCGGGCGAATTCCGCTCTTCCTCCCCGCGCCGGCGGGCTCGGCGAGCCGTGCGCCGGTACGCACGGCGCCCGCGCCATCCCGGTGGAAGCGGATCCGGCGGTTCGTGCGCCGGGGCGCACGGTGCCGTGGTGTCCGTGGTGTCCGCGGTGTTCCCGGGGGGCGGATGCAGTGGGGGGTGTGCGCCGGGGCGTACGGGGCTTCCGCTCGGGGCGGGTTACTTGCGCTTGGGGCGCTTGCCCTTGCCGGGCTTACGGGCCGCCGGGTTCCCGGTGCGGGCCGAGCGGCGCTTCTCGTAGCGGGCCAGGGCCGTCTCGTACTCCGTGCGGTGCAGTTGCTCGCCCGGCGCCTCCCGGAACGTACGGAGGAAGTAGGCGATCAGCGAGCCGACGAAGCCGATCGTCTTGAGACCGCGCAGATTGGCCTCGCGGGCCGGATCGGCGGGGCGGCGGCTGAACCCTTCCCAGGTCTTGCGGAAGGCGATGGCGCTACAGATCGCGAACATCAGCACGACCAGGATGCCGACGAAGCTGCCGACGTCGGCGATCTCCAGCCCCTGGTAAGCGAAGCGGAGCACGAAGCAGGCGGCGACCGCGGCGGCCAGGGAGCCGACCGAGGCGCCGACGCGGCGCAGCCCGTAGCCCCCGCTGTGGTCGACCCAGGTCGTACCGAAGAAGCGCAGGGGCTCGGGCTGCGGGCCGGGCGTGGTGGAACCGGGCGCGGCACCGGTGCCGGGGGCTTCGCTGTTCTCGCTCACGAAGTCGATTATCCCCGGCGGCCACGGTCCGGGACGCGGCGGTCGGGTTTCCGGGCGCCGTCCCGCACGTGCTTCCGTACGCGCTTCCGGGCGCGGTCCCGCACGCGCTTCCGGGCGCCGTCCCGTGCGCCGTACGCCCTACCGGTCAGTCAGTCGCAGCGCGGCGCGATGTAGCCGTCGCTGCCCGTGTGGACGTAGGCGTCCGACACGAACTGGCCGTTGGCGATGTTGTCCCAGATGTTCGAGGTGCCGTACGGGCCGGTGACCCGCTCCCCCGGCTTCTGGCAGTAGACCGGGACCTTCATCCCGTACGGGAGCGTCCGGACGATCCCGTACTTGGTGCCCGGTCCCGTACGGACGTTGACGCGGTAGCCGGGCGCGATCGGGTACCGGGTGACGTCGTCGCTCCCCGCGAGCGTCGCCACGTCCTCGCCGGCGTCGGCCACGACGGTCGTGCTCTCGGTCTGCTCTTCCATGGCCATGAGGCCCTCCCCCGTCGAGAGATGGTGTGTACGGCGTGTACGACGCGCAGGCTACAAGCCCCATCCGTATCGCACGCACCATCGACTAGGCTCCGTGCGTCGCGCTTGCGGACGAACACACGGGGGTGGGCGATGCCGCCGCTGCGAGGTACCGGAGCCAGTCCGGAAGCGGAGCATCCGGAGTACGCCGGGCAGTACCGTCTTGAGGCACGTCTCGGCGCGGGCGGCATGGGTGTCGTGCACCTGGCCCGCTCCGCCTCCGGGCTGCGGCTCGCCGTCAAGGTGGTGCACCAGCAGTACGCCTCGGACCCCGAGTTCAGGGCGCGTTTCCGGCAGGAGGTCGGGGCGGCCCGGCGGGTCAGCGGCGCCTTCACCGCGCCGGTCGTCGACGCCGATCCGGATGCCGTACGGCCGTGGATGGCCACTCTGCACGTGCCCGGCCCGACGCTCGCCGACCAGGTGAAGCGGAACGGTCCGATGGCCCCCGCCGAGCTGCGCAGGCTGACGGCCGGGCTCGCCGAGGCGCTGCGCGACATCCATCGGGCCGGGGTGATCCACCGCGACCTCAAGCCGAGCAATGTGCTGCTCTCCGACTCCGGGCCCAAGGTCATCGACTTCGGGATCTCCCGCCCGTACGACAGCGATCTGCGCACCGAGACGGGCAAGCTGATCGGTTCGCCGCCGTACATGGCGCCCGAGCAGTTCCAGCGGCCGCGCGAGGTCGGTCCCGCGGCCGACGTGTTCGCGCTGGGGGCCGTGCTCGTCCATGCGGCGACCGGCCGGGGGCCCTTCGACTCGGGCAGCCCGTACATCGTGGCCTATCAGGTCGTGCACGACGAGGCCGATCTGGCGGGGGTGCCCGAGGACCTGGCTCCTCTGATCGGGCGGTGCCTGACGAAGGACCCCGCCGGGCGGCCCACCCCGGACGAGATCATGGCTGCGCTGCGCCCGCCCTCGTACGAGGCCGCCGCGTTCATACCGTCGCAGCGACGGCGGGTCGCGGACGGTTCCGAGGACGACGGCAGTGGTACGGACGGCAGTGGTGCGGACGGGAGGGGTGAGGACGGGAGGGGTGAGGACGGCGGGGGTGCCGAGGCGGTCACGCACGCGGGCCGGGGCGCGGCCGGACGGGACAAGGCCGGGGACAAGGGCCGGCACGGGACCCGGAACGAGGCCGACGGCAGGGTTCTGAGCGGCAAGGCGACCGGTGGCGGCAAGCGGCGGTGGCTGGCGGCCACCGCGGCGCTGCTGGTCATGGGGGCCGGCGGGGTGTGGGCCGTGGGCGCGGGGCTCGGCCCCGGCGGCTCCGGCGGGGCGGACGGGGCGGGGGAGGCGGAGGCGGCGCTGGGTGCGGCGGAGTCGTTCTCCCCGTGGCGGACGCCGTTGCGGACCACCGGCAGCGCGACGCCGGTCTGCTCCCCGGCGGAGGTCTCCGGGGAGGGTTCCGAAGGCGGCTCCGAGGAGGAGTCCGGGGGTGGTTCCGGCGAGCGGGCATCGGGGCGGTCGCCGGGGCTGTACTGCGCCGCGGGCGGGGCCGGGGTCAGCCGGCTGGACCCCGCGGACGGGCGGGTGCTGTGGTCGCGCAGCGCCCCGGGAGGCGGCCCCTCGGTCGGCGTGGTGTCGGTCTCCGGGGGCCTGGTCCACACGGCGGTGCCGGGCGGGAAGCTCCGGGCGTACGACCCCGCCCAGGGCGAACAGGTCTGGGACGCGGACCTCTCCCCGTATCTGGGCGTCCCCTTCGACGCGGGTGACACCCTGCTGCTGGTCGCCGAGGACGGCACGACCGAGGCGCTCGACTCCGCGACCGGGGTGTCCCTGTGGCGCCACCGGCTCGCCGGGCACCAGCGTCCGGACTACGCGCTGTACGACGGCCGCAGCGGGCTGGCCTACGCGTTCGAGCACTCGGCCTACGGGTCCACCACCCTGGTCACGGCCGTCGAGGCCGCGACGGGGCACACGGCGTGGCAGCGCCGGCTGGACGGGATGCTGACTCCGGTGGGCACCTCTGACGGTGCGCTCGTGCTGACCGCCATGAACGGGGACGCCCAGACCATCGGGCTCGTCCGCTACGAACCGGGCTCGCGCCGGGCCGTACGGCTGGACCTGCCGTTCCGGATGAACGAACCGGAGGTCGTGGTGGGCGGGGACACCGCCTATCTGCTGGCGCACGGCGGGAGGCTGGTCGCCGCCGACATCCGGCCGGGCGGCGGCAGGACGGTGCGCTGGCAGCTGGAGACCGCCGCCGGACGGACGTCCGCGCCCGTCCTCGCCGCCGGGGACCGGCTGTACTTCTCGGCGGCGGACGGGCGGCTGCTGGCCGTGGACACCGAGCACGGAAAGCTGCTGGGGCAGACGAGCCCCCGGCTGCGGAACGGGCGGCTCACCTACTCCTCGGCACTGCCCGCCCCGGTCGCCGCCGGGCGGACCGTCTTCGGCACGGCACCCGACGGGTCCGTCTTCGCCGTGGACGGACGAGACCCCGCACGCTGGTGAGAGCGGGCGGGGTCGTGCGTCGTCGTTCAGCCGCTCCGCTCGGTGGAACGGCGCGGGCGTCCGCCGGAGCTGAACGGATATCCGCCGGAGCAGCGCCGCCGCCTGCTGGAGCAGCGCTGTCGCCCGCCGGACTGCGCGGGGTCGCCCGCCGGAACTGAACGGCAGTCCCCGGAACAGCGCCGCCGTCCGCCGGACCGCGCGGGGTCGCCCGCCGAAGCTGAGCCGACGCCCGCCGGAGCAGCGCCGACGTCCGCCGGACTGCGCGGGGTCGCCCACCGAAGCTGAACGGCAGTCCCCGGAACAGCGCCGCCGTCCGCCGGACCGCGCGGGGTCGCCCGTCAGAGCCGAGCCGTCGCCCGCCGGAGCAGCGCCGACGCCTACCGGAGCAGCGCCGACGTCCGCCGGACCGCGTGGGGTCGCCCACCGAAGCTGAGCCGTCGCCCGCCGGAGCAGCGCCATCGCCTACCGGAACAGCGCCAGGGGCCGCTCCGGGCGGGTCGGTGCGGTAGGGCGGTGGTCAGCCGAGCTTGGAGACGTCGCGCACCGCGCCCCGGTCCGCGCT
The DNA here is from genome assembly GCF_042799335.1 of Streptomyces sp. NPDC057697. Taxonomy (NCBI): domain Bacteria; kingdom Bacillati; phylum Actinomycetota; class Actinomycetes; order Kitasatosporales; family Streptomycetaceae; genus Streptomyces; species Streptomyces sp. NPDC057697. Next base: position 779,283 of record NZ_JBHVJA010000003.1, on the reverse strand, counting down.
CGTCGCCATCGCCGCGTAGGCCCGCAGCGCCGCCGAGACCTTGCGCTCGCGGTTCTTCGGCGCGTAGACGCCGTTCAGCGCCTCGCGGCGTCCGGCCAGCTCGGTCTCGGGGACGAGGAGCTCGATCGACCGGCTCGGGATGTCGATCCTGATCCGGTCGCCGTCCTCGACCAGCGCGATCGTGCCGCCCGATGCGGCCTCCGGCGACGCGTGGCCGATGGACAGGCCCGACGTACCGCCGGAGAAGCGGCCGTCGGTCACCAGGGCGCAGGCCTTGCCGAGGCCGCGGCCCTTGAGGAAGGAGGTCGGGTACAGCATCTCCTGCATGCCGGGGCCGCCGCGCGGGCCCTCGTAACGGATGACGACGACGTCGCCCTCCTTGATCTCCTTGCGGAGGATCTTGTCGACGGCCTCCTCCTGCGACTCGCAGACGACCGCCGGGCCCTCGAACGTCCAGATCGACTCGTCGACGCCCGCCGTCTTCACGACGCAGCCGTCCACGGCGAGGTTCCCCTTGAGGACCGCCAGGCCGCCGTCCTTGGAGTAGGCGTGCGCCAGGTCGCGGATGCAGCCGCCGGCCGCGTCCAGGTCGAGGGTGTCCCAGCGCTCGGACTGCGAGAAGGCGGTCGCGGAGCGGACGCATCCGGGCGCCGCGTGCCACAGCTCGACGGCCTCCGGGGACGGGGAGCCACCGCGGACGTCCCAGTTCTTCAGCCACTCGGCGAGGGAGTCGGAGTGGACCGCGTGCACGTCCTCGTCGAGCAGGCCGCCGCGGTGCAGCTCACCGAGGATGGCGGGGATGCCGCCGGCCCGGTGGACGTCCTCCATGTAGTACGTGCCGCCGGGGGCCACGTTGGGCGCGACCTTCGAGAGGCAGGGGACCCGGCGCGAGACCTCGTTGATGTCGTCGAGGTCGTACGCCAGCTCGGCCTCCTGGGCGGCGGCCAGCAGGTGCAGGATCGTGTTGGTGGAGCCGCCCATCGCGATGTCGAGCGCCATGGCGTTGTCGAACGCGGCCCGGGTGCCGATGGAACGGGGCAGGACCGAGGCGTCGTCCTGCTCGTAGTAGCGGCGGGTGATCTCGACGACCGTGCGGCCGGCCTCCTCGTACAGCGCCTTGCGGGCGGTGTGCGTGGCGAGGACGGAGCCGTTGCCGGGGAGGGAGAGGCCGAGGACCTCGGTCAGGCAGTTCATCGAGTTGGCGGTGAACATGCCGGAACAGCTGCCGCAGGTGGGACAGGCGTTCTCCTCGATGCGGAGGATGTCCTCGTCCGAGATGTTCTCGTTGACCGCGTCGCTGATCGCGTTGATCAGGTCGAGCTTGCGGACCGTGCCGTCGACGAGGGTGGCCTTGCCGGCCTCCATCGGGCCGCCGGAGACGAAGACCGTCGGGATGTTGAGGCGCATCGCGGCCATCAGCATGCCGGGGGTGATCTTGTCGCAGTTGGAGATGCAGATCAGCGCGTCCGCGCAGTGCGCCTCGACCATGTACTCGACGGAGTCGGCGATCAGGTCGCGGGAGGGGAGGCTGTAGAGCATCCCGGCGTGGCCCATCGCGATGCCGTCGTCGACGGCGATGGTGTTGAACTCGCGGGGCACGGCGCCCGCGGCCTTGATGGCGTCGGAGACGATCCGGCCGACCGGGGCCAGGTGGGTGTGGCCGGGAACGAACTCGGTGAAGGAGTTGGCGACCGCGATGATCGGCTTGCCGATGTCCTCGCTCGCTACGCCCGAGGCCCGCATGAGGGCGCGGGCGCCCGCCATGTTGCGGCCGTGAGTGACAGTGCGGGACCTCAGCTGGGGCATCGTCTCTCGCTCCTTCGACGTTAAAGACTGCCTCCGAGCGTACGCCTCCGACTCCAAGATCTGGACACAGTGTCCGAAATGCGGGATGACGTGCTCGGTGGATGGGCGGCGGTACGGGAGCGGCAGCCGCGCCCGGAGAGGGGCGGAGCCGACCGGTCCGGTGCCCGGCGGGGCCGGTGGTGAAGCGGTCCGGTGCCCGGCGGAGCCGGTGGTGAAGCGGTCGGGGCACGCGGGGGCGGCCGTCAGGGGCGGGGCGCCCGGGTCGGGGACGATGCCAGATGGAGCCGGGTGAAGGCCAGCGCCTCCGCGAGGTCGGCCTCGCGTTCGGCGGTCGACATGGCGCGGCGGGTATTGACCTCGATGACGACATGGCCGTCGAAACCGGTACGGGCCAGACGCTCCAGGAGCTCGGCGCAGGGCTGGTCGCCGCGGCCGGGAACCAGGTGCTCGTCCTTGTTGGAGCCCTTGCCGTCGGCGAGGTGGACATGGGCGAGCCGGTCGCCCATCCGCTCGACCATCGCCATGCCGTCGGTGCGGGCCGTCGCGGTGTGCGAGAGGTCCACGGTGAAGTGGCGGTAGTCGTCGTGCGTGACGTCCCAGTCGGGGGCGTAGGCGAGCATCTCGCGGTCCCGGTAGCGCCAGGGGTACATGTTCTCGACGGCGAACCGCACATCGGTCTCGCCCGCCATGCGCCAGATCCCGGTGACGAAGTCGCGCGCGTAGTTGCGCTGCCAACGGAACGGCGGATGGACGACCACGGTCGTCGCCCCGAGCTTCTCCGCGGCGGCGCGGGCCCGCTGGAGCTTCACCCAGGGATCGGTGGACCAGACGCGCTGGGTGATCAGCAGACAGGGCGCGTGGACGGCGAGGATCGGCACCTGGTGGTAGTCGGAGAGCCGTCGCAGTGCCTCGATGTCCTGGCTGACGGGGTCGGTCCACACCATGACCTCGACACCGTCGTAACCAAGACGCGCGGCGATCTCGAAGGCCGTCGCGGTCGACTCCGGGTAGACCGAAGCCGTCGACAGGGCGACCTTCGCATCCGGGATGCGCACCACTGGTTCTGCCACTGGGACAGCGTACGGGCAGTGGTACACGGAGCCGAGGGGTCCCGGCGGAAAGTGAGCAGGGCCATGACGGGCTTCCGGCCACCCGGGGCCGTTCCGCACCCGCCCCGCACCTGCCCCCGCACCCGCTCAGCCCAGCGCGGCCCGCTCCGCGGGCAGGTGGTCCAGACGGCGCAGGATGACGCCCTCGCGCAGCGCCCAGGGGCAGATCTCCAGCTCCTCGACCCCGAAGAGGTCCATGGCCCCCTCCGCGACCAGCGCCCCGGCGAGCAGCTGCGCGGCCCGGCCCTCGGAGACACCGGGCAGCTCGCCGCGCTGGTCGACGGTCATCGCCGCCAGCTTCGGCACCCACTCCTCCAGCGCCTTGCGGGTGAGGCCGCGCTGCACGTACAGGCCCTCGGCGGAGCGCGCGGCGCCCGCGATCCTGGCGAGCTGCTTGAAGGTCTTGGACGTGGCCACGACGTGGTCCGGGCGGCCGAGGCGGGTGAACTCCCCGACGCTCCGGGCGATGCTGGCCCGGACGTGGCGGCGCAGCGCCTTCACCTCGGCCGGGTCCGCCGGGTCGCCCGGCAGCCACCCGGCGGTGAGCCGACCGGCCCCGAGCGGCAGCGACACCGCGGCGTCCGGCTCCTCGTCCATGCCGTACGCGATCTCCAGCGAACCGCCGCCGATGTCCAGGACCAGCAGCCGCCCCGACGACCAGCCGAACCAGCGGCGCGCGGCGAGGAAGGTGAGCCGGGCCTCCTCGGCGCCGCTGAGGACGGCGAGGTCGATGCCGGTCTCGTCGCGCACCCGGGCCAGCACCCGGTCGGCGTTGCTCGCCTCCCGCACCGCGGAGGTGGCGAACGGAAGGACGTCCTCGCACCCCTTGTCCTCGGCGGCCTGGAGCGCGCCGGTGATCGTCGCCACGAGCCGGTCCACGCCCTCGGGCCCGATCGCCCCGTCCTCGTCGAGAAGTTCGGCCAGGCGGAGCTCCGCCTTGTGCGAGTGCGCGGGCAGCGGGCGCGCGCCGGGGTGCGCGTCCACCACCAGCAGGTGCACCGTGTTCGAACCCACGTCGAGGACTCCGAGTCTCATGGCAGGAACGCTACCGGGACCTCAGCCTTACTCTTGGCGCGTGCCAAAGACGAAAAAGGCGAAGCCGGGCAAAAACACGAAGAAACAGAGAACGAAGCAGGAGATGCCGCGACAGGAAGTGAACGGACCGGTCCGGTCCGAGGACGAGGCGGGGGACGAGAAGGGGATCGACTTCGCGCGCGCCTGGGTCGAATTCCCGGATCCCGCGGACGACGAACAGATCTTCCGCTGCGACCTGACCTGGCTGACCTCCCGGTGGACCTGCATCTTCGGCAGCGGCTGCCAGGGCATCCAGGCGGGCCGCGCCGACGACGGATGCTGCACGCTGGGGGCGCACTTCTCGGACGAGGACGACGAGAAGCGGGTGTCGGAGCATGTCGCGCGGCTGACCCCCGAGCTGTGGCAGTTCCACGACGTCGGTACCGGGACGGGCTGGGTCGAGGTCGACGACGACGGAGAACGCCAGACACGGCGCTGGAAGGGCTCGTGCATCTTCCAGAACCGGCCCGGGTTCGCGGCGGGCGCGGGCTGCTCCCTGCACATCCTGGCGCTGCGGGAGGGCAAGGAGCCCCTGGAGACCAAGCCGGACGTCTGCTGGCAGCTGCCGATCCGGCGCACGTACGACTGGATCGACCGGCCCGACGACACACGGGTGCTCCAGGTGTCGATCGGCGAGTACGACCGCAGGGGCTGGGGCCCCGGCGGTCACGATCTGCACTGGTGGTGCACTTCGGCGACCTCGGCGCACGGGGCCGGGGAGCCGGTGTACGTCTCCTACCGGCCCGAGCTCACCGAGATGATGGGCGAGGAGGCGTACGAGCGGCTCGCCGAACTGTGTGAGCAGCGGCTCGCCTCGCTGCTGCCGATGGCCCCGCACCCGGCGGATCCGGTCGCCCCGGCGTGACGGGGGCGGTCCGTTCGGTGTGACGGGAGCGGGGGACCCGGCGTGACGGAGCGGCCGACTCCGTGTGACAGGGCGGCCGACTCCGTGTGACGGGGTGGTCGACGCCCGTGACGGGAGCGGTCCGTTCGGCGTGACGGGAGCGGCTGGTTCGGTGAGACGGGTCGGGCGATCCGGCGTGACGAGGGTGGTCGACCCGGCGTGACGGAAGCGGTCGACCCGGCGTGACGGAAGCGGTCGACCCGGCGTGACGGAAGCGGTCGACCCGGCGTGACGGGACGGTCGACCCGGTGTAATGGGGCAGTCGACCCGGCGTAACGGGAGCGGCTGGTTCGGTGCTACGGGAGCGGTCCGCCCGGCGTGACGGGGCGGTCGACCCGGCCTGACAGGAGCGGTCCGTTCGGCGTGACGGGAGCGGCTGGTTCGGTGAGACGGGTCGGGCGGCGTGCCCCGCCCCGTCTCAGCGCCCCGTCTCAGCGCCCCGTCTCAGCGCCCCGTCTCAGCGCCGCTGGTTCGGGCCCGGGTCGGTCGGGGTCGTGGAGGCGGACGGGTCCGGGGACGGCGAGGGGTGGCCGGTGGGGTCCGGGGCCGTCGGCGACGGTGTCGGGTCACCGGGGCCGGAGGTCGGGCCCGCCGTCGGCGTGGGGTCCGGCGAGGACGCGGGCGGATCCGAGGGCCCGGGGCCGGTGGAGGGGTCGGCCGGGTGGACCGGGCCGACGGGCGGGGCCACCGGCCCCCGGCCCCGGATCACCACCGCCGAACCCGAGGGGGCGAGGGCGATGCGCGCGCTCCACGGCCCGGCCGGTTGCCGCCGGTGGTCCACGAGGACGTGCAGCGTCACGCTCTCGCCCGCGGCGAGCGTGCCCGAGGGGCGGCTCAGCCGGACCCAGGACACATCCGCGCGGGCCGACCAGGCGACCGGTGCGCCGCCCGACGCGGTCAGCCGGATCAGGGTCGTGCCCGCGGACGAACGGGCCTCGACGGTGAGCCCGCCGGCGCCGTGGCCCGCGCTGATCACCTCCGCCGAGACGTCCGGGGCGCGGCCGTCCTCGAAGCGGGCGCCGGGCTGGGGGCGGGCATTGCCCGCGTTCTCGTAGGGGCCGTCCGAGCCGTCCCCGGAACCGTGCCGGCCGTCCGTCTCGGTGGCGGTGACCGACGCTCCCTCGTGGCCCTCGCCGGTCAGCGGGGCGCCGCGGTAGGCGGTCCACAGCGCGATCACCGGGGCGGCCACGACCGTCGCCACCACCGTCGTCGTCACGACCCTGGCCCGCAGCCGGTCCCGGCGCGCGGCGTGGTCCTTCGGGTCCAGGGGGAAGCCCGCCCGGTCGAAGCGGGGGCCGCCGGAGCGGGTGCGCTGGGCGCGGACCATCGCGACGTACGCCGAGGGCCGGGGCGCCTCGACGACCGGCAGCCCGGCGGCCTGGGTGACGGCGGCGCCGGGCCACGGGCCCTGGGCGCCGGCCCGTTCGGCGGCCCGGCGGCAGCGGGGGCAGTCGTCGACGTGGCGGACGAGTTCGCGGCGCAGCGCGGCGGAGAGCAGGACCCGGTGTTCGCCGGTGAGCCGGGCGACGGTGGGGCAGTTGCCGGTCTCGACGACGGCGAGGGCGGCGCGGGTGCGTTCCACCTCGCAGGCCGCGGTGGCCAGGAGCTCGCGGGCGGCCACCACGTCGAGGCCCAGGACGGCGGCGACGGCGCGCGGGGCGAGGCGGTGGCGCACGGCGAGTTCGAGTGCTTCGCGCTGCTCGGGGGTGGTGCCCGCGGCCTCGGGCCAGGCCAGCCGGGCGAGTTCGCGGCGGTGCGCCTCGGCGGCGTCGGCCTCGGGGGCGTGGACGGGGCCGAGAGGGGCGCCGCCCGGTGTGCACGCGGTGGTGGCGGGGGTCTTCGCGGCCGCCGGGGGCGTACGGCATCCCGCGCGCGCCCCCTGGGCGGCTGTGGCACCCGGCTGCTGGCCCGGCGGCCCGCCCACCCGCTTCATCTCCTGATTCGAGGAGATCGCGGGGTTCGACGGCTTCGAGGGGTTCGACGGCTTCGAGGACTTCGAGGTCATGGACGGCTTGGAGGGTTTCGACGGCTTCGACAGCTTCGAGTACGTCGACGGCTTCGAGTACGTCGACGGCTTCGACGCCTTCGACGCCGACGCCTGCTTCGAGGCGAGCCTCCCCGGCTGCTTCCCGGCCTTGTGCCGGTGCGCCTGGAGCCCCTGTTTCTGCTCGGCGAGCTTGCGCATGCACACCCACCTGGCCAGCGCGTACAGCCAGGATTTACGTTCCTCCTGGCCCTCCGGGCACCGGCCGCCCTGCCGTTCCGCGATCGCGAGCACACCGCCGAGCGCCTCGACGGCGGTCTCGTGGTCGCAGAGCACCGAGAGGCAGTAGGTGAACAGGCCGTCAAGATGCGGCTCGTAACGGGCCGGTGGCCGATGCGGCGAAGGGTGCGTCGCGAGACGGGGCGCACCGTGCCGCTCCCGGTGTGCGCCGGTGGTGTGCGTGGGGGGCTCCAGACCGCTGCTCGTCACCTTGCGACCGTAGGCAGCGCAGGGCACACCTTTAGCTCCTCTTCGGCACTTTTAACCCTTACGGGTGAACGTATCCCTCAAAAGGGGACAGGAATCCTGGATTCCGGCGGCTGCCCGGCCCATCGAGGGCGGCCGCCCCGGCCATCGGAGGGCGCGTGCCCCAGCAACCCGGGGGCGCGCGCCGCCGCCGTGCGCCCGCCGCCGTGCGCCGTCGTCCCCCGTGCCCGGCGGCGTTGTCGTACCCCACCTATACGGTTGCGCCATGGCTGCCCGTACGAAAACCGCGAAGGACCGGCCGTCCTACCGCTGCACCGAGTGCGGCTGGACCACCGCCAAGTGGCTCGGCCGCTGCCCCGAGTGCCAGGCGTGGGGCACGGTCGAGGAGTTCGGCGGCTCCCCCGCCGTGCGGACCACCGCGGCCGGCCGGGTCAGCACCGCCGCGCTCCCCATCGGCCAGGTCGACAGCCGCCAGGCCACCGCCCGCTCGACCGGCGTCGGCGAGCTGGACCGGGTGCTCGGCGGCGGTCTCGTGCCGGGCGCCGTGGTGCTCCTCGCGGGCGAGCCGGGCGTCGGCAAGTCGACGCTGCTGCTGGACGTCGCCGCCAAGGCGGCGAGCGAGGACCACCGCACGCTCTACGTCACGGCCGAGGAGTCCGCGAGCCAGGTGCGGCTGCGCGCCGACCGGATCCGGGCGATCGACGACCATCTGTACCTCGCCGCCGAGACCGACCTCTCCGCGGTCCTCGGTCATCTCGACGCCGTCAAGCCCTCGCTCCTCGTCCTGGACTCCGTACAGACCGTCGCGTCGCCCGAGATCGAAGGGGCGCCGGGCGGCATGGCGCAGGTCCGGGAGGTCGCCGGGGCCCTCATCCGGGCCTCCAAGGAGCGCGGCATGTCGACGCTCCTGGTCGGCCACGTCACCAAGGAGGGGGCGATCGCGGGTCCGCGCCTGCTGGAGCACCTGGTCGACGTGGTGCTGTCCTTCGAGGGCGACCGCCATGCCCGCCTCCGGCTCGTACGGGGCGTCAAGAACAGGTACGGCGCGACCGACGAGGTCGGCTGCTTCGAGCTGCACGACGAGGGGATCACCGGCCTCGCCGACCCCTCCGGGCTCTTCCTCACCCGGCGCGACGAGCCCGTGCCCGGCACCTGTCTGACCGTCACCCTGGAGGGCAAGCGGCCGCTCGTCGCCGAGGTGCAGGCGCTGACGGTCGACTCCCAGATCCCCTCGCCCCGGCGCACCACCTCCGGTCTGGAGACCTCCCGGGTCTCGATGATGCTCGCGGTCCTGGAGCAGCGCGGCCGGATCAGCTCGCTGGGCAAGCGGGACATCTACAGCGCGACGGTCGGCGGGGTGAAGCTCTCCGAGCCCGCCGCGGACCTCGCGGTCGCGCTGGCCCTGGCCAGTGCGGCCAGTGACACCCCCCTGCCGAAGAACCTGGTGGCGATCGGCGAGGTGGGTCTCGCGGGCGAAGTCAGAAGGGTGACCGGGGTCCAGCGCAGGCTGGCCGAGGCGCACCGGCTGGGCTTCACGCACGCGCTGGTTCCGACCGACCCGGGGAAGGTCCCGGCCGGTATGAAGGTCACAGAAGTCGCCAACATGGGCGACGCGCTGAGAGTCCTCCCGCGCCGGTCTCGCGCACAGGCCCCCCAGGAGGAGGGCGCACGCCGGTAGACTTTGCCCTGGTCTCGCCCGTCCGTACGAACGGTACGAGGGACGTAAGGGCACCGCAAACCTGTGACCGGAGGAGTGCAGTGGCAGCCAACGACCGGGCAGCATCGCCCGGAAAGTCCGGCCAAGGCACCGGTAATGAGGCGCTGATGCGCGCCTCGCTGAGCGCCGTGGCGCCCGGGATGGCGCTGCGGGACGGCCTGGAGCGCATCCTCCGCGGCAACACCGGTGGACTGATCGTGCTCGGCATGGACAAGACCGTCGAGTCGATGTGCACCGGCGGATTCGTGCTGGACGTGGAGTTCACCGCGACGCGCCTGCGCGAGCTGGCCAAGCTCGACGGGGCGCTGATCCTCGACAAGGACATGACCAAGATCCTGCGGGCCGGTGTGCAGCTGGTGCCGGACGCCTCCATCCCCACCGAGGAGACCGGCACCCGTCACCGCACGGCGGACCGGGTCTCCAAGCAGTGCAATTTCCCGGTCGTCTCGGTCTCCCAGTCGATGCGCCTGATCGCGCTCTACGTGGACGGGGAGCGCCGGGTCCTGGAGGAGTCCGCCGCGATCCTCTCCCGCGCCAACCAGGCCCTCGCGACCCTGGAGCGGTACAAGCTCCGGCTGGACGAGGTCGCGGGCACGCTCTCCGCGCTGGAGATCGAGGACCTGGTGACGGTCCGGGACGTCACGGCCGTCGCGCAGCGGCTGGAGATGGTCCGCAGGATCGCCACCGAGATCGCGGAGTACGTGGTCGAGCTGGGCACCGACGGCCGTCTTCTCTCGCTCCAGCTCGACGAGTTGATCGCGGGCGTCGAGCCGGAGCGCGAGCTGGTCGTACGCGACTACGTGCCGGAGCCGACCGCGAAGCGGTCCCGTACGGTCGCCGAGGCGCTGACCGAGCTGGACGCGCTCACCCACACCGAGCTGCTCGAACTCCCGGTCGTGGCAAGGGCGCTGGGCTACAGCGGCTCGCCCGAGACGCTGGACTCGGCGGTCTCGCCGCGCGGCTTCCGGCTGCTGGCGAAGGTGCCGCGGCTGCCCGGAGCGATCATCGACCGGCTGGTGGAGCACTTCGGCGGTCTCCAGAAGCTGCTCGCCGCCAGCGTGGACGACCTCCAGACCGTGGACGGCGTCGGCGAGGCGCGGGCCCGCAGCGTGCGCGAGGGGCTGTCCCGGCTGGCCGAGTCGTCGATCCTCGAACGGTACGTGTAGCGCGGAAGCGACCGCGGTACGGACGGACGGGGCCCGGGAGACCGGGCCCCGCCGTGTTGCCGGGGCCCGCCCCGGCCGCCCGCTCAGTCCTTCGCGAGAACGAACGAGGCGCGCTGCACCGGCTCGCCCGGCGCCTTCGCCTCGACGAGGTACGTACCCGGCGCGGCCGTTCCCGCGGGCGGTGTCGCGCAGTGCGGGGAGCTCTTCTTCCGGTCCCACTCCACGGTGTGGACGACGGTCCCGCCCGCCGGGACCTTCAGCAGCAGGGCGGCCGCGTCGCGCGGGCAGTCCCGCGAGGACCACACCTGGTGGTCGTCGCCACCGGCCTCGGTGATGGTGAGCACCGCGCTCCTGGGGCCGAGGTCGGCCTTGCAGGTGGTGGCCGAGGTGTTCTTGACGACCAGCTCGAACCTCGGCTTCTTGCCGGGGCCGTAGCTGAGTTCGGTGCTCAGGCTCAGCCGCAGTGCCGCGGGGGTGCAGTCGGGGAGCGGGGAGGAGGCCGGGACCTGCTGGCCGGCCGTTCCGCCGCCACCGGCGCCGCCCGCTCCGCCGCCCGTTCCGCCGCCGGACCCCGTACCGCCGTCGCCCGTGCCGTCGTTGCCGGGGCCCGCGTCCGTACCGTCGCCGTCGCCGGAGCCGTTGCCGCCGGAGTCGTCCGACTCGTCGCGTCCGCCCGGCTGTTGGGTGATGGCCGGGCCGGAGCCGCCGGGGCCCGGGGTGATCTCGTGCGCGGGGGCCGATCCGGCGGGCCGGGCGTCGTCCTTGCTCTTCTCGTCGTCCCCGCCCGAGGTGACGGCCCATACGATCAGCAGAGCGATCAGCGCAACGAGCGTCGCCGCTACGGCCCTCCGTCGCCAGTAGATCGTGGAGGGAAGCGGACCGATCGGATTACGCAAAGATCCCACGGCTCAAACTCTACGAGAGATCGGCGCCGACTCCCGCCCCACCCGCCGCTCCGGGCGGCAAGTTTTACGGATCATCATCACGGGCGGCCCGAATCCGCCCCACGAAGCCCCCGAGTTGGCCGTCGGACGACGCCCGGATGAACTCCCGGTTTCATTCACTACCCTCTGTCACATGGATAGTTCAGTTACGGCCCCGCTCTACCGGGACATCACCGACTTCGCACATGACATGCCGTCATGGGTGCAGCATCTGGCCGAGATATGGACGGAGCTCGGGCTCCTGGTCTTCGGCGTCCTGTTCATCACCGGGTGGTGGCGCGCCCGGAACCAGGACGACCGGGCCCTGGCGCTGGCGGTGCTGGCGCCCGTCGCTACGGCCTTCGGCTACGTGGCCAGCGAGGTGCTCAAGTCGATGATCAACGAGGAGCGGCCGTGCCGGGCGGTGGCGGGCGCGGCGGCCTCGCTGGTGACCTGCCCGCCGGCCGGGGACTGGTCCTTCCCCAGCAACCACTCCGCCATCGCCGGAGCGGCGGCGGTCGCGCTGGCGATCTCCCGGCCCCGGCTGGCCTGGCTCACCGTGCCGATGGCGCTGCTGATGGCCTTCTCCCGGGTCTTCGTCGGCGTGCACTACCCGCATGACGTGGTGGTCGGGCTGGTGCTGGGCTCCGTGGTCTCGGCCGTGGTGGTCCTCGTACTGCGCCGCCCGGCACAGTCGCTCGCCCGGACCGTGCGCACCAGCGCGGCGCCCGTGGCGGCCTGGGCCGCGGGGCCTGGCGCGGTGCCTCCCCGCCGCTCCCGGCGACGGGGCAAGCGGCACTGACGCCGCCGCTCACGCCGGAGGAGCCCGCTTGGGCCGGTTGCCGGACCGCCGGGGCTCGGACGGGTGGCATTATCACCCCAAGGGCCCCCGGCGGGAGCGACACCACCGTACGCGGAACCGTCGTCCGTCCTTCCGTGCCAGGATCGTCGGTGCGATGACTGCCATGACTGCGACACAGACGCCCCCCACCTCCCTCCATTCCCCCGTGATCGGGTGGTTCGACCAGCACGCCCGCGATCTGCCCTGGCGCCGCCCCGAAGCGGGCGCCTGGGGTGTGATGGTGAGCGAGTTCATGCTGCAGCAGACCCCCGTGAACCGAGTCCTCCCGGTGTACGAGCAGTGGCTCGCCCGCTGGCCCCGCCCCGCCGACCTGGCCGCCGAGCCGCCCGGCGAGGCGGTCCGCGCCTGGGGCCGCCTCGGCTACCCCCGCCGGGCACTGCGCCTGCACGGCGCGGCGCAGGCAATAACGGAACGGCACGGCGGCGACGTACCGAGCGAGCACGCCCAGCTGCTCGCCCTGCCCGGGATCGGCGAGTACACCGCGGCGGCGGTGGCCTCGTTCGCGTACGGGCAGCGCCACGCGGTGCTCGACACGAACGTCCGCCGGGTGTTCGCGCGGGCCGCGTCCGGGATCCAGTACCCGCCGAACGCGACCACCGCCGCCGAGCGCAAGCTCGCCCGCGCGCTGCTCCCCGAGGAGGACGAGCGGGCCGCCCGCTGGGCCGCCGCGACGATGGAGCTCGGGGCCCTCGTCTGCACCGCCAAGAACGAGGACTGCACACGGTGCCCGATCTCCGGGCAGTGCGCCTGGCGGCTGGCCGGGAAGCCCGCCCACCAGGGGCCTCCGCGGCGCGGCCAGACCTACGCCGGGACCGACCGGCAGGTGCGCGGCCGACTGCTCGCCGTGCTGCGCGAGGCCGTGACGCCGGTGCCGCAGTCGGTGCTGGACGCGGTCTGGGACGAACCGGTGCAGCGCGCCCGCGCGCTGGACGGCCTGGTCGCCGACGGCCTGGTCGAGCCCCTGGCCGGAGGGCAGTACCGGCTGCCCCTGACCTGAGAACGCACCCGCTCCCCCGCTGTTACACAACCGATGGACAGCCGTGCGTCGGCGTATGGCTGCTCCGCACAGCCCCGTGACAACTGCTCCGTAGCGTCTTCTCCCGTCAGCCCGACCGAACGATGGCTGGCGGCGGGACCACGGGGATCCACGGGGACGGAGGCGGTTGGAATGGCGCACGGCGAGGTGCTCGCATTCGAGGACTACGTACGCACTCGGCACGACGCGCTGCTGCGCAGCGCGCGACGGCTGGTCCCGGACCCGGTGGACGCACAGGACCTGCTCCAGACCGCCCTGGTCCGTACGTACGGCCGCTGGGACGGCATCGCCGACAAGTCGCTGGCCGATGCCTACCTGCGCCGCGTCATGATCAACACCCGCACCGAGTGGTGGCGGGCCCGCAAGCTCGACGAGGTCCCCACCGAGCAGCTTCCCGACGCGAGCGTCGAGGACGGCACCGAGCAGCGCGCCGACCGCGCCCTGCTGATGGACGTGCTGGGCGTCCTGGCTCCCAAGCAGCGCAGCGTCGTCGTGCTGCGACACTGGGAGCAGATGAGTACCGAGGAGACGGCCGCCGCGCTCGGCATGTCTGCCGGTACGGTGAAGAGCACGCTGCACCGTGCGCTGGCACGGCTGCGCCAGGAGCTGGAGAGCCGGGAGGCGGCGAGCAGGGAGGACCGGCTCCGCGAGGAGCAGGTCCGGCCGGCCGGCCGTGCCCCGGCACCGGCCCGTGCGCGGGTGGGCAGGCATACGGACGAACGGGGGCGGGAGCGTTGCGCGGCCTGACAGCCAGCGGCGACGGTGGGGACCGTGGCGGTGGAAGAGATGACGGTGGCCGCGCGGCCACCGTCCGACGTGGCCGGATCCTGACCGGCTGGGCGGCGAGCGCCACGACCCTGGTCGGCCTCGCCGCCTTCGGGCTGCTCGTGGTCAGCTGCTCGACCGGGGGCACCGGCACCCGTGACGAGGGCCCGGCGGGCACCCAGCCGGTCGCCCAGGTCACGCCCAGCGACGAGCCGTCCTCCTCCGCGAAGCCCGCCGGGCGCATCGATCCCGTCTCCCTGCTCAAGAACGACCCCAAGGTCAGCGAGCGGGTCAGAACCGATCTGAAGCCCTGCACCGGCTCCGCGTACCCGGTGGACACCTCGTACGGCACCATGACCGGGGGTTCCTCGCCCGATGTCGTGGTCAACGTGATGACCTGCGGCGACTCGGTGGGCGTCGGCACCTATGTGTACCGGCCGCAGAGCGACGGCCGGTACGAGAACGTGTTCGCCATCGAGCAGCCCGCGGTCTACGGCACCATCGACCGCGGTGACCTGGTGGTGACGACCCAGGTGTACGAGAAGAAGGACTCGGTCGCGTATCCCTCCGGCGAGGAAGTCATCACCTACCGCTGGTCGGGCAGTCGCTTCAACGAGCACGACCGGGTGCACAACGACTTCAACCGAGCCGTCGGCAGCGGTGGAGCGGCCCTTCCGGGGGACGCCGGTCCGGCGGGGAACTGAGAGCAGTCTGATGGCCGAGACCCACGTCCTGTTCGTCGAGGACGACGACGTCATCCGCGAGGCCACCCAGCTGGCGCTGGAGCGCGACGGCTTCGTGGTGACCGCCATGCCCGACGGGCTGTCCGGCCTTGAGGCGTTCCGGGCCGACCGCCCGGACATCGCGCTCCTCGACGTGATGGTGCCGGGGCTCGACGGGGTCAGCCTCTGCCGTCGCATCCGTGACGAGTCGACGGTGCCGGTGATCATGCTGTCCGCCCGCGCGGACTCGATCGACGTGGTGCTGGGCCTGGAGGCCGGCGCCGACGACTACGTCACCAAGCCCTTCGACGGGGCGGTCCTGGTCGCCCGGATCCGGGCCGTGCTGCGTCGCTTCGGCCACGCCTCGGGCGGGCAGCCGGGGATCGGGGAGCCGGATCCGGAGCCGGTGGGAGGGGTGCTGGTCTTCGGTGATCTGGAGGTCGACACCGAGGGCATGGCGGTCCACCGCGGCGGTGAGCAGGTGGCGCTGACGCCGACCGAGATGCGGCTGCTGCTGGAGTTCTCCGCGGCGCCCGGCACGGTGCTCTCCCGCGACAAACTCCTGGAGCGGGTATGGGACTACGGATGGGGCGGTGACACCCGGGTCGTGGACGTCCATGTGCAGCGGCTGCGCACCAAGATCGGCCAGGAACGGATCGAGACGGTCCGCGGCTTCGGCTACAAACTCCGGCCATGAAGCGGCCCGCCCTGCGGACGGGAGTCCGCTGGAAGATCAGCATCGCGATCGCGGCGGTCGGCGCGCTGACCGCGGTGGCGCTCAGCTTCGTCGTGCACAACGCGGCCCGGGTCTCGATGCTGGAGAACGCCCGCGAGGTCCAGCTGGACCGGCTGACGTACGCGCAGCTGCTGTACGAGGCCACGAAGACGAAGAAGGCCGACCTCCGGTTCGGCGCCAAGCTCAACGACCCGACGATGCCGCGCAGCCTGCGCGCGGAGACCACCAGGAACCGGCGGGCCACCCATGTCGAGGAGTCCGTCGAGGGGGTGCCGGACGTCTGGGCGGCGGTACCGGTCGGCCATGGCGATGTGCTCTCGCTGCACACCCGGTTCGCGGGCCGTTCCTCCACGATCATGGCCGATCTCGACCGGGCGCTGATCATCGGCTCGGTCTCGGTGGTGTTCGGCGGCTGTGCGCTGGGGGTGCTGATCGGCGGGCAGCTGTCGCGCCGGCTGCGCAAGGCGGCGGCCGCGGCGGGCAAGGTCGCGCAGGGCAATACGGATGTACGGGTCCGGGAGGCCGTCGGCGGGGTCGTCCAGGACGAGACCGATGAGCTGGCCGCCGCGGTGGACGCGCTGACGGACGCGCTGAACGCGCGGATCGAGGCGGAGCGCCGGGTCACCGCGGACATCGCGCACGAGCTGCGTACGCCGGTGACCGGTCTGCTGACGGCGGCCGAGTTGCTGCCGCCCGGCCGCCCCACCGAGCTGGTGCGGGACCGGGCGCAGGCGATGCGCACGCTGGTCGAGGACGTGCTGGAGGTGGCCCGGCTGGACAGCGCGTCGGAGCGGGCCGAGCTCCAGGAGCTCGCGCTCGGGGAGTTCGTCAGCCGACGGATCGCGCTGCTGGACCCGGATGTACGGGTACGGGTGGTGCACGAGTCCTGGGTCAACACCGATCCGCGCCGGCTGGAGCGCATTCTCGGCAATCTGCTCGGCAACGCCGCCAAGCACGGCGCGACGCCGGTGGAGGTCACGGTCGAGGGCCGGGTGGTCCGGATCCGCGATCACGGCTCCGGGTTCCCGGCGGCGCTGCTGCGCGAGGGGCCGAGCCGGTTCCGTACCGGCAGCAGCGACCGGGCGGGTCATGGACACGGCCTCGGGCTGACGATCGCGGCCGGTCAGGCCCGGGTCCTCGGGGCCCGGCTGACCTTCCGCAACGCGGCGCCGGAGGGGGCCGCAGAGGGCACGGGCGGCGCGATCGCGGTGCTCTGGCTGCCCGAGCACGCGCCGACGAACACCGGCAGCTTCCCGATGCTCCAGGTGGCCGAGCAACGGGGCCCGGACGAAGCGGCACAAGGCGCGGAACCGGGCGCCGGAAAACGGCCCGGCAACTGAACCGGACACGACAACGGTCCCCGAGCACGCGCGCTGAACCGGACACGACGACGGCCCCGAGCACACGCGCCGAACCGGACACGACGACGGCCCCGGGCACGCTCCGGCGGCCGGGGCGACGCGGCGACGGGCCCGCTGGGCCGTCGGCCGGACAGCGAAGGAGGCTCCCGGGGCGCGCCCCGGGAGCCTCCTCGTACGCCGTGCGGGATCAGACGGATTCGGCCTGCTTGGTGGCCGGGCCCGCGCCGCGCAGCGGGACCTCCTTGACGAAGACCGAGGCCACCAGCGCGATCAGGGCGACCGAGGCGCCGACGAGGAACGCGATGTGCGTGCCGGACGACACCGCGAACTGGTAGGCCTCGCGCGCCGCGTCCGGCAGCTTCGCCAGGCTCGCCGCGTCCAGCTGCGCGGACTTCTCGGTGGCCGCGCCGCCGCCGCGGGCCACCATCTCGTCCTGCACCCGGCCGGTGAACAGCGCGCCCATGATCGCGACGCCGAAGGAGCTGCCGAGCGAACGGAAGAGGGTCGCGCCGGAGGAGGCGACGCCCATGTCCTTCATCTCCACGCTGTTCTGGGCGACGAGCATCGTGATCTGCATCAGGAAGCCCATGCCCGCGCCGAGCACCGCCATGTAGACGCCGGAGGTGAACCGGGTGGTGTCGACGTCCATCCGGGAGAGCAGGAAGAGGCCGGTCACCATCAGCACGGAGCCGATCACGGGGAAGATCTTGTACTTGCCGGTGCTGGTGGTGACCCGCCCGGCGATCAGCGAGACGGCCATCATCGCCAGCAGCATCGGCAGGAGCAGCAGACCCGAGTTGGTGGCCGAGGCGCCCTGGACGGACTGCTGGTACAGCGGCAGGAAGAGCACCGCGCCGAACATCACGAAGCCCGCCACGAAGCCGACGACGGCCATCAGGGTGAAGTTGCGGCTGCGGAAGACACGCAGCGGAATGATCGGTTCTGCCGCCTTGGTCTCGACGAAGACGAAGCCGACGAGCGAGACGACGCCGATCGCGATGAGCTCCATGATCGCGGCGGAGTTCCAGTCGTACTCCGTACCGCCCCAGGTGGTCACCAGAACGATCGCGGTGATGCCGAGGGTCAGCAGCCCCGCGCCGAGGTAGTCGATCTTGCCCTGGGCGCCCTTCCGCTTGGGCAGGTGCAGCACGAGGGTGACCATGGCGAGGGCGATCGCGCCCAGCGGCAGGTTTATGTAGAAGCTCCAGCGCCAGCCGAGGTGGTCGGTGATGGTGCCGCCGACCAGCGGTCCGCCGATCATGGCGATGGCCATGACGCCGGCCATCATGCCCTGGTACTTGCCGCGCTCGCGGGGCGGTACGAGGTCACCGATGATCGCCATCACGCCGACCATCAGGCCGCCCGCGCCGAGCCCCTGGACCGCCCGGAATCCGATCAGCTGGCCCATGTCCTGGGCCATTCCGCTCAGCGCCGAGCCGGCCAGGAAGATCACGATGGACGTGAGGAAGATGCCCTTGCGCCCGTACATGTCGCCGAGCTTGCCCCAGATGGGGGTGGAGGCGGCGGTGGCCAGGGTGTACGCGGTGACGACCCAGGACAGATGTTCCATGCCGCCGAGGTCGCCGACGATGGTCGGCATGGCCGTGCCGACGATCAGGTTGTCCAGCATGGCGAGCAGCATCGTGATCATCAGGGCGAGCATCACCACCCGGACACTCCGCTGCGGCACTTCGGGTTGCGCCGCCGGACGGTCGGCGACGGCCGCCGTCCCGCCGGCCGCCTTCTTCAGATCGGACATCGGTCCCCACTCCCCTGATCCCCCGGCAGACACTTACTTGCCGCCCGGCTAGTAACTACACTGGGGAAAGTAGACCCCTAACTAGCCGGGCGTCAAGTAAGTTCGTGAGGGAGAGTTTCATGGGGAGCACGCCGCAGCAGCGCCGTGGCAACACGCGCCAGCGCATTCAGGACGTCGCCCTGGAGCTTTTCGTCGAACAGGGCTATGAGAAGACCTCGCTGCGCGAGATCTCCGAGCGGCTCGATGTCACCAAGGCCGCGCTGTACTACCACTTCAAGACCAAGGAAGACATCCTGGTCAGCATCTTCGAGGACCTCAACCGTCCGGTCGAGGAGCTGCTCGCCTGGGGCCAGGAACAACCGCGCACCCTGGAGACCAAGAAGGAGATCCTCAGGCGCTACAGCGAGGCCCTGGTCGCCGTCGCCCCGCTGTTCCGCTTCATGCAGGAGAACCAGGCGACCGTACGGGACCTGCGCGTCGGCGGGACCATGAAGGAACGCCTCGTCGCCCTCGTCGCCCTGATCCAGGAACCCGACGCGTCGCTCTCCGACCAGGTGCGCTGCTCCACCGCGCTCTTCGCGACGCACGCGGGCATGTTCGCCCTCAAGGACGTCGAGGGCGACCCCGAGGAGAAGCGCAAGGCCGTCCTCGAAGTCTCCCTCGAACTGATCACCCGGGCGCACGGCCGGGATCCGGTGGAGTAGCGGGGCCGCCCCGGTGGGGTCAGACCCGCACGCCCTCCCTGTGCAGGAAGCTGACCGGGTTGACGGCCGAGCCGTAGTCGGCGGTATGCCGGATCTCGAAGTGCAGGTGCGGGCCGCTGGAGTTGCCGGTGCTGCCCGAGAGCGCGATCCGCTCGCCGGTCTTCACGGCCTCGCCGATCCGCACCTCGATCTTCGACAGGTGGGCGTACTGCGAGTACGTGCCGTTGGCGTGCTTGATCACGACGGCGTTGCCGTACGCCGGACCGTCGCCGCCGCCGTTGGGGCCGGCCTTCACGACGATGCCCTTGTGCGCGGCGTGGACCTTGGTGCCGGTCGGCACGGCGAAGTCCTGGCCGGAGTGCTTGTGGGCCCAGCGGCTGCCGTCGTTGCCGAAGCTCGCGCTCAGCTCGTAGCGGCTGACCGGGGCTCCCCAGCCGTGGGTCTTCTTCAGGGCGGCCTTCTTCGCCGCGGCCGCCTTCTTGACCGCCGCCGCCTTCTTGGCCGCGGCCTTGCCCTGCACGGCCGCCTGCTCGGCAACCGATTCGGCGGCGCCGCCGCCGAGCAGGTTCACTCCGTGCGAGGCGCCCGCCGTGGCGGTCGCGAACGCAGCGCCCACGCCGAGAACCATCGACGTTCCCAGGCCGGCCGCCACGACGGCGCCACGGACACGGGACAGGGACGGGCGGCGGGAGTGCTGGAACGAAACGCGCTTCGACATAAGCGGAGAACCTCCGGAGATGACTGGACCCGGCGTTCCGGCCGGGCTGGCCATTCCTTGGTAACCCGCACCCCGGCCCCGGCTCAAACACCCCATCTACGAACAAAAGCCGTACCCGAAGCCCCGGGAATTCACCGGCGCGGGCCGCGCGCGCCCCGCGCCCGCACCCGTCGGAAGTCCGGCTCCGGGCGCGCATGACCTTGGTTTCAAACCGTTCGAAACGGACAGATGCCAGCGATCCGGACGTCCGGCCCTTCGACCTCCGACGCCCCCTCCGGCGCGGGGCCGAAGGCCCCCGCGACGATCACGACGCCCCCTCCTATTCTCCCTAGTAGGCCCGGAAAGGGCTGTGCGCCTTGTCACCGCCGCCGCCCCGGAGACTGTCCGTTTCGGGACCTTCGGCCCCACGGGCTGACTAGGCTGACCCGACGACCAGCTCATCCCGGGGGGACAGGCCATGGCCAGGGGCACCACAGGCAGCGGCGGCATGGACGGCATCGAGCTCGCCGACGCCGTCGAGTCGATCCGCAACCAGCTCATCGAGGCCGCGGGCCGCGCCACCGGCCGCCCCGTGGCCTTCGAGGTCGGCGACATCCAGATGGAGTTCACCCTCGAACTCCGCAAGGAGATCAAGGGCGGAAACAAGGTCAGGGCCTGGGTGGTCGAGGCGGGCGCCGACGCCTCCCGCGCGAGCGGCCGCACCCACAAGGTCGCCTTCACCCTGAAACCCCGCGACGCCACGACCGGCGGCCCCTGGCAGATCGGCCACGACGACCAGGGCAGCACGGCCCACTTCGGCGGGGCACCCCGGCCGTGAGCACCGCTCCGCCCACCGCACCCGCCGCGCGCACGGTCGTCGTGCTGGGCGCCGGAAACGTCCAGGGCAGTGGCGCCCTGCTCACCGACCGGCTCGTACTGACCTGCGCCCATGTGGTCCGGGGCGGCAGCCGGGCCGCGGTCGCCCACCCCGAGCGGGCGGACCACGCGACGGCGACGGTCGCCTGGATCGACCACGACCTCGACGCCGCCCTCCTGCTCACCGCCGACCCGTTGCTCCCGGTCGCCCCGGCGCGCCTCGGCGTCCTGCACAACGGGCAGGCGCTCTCCGGCTGCGAGATCACCGGCTTCCCCGACATCCAGCGATACGGCCCCGACCGCCATCTGGAGGCCGACCAGTACACCGCCACCGCCCTGCCGATGGCCGGACGCCTGCGCGGATTACTGGTCTGCGAGCTGGACGGCCCGCCGCCCGCCGGAAACGACACGGAGCCCCCGTCGCTGCGCGGCATGTCCGGCGGCCCGGTCTTCGCCGGGAACGTCCTCATCGGCATCGCCCGCCAGATCCCCCGGCAGCGCGGCGGCCGCCGCGTGGAGTGCGTACCGATCGCCCCGCTCCTCGCCGCCCGCCCCTTCGTACTGGTCTACCGGCAGACCGGCACACCACTGCGCCACGAACGGGTCCACGGCCGCTTCCCCCAGGACGCGCGGTACGAGGAGGAGTACGCGGCGGCGCTCGGGGCCGCGTACCGCCGCACGAAGATCTTCGGCCTCGACGAGCTGGGCCGGCGCGACTCCGAATGGGACCTGGACACCGCGTATCTGAGCCTGGAGGCCCAGCAGACCACCGGGCACGCGAGGCCGGTGCCCATGCGGATCGACACACTGCTCCCGGACCGCCCCCGGGTCCTGCTGCGCGGCGACGCGGGCGCCGGAAAGACCACCCTGCTGTGGTGGCTGGCCGCCCATGCCGCGGCCGGCACCCTGGGCCCGGAGCTGGGCCCGCTGAACGGCCTGGTCCCCTTCCTCGTACCGCTGCGCACCCTGCGCGCCCAGGGCGGCACCTTCCCCGCCCCCGCGCAGCTGCCCGACGCGGCCCGGCTGGTGATCGACGCGGCGCCCGAGGGCTGGGTCGGCCGGGTGCTGGACTCCGGCCGGGCGCTGCTGCTGGTCGACGGACTCGACGAGGTCCCGCGCGACGACCGCGAGCAGGCCCACGCATGGCTGTCCCGCCTCCTCGACCGGTACCCGGACATCCGCTGCGTGGCCACGGTGCGCCCGCTGGCCGTCGAGCCCGACTGGCTGGTCTCCCAGGACTTCGAGGAACTGCGGCTGCTGCCGATGCGCGACGAGGACATCGAGTCCTTCGTCGCCGCCTGGCACCGGGCCGCCCGGCTGGACGACGACGACCACGAGACGCTCCGCGGCCTGGAACGGGACCTGATCCAGCAGTTCGCCCGGAACCGGGCCCTGCGCGACCTGGCCCGTACGCCCCTGCTCTGCGCGGTGATCTGTGCCCTGCACCGACGCCGCCAGGGCATCCTGCCGGAGACCCGCTGGAGCCTGTACGACTCGGCCCTCACCATGCTGCTGGGCGACCGCGACAAACAGCGCAGGATCGGGGCCCCCGAGGGCATCACCATGAGCGTGGCGGAACAGGCCCAGCTGCTCCAGCGCATCGCGATCTGGCTGGTCCGGGGCGGCCAGTCCGAGCTGCACCGCTCCGCGGCACTGCACCAGCTGGAACGCGCCCTGCCCGGCATGGAACGGCTGCGCGCCCAGGGCTCGGCCGAGGAGATCCTGACCCATCTGCTCAACCGCAGCGGAGTCCTCCAGGAACGCGCCGACGACGTCTACCAGTTCGCCCACCGCACCTTCCAGGACTTCCTCGCCGCGAAGGAGTTCGTCGAGGACGACCAGCTGAACGAACTGCTCGGCCGGGCGGGCGCGCAGCACTGGTACGACGTCATCCTGCTCGCGGCCGGCCACTGCGGCCGCCGCGAGCACTCCGTACTGGTCAACGGCCTGCTGGACGCGCGGCCCGGCCCCGGCGACACCGTCACCCGGGACGAGATCGTCGTCCTGGCCGCGCTCTGCGCACAGCACGCGACCTGGCTGGACGAGACGACCCGGGCCAGGGTCCGCACGGCCGTCGAGGCGCTCTTCCCCCCGGCTGACGAGGCAGCCGTACGGCTGCTCACCCGCCTCGGACCGGCCGCTCTGGACTTCCTGCCCGAGCCGGTCCGCTCCCTCACCAGGGGCGAGGTCCGCCCGCTCGTCCGCCTGATCAACGAGATCGGCGGGGCGGAGGCCGTACCGCACGCCCGCCGCTGGGCGCTGGCCCACCCGGAGTCCGGCTACCCGCTGGTGGACGGCTGGGACAGATATCCGGTGGAGACGTACGCCCGGGAGGTCCTCTCCGTCTTCGACCTGTCGCACGAGAGCCTGGAGATCGACTCGCGGGAGAAGCTGGCCGCGGTGCACCACCTGCCGTCCGTCACACGGCTGCTGGTCAACGGGGGCTTCGCCACCGGCGAACTCCACTCCGGCCTGCGCGGCCTGCCCTGGACCGAGCTGGCCTTCTGGTGGAACCCCGACCTGACGGACCTCTCCTTCCTGACGGACTGCGCCGAGCGGCTCGGGTTCC
Organism: Streptomyces sp. NPDC057697; assembly: GCF_042799335.1. NCBI lineage: Bacteria > Bacillati > Actinomycetota > Actinomycetes > Kitasatosporales > Streptomycetaceae > Streptomyces > Streptomyces sp. NPDC057697. Next base: position 756,027 of record NZ_JBHVJA010000003.1, on the reverse strand, counting down.
TCTCCCTGAGCAACTGCCCTGCCGTACAGGACCTCGGTCCGCTCTCCGCGCTCCCCGCGCTGAGAAGGGCCGACCTGGACATGTTCCACGTCCCCGACGCCGTACTGACCGCCACGGCCTCCAGGGAGCTGCGCTCCCTGCGGCTCAGCCGTCTGACGACGGAACGGCTGAGCCGGCTGCCCGCCCACCCCGGGCTGCGCTCGCTGACCATCGACCGGACGGTCTCGCTGGAAGTCGACTCGCTCGACGGCTGGACGCGCCTGCACCATCTCGACCTGGACGCCCACACAACGGTCGGGCCGCTGCTCGCCGCCCTCCGGCGGGCGCCGCAGGTGACCCGGCTGGCCCTGGTCCTGAACTCCCCGGCCGAGTTCGGCGACGAGCAGCCGGTTCCCTCCGTCGGGGAACTGACGCTGCGTCCCGTGGCCGACGTGCTCGGACTCGAATGGATCCCCCGGGTCTTCCCCGCCCTGAACTGGCTGACGCTCGCTCTGCCCACCCATGTCGGGCAGGTCGATCTGTCCCCGCTCAAGGCGCTGCCCGAGTGCCGGGTGGTCGTCACCGGTCACGCGGCGATCCTGGGCGGCGAGGGCCTCACCGCGGAGCCCTGACCGCCTCGCGGCGCACAAGGGGCTGCCCCGGACCGTTGCACACGGTCCGGGGCAGCCCCTTCGGTCCTACTGCCTCACTGCTCAGGCGCTCGGAAGCGTCCTCACACGTCCTTCGACATGTTCGGGCCCGCGCCGCCTGCCGCCTGCTCGATCGGGGGGACGTCGGGCAGCGCCGACTTCTCCTCGCCGCGGAAGGTGAAGGTCTTCTCCTCACCCTCGCCCTCGGTGCCGACGACCACGATGTGACCGGGGCGCAGCTCACCGAAGAGGATCTTCTCGGAGAGGATGTCCTCGATCTCGCGCTGGATCGTCCGGCGCAGCGGCCGGGCGCCCATCACGGGGTCGTAGCCCTTCTTGGCGAGGAGCGTCTTGGCGTCCGCGCTGAGCTCGATGCCCATGTCGCGGTCCTTCAGACGCTCGTCCACCTTGGCGATCATCAGGTCGACGATCTGGATGATGTCTTCCTGGCTGAGCTGGTGGAAGACGACCGTGTCGTCGACACGGTTGAGGAACTCGGGCCGGAAGTGCTGCTTGAGCTCCTCGTTGACCTTGTTCTTCATCCGCTCGTAGCCGGTCTTGACGTCACCCTGGGCGGCGAAGCCCAGGTTGAAGCCCTTGGAGATGTCCCGGGTCCCGAGGTTGGTCGTCATGATGATGACCGTGTTCTTGAAGTCCACGACCCGGCCCTGGGAGTCGGTCAGACGACCGTCCTCCAGAATCTGGAGCAGGGAATTGAAGATATCGGGGTGGGCCTTCTCGACCTCGTCGAACAGGACGACGGAGAACGGCTTGCGACGCACCTTCTCGGTGAGCTGTCCGCCCTCTTCGTAACCCACGTAACCGGGGGGCGAGCCGAAGAGGCGGGAAACCGTGTGCTTCTCGCTGAACTCCGACATGTCGAGGGAAATCAGCGCGTCCTCGTCGCCGAAGAGGAATTCGGCGAGCGTCTTGGAGAGCTCCGTCTTACCGACACCGGACGGACCGGCGAAGATGAACGAGCCACCGGGGCGCTTCGGGTCCTTCAGACCGGCTCGCGTACGGCGGATCGCCTGCGAGAGGGCCTTGATGGCGTCCTTCTGCCCGATGACGCGCTTGTGGAGCTCGTCCTCCATGCGCAGCAGACGGGAGGACTCCTCCTCCGTCAGCTTGAAGACCGGGATGCCGGTCGCGGTGGCGAGGACCTCGGCGATCAGCTCGCCGTCGACCTCGGCCACGACGTCCATGTCGCCGGCCTTCCACTCCTTCTCGCGCTTGGTCTTCGCCGCCAGCAGCTGCTTCTCCTTGTCACGGAGGGAAGCCGCCTTCTCGAAGTCCTGGGAGTCGATGGCCGACTCCTTGTCGCGGCGGACGCCCGCGATCTTCTCGTCGAACTCGCGGAGGTCCGGCGGCGCGGTCATCCGGCGGATGCGCATCCGGGAACCGGCCTCGTCGATCAGGTCGATCGCCTTGTCCGGCAGGAAGCGGTCCGAGATGTACCGGTCGGCCAGCGTCGCGGCCTGGACCAGTGCCTCGTCGGTGATGGAGACGCGGTGGTGGGCCTCGTAACGGTCGCGCAGACCCTTGAGGATCTCGATGGTGTGCGGCAGCGAGGGTTCCGCGACCTGGATGGGCTGGAAGCGGCGCTCAAGAGCGGCGTCCTTCTCCAGGTGCTTGCGGTACTCGTCGAGCGTGGTGGCACCGATGGTCTGCAGCTCACCGCGGGCCAGCATCGGCTTGAGGATGCTGGCGGCGTCGATCGCGCCCTCGGCGGCGCCCGCACCCACCAGGGTGTGGAGCTCGTCGATGAACAGGATGATGTCGCCGCGGGTGCGGATCTCCTTGAGGACCTTCTTCAGGCGCTCCTCGAAGTCACCGCGGTAGCGGGAGCCGGCGACCAGCGCGCCGAGGTCGAGGGTGTAGAGGTGCTTGTCCTTGAGGGTCTCGGGCACCTCGCCCTTGACGATGGCCTGCGCCAGTCCTTCGACGACCGCCGTCTTGCCGACGCCGGGCTCGCCGATGAGGACCGGGTTGTTCTTGGTACGACGGGACAGCACCTGCATGACCCGCTCGATCTCCTTCTCGCGCCCGATGACCGGGTCGAGCTTGGATTCACGGGCGGCCTGGGTGAGATTCCGGCCGAACTGGTCGAGCACCAGGGACGTGGAGGGCGTGCCTTCCGCGGGGCCGCCCGCGGTCGCCGCCTCCTTGCTGCCCGAGTACCCGGAGAGCAGCTGGATGACCTGCTGCCGCACCCGGTTCAGGTCGGCGCCCAGCTTCACGAGGACCTGGGCGGCGACGCCCTCGCCCTCGCGGATCAGGCCCAACAGGATGTGCTCGGTGCCGATGTAGTTGTGGCCGAGCTGAAGGGCCTCGCGGAGCGAGAGCTCCAGGACCTTCTTGGCCCGGGGCGTGAAGGGGATGTGCCCGGACGGGGCCTGCTGGCCCTGGCCGATGATCTCCTCCACCTGCTGGCGGACCGCCTCGAGCGAAATCCCGAGGCTCTCCAGGGCCTTAGCGGCGACACCCTCACCCTCGTGGATAAGGCCCAGGAGGATGTGCTCGGTGCCGATGTAGTTGTGGTTGAGCATCCGGGCTTCTTCCTGAGCCAGGACGACAACCCGCCGCGCGCGGTCGGTGAACCTCTCGAACATCGTTAATCGCTCCTCAGAGCGGTCAGGCAGTAAGGGGTCGGTCCCCTCCCTGTCCTTCCGCAGCTTAGTCCCGCAAGCGGGGACCGCTCATTCCAACTGCCGACACCGTCCTTGGCCTCCTGCCCCGAACGCCGACAACTTCTCCAACCCGATGGTGCGAGACGATGTTCCCGCAGGCCAGGCAGATACCCCTTTCGCCAGTACGCCGATGGCGAACGTGAGATGCCCGAGCCTGCGTGTCGCCCCTCCCCACTAGGGATGTCTTACCCGCAATTACAGACAGTCCATGCGGCGCGCGCCGGTTCCCTCCGCTACGGGCGAACACATTGACGCTCCCGAATGCGCCCCTACGCCCCCATCACGGACACATGGAGCGCCCGCGCGCGGACTCTGCGTAACCCTGGCGCTCTCCGGGCCGTTCTTCCGGCATGGCCATCACCGTCCCGCCACCCCTGCCGTCGGTCACCGGAGAGCGGGAGAACGGCGAGAGCGCCCGCTGGGCGCAGTGGTACGAACGCGAGCTGGGCTGGGCGACGGCGGGCACCGCACCGGTGCGGCTGCTGACCGGCCTGCGGTTCGACGTGCTCCAGGTGCCCGCGGCCGCCGGTCACGCGGCGCTGCGCCGGCTGGAGCGCACCGGGCCCGTGGCCCTGTCGGGCGCGCGGATGAGCCTGCTGGTCGCCGCGGGGAGCGCCGAGGAGCTGCCGGGGCTGCTCGACTGGCTGGAGTGGGGAGGCATCGCCCTCTCGCTGTCCGCCATCGGCGCGGGCGGACGGATCACCGCGCCGGTCCCGCCCGGACGGATGGCCGGCCGGCCGGGGGCCGCCGCGTGGCTGCGACCCCCCGGGCCCCGACACGGGGAGGGGTCGGGGCTCCCGGCTCTCGCCGGCCTCGGGAGCAGGGGTGGGGGTGCTCCCGATCTCGTACGGCTGGTGGACGCGGTGGCGACGGAATGCCACCGGGTCCGGTTGATGCGTGCCCGAACGGGGCCGTCGACGGATGGGTCGACAGCTCAGCCGTTGGCCTTCTCGTAAGCTTCGCGGATCTCCGCGGGAACACGGCCCCGGTCATTCACATTGTGGCCGTTCTCGCGGGCCCACTTACGGATCTCGGCGGTGTCCTTGTTGCCACCCGTGACGGCGCGGCCCTTGCCACGGCCACCCGCCGCGCGGCCACCCGTGCGCCGGCCACCCTTGGTGTACGGCTCAAGAAGACCACGGAGCTTGTCCGCGTTGCTCGTCGTGAGGTCAATCTCGTACGTCTTGCCATCGAGAGCGAACGTGACCGTCTCGTCCGCCTCGCCGCCGTCGAGGTCATCGACAAGAAGGACCTGAACCTTCTGTGCCACTGGATTCCCTTTCATCGAAAATGCAGTACGCGGAAAGGAAACCGCTTTTCCCCGGAAAACACAAACCCCCGGGAGAGGTTCAGGATCACGGGGAGACGGGAAACATGCGCGATTCGGACATAGGGTTCCGGGTTCTTGTGACGGCCGCAGATGACGGTCACAGATGCAGAAGCATCCGGCTGTTGCCCAAGGTGTTCGGCTTCACCCGTTCGAGGCCCAGGAACTCTGCTACACCCTCGTCATAGGAACGCAGCAGCTCACTGTAGACATCTCCGTCGACCGGCGTCTCTCCGATCTCCACGAAGCCGTGCTTCGCGAAGAAGTCGACTTCGAAGGTGAGACAGAAAACCCGCCGCACACCCAGCCACCGGGCGGTCTGCAACAACTTGTCGAGCACCTGATGGCCGACTCCGCCGCCCCTGATGCTGTGATCGACGGCGAGAGTACGCACTTCGGCGAGGTCTTCCCACATCACGTGCAGGGCACCGCAGCCGATGACGCGGGCGTCCTCGTCGCGTTCCGCGATCCAGAACTCCTGGATGTCCTCGTAAAGCGTGACGGTCGCTTTGTCGAGCAGGATGCCTTCGCGTACGTAGCCGTCGAGGAGGCGGCGGACCGATGCCACATCGCTGGTCCTGGCACGTCGGACGGTGACGGCGGTGTTTATGGCCGGCGGTTCGGTGCGGGAATCGGCGTGCGGGAGCTCTGAGGACATACCCCGACGCTATCGCCCGGCCCCCGGGCCCGTCCCATCGGCCGGATCTCCGGCACGATCTCCGGCCGGGCCCCCGGCTTCTTCTCCGGCCGGTTCTCCGGTCACCGCTCCGGCCCGTTCCGCGGCCCCTTCGATGGGCTGTTCCCCGGCCTGTTCGGCGGGCGGGGTCTCGGCGGACCCGGACAGCTTGGGCTGAACGACCCGCATGGCATCCTGGAGCGCTTCGCGCTGCTCCGCGGACATCATGCCGAAGAAGGCGACAAGTGCGGCCGCGGGGTTGTCGCTGCGCGACCATGCTTCGTTCATCAGTGCGGCCGAGTAGGCGGCGCGGGTGGAGACCGCCGTATATCTATATGCGCGGCCGTCGACTTCCCTGCGCACCCAGCCCTTCTGATGGAGATTGTCCATTACCGTCATGACGGTGGTGTAGGCGATGGAGCGTTCCTGCTGAAGGTCCTCAAGGACTTCCCGCACGGTCACCGGACGGTTCCATTGCCAGACCCGTGTCATCACGGCGTCTTCCAGATCTCCCAATGGGCGGGGCACAATGTCACTTTAGTGCCAGATGCCTGGAATGACCGGCTTATTCGAGCGACAAAAGGGCGTACGGCTCCGGGGAGCCGTACGCCCTTCGTGTGCGGTGGGTGCCGGGGTCAGGCGCCGTCGGTCCGCGGCGACTGCTGGACCGACTCGGCGCGGCCGATCGCCAGGTCCACGGCCGCGTCCTCCTTGGCCTTGTTGGGACCGCCCTGGCTCTTGACGATCGTCACGACGAGGCCGATGAAGAAGGCGGCCATCACCACGGGGGGCACGAGCGCGGATACGTAGTCCATGGCGTCCAGAGTAGCGAGGCCGGTGCGGACTTCCGCGTTGCCCCTCCGCTATCCGGCGGCGCGCTGCTGCGGCGGGGGCACCGGGCGCCGACGGGGCGGGAAGACCTCCGAGGGCTTCGGCGCGGGGCGCCCGGACGGGCGGCCGGGCCGGGCGGGCGCCGGCGGGGTCCTGGGCTGTTCGGGTTCCTCGTCCGCGGCGGCCCGGCCGCCTGGCAGGGCCAGGAGGCGGCTGCGCGGCGCGGGGGCCTTCGCCGACGCGGCGCGTCCGGCGAGGCGGGCCCGTACCGACCGTTCCGCGAGCATCCGACAGCGCTCCAGCAGCGCCGCGGCCACCGGTCTGTGGCGTAGGGCGCGCAGCGCCGCGAGGTCGTCGGGGCCGGGGTCGTATCCGCCCGCCAGGGCGTCCTGGAGCAGTTCCAGGTAGCCGGCGACGGAGCCGGGGAGGGCGTTGCGGTAGCGGACGAGGTCGGCGAGGAGGAACGCGCGCAGCCGTCCCGCCTCGCCGACCGCCTCGTCCACGGCGCCGGCCAGTCGCAGGCAGTCCTGGACGTCCTCGTCCGGCAGGGGCATCGGGTGAAGGGCGATGGCGAGGGCGCGTCGGAGCACACGCAGCTCGTCCGCGCTGAAAGCCATACCGCCGCGTGATCCGTAAGGCGTGGGCATGACGCGACAATACGTGCTAAATGGACAAAATCGGCTTAACTGGCCGTCGGCGGCGCGGCGGCGGGCGGCCTCCCCGGGGGCCGTTCCCGCAGGTACGCCGCCTGTCCGCTACAGCCGGGACACGTTCCGCTCGTACACCAGGCGCAGCCCGATGAGGGTCAGCCAGGGCTCGTGCTCGTCGATGACGGAGGACTCCCCCAACACCATCGGCGCAAGGCCGCCCGTCGCGATGACGGTGACGTCGTCGGGGTCGGCCGCCAGCTCCCGCTTCATCCGCGCGACGACGCCGTCGACCTGGCCCGCGAAGCCGTAGATGATGCCCGACTGCATCGCCTCGACCGTGTTCTTGCCGATCACGCTGCGCGGCCGGGCCAGCTCGATCTTGCGGAGCTGGGCGCCCTTGACGCCGAGCGCCTCGACCGAGATCTCGATGCCGGGCGCGATGACCCCGCCGGTGTACTCGCCGCGCGCGGAGACCGCGTCGAAGGTGGTGGCCGTGCCGAAGTCGACGACGATCGCCGGGCCCCCGTACAGCTCGGCGGCGGCGGCCGCGTTGATGATGCGGTCCGTGCCGACCTCCTTCGGGTTGTCCATCAGGATCGGCACGCCGGTCTTGATGCCCGGCTCGACGAGGACGGCGGGGACGTCGCCGTAGTAGCGGCGGGTCACCTCGCGCAGCTCGTGCAGGACGGCCGGGACCGTGGAGCAGATCGCGATGCCCTCGATGCCGTCGCCCAGCTCCATGCCCAGCAGCGGGTGCATGCCCATCAGGCCCTGGAGCAGCACGGCGAGTTCGTCGGCGGTGCGGCGGGCGTCGGTGGAGATCCGCCAGTGCTCGACGATCTCCTCGCCGTCGAACAGGCCGAGGACGGTGTGGGTGTTTCCGACGTCGATGGTGAGCAGCATCAGACGTCGGCCCCGTCGGTGTCGCGGAAGTCCAGGCCGATGTCGAGGATCGGCGAGGAGTGGGTGAGCGCGCCGACGGCCAGGTAGTCGACGCCCGCCTCGGCGTAGGCGCGGGCGGTGTCGAGGGAGAGCCGGCCGGAGGACTCCAGGACCGCGCGGCCGCCGACCAGGGCGACCGCCTCGGCCGTCTGCATCGGGGTGAAGTTGTCCAGCAGGATCAGGTCGGCGCCCGCGTCGATCACCTCGCGGACCTGCTGGAGGGTGTCGACCTCGACCTCGATCGGTACGTCCGGGAACGCGTCGCGCACCCGCTCGAAGGCCTCGGCCACCCCGCCCGCCGCGATCACGTGGTTGTCCTTGACCAGCGCCGCGTCCGACAGCGACATGCGGTGGTTGACGCCGCCGCCGCAGCGCACCGCGTACTTCTCCATGGCGCGCAGGCCCGGGGTGGTCTTGCGGGTGTCGCGGACCTTGGCCTTCGTGCCTTCGAGCACATCGGCCCAGGCGCGGGTGGCGGTCGCGATGCCGGAGAGCCTGCACAGCAGGTTGAGCGCGCTGCGCTCGCCGGTGAGCAGGTCGCGGGTGCGGGTGGTGACGGTCAGCAGCTTCTGGCCGGGGGCGACCCGGTCGCCGTCCTCCACATGGCGCTCGACCTCGAACTCGTCCGTGCAGACGATGGACAGGACGGCCTCGGCGATGCGGAGACCGGCCACGACGCCCGCCTCGCGCGCGGTGAAGTCACCGGTGGCCACGGCGTCCTCGGCGACGGTCGCGACCGTGGTGACGTCGACCCCGCCGTCGAGATCCTCCTCGATGGCGACGTGCGCGACGTCCTCGACCTGGACCGGGTCCAGGCCCGCCTCGGCGAGGAGCTGGGCCAGGGCGGGGTCGAGGCCGCACTCCAGCGCGTCGGCGTCGTAGAAGTCGTCGCCACCGCAGCCGCAGCCGTCCCCGCAGCCGCCCGCGGACGGTGCGGGCGCGCCGATCTGGATCAGCGGTACGTCCACGGGTGTGGGGCGCGGATTCTCTTCGGGCGTGCTCACGGTTACGGCTCCTCGGTGACGTCGGCGGGGTGGGTCGGGGGTGCTGCTGCGCAGTCTGGCGCCTGCGCGGGGCGTACGGGCCCGAATGCCTCGGTCTCCGTCCGACGGAGGACCGGTCGGCGCTCCGGGGTGAGCCGGACGACGAGGTGGCGGCGCCAGTTCTCGTCGTCGCGCTCGGGCCGGTCCTCGCGCCAGTGGCAGCCGCGGGTCTCCTCGCGCCGACGGGCCGCGGCGACCAGGACGCGCGAGACGAGCAGCAGGTTGGTGACCTCCCACGCCTCGACGCCGGGCACCGCGACCTTGGGCTCGTCCGCCTCGACGGCCAGGGCGGCGCTGTTGTGCAGGGCCTCCAGCGCGTCGGCGGCGGTGGCCAGGGACTCGGCGGAGCGGAGCACCCCGGCGCCCCGGGTCATGATGCGCTGGATCGTGGACCGGGCCTCCGGGGCGATCAGCGGGGAGGGCTCGCCCGGGGCGCCGGCCTCCGCCGCGAGCCGGGGGGAGTGCGTATGCGGGGCGCCGGCCTCCGCGGCGAGCAGCGGAGAAGACGCGCCCGAGGCACCGGCCTCCGGGTCCCCCGCGCGCGGGCGGTCCTCGACGATGTCCGCCGCGATGCGCTCGGCGAAGACGAGGCCCTCCAGGAGGGAGTTGGACGCCAGCCGGTTCGCGCCGTGCACGCCGGTGCAGGCGGCCTCGCCGCAGGCGTACAGGCCGGGCACCGTCGTGCGCCCGCGCAGGTCGGTGCGGATGCCGCCGGAGGCGTAGTGCGCGGCGGGGGCGACCGGGATCGGTTCGGTGACCGGGTCGATGTCGTGGGCGCGGCAGGCCGCCAGGATCGTGGGGAAGCGCTGCTCCCACATCTCGGCGCCGAAGTGGCGGGCGTCGAGGTACATGTGCTCGGTGCCGTGCAGTTCCATCTGCCGGGTGATGGCCTTGGCGACGATGTCGCGCGGGGCCAGCTCGGCCAGCTCGTGCTGCCCGACCATGAAGCGGGTGCCGGAGGCGTCGACGAGGTGGGCGCCCTCGCCCCGTACCGCTTCCGAGACCAGGGGCTGCTGGCCCTCGGCGCCCGCGCCCAGGAAGAGGACCGTCGGGTGGAACTGGACGAACTCCAGGTCGGAGACCTCCGCTCCGGCCCGCAGCGCCAGCGCCACGCCGTCGCCGGTGGAGACGGCGGGGTTGGTGGTGGCGGAGAAGACCTGGCCCATGCCGCCGGTGGCGAGGACCACCGCGGGGGCGCGGACCGCGCCGACCCCGTCGTGCTGGCCCTCGCCCATGACGTGCAGGGTGACGCCCGCGGTACGTCCCTCGGCGTCGGTGAGGAGGTCCAGGACCAGCGCGTTCTCGATGGTGTGCAGGGCGGCCTCGCGGACCGCCCCGACCAGGGCGCGGGAGATCTCGGCGCCGGTGGCGTCGCCGCCCGCGTGGGCGATGCGGCGGCGGTGGTGGCCGCCCTCGCGGGTCAGCGCGATGTCGCCGCTCTCCGTGGTGTCGAAGTGGGCGCCGGTCCCGATCAGCCGGCGCACCGCGTCGGGGCCCTCGGTCACCAGCGTCCGGACCGCGGCCTCGTCGCAGAGACCGGCGCCCGCGACCAGGGTGTCGTCGAGGTGCTGCTCGGGGGTGTCGCCCTCGCCCAGCGCGGCCGCGATGCCGCCCTGCGCCCAGCGGGTGGAGCCGTCGTCGAGACGGGCCTTGGTGACGACGACGGTGGCGAGGCCCGCCGCCGCGCAGCGCAGTGCGGTGGTGAGACCGGCCACGCCGGAGCCGACCACCACGACGTCGGCGTCGAGGGACCAGCCGGGGGCGGGGGCGGTCAGCCGTATTCCGGTCACGTGGTGGCTCCGAAGGTCAGCGGGATGTTGTCGATGAGGCGGGTCCTGCCGACCCTCGCGGCGACGGCGAGGACCGCCTCGCCGGTGGTGCGGTCGTCAGGGATCTCGGTGAAGTCGGCCGGGTCCACGAGCGCGAGGTAGTCCAGGGCGAGCGGGGGCTGTCCGGCCGCCGCGTCGTCGAGGACCAGGAGCGCGGCGGCGCGGACCGCCGAGGGCCCGTCGACCGGCCGGGCCAGGGCCACCGCCTGGGTGTCGGCGGCCGCGCGGGCCTCGCCGAGCGCGGTGAGCGCGGCGGCCCGGCCGGTGGTGGCCGCGGTGGTCCGTGCGCGGGCGTGCAGCGCCTGCTGGGCGGCGAGCCGGTCGCGGGCGGCGAACAGGGCCCTGGACAGGGCGAGGGCGGTGTGCCGCTCCTCCGCGTCCAGGAAGCGGTTGCGGCTGGAGAGCGCCAGGCCGTCCGGCTCACGGACCGTCTCCACGCCGACGATCTCCACGGGGAAGTTCAGATCGCGCACCATGCGGCGGATCAGCGCCAGCTGCTGGGCGTCCTTCTGCCCGAAGAACGCGGCGTCGGGGCGGGTGAGGTGGAGGAGCTTGGCGACGACGGTGAGCATGCCGTCGAAATGCCCGGGGCGCGAGGCGCCTTCGAGCCGCTCGCCCATGGGGCCCGCGGAGATCCGGACCTGCGGCTCGCCGCCGGGGTAGACCTCGTCGACGGACGGCGCGAAGACCGCGTCCGCCCCGGCGGCGCCCGCCACGGCGAGGTCGGCGTCGAGCGTACGGGGGTAGCGCTCCAGGTCGGCGGCCTCGCCGAACTGGAGCGGGTTGACGAAGAGGGTGACGACGACCTGGCCACCGGGGCCCGCGGCCGCGCGCGCGGCGCGGATCAGGGTGGCGTGGCCCTCGTGCAGGGCACCCATGGTCATGACGACGGCCCGCGCCCCGTCGAACGGAGCGAACGCGGCGAGCGCGGCGGCGGTACGGAGCAGGGGGGCGACGGGGGTGGGGGCGGGGGCCGTGGGGGCGGGGGCGGCCGTTACGGCGCCGGTCGGGCCGGTTGCGCCGTCGGCCGGGTTGGTTGCGCTGGTCGGGGCGGGTGAGGCGGACGGGGCGGTTGCGGCGCTGGTCGGGCCGGTTGCGCTGGTCGGGGCGGGTGAGGCGGACGGGGCGGCAGCGGCGCCGGTCGGGCCGGTTGCGCCGAACGAGGCAGCAGCAGCGCCGGTCGGGCCGGTTGCGCCGACCGGGCTGCTTGCGTCGTTCGTCCTGGCCGTGGTGCCGACGTCGTTCGCGTTGCCCACGTTGCCCGCACCCTTCGCGTTGCCCGCACCCTTCGCGTCGTTCGCGTTGCCCGCGTCGTTCACCTCGGTCATGTCGCCCGCGTCGTTCGCCTCGGTCATGGAGTCGACGTCGTTCGCGTGGCCCGCGTCGTCCACACCGTTCGTGTCGGTCATCGGGGCTCCTGCGATCCGGTGCCGCCGATGCCCGTGCCGCCGGTGCCCGTGCCGTCGGCCAGGACGCCGAGCAGGGCCTCGGCCGGCTCCGGCTTGAGCATGCCGTGGGCGAGGGCGCGGTCGGCGGTGGCGCGGGCCATCGCGAGGTAACCGGCCACCGTCTGCGGGGCGTGCCTGCGCAGCTCGTCGATGTGCGCGGCGACCGTACCGGCGTCGCCGCGGGCCACTGGGCCGGTGAGCGCGGCGTCTCCGGAGCGCAGGGCGTTGTCGAGCGCGGCGCCGAGGAGGGGGCCCAGCATCCGGTCCGGGGCGGTGACCCCGGCCGTGCGCAGCAGCTCCATCGACTGGGCGACCAGGGTGACCAGGTGGTTCGCGCCGAGGGCGAGCGCCGCGTGGTAGAGCGGGCGGGACTCCTCCGCGATCCATTCGGGCTCGCCGCCCATCTCGATGACCAGCGCCTCGGCGGCGAGCCGCAGCTCCTCGGGGGCGGTCACGCCGAAGGAGCAGCCGGCCAGCCGCTGGACGTCGACCGTGGTGCCGGTGAACGTCATCGCCGGGTGCAGGGCGAGCGGCAGCGCGCCGGCCCGCAGCGCCGGGTCCAGGACCTTCGTCCCGTACCGCCCGGAGGTGTGGACGATCAGCTGTCCCGGCCGCACCGCGCCGGTCTCGGCGAGGCCCTCGACCAGGCCGGGCAGGGTGTCGTCGGGGACGGTCAGGAGCACCAGCTCGGCGCGCGCCAGGACCTCGGCGGGCTCCACCAGCGGTACGTCGGGCAGCAGTGCGGCAGCCCGGCGCACGGAGGCGTCGGACACACCCGACACGGCGACCGGACGGTGCCCGGCGAGCTGGAGGGACGCCGCCAGCGCGGGGCCGACGCGGCCCGCGCCCACGACGCCGACCGTGAGGCGGGCGGGGCGGTCCCTCACGTCGAGGGGATCATGGGGGGCTGTTGCATTCACGGGCGATGGCCTTCCGTTCCAGTCCGCGGGGGGTACCGGACGACTTCTCTGCATGCTACGCCAGCGTTTCGCACACACTCCCGGCCGTCCACAGCCTGTGGGAAAAGTCCGGGTGGTGGCGCGGCCCGGAGCCGGGGCGGCCCGGAAAACCCCTGCGGGCCGAGCCGCGCGCCGGGCGATGATCGTCCCATGACAGACAGCACAGGCACGGACCAGCAGACGCGGGACGCGGACGGGACGAACGGGCCGCAGCCGCCCGAGGACGCGCAACGACTGCGCAGGATCAACGCCTGGCGCGCGGCCGAACGGGTTCTGATCAGGCCGCCCATGAACCTCTCGCTCGGGGAGCGGCTGGCCGCCCTGACGGCCGGGGCGGGTTCCGTCACCGACCTCGACCAGCCCGCGGACATCTACGGCGACGGCGTCGTCGCCGAGCTGGAGGAGCGGATCGCGGGCCTGCTGGGCATGGAGGCCGCCGTGTTCTTCCCGACCGGGACGATGGCGCAGCAGGTCGCGCTGCGCTGCTGGGCCGGGCGGACCGGAAACACCACCGTGGCGCTGCATCCCCTCGCCCACCCCGAGGTGCACGAGCGGGGCGCGCTGGGGGCGCTGAGCGGGCTGCGTACCGTCCACCCGACGCACGGCCCCCGGCTGCCCACGGCGCAGGAGGTCCGCGACTTCGACGAGCCGTTCGGCACGCTGATGCTGGAACTTCCGTTGCGCGACGCCGGTTTCGTCCTGCCGACGTGGGAGGAGCTGGAGGACGTGGTGGCGGCCGCGCGGGAACGCGATGCGGTGGTGCACATCGACGGCGCGCGGCTGTGGGAGTGCGCCCCTCACTTCGGGCGGGAGCTGCCGGAGATCGCGGCGCTCGCGGACAGCGTGTACGTGTCGTTCTACAAGACCCTGGGCGGGATCTCGGGGGCCGCGCTGGCCGGTCCCGCCTCGCTGATGGAGGAGGCCCGCACCTGGCGCCACCGGTACGGCGGACAGGTCTTCCAGCAGTTCCCGGCCGCGCTCGCCGCCCTGATCGGCCTCGACGAGGAGCTGCCGCGGCTCCCGTCGTACGTGGCGCAGGCGAGGGTGGTGGCCCGTGCGATGACCGAGGGCTTCGCGGCGGCCGGCACCGGCTGGTTCCGGGTGCACCCGGAGCCGCCGCACACGCACCAGTTCCAGGTGTGGCTGCCGTACGGGCCGGACGAGCTGACGGAGGCGGCGGTGCGGCAGGCGGAGGAGACGGGCGTGTCCCTCTTCCGCAAGTGGTACCCCGCGGCCGCCGGACCGCCCGGGGTGTCGTTGACCGAGGTGACGGTGGGGCGCGAAGGGCTGGAGTGGACCGCCGGAGACGTACGGGATGCCGTACGGGAGTTCGTGGCGCGGCTGGGCTAGGCCCTGTCTTCGAACTGCGGTCGTCCGGCCGGAGGCCGGGCCGTGCGGCGTCCGGCGCGTGCGATCGCAAGGCGGAGGGTCGCCTCGATACTGGATGTATCGGGGCGATCCCAGCATCGCGGCGAGCGTGCGTGCCGGACGTCGCACGGCAGACGGCCGTTCGAAGACGGGGCCTAGGGCGCCCGCGCCCTCCCGTCGTACGCCGGGGGGCCCGCAAGTCGGAGAACGACCACCCTCGTACGTCCCGTACGCGGGTGGTCCGACAGCACCGCGCACCGGTCCGGACCCTGCGGACACCACCCCGGGCCCTACGCCCGGACCAGGCCCTTGCGCCCGGACCGGGCGGGGAGCCGGACCGGCGGGGAGCCGGACCGGCGGGGCAGGGGCCGGACCAGGTAGGCCGCACCAGGAAGCGGGGCGGTCCTGCCCGACGCCGTGCACGCGGGACGGAGGAAGGGCCCGGCGAGCCATGGCGGCCGGCGGCACTGCGCCACAGGACGAGGCCCCGTCACGGAACGAGGCCGGAGCCCGGCGGTCGGCGGCTGTCGTCGTCCGCCCTGGGGCACGGGACCAGTCCTCAGCAGGCCCCCACGGGCGGGCCGGACTCCTCGCACCGGCCGGTGCCGGGGCTCCGGGTGAACCGGGACCGCAACACCGACCGCCACCGGCCGGACCGCAGCGCCGACCGCCACCGGCCGCGTGCCGGGCGGCCCGCGATCACCGCGTCGAAGCGGCGGCGGTCACGCACCTCGCGCACCGCCGCCCAGTCGTGGCGGCCGGGCAGCGGCGGTGGCAGTTCGCCCCGCTGCGCCGAGCGGTAGCTGTCGATCATGTGCTGCTGGAAGGCGTCCATGGCCTCAGCGTGGGCCGGGGTCGGCCGCCCGGCCCGTCGATTGACGACCACCGTCAAATGGGGCGCTGCCGTCCGCGGGCACCCCGCACTATGGAAGGGTGAGCGTGCACATCGACATCGCCGGGCTGACCCCCGACCGCATCGTCTTCGAGACCTCCCCCCTCGCCGAGCTGGGGCTGGCGCTGCACGCCCTCTCGGAGCCGGGACACCACCCCGGACTGCACGGCTGGGCGACGGCGACCGCCAGCGCACTTGACCCGGACCTCGCCGACCGGCTGCACGAGGCCGACTTCCTGTGGCGGCACACGTTCTCGGACGTCTTCATGCCGTTCGCCGGTGTTCGCGGCGGCAACGGCCGGACCGGCGCGAACCTCGCCGAGGACCTGGACATCCTCGACCGGCTGGACGACGAGCGGTTCGTCGCCGCCGCCCTGGAGTTCACCTGCACCAGCCTGTACGGGGTCGGCGCGCCCTCTCCGCTCGGCGACCCGACGATGCGCGCCCGCGCCCTGGACATGGCGGCGGCGCGCGGGCCCCGGCAGGTGGAGTTCGCCCAGCAGCTGCTGGCCGATCCGGCGCCGCTGCGCCGCTGGGTGCGGCGCCTGTTCGAGGACTGCGACCGGGCGTTCTTCGCGGACACCTGGCGCCGGGTCCAGGTCCAGCTGGTCGCCGACGCCCGGCACAAGACCGACCTGCTGCGGCGCAAGGGGGTCGGCGAGGCGATGGGCGCGGTGTCCACGGCGCTGAGCGTCGACGAGGCCGGGACCCGGATCAGCGCCGACAAGCTGACCGAGGGCCGCACCAGCGCCACCGGCTCCGGGCTCACCCTCATCCCGTCCACCTTCGGCTGGCCGCACCTCAACCTGCTGCACGCGGCGGGCTGGCGTCCGGTGATCCACTACCCGGTCCACCAGCCGGAGCTGCCCTCCCCCGCCTCCGTGGAACTGCTCCAGCTGCGCATGGAGGCGCTGGCCCACCCGATGCGGATGCGTCTCTGCCGCCACCTCGCCCGTTCCCCGCACACGACCGGTCAGCTCGCCGATACGCACGGCATCACGGCGCCCGAGGTCTCCCGGCACCTCGCGGTCCTGAAGAAGGCGGGCCTGGTCGCCACCCGGCGGCGCGGCCGGTACGTGCTGCACCAGCTCGACCTGACCTCGGTGGCCCGGCTCGGCAGCGACTTCCTGGAAGGCATCCTGCGCTGAACGGGACCGCCCCGCACCCGGCCCCCACGCTCCTGCGCCGAACGGGACCGCCCCGCGCGCGGACCCGCCCGCCCCGCCCGCCCCTGTCGGCTCAGCCGGAGCGGCGGTGTCCGGCGCCCATCCGGACTCCCGTCGGGTCCGGCGCCGGTCCGGACTCCCGTCGCGGTCGGTCCGGGTCCGGACGGGCCCATCGGTCGGTCGTCAGACCGCCCCGCCACCGGCCCGGACCAGCCCCGTCTCGTACGCGAGGACCACGACCTGCACCCGGTCGCGCAGGCTCAGCTTGGTGAGGATGCGGCCCACGTGCGTCTTCACGGTCGCCTCGGAGAGCACCAGGCGGGCCGCGATCTCGCCGTTCGACAGGCCCTGGGCGACCAGCAGCATCACCTCGCGCTCGCGTTCGGTGAGCTTGGCGATGTCCTTGTGCTGCGGTTCCCCGGTGCCGCTCGGCAGCATGGGGGAGAAGCGGTCGAGCAGCCGCCGGGTGGTGGACGGGGCGACGACGGCGTCGCCGCTGTGCACGGAGCGGATCGCGGCGAGCAGCTCGGCGGGCGGCACGTCCTTGAGCATGAAGCCGCTGGCCCCGGCCTTCAGCCCGGAGAAGGCGTACTCGTCGAGGTCGAACGTGGTCAGGATGAGCACCTTGGGCGCGTTCGGCTGCGCGCAGATGCGCCGGGTGGCCTCGACCCCGTCCAGCCTCGGCATCCGCACGTCCATCAGCACCACGTCGACGGCGGTGGCACGGAGGATCTCGATCGCCTCGGCGCCGTCACCGGCCTCGGCCACGACCTCCATGTCCGGCTGGGCGGCGAGCACCATCCGGAAGCCGGTGCGCAGCAGCACCTGGTCGTCGACGAGCATCACGCGGATCGCCATGAGGGTCCTGTCTCCTGTCCGAAACGTCTGGTGGCCCGAACATCTGGTGGGCTCGAACATCTGGTGGGCTCGAACATCTGGTGCGCCTGAACTTCTGGTGCGCCTGATCACCTGATCACCTGTGCGCCCGAACGGCTAATGGGCGGCCTTGAGCGGCAGCAGCGCGCTGATCCGGAAGCCGCCGCCTGGACGCGGCCCGGCGTCCAGCGTGCCGCCGACCATGCCGACACGCTCCCGCATACCGATCATCCCGTGGCCCGCGCCGTCGGCGCCGCCGTCCTCGTACAGCTCGTGCGCGGCGCCCCGCCCGTCGTCCTCGACGAGCAGCCCGAGCCCGTCGTCGAAGTAGACCAGACGCACGCTGGCCCCCGCGTCCGGGCCGCCGTGCTTGCGGGTGTTGGTCAGGGCCTCCTGCACGATGCGGTACGCGGTCAGCTCGACCCCGCTGGGCAGCGGGCGCGGGGTTCCCTCGATCTTGAAGTCGACGGCCAGACCGGTCTGCCTGACCTGTTCGATCAGGTCCTCGATCTGGCCCACATCGGGCTGCGGGACGTACTCCCCGCTCTCCTGCGCGTCGCCCGTGCGCAGCACCCCGAGCAGCCGCCGCATCTCGGCGAGCGCCTGCCGGCCGGTGCTGGAGATGGTCTCCAGGGCCTGCTTGGCCTGGTCGGGCGCCGCGTCCATGACGTACGCCGCGCCATCGGCCTGCACCACCATCACCGACACGTTGTGCGCGACGACGTCGTGCAGCTCACGGGCGATACGGGCGCGCTCGGCCGCCACCGCGACCTTCGACTGCGCCTCGCGCTCCCGCTCCAGCCGGGCGGCCCGTTCCTCCAGCTGGCTGAAGTAGGCCCGCCGGGTCCGCATCGAGTCGCCGAGCACCCAGGCCAGTACGAACGGCACCGTGAGCACGACGACGATGAAGATCTCCTCGGCCCAGCCGGACCGCGGTGCCTCCGCCGGCCAGCGCAGCTTGGACAGACTTGCCGCGCACAGGCTGCAGATCAGCGCGAGCCGGGACGCCCAGCGCTCCCCGACGGTGGCCACGGTGAAGACGATCACCAGCATGGCGAAGTTCATGACGCCGGGGCCCACCCCGGTGACCAGCTGCGCCACCCCCATCGCGATGGTGAGCAGCAGCATCTTCTCCGGCGCGCGCCGCCGCAGGGCGACGACGAGACAGAAGCCGAGGATGATCAGAGCGGCAGCGAGCCGCCGCAGGCCGCTCTCCGGGACATCCGCCATGGACACGCCGGAGAGCCCGAGGAGTACGACGGCCCAGAAGCTGTCGACGCCCGTCGGGTGTCTGCGGAGGAAGTCGTAGAGACGCTGCACGTGACCCAGCGTAGGGACAGGCGAGGGGCGGTCGGGTCAGCCGAAGGGCCGATCCGGCCTCGGGGGCCGTACTCCCCAAGGTGGAGACTTGGGGATGTGGCGGATGAGTGGCGTGGGTGGCGGGAGGCGGCGGAGACCGCTTTGTACGGGGACGGGGGGTTCTACCGGAGCCCCGAGGGACCGGCGGGCCACTTCCGTACCTCCGTGCACGCCTCCCCGCTCTTCGCCGCCGCCGTCGCCCGGCTGCTGGTCGGGACGGCACGGGAGCTGGGGACCGGTTCGGTCGACCTGGTGGATCTGGGGGCCGGCCGGGGCGAGCTGCTGACGGGGGTGCTGGCGGCGCTGCCGGCCGCGGGCGCCGACGGTCTCGACGTACGGGCGTACGCCGTGGAGCTGGCCGACCGGCCGCCCGGCCTGGATCCCCGGATCGAGTGGTGCGCCGAACCGCCGCCGCGCACGCACGGGCTGCTGTTCGCCAACGAGTGGCTGGACAACGTCCCGGCCGAGGTCGCCGAGACCGACGCGGACGGCGTGGACCGGTACGTCCTGGTCCGGACGGCGGACGGTGCGGAACGGCTCGGCGAGCCGGTGACCGGGGCGGACGCCGCATGGCTGCGCCGCTGGTGGCCGTCGGCCGGGCCGGGCGGCCGCGCGGAGATCGGGCGCCCCCGCGACGAGGCCTGGGCACGGGCGGTGGCCACGCTGGCCGGGGGGCTCGCCGTGGCGGTGGACTACGCCCATGTGCGGGGGGCCCGGCCGCCCTTCGGCACCCTGACCGGTTTCCGGGCCGGACGCGAGGTCCGGCCGGTCCCGGACGGCAGCTGCGACCTCACCGCGCACGTGGCGCTGGACGCGTGCGCGGCGGCCGGGGCGACGGCGGGCGCGCCGCCGCCCGAACTGCTGAGCCAGCGCGAGGCGCTGGGCCGCCTCGGCGTCAGCGGCGGACGCCCGCCGCTGGCCCTGGCGTCCACCGACCCGGCGGGCTACGTACGGGCGCTCGCCTCGGCGGGCGAGGCGGCGGAACTGACGGCCCGGGGCGGCCTCGGCGATTTCGGCTGGCTGACGCAGCGCAGGGGCTGAGGCCGACTGGCACAGCACAAGGGCTCAGAACCAGCGCCCTGGGCTCCGGTCCCCGGCGCGTTCACGCGATACTGGCCGCATGACGGAGACGACGGTCGGTATCGGCGGCGCGGCGGAGAGCACCGACATGGTGCTCAACATCGGCCCCCAGCACCCCTCCACCCACGGTGTGCTCCGACTGCGCATCGTGCTGGACGGCGAGCGCGTCCAGCACGCCGAACCGGTCATCGGCTACATGCACCGCGGCGCGGAGAAGCTGTTCGAGGCCCGTGACTACCGGCAGATCGTGATGCTCGCCAACCGCCACGACTGGCTGTCGGCGTTCTCCAACGAGCTGGGCGTCGTGATGGCCGTGGAGCGCATGCTCGGCATGGAGGTCCCGGAGCGCGCGGTCTGGACCCGCACCCTGCTCGCCGAGCTGAACCGGGTCCTGAACCACCTGATGTTCCTCGGCTCGTACCCGCTCGAACTCGGCGGGATCACCCCGGTCTTCCACGCCTTCCGCGAGCGCGAGGAGCTCCAGGCCGTGATGGAGGAGGTCTCCGGCGGCCGGATGCACTACATGTTCAACCGGGTCGGCGGCCTCAAGGAGGACCTTCCCGCCGGCTGGCTGGGCCGGGTCCGGGACGCCATCGCCTCGGTCCGCTCCCGGATGGACGTCTACGACGACCTGGTGCTCGGCAACGAGATCTTCCGGGGCCGCACCCGCGGGGTGGGCGTGCTCTCCGCCGGGGCCGTGCACGCGTACGGGGTGTCCGGGCCGATCGCCCGCGCCTCGGGCGTCGACTTCGACCTGCGGCGCGACGAGCCGTACCTCGCGTACGGGGAGCTCCAGGACACCCTGAAGGTGGTCACCCGCACCGAGGGGGACTGCCTGGCCCGCTTCGAGTGCCTGCTGGAACAGACGCACAACGCGCTGGACCTCGCGGACGCCTGCCTGGACCGTACGGCCGCCCTGGCACCCGGTCCGATCAACCAGCGGCTGCCCAAGGTACTGAAGGCCCCCGAGGGCCACACCTACGCCTGGACCGAGAACCCGCTCGGCATCAACGGCTACTACCTGGTGTCCAAGGGCGAGAAGACCCCGTACCGGCTCAAGCTCCGCTCCGCCTCGTACAACAACATCCAGGCGCTCACCGAACTGCTGCCGGGCACGCTGGTGGCGGACATGGTGGCGATCCTGGGCTCGCTCTTCTTCGTCGTCGGCGACATCGACAAGTAGCGGCCCCACGTCGGCAACCGCACCCGCACCCGCATACGAGGACCGGCGCCGGCGCCGACGCGCACCGCGTCGGCGGGTGCGGGCCGCGGCGCCCGCGATCGACGGCTGCGGGCCGTCCCCGGGGCGGGACGGCCCGCCCCGGGCGGGTGGCTACGAGATCGCGCTGCGCAGCTCCACCACGTCCAGCTGCTCGGTCTCGTCGTGCGCGGTCAGGTCGATGACCGCGCCGACGGCCCGGTTCCCGGCCGTGCCCGTACGGTGTGCGGCCAGCGCCTCCTCGCCCACCACATCGGCGAGGTCCTCGTCCTGCACGGACTCGATCGCGGCGCGCGCCTTCTGCGTACCGAAGAAGTCGAAGCTGCCCTGCGGCACCAGATGGCGGCGGGACGCCGCGTACGGGGCGACGGCGGTGGCGGCCGGTGCGGTGCGTGCCGGGGGAAGCGCGGCGGACTGCCGGGTCGGCGGCAGGGCGGCCGGCGGGCGCAGATGGTGCGCGCCGGTCCGGTCCTCGTCGGCGGCGTGCCTGCCCTGGCGCTCCTCCGCCTCCCGGGACCGCTCCGCGAGATCGCGCTTCCTGGCCTGCTCGGCGGTGCGGCGCGCCTCCTGGAGCGCCCCGTTGCGCGCGAGGTCCTCCAGCGCCTGGGCGGCCCGCAGATAGGCGGCCGGCGTCGGCGTGCTGCGCGCGGCGGGCAGCTCCCGGGGTGCGGCGGCTTCGAGCGCGAGCTGTCTGCGGCCCTCCAGCGCGCTGGCCCGTCCGGTCTCGGCGGTGGCGTACCGGCGCAGCAGCGCGGCGTGCTCCCCGCGGAGGTTGGCGAGCTCCACGCGCTTGCGGCGCAGCTTCGTCTCCAGCCGGGTGCGCAGCTCCCGCGACTCCTCCAGGTCGGCCTCCAGCTCGGCGAGGCGTTCCTCGGCCCGCCACTCGTCACCGGCGCGGGCCCGGGTCAGCTCCGCGACCCGGCGGCCGGCCTCCCGGTCCCAGCTGCGCATCAGATACGCGCCGGTCACGGCGGCGACCGCCGATGCGGTCACCAGACCGCGCAGGACCAGGGGCTCGGCGAGCAGCCAGGCGCCCGAGGCGCAGAGAAC
Organism: Streptomyces sp. NPDC057697; assembly: GCF_042799335.1. NCBI lineage: Bacteria > Bacillati > Actinomycetota > Actinomycetes > Kitasatosporales > Streptomycetaceae > Streptomyces > Streptomyces sp. NPDC057697. Next base: position 733,993 of record NZ_JBHVJA010000003.1, on the reverse strand, counting down.
CGAGACTCCGACGACTGCCGACGACGGAAGGATTCTGTGCAGAGGTGGCGAATGGCGATGACGTCCACGTGGCATGGCCTGAAATTTACCGTGTGTGCGGGGCCCTTGGGGGGCCGCCCGCCAATCTGTTCCCTCCCGGTTACCTGACGGCCCCTTTTCCCCCCGATTCCTACTTCTCGACGAGGCCCTTCGTCCGGAGATAGTCCTTGGCCACATCGGCGGGCTTTGCGCGCTCGGCGTCGACCTTGCGGTTCAGTTCCGCGAGATCCTCGGTGGTGAGCGCCTCGGTGAGCTTGCCGAGTGCGTCGGCAATGTCCTGGGAACCGGCGTCCTTGGCATTGAGGACCGGCAGTACGTTGTCGGCGTTCTGGAGCTTCTTGTCGTCCTCCAGGAACACCAGGCCGTAGCTGTCCAGGACCGCGTCGGTGGTGGTCGTGAGGACCAGTTGGTCCTTCCCGTCCTTGACCGCCTGCTTGGACTGCGGCGTGCCGACTCCCTTGGGGTCGATTCCGGTGACGTCGATGCCGTACGTCTTCTTCAGACCGGGTGCGCAGAACGGCCGCACCTCGCACTCGTCTCCCGCCGCGATCTTCACTCCGACCTTCGACCTGCCGAGGTCCGAAAGGGTCTTGAGCTTGTTCTTCGCGGCGAATTCCTTGGTCACCGCGAAGGCGTTCTGGTCGACGGCCCGGCCGACCGGGAGGATCTTCAGTCCGCGCGGGGCGGCGAGCTTCTCCAGCGCGGCGACCGTGGCCGCCGCGTCCCCGGAGGCGACCGGCGCCTTCGCGGCCTTCTTCGCTCCGTTGACCTTGGCATTGAGGAATTCGGCGATCGTCGCGGCATATTCGGGGACGACGTCGATCTCGCCCTTCTCCAGGGACGGCTCGTACAGCTCCCGGTTCGCCACCGTGGTGACGGAGGTGCGGTATCCGGCGCCGGCCAGGGTCTGGGCGTACAGCTCCGCGAGCACCTTGGACTCGGTGAAGGAGGCCGCGCCGACGACCAGCGAGCCCTTCTTCCCGGAGCCCGCGGCGCCGCCGGAGGACGCCGAGCCCTCCTTGTCCTTCTCCAGGCTGTCGCCGCCGCAGGCGGCGAGCGAGCCGCCCAGCGCGATCATGCCGATGACCGCGCCGGCTATGCGCGAGGTCTTGCTCATGGGTGTTCTCCGTCCACAGCAACAGGGTCTGTACGAGATGCGATCCGGGGATGGCGGACCGGATGGATCCGGGGTGGCGGACCGGTGGGTCCAGGGACGGCGGACCGGAATTCATGTGGGCCTCATGTCGCCGTCGCGCCGTCCGGTGCCGCGCGGCGGCGGCGCAGCGGCGACAGCAGCCGGTCCAGCCCCACCAGCACCGCCTCCACCAGCAGTGCGAGCACGGCGACCAGCACCGCTCCCGCGACCACCTGCGGGGTGTTGTACGTGTTGAACCCGGCGGTGATGATCCGGCCGAGGCCGCCCTGGCCGACCATCGCGGCGATCGTGGCGGTGGCGACCACCTGGACCGCGGCGGAGCGCAGCCCGGTCATGATCATCGGGTAGGCGAGCGGGAGCTCCACCCGGAGGAAGAGCTGCCGCCCGGACATCCCCATGCCCCGGGCCGCCTCCGTCACCGACCGGTCGACCTCCGTCATCCCGACGTAGGCGTTGGTCAGCAACGGCGGCACGGCGAACAGCACCAGCGCGATGACCGTCGGCACATATCCGGCGTTGCGCAGCGGCGAGACCATGAAGAGCGCCAGCACCGCGAAGACCGGGACCGCCCGCCCCACGTTGGAGAGGTTGACGGCCAGCGCGCCGCCCTTCCCGATGTGCCCGAGGAACAGCGCCACCGGCAGCGCGATCGCGCACGCGAGGGCCAGCGCCACGCCGCTGACGTACAGGTGCTCACCGAGCCGGTGGGCCGCCCCGCTCTCCCCCGACCAGTTGGCGCCGGTGGTGAGCCAGGTCCAGGCCTCGCCGAGAACTCCCATGGGTCAGACCGCCTTTGCCACGGTGTCCGCGTCCGCGTGCGCGGCGCGTATGCGGGTCCAGGGGGTCAGCAGCCGCTGCACGCCGAGCAGCAGCAGGTCCGCGACGACCGCGAGCAGGACGCACAGCACCGAGGCGGTGAGCACCTGGGCCTTGAAGAAGCTGGGCAGCGCGTCGCCTATGAGATTGCCGAGGCCGCCCCGGCCGATGATCGAACCGACCGTCGTCAGCGCGATCGTCGACACCGTGGCGATCCGCACACCGGCCATCAGCGCGGGCATGGCCAACGGCAGTTCGACCTCCCAGAGCAGCCGCACCGGCCCGTATCCCATGCCCCGCGCGGCTTCCTTCGCCTCCTGAGGGACGGCTTCGAGACCGGCCAGGATGTTCCGCACCAGGATGGTCAGCGAATACAGCACCAGGCCGGTGACCACCAGCGCGGCGGAGAGCCCGAACAACGGCAGCAGCAGCGAGAACATGGCGAGCGAGGGCACGGTGTAGAGGACCGTCGTCAGCCCGAGCACCGGTCCGGCGAAACGGCGGCCGCGGCGCGCGAGCAGCGCCAGCGGAAAAGCCACCAGGAGCCCGATCACCACCGAGACCGCGGTGATCCAGATGTGCTGGACCGTCGCATCGGTCAACTCCTGGCTGCGGGTGCGGAGGTACTCCCCGCAGATCCAGTCGTTCGTCACCAGGCAGTTCTGTCCCGCGGCCATCCGTCCCCCCACCTCCCGGTCACCGCTTCGTACGTATGTCTGGCGACCCTATCCTCGACCACTGACAATCGCCGGAGCCGTTGTATTTCAGCAACATGTCCTTCACAGAACACGCGCCACAATGGGGAACCATGATCCGTTTCGAGCACGTCACCAAGCGGTACGCGGACGGCACCACCGCCGTCGACGGCCTTTCCTTCGAGGTCGCCGAGGGTGAACTGGTCACGCTCGTCGGACCGTCGGGCTGTGGCAAGACGACGACCATGAAGATGGTGAACCGGCTGATCGAACCGACCGAGGGCCGGATATTCGTCGACGGGGACGACATATCCACCATCGACCCCGTCCGGCTGCGCCGCCGTATCGGTTATGTGATCCAGCAGGTGGGACTCTTCCCGCACCGCACGATCCTGGAGAACACCGCGACCGTCCCCCATCTCCTGGGCTGGAAACGGGGAAAGGGCCGGGAACGCGCGGCCGAACTCCTCGACCTCGTCGGACTCGACCCTTCCGTTTATGGCGACCGCTATCCGGAACAGCTCTCCGGCGGCCAGCGCCAACGCGTCGGCGTGGCAAGGGCACTGGCCGCGGACCCGCCGGTGCTGCTGATGGACGAGCCTTTCGGCGCGGTCGACCCGGTCGTACGGGAACGGCTGCAGAACGAATTCCTGAAACTTCAGGAACAGGTCCGTAAAACCGTCCTGTTCGTCACGCACGACATCGAGGAAGCGGTCCGGCTCGGCGACCGGATCGCCGTCTACGGACAGGGCTCCATCGAGCAGTTCGACTCCCCGGCCACCGTGCTCGGCGCACCCGCCACGCCCTATGTCGCGGACTTCGTCGGCGCCGACCGCGGCCTCAAGCGGCTCTCCGTGACCCCCATCGAGGAGGGCGACCTCGACCAGCCGCCGGTCGTCCACCTCGACGACTCCCTGGCGCGCGCGACCGAACGGCTGCGGGCCGAAGGGGCGCGCTGGGCCGTCGTGCTGGACGGCCAGGACAATCTGCACGGCTGGATCCCGGCCGACGGGGCCGGGGGCTCCGGTACCGGCGACACGGTGCGCGCGCACGCCCGCCGGATGGAGGCGTGGCTGCCCGTCGGCGCCCCGCTCAAGCAGGCCTTCGCCACCATGCTCCAGCACGACGCGGGCTGGATCGCCGTCATCGACGAGGAGAGCGCCGGCCGGTTCCTCGGCGTGCTCACCCCGGCCCGGCTGCACGAGGCGCTGCGCCGCTCGATCGACGCGGACGCCCAGGCCGTCCCGCGCGCCGAGGTGGCGGTCGAGACCGTGGAGAGCGTCGCGCGGTGAGCCGGCCGGCCCGCGCACGGTACGGCGGCGGGACGGGAGCAGCCCGCACACGGCAGCGCCGAGCCGACAACCCGCGCACAGTACGGCGGCAGGACGACAACGGCCCGCACGCGGTGCGACGCCGAGCCGACAACCCGCGCACGCTACGGCGGCGGAACGAGAACGGCCCGCGCACGGTACGGCGGCGAGCCCCTCACGCACCGCCGCCCGACCGTCCCGGTCAGTTCTCGCTGAGCCGGCTGCTCAGCCAGTCCAGTGCCGAGGGGATCTCCCGCCGCCAGGTGTTGAAGTTGTGCCCGCCGCTGTCGAGCACGATCGACGAGACCTGGGCGGGCGACTTCACCTTGGAGATGAACTGCCGCGTGGTGCGGTAGTTCCCCTCGCCGTGCCGGGAGGTCGTGACGAGGAAGGACGAGTCCGGCTGCTTGGGCATGTGGTCCAGGCTCCACATCAGGTCCGCGCGGTTCCGCGCGCTCTGGTCGCCCTGGAAGAGGTCCCCGGTCGTCGGGTCCTCGGCCGCCTTGTAGTACGCGGAGAGCCCGACGCTGGCCGCGAACCGGTCCGGGTGGTGCAGCCCGATCTTCAGTGCGCAGTACCCGCCGGTCGAGTTGCCGATGATGCCCCAGTTACGGGCCACCCTCCCGACCCGGTACGACTCGGAGATCGCCTGCGGCACGTCCTCGGCGAGATAGGTCTCGGTCTGCGGCCCGCCCTTGATGTCCACGCACTCGGTGTCCCTCGGCGGCGCGACCGTGGGCCGGAGCATCACCAGGATCATCGGCTGCGCCCGGCCCGCTTTCACTCGTTCGTGTGCCGTCCGGGGGTACTGGAGGCCCTTCAGGAGGTTCTCCGAGACGCCCGGGTAGCCGGTGAGCACGACGGCCGCGGGGAACTTGCGGCGGGCGAAGGCCGGCTGGAAGTACTCGGGCGGCAGGTACACGTACGCCGAGCTCTCGATCTTCGACCGGTGACCGGCGATGACGACCTTGTCGATCCGGCCGCCCATCTCGGGCAGCGCGCTGCCCGGCACATCGGGCCGCTGGATGCCGACCCGGACGATGTTCTTGGAGGCCAGCGCCCCGGCCGCGTTGTCCGTGACGACCCCGAGGTCCTGCTTCTGGCCGAACAGATCGGCCCACGATCCGTAGAAGAGGAAGGAGTTGTTCGCCACCAGGGCCACCGTGACGAAGACCGTCACCTGGGTCGCCAGCAGCAGGCCGACCCTGCCGAACACCGCGGGAACGCTGCGCCGGGCCAGCCGGGGCCAGAGCCAGATGGTGACCGCGAAGAACACCACGGCCATCGCGATGGCCAGAACCAGAAATGTTTTGCTGGTAAGACCCATGGAGGTGAGCTTTCTTGTCTGGAAATTTCCGTACGGCGGGTGAACCCACGGCCCGGAAGCCTCGTCCTACAGGTCGCACATCGTCCGGAGGGCTACGACCGAAGGACTCAAGAATCTCTCGCGGAACCACGGGAAGCGATGTCTGTCACGCTAGATGGGGATAAATCGGGATCGGTTCCGAGTCCCGTACGCAAGTTCGTACGTGGCCCGCGCCCCGAGTCCGTACCGACGCTGGTCGGTACCGCCTGCACCGCCGTCGGCCTGATCGATGTCGCCGCGGGCGTCTTTCCACGTTTCCGGCACAGCCGGATGCACACGCTCGCCGAGGTACTGCCCGGCGCCCTGGGGCCGTTCGCCGCCGCGCTCTCGCTGAGCGCGGGCGTCCTGCTGCTGCTGCTCGCGCACGGCCTCAAGCGGCGCAAGCGGCGGGCCTGGCGGGCCGCCGTCGTGCTGCTGCCCGCCGGGGCGCTGGCGCAGTTCATCTACCGGCACTCGGTCATCGGCACGCTCGTCTCGCTGGCGCTCTGCCTGCTGCTGGTCCGCAACCGCGGCGAGTTCGCCGCCCTCCCCGACCCCCGGAGCCGCTGGCGGGCCCTGGCCAACTTCGTCCTCCTCGGAGCGGGTTCGCTGGGCCTCGGGCTGATCGTCGTCAGCGCCCACCCCGGCCGGGTCGTGGGCAGCCCCAGCGTCGCCGACCGGCTCCAGCACGTGCTGTACGGGATGCTCGGCTTCGAGGGCCCCGTCAAGTACGCCGGTGACACCTCCTGGACCGTGGGGTACTCCCTCGGGGCCCTCGGCCTGCTGACCGCCGTCACCACCATCTACCTCGCCTTCCGCCCCGAACACCCGGCCGCCCGGCTCACCGAGGACGACGAGGCCCGGCTGCGCGCCCTGCTGGAGAAGCACGGCGGCCGCGACTCGCTCGGCCACTTCGCGCTCCGCCGCGACAAGGCCGTCGTCTTCTCCCCCAGCGGCAAGGCCGCCGTCTGCTACCGGGTGGTGTCCGGGGTGATGCTCGCCAGCGGCGACCCGATCGGCGACGTGGAGGCCTGGCCCGGCGCCATCGAGCGGTTCATGGACGAGGCCAGGGCCCACTCCTGGACCCCGGCCGTGATGGGGTGCAGCGAGACCGGCGGCGAGGTCTGGACCCGCGAGACCGGACTCGACGCCCTGGAACTCGGCGACGAGGCGGTGGTGGACGTCGCGGATTTCTCGCTCGCCGGGCGCGCGATGCGCAACGTACGCCAGATGGTGAAGCGCATTGAACGCCTCGGCTACGAGACCCGGGTCCGTCGCGTGAGCGACATCGGCGAGGCCGAACTGGCCCGCATCCGCCGCGCCGCCGCCGACTGGCGCGGCACCGACACCGAGCGCGGCTTCTCCATGGCACTCGGCCGGATCGGCGACCCGGCCGACGGCGACTGCGTCGTCGCCACCGCCCACAAGGCCGACGAGGACACCGACGAATCCCCCTACGGCGACCTGAAGGCCGTGCTCCACTTCGTCCCGTGGGGCCGTGACGGCATGTCCCTCGACCTGATGCGCCGCGACCGCTCCGCCGACCCCGGCATGAACGAACTGCTGATCGTCGCCGCCCTCCAGGCCTCCACCCGGCTGAAAGTCGGGCGCGTCTCGCTGAATTTCGCGATGTTCCGCTCGGCGCTCGCCCGGGGCGAGAAGCTGGGCGCCGGACCGGTGCTGCGGATCTGGCGCGGACTGCTGATCTTTCTCTCGCGCTGGTTCCAGATCGAGTCGCTGTACAAGTTCAACGCCAAGTTCCGGCCACGCTGGGAGCCGCGCTTCGTCGTCTACCGCACCGCCCGCGACCTTCCCCGCATCTCCCTCGCCGCCATGCAGGCGGAGGGTTTCGTGAACCTCGCCCTCCCCCGCCCCTTCGCCCGCCGCTTCCCGGCCCGTCGGCGCCGCCCCTGCGCCCACACCCAGGAGCAGCACGCGCGCGCGGCGTAACACCGCTCCGTACGGGGCCTACGCTGGTCGCATGAGTACGTTGCGTGGACGAGGCACGGTCCAGGGCCTGCCGGAGTGGGACCGCTGCGCGGTCATGGGCGTCGTGAACGTGACCCCGGACTCCTTCTCCGACGGGGGCCGCTGGTTCGACACCACGGCCGCGATCAAGCACGGCCTCGACCTGGTCGCCCAGGGCGCCGACCTGATCGACGTCGGCGGCGAGTCGACCCGCCCCGGCGCCAGCCGGGTGGACGCGTCGGAGGAGCTGCGCCGCGTGGTCCCGGTCGTCCGGGGCCTGGCCTCCGAAGGGGTCACGGTCTCCGTGGACACCATGCGCGCCCGGGTCGCCGGGGAGGCCATCGCGTCCGGAGCCGCCCTGGTCAACGATGTGAGCGGCGGCCTCGCCGACCCGGACATGGTGCCGGTCGTCGCCGCGGCCGACGCCCCCTTCGTCGTGATGCACTGGCGCGGCTTCAGCGAGTCCATGAACAGCCGGGCGGTGTACGGGGACGTCGTCGCCGAGGTCGCCCGGGAGCTGCGGGACCGGATGGACGCCGTGGTGGCGGGCGGCGTCGCCCCGGAACGGATCGTCATCGACCCCGGCCTCGGCTTCGCCAAGGAGGCCGGCCACGACCTCTCCCTGGTCGCCCACCTCGACGAGCTGCGCGCCCTGGGCCGCCCGCTGCTGGTCGCCGCCTCCCGCAAGCGCTTCCTCGGCCATGTGCTGGCCGGTGACGGGGCGGCGCCGCCGCCCGCCCGGGAACGCGACGCCGCCACCGCGGCGATCTCCGCGCTCTCCGCCCAGGCGGGCGCCTGGGCCGTCCGGGTCCACGAGGTGCGGGCCACGGCCGATGCCGTCCGGGTGGCCCGCGCCGTCGAGGGAGCCGCGTGACCGGGCGCGACGAGCACGCGGAGGCCGCCGCCGACATCGCGGCCGTCGAGCAGGCCAACACCGCCTTCTACGAGGCGATGGAGCGCGGTGACTTCGAGGAGCTCTCCGGGCTCTGGCTGCCGGGCGAGGACCTCACCGTCTCCTGCGTCCACCCGGGCTGGCCGGTGCTGACCGGCCGCGGCGAGGTGCTGCGCAGCTACGCCCTGATCATGGCGAACACCGAGTACATCCAGTTCTTCCTGACCGACGTCGGGGTCTCCATGACCGGCGACACCGCCCTGGTGACCTGTACGGAGAACATCCTCAGCGGCGGCCCCGCGGAGGAGGGCAACGCCCTCGGACCGCTGGTCGGCCAACTCGTCGTGGCCACCAATGTGTTCCGGCGCACACCGGACGGCTGGAAGCTCTGGTCCCACCACGGCTCGCCCGTGCTGACCGAATCCGGCGACGAAGAGGACGAAGAGTCCCCTTCCTGAGCAGGTGGCCGAGCGGTCGTACCCCCGGAAGGGGGTTGGATCCGGGCAGCGCGGGTATACGCGGCTACCAGTCCGTGAGGCGGGGTCCGAGGCCCCCGCAGGCGAGCACTGTCGGTGCCCGCAGGTAGATTCGAATGAGGGCACCTCGCCGTCCGCACGCGGCCCCGTGTCCCTACGACCAACGACAGCAGGAGTGATTCGCGTGGATCGTGTCGCGCTGCGCGGCCTCAAGGCCCGTGGGCACCATGGCGTCTTCCCCCGGGAACGGGAAGAGGGCCAGACCTTCATCGTGGACCTGGTGCTGGGCCTGGACACCCGCCCCGCGGCGGCCGCCGACGACCTGACGAAGACCGTGCACTACGGCGTCGTCGCGGAGGAGGTCGTCGAGGTGGTGCAGGGAGACCCCGTCGATCTGATCGAGACGCTGGCGGAGCGCATCGCCCAGCAGTGCCTCAAGCACGAAGGAGTCGAGGAGGTGGAGGTCGTGGTGCACAAGCCGGACGCGCCGATCACCGTCCCCTTCGACGACGTGACCATCACCATCACCCGGAGCCGAGTATGACCGCGTTTTCCACCGATGGGCAGAGCGACCCGACCGTACAGCCGGTGCCCGCCTCCGTGGTCGAGCAGGTGGACGCGGCGGACATCACCCTCTCCAACCCCAAGCGCGCCGTGATCTCCCTGGGCTCCAACCTCGGCAACCGCCTGGAGACCCTCCAGGGCGCCATCGACGCCCTGGAGGACACCCCGGGCCTGCGGGTCAAGGCCGTCTCCCCGGTGTACGAGACGGAGCCCTGGGGCGTCGACCCCGGCTCCCAGCCCTCGTACTTCAACGCGGTGATCGTCGTGAAGACGACGCTCCCCCCGTCCTCCCTCCTGGAGCGCGGCCAGGCCGTCGAGGAGGCCTTCGACCGGGTCCGCGACGAGCGCTGGGGCCCGCGCACCATCGATGTCGACATCGTGGCGTACGCGGATGTCGTCTCCGACGACCCGGCGCTGACCCTCCCCCACCCCAGGGCCCATGAGCGGGCCTTCGTGCTGGCCCCGTGGCACGACATCGACCCGGCGGCCCAGCTGCCCGGCGCCGGGCCCGTCACGGAGCTGCTGGCCGGGGTCGGCCGTGACGGCGTGCTGCCCCGGGCCGATCTGGAACTCCGTCTGCCCGAGTAGTCGTTAGGCTCAGCGGAAACGGATCACCGGCGACGGCGACCGAGGACGACACGGATCACCGGCGACGGCGACCACGGACGGCACGGACCACTGGCGGCGAAGGGCGGACCACGCGGTGAAGCAACTCAGGCTCGGGGTACTGGTCGGCCTCTTCGCCGGGGCCGGGGTGCTCTCCTGGGGCGGCGCCCGCCTCTGGGACTCCCGGGGCAGCCTGCCGAGTGTCCCGCTCGCCGCGCCGATCGTGCTCGCCGTGATCGCCGTGATCCTGCTGGCGACGGCGCTCTCCATCCGTTCCCGGCTGCGCGCCCAGCGCGAGCGCCGGCCGGGAGCCAAGGGCGTCGAGCCCCTGATGGCCGCCCGCGCCGTCGTCTTCGGCCAGGCCAGTGCCCTGGTGGTCTCCCTGGTCGCCGGCATGTACGGCGGCACCGGCGTCTTCCTGCTGGGCTCCCTGGACATCCCGGCCCGCCGCGACCAAGCGATCTACGCGGGCTTCTCGGTCCTGGCGGGCATCGCGGTGGTCGCCGCCGCCCTCTGGCTGGAGCGCATCTGCAAGCTCCCGGAGGACGAGGACAAGGACAAGAGCTCGGCGGCCGCGTAGGTCCCGGGACCGCCCGCAGCATCCGGCCGGCCCGATGCGGACCGAAGGCCCCGGGACCTTTCGTCCGGGTCACCACATCTGCCCGGCCAGGTGCCCGTGGACCAGGAAGGTCGGATGCGGGTCGAGGTGACAGCCGTAGAAGTCGAGGTGATAGCCGTAGAAGGTGAACGGCTTGCTTCCGGCACGGCATTTCCGCACCGCGGTGACCTCGGCCCATGCCGACTCGACCGGTTGTACCGGGTGGCGCTCGGGCCGGAAGGTTCCGCGTGCCGCCCAGTCGTCGACGACGTGCGTACTTGGCCGCGAACGCCTCGTCCGGCGTGCGTCCAGGCCAGGACCGTGCCGGACACATCCCGCGCGTGGGGCCCAGCCGTCCGGCGTGCTCAGTGACTGACCGGGGGAGACGGTGAACGTCGCATGCACCACGTTCACGGTCTGCTTGCTCGGAAGCCCCTGCCCCACGGCATTCCTCCTGAACCAGATGATCAGTCACTGATCCAGGAGAGTGCGGACGGACACTGACAATTCCGCTACCGCGCCATTATCAGGCTCATCGCCTCGGCACGCGTGGAGGCGTCACGCAGCTGACCGCGCACCGCCGAGGTCGTCGTCTTCGCCCCGGGCTTCCGGATGCCCCGGACCGACATGCACATGTGTTCGGCCTCGATCACCACGATCGCGCCGCGCGCTTCGAGGATGCGCATGAGCGAGTCCGCGACCTGCGTGGTCAGCCGTTCCTGTACCTGCGGCCGACGGGCGTAGACGTCGACCAGCCGGGCAAGCTTGGACAAGCCAGTGATCTTGCCGCTCTCCGCCGGGATGTAGCCGACGTGCGCGACACCGTGGAACGGAAGGAGATGGTGCTCGCAGAGGCTGACGATCTCGATGTCCTTCACCAGGACCATCTCGTCGTGCCCCAGGTCGAACGTCGTGGTGAGCACGTCCTCGGGTTCCTGCCGCAGACCGGCCAGGATCTCCTTGTACGCCCGCGCCACCCGCCCCGGCGTCTCGCGCAGCCCCTCGCGGTCCGGGTCCTCGCCCACCGCGATGAGGAGTTCGCGTACGGCGGCCTCGGCCCTCTTCTCGTCGAACTCGCCGATCGAGCCCTGGCCGTCCAACGTCACCGGGTCGGTCATCTGTGCCTCGTTCCTCTGAGCAGTCGCCTGCGCATGCCTCCGCACGGGCGTACGAAAGAGCCGCGCCCCCACAGGCTAGAACCTGTGGGGGCACGGCTTCCATTCCGGGGCCGGTGGGACGCCCGTGAAAGGGGCCACACCGAGGAACGGGGTCAGCTCTCGGGCCGGTCCTCCGGGACGACCTCGGTGGCGGGCACGTTGTCCGTGGGGACGGTCGAGCCGTTCGCCGTGGTGGCGCCGTTGGTGAGGGCGAGCTCCTTGGGCGAGAGCACCGGCGGGCGCGTGGACGGGGTGCGCCGGGCGGAACCGGTCCACGCCGGACGGGCCGGGCGCTTCACGATCGGGGCGAAGATCTCGGCGATCTCCTCCTTGCCCAGCGTCTCCTTCTCCAGGAGCTGGAGAACGAGGTTGTCCAGCACGTCGCGGTTCTCGACGAGGATCTCCCACGCGTCGTTGTGGGCGGTCTCGATGAGCTTCTTGACCTCCTCGTCGACGAGGGCCGCGACCTCTTCCGAGTAGTCGCGCTGGTGGCCCATCTCCCGGCCCACGAAGGGCTCGGTGTTGTCGCCGCCGAACTTGATCGCGCCGAGCCGCTCCGTCATGCCGTACTGCGTGACCATCGCGCGGGCCGTTGCGGTGGCCTTCTCGATGTCGTTCGCGGCGCCGGTGGTCGGGTCGTGAAAGACCAGCTCCTCGGCCGCGCGCCCGCCCAGCATGTACGCCAGCTGGTCGAGCATCTCGTTGCGCGTCGTGGAGTACTTGTCCTCCTCCGGGAGCACCATCGTGTAACCGAGGGCGCGGCCGCGGGAGAGGATCGTGATCTTGTGGACCGGGTCCGCCTGGGGGGAAGCCGCCGCGACCAGGGCGTGTCCGCCCTCGTGGTACGCGGTGATCTTCTTCTCCTTCTCGGACATGATCCGGGTCCGCTTCTGCGGGCCCGCCACGACGCGGTCGATGGCCTCGTCGAGCATCTTGTTGTCGATCAGCTTCTGATCGGCGCGCGCCGTGAGGAGCGCCGCTTCGTTCAGCACGTTCGACAGGTCGGCACCGGTGAAGCCGGGCGTGCGGCGGGCGACGGCGCCGAGGTCGACGTCCTTCGCTACCGGCTTGCCCTTCTGGTGCACCTTGAGGATCTCCAGGCGGCCCTGCATGTCCGGCCGGTCGACCGCGATCTGCCGGTCGAAGCGGCCCGGACGCAGCAGCGCCGGGTCGAGGATGTCCGGCCGGTTCGTGGCGGCGATCAGGATGACGCCGCCCTTCACGTCGAAGCCGTCCATCTCGACGAGGAGCTGGTTCAGCGTCTGCTCGCGCTCGTCGTGCCCGCCGCCCATACCGGCACCGCGGTGCCGGCCGACGGCGTCGATCTCGTCGACGAAGACGATCGCCGGGGCGTTCGCCTTGGCCTGCTCGAAGAGGTCACGGACCCGGCTGGCACCGACACCGACGAACATCTCGACGAAGTCGGAACCCGAGATCGAGTAGAACGGGACGCCCGCCTCGCCGGCGACGGCGCGCGCGAGCAGGGTCTTGCCCGTACCGGGAGGCCCGTAGAGCAGGACGCCCTTGGGGATCTTGGCACCGACGGCCTGGAACTTCGCCGGCTCCTGGAGGAACTCCTTGATCTCCTGGAGCTCCTCGACGGCCTCGTCCGACCCCGCCACATCGGCGAACGTCGTCTTCGGGGTGTCCTTGGTGATCAGCTTGGCCTTGGACTTCCCGAACTGCATGACCCGGGAGCCGCCGCCCTGCATCTGATTCATCAGGAACAGGAAGACGACCACGATCAGGACGAAGGGCAGCAGCGAGAGGAGGATCGAGATGAACGGGGACTGCTTCGACGGCGAGACCGTGTAGCCGTCGCCGATCTTGCCGCTCTCGAACTTCTGCTGGAGCGTGTCCGCGAGCTGGACACCCTGGTCCCCGATGTAGCTCGCCTGGAACTTGGTGCCGGACTCGCCCGAGAGCTTCTGGCCCTTCTTCAACTCGATCTTGATGATCTGTTCGTCACCGGTGGTCAGCTTGGCCTGCGCCACCTGGTCCTTGCTGATCGCCTGGATCACCTTGCCGGTGTCCACCGATTTGTAGCCGCCCGACGAGCCGACGACTGTCATCAACACGACCACGGCGAGGACGGCCAGCACGATCCACATGACCGGCCCACGGAAGTATCGCTTCACGTCCATCCATACGGGGCGAAGCCGCCCCGTCCCTCCTGCCCGTAGGTAAATGCTGCTGTGAGAAAAGACTGTTCTTCGGACGGTACCCCAGCATTGTCACCCGCGACCGCCGGGGACGTCTGTCAAAACCCGCCTTCGAGGGCTCAACGGCGGGAATCCCGTGAAAGGTTCCCCGCCGCCGGCCCCGGTCGGTCGGGACACCCCGGAAGGCCGGGCGAAGGGCTCCGGGTGGAGGTCAGCCCCCGTAGACGTGCGGGGCGAGCGTGCCGACGAAGGGGAGGTTGCGGTACTTCTCGGCGTAGTCGAGGCCGTAGCCCACGACGAATTCGTTGGGGATGTCGAAACCGACCCACTTGCAGTCGAGCGCGACCTTGGCCGCGTCCGGCTTGCGGAGCAGGGTGCAGATCTCCAGGGAGGCGGGCTCGCGCGAGCCGAGGTTCGACATCAGCCACGACAGCGTCAGGCCCGAGTCGATGATGTCCTCGACGATCAGGACGTGCTTGCCCTTGATGTCGGTGTCCAGGTCCTTGAGGATCCGGACCACTCCGGAGGACTGGGTGCCCGCGCCGTACGACGAGACGGCCATCCAGTCCATGGTGACGGGGGTGGACAGCGCGCGCGCCAGGTCCGCCATCACCATCACTGCGCCCTTGAGGACGCCAACGATGAGCAGGTCCTTGCCCGCGTACTCCGCGTCGATCTTCGCGGCCAGCTCGACGAGCTTCGCGTCGATCTCTTCCTTGGTGAGGAGCACCGACTGAAGGTCGGTGCCCATGTCCTTCTCGTTCACCCGCGTCTCTTTCTCTGCCTGCCGGGTCCGGGGTGTCGCCCCGCACCTGCGCGGCCGCTCGCCTGCATGTCAGCCGCTTGTGCTTCAGCTCTGCCGAATGACCAGTCTGCCACCCTGCCGCATGGCTTCGACGCGGCCCGGCAGGTTGATGGCCCGCTGGCCGCGCCAGCCGGTGATCAGACGGTCGACTTCTTCGATGTGCCGGGCGAAGAGCGAACCGGCCGGGGAACCCGCCGCCATGGCGGCCCGGCGCAGGACCCGGCGGCGTACGGCGGGCGGCAGCGCGTACAGCTTGGCGCACTCCAGGCGGCCCGCGTCGTCCCGCACCGCGCTGTCGGCCTCGGCGGCCCAGGTGTCCAGCGCGTCGGCGTCGTCGCGGGAGAGCTGGGCGGTCCGGGCGAGGGCCTCGACGACCCCTTTGCCCAGCGCCTTCTCCAGGGCGGGCAGTCCCTCGTGGCGCAGCCGGGAGCGGGTGTAGGCGGGGTCGATGTTGTGCGGGTCGTCCCAGACGGGCAGGGACTGGACCAGGCAGGCCTTGCGGGCGGTCTGCCGGTCGAGCTGGAGGAAGGGGCGGCGGTAGCGGCCGGCCGGTCCGGACGCGGCGGCCATGCCGGAGAGCGAGCGGATGCCGGAGCCGCGGGCGAGGCCGAGCAGCACCGTCTCCGCCTGGTCGTCGCGGGTGTGCCCGAGCAGGACGGCGGCGGCGCCGTGTCGTTCGGCCGCCGCGTCCAGGGCGGCGTAGCGGGCGTCGCGGGCGGCGGCCTCGGGGCCGCCTTCGTGGCCGACCCGGACGGCGACGGCCTCGACCGGGTCCAGGCGCATGGCGGCGAGGCGGTCGGCGACCTCGGCGGCCCGGGTGTCGGAGCCGTCCTGGAGGCCGTGGTCGACGGTGATCCCACCGGCGCGGACGGCGAGTCTGGGGGCCTCGAAGGCGAGGGCGGAGGCGAGGGCCATGGAGTCGGCGCCGCCGGAGCAGGCCACCAGCACCAGCGGGGTGTCGGGACGCTCGGGAAGTGCGGCGCGCTGCCTGCCCGCACCGGCTTCGGCGAGTTCGGGGCGCGGGGTGCGCCGGGAGTGGTCGGCGCTTCGGTCGTGTTCGGTGAGTACGTCGTGGAGTACGCGGCGGACCGCCAGGCGTATCGCCGCGACCGCAGGATGGGGACCCATGTCCGGTGCCCTTCGTGGAGTTCGGTGAGGTGCCTCGAAGTGCCGGACGGGTAACGTGCCGTCACTCAGAGTGCGTCGATGGTGACAGAGGCAAGCCGTCCATCGAGCATTGCACGCCTTCCCATGCCCCAACGGTCCCTCGGATGGGTGATTACCGGCGCGTTCTCATCCTGTCGCCCGCCGTCGGGGCGGCCGCGGTCAGGACTCTGCCTTACGGTGCACCCTCGCGATCCAGTCCGCGGGCTTCTCGATCTCCGCCTTGGTGGGCAGGGTGTTCGGCGAGGTCCAGACCCGGTTGAAGCCGTCCATGCCGACCTCGTCGACCACGGCCCGGACGAATCGTTCGCCGTCGCGGTACTGGCGCAGCTTGGCGTCGAGCCCGAGGAGCTTGCGCAGCGCCTGGTCGAGGCGGCCCGCCCCGCGGGCCCTGCGCTGCTGGAACTTCTCCCGGATCTCGCCGACGGAGGAGACGACCTCGGGGCCGACGCCGTCCATCACGTAGTCGGCGTGGCCTTCGAGCAGGGACATCACGGCGGTGAGCCGGCCGAGGATCTCGCGCTGGGCGGGCGTCTGGACGAGCTCGACCAGGCTGCGGCCGCCCTCCTCGCCGTCCTCGCCCTCGGGGCGGCCTCCGGCCAGGGTCTGGGCGGCCTCGCGGAGCCGTTCCAGCAGGGTCATCGGGTCGACGTCGGTCTCGTCGAGGAATGACTGGATCTCGCCCTGGAGGTGGTCGCGGAGCCAGGGCACTCCGGTGAACTGGGTGCGGTGGGTCTCCTCGTGGAGCGCGACCCAGAGCCGGAAGTCGTGCGGGTCGACCTCCAGTTCGCGCTCGACGTGCACGATGTTCGGGGCGACGAGCAGGAGCCTGCCGCCGCCGTCGGCCGAGCCGGGGAGCTCGCGGGTGGCCGGGGCGAAGGTCTCGTACTGGCCGAGGACCCGGGAGGCGAGGAACGACAGCAGCATCCCCACCTCGACGCCGGTCACCTTGCCGCCGACCGCGCCGAGCACCGCGCCGCCGGGTCCGCCGGGGCGCCGGTCCTGCATCTTGCCGAGCAGCGGGCGGAGCAGTTCGCGGAAGCCCGCGACATTGGCCCTGATCCAGCCCGCCCGGTCCACGACCAGGACCGGGGTGTCCTCCGGTTCGGTCCCCTCCGGGATCATCCGGGTGAAGGAACGGACGTGCTCCTCCGCGGCCTTGGCGTGCCGGCGCAGCTCGGCGACGACCTCACGGGCCTCCTCGCGGCTGATCTCCGGCCCCGGCCGTACAAGTCGGGTCGCGGTCGCGACCGCGAGATTCCAGTCGACCATCTCGGCACCACCGATGCTCGTCATGCGTCAACCGTACGTGCTCGGGTCCGTCCGCGGTGTGGTGTTGACCGGCTCGGTGGCGGCGGGCGGCGGGGCCGGCCGCCGGGGGTCAGCGGACGGTGCCGAGGGTGGTGGCGGCGGTGTCGAGGGCGGACTGGGCCTCGGACGGGTCGGTCGTGCCGGACGCCAGGAAGGCGAAGGCGAGCAGTCGGCCCTTCCGGTCGACGACCGTGCCCGCGAGGGTGTTCACCCCGGTGAGGGTGCCGGTCTTGGCCCGGATCAGGCCGGTGCCCGCGGACTTCCCGCGGTAGCGGTCGCTGAGCGTGCCGCTGAATCCGGCCACGGGGAGGCCGGTGATGACGGGGCGCAGTTCGGGGTGGCCTGGATCGGCCGCACGGGCGAGGAGACCGGCCAGCAGTCCGGCGGTGACCTTGTCCTTGCGGTTCAGCCCGCTGCCGTCGGCGAAGTTCGCGCCGGTCAGCGGCAGGCGCAGGGCGCGGAGCCGGGCGGTGACGGCCCGTCGGCCGCCGTCGAAGTCGGCCGGTTCGCCCGCGGCGACGGCGGTCTGCCGGGCGAGCGCCTCGGCGATGTCGTTGTCGCTGTTGGTCAGGGCCCGTTCGACCAGGGCGGAGAGCGGGACCGAGCGGTGTTCGGCGATCTTCCGGGACCCGGCGGCCGGGCGGCCGGGCTTCGGGTCCTGCCCGGTGGCGATCCCGGCGTCGTCGAGGAACTTCGCGAAGGTGCGGGCGGTGTCTCCGGCCGGGTCGTCGCTGCGCGGGGCGGGTCCGCTGTCGGTGCCGTCGAGCCTGCCCTCGTCGGTCATCAGGGCGCTGACGGGGGCGATGTTCTCGTTGGGGCCGATCGGGTGGCGGGCCGGTCCGGAGTAGCGGGAGGTGTCGTACCCGAGGCGGACCTTGTCGACGCCGCCTTCCTTCAGCGCGCGGGCGGTGCCGGTGGCCAGCCCGCGCAGGGCGGCCTTGTCGAGGGTGGGGTCGCCGCCGCCGACCAGGACGATGCGGCGGAGGTCCGCGGACGCCCGGACGGTCGTGGGGATGCGGTGGTCGGGGCCGAGGGCGCTCAGGGCGGCGACCGCGGTGGCGATCTTGACGGTCGAGGCGGGCGTCATGGGCGCACCGGCGCCCTGGCCGTACAGCCGCTCGCCGGTTCCGGTGTCGATGACGACCGCGGCGGGCCGGGGGCCGAGGGCGGGGTCCTTCAGCAGCGGGCCGAGGGCGGCGCGCAGGGCGGCGGCCGCGCCGTCCGGGGCGCTGCGGGCGTCCGGGGCCGCGTTGTCGACGGCGGCGGAGAGCGCGGCGAGCACGGCCGGGGCGCTGGGCGCCGCATCCGGCCCGGCGGGTTCGTGATGTGCGCCACCTGTGCGGCTCCGGGCGGCGGCCCAGTCCGTCTCGGCCTTACGCTGACCCGAGTCCCAGGGGCCGGCGGCAAGGACGACGCCGGCCGCGAGCACCAGTCCGAGGCCGGCGGAGACGGCGGTGAACTGTCGGTCGTTCAGTCCCTTCAACCTGATCGTGCCGCCCCTGCGGGCGAACCCGATCAGCTTGTCCAGCGGGTTGACCGACGGTCTCTTCCCCGGCTCGTCCACCGTTGACCAGCCCCTTTCGCGAGCACACATCTGCGTGGGGGACACTTAATCACCAGTCGTATGTGTTGATCATGGAGGAGCCACCCGTGGAGTTCGACGTCGTTATCGAGATCCCGAAGGGTTCGCGGAACAAGTACGAGGTGGATCACGAGACCGGCCGGATCCGTCTGGACCGTCGACTCTTCACCTCGACCAGCTACCCGGCGGACTACGGCTTCGTCGAGAACACCCTCGGCGAGGACGGCGACCCGCTGGACGCGCTGGTCATCCTGGAGGAGCCGACCTTCCCGGGCTGCCTCATCAAGTGCCGCGCCATCGGCATGTTCCGGATGACCGACGAGGCCGGCGGCGACGACAAGCTGCTGTGCGTGCCCGCCTCCGACCCCCGGGTGGAGCACCTGCGCGACATCCACCACGTGTCGGAGTTCGACCGTCTGGAGATCCAGCACTTCTTCGAGGTCTACAAGGACCTGGAGCCCGGCAAGTCCGTCGAGGGCGCCGACTGGGTCGGCCGCGCCGAGGCCGAGGCCGAGATCGAGGCCTCCTACAAGCGCCTTGAGGCGCAGGGCGGCGCGCACTGACCCGAGGGTCGTGATCCGGTTCCGTTTGCACGGTTCCGGGCGCAGAACGGGCGGTACTCCTTCCAGGGAGTGCCGCCCGTTCGGCATGTTCGCCCGGCCCGCGGGCAGGCCTCCTCGCATCCGTGCCCATACTGGGCACGAGCGCGGCCGACGGCGCGCGGACGACAAGGAGCGAGGTCGAGTGGTGGCGGAACAGGGCGGTCCTGAGGACCAGAAGCCCCAGTCCGACGAGGCGCGCAGCGCCTTCGTCCCGCCGGCCGGGGTGGAACGGCACGCGGCCGCGCCCGAGGACGACCACCCGACGTCGGAATTCGCCATTCCGGCCGGTCTGTCGCATGAGTCCCAGGGGCCGGGAGCGGATTCCGCTTCGGGGCCGGGAACGGGCTCGGACACGATCGGTTCCGCCTTCGCGCCGCCGCGCACGTACAGCGCCCAGCACTCGCCGCCCGCCTTCACCCCGGCCCATGGCAGCCCGATGATCCGGCTGACCAAGGAGGCTCCCTGGCAGGACCGGATGCGCACGATGCTGCGGATGCCGGTCGCCGAGCGTCCGGCGCCCGAGCCGGTGCAGAAGCCGGACGAGACGGGGCCCGCGGTGCCGCGCGTGCTCGACCTGACGCTGCGTATCGGGGAGCTGCTGCTGGCCGGCGGCGAGGGTGCCGAGGACGTCGAGGCGGCCATGTTCGCCGTGACCCGCAGCTACGGCCTGGACCGCTGCGAGCCGACCGTCACCTTCACCCTGCTGTCGATCTCGCACCAGCCGTCGCTGGTCGACGATCCGGTGACGGCGAGCCGTACCGTACGCCGCCGTGCCACCGACTACACCCGACTGGCCGCCGTCTTCCGGCTGATCGACGACATCACCACCGAGGATGTCGAGGTCTCGCTGGAGGAGGCGTACCGGCGGCTGGCGGAGATCCGGCGCAACCGGCACCCGTACTCCGGCTGGGTGCTGACGCTGGCCGCGGGCGGTCTCGCGGGGGCGGCGTCGGTGCTGCTCGGCGGCGGGCCGCTGGTGTTCCTGGTGGCGGCGGCCGGCGCGATGCTCGGTGACCGGCTCGCCTGGCTGTGTGCCGGGCGGGGGCTGCCGGAGTTCTACCAGTTCGTGGCGGCGGCGATGCCGCCGGCCGCGATGGGCGTGGCGCTGACCCTGACCCACTGGTCGGACGTCCGGCCCTCCGCGGTCATCACCGGTGGGCTGTTCGCGCTGCTGCCGGGGCGGGCCCTGGTGGCGGGTGTGCAGGACGGGCTGACCGGTTTCTACATCACCGCGGCGGCACGGCTGCTGGAAGTCATGTACCTGTTCATCGGAATCGTCGTCGGGGTGCTGCTGGTGCTCTATCTGGGGCTCCAGCTGGGCGCCCAGCTGAACCCCGAGGCCAGGTTCGTCGCCCACGACCGGCCGGTGGTGCAGATCCTGGCGTCGATGGCGCTCTGTTTCGCCTTCGCGATCCTGCTCCAGCAGGACCGGTCGACGGTGCTGGCGGTGACCCTGAACGGCGGTGTCGCCTGGGTGATCTACGGTGCGATGGCCCGTACCGGCCATATCTCGCCGGTCGCGGCGACCGCGACGGCGGCCGGTCTGGTGGGGCTGTTCGGGCAGCTGTTCTCGCGCTACCGGTACACCTCGTCGCTGCCGTTCATCACGGCGGCGATCGGGCCGCTGCTGCCCGGTTCGGCCACGTACTTCGGTCTGCTGGCCGTGGCACAGGGCAGGGTGAACGCCGGGCTCGCCTCGCTGTCGACCGCGGTGGCCACGGCGCTGGCCATCGCGATCGGGGTGAATCTGGGGAGCGAGATCTCCCGGCTCTTCATGCGGGTGCCGGGAGCGGTCGGCGGGGCCAACCGCCGCGCGGCCAAGCGGACGCGCGGCTTCTGACCCCGCGGCGCGTCAGCGCTTGGCGTGCCGGCCGCGCTGGCCCGAGGCCGGGCCGGGGTTGGCGGCCGGGCCGGAGGTGCCCTCGCCGCCGGCGGCGGCCGCCTCCTTCTTCGACTTGGAGCGGGCCCGCAGGAACTCGATCCCGATCGGCACCACGGAGATGAGCACGATCAGGACGAGCATCGCCTCGATGTTCTCGTGGACGAAGTCGATCTTGCCGAGGGCCGAGCCGAGCAGGGTGACGCCGACGCCCCAGAGCACCCCGCCGATGATGTTGAAGACGATGAACGAGCGGTAGTTCATCCGGCTCACACCGGCGACGATCGGGGTGAACGTACGCACCACGGGCACGAAGCGGGCCAGGATCAGCGACTTCGGTCCGTACTTCTCGAAGAACTCGTGCGCCTTCTCGACGTTCTCCTGCTTGAAGAGGCGGGAGTCCGGGCGGTTGAAGAGCGAGGGGCCGACCTTGCGGCCGAAGAGATAGCCGACCTGGTCACCGATGATCGCGGCCAGCCCCACCAGGAGGCAGACCAGCCAGAGCGGGGTGTCCAGCTGGTTCGTGGTCACCAGGAGGCCCGTGGTGAACAGGAGCGAGTCGCCGGGGAGGAAGAAGCCGATCAGCAGTCCGGACTCGGCGAACACGATGAGGAGTACGCCGGGGAGTCCGAAGGTGTTGATCAGATAGTCCGGGTCCAGCCAGCTCGGGCCGAGCGCAAGCGTATTCAAGGGTCCGGGGCTCCTGGATCGATCGATGGCGGCTGCGTGGCCGCCCAAAGCTATCAACGCGGGATGACGCCCCCGGGTTCCAGATGGCGCCCGCGAGGAAGCGCGCACGGCCGACCGGGGATGGACTCAGGACCAACCGGGACAAAGCTTTCTCCAGAAGGTGCCGCACGATGGGCATTGAGGATTGTGGCGGCGGACAGACGGGCCGGTCGGACGTCCTGGTCATCACGACGAACGACGTACCGGGCTACCAGGCGACCCAGGTGATCGGGGAGGTGTTCGGCCTCACGGTCCCTCCCCGAGCTCTCGGCCGCGCTCGAACATGGGAGACCCCGTTCGCCATCCGGGCAGCCAGATCGGCGCCGGGCCGAAGTCCATGATCGGCGGCGAGCCGAAGGGGCCGACCAGGACCCTCGTCGAAACCCGGAACCAGGCGATGGAACAGCTCATCGAGCAGGCGCGGGCCGGGGCGCCGACGCGGTGCTGATGATGCGCTTCGACGTGACCGAGGCGGCCGACGTGGGTACGGAGGTGTGCGCGTACGGCACCGCGGCCGTGACCAGCAGGGGCTGAGCGGGCGTGTGCGCGGGTGGGGACGGCGGGGCGCCCCCCACCGCCCCCACCCGCGGCGGTCACGCCAGACGCCGGGCGTTCGCCTCGATCGCGTCCCGCAGATGCTCGGCCAGGCCCGGCCGCATCGACTCGTAGTACGCCCGGAAACGGGGATCAGCCACATACATCTCGCCGAGCCCCCGGTGGATCTCGGCGGTGCACTCGTAGAACCACGTGCCGATGTGGAGCCGGTGGGCCTCGGCCAGCTCCATCGCCCGCTCGCCGGTGGGCGGCTCCCCGTCCGCCATCAGCGCGTCGTAGGCGGCGCCCCATTCGGCGACCTCCGCCTGCATCCGCTTCCAGTCGTCCTTGGTGTACCGGGCCGCCCGGCGCTGCGACTCGGCGTACGCGGCGGTGCCGCCCCAGCGGCGCTCGGCCTCCTCCGCGTGCTCCTCGGGATCCTTGCCCCCGAAGACCTCGAACCTCTCCTCGGGTGTGAGATCGATGCCCATCTTCCGTGCCTCCATGGCTGTCTCGACGGCTTCGGCCATCCTTCGCAGCTCGGCGATCCGGTCGGACAACAGCCGGTGCTGGCGCCGCAGGTGCTCCTGCGGATCCGCCCGTGGATCGTCGAGCAGTACCGCGATCTCGTCGAGCGGGAAGCCGAGCTCCCGGTAGAACAGGATCTGCTGGAGCCGGTCGAGGTCACCGTCGTCGTAGCGGCGGTGCCCGGCCCGGCTGCGCCCGCTGGGCGAGAGCAGTCCGATGCCGTCGTAGTGGTGCAGGGTGCGCACCGTGACTCCGGCGAATCCGGCGACCCGTCCCACGGAATACTCCATGACTCCCCGCTCCCTTCCGCGATCTCCCGCGGCCTCCCGCGGCCTCCCGCGACCTCCCGCGATCTCCCGCGGCCTCCCGCGACCTCCCGCGATCGGGTACGTCCCGAGTCTGGGTCCTGACGCGACGTGAGGTGCAAGCCCGGATGACCGCCGCTCCCGGCACCGCCCGAGGGTTATGTCGGTTTTACGCCCTTATGGTGAGCCGGTGGCCACCGAATCCTCCGCCCTCGCCGGACCCGCCCCCGAGCCCACCCCCGTACGCCGGCTGCTGCCCGTCATCGTGCCCGCGCTGGTCGTCGGGGTCCTCTGCGCCCTCCTCCTGCTCGGCATCAGCCTGCTCGCCGAGCGGCTCCAGGACGTGCTCTGGGAGACGCTCCCCGACGCGCTCTCCATCGGCCGGTACTCCTCGCTCTGGATGATCGTGATGCTCACCGCGAGCGGGCTGGTGGTCGGGCTGCTGATCCGGGCGGTGCCCGGTCACGCCGGCCCCGACCCGGCGACCACCGGGCTGGTCGATCCGCCGCTGCCGCCGGGCGTGGTGCCGGGGCTGCTGCTCGTCACGGTCCTCACTCTGGCGGGCGGGGTCAGCCTCGGTCCGGAGAACCCGATCACGGCCGTCAACATCGCGCTGGCCTTCTGGCTCGGGCGCCGCTTCCTGCCCGGCACCCCGGCGGTGCTCTGGCTCCCCCTCGCCGCGGCCGGCACCATCGGGGCGCTCTTCGGCACCCCGGTCGCCGCCGCCCTGATCTTCTCCGAGATGCTCGCCTCCCAGCCCGGACCGGGCGCGCTCTGGGACCGCCTCTTCGGCCCGCTCGCGGCGGGCACCGCGGGTGCGCTCACCATGTCGCTGCTGGCCCACCCCAGCTTCGACCTGTCGCTACCCGCCTACACCCACCCGCACTGGGGCGACCTGCTCTCCTCGGTCGTGATCGCCCTGGCGGGGGCGGTGCTCGGCATGCTGGCGGTGTACGCCTTTCCCCATGCGCACCGGCTCTTCCGGGGTCTGAAGCACCCGGTCCCGGCCCTGACGGCGGGCGGGTTGCTGCTCGGTCTGCTGGGCGCGCTGGGCGGCCACCTCACCCTGTTCAAGGGACTCGCCGAGGTGAAGGAGCTGGCCGCCGACCCGGGCGGCTGGTCGGCTGGGCAGTTCGCCGTCATGGCCGTGGTGAAGACGGCCGCCCTGGTGATCGCGGCGAGCTGCGGCTTCCGGGGCGGGCGGATCTTCCCCGCCGTCTTCGTGGGGGTCGCGCTGGGGCTCTGCGCCCACGCCCTGGTCCCGTCGGTCCCGGTGGCACTGGCGGTGACCTGCGGGGTGCTCGGCATCCTGCTGGCCGTCACCCGGCAGGGCTGGCTGAGCCTGTTCACCGCGGCGGTGCTGGTCGGCGACGCGGCCGTGCTCCCGCTGCTGTGCGTCGCCTCGCTCCCCGCCTGGCTGCTGGTGACCGGGCGGCCGCAGATGGAGCTGAGCGCGGACGGTACGCCGCTGAGGTGAGCCGCGGCCGGTCCCGCCGCCCGACGAGCCGGATGCCCGGTGCTTCCGTATCGTCGCATTCATATGCATATGTCCCCACCCTGTCCACCACCCTGCCCGCCACCCCTTCGCCGGAGGCCCCGCCGTGCCCACGCCCGTCAACGTCGCCGTCATCTACTACTCGTCGACCGGAACCGTCGCCACGATCGCCAAGGCCATGGCGCAGTACGCCGAGAAGGCCGGCGCTGAGGTGCGGCTGCGCAAGGCGCGCGAACTCGCCCCGCAGGCGGCCATCGACTCCAACCTGGCGTGGGCGGCCAACGCGAAGGCCACCGCCGACATCGCCGAGGCGTCCCCCGACGACATGATCTGGGCGGACGCCGTGATCCTCGGGACTCCGACCCGGTTCGGCAACGTCACCGCCCAGCTCAAGCAGTTCCTCGACACCCTCGGCGGCCTCTGGCAGGCGGGCCACCTCGCGGACAAGGTCTACAGCGGCTTCACCTCCACCAGCACCGCGCACGGCGGCCAGGAGTCCACGCTGCTCGCGCTCTACCAGACGGTCCACCACTTCGGCGGCATCCTGGTCGCCCCCGGCTACACCGACCCGTCGAAGTTCGCCGACGGCAATCCGTACGGCACCTCGCACGTGGCCGGCCAGGGCGACATCCCGGTCGGCGAGCAGACCCTGACCGCGGCCCGGGTCCAGGCCGAGCGGGTCGTGAAGTTCACCCGGGCCATCAAGGACGGGCTGGCCGCCGAGGGCTGACGCGCCCCCGCCCGAACCGCCGCACCCTCCCCACCCCGCGGACCGCCGCACGCCGCGCACGACCGCCGAGAGCCGAGAAGGGCCGACCGCCGATGCCTCTCCACAAAGGCCAGTCCCCGAACGCGGAACCGTCCACCGCCCGCCGGAAGCTCGCCCTCAACCCCTTCTACGGGGAGGCGAACCCGGCCGCGGGCATGGAGTCGGCGCCGCCCCGGCACCGGCTGCCCGACGGACCGATGCCGCCGTCGACCGCGTACGGACTGGTCCATGACGAGCTGATGCTCGACGGCAACTCCCGGCTCAACCTCGCCACCTTCGTCACCACCTGGATGGAGCCCCAGGCCGGGGTGCTGATGGGTGAGTGCCGGGACAAGAACATGATCGACAAGGACGAGTACCCGCGTACGGCCGAGCTGGAGCGGCGCTGTGTGGCGATGCTCGCCGACCTCTGGAACGCCCCCGACCCCGCGGCCGTCGTGGGCTGTTCGACGACCGGTTCCAGCGAGGCGTGCATGCTCGCGGGGCTGGCGCTGAAACGCCGCTGGGCCGCCAGGAACGCCGACCGCTACCCGGGGGCCCGGCCGAACCTGGTCATGGGCATCAACGTGCAGGTCTGCTGGGACAAGTTCTGCAACTTCTGGGAGGTCGAGCCGAGGCTGATCCCGATGGAGGGCGAGCGCTTCCACCTCGATCCGCAGGCCGCGGCCGACCTCTGCGACGAGAACACCATCGGTGTCGTCGGGATCCTCGGCTCCACCTTCGACGGCTCGTACGAACCGGTCGCCGAGCTCTGCTCCGCCCTCGACGCCCTCCAGGAGCGCACCGGCCTCGACATCCCCGTCCATGTCGACGGGGCCTCCGGGGCGATGGTGGCGCCGTTCCTGGACGAGGACCTGGTCTGGGACTTCCGGCTGCCGAGGGTCTCCTCCATCAACACCTCGGGGCACAAGTACGGCCTGGTCTACCCGGGCGTCGGCTGGGTGCTGTGGCGCACGCACGCCGAGCTGCCCGAGGACCTGGTGTTCCGGGTCAACTACCTGGGCGGCGACATGCCGACCTTCGCGCTGAACTTCTCCCGGCCCGGCGCCCAGGTGGTGGCGCAGTACTACACCTTCCTGCGGCTGGGCCGGGACGGCTACCGGGCCGTCCAGCAGGCGTCCCGGGACGTGGCCCGCGGGCTCGCGGAACGGATCGAGGCGATCGGCGACTTCCGGCTCCTCACCCGGGGCGACCAGCTGCCCGTCTTCGCCCTGACGACCGGGCCGGACGTGACGGCGTACGACGTCTTCGACCTGTCGCTGCGGCTGCGCGAACAGGGCTGGCGCGTACCGGCGTACACCTTCCCGGCCAACCGGCAGGATCTGGCGGTGCTGCGGGTGGTGTGCCGCAACGGCTTCTCGTGGGACCTCGCCGAACTGCTGCTGGAGGACATCGGGCTGATCCTGCCCGACCTGCGCCGCCAGCCCCACCCGCTGAGCCGCGACCGGCAGGCGGCCACGGCGTTCCACCACTGAGCGGGGCCGGCGCCCGCGAGGGCCCCGCTCCGGCGGGCCGTGCGCGGGTGCCCGGTCACTCCGTGTCGCCGGGGTCCGGGACGCCCGTCGCGTACGGGTTCTCCTGTCCCTCGGCGAGCACGCCGACGAAGGGTTCGCCCTCCCCCGCGAAGGTGTACGCCCCGCCCTCGATACGGGCGATCAGCCCGCGCGTCCACTCGGCCCCGGCGTCCGCCGAGTGGACCCACAGGTTCATGATCTCGCCGATGTGGCCGACCGACTCGGGCCCGGCCTCCGGGACGTAGTGCTCGGTGACCGTGGCCCGCCAGGCCGCGAGACCGGCGACCCGCTCCCTGAGCAGCGCGACCGCCTCGGACCGCTCCAGGTCGACGATGCCGCCGAGGGCCGCCGACAGCACGTCCGGCTTCTGGTCGTAGGAGGTCAGCGCCGCGCGCAGCAGCGTGAAGTACTCCTCGTCGCCCCGCCCGGTGATCTCGTACTCGGTACGGGGCGGGCCGCCCGCGGTGCTCGGCGCGGTCTCGTGGGCGACCAGCAGGCCCTGCTTCGCCATCTGCTTCAGTGCGTGGTAGACCGAGCCCGGCTTGGCGTTGGACCACTCGTGCGCACCCCAGTACTCCAGGTCGTTGCGGACCTGATAGCCGTGCGCCCGGCCGTGCTGACGCACGGCGCAGAGGACCAGCAGCCGGATCGCGGACATGACACGCACCCTTTCTATTCAACTTTGATTAGAGTAGCCCCCCGCCTCGGCGACCAGCTCGAACGCGGTCCGCCCGTCCAGGGACTCCCGGATGATGTCGGCGTGCCCGGCGTGCCGGGCGTGTTCCTCGACGAGATGGGCCAGCAGCCACCTCATCGAGACCCGCTCGCCCTCCGGGAACCAGGGCTTGTCCGGCAGCGGGAAGGTGTCGTCCAGGCTGGGCACCGCGTGGATGAACTCCGCCAGCTCGGCCGCGACCCCCTCCCAGAACTTCACCATCGCCTCGACGCTCTCGCCGTCGACGAGCCGGAAGCTGTCCGCCCAGTTGCTTTCGTCCCGGGCGATCTCGCAGGGCTGCTGCTGGGCCATCCGCAGCCAGTTCAGCTCGGTCTCCGCGACGTGCTTGAGGAGTCCGGAGAGGGAGAGTTCGCTGCTGCTGGGCCGGCTCGCCGCCTGCTCCTCGGTCAGTCCGAGGAGCGAGCGCCTGATCGCGCCGCGCTGCGCCTCGACGAAGGAGAGGAACATGCCGCGCTCGTCGCCGGGGGTTTCCGAGGGAACGTGGGTGACCATGGTGTCCGCCTTGATGATCCGTGCCGGTTCTTCCTGACACCGATCAAGCTACGGACCCTTGCGGTCAGCTTCGGTCCTCGACTCGGGCGGGGCCCGGGGCGGAACTCGGGCGGGGCCCGGGGGCCGGTTTTCCTGGTTCGGATTGGGGGGCCGGATCCTTGGTCCGGGCCCGGGGGCCGGTTTCCTCGTCCGTACCCGGGGGCCGGACCAGGAGGCCGGACATGCGGAGACGACTCCGGGCGGGCCTCGGAAATCGGACCTGAGCGTACGGCTCCGGGGCCGGTCTCGGGAATCGGCCCAGGGAATCGGCCCCGGAAATCGGCCCCGGAAATCGGCCCCGGGCGTCAGAAGGGGAACTCGCTCCGGCCGTGCTGGATGGAGATCCACCGCTGGGTGGTGAACGCGTCCACCGTCGCCTCGCCGTTCAGCCGGCCGATCCCGGAGGACTTCTCGCCGCCGAAGGCCACCAGCGGATCGTCCTGGACGGTGGAGTCGTTGACGTGGAACATCCCGCTGACCACGCGCCGCGCGAACCGCACCCCGCGTTCGACGCTGCGGGTGTGCACGGCGCCGCTCAGCCCGTACGGGGTGTCGTTGGCGATCCGTACGGCGTCGTCCTCGCCGTCGAAGGTCACCAGCAGCGCCACCGGCCCGAATATCTCCTGGGACAGCAGCGGGGAGTCCTCGGGGAGCCCGGAAAGCACGGTCGGTTCCACGAGGTTGCCGCGGGTCCGGCCGTGGACGAGCGCGGTGGCGCCCTCGGCGATCGCCTGGTCGACCAGGGCGGTCAGGGCGTCGGCCTGGAAGGTGTTGATGACCGGCCCGATGCGGGTCTCCGGGTCGCGCGGGTCGCCCGTCCTCAGCGCGGCCACCCGGGCGGTGAACTTCTCGGTGAACTCCCGCTCCACACGGCGGTCCACCAGGATGCGGTTGGCGGCCATGCAGACCTGCCCCTGGTAGACGAAGCGGCTGAAGACGGCCGCGTCGACCGCGTAGTCGACGTCCGCGTCCTCCAGCACCACCAGGGCGCTGTTGCCGCTGAGTTCGAGGACCGTCCGCTTGAAGTGCCCGGCCGCGACGGCCCCGACCCGGCGGCCGACCCGGTCCGAGCCCGCGAACGAGATCACCCGGGGGACCGGGTGCTCGATGAACGCGTCCCCGATCTCGGCGACATCGGTGATCAGGACGTTGAGCAGTCCGGCGGGCAGCCCGGCGTCCTCGAAGATCTTCGCGATCAGCGCGCCGCCGACGATCGGGGCGTTCTGATTGGGCTTGACGACGACCGCGTTGCCGAGCGCCAGGGCCGGCGCGATGGACTTCATCGCCACCAGGAAGGGGAAGTTGAAGGGGCTGATCACCCCGATGACACCGACGGGCAGCCGGTAGAGGCGGTTCTCCTTGCCGTCCACCGGGGAGGGCAGGATGCTGCCCGGCGGGCGCAGCGCCCGGTGGATCGCGTCGCGCAGGAACTCCTCGGCGACCCGGACCTCGTACTCCGCCTTGACCCGGGTGCCGCCCAGCTCGTCGATGATCGCGTCGACGATGTCGTCGTGCAGTTCCCCGGTGACGCGCAGCGCGCGTTCCAGGACGGCGCGGCGCTCGAACGCCCCGGTGGCCGCCCAGGCCCGCTGGGCGCGCTCGGCGGCTCGGTAGGCCAGATCGACCTCCTGCGCGGTCGCGATGGTGATCGCGGCGAGTTTCTCCCCGTTGTAGGGGTTGAAATCGATGATGTCCCACGAGCCGGTTCCGGTCCGCCACTCACCGTCGATGTATTGGTCGGCCAGCTCGTAGAAGAAGGACATGCGATCCCTTAACTCAGGTGCAGACTCCGTCGAACCGTCATCGTACTGACGATTCAGATGAGTTGGAGTAGACCACGGAGCAGATCGCGGCTCTCCTCGGCTCCGGGGCTGTCCTCGTGCAGTCGCGTCATGGCCTTTTCGTACTGAGCGACTTCTTCTGCCTTGTCCAGATAGAGCGCACTTGTCAGCTGCTCCAAATAGACAATGTCCGACAGATCGGATTCCGGGAAACGCAGCATCGTAAAGGAACCGCCCTCCCCGGCATGACCGCCAAAACTGAAGGGCATGACTTGGAGGGTGACGTTGGGCTGTTCCGACATTTCGATCAGATGCCGCAATTGGGCGCGCATCACTTCGCGGTCGCCGTACGGCCGCCGGAGTGCCGCCTCGTCCAGCACGGCGTGGAGGTGGGGTGCGCGTTCGGAGACCAGGGCCTTCTGCCGCTCCAGCCGGAGCGCCACCCGGCGGTCGATCTCCACGGCGGGCGCCGCGCCCATGCCCCGGGTGACGACCGCGTGCGCGTACGCCTCGGTCTGCAACAGGCCGTGGATGAACTGGACTTCGTACACCCGGATGAGCGATGCCGCCCCCTCCAGCCCGATGTACGTCTGGAACCAGCCGGGCAGCACATCGCCGTAACTGTGCCACCAGCCCGCCACGTTGGCCTCCCGGGCCAGGCCGAGCAGGGCGTCGCGCTCCGCCTCGTCCGTGACTCCGTAGAGCGTGAGCAGGTCCTCGACGTCCCTGGCCTTGAAGCTCACCCGTCCCAACTCCATGCGGCTGATCTTCGATTCGGAGGCCCGGATGGAGTAGCCGGCCGCCTCACGGGTGATGCCGCGCGCGTCACGCAGCCTCCTGAGCTGCGAGCCCAGCAGGATGCGCCGCACCACCGATCCACTCGACTCGCCTGCCGCCACTGGTCCGGTCCTCCCCTTCGCTTCCTGGGCACCGGGGCTCCCCCCGAACCCCAAGTGCCGGATTCTGCCATCAAAACGCTTCAGCCCGTACTCATTCGATTACGGAAATGAGAAGCCTCCCAGAAGGCCTCGAAAATACACACAGGAAGAAATGACCAAGAACCGGCACGGTATCGGACAGGTCCGGCGCGTGCACGTGCATCTGCCCTTGCATCTGCCCCACGCATTGGGAACCATGGGGCTCGCGCACCTGCGTGCTCGTTCGTGTTGTGCCGCTGTACCCCCCGCAGTACCGATACAGCCGCGAATCCCGGGAGTGCCTCGCATGGGGACGAATGGATCGACGATGCTCGCGCCGTTACGGCAGGGGCTTCCACCCATCGATCCCTCAGCCGTCTCCGGCTCGGCGACCTGCACCTTGCCCGCCCGTTACGAAGCAGTGGGCGGAGCACGGCGGTTCACCCGGACGACGCTGGACGGATGGGGTCTGGCCGAGCGCTTCGACGACGTCGCACTGGTGGTCTCCGAACTCGTCACCAACGCCCTGCGGCATGCCATGCCCTCGGACGGGGCCGCTCCGGCGCCCCAGGACCCGCCCGTGCGGCTGCACTTGATGCGCTGGAGCTCGCGCC
The DNA here is from genome assembly GCF_042799335.1 of Streptomyces sp. NPDC057697. NCBI lineage: Bacteria > Bacillati > Actinomycetota > Actinomycetes > Kitasatosporales > Streptomycetaceae > Streptomyces > Streptomyces sp. NPDC057697. The sequence goes on along the minus strand of NZ_JBHVJA010000003.1, from coordinate 702,413 downwards.
TGGTGTGCGCCGTGCGCGACCCCAGCCAGGAGAGCCCGATCGCCTCCGAGGCACCGGACTGCGCCGAATCCGGCCGCGGCCTCTTCCTCGTGGAGTCCTTCAGCGACTCGTGGGGCTGGCACCCCACCCCGGAGGCCGAGAACCCCGGCGCTCCGTCGGCCTCGCGCGGCAAGGTGGTCTGGGCGCTGTTCCGCCTCTCCGACGCCCGGTGATCCGCACGGCCGCGACAGGCGCGACAGGCGCGACGAGTACGACGAGGCGGTCGGCGGCGCGGTGCGGGGGGCTGCAACCCGCGGCAGCGGCTGAACGCGGGGCTGCGACGCGCGGGAACGGCGACGCCCGGGAACGGCGACCTCCGGGAACGGTGACGCCCGGGAACGGTGACGCCCGGGAACGGTGACGCCCGGGAACGGTGACCTCCGGGAACGGTGACACCCGGCGACCGGATCAGCCGCCCGCTACGAGGTGGTCGAACTCGCCGTCCTTCACCCCGAGCAGCAACGCCTCTATCTCGGCCGGCGTATAGACCAGCGCCGGCCCGTCGGGGTGGCGCGAATTCCGCATCGCCACATCACCGTCGGGCAGTTTCGCGAACTCCACACAGGAACCCTGGGAGTTGCTGTGTCTGCTCTTCTGCCAGACGACTCCGCGAAGCTCTGTGGCCGCCATGCCGTTGTACACGTGGTGCACAGGACGCTCCCCGAGTTGCAAGGTGCAAGTGTCAACTGTCTCGGATCATAGCTCTGTTCAAATATCCCTGCATGCGCAGATGCATGCGCGGATGCACGTGCACGCGGGGTGTTCTCACGATTACAGCTTTACTCCGTAAGAACAGACGCAGCGGAGGCCGTTTTGGCTCCGTCTACCCCCGGTCGAGCTCTCCATCCCGTTGTATCGCGCTGATAACTTGGCCCGGTCTTTCGATGACAAGGGGGAATTACCGATGCACAGACTCACGCATACCGGCGCCGTGATCGCCACCGGAATCCTCACCGCGGCAGCACTGACCGGCTGCAGCAGTGACAGCGGGAAGAGCGACACCCCGGACAAGGGCTCCGGCGCGCAACGGTCCGCCCCGGCCTCCGGCGGCGACAGCAGCTCGGGGGCCAACGCGGCTGCGCTGGAGGGCGGTTGGGCAGGAAAGACCGGTGGCAAGGCGGTAGTCCTGTCCGTGGCGTCGGGGAAGGCGGTGCTCATCACCGAGCAGCACGCCTGCACGGGCACCGTACAGGACACGGGCAAGGTGACGCTCACGCTGAAGTGCGTCGACGGCGGCGACGACCGCACCTCGGGGTCCGTCGAGTCCAACGACGGCAAGACCGTCGTGGTGTCCTGGGGCAGCGGGGTCAAGGACACCCTGGCCAAGACCGAACCCGGCGCACTGCCGTCCGGACTGCCGGACCTGGGGAGCCTGCCGACTCCCTGACCATCGCACGAAGATACGACGGACCGTCACCCGCCTTGATTCCCAGGCTCGTTGGGCTTCGGCCGCGATGTCGCTTTCGACTCCGGCCCCGACTCCGAATCAGGCTTTGAATCCCGCTTCGGCTTCGGCTTCGGCTTCTGCGTCGACTTCGACTCCGGCTTTCCGTCCAGCCCTCGGGAGAACTCTTCCAGGGCGTCGAGGAGGAGGTGGGCCCCTTCCCATACATAGGGGTCCGCCTCCCGCTCAGCCGTACCGCCCTCCCGCTCGCCCCTATCGCCTTCCCGCTCGCCCGTATCTTCCTTGCCCTCGGCCTTGCCCGTATCGCCCTTGCCTTCCCCCTCGCCCGCCCCTTCGCTCATCCCTTCGCTCGTCTCTTCACCCGCCCCTTCGCTCATCTCTTCGTTCTCCGCCCCGTTCTCCTCCTTCTCCCGCGCGCGCTGCCGCGCGTCCCACTCCGCCAGGGCCTCGCGCACCTCGGTCCAGTCCGGTACGCGCCGTTCCCGTACCGCCTTCGCGCCCTGTTCGGTGGCCCGGCGCAGCGCGTCGGCCAGGCGTGCCGCGTCCGGTACGGGGGTGGCGCCGCCACCCGGCAGATGGGCCTCCAGCAGCATCGCGGCCCGGCCCAGCTGGGCGAGCGCGTGCTGGGTGTCGTCGGCGGCGGCACGGGAGAGGCCGCGGTTGCGTACGGGTTCGTGCTGGGCGGTGGCCAGCGCCTCCTGCCAGGCGACGCGGGCCTCACGGGTGTCGAGGAGGGCGGACCGCACGTCGTCGTGGCCGCGGTCGGCCGGTTCGGCGTACTGGTCGACGACGGAGGCGGCGTACCGCCCGTCCGCCTTGAGCCAGTCGCCGAGCCTGCCGCGGAGCCTCGGTGTCTCCCAGGCCGGGTAGAGGGCGTACGAGATCATCGCGAGGAGACCGCCCGCGAGGGTGAGCACGACCCGTTCGAGCACGGTCTGTGACCAGTCGTCGCCCGCCATGCCGAGCAGGAAGACCACATACGCCGAGACGCAGGCCTGCCCGACCACGTACCCGGTGCGCATCAGCAGGTACATCAGCAGGGCGCAGAGCACGGCGAGCATCGCGGCCGGGGTCACCCCGGGGTGGGCGGTCTGGACGATCGCGGTGGCGAGCGAGACGCCGACGATGGTGCCGCCGAAGCGGGCCACCGACCGCGCGTACGTCTGGGAGAACTCCGGCCGCATCACCATGACGGCGGCCATGGGCGCCCAGTAGCCGTGGCCGAACGGCAGCGCGGTGCCGATGAGATAGCCGCCGGCCGCGACGACGGAGACCCGGACGGCGTGCCGCAGGATCGGGGAGCCCGGACGCAGCTCCACGCGCATCGCCTGTACGACGACGGGGACCAGCCGCAACAGGGTGGGGCGGCGGCGGTGCGCGGCGGGGGGCGTCCCGCCCGCTGGGGTCTTGATGGCCTCGGCGGCCTCCTCGGCCCTGGCGTCCTGCTCCTTCGTGCCCTCGCCCTCGGCCGTCTCGATGACGTCGGAGAGCAGGGCGCCGAGCCGGTCGGCGGCGCGCAGCGGCGGGCCGGTGAGCAGGGTTCCGGTGTCCGGGGTCTTCAGCGTGGCCACGGCGGACGGGGCGAGCTCGACCGGGTCGCCGTGCCGGATCGCGCGGGCGGCCGAGTCGAGCACCGATCCGGCGGCGGCGAGCAGCTCGCGGACCCGTTCCCGCTCCGGCCCTTCGGCCGGCACGCCCAGCGAGGGATCGGCGAGCGAGGCGAGCACCGGTCTGATCCGTTCGGCGACGCCTCGGGAGCCGCGCAGTTCGGGCGGGCGGCGGCGGGCCTGGCGCGGGGTGATCGCGGCCGCGCTGCGGGCCGTCATCAACGGCACCGGGTCGAAGGGGGCCAGCGGGTCGTGGCGCAGCCGCCGGGCGTAGTCGGCCTCGGCGGCCAGCGCATCGGCGAGGGCGTCGCGCTGGGCGCCCCATCTGCGCACCGGGAACAGGACGATCAGCCCGGCCTGCACCACCCCGCCGAACAGGATCATTCCGGCATGCACGGCCGAGTTCGCGACGGAGGTGGGCAGGGTGACCGTGACCAGCATGATCGCGACGTTCGACGCCGCGATGATCCCGGCGGTCGGCCCCGCCGCCCACGCCAGGCCCGCGACGAACGTCCAGAGCACCAGCAGGGCGAGGAAGAGCGGCAGCCGGGATCCGGTGAGATAGCCGAGGAACGTCGACACGGCGAGGCTCGCGCCGGAGACCAGGGCGAGCACGGGCCGGGGGCGCCAGCTGCGCTGGAAGGTGGCGATCGCCGCCTGGAACGCGCCGAACGCGGAACTCGCGGCGACCACGGGCCCGAAGAACGCGAGGCTGATCCCGAGGACGAGTGCGAGACCGGCCGCGCCACGGATCGCGATGAGCGGTTCGAGACGCCGCCGCTCGATCGAGAGCCCCGAGCGGGCGGTCTCCTTCAGCGCCCGGAGCCAGCTCATGCCCTGAGCCTAACCGGAAGAAATACCGATTCGCCCGACTTGCCGGATACCTTCCTCCGCGAGCGGCGCCCGGCGCCTGCCACGTGACTCCTCGATGGCGGCGCTGCTGGTGATCGCCGCATGGGCCCTCGGCGGCGGCGATCACCGGCAGCGCAGCGCAGCACAAGCCCAGCACACCGCACCGCACCGCACTGCACTGCACTGCATGGCTCGGCGGCTACCTCAGCGGTTACCGCGTCGGCCGCGGAGTTCCGGGCCGTTGCGGCCGTTGCGGCCGTCGCGGTCTTTGCCGCCCATCCGCGCACGGTCCGCCGCGGCCGTTCCATGGGTCCAGCCGTCCAGGTCCGTGGCGCCCCGGACCCGGGTGGTCGTGGTCTGGGGGAACATCCGCTCGGCGGTGTCCGTGACGGCCATGTCGCGGGCCGCGAGTACCGGGAGCAGATCGGGGGTACCGGTCCCGCCCCGTCCGGACCCCGGGCCGCCGCCGGGACCGGCCTCGGCCGCCGCGGTGACGCGGGCGGTGTCGGCGGCCAGTCGGCTGCCCAGCCGCTGGGCGTACGCCATCAGGAAGGACTGTCGGAACGTCTTGGTCCGCTTGCGCCCGCCGGCCCGCTGACCCGCCTCCGCCTTCGTCATCGCCACCGTGCCCTGGACCAGCAGGGAGGTGTACAGGAGCTCCACGGCGTCCAGGTCCGGTTCGAAGCCGACCACCGTGGAGAAGCCGAGGTCGCTGTTCCACACCGCACGGCAGCGGTTGGCGCCTGCGACCGCGTCGAGCAGGATCGCCTTCGCCGTCTCGTACGGTGCGTCGACCCCGATCCGGCATGCGCCCGGGGCCTCCTCGCTGTGGGTACGGGCGGCGAGCAGGGCCTCGTCGATGGAGTGCCGGGCCATCAGCTCCTGCGCCTTGGTGGTGAGGGCCTCCGCCTCCTCGGGGAATCCGGTCGCCTCCGCCTTGGCGAGCAGGGCACGGATCCGGGTCAGCATCCGGGGTTCGTCGTGCGCGGGCGGCAGCCGGAGCCCGTGCGGAAGGGCGCCGGGCGGGGGCCCGACCGGTTCGATGGTGGGGAGCCGGAGCAGCAGCCGGTACAGACCGAGGACGGCACAGGCGTAGGAGAAACGGTCCGGCCGGTTCCGGGGCGGCGCGGCGGGAAGCCCGTCGATCTGGGACCGCCAGCGGTGCGGAAGCCGCTCGTACCGCGCGGTCTCCGAAGCGATCAGCCCGGCGGCCAGGCAGGCCGCGGTCTCGTCCAGCTCGCGGCGGACGAGGCGTACGACGTCGGCGGGCTGCCAACCGCGCTCCCAGGCGCGCCGGACGAACTCCTCGCCGCGCCGGAACAGCTCCGCGTCCGACCCCGGGTCGGCGGCGAGCAGGGAGGCCCCGGTGTCGATACCGGCGTCGCCGTCCGTGTAGAGGGCTGCCGCGAATGCCTGGTCGATCACCGGTTCCATGAGGTCAGGGTATGCAGGGTGGCGCAGCGCGCCGCAGGCCGTCCACCACGGGCGTGGACCGGGCACGGCAGCCCTCACCGCCGCTCGCGGCGGCTGCGAAGTCGTGCGGCCGTTCGATATCCACAGGGTGTGGACAAGCGGGGCGGCGTGACGGCGGGGCACGCCCCTGGCCGACGCAGGGGCGGTGGGCGGCTGACGGCGGCGCCGGTCCCGGCGCACCCATGGGCCGGGACAACGGACCCGGCGCGCCCATGGGGCGGAAGAGCGGGCCCGGCACACCCACGGGCGGAAGAGCGGGCCCGGCCGCCCGCACCACACGGCCACCACCGCACCGCACCGCACAGCCGCCGCCGGGCCGGACCGTACGCGTACCCCACCGGGCCGTACGCGCCTCCGGGCCGGACGGTACGCGCCCCCGGGCCGGACCGTACGTGACCCCCGCCGCACCGCACTCCGACCCCCACCGGGCCATGCGCGCGCCAACCGTACGTGGCCCCCGCCGGACCAGCACGGGTTCCGGCGGACCAGCACGGCCCCTGCGGGACCAGCGTGAGTCCCGGCGGACCACGCGTTCGGTCCACCCGGTAACCCATCCAGCCCCACCCGCTGACGATGTATCCGCTTTCATTCTTTTGTCAGGTTTTCGCGTGCTTTCATCTCGCCATGGAGGCGATCACATGGTGACCGAGAACCGACAACAGGACACAAGCGCACGGCCGATCACATCGCGGCGCCGCGTACTGACCGCCGCCGCGCTCGCTCCGGTACTGACCTCGGCGGCCCCCGCAGTCGCCCGGCCACAACCCCGGCCCCGGCCCCGCCCCCGACCCGCCGCAGCAGCCGGGCCGGCCGGAATGGCGGGGATGGCCGAGGCGGCGCACGGGAGGCGGGTCGAGCCGGTGGCGACCACCCCGGCGGACTGGGCGGAAGTGACGAAGGCGCTGGGCCGCCGCGGCAACATGCTGCGCGACACGACGTACCACACGGGCTTTCCCCGGCGGGATCTCCACGTGGTCTCCGACGGCGTGGTCGTCACGGCGGGACTCGCGCTGGGCACGCACGTGGGGTTCGTCCGCTACGCCGACGGCTCCACGATGGTCATGGGCGACGTGGTGGTCACCGAGCACGAGCTCCAGCACGTGATCGACGCATGGCAGGCGCACGGCCTCGAACAGACCGCGCTCCACAAGCACCTGCTCGCCCAGACGCCCGACCTCTGGTGGACCCATGTCCACGGCCACAGCCATGACGCGGTGGCCCTGGCCCGGGGGCTGATGGCGGGGTTCGACCGCACCGGCACCCCGCCCCCGGTGCCGCCGCAGCGCTCCGACCCGGTCGATCTGGACATCGCCGGGATGGAGGCGGCGCTGGGCGCCCGGGGGACCACCGAGGACGGGCTCTACAAGGTCCTCTTCGTCCGCCGCGAGACCATCACGGACGGCCGTCTGATCCTGCCTCCCGGCCTGGGGGCGTCCAGCGCCTTCAACTTCCAGCCCCTGGGCGGTGGCCGGGCCGCGCTCAGCGGGGACTGCGTCATGCGCGCCGAGGAGGTCCCGCACGTGCTGAGCGCGCTGCGGCGCGGCGGGATCCAGCTCGTCGAGCTGCACAACCACCATCTGACGGAGGAACCCCGCCTGTTCTTCACCCACTTCTGGGCCGTGGGCGACGGCGTCCGGCTCGCCCGCGCGCTGCGCCCCGCGGTGGACGCGACCGACGTCGTACCGAACGGCTGAGGGGGTCCGCACCGGCCGCACCGGCCGTACGGGCCGCACCGGCCGTACGGGCCATCGGGCCCGCGCCGGTCACCGGGCCGAATTGCGCCGGTCCAGCGACCGGCGCCGCCGAATCCGTTCTGCATATGGACCAATCGGCCCGGACCGGCGCGTGGCCCCGGGAGCGATCGGGCACCCATGTCCCGTCCAGCCCGCACCTTCCAGGAACCCCCCATCCGATCCTCATCTGGAGCTCCGCATGGAACCAGTCGCCGGCGCACGGCTCTGCCCGTTCGACTACGCCGAGGCCCTCGAATTCGACCCGGTGCTCAGGCACTTGATGAACGAAGCGCCCGTCTCCCGCATCCGCCTCCCGCACGGCGACGGTGAGGCATGGCTCGTCACCGGTTACGACGACGTGCGTACGGTGACCACCGACCGGCGCTTCAGCCGCAGCGCCATCATCGGCCGCAACTTCCCGCGCATGACCCCCGAACCGATCGTTCAGGACGAAGCGATCAACGTGATGGACCCGCCGGGCAGCAGCCGACTGCGCAGCCTGATCTCCAAGGGCTTCGCCCCCCGCCACATGGAGCGCATGCGGGTCCGCACCCAGCATGTGGTCGATGAGCTGCTGGACCGGATGGAGGAGCGTGGTGCCCCCGCCGACCTGTTCGAGCATCTGGCGGCCCCCCTGCCCCTGACCACCATCTGCGAGGTTCTCGACATTCCGGAGGCCGACCGCGCGCAACTGCGCGCCCACGCCCGGACCATGATGGACACCACCGTCGAGAACAAGGACGCGGCGGTACGCGCCAAGGCCGATCTCCGGGCGTACTTCGAGACGTTGACGGCCGAGCGGCGCGCCAACCCGGGCGACGACCTGATCAGCGCGCTGGCCACCGCGCGCGACGGTGACGAGATCCTCAACGACCAGGAACTGACCGTGATGGCCATGGTCCTGCTGATCACCGGCCAGGACACCACCACGTACCAGATCGGGAACATCGCCTACACGCTGCTCACCAGGCCCGACGAGCTCGCCATGGTGCGCGAGCGGCCCGAGATGCTCCCGCAGGCCATCGAGGAACTGCTCCGCTTCATCCCCTTCCGCAAGGGCGTCGGCATCCCCCGGGTCGCCACCGAGGACGTGGAGCTCAGCGGCGTTCAGATCCGGGAGGGGGACATCGTGCACGTCTCCTATCTGACGGCCAACCGTGACGGCCGGAAGTTCGACCGCCCCGACGAGCTGGACCTGGAACGGCAGGGGCCGTCCCACATGACCTTCGGGTGGGGCGGCCACCACTGCCTCGGTGCCCCGCTCGCGGCCACCGAGCTGGAGGTCGCCATCGGAACGCTGCTGAAGCGCTTCCCCGCCCTGAAGCTGGCCGCTCCGGCCGAGGAGGTCCGCTGGAACAAGACGTCCATCTGGCGCTATCCCCTCGAACTGCCCGTCACCTGGTGAACCGGGGGCGCCCCGGGTGCCCGCCCGCCCCGGCCACGGCCGACGACGGGCCGTCATCGATGATGCGTCGGCCTGCGGCCGGCGGCAACCCGGGGCGCCTGCCGCAGCGGACACCGGACGTATGCCGGGCGCGTACGCCCCGGCGCGCCGGACCCCGCCCGCAGACGAACACCAACGCGAACGCCACACGCGGACACACCGGCGCGCCGAGCCCCGCCCGCAGACGGACACCGGGGCGCCGGGCTGCTGCCCCGTACGAGCGCCCCCTCCGCACAGCCCACACGCGCCCCCTCCACGCACGCCACCCCACCCCACCCCACGAGACCACCCCACGAGCCACCCCCACCCCACCCCGGGAGCCACTTCCTCCCCGCAAGCCACCCCTCCGCGCGCCGCCCCGTCCCCACGAGCCACCCCCACTCCGCGCACCGCCCCGTCCCACGAGCCACCCCCTCCACGCGCCGTACGACCGTCCTGGCCACGGTTTCTCTCCGCGCGGAGGACCCGTGGCCGCCGCGCGCCAAGGCCCGCTCGACACGCGCCGGGGCCCGCTCGACATGCGGCCCCGATCCGGCTGCCGTAGCGTGATTCCGACGGTCACCCCAGCCGTGGCGGATCCGCTTCCGCCCACGAACGGCTGGCACTCATTCTTCGACGGTCGGCCCGTCCGCGCCCGTTCCAGGGGATACCTGGCCCGGCACCGGAATACACCAGCGCTCCAGCCCCACGCGATGACGCGTGCACGGAGCCGCGGTGGCCGTCTCCGGCAGGCGAATGCCCCGTGACTCTTCGGGCCCGGCCGTGTGAACCATGTCCGCTAGGAGGAGTTCCATGGCGGTTCTCTGCAAGCCGGCCATCGAGGTTCCCGAGTACGTCATCACCAACGAGGAAACCCTCGAACTGGCCCAACGGTTGCACGGCGACCATCCGCAGATCGACCTGGTGCTGCGTCTGATCGAACACACCGGGGTGCAGAAACGACATCTGATCCAGCCGATCGACAAGGTGTTGCAGCACCCGGGTTTCGACGCCCGCAGCGTGACCTACGAGGAACACACCAAGGCGCGGGTCCCCGCGGTGGTGCGCCGGGCGCTCGACCAGGCCGAACTTGAGCCGAGGCAGATCGACTTGATCGTCTACGTCTCCTGCACCGGCTTCATGATGCCGCCGGCGACCGCGTGGCTCATCGGCGAGATGGGCTTCCGGCCGGAGACCCGCCAGCTGCCGATCGCGCAGCTCGGCTGCGCCGCGGGTGGAGCGGCCGTCAACCGGGCCCACGACTTCTGCACGGCGTACCCCGACGCCAATGTGCTCATCGTGGCCTGCGAGTTCTGCTCGCTCTGCTACCAGCCCACCGACCTGGGCGTGGGATCGCTGCTCTCCAACGGGCTCTTCGGCGACGGCATAGCCGCCGTCGTGCTCCGGGGCAGCGGCGGTACGGGAGTCCGTCTGGAGCGCAATGGCTCGTACGTCATCCCGGCCACCGAGGACTGGATCTCCTACGCGGTCCGGTCCACCGGATTCCACTTCCAGCTCGACAAGCGGGTGCCCGGCACCATGGAACCCCTCGCACCGGCCCTGGAGGCGGTCGCCGAGGAGAACCAGTGGAACGCCGGAAAGATGGACTTCTACATCATCCACGCGGGCGGCCCGCGCATCCTGGACGACCTCAGCCACTTCCTGGACGTGCCGCCCGAGGCATTCCGCTTCAGCCGGGCCACACTCACCGAGTACGGCAACATCGCCAGCGCCGTGGTGCTGGACGCCCTGGGCAGGATGTTCGACGAGGCATCGGCGCTCGACGGCCACCGCGGCCTGATGGCCGGCTTCGGCCCCGGCATCACCGCCGAGATCTCCCTGGGCACCTGGACCTCCGAGTCGGAGACCTGACCCCCCGCCCGTTCCCGCTCCCATCCCCTGGCTCCCACCCCTCCATCGCCCCGCACCTCCACCCCACCCCACCCCACCTCACCTCCTCTTCGACCGCACCCCTCCCCTCCCCCGGCCCGCGCGCCTTCCCGGCATCCGCGGACCGGGGGCGGGGCCCGCCCCGCCACCTGCCGCCCGTGCCCCGCCCCCTGCCCCCTGCCCCTGTCAGCCGGGCCCCGCCCCCTGCTTCCCAGGCCGCCGCCCAGCGCGCCGGGCGGCAGTGTCAGTGCCGGGTGCCAGACTCGAAGGCATGACCGAACGCTGGGCTAAGGCATGACCGAACGCTGGGCTCTGGCCATGACGGAGACCGGTGGCGCCCTCCTCGCGCCACTGGCCCCCACCGGCCTGCCCGCCGCCCCGGTCGTGGCCGAGGCCGATCTCGTGACGGCGGTCCGCTCCCGCCCCGACGTCACCCGTTGGGTCTGGCGGTCCACCGCCGAGATCTACCCACGCCTGCTCGCGGCCGGCGTCCACATCAGCCGCTGCTACGACATCGAGGCCGCCGAGTCGCTCCTCCTCGCCCATGAGGGGCGCCTCGGTGAGCCCCGCTCGGCGGCTGCCGCCCATGCCCGCCTGAACAACGCCCCCGTACCCCCCGATCCGCCGATCCGCTCCGCGGAGCCCGGCTCGCAGTCCTCGCTTTTCGAGCCCCCGTCCGGCGCCCAGCTGCCCTTCGACGACCTCCTCCGGGTCTATGCCGAGCAGCTCCGCCGCCACGACACCACCGAACACCCGGACAGGATGCGCCTGCTCACGGCCTCCGAGTCGGCCGGGATGCTGGTCGCCGCCGAGCTGAACAGATCCGGCCTGCCCTGGCGCGCCGATGTCCACCGCGACGTCCTCCACGACCTGCTCGGTGAGCGGTACGCGGGCGGCGGCGAGCCCCGGAAGCTGGCCGAGCTGGCCGACAAGGTCTCGGCCGCCTTCGGCAGACGGGTCCGTCCCGACCTCCCCGCCGACGTCGTGAAGGCCTTCGCGCAGGCCGGGATCAAGGTGAAGTCCACCCGTCGCTGGGAGCTGGCGGAGCTGGACCACCCGGCGGTGGAACCCCTCATCCAGTACAAGAAGCTCTACCGGATCTGGACGGCGCACGGCTGGGGCTGGCTCCAGGACTGGGTGCGCGACGGCCGCTTCCGCCCCGAGTACCTCCCGGGCGGCACGGTCAGCGGCCGCTGGACGACCAACGGCGGCGGCGCGCTCCAGATCCCCAAGGTGATACGGCAGGCGGTCGTCGCCGACGAGGGCTGGCGCCTGGTCGTCGCCGACGCCGACCAGATGGAACCCCGGGTCCTCGCCGCGATCTCCCGCGACCGCGGTCTGATGGAGGTGGCGGGCCATGACGGCGATCTGTACACGGCGCTGTCGGACCGGGCGTTCCACGGCGACCGGGACCACGCCAAGCTCGCGCTGCTGGGCGCGGTCTACGGCCAGACCTCGGGCGACGGCCTGAAGAACCTGGCCGCCCTGCGCCGGAGATTCCCGCTGGCCGTGGCCTATGTCGACGATGCCGCGAAGGCGGGAGAGGAAGGCCGTCTCGTACGGACCTGGCTGGGCCGGACCAGTCCCCCCGCCGCGGGAAGCGGGGCGGGCGAGGAAGCCGGAATCCCGCAGGAGAGCCCCGAACCGCCCTCCGGCGACGACGGGTTCGCCTCCGGTGACGCCCCGTCGAGCGGGTTCACCCCCGGTTACGCCTCGTCGAACGCCCGCGCACGCGGCCGCTTCACCCGCAACTTCGTGGTGCAGGGCAGCGCGGCCGACTGGGCGCTGCTGCTCCTGGCCGCCCTGCGCCACTCGCTCCGCGCCGCCGGGCTCCGGGCGGAGCTGGTCTTCTTCCAGCACGACGAGGTGATCGTGCACTGCCCCGAGGAGGAGGCCCCGGCCGTGGTCGCGGCGATCCGGGCGGCCGGAGAGCTGGCCGGGCGGACCGCCTTCGGCGAGACACCGGTGCGCTTTCCGTTCACTACGGCGGTGGTGGAGCGCTATTCGGATGCGAAGTGAGCCCCTTGTCCGACCCCGCACCGGCACCGGACCCCGGACCGACACCTGGACCTGGACCGACACCGGAACCGGACCCCGGACCGGCGCCGCGCCTCGGACCGGTGGCCGGACCTTCGTCGAAGCCGGCCAGCCCGTGGTCGTAGTGCGCCGGGCGCAGATGCTGATGGCGGTGGCGGGCGTTGAGCAGATGAATGACGTACGCCGCGATCGCGATCATCGCGAGGACGACCACGACAGTGACCAGGGTTTCCATGCGATACCGGCCCCCTTCGATGCGCAGGCCGACCCGGGCGGCTCACCTGGAGCCGTATGTCTCCAGGTTACTCCGCAGCACCGCTCCCGGCCCCTGCCGGGAACCGGGAGCGGTGCGACGGTCGGGGGTCCGGGCCGGAAGCACTTCCGGCCCGGACCCGGCGCGGCGCGTGCCCCGCGAGGGAACGCTCCGGGGCACGCCCGCGCGGCGGGGTGCGCCCACGCCGAACTGCGTATCTACCCGCGTTCCCACAGCGCGGGGACGTTCGGCGGTTCCCAGCCGGCCATGGCCGAGTGCGCCTGCAGACAGCGGTACGCGACCCCGCCGTACGTGACGCGGTCTCCCGCGTTGTAGAGCGTTCCGGCCGCCCAGGTGGAGCCGGGCGGGTCGGTCGGCGGGTCCGTCGGATCGGTGGGCGGATCGGTCGGACTCTGGGCGACGTCGAGGACGAAGTCGAAGGTCCCCTGCTTCGCCGAACCGGCGTCCCGGACGTTCATCAGGAGCGCCGGGTCGAAGAGGGAGTCGGTGTTGTTGCGCGGCTCGCCGGGGAAGTACAGCTGGGTGGTCAGGATGCCCGAGCCGGGCGCCTGGACCTTGACGTGGATGTGGCGGGTGCGCCCCGGGTACAGCCCCGGCACGATCGTGGTCAGGCTGAAGGCTCCCGACTGATCGCTGAACTGGTGCCCGCGGAAGGCGAATCCGCTCATGTCGTACGCACCGTTGGTGTCCGCCTGCCAGAAGTCCAGCAGCACTCCGGAGATGGGCCTGCAGGCCCGCCCGAAGACATAACCGCTGACGGTCAGCCGGACGCCGGGCGTGCTGTCGGTCACCAGGCTCGTTCGGAGCGGGGAGTTGGGCTTGAAGTACGGCCCCTCGATCTGGTCGTGCGTCGGGCCGTCGCCGTCGTCGCAGTTCGGCGTGGGGGCCAGCGGCCGGCCACCGGTACCGGCGTCACGCGCCAGCGCGACGCCACCGCCCGCGAGCAACGGCACGGTTCCGGCGACGAGAGCGGCCTTGAGCAGGGTCTTGCGGCTGATCCGGCGGTCGCCGCCGGGGCCTTCGGTCGGTTCTGGGGTCATGGCTGATTCCTCGGGTGGGGGAAGGACACGTGCATGACACAGAGCAGGAGCGAGGTACGAGGAGCGAGGTGCGAGGAGCGAGGTGCGAGGAGCGAGGTGCGAGGTGCGAGGTGCTGAGCCCGGGTCCGAGCCCGGACGCGGGTCCGGGTACGAGTACGAGTACGGATCGGACGCCGGCCCGAGTAGTGACTCCGGCACGGGTCCGGGTGCGCGCCGCCCGGCCGGGAGGCCGGAGCGGAAGCCGGGCGGGCGCAGTCTGCGTGGCGACCCCATCGGGACCACCGGGACCAATCAGGGCCACCGGGACCACCGGGACCATCAGGGCCACCGGGACCACCGGAACCGCCAGGACAACCGAGACCACCGGACTCGCAGCAGTCCCTGAAGCCACAGAGGCTGCGCGGCCGAAGCCACAGAGGCTGCGCGGGCGTCACCCTCAGATGCGCTGCCAGAGGGCGGGCACGTTCGGCGGTGTCCAGCCGGCCTGCGCCTGGTGGGGCTGGAGGCACCGGTAGCTGTCGGAGCCGTACGTCACGACATCGCCCGCGGCGTACGTCGTGCCCGCCGCCCAGCTGCCGCCCGGCTCGGTCGGCGGGTCGGTGGGCGGCTCGGTCGGGGTGCCGCTGGTGACCAGGGTGAGACCGTACGCCTGGAGCGCCGGGTTCAACGGCTGGAAGTACGTCGTCCCGCCCTGGGAGCAGTTGCCGGAGCCACCGGAGGTGACGCCCTGCGCCTGGCTGCCGGAGATGAACGACCCGCCGGAGTCACCGGGTTCGGCGCACACATTGGTCCGGGTGACCCCGGAGACGGTGCCCTCCTGGTAGGTGACGCTGGTGTTGCGCTGCTGGACCGTCCCGCAGTGCCAGCCGGTCGTCGAGCCGGAGCGGCAGACCGACGCCCCTTCCAGCGCTTCGGTGGAGCCGGTGACCGTCACATCGCCCTGGCCGTAACCGTTCACCAGCGCGCGCGGCGTCCAGCTGGTGTTGGTGGCGACCCAGGAGTAGTCGCGGCCGGGGAAGGTCGAGCCCTGGAAGGAGCCCTGGGCCTGCTGGTTGTAGCCGCTGGTGCTGACCCCGGGCGTTCCGCAGTGCCCGGCGCTGACGAAGCCGGACTGGCTGCTGCCCCGCTTGACCGGGAAGCCGATGGAGCAGCGCCCCGAACCGTTCATGTAGTACGCGTCGCCGCCCCGCAGATCGGTGAACGTACGGGGCACGGAGTCGGTCTGCCGTACCGTCACCATCTTGGGCGACACTCCGGCACCGGCGAGGAACGCGTCGGCGGCCGAGGTGCGGGCGGCCTCCAGGACGACCCGGTTGCTTGCCACGTCGACGTACCAGACGGGCACGTCCTTCGGGGCCCGGTGCAGAGCCACCCGGTCCAACGCGGCCTTGGCCGCGTCCAGTTCGGCCTGGCTGTGCTCGACGACGACGGGCCTGGCGCCGGCCTCGCGGATCCTGGCCGCGTCCGCGGCGTCGGTGGTGGCCACGGTCAGGGCCGCGTCGTCCCCGCTCACCCGGGCACCGGCGAAATCCGCGCCGAGGGACTGCTTCAGCCCCGCGGCGACGGCCGCCGCCCGGGTCTCGTGTCCGATCCGGTCGCGCGCCTCGGCGGCGGTCAGTCCGAGATCGCGCCGCATGGCCGCCAGCAGACCGGGCGAGAGCTGCTCGGCCCCCGTGGCGGTGGGGGTACGGAGGTGGGGAGCCGGATCGGCGGATGCGCTGTTGGTCAGGCCCGCCAGCGCGAGCACACCGACGGCCACGGTGGCGGTACACGCGGCCAGGGCGCGTCTGCGGAGCATGGATCTCTCCACGGAACTCTCCTTGACTTCGGGGGAATTGCCGCCAAGGTAGCCGCGTACACGTCATCCCCAGGAGATCCCGTCCGCCCCCTCACTTCGCGTTATGGGCTCCCTGACCAGTGACGATGGGCCCCACGTTCCGCAGTCGGGCCGCGGACATGCCCTTCCGCCGCCGATCCCCGTAGGTTCGCCCCATGCGAATAGGCGAGCTACTGGGTGCCGGACGATCCGCCGATGTGTACGCGCTCGACGAGAAGTGGGTCCTGCGCCGATACCGCGACGGCATGGACGCCACTCCCGAATGGATGGTCATGTCCTACCTCGGCGCCCACGGCTACCCGGTCCCCCGCCTGGGCCCCCGGGACGCCACGACACCCCCCGGCGACCTGGTACTGCAACGGCTGTCCGGCCCGACGATGCTGGACTCGCTGCTGAGCGGCGAGCTGTCGGCGGCCGAGGCGGGCGCCCTGCTGGCCGGTCTGCTCGCCGAGCTCCACACCGTCCCGGCCAGGCTCTCCCCGCACCCCGGCGACCGGATCCTCCATCTCGACCTGCACCCGGGCAATGTGATGCTGACGGACAGGGGCCCCGTGGTGATCGACTGGAGCAACACCACGGAGGGCGCCCCGTCCGAGGACCGGGCCATGTCGTCCCTGATCCTGGCCCAGGTGGCGGTCGACCCCGACTCCCCCGCATCGGCAGGCGCCCGCTCCCTGCTGGAAGCCCTGGTGCCGCACCTCACCGCATCCGGCGGCATCCCCGCCCACCACCTCGCCGAGGCAGCCTCGCGCCGAACCGCCAACCCGACAATGAGCCCGCACGAGGTGGCCCTCATCGACCGCGCGACGTCCCTGGTCACAGAACTGACCACCTGAACACCGCCCCACCCCCGGCCACCGATGCCCGCCCGGTCCCCACGGGTCCACGTACCCACGGGTCCACGTATACGGCAGGACGTACCACGTACGACGACTCGCGCGGCACCCTCCGGCGGGCGATGCATGAAAATCCGGGCGTCAGCGTGACGAGGTGAGCCGCGTGGCGACCAGGCTCGCGCTGCGAGGTCGGCACTCCTCGGCGCCGCCCTCCGCGCCGGCGCCGGCACCGAAGAGCCCTGTTGACGTTCCGGCGGCTGTGAGGCGATGCGCGGGCCGGATCCCGGTGGCGACGATCCGGGTGGGGCCCGCGAGGAGGACTGTGCCGTCGTCGTGGACCGTGACGTGCAGGGTGCCACCGGGCACATCGACCCGGAACACACCGGTCCTCGGCCCGGCGGAGGTCAGTATGTGGGCGGTGACGGCGGCGCAGGCGCCGGTGCCACAGGCACTGGTCTCACCGACGCCGCGCTCATACACCCGCAAGTCCAGGTGGCGCGGGCCGCGGCGGTGGACGAACTCGACGGTGACGCCGTGCGGATAGGCGTCGGCCGGTGTGACGACCGGGGCTACGTCGAGGGGCCCGGGGTGGTTCAGGTCGTCGACGAAGGCAACCGCGTGCGGGTTGCCGACATCGACGTGCACGGCGGGCCGGCTGGAACCGCCGGCGGTGACGGTGATGGCGTCCGGACCGGGCAGGGTGGGACGGCCCATCTCGACTTGGATGTCCCGGCTGTCGTCGGTGGGCACGTGGACGGTGCGGATTCCGGCGCGGGTGGCGATCGTCATTCGGCCGGGCGCAGCAAGCTGCGTGGTGACGAGGTGGCGGGCGAAGACTCGTATGCCGTTGCCGCACATGGCACCGAGGCTGCCGTCCGCGTTGCGATAGTCCATGAACCAGTCGGCGCCATGAGCCATCGCGACGGCTTCGGGTGTGCGGCTGGTGGGGACGGCACGCAGGAGCCCGTCCGCGCCGATGCCTGTGCGACGGTGGCACAACGCGACCACATCGGCCGGACTCAGTTGCAGCTGGTTGTCCCGGTCGGTCAGAACGAGGAAGTCGTTCTGTGCTCCGTGCCCCTTGGTGAACGAAAACGTGTTGAGCATGATGTCCGGTTCTCCTGCCCGTGTGCGGCCGCGCTACCTGGTCGGCAGCGGAACGGTCTCTGGAGCGTCGGCCACCGTGCCGGTGGCCAGGGCTTTGCGGTGCCGACGCAGCACCGCGTCCTCCCTCAGGAGCAGGGCATCGGGCGAGTAGTGCGGGAAGCCGATGGCCTGCTCCAGCGCGGGAAGGAAGTTCCAGCGCACCGAGGGGTGAGCGGAGTGGGCGTAGTGGTAGAGGTCGCCGTAGGGCAGCCATGTGCCGCGCGCGAGAAGGGCGAGTGCGGGCAGGTTCGGGTACAGGCGGAGGCAGCGCGCGGCTTCGACGACGGCGGGCGGACCGGTGATCGGGTCGGCATCGAACCAGCGGTGTTCGACGAGCAGCGACATCCAGGCGAGCTGTGGATAGAGCAGCAGTCGCGGAATGACGAACACGAACAGTGCCACTTGCCAGCCCCAGGCCCACGTGGCGAAAGCGGGGGCGATGACGAGCGCGGCGAGGCGTCCCCAACGGGCCTGTGAAATGCGGACATTTGCACAGATGCTCTGGACCGTGTCGACGGCGCCGCGTGGCGTGAGCGGGTATACGACGGCACGTACGAAGTGCCGAGTGGGGACGCCGGGCAGGAGACCTGCCTGGTGCAGATCACCGAGGTTCGGGTCCACACCGGAGACGGTGGCGTTGGGATGGTGCTCACGCACATGCCGTTGCCGACGTACCGGTACGGGAACGAACCCGAGCGGAAGGTGCACGGCGACTTCCGCCAGGAAGGTGCTGAGCCGGGGGTTGCGGGTGAGGACGCCATGGACCGCGAAGTGACTGACCTCCTGGAGGTGACGCATCTTGACGGCGCTCACGATGGCGGTCAGCGCCCAGGCCCAGGCGCCGTGGTGGGCGGCGAAGAGGCACCATCCGGCTATCTCCAGCCAGTGACCGATGAGCAGCAGGACGGGAGTGGTGTTGTTGACGCGCTGACGTTGCAGCGCCATGACGTCGCGCAGCGTCTTCAGCGTGTGGCGTCCGCGGCGGGGACTGTGCCACCAACGGTCGGCCTGCCGGATCGTGATGCCCAGGGTGATGAAGAGCAGAGCAGTGAACATCGCGCCTCTCTCGGCGTCGGGTGCATGGGTCCATGAGGTCCGGGCTGTCCGGCTACGGGAGGAGAATGCGCTCGGCATCAGCGGGATGGCCGTCGAGGACGCCGGGGGGCCCTGCCGGGCCCAGCCTCTGTAGGTACTCGGCGCGCGGGATGCCTCGCGCCCCCACACTGACCGTGTAGTCGTTGTGGCCCTGCGCATCCAGGAGCCGGATGTTGCCGGGGCGGGTTCGGCGTGCGAGGTCCGCGATGGCGACCTTCGCGGCGTGGGGTCTGTGGCTGAAGGTGGACGACATGACGAAAACCTGGTCGAGGGCGAAGCCGAAGAGGCCGCCGACGAGTTCGTCGTCTTCCCACACCTCGATGCTCTTGACCCATCCGTCCCGGTGCAGGTCCTGGAGACACTCCATCAGGGCTTCGGTGATCCATCTCGGCTTGCGGTCGCCGCGGCAGGCTTGCAGGACACCGGTGAAGTCCTCGTCCACACGGGTCGTCCAGGACGAGCCGCGGATCTTTTTCCGGACCGTGCGACCCAGACGGATTTCGTCGGTGGGGATGACGTAGCGGAGATACGGCGACCACCACTGTGTGCCGTACGGATTCACTGTGGAGGGAATCACGGGGATGTCACCGGCCTGGACGTCCGGGCCGTAGGTGGCTTCGGCCTCGGCGAGGTCGTCGGCTTCGGATCGGGGAAGGCAGAACACGCCGTGGTGGTGGGCTGCGAGCAGGACTGCGGACGAGAGGTCGCCGCCGATGGCGACGGGGACGCCGAGCCCCATGCCCAGCGTCGCCTCCGACCAGAACTCCGGGCCCAGGGCGGCTACGTGCACGGAAGCTGTTGTCATGTCCGTCCCTTCCTCAGGCGGGCAGGGTCGCTTGCGCGTCGGCAGGCACCGTGGTCAGGTGCCGGCTGACGGCGTGCTGGAAGTCGGGCATACGCGGGTTCTCGAAGATCGTCCGAATGGGGAGGGCGATGCCCAGGCGGTGACGGAGCATGAGCGTGAGCTGGGTGGCTCTGGTGGAGTCACCGCCGATGTCGAAGAAGTGGTCACTGGCCCCGATCGCATCCGCTTTCAGGACCTCGTGCCACGCGGCGTTCAGGATCTCGGGCAGCTCCTCACCTGCCGCCTGTGAGGAGTCAGGGTGCTGCTGAGCCTCGGCGGTGAGAGAGGTGAGCGATCGGATGTCGGCCTTGCCCGCGGTGTTCATCGGGATGGAGCCGACCGCCACGAGGCGGGGAATCATGTGCGCGGGCAGGCTCTCGGCCAGCCGGGCGCGAACCGCTCCCAGGTCGGTGCCTTCGCTGAGGACGATCCAGGCGTGCAGCCCCTCGCCCGCCCGGCCCTCCAGCAGGGCAACCGCGGTGTTGGCCACTTCGCGGCATGCGCGAAGGTGATACTCGATCTCACCGAGTTCGACACGGTGCCCGTTGATCGAGACCTGATTGTCGAAGCGGCCGAGGAACTCCAGTTGGCCGCGCGAGTCGTACCGGCCCCTGTCCCCGGTGCGGTAGGCGCGCAGGGGCGTGGGGGTGCCGGGGCGGGCGAGCAGGACGAAGCGGGCCTGTTCGGCCGGACCGGGGTTGAGGTAGCCGCGGGCTACCTGGTCGCCGGTGATGCAGATCTCGCCGATCTCACCGTCGGGTACGGGCCCCAGCTCCGAGTCCAGGACGAGGGCGTGGTTGCCGGGCAGCGCGGTGCCGATGACCGGCCCCGGGTGCTCGGCCAGGACGGCTCCGGTGACGTACACCGTGGTTTCCGTGGGGCCGTAGTAGTTGTGGGTGCGCACGTGCTTCAGGGAGCGCAGCTGCTGCCACAGATCGGCATCGATGGGTTCGCTGCCCAGGATGAGGAACTTCAGCGAGTCCAGCGCGGCGGCGCCGACGGCCAGGAGCAGGGCCCGTAGCTGTGTCGGTGTGCCGTCGAACAGATCGATGCGTTGCGTACGCAGCAGGTTCCCGAGACGTTCCGGGTCACGGCGGGTGGCCTCGTCCACGATGACGAGCGTGCGCCCACGTGCCAGGTTGGCGAAGTCCGCGAAGAAGGGGTCGGCGCTGGTAGCGCCATTGAGTGCCACACGTCGCACTCCGGGATCACGCCCGCCGTACAGGGCCTGCTCCATGCTGTCGGCCATGGCCGACAGGGTCTTGTGCTCCACCATGACGCCCTTGGGCCGGCCAGTGGTGCCGGAGGTGTAGATGACGTAGGCGAGATCGGTGGCCTTCGTCGGCACGCCGCCCCGGTGCCACGGCTCAGCTTCGTTCGCCTGACCGGGTCCCGGGAGAAGCAGGGTACGGATGTCGGCGGGCAGGGAAGCGGCCAGCTCTTCGGTCGTCACCGCGATGCGGGTTCCGCTGTCACGGAGCATGTGCTCACGGCGGCGGGGCGGAGCGACGGGGTCCATCATCAGGCAGGCTCCGCCTGCCAGCCAGATGCCGAAGACGGCAGCGACGAGGGCGGGCGTGCGCGGCAGGCACATGGCCACGGTCATCTCGCGTCCGACGCCTTCGGCTCGCAGTCGACCGGCCAACTCGTACGCCTGTGCCGCAAGATCGCGATAGGTGAGTTGCGTGTCGCCGTGGACCACCGCGGCGCGGTCGGGATGCCGTGCTGCCATGGCGAGCACGGCGTGAGGCAGGCTGGTCGCCTGCCTTCCGCCCTCGCCGGCCGGAGTATGCGGCGTGATCTCGGCTATGTCAGTGAGGTTGGTCATGGGCGTTTCCTCCACAAGGCTTGGGATCGCTGTTCCGGGCGTGGTCTCGTGTCCCACGTCGAGCAGGGCTCGGAGAGTTGAGGCCGTCCGGGGCGCGGCGGGGGGCGGACCCAGGACGTACGTACGTGCCAGGCGCCGCCGGGCAGACGGGACTTTCGGCACACCCCCTAGGCCCTGTCTTCGAAGTGCGGTCGTCCGGCCGGACGCCGCACGGCAGACGACAGTTTGAAGACAGGGCCTAGCAGCGGACCGAGTCCAGGCGCCGCGTGGTCGGCAGGAGCACGGCGATGCCGCAGGCAGTGAGCATCGTGAACCCACCCACCGTGAGAACGGCGGAAGCGCTGGAATGGCGTGCGAGGAGGCCGGCGAAGAAGTATCCGAGCGGTTGCAGCGAGTACGAGAGAGTCATGTTCACGCTGTAGACCCGGGAGAGAAGGTGCTCGGGAACTCTGTTCTGCAACAGAGTGTTCTCGATGACGTCGAAGGACAGCCCGACACCGAACAGAATCGCACCGAGGAACAACATTCCGGGCTGATCGCCCAGCGTGCCGAGGACCGTGGCTCCCAGGCCCATCGCCGAACCCAGAGCGATCAAACCGGTGCCTGCCCTGATCCCTCGCAGAAGCCCGATGACCAGCGAGGCCAGCAGCAGTGCGGCGATCTCTGACGCGCTGACCAGTCCCAGGGTTCCCACTCCGCTGTGGGCTTGCTGCACGAGCGCGGGCAGGAGCACCGAATAGGGTGCCAGACACAGGATATTGACCGCGAGCGACAGGACGATGATCAGAATCAGCCAGGGCTCGGAGTACGTGTAACGCAGCCCCTCGGCGAGTTCCGTGCGGAGCCCGTCCTTGGTGCGCGTGCTGGGGCGGGCTCGGATCTTCGTGGCCACCATCGCGATGGCCGCGATCGCGAAGGAAGCCGCGTTCAGTGCGAAGACGAGCGCGGGGCCGCCGACGCTGAAAACACCGGCTGCCAGCAGGGGCCCCGCAAGGCGAGCCAGGCTCCCGGACGCGGTGAACACGGAGTTGGCCTTGCGGAACTCCTTCTCTTCGAGCAGTTCGCGGTTCATGGCCGCGTAGGCCGGGCTGTAGAAGGCACTGACGGTGCCCAGTACCACGGCCGCAGCCATCAGGAGCCCGAGGGAGAGGTGGCGTGCGGCTGCGAGCGCCGCGAGGGCACCGATGGCCAGAGCAGCCGTGCAGTCGGCGGCGATGATGACGGAGCGACGTGACCATCGGTCGGCCAGGGTGCCGCCGGCCACGGAGAAGACGACCTGCGGTGCGAAGTTGAGGGCCAGAATCAGGCCCATGGCGGCTGTTGACGATGTCAGCCGGTAGACGGTCCAGCCGAGCGCGACGGAGTACGCGCCGTTGCCGACTTTCGAGACCGTCTGCCCGACCCAGAAGAGGACGAAGTTGCGCTGGGCCCACAACCGTCGCGAAGCAGCGGGACGATCCGCCGCTACGGCGGCGGGCTCTGGTGCGCGCAGGGTGACGTTCACGGCCGCGGACCCGTCGTGGAGGCCACGCGCCCTGAAGCCGCGGGAATGTATGG
Source organism: Streptomyces sp. NPDC057697 (assembly GCF_042799335.1). Classification (NCBI taxonomy): domain Bacteria; kingdom Bacillati; phylum Actinomycetota; class Actinomycetes; order Kitasatosporales; family Streptomycetaceae; genus Streptomyces; species Streptomyces sp. NPDC057697. Next base: position 679,497 of record NZ_JBHVJA010000003.1, on the reverse strand, counting down.
CGGGCCGCTCACGCGCCGACCTGTTCGAAGGCGTCCCGCATGGCATCGACGAAGGCGGGGTGGCTCGTGATCTGGGCGCTCGTGACCTCGTCCATGGATCGCACCGTGCTGCGGGGAGCGATGTCGTCCCACAGGACCTCGGGGTCGTGCGCCGATTCCTCGGTGATGAAGACGTTGACGGGGATGTCGAGCCGGCCGAGCGAGCACCGTATGAACGCGTCGTACGACGCCGACCACAGCGCCTGCCGCCAATAGAAGTCCGAGGCCGGCACAGGCTCGTCAAGCCAGTGCAGCTCGCACATCTGCTCCATCACATGGTCGAGGTCGGTGTCCAGGTCCGTGGTCTTGAACCGCTGCGCCAGTGACGCGAGCCGCATGTCGTACAGGTCGGCGAGACCGAGACGGGGGCTGGTGTCCAGTTCGCCGCGCGCCGCGTTGACCAGGTTCAGCGGGCCGACCTGCTCGCCGGACTCGACGAGCCTGGTGGCGATCTCGTAGGCGATCTGCGAGCCGCCGCACAGTCCGCTCAACAGATAGGGCCCGTGTGGCTGGATACGGCGGATGGCGCACAGGTAGTGCTTCGCGATCTCCGGGACCGAACCCGGCGGCTCCGTGCGGTCCCGCAGCCCGATCGCTTCGAACCCGTAGACGGGATGACCGTCACGGAAGTTGTCCACGACGTCGCGCATGAAGGCGATGTTGCCCGCCGTGTACGGGGTGATGAATACGGGGATCCCCGAGCCGGAGGCCAACTCAAGCGGGGCGGGAACGTCCCCGTCGCGGGCCGGCCGACGCGTGGCCCATGCCGATGCGAAGTCGGTGACGGTAGAGGAAGTGCGCGTGATCGTGCCCATCTGACGAGGTTCTCCTCCTGCTCGAAGGTACGTGACCGGGCCCCGTGCCCCTGTGCCGGACTCGAAACGACAAGCCGACTGGACCGACCGGGACGACGCCGGGATCAGCCGCCCCAGGTGACGTCGGTCACCGTGACCGGAGAGCCCGAGGCGGCGACCGGGGCCCCCGGAAGAGCCATCGCGTTCGGGGCCAAGACCACTGTCACGCCGATGGCAAGGGTGCCGAGAAGGGCACGGGAAGCGACTCGGATCAAGGACATGGTTCCGCCTCTCAAATGATCTATACAGCGAAGGGAAATGTGAGTCATTTCGGACCGGTTGAAGGACCGCTGGTGAAGGCGGAAACCAATCTCGTCGATCCAAGGCCGCAGGTGAAGAGACTTCGGCTGTCCTAATTAGGGTCTGGCATATCCCGTCCACTCGGGCCTCGCCGGAACTGCTGGTCGTAGAAGTCCGGCACCAGACGGATGCCGCAGCTGGTCAGCCTGAACCCTGCGAGTTCAACGTGCTCGTCGAGCGCGCGCCGACAGGCCCGCGCCGCCACGCCTTCCGCTTCTTCCACGCTCCGGGCCAGCACATACAAGCCCACGAGCGAGTCGTCGCGTTCCATGGCGGAATGAACGACGACGTGTTCGACTCCCCGTTCGGCGCATCCATCCCATATCAACTGCGCCGCCTCGGCCGGAAGGGGAATGTGATGTGCATGGCTGAAATGCGCGTGGACCAGGTACATAAGGCTGAGCTTCGAGGCGACAGAATTCCACTTTCAAGCAGACCGCACACCGCTCTTTATGACATTGCATAAAGAGGCCACCCCGGCCGGGCTCACCTCGTACCCTGTTGATCTCGCCAACCGACTGGAGGAGTGAGGGTGTTGGAGTCCCTGGGTCTCTCGCCGACGGCCGAGAAGGTGTACCGCGCCATGCTGGCCTACCCCGATGAAGGGGTCGCAGAGCTGGCCCAGCGCCTGTCGTTCGCCGAAGAAGCGGTTCGAGACAGTCTCTCCCTGCTCAGCACGCTGGCCATCGTGCAACCTGTTCAGCGGGAGGGGACCCGGGGACAGCTACGTCCGGTCAGCCCGAAGATGGCGATGGAGATCCTCCTCGCCCGGCAACAGGCGGACCTGGCCGAACAGCAGTCACGCATCGAGGCATCACGCGCAGCCGCCGCCCAGCTCATCGCCGAGTGCTCCGGCATGAGACCACAGAGCGCAGACGGCGAACACTTCGACGACGCGGAGCAAATACGGGAGCGACTGGCGCAGCTCGCGCACCAGACGCAGAACGAGATCATGACGTTCGCACCCGGCGGCTCACACAGCGACGCAGACCTGAGGGCGAGCCGAGGTCCCAACCACGAGTTGCTGAACCGGGGAGTCGTCAGCCGCACGGTCTACCTCGACAGCGTGCGCAACGACAAACCGACCCTCGAACACGTCAACTGGCTGAACAAGCACGGCGCACAGGTGCGCACTGTCGTCTCACTTCCGGTGCGCGTGATCATCTTTGACCGGCGACTAGCCATGCTTCCCACCCACACGGTCGACGCACGCACAGGAGCCGTGCTTGTCAACGGAGAGGGAACCATCGCAGCCCTTTGTGCCCTTTTCGAGTCCACCTGGGCCACCGCCACCCCACTCGGAGACACCCCGGCCGCAGCGGAGAACGATCTCACCAGCCAGCAGGCCGAGATGCTCAAACTCCTCGGCGACGGCCTCACCGACGAGGCGATCGCTCACCGGTTCGGCATCTCCCCGCGCACCGCGCGCCGCATCGCTGCTGAGCTGATGGACCGCCTGGACGCACGCAGCCGCTTCCAGGCGGGGGTTCATGCGGCCCAACGGGGCTGGCTCACACGATGACGATCAGCTCGCCCCGCTTTCGACGCGGTGAAGATGGCGCTTGGGGTGCGCAGGACAGCCGAACCGTCGCCAGTACCTTGACGAAGAGGGCATCCGATCGGAGGACAACGTCGAGTGGATGGCGTTCGCTCGTCTTCCTGCCCTTCATGCCTTCACCATCAATCGAGGCAGTCACAGTTCCGTCCACGTCAGCCGCATTCGAAGCGCCGTGATCATCACCGCTGCGTCCCTCCAGGAGCCTGCCCTCAACGGGCGCGCGAACCGAGCGGCCGTCGAGCCGGCCCGACCTCATCACGTCGTGCGGTCCGGATGCGCTGCGGCAGCCCTCCGCCGCTGCCGTCACGATGAGCTCGGAAACCGCCTCTGGCGTCACCAGGTGAACGGCTTCCACGGGATCCGTTCCGGACTACTGCGCAGCGACCCCGACGAGACGGGCAGCGACCCATCTGTGCGAAGCCGAGCGTCCTCCGTCCTGCGGGCACGCCATGAGCGTACGCAAAAGGCCAGGTCACGGGTTATGTGACCTGGCCTTTTCACTGAGCCGCCTTCGGGATTCGAACCCGAGACCTACGCATTACGAGTGCGTTGCTCTGGCCAACTGAGCTAAGGCGGCACGCCCTGTCGCACCATGGTGCGATCAGCAGCGTCGCCAAGTCTACACAGTTTCCGGGGGTGCTCCGTACCAGCCTTGTTCCGCACCGTTTTCGCAGGTCAGTGGGGAGGTCGGCGAGGAGGCCGGGTGGTCAGGAGCACTTCTCGTCCTTGGTCGGCGGGGTGCCCTCCAGGAGGTAGGTGTTGATCGCCGTGTCGATGCACTTGCTGCCACGGCCGTACGCCGTGTGGCCGTCGCCCTCGTAGGTGAGGAGGGTGCCGGAGGAGAGCTGGCCGGCCAGGGACCGGGCCCACTTGTACGGGGTGGCCGGGTCGCGGGTCGTGCCTACCACGACGATCGGGGCCGCTCCCTTCGCCGTGATGCGGTGGGGGGTGCCTGTGGGCGGGACCGGCCATTCGGCGCAGTTCAGGGCGGCCCAGGCGAAGGACTTGCCGAAGACCGGGGATGCCTTCTCGAAGCTGGGGACGGCACGGGCGGCGGCCTTGGCGTCGGTGAAGGCGGGCGGCAGGTCCAGACAGTTCACGGCGGCGTTGGCGAACATGAGGTTGGCGTACGTGCCGTTCGGCCGGCGTTCGTAGTAGCTGTCCGACAGGGCGAGCAGACCGGAGCCGTCGCCCTTCTGGGCCGCGGCCAGGGCCTCGCGGAGCTGGGGCCAGGCCGACTCGTCGTACATGGCGGCGATGACGCCCGTGGTGCCCAGGGATTCGGTGAGCCTGCGGGACTCGCCGGTGGCGATCGGCCGGGCGTCGAGGTCGTTGAAGAGCCGCTTCAGACGGGTGGCGGCATCGGTGGCCGAGGTGGTGCCGAGCGGGCAGTCCTTCTTCTTCACGCAGTCGGCGGCGAAGGCCTGGAAGCCGGTCTCGAAACCGGCCGTCTGGTCGCGGTTCAGGGTGAGGGAATCGAGCGACGGGTCCATCGCCCCGTCGAGGACCAGCCGCCCGACCCGGGCGGGGAAGAGCCCGGCGTACGTCGCGCCCAGGAAGGTGCCGTACGACGCCCCGACGTAGTTCAGCTTCTCGTCACCGAGCAGGGAGCGCAGCACGTCCATGTCGCGGGCGGTCTCGACGGTGGAGACATGGGGCAGGATCTCGCCGGAGTGCTTCTCGCAGCCGTTGGCGAGCTTCTTGAACGCATCGGTCAGCTCGGTGACCTCGTGGGCGTCGTCCGGGGTCTGGTCGACCTCGGTGTAGCTGTCCATCTGGGGGCCGGTGAGGCAGACGACGGGCTCGCTGCGGGCGACTCCGCGCGGGTCGACGGCGACCATGTCGTAGCGGGCGCGGACCTGGGCCGGGTAGCCGAGCGCCGCGTAGCTCTGGAGGTACTCGATGGCCGAGCCGCCGGGGCCGCCCGGGTTCACCAGGAGGGATCCGATCCGCTTGCCGGGGCCGGTGGCCTTCTTGCGGGAGACGGCCAGATCGATCTCGGTGCCGTCCGGCTTCTTGTAGTCCAGCGGCGCCTTCATCGTCGTGCACTGGAACCCCTCGACGCCGCAGTCCCGCCACTTCAGCTGCTGCGCGTAGTACGGCTTGAGCCCTGCGGGGACGGCCGGTGCGGACAGGGCGGAGGAGGCAGAGGACGCGGACGACGACGTACTCGTCGAACTGCCGCTGGTGCAGCCGGAGATGAGCAGGCCGGCGATTCCGAGCGTGGTGGCGAGGATGTGGAGCGAGCGCCTGGTGTCCATCCCCGGAGCGTAGTCGCCATGCCACGGTTCGCCCCGATTCGCTCCCCGTACGGGTGAATGAACGATCATGAATGAGCGATCGTGAACGGGTCGGGCACGGACAACCGGCCACGAACGGACGAACCAGGAACGGCCTAGCGGGGGGGAAGGGGAGGAGGAACGGACCGTGGGGGCTGGGTCGTCCTCCGGTTGGGACGGGCCGTTGGATGGGGCGACCCGTTGGGGCGAACTGCGGGATGGGCCGACCGACCGGAGGGGGCGAGGCGTGGGATGCCGACCGGCGGTGGGACCGGAACGGGCCAATGGGACCGACTCGGGGACCGGAATGGCCGACGCGGAGACCGGAACGGGCCGACGGGACCCACATGCGGGAACGGGAACGGGCCAATGGGACCCACGCATCGGACCGGAACGGATCGACGGGACCCATGCGCGGGAACCGGAACGGGCCGACGAGACCCACGCACGAGACCCACGCATCGGGGACCGGAACGGATCGACGAGACCCACGCATCGGACCGGAACGGGCCAGCCGCCGGGAACGGAGCGTGTCAGCCCGCGCGCAGTGCCATCGTCATCGCCTCCACCGCGAGCAGCGGCGCCACGTTGCGGTCCAGCGCCCGGCGGCAGGCGATCACCGCCTCTATCCGGCGAAGCGTGCGTTCGGGCGTGGAGGAACGGGCGATGCGGTCGAGGGCGTCCTGCGCGTCGGCGTTGGCGATGGCGATCCCGGAGCCCAGCTGGATGGCCAGCACATCGCGGTAGAAGCCGGTCAGGTCGGTGAGCGCGAGATCGAGGCTGTCGCGCTGCGTACGCGTCTTGCGGCGCTTCTGCCTGTCCTCCAGCTCCTTCATCACCCCGGCGGTACCACGCGGCAGCCGTCCCCCGGCCGCGGCACCGAGCGCGGCCTTCATCTCCTCCGTCTCCTTGACGTCGACCTCCTCGGAGACCTGTTTGGCGTCGTCGGTGGCGGTGTCGATCAGCTCCTGGGCGGCCTTGAGGCAGCCCCCGATGTCCTCCACCCGCAGGGGCAGCTTGAGCACGGCGGCACGGCGCGAGCGGGCCCGCTCGTCGGTCGCGAGGCGGCGGGCCCTGCCGATGTGGCCCTGAGTGGCCCGCGCGGCGGACGCGGCCCGCTCCGGATCGATGCCGTCGCGCCGGATCAGGACGTCGGCGACCGCGTCCACCGGGGGCGTGCGCAGCGTGAGGTGGCGGCAGCGGGAGCGGATGGTCGGCAGCACGTCTTCGAGGGAAGGCGCACAGAGCAGCCACACCGTGCGGGGCGCGGGTTCCTCGACCGCCTTCAGCAGTACGTTCCCCGCGCCTTCGGTGAGCCGGTCGGCGTCCTCCAGGACGATGACCTGCCAGCGGCCGACCGCCGGAGAGAGCTGGGCGCGGCGGACCAGCTCGCGGGTCTCCTTCACACCGATGGAGAGCAGATCCGTGCGGACCACCTCGACATCGGCGTGGGTGCCGATGAGGCTGGTGTGGCAGCCGTCGCAGAAGCCGCAGCCGGGCGCGCCTCCCAGGGCGCGGTCCGGGCTGGTGCACTGGAGGGCGGCGGCGAAGGCACGGGCGGCGGTGGAACGGCCGGAGCCCGGCGGCCCCGTGAACAGCCAGGCGTGGGTCATCTTCGACCCCGACGGGACCGGCTCGCCCGCGGAGTGGGCGGTGACCAGCGCGTCGGCGTCCCGGGCGGCCGCGCCAAGCTGCTCCTGCACCCGGTCCTGGCCGACCAGGTCGTCCCATACGGTCATGCGTCACCGCCCTTCCGGTGGAGTGCGCGCCGCGCGGCCGTCGTACGGTGCCGCGGCGCGGCTCTGATGCCACTGGTTGTCATGGTCCGCGGCACTGTCGTACCGCTTGTCGTTCCGGCTCCCCGCTCCTGGCTCCCCGCTTCCGGCTCCCGGCCCTGGCCACCGGTTCTCGCACCCGGTCCCGGCGCACCGGTCCAGCTCCCGGGACCGTTTCCCCGAACCAGCTCCCATTGTGGGGGACGGGTCTGACAATCCCGGCAACGAGCCCCGCCGTGATCCGGGAGGACCGGGGCGGCCCTGCGGAAGACCGCAGTCCCCCGGTCCGACCGCCACCTCCCTCGTCCCCCGCCTCCGACCGCCGGGCGGCCCGACCCGGACACCCCGGACACCCGGCCCCGACGGCCGTCACGGATCAGCGGCAGTCCTCACGGATCAGCGGCAGTCCTCACGGATCAGCGGCAGTCCTCACGGGTCAGTGGCAGCCGTCACGGATCAGCGGCGCGGGCGGCGTCCCCGGCCCGAGCGGCCCGTGTCCCCGTCGTCGTGCTGGTCGCGGTGGTCGCCCAGCAGCTCGTCCGCCAGCGTCGGCAGATCGTCGAGCGGGGTCTCCTCGGCCCAGTCGGGACGGGGACGGCGCGCGGGACCCGCGTGCGGATCGTCGATCTGCGGGAGCTCGCGGGTGCGCTCGTTCTCGCTCTCCGCTCCGGAGCCCGCCGGGCGCTCGTCCCGGAAGATGCCCCGGGGGACCCGGTCCGCCGGATTCGCGTCCCGGACGTCCCGCACCGGAGGAAGGACCGTCGTCTCGTCCGCCGCACCCGACCGGTCCGGCCGGTCCTGGAACTTGGGGATCATCGTCGTCTCGGCCTCGTCGGAGGGGGTCGACGAGGACGGGCCGTCCGGCGCGGGCACCTGCTGCGTCACGTCGTTCGGGTTGACGATCGGCGTCGGCACCGTGATCTCGTTCTCCGGCACGGAGGCCGCCGCGGCGGCCTCCGCACGGGCCTTCTCCGCCGCGGCGGCCGCCTCGGCCTCCGCGCGCCTGCGGGCCTCCTCGGACCGCAACAGCGCCTCCTCGGCCTTGCGCTGCTTCTCCAGCCGCAGGGCCTCGGCCTCCTTGCGGAGCCGCGCCTCCTCCTCTGCCTGCCTGCGCAGCCTGGCCTGCTCGGCCTCGCGGGCCGCTTCCTCGGCCTCGCGCCTGGCCCGCTCCTCCTCAGCCACCCGGCGGGCTTCCTCGGCCCGCTGCCGGGCCTCCTCCGCCTGCCGTTCGGCCTCGCGGCGGCGGGCCTCCTCCAGCTCGCGGGCCTTGCGCTCCTCCTCCTCGGCGCGGAGCTTGGCGAGCTGTTCCTGTCGCTCGCGCTCCAGCCGCTCCTCCTCGGCCTTGCGGGCCGCCTCTTCCTCCGCCTTGCGCCTGGCCTCCTCCTCGGCGGCCCTGCGCGCCTCCTCCTGGGCCTTGATCTCGGCCTCGGAGAGCGGAAGGAGCCGGTCGAGCCGGTGACGTACGACCGTGGTGATCGCCTCGGGGTCCTGGCCCGCGTCCACGATCAGATAGCGGGTCGGGTCCGCGGCGGCCAGCGTCAGGAAGCCGGTCCGTACCCGGGTGTGGAACTCCGGCGGCTCGGACTCCAGCCGGTCGGGGGCCTCGGTGAACCGTTCCCTCGCGGTCTCCGGGTCGACGTCCAGCAGCACCGTCAGATGCGGCACGAGACCGCTCGTCGCCCAGCGCGAGATCCGGGCGATCTCGGTCGGGGAGAGGTCCCGGCCCGCGCCCTGATAGGCGACGGACGAGTCGATGTAGCGGTCGGAGATGACGATCGCGCCGCGCTCCAGCGCCGGGCGGACGACCGAGTCGACGTGCTCGGCGCGGTCGGCGGCGTACAGCAGCGCCTCGGCCCGGTTGGACAGGCCGGCCGAGGAGACGTCCAGCAGGATCGAGCGCAGCCGCTTGCCGACCGGCGTCGCGCCCGGCTCGCGGGTGACGACGACCTCGTGGCCCTTGGCGCGGATCCATTCGGCGAGCGCCTCGACCTGGGTGGACTTGCCCGCTCCGTCGCCGCCCTCCAGGGCGATGAAGAACCCGGTCGCAGCGGGGGCGACCGCCGGGTCGCCGCCGCGCAGCGCCTCCCGCAGATCGCGGCGCAGCGGAACCCCGGAGCGGTCGTCCGTCTTGGCGAGGACGATCACGGCGACCGGCAGCAGCAGGGCGCCGATCAGCATCAGAGCGAAGGCGGCCCCGCCGTGCTCGAAGACGAAGTCGCCCGAGACCAGCCGGTGGGCGCCGATCGCGGCGGCCAGCAGCGGGCCCGCGAGCGCGCCGACCGCGATGAGGACCCGAACGACGGCCTGGAGGTGCTCGGTGGTACGGGCCCTGCGGTACTCCTCGGTCTCCTGGTCGACCAGGACATGACCGGTGTGGGCGGCGACGCCGGCGGCGTATCCGGCGAGCACCGCGATCATCAGCACGGTCGCCGTGTCCGGCACGAGGCCCATGGCGAGCAGTGCGATGCCGGTGACGGCGGTGGCCAGCGCGAGCAGACGGCGCCGCGACAGGGCGGGGAGCACCTTCTCCGCGGTCCGGATGCCGACGCCCGTGCCACCGGTCAGGGCGAGCACCAGCAGTGCGAAGGTGGCGGGTCCGCCGCCCAGGTCGGCGGCGTGCAGCGCCGAGACCGCGGCGGCTGCGGCGACGGCCCCGGCGACCGCGGCCGAGGCGCCGACGATCAGCGGGACGGCCCCGGTGCGGCCCTTGTCGGGCCCGCCGCCGGCCGACGGCCGCCGCAGACCCTCCAGCGGCGAGCGCGGGCGGGGAGTCTGCGTACCGGGCAGTTCCAGGAAGTACAGGGTGGAGATCGAGGCCGAGAAGAGCCCGGCCGCGACATACGAACCGAGGGCCGCCTGGTGGATCGAGAACCACTCCAGGCCCGAGCCCAGCAGGTTGCCGACGAGGGTGGCGACCAGCAGGACGACGGCCGCGCCCGGGATCGCGGCGAAGTCGGTGCGGATGGAGAGCCGGCGCAGTGCGTCGAGGTGGTCGGGGAGCGGGCGTACCGCGGCGCCCTCGGGGGGCGGGCCGGGCAGCAGCGCGGGGGCGGCGCCGTCCTTGGCGACCGTCCACAGGCGTTCGGCCGCGCCGACGACGAAGACGGTGATGAGGATCATCATGAGTGCCTTGTCGGGCATCCAGTCGATCCACAGCGGCGCGACGACCAGCAGAGCGAGCCGCAGCCCGTCCGTCCCGATCATCAGCCACCGCCGGTCCAGCGGTCCTCCGGGCGCGGTGAGCGTCGTCAGCGGCCCGAGGAGTACGGCTCCGAAGAGCAGGGTGGCAAGGATCCGGGCACCGAACACCGCGGCGACGGCAAAGGCCGCCCCTCGGTACCCGGCTCCGAATGAGCCCTCCAGGACCGCCGCTTGCAGCGACATCAGCACCAGCACGAGAAGGGCGAGTGCATCGCCGGTACTGCCGACGAGCTGCGCGCTCCACAACCGCTTCAGCGGGGGAACACGCAACAGGGCTCGTACGGCGCGCTCGCGTGAGTCTGCGGCAAGTGTGTCGGAGGTGGGGCTCACGACCGTTGGCTGCTCGGCTCGCGTCATCCGCCCAGCCTATCCGGAGCGGTGGTGTCCCCGGAGGCCCCGTCCGAACATACGCCCGCACGGGCCGTTCCGGCGCACCTCGCGCCCCTGCCCCGGCACCGCGGAAAACGCCGTAGGGGGCCGGAATCACCCGGCCCCCTACGGCGTATGTCGTCCTCGGACGTATGCCGCTCAGTCCTCCACGGACGCGGCGGCCGTCTTCTTCGCCGCGGTCGTCTTCTTGGCGGCGGTCTTGGCCGTCGTGGTCTTCTTGGCGGCCGTCGTCTTCTTCGCGGTGGTCTTCTTGGCCGCCGTGGTCTTCTTGGCGGCGGTCTTCTTCGCCGCCGTGGCCTTCTTGGCCGGGGCCTTCTTCGCCGCCTTCTTCTTGGCGGGGCCCTTGGCGCGCTTCTCGGCGAGCAGCTCGTAGCCGCGTTCCGGAGTGATCTCCTCGACGCTGTCCCCGGTCCGCAGGGTCGCGTTGGTCTCACCGTCGGTGACGTACGCGCCGAAACGGCCGTCCTTGACCACGACCGGAGCCCCGCTCACCGGGTCCGTGCCCAGTTCCTTCAGCGGCGGCTTGGCCGCGGCCCGGCCGCGCTGCTTGGGCTGGGCGTAGATCGCGAGGGCCTCTTCGAGGGTGATGTCGAACAGCTGGTCCTCGGAGGTGAGCGAGCGCGAGTCCGTGCCCTTCTTCAGGTACGGGCCGTAGCGGCCGTTCTGCGCGGTGATCTCGACGCCCTCGGCGTCCTCGCCGACGACGCGCGGCAGCGACATCAGCTTGAGCGCGTCGGCCAGTGTCACCGTGTCCAGGGACATGGACTTGAAGAGCGAGGCGGTCCGGGGCTTCACCGCGTTCTTGCCGGTCTTCGGAGTGCCCTCGGGCAGCACCTCGGTGACGTACGGGCCGTAGCGCCCGTCCTTGGCGATGATCTGGTTCCCGCTGACCGGGTCCGCGCCGAGCTCGAAGTCGCCGCTCGGCTTGGCCAGCAGCTCCTCCGCGTACTCGACCGACAGCTCGTCGGGCGCCAGATCCTCCGGCACGTCCGCGCGCTGGTGGCCCTCGGCGTCCTTCTCACCGCGCTCGATGTACGGGCCGTAGCGGCCGACCCGGAGCTTGATGTCGTTGCCCACGGGGAAGGAGGAGATCTCCCGCGCGTCGATCGCGCCGAGGTCGGTGACGAGCTCCTTCAGGCCGCCGAGGTGGTCGCCGTCGCCGTTGCCCGCGTCGGAGGCCGCGCCCGCGCCGGCCGTGTCGTCGTCGCCCGCGCCGAAGTAGAAGCGCTTGAGCCACGGCACGGACTGGGCCTCGCCGCGTGCGATGCGGTCGAGGTCGTCCTCCATCTTCGCGGTGAAGTCGTAGTCGACGAGCCGGCCGAAGTGCTTCTCCAGCAGGTTGACCACGGCGAAGGAGAGGAACGACGGGACGAGCGCCGTGCCCTTCTTGAAGACATAGCCGCGGTCCAGGATCGTGCCGATGATCGACGCGTACGTCGACGGGCGGCCGATCTCGCGCTCTTCGAGCTCCTTGACCAGCGAGGCCTCGGTGTAGCGGGCCGGCGGCTTGGTGGCGTGGCCGTCGACCGAGATCTCCTGGGCGGACAGCGCATCGCCCTCGGCGACCTGCGGGAGACGCCGCTCGCGGTCGTCGAGCTCGGCGTTCGGGTCGTCGGCGCCCTCGACGTACGCCTTCATGAAGCCGTGGAAGGTGATCGTCTTGCCGGACGCGGAGAACTCGGCGTCCCGGCCGTCGCTCGCCCGGCCACCGATCTTGACGGTGACGGAGTTGCCGACCGCGTCCTTCATCTGGGACGCGACGGTCCGCTTCCAGATCAGCTCGTAGAGCCGGAACTGGTCGCCGCTCAGGCCGGTCTCGGCGGGGGTGCGGAAGCGGTCGCCGGAGGGGCGGATCGCCTCGTGCGCCTCCTGCGCGTTCTTGACCTTCCCGGCATACGTACGCGGCTTGTCCGGCAGGTAGTCGGCGCCGTAGAGCTGGGTGACCTGCGCACGGGCCGCGGAGACGGCGGTGTCCGAGAGGGTCGTGGAGTCGGTACGCATATAGGTGATGAAGCCGTTCTCGTACAGCTTCTGCGCGACCTGCATGGTGGCCTTGGCCCCGAAGCCCAGCTTCCGGCTCGCCTCCTGCTGGAGGGTCGTCGTACGGAACGGGGCGTACGGGGAGCGGCGGTACGGCTTCGACTCGACGGACCGTACGGCGAACGTGGCATCGGCGAGCGCGGCGGCCAGGGCGCGGGCGTTCGTCTCGTCCAGGTGCAGGACCTGGGCGGAGCCGGGCTTCAGCTGACCGTCCGGGCCGAAGTCGCGGCCCTGGGCGATACGGCGGCCGTCGACCGCGCTGAGGCGGGCGGCGAGGGTCGACGGGTCGGAGGCGTCACCGGAGCGGCCGGTGGCGAAGGTGCCGGTGAGGTCCCAGTACTCGGCGGACCGGAAGGCGATGCGCTCGCGCTCCCGTTCGACGACGAGACGGGTCGCCACGGACTGGACGCGGCCGGCCGACAGGCGCGGCATGACCTTCTTCCACAGGACCGGCGAGACCTCGTAGCCGTAGAGGCGGTCGAGGATGCGGCGGGTCTCCTGGGCGTCGACCATGCGCTGGTTGAGCTCGCGCGGGTTGGCGACGGCGGCCCGGATCGCGTCCTTGGTGATCTCGTGGAACACCATCCGGTGGACCGGGACCTTGGGCTTCAGGACTTCCTGAAGGTGCCAGGCGATGGCTTCGCCCTCGCGGTCCTCATCGGTGGCGAGGAAGAGTTCGTCGGACTCGGCCAGCAGCTGCTTGAGCTTCCTGACCTGCGCTTTCTTGTCCGCGTTGACGACGTAGACGGGCTGGAAGTCATGCTCGACGTCGACGCCGAGCCGACGGACCTCGCCGGTGTACTCGTCCGGAACCTCTGCGGCGCCGTTCGGCAGGTCGCGGATGTGCCCGACGCTCGCCTCGACGACGTATCCGGGGCCGAGGTAGCCCTTGATCGTCTTCGCCTTGGCAGGCGACTCGACGATGACGAGTCGGCGGCCGCCCTGTGCGGTCTCGCTGGTCGGGGACAACTTCGCTCTTCTCTCCGGTCGACGCTCGGTGGGCATCCGGGCAGCGCGATGACGCTGCCGACGGTGCTGTCGCTGCGGAGTGTGACGGTACAACCCGCCCCCGTGTCAAACGGCAAAAGCCCGCAACGGCCACTCGAACGGTAACCCGACTTCCGCCATTCCTGCCGCCCGGACTGCCCGGTACGCCGTGTGCGCGGCCGCTGCCTGCGGGTTTCAGGGTGGTGTTGCGGCGCTACGGGCGCCGGGGGCGGGCCGCCCACGGTCCGGGCGTGTTCCCCGCCACTCCTCGCCGCCGCGCGGGGTCCGCCGGAGCCGGAGGGTGCCGGGCCGGGCCGGTGAAGCGCGGCTCAGAGCCGGTGAGGGGCGAGTCGGAGCCGGTGAGGGGCGGGTCAGATTCGAGTGAAGCACCACACGCCGAGGACGAGAAAGAGTACGCCGAACACAGTGGCGAGCGCGGCGGAGGCGGCGGGGCCGACCCCGTGCGCCACTGGCTCGCGGTGCAGCAGGCGCGCTCCCGTCCACAGCAGCAGCACGGCGCCGAACAGCGCGAACACCGTTCCGGCGAAGACCGCAGGTCCGCTCTCCATGCCCGTACGCCTCCCTGTCCTGTCCGGCCGGGGCGGGTGCCGCCCGGCCAAGGGGGACGCTGCCACCCCAGGGCATCGCCGACGCGAACCCCGGGTGAATGGCCGGATTCGCCCGCCTCCGGCTCGCGGCCCCCGGCAGATGTGCGAGGCGCACGCCCTGGGCGCGAGGGGGGGGGGAGAGGGCGAGGGACGAGGCGGGGCGGGTGCGGAGAGGGCGAGGGGCCAGGCGAGGCGAGGCGGGTGCGGAGAGGGGCGGGGCGGGAACGGGGCGGCCACGGGCTGGAGTGGTCCGGACGCGGACCGAATGTGGTCATGACCCGGACCGGGTGTGGTCCGGACACGGACTGGAAGTGGTCGGGACGCGGACCGGGTGTGGTCCGGACACGGGCTGGAGTGATCCGGACGCGGACCGAGTGTGGCCCGGACGGGGGGCCGGACCGTAGGACGGGCGCGAGGCCGGACCGTAGGACGGCCCGGCGAACGGCCCTGAGGCCCGCCACGAACACCATCCGGGCACCGCCCCGGAGCGCCGCCCCAGCGCACCCTCCCTTGTGCCGTCCGGAGCGTCATCCGGAATCCGCACGCGCCATGACGTGTCGGCGGCGCGGGCCCGAAACCGCAGATGGCACGGCTCTTCCTTATCTACAGCGGTACGCACCCGAACAGGACCGGAGCCCGCAGAAGGGGCTGGTGACACGCCCACCGCGCCTGTCGGACCGGAAGCGGATGACACAGACCGGTCGGGCCAGCCCGAGCCGGGGCGAACGAACAGGTCGGCCGCGCAGGTCGGACGAACGACCAGACCTGACGACTCAACCGGACCGGACAACACAGCACGATCCCGAGCGCCCGTGCCCGCACCGGCAAGCCAGTACGGGCAGGAGGACAGCGCAAACAGGCCCGGACGGCAGGTCGGTGCGGAAGACCATGGAACAGGCCAGTGCGCACACCTGGCCGTCGCGGTCAGACCACCCTGGTCCGGCCACCACGATCCGAGCCGCGCGACCAGGCCGGCACGGCCCAGCTGATACGACCAGACCAGCGCGACCGGCCCAGACCGGCCCGGCCACCAGGGCCCGGCCATACCTGCCAGACCTGCCAGACCAGATCAGCGCAGTCAGAACACCGCCATCAGTCCACCGCCATCAGTCCACCGGCGGCGCCGGTTCCAGAAAGCCCTCCTCGACCAGCAGCCGGATCGCCTGCGGCGTCCGATCGCGCAGCAGTACCGGGTCCTCGTTCATCAACTGGGCGATCGCGTCCAGGATTCGCCCGGCGGGCAGGCTCCCGTCGCAGACGCCCGCGAAGCCGGCACCCACGGCATCGACCTTCGTCGCCCGCCGCATGCCCCGGTTCTGACGGAGTACCACATGCTCCGGGTCCTCCGCGCCGGGCAGGCCCACCTGCTCCTGCACCACCTCGGCGGCCAGGGTGAAGTGCCCGGCGAGAAGCGCCGCGTCATCCTGCTCGCGCAGGTAGTCCTGACGGGCGAAGTGCGCCTCGACCGCCGGTCCGAGCGGCTGCTCCACCGCGTGCGGCCACTCCTCGATGACCACGGACGGACGGCCCGCGGCGGCAGCGGCGGACTTGCGCAGGGTGATCCAGCCGAAGCCGACGCCCTTGGTCTTGCGGGCCTCGAACTCGTCCAGCCAGGCGTCGTAGCGCGCGGCGTACTCCCCGGGGTCCGTACGGTGGTCGCCGCTGTCGCGCAGCCACAACTCCACGTACTGCGTCACGTCCTGGACCTCGCGCTGCACGATCCAGGCGTCGCAGCCGTGCGGAACCCAGGAACCCAGCCGGCTCTGCCACTCCTCGCCCTCCACATGCTGCCAGTTGGCGAGGAAGTGGGCGTATCCGCCTTCGTTCAGCCGGTCGCCCGTCTGCTGGACCAGGGTCCGGCACAGGTCGTCGCCGCCCATGCCGCCGTCGCGGTAGGTGAGGCGGGCGCCGGGCGAGATGACGAACGGGGGGTTGGAGACGATCAGGTCGTACGTCTCCGCGCCGACCGGCTCGTACAGCGAGCCCTGGCGCAGCTCGGCCGGGGCGGCGCCGGACAGCGCGAGCGTCAGCCGGGTGAAGTCCAGCGCACGGGGGTTGAGGTCGGTGGCCGTGACCCGGGTGGCGTGCTGCGAGGCGTGCAGCGCCTGGATACCGGAGCCCGTACCGACGTCGAGCGCCGAGGCGACAGGCGTACGGACGGTGATCCCGGCGAGCGTGGTGGACGCCCCTCCGACCCCCAGGACCACGCCCTCCTCGCGCGAGCCGATGCCGCCCGCGCCGCCGACCGCACAGCCCAGGTCGGAGACGATGTACCAGTCCTGCCCCTCGGGGCCGCTGTACGGCCGCACGTCGACCGTGGCCCGCACCTCGTCACCGACGTGGGTCACCCAGCCGTCCTCGACGCACTCGGCCAGCGGGAGCGCGGCACGCGCCTGCTCGTACGGAACGGGGTGCTGGAGCAGGAAGAGCCGCACCAGCGTGTCGAGCGGGGAGTCGCCCCGGGTGGCGCGCAGCGCCGGGACCGTCTCACTGCGGGCGAGCGCGGCGTAGGCGGGCGCGCCGAGCAGGTCGAGGAGCCCGTCGGCGGTGAAGGCGGCGGCAAGCAGGGCTTCGCGGAGCCGGGGCGAACGGTCGGGCGCGGGAAGACTGGTCGTACTCACCCACCCATTGTGGCCGCTCCCTCTGACAACGGCAGCGGCCCGGCGCCCATCGGGGCATCCGGGCCGTCCGTACGAACTGCCGCCGACGCGCCCGGCCGCGCATCACGACGCCGTGGCCGCCGCCCGGTCACGCCTTCTCGACGAGCCAGGCACTCACACCTTCGCGACGGCCGGGGCGGTCACGCCTTCTTGCTGGCCATGGTGGACGGTGAGGTGGCGTTCGGAGGCACCGAGGCAGTCGGCTTCTGGCAGCCCTTCTGCTTCGCCATCGCGGTTCCGACCTCGCCGGACTGGAGCTTCTTCAGCGCCTTGTCACCACTGGTGCTGATCTTGTTCAGCTCGTCCGCGATGCCCTTGAGCCCATCGGCGAACTTCCCCTGGTCCTTCGTCTCCAGCGCGTCGACCTTCTTCTGAAGGTTCGCGTACGACGCGGAGGACGCGTTGAGCTCCTTCACGGCTTCCTTCTGCGTGGTCTCGCCACCGTCGACCGGCGGGGGACCGGCGGAGTCGACTGCCGAACCCAGCGCCTTGTACGCCTGCGAGATCTGCTGGAAGGCTGCCGAGTCGGTCTTCTGGACGTCGGCGGGCTTGCTGTTGTCCGCGGTCTGCTGCTGGATGGCGGCGTTGGCGTTCGCGATCTTCTGGAGCTGGGGCTGGACCTGGTCGCAGACCTTCTTGGCCCAGTCGTTCACCTTGTCGCTGTTGTCATCGCTGCTGCAGCCCGACAGCGTCAGTACCAGTACCGCACCGCCGGACAGTGCGGCCGCAAGCTTCTTGTTCACCGGATCGGTCCCTTCCAAGGCTCTCGGCCCCGGAACTTACACGGCGAGCGACCTCCATCCGGGTGCCAGGCATCCGATGAGTGACCATTTGCAGCCATTTGCACCAAGGGAAATGAGGGAGATACAACTCACCCACACAGCCCTCCGCACCTTGGAACACACGCACGAGCAAGCACACGATCGGCGGACGCATCGGTGGCGGTCCGCGGCGGCACAGCGGCAGACCGGCGACAGACCGGCGACGGCCCAGCGCCCCGGCCGGAGCGCGGCCGGGATGCGGCCGGGATGCGGCCGGGCGGACGCCACATCAGAATGTGCTGCCCACCCGGCCTTTGGACCGGCACCGCTCATCAGCGCCCGACACCGGTCATACGTCACCAGTCATACGTCAGCGCCCGGCACCGGCACTCGCACGGACGTGGACACGGGACGGACACGGACACGGACACGAGACCGGTCCGGACGCGGACGCGGACACCGGCACTCGCGCCAACGCCCGCCTCGCCTCGCCCCGGCTTCACGAAACGGCCGCCTCGCCGGGCGACTCGGACGGCCTGTGTCCTCCTCCGTCACCGCTGCCCCCTCCGCCCCCGGGGTCCTCCCCGTCGCCCACCGCGATCCCGCGCCGCTTGGACACGTAGACCGCGCCGACGATGACCGCGACGGCCAGCACCGCCACCACCGCCCGCACACCGGCGCTCGCGTCCTGCCCGTAGCTGAACTGCACCACCGCGGGCGCGATGAGCAGGGCGACCAGGTTCATCACCTTGAGCAGGGGGTTGATCGCCGGTCCCGCCGTGTCCTTGAACGGGTCACCGACCGTGTCGCCGATGACGGTCGCGGCATGGGCCTCGCTGCCCTTCCCGCCGTAATGCCCGTCCTCGACGAGTTTCTTGGCGTTGTCCCACGCGCCACCGGAGTTGGCGAGGAAGACCGCCATCAGCGTGCCGGTGCCGATGGCGCCCGCGAGATACGAACCGAGCGCTCCGACACCGAGGGTGAACCCGACGGCGATGGGTGCCAGAACGGCCAGCAGGCCGGGCGTGGCGAGCTCGCGCAGGGCGTCCTTGGTGCAGATGTCGACGACGCGCCCGTACTCCGGCTTCTCGCTGTGGTCCATGATCCCGGGGTGCTCGCGGAACTGCCGTCGCACCTCGTAGACCACGGCCCCGGCCGACCGCGACACCGCGTTGATCGCAAGGCCCGCGAAGAGGAAGACGACCGCGGCGCCGAGGATCAGGCCCACCAGGTTGTTGGGCTGCGAGATGTCCAGGCTGAGCGTCATCCCACCGGCCTTGGTCCCCACGTCGTCGACCGCCGTGGCGATCGCGTCGCGGTACGAGCCGAAGAGCGCCGACGCCGCCAGCACCGCAGTGGCGATGGCGATGCCCTTGGTGATGGCCTTGGTGGTGTTGCCGACGGCGTCCAGGTCGGTGAGGACCTGCGCGCCGGCGCCCGTGACGTCGCCGGACATCTCGGCGATGCCCTGCGCGTTGTCGGAGACCGGGCCGAAGGTGTCCATGGCGACGATGACACCGACGGTGGTGAGCAGCCCGGTCCCCGCGAGTGCCACCGCGAAGAGCGCCAGCATGATCGACGTACCGCCGAGCAGGAACGCCCCGTAGACGCCCAGGCCGATCAGCAGCGCCGTGTAGACGGCGGACTCCAGACCGATCGAGATGCCGGCGAGTACGACGGTGGCCGGACCGGTCAGCGAGGACTTGCCGATGTCCTTGACGGGACGTCGACCGGTCTCGGTGAAGTAGCCGGTCAACTGCTGGATCAGCGCGGCCAGCACGATACCGATGGCCACCGCCACCAGGGCGAAGATCCGCGGATCGCCGCCGTGCGAGGTGATGGCGCTGTCCGTGACGCCCCCCAGATCCGCGTACGAGGACGGCAGGTAGACGAAGACGGCCACGGCCACCAACGCCAGCGAGATCACCGCGGAGACGAAGAACCCGCGGTTGATGGCGGTCATTCCGCTGCGGTCGGCGCGCCGGGGGGCGACCGCGAAGATCCCGATCATCGCGGTGATCACGCCGATCGCCGGAACGATGAGCGGGAACGCCAGCCCGGAGTCGCCGAAGGCGGCCTTGCCGAGGATGAGCGCGGCGACGAGCGTCACGGCGTACGACTCGAAGAGATCGGCCGCCATTCCGGCGCAGTCGCCCACGTTGTCGCCCACGTTGTCGGCGATGGTGGCCGCGTTGCGCGGATCGTCCTCCGGGATGCCCTGCTCGACCTTGCCGACGAGGTCGGCGCCGACGTCCGCCGCCTTGGTGAAGATGCCGCCACCGACCCTCATGAACATGGCGATCAGCGCGGCACCGAGACCGAAGCCCTCCAGCACCTTCGGGGCATCGGCGGCATAGACGAGCACGACACAGGACGCACCGAGCAGGCCGAGGCCCACGGTGATCATGCCGACCACACCACCCGTACGAAAAGCGATCTTCATCGCCTTGTGCGAAACGGCGGTGAGATCTTTTTCCGGCTCGCCTTCCGCAGGAGTGGCCTCACGCGCAGCAGCAGCCACACGGACATTGCTGCGTACGGCGAGCCGCATCCCGATGTATCCGGTGGCCGCCGAGAAAAGCGCACCCACCAGGAAGAACAACGAACGGCCCGCGCGCTGCGACCAGTTGTCGGCCGGCAGCAGCAGAAGCAGGAAGAAGACCACGACGGCAAAGATGCCGACCGTGCGCAGCTGCCGGGCCAGATAGGCATTCGCGCCTTCCTGGACGGCCGCCGCGATCTCCTTCATGCGCTCGGTACCCTCGCCGGCCGCCAGCACCTGGCGGACCAGTAGCCTGGCCACGACCAGTGCGGCGACGGCGACGACCGCGACGACGATCACGATGACGCGATTGTCATCGGTGAGGACCGCGGCCGCCAGAGAAGTGGATCGACCCGAAGGCGCGGAAAATGCGGATTCTTGTGCCGGTCCTGCCAGTGGGATGTTGAAGAACTCCGCCATACGTCCTCCTTGACGCTCAGCGCTCAAGACGTGGACGGATTGTAGGGAGCGGGAGCCGATCAAAACAGTGCGCGGTAAATGTAATTGACCTTCACCCGTCGATCGGTAAATGATCGGGCTCTCGATCCGCCCAAATGCAGTAATGGGGCAGGCACATTTTCTGCAGATCATTGATCACGCATAAACGATCAGGGATATACGAAAAAGGCCCTGCTCAGCAGGGCCTCGAAGACAGGTCGCAAAATGGACCGCAGGCGGACCGCAGGCGGACCGCAGGCGGACCGCGGCAGACCGGCACGGTGGCACAGCCCCGGCGCGCCGCCCCCAACCGCCCCCGTGGCTCCTCAGCGGCCGAGAAGGAAGCGGGAGGGCGGGGAAGCAGTCGGAGCAAGGGGCACAGCGAGCAGGCGCCAGGCGAGCGCCGGACCGAGCGAGCAAGCGCCAGACGAGCAGGGGCAAGCGGGCAGGGGCCAGACGAGCAGCGGGCCAAGCAGGCAGACGCCAAGCACGCAGCGGGCCGAGCGAACATGCGGCGGGCGGGCGCCGGGCCAAGCGAGCAGGCGCCAGACAAGCAGCGGGCCGAGCGAGCAGGCGCCAGACGAGCGCCGGGCCAAGGAAAGGCGTAGAGCTGCCGAGAAGAGGCGTAGAGCTACGGCAGCACGGTCACGGGCGTCTTCGGCCAGCTCATGCGGATCACTCCGCCGTTGGCTCCCGATCGGACTTCCACATCATCGACGAGGCCGCTGATGACCGCGAGACCCATCTCGTCCTCGCCATCGGCGTCACTCTCATGATCCGGCTCGTCGAGCCCCCCGCCGGGCGTGGCGCCGCGTGTCGCGGAGGCGCCGACGGGCCCGCCGAGATCGGGGTCGTCCCCCGGTCCGGGCACCTCGTCGCCGACCTCGGCGGAGAAGGACTTCTCTTCCTCGATCAGGACGACGGAGACGGGCGCGGTGATGCCATGACTGCGGTGCAGGCCGACCGCCCGGCTACAGGCCTCACCGACAGCGAGTCTGACCTCGTCGAGCACGGCTTCGTCGACCCCTGCCCGGCGCGCCACGGCGGCTGCCACGAGGCGGGCCGTCCTGACGTGCTCGGGCTGGGCGCTGAAGCGGAGTTCAACGGTGGTCATTCGATCCCCCTCAGACGTACGGGCGTGCATCCCAGGGAGCCGGGCACACTGCCCGTCGTCCCTGCTCTTCTTCAGGAGCCGACACCTCTTCCGCCCGGAACCGCTGGTTCCTGTTCCGGACTTCTTCGGCTCTTCTTCGGCTCTTCTTCAAGTCTTCTGCGGGCCTTCGACGAGTCTTGCGCGGGTCTTGTTCCGGAACCAACGATCCAGAAGGTCCCATCGGATCCGACCCTCGGCTCGCCGGTCCCGCCACCGACCGCCCGTACAGCCGACCTGAACCGGCGTACGGCCATACGGCCAACCGGACGTACGGCCGGCATACGGCTGTCGGTCTGCCGACGGATGATCCGCCGGACGGCCCGACTGCCGGCCGCCGACCGCCCTGACCACCACCGGACAAACGACGTCCGCCGGACCCGGCCGGACGGTGATCCTCCGACCATCTGCCGAACGGCTTGCCGACCGGTCGAACCGGTTGGTCGGAACGGTTGGCCGACATCCCGCCGAACGCCTCCCGGCTCCGGCCGACCGGCGGTGGAGGTGCCGGTCATCCGACTCCCCGGCCTCCGATCGCCCGACCGGTCGATGTCACGCAGACCAGTCGGCCAGCCGGCCTGCCTGCGGCCATCGGCCGACAGGCACGCCCACGTCGCACCTGCCGCCTGGCGGGCGGCTGGCGCGCCGGTCAAGCGCCGAACCGGCCTTCGACCGGCCCGGCCCCGGGCCGAACGTCAGTCGGTGGCCGCCACAGCCTCGTCGACCGTGGTGTGAATCGGGAACACCTTGGTCAGACCGGTGATCCGGAAGATCTTGAGAATGCGCTCCTGGTTGCAGACCAGGCGCAGCGAGCCCTCATGGGCCCGGACACGCTTCAGGCCGCCCACGAGCACGCCGAGGCCGGTGGAGTCGAGGAAGTCGACGCCTTCCATGTCGACAACCAGGTGGTAGCTGCCGTCATTCACCAACTCGACCAACTGCTCGCGCAGCTTGGGCGCGGTATACACATCAATCTCGCCACCGACCTCGACGACCGTACGGTCGCCACCAGGGCCGGACACATTGCGAGTCGACAAGGACAGGTCCACGGATCCTCCAGCACCTTGCTATCGAGCGGTCGCCCCTCGGTCTCCCCGGCGGAGCCAGGGAACGGATCGCCAGCCGCGATGGCATTCAATCACTTACCAGCAGCCATGCACGACGCCTTGGGACCATTGTCCGTCACGCCAGTGACACACTCGGTGCCGATGGCCAAGAATCACCGCCCCAGTCGACCACCCGGGAACAGCGACACCAGCCACTCTCCCGCCCTGGTCCTCGACCGGCTCGCCGCAGTGGCGGGCCGGTCCGCGCGCATCACTCATACGGAGCACTTGCCCCCGCGTGCGGGAACCCATGCCATCTGGCCCGATCGCATCCGGCCAGAAGTCATTTCCGCGATCCAGCGGGCCGGAATCGAACACCCGTGGGCACACCAGTCGGCCGCTGCCGAGCACGCCCTGGACGGCGAATCCGTGGTCATCGCCACCGGCACGGCGTCCGGCAAGTCGCTCGCCTATCTCGCCCCGGTCCTCAGCGCGCTGCTCGACGGCTCCGAGGCCCCGAACGGCCGCGGCGCCACCGCACTGTACCTGGCCCCCACCAAGGCCCTGGCCGCCGACCAGAGACGTGCCGTGAAGCAGCTCGCGGCACCGCTCGGCAACGCCGTCAGGCCCGCGGTCTACGACGGCGACACACCGGTCGAGGAACGCGAGTGGGTGCGCCAGTACGCCAACTACGTCCTGACCAACCCCGACATGCTGCACCGCGGGATCCTCCCGTCCCACCCCCGCTGGTCCTCCTTCCTGCGCGCCCTGCGCTTCGTCGTCATCGACGAGTGCCACACCTACCGCGGTGTCTTCGGCTCCCACGTCGCCCAGGTGGTGCGTCGGCTGCGCCGCCTCTGCGCCCGTTACGGTGCCGATCCGGTCTTCCTCCTCGCCTCCGCCACCGCGGCGGAACCCTCCGTCGCGGCCGGTCGCCTCACCGGTCTCCCGGTCAGGGAGGTCGCCGACGACTCCTCGCCCCGCGGCGAGCTGGTCTTCGCGCTGTGGGAGCCGCCCCTGACCGATTTGCACGGCGAGAAGGGTGCCCCGGTCCGGCGCACCGCCACCGCCGAGACCGCCGACCTCCTCACCGATCTCACCGTCCAGGGCGTCCGCTCGGTCGCCTTCGTACGCTCCCGGCGTGGCGCCGAGCTGATCTCCGTCATCGCGAAGGAACGCCTCGCCGAGGTGGACCGCTCCCTGCCCGCCCGGGTCGCCGCCTACCGCGGGGGCTACCTCCCCGAGGAGCGCCGCGCCCTGGAACGCGCCCTGCACTCCGGGCAGCTGCTCGGGCTGGCCGCCACCACCGCCCTCGAACTCGGCATCGACGTCTCCGGGCTGGATGCCGTCGTCATAGCCGGCTACCCGGGCACCAGGGCCTCCCTGTGGCAGCAGGCGGGGCGCGCCGGGCGCTCCGGTCAGGGTGCCCTGGCCGTCCTGGTGGCCCGCGACGACCCGCTGGACACCTTTCTCGTCCACCATCCCGAGGCGCTCTTCCAGCAGCCCGTGGAGTCGACCGTCCTCGACCCGGACAATCCGTACGTCCTCGCCCCCCATCTGTGTGCAGCCGCCGCGGAGCTCCCGCTCGCCGAGCCGGACCTGGAGCTCTTCGGCCCGGCCGCGTCGGAACTGCTGCCGCAGCTGGAAGCCGCGAAGCTGCTGCGCAGACGGGCGTCGGGCTGGCACTGGACCCGCCGCGAGCGCGCCGCCGACCTCACCGACATCCGTGGCGAAGGCGGCCGCCCCGTCCAGATCGTCGAGGAGGGCACTGGCAGGCTGCTGGGCACCGTCGACGAATCGGCCGCGCACACCGCCGTCCACGAGGGCGCCGTCCACCTCCATCAGGGCCGCACCTACCTGGTCCGGAAACTGGATCTGAAGGATTCGGTGGCCCTGGTCGAGGAGGCCGTCCCGCCGTACTCGACCACTGCGCGCGACACCACCTCCATCGCCGTCCTGGAGACCGACACCGAGATCCCGTGGGGTGACGGGCGGCTCTGTTACGGCTCGGTGGAGGTCACCAGCCAGGTCGTCTCCTTCCTGCGGCGCAGGCTGATCACCGGCGAGGTCCTCGGCGAGACCAAGCTGGATCTGCCGCCCCGCACTCTGCGCACCCGTGCCGTCTGGTGGACGGTCACCGAGGACCAGCTCGACGCCGCCCGCGTCAATCCGGAGATCCTGGCCGGTGCCCTGCACGCCGCGGAGCACGCGTCGATCGGGATGCTGCCGCTCTTCGCCACCTGCGACCGCTGGGACATCGGCGGCGTCTCCGTGCCCCTGCACCCGGACACCCTGCTGCCCACGGTCTTCGTGTACGACGGCCACCCGGGCGGCGCCGGATTCGCCGAGCGGGCCTTCCACACCGCCCGTGCCTGGCTGGCCGCGACCCGTCAGGCGATCGCGTCCTGCGAGTGCGAGGCGGGGTGCCCGTCCTGCGTCCAGTCCCCCAAGTGCGGCAACGGCAACGAACCCCTGCACAAGCGCGGTGCCGTGTGCCTCCTCACCGAACTCCTGCGGTCCGCGCCTGCGGACCCGGGGGAGCCGAAGAAGACGCCGGCGGGGCCGGAACCGCAGGAACCGGAGGTGCGGGCGGAGACGGAAGCGGACGTGCGGGTGGAGACAGAAGCGGTGGTGCGGCCTGGGACGGAAGCGGTCCGGGAGGCCCCGGAGCAGCCGCCGGAGGACCGGCCCTCGACCTGACCTCCGGTTCGTACGGGCCGAAACCCACCCGGGCCGTCACATCGGCGACCTCTCCGAGCACCGCACACCGGACCACCACGGCTCCCTGCGCGGCGGCCACCTTCTCGGCGGCCCCGCACGCCGCCCCCGGGCCTTGGAGGGCCCGATCGGCCGCGGCCAGGGCCGCCAGGTCCGCTGCGCCCCCTGCCCGGTGCCGAACGACCACCACCTGCCCGAGGGCCAGCACCACCGCGAACACCGCGCACAGCGTGGCCGTGGTCATCGCCACCCACACCGTGGCCAACCCCTTGTCCCGCTCCGTCCTTGCCGCCTCCCTGCCCCCACGCAGCCGCACCAGCACCGCAGCACCCAGCCGCAGAAGGGTCTCCGCACCCCGCCGCCGCCCACGAAGGGCCGTCAGCGACCGCATCGAGACCGCTGCACACGACCGCCCGGAAACCGCTGCACTCGACCGCGCGAGGACGGCCGTACGCGACCGCGCGAGGACGGCCGTACGCGGCCGTGCGAGGGCGGCCACGCGCCTCCGCCCATCCGTCCCGCTCACCGCGTCGCCCCCACCATGTCCTCGGCCGACGCCGCCGCCTCCGCGTGCAGCGTCAGGGCCAGCGGGCCCGGCCCCGGCATCGACGCCGCCACCCGTACCCGCCAGAGCTCCCCGGTCCGTTCCATCGCCACTTCGGCCCCCTCGGGTGCCGCCGAACGGGCGGCCTCCAGCGCTTCGGGCTCCGGCTCGGAACGGGCCGCCGCCCTCGCCCCGGCCCTCGCCGCGTCCACACACCGGATCTGGGCCGAGGCGGCCATCAGCGCCCAGACCAGCGCCAGCGCGAACACCACCAGTACCGGAACCGCCATGGCCGCTTCCGCCGTCACCGCGCCCCGGTCCTTCCCCAACCCGGCTCTCATGCCTTCCGCTTTCATGCCCGCCGCTCTCCCGTCCCTTGCTCTCCCGCCCCCTGTTCTCACGCCCCGAGTGCCGGAACGGCTTTCGGCACACGCCACGGCGTCGCTCTCAGAACTTCGCATCGAGCGCGCCCTTCAACAGTGACTGCAATGCGGACATGACCGGCTGGCTGGTGACCACCTTGTAGAGCACCGCCGCGAACGCGCAGGCCGCGATCGTCCCCACCGCGTATTCGGATGTCGTCATTCCGTTGTCCGACCGGACTCGGCGCGCCATGCCCCGCACCCAGCCCTTGATCCGCTGCATCATTCCGACCCCCCGTGGAATTCCTCATCGGATTCCTCTTGGAACCCTTAATTCATATTGAATGGATTTTTACTGATTCTTTTCGGTCATCCGGTGGAGAGCAGTCCGGTCGCCAGACCGATCACCACCGGGGCCACCCCGACCGACAGGAACGCGGGCAGAAAACAGAGCCCGACTGGGGCGGTCACCGCCACGCCCGCCCGCTGGGCCCGGGCCACGGCCGCACTCGCACGCTCGGCCCGCATCGCCTCGGCAAGCCGCGCCACCGGCTCCGCCGCCGGAGCCCCGGTCGAGCCCGCACGGTCCAGGCAGCGGGCCAGCGCACCCGCACCCGGTATCTCCCCGAACCGCCCCCAGACGGCCGAGGGTTCATCACCGAGGCGGATCTCCACGGCCGTCCTCGCCAGGCCCATGCCGACCGGCCCGCCGAGCGACTCCCCCACCGCCTCCGCCGCCTCCAGGGGGCCCGCTCCGGCGGAGATACAGGCCGCCAACAGGTCGGCTGCCAGCGGGAGCTGACGTGCCGCCTCTGCCATCTCCGCAATGCCGGCGCCCGACCCGTGCCTGCGTCGGGTCCGCTGCCACCGCCAGGCGCCGTACGCCCCGGCCAGTCCCGCCACGCACCCCGGAAGGCCGCCGATCAGGACCCAGCCGACCGCCACGGCGCCCAGTGGCGCGACCAGCTCCTTCGTCCGGGCGCCGGGTACCCGTTGTCCGCGGCCGGGCCCCCGCCGCCGCTTCCGCGAGCCGATCGCCAACAGCGCAGCGCCCCGGCGGCGCACCGCCCGCCCCCGTCGCACCCCTACCAGGGAAAGGGCCGTACAGACGGCCGCACTCACCGCCGCGCACACGACCGCCACCTGGTGGACGGCTTCCCCCGTCACCGGGCTCACGGCTCCTCCCCCGCCCGTACGATCCGGGCGGCCCAGCAGAGCCCGGCCGCTTCCAGCAGCCCGCCCGTCGCCAGGCAGCCCAGTCCGGCCGGGGTGTGCAGGAGCACCCGTAACGGATCGGCCCCGAGCGCCGCCCCCAGGCCCAGTCCCAGCACCGGGAGCAGCGCCAGCACCGCCACCGTCGACCAGGCGCCCGCCAGTTGGGCCCGCAACTCCTCCCGTCTGCGCTGCTCGGCCCGCAACGCGCCTTCCAGGCGGTCCAGGCCCGCCGCGAGTCCCGCCCCGCCATCGGCTGCCACTCGCCAACAGGCCGCGACCCCGGCGAGCCCGTCCAGCCCCGGCTCACGTGCCGCCTGCCCGAGCGCCCCCGGCACATCACCGCCGAACCGTGCCGCCGCGGAAACCCTGGCCTCCGCCGCCCCCAGCACGCCTGTGCCACGGACAGCGACGAGCAACGCCCGGCCCGGTTCCTGCCCCGCCCGCAGCTCACCCACGACCGCGGCGCACAGCGCGACCACCCCGGCCGCCCCGCGCTCACGCTCCTTGCCCCTGGCCCGCCTCCGCAGCCACCTCCACACCAGCGGCACCGCCAGCGCACCCGCGAGCAGCGGCAACACCGACTTCCCCAGCACGGCGACGACCAGCGCCACCGGAAGACAGAGCAATTCCCGGCGCTCCCCCGACCACTCCCGCACCCACGCCCCGGCCCGCTCCCTGCGCGCCCGCAACGGCGACCGGACCGCCCCGTCGACGAACAGCACCCGGGCCCTGCGCCGCCCGTGGTCCTGCGCCATCACCAGCCAGGCCGCCGCCCCGACGCACAGGGCCACCGTCGCGCTCATGCCCACCGGCACCTCCGACGCCGCGCCCCCGTTCACCCCGCACCCCCGATCAGCGACCGCAGCCTCTCCCAGCCCCGCTCCCGCACGAATCCGTCGGCGCCCCAGCACAGCGCGGGCACGGTCACCACCAGCCCCGCCGCGTCCCGCTCCAGGACCTGCACCTCGGCGATCCGCCGCTGCCCGGTCCGGTCCCGCACCAGATGGACCACCACCGACAGCGCGGCCGCCAACTGGCTGTGCAGCGCCGTCCGGTCCAGCCCCGCCGCCGTCCCCAATGCCTCCAGACGGGCCGGCACATGCTCGGCGGCGTTGGCGTGGACCGTCCCGCAGCCGCCTTCGTGGCCGGTGTTCAGCGCGGCCAGGAGTTCGGTGACCTCGGCGCCCCGTACCTCTCCGACCACCAGCCGGTCGGGCCGCATCCGCAGCGCCTGCCGCACCAGGTCCCGGAGCGTCACCCGCCCCGCTCCCTCCTGGTTGGCGGGGCGCGACTCCAGGCGCACCACATGAGGATGGTCCGGTCGCAACTCCGCAGAGTCCTCGGCCAGTACGATCCGTTCCCGCTGCCCGACCGCGCCCAGCAGACTCGACAGCAGGGTCGTCTTTCCCGCTCCCGTCCCGCCGCTGATGAGATAGGAGACCCGGGCCTCCACGAGGGCCCGCAGCATCCGGTCACCGCCCGGCGGCACGGTTCCCGCCGCGACCAGCTCTGCCAGCGAGAAGGCCCTGGGCCGCACCACCCGCAGCGACAGGCACGTCGAGCCGACGGACACCGGCGGCAGCACGGCATGCATGCGGGTGCCGTCCGGCAGTCTCGCGTCCACCCAGGGACGGGCGTCGTCCAGCCGCCGCCCCGCCACGGCTGCCAGCCGCTGGGCCAGCCTGCGCACCGCGGCCGCGTCCGCGAAGGTGACCCCGGTGAGTTCGAGCCCGCTGCCCCGGTCCACCCACACCCGGTCCGGCGCCGAGACCAGCACATCCGTCACCACCGGATCGGCGAGCAGCGGCTCCAGCACCCCGGTCCCGACCAGCTCGCCCCGCAGCTCGTCGGCGGCTCCCAGCACTTCGGCGTCCCCGAGCAGCCTTCCCTGGGCACGCAGCGCGGCCGCGACTCCGGCCGGTGTCGGCGCCGTGCCGCTCTGCGCGAGCCGCTGCCGTACGGCATCGAGCAGGGTCTCCGTCATGACGCACCCCCGGCGACGCGTCCCCCCGCACCCTCCGGTGCGAGTGCCCGCTCCCAGAACGCCGCGCAGAACCTGGCCAGCGGACCGCGCGGGCTGCCACCCGGTGGCGCACCGCCGTCCTGGGCAGCCGACAGCCCGGCGTCGAGCGGGAGTTCGCCGGCGAGCGGCAGCCCCAGCGCCTGTGCCACCCACTGCTCGTCGAGGCCCGCCGCGTACGGGCCGCGAGCGACCACCCTCAGATCCTCAAGGACCATCCCGGCCATCGCCGCCACACGCTTCGCTGCCGCGACCGCGCGAAGCTCACCGGGAACCACCAGCAGCCCGAGATCCAGCTGCGCGAGCGCCTCGGCCACCGGCTCGTCGACCCGGCGCGGCAGATCGACGACCACCACCCCGCCGAGCCGGCGTGCGGCGGCCAGTACAGCCCGTATGGCCTGCGGCGGGATGGCCACCCAGTCGTCGCGGCCCCAGCTGAGCACCCGCAGCCCATGCAGCGCGGGCAGCGATTCCTCCAGCGCCCCGCCGCCGACCCGCCCCTTGGAATGGGCGAAATCCGGCCATCGCATTCCCTCGGCCCGTTCGCCTCCGAGCAGCACGTCGATGCCTCCGCCGAGCGGGTCACCGTCGATCAACATGGTCCGCCGCCCGGCCCTGGCCGCGGTCACCGCGAGGGCGCAGGCCAGTGTGGAGGCGCCCGAGCCGCCCCGGCCGCCGATCACCCCCACGGTGAGCGCCGGGCGGCCCACGCCCTCCGCCGCGTTGGCGATCTGGTCGACCAGCCAGCCCTCCGAATCGGGCAGCCTCAGCACATATTCGGCCCCGATCTCCACAGCACGACGCCATACGTCCGGGGCGTCCTGGCCCCGGCCGACGAGCATCACGCCCCGTCTGCGCACCGCTCCTCGGCACCGCTGGGCGGCATCGTCGCCCACGAGAACCATCGGAGCCTGCTCCCAACCGCCTCTGTTTTCGGGCAACGAATGATGAACTTCCGGTTCCGCCCCGGCTGCCGCGCACAGCCGCAGCAGATCGTCGAGCAGTTCCACGTCCTCGGTCACGATCAACGGTCCGCCCCGCCGCGCTCCGGCGGCCGGCGGACGATCACATGCGAGGGGCTCGGCCACGATCTCCACCCCCTTCTCACTGCACCTTCATCGCGGTTCGCGTGATCTCGGAACGTTTCCGGGATCGGCGATTCCGCAACCCGCGGACTTCGCGGCTGGAATCACCGTGCAGCGGTTCGGGAAATCTTGTGGATCTTGCTCGAAAACTGTGGACAACTCCGCCGTTGTGAATAACTCCGTCGCCCATACCAGCGACTTCCGGAGCGCAGCACTTCCGCTACACACTGTGACGAGCGAGAGGGATGCGGGCGGCACGAGGAGTGGGCCGTCGCGGCCGAGAAGGAGGCAGAATGCTTGATTCCGAACGACAGAAACGCGTCCGGACATGCGACGACCCCCGCCGGGGGGGAGAGCGGGGGTCGTCCCCACGGCCGACTCGGGGGGGGAGGAGCCGGACCGGGTTAGCACGGTCGCGAACGATCCGTGACTTCCATGGTGTACCCGAGAGCCTTCTCAGGCAAACCCACGCGCCAGAGTTTACGCCGAATGGTGTCCCCCTATGCTCTGCCTTGTGGAAAACCGCTTCTTGCCGCGCACAGCCGCCTTCTTTGACCTGGACAAGACGGTCATTGCGAAGTCTTCGACGCTGACCTTCAGCAAGTCCTTCTACCAAGGCGGGCTGATCAACCGCCGCGCTGTACTGCGCACTGCGTACGCACAGTTCGTGTTCCTTGCCGGGGGTGCAGATCACGACCAGATGGAGCGGATGCGGGAATATCTCTCCGCACTCTGCAAGGGCTGGAACGTCCAGCAGGTGAAGGAAATCGTCGCCGAGACCCTGCACGATCTGATCGACCCCATCATCTACGACGAAGCCGCGACGCTCATCGAGGAGCATCACACCGCCGGACGCGATGTCGTGATCGTTTCGACCTCGGGCGCCGAGGTCGTCGAACCGATCGGCGAGCTGCTCGGCGCCGACCGGGTCGTCGCCACCCGAATGGTCGTCGGCGACGACGGCTGCTTCACCGGCGAGGTCGAGTACTACGCGTACGGGCCGACCAAGGCCGAGGCGATCAGGGCCCTCGCGGTGTCGGAGGGATACGACCTCTCGCGCTGCTACGCCTACAGCGACTCCGCCACGGATGTCCCGATGCTGGAGTCGGTCGGTCGCCCGCACGCGGTCAATCCGGATCGCGCGTTGCGCCGTGAAGCGACCCTGCGCGAGTGGCCGATTCTCGTCTTCGACCGACCGGTCCGGCTCAAGCAGCGACTGCCCGCGTTCTCACTGCCACCGCGTCCGGCGCTGGTCGCGGCGGCAGCCGTGGGCGCGGCCGCCGTCACGGCGGGACTGGTCTGGTACACCTCACGTCGCCGGGCCGCCGCGGGCTCCGCCTGACGCGCCCCTGGACAGCAACGGCACACCAGGGCTCGCCCCGTGTCGAAATTATCCAACTCGCCCGTAATTGAACCTAAAAGTAAAGAAGTGGGGCCAGCACTACCGCTCATCTCGGTGCTGGAGTACAAATGACTCAACGGCCCGCGAGACCAAGGACATCCGAGAGGATTACCTGTAACGCAGAGACGGCCCCACGGACCGAGCATGAAAACCGAGCACCCACGCGACGTCGACCCGTCGATTACGGGCCAGCCGCACCAGGTAACGGGCAAAGCACCCCGACCTGATGGGCGAATACCGAGGACGCATGGTAACTGGGTAGACATGCCAGCGGCGGTACCGAAAACGGTACCGCCGCAACCCTTTGCAGGGCAGTGAGCGGGCCGCGACGAAGGCCGTACGGCGAAGACGACGCGGCCAGGACGACGTGGCGAAGAGCCCGCGACGAAGACGGCCGATGGTGACAATTCGGCGAAGTTACCGCAATGAAGTTACTTCGGTGAATTCACCGAAACACGCACCCCGCGCACGCCCCACGTACGCCTCGGCGCACACGGCGCCGCCCCGGCACCCGCCCCCGGCGGGTGCCCGACCGGCCGGTCGGTCGCGGCACAGGAGCCCGGCCCGCACGCCCGTTACACGGCTCCGCGCGGGAACCCGCCCCGCTCCGGTTACGCGGCTCCGCGTTGCAGCGCCTCGCACACCGCCGTCGACTCCCTGACGCCCAGCTCCACGGAGCGTCCGCAGTGCGCGATCCAGGCCGCCATCCCGTCCGGCGCCCCCGACAGGTAACCCTCGAACGCCGCGAGATACGCTGCCCGCCCCTGTTCGGCATGGCCCACCTCGGCGGGGCAGATCGATTTGGGGTCGAGACCGCTCCCGATCAACACGATCCTCTCGGCGGTCCGTGCGACAAGACCGTTGTACGAGCCGAACGGGCGCAGGGCCAGCAGTTCGCCGTGCACGACAGCCGCCGTCACCAGCGCGGGAGCCGAAGTGCCCGAGAGAATCAGCCCGGAAAGCCCTTCGAGCCGACCCGCCACCTCATCGGCGTCCGGCAGCGACGCCTCGATCAGCGGCTCGTCGACCGGCTCGCCCGCCAGCCTCGGCCGTCCGACCGCGTCGTCGGGCGCCGCCCCGCCGGCCGCGACCAGGTGCAGCCGCGCCAGCACCCGCAGCGGCGACTGCCGCCAGATGGAGAGCAGTTGACCCGCCTCGGCGGTCAGCCTCAGGGCCGCCCCGATCACATGCGCCTCGCCGTCTCCGCTGAAGTCGGTGCGTCGGCGCACCTCCTCCAGATTCCAGTCGGCGCCCGACAGGGCCGCCGAGCCACGGGCGCCGCGCAGTGCCGCCTCCGCGGTCACCTCGTTGCTGCGGCGCCGCATGACACGGTGACCGTAGACCCGGTCGACGGCCTTGCGCACGGAGTCCACCGCGTCGGCGACACCCGGCAGGGCGCCGAGGGCGGAAAGCGGATCAGAGGCAGTCGTACTCATAAGTAGCGAGGCTACGCGCCCCCCGGGCCGATACCGCCCGTGAGTGGTCTTCTTCACGAAGTGCGACAGCGCACCGCGATCGCACCGCTACCCTAGGTGAACATGAAGATCGCTTTCGTGGGGAAGGGCGGCAGCGGCAAGACGACGCTGTCCTCGCTCTTCATCCGACACCTCGCAGCCAATGAAGCCCATGTCGTCGCGGTGGACGCCGACATCAACCAGCACCTGGGGGCCGCGCTCGGCCTCGACGACCAGGAAGCCGCCGCGCTGCCCGCCATGGGCGCGCACCTGCCTCTGATCAAGGAGTATCTGCGCGGCAGCAATCCCCGTATCGCCTCCAGCGAGACGATGATCAAGACGACTCCGCCCGGCGAGGGCTCTCGGCTGCTGCGGGTCCGCGAGGACAACCCGATCTACGACGCGTGCGCCCGCACGGTCCGGCTCGACGACGGGGAGATCCGGCTGATGGCCACCGGGCCGTTCACGGAGTCGGATCTGGGAGTGGCCTGCTACCACTCCAAGGTCGGCGCGGTCGAGCTCTGCCTCAACCACCTCGTCGACGGCCCCGACGACTATGTCGTCGTTGACATGACAGCGGGTTCGGACTCCTTCGCCTCGGGGATGTTCACCCGCTTCGACATGACGTTCCTGGTCGCCGAACCGACCCGCAAGGGTGTCTCCGTCTACCGCCAGTACAAGGAGTACGCGCGGGACTTCGGGGTCGCACTGAAGGTCATCGGCAACAAGGTGCAGGGCGAGGACGATCTGGAGTTCCTGCGCGCCGAGGTGGGCAAGGACCTGCTGGTCAGCGTCGGGCACTCGGACTGGGTACGGGCGATGGAGAAGGGCCGCCCCAACCGCTTCGAGCTCCTGGAGGCGGACAACCGGATGGCCCTTCAGGCACTGCAGAACGCCGCGGAGGACTCCTACGAGCAGCGCGACTGGGGGCGTTACACCCGGCAGATGGTGCACTTCCACCTGAAGAACGCGGAGAGCTGGGGCAACGAGAAGACGGGCGCCGATCTGGCCGCCCAGGTCGACCCCGCCTTCGTCCTCGACGAGCAGTACGCGCAGGACGGCGCCGCTCAGCCCGCCTGAGCCCGTGCACCTCCGGAGGGCTCCCGTACTCCGCGCGGGAGCCACTGCTCTTGCGTCATGGAGCGCCGGACGGACTCGCCGCTGCGGCCCGTCCGGCGCCCGACGGCCCGTCCGGCGCCCGACGCCAGGCCCTGCTCCCGGCCTGTCGGCCTGTCCGGGCACATGACGTGCTGGCCAGGGCCGAAAGGCGGCACGGCTCAGCGGCGTGGCGCGGTCATCGGTCCGGGCTGCCGTGCGTCCGGCTGCCCTTGTCGGCGCCGGAGCCCGCGTGAGCCTTGTCGCCGCCGGGCCCTGCATGGGCCTTGGCGGCGTCCGACCCCATATGGGCCTTGTCGGCGCCCGCCGCCCGACCTGTCACGGAATCCTTCGCTCCGCCGAGGAACGCGGTCCAGCCCTTCTCGGGCGCCTGGCCGACGTCGAGGGTGCCGAGCTTCGCCAGCGTCGCCGGGTCCTGCGCGTCGAGCCAGTCGGCCAGCTGCCGGAAGGACACGCAGCGCACACCCTTCTTGGTGCAGACCGTCGCGATGGTGTCCTCGACCGCACGCATATAGGTGCCGCCGTTCCAGGATTCGAAGTGGTTGCCGATGATCAACGGGGCGCGGTTGCCGTCGTACGAGCGGTCGAAGGCCTGGAGCAGGCCGTCGCGCATCTGGTTGCCCCAGTACGCGTGCATGCCCGGGTCGCCCTGCGTCGTGGTGCCGGACTGGTTGAACATGAAGTTGTAGTCCATCGAGAGGGTCTCGAACTCCCGGCCCGGTACGGGGACGAGCTGCATCGAGAGGTCCCAGATGCCGGCCTTCTTCTTCGGCCAGACCTGGTCGTTGACCCCGCTGGAGTCGTAGCGGAAGCCCATGGACCGCGCCGCGGCCACCAAGTTCTTCCGCCCTTCGAGGCAGGGGGTGCGACCGCCGATGAGTTCCTTGTCGTAGTCGAACGGAAGCGGCTTCTCCCCGTCGAGACCGGGGGCGTTGGTCTTCCAGTTCTTCACGAAGGACTTGGCCTGGCCGATCTCGCTCTTCCACTGGTCGACGGACCAGGTGCCGCCGCCTTCGGGGCCGCAGAAGTGACCGTTGAAGTGGGTGCCGATCTCATTGCCGTCCTCCCAGGCCCCGCGTACCTGGGTGAGGGTGTTCCGGATTCCCTCGGTGTCGTTGAAGCCGATGTCGGAGCTGCCGGCGTTGTGCTTCGGCGGGTCGTAGAGCTCCCGTTTGTTCTCCGGCAGCATGTACACGCCGCTGAGGAAGTACGTCATGTTCGCGTGGTACTTCTTGCCGACCTCGCGGAAGTGCGAGAACAGCTTCTGGCCGTCCTCACCCGCGCCGTCCCAGGAGAAAACCACGAACTGCGGGGGCTTCTCACCGGGCGCGAGTCGCTTGGCCACCGGCTGCTTCGGCTGATTGCCGGTGAAGGCGGTGGAACCGTCACCGATGAGCCGGAAGACGCTCTTGGGGGCGGCCTGCGGGGCCTTCTCCTTCGTCCCGGAAACCGGCTTCGCCGCCTCCGATCCTCCGACTCCGCGGCCGGGCCCGGGACCGGACGAGCAGCCGGCCACTCCCGCGGTCAGCGCGACGGCCACGACGCCGAGGACGGCCCGGCCCGCGCCGGCCCTCTTCGCTGTGCACCTCTCCGTCACCGCTCTCTTCGTCGCCGCTCTCTTCGCGGCGGCTCCCGTCGTGGCGGCCATCATCCGCCCACCTCTTCCCTGCTGCGGGTCATTCGCGTCGAAGTGCCGACACGGCGCGGCCAAGTTCGCACACGGCTCCGTCGGATCAGCACGACAGGCCGAATGAAAAGATGCTTATTCACTGGAATGGGTGGTCAACCCGCTCATTTGACCCCAAGCATGGACAGAGATATTTACTCTCCATTACGATCTATTTACTGAGAGTTGAGAAAGTCCCGCCGCTGCAAGCCGTGACCCACGGCCGCGTCCCCACATTCCGCGACCGCGCTGCCCCGGAGGAGACGGGAATCATGTCTGCCTGCGTACCCACTCGTCACAACCGCACTTCCCGTAACTCGCGCCCACCACGCGCCTCGGGAATCAAGCGACCACACAGCCCGCCGCCATCGCGCGGTGGACGATTCCGTATCGCGGGCGCCGATGTGTCCGCCTCGATCACAGTCTTCCTGCTCGCCGTACCCATGTCGCTCGGCCTCGCCGTCGCCATGGACGCCCCGTTGCAAGCCGGTCTCATCTCCGCCGCGATCGGCGGCATCGTCGCCGGTCTGCTCGGCGGCACCCCACTCCAGGTCAGCGGTCCGTCCGCCGGACTGACCGTGGTCACAGCCGAGTTGATCCAGACCTACGGCTGGCGCACCACCTGCGCGATCACCATCGGTGCCGGGCTCCTTCAGATCCTGCTGGGCTCGCTGCGGGCGGCGCGCAGCGCCCTCGCCGTCAGCCCCGCCATCGTCCACGGCACCCTCGCCGGGATCGGCGTGGCCATCGCGCTCGCCCAACTGCACATTGTGCTTGGAGGCTCCCCGCAGAGCTCCGCCGTCGCCAACGCCCTCGCTCTGCCGGACCAGCTGGGCCGGTTGAGTCCGGCCGCCCCGCTCATCGGTGTGCTGACCATCGCCGTCCTGGCCCTGTGGCCCCGGATTCCGGGCCGGATCGGCAGCGGGGTGCGACGGATCCCGGCCGCCCTGGCAGCAGTGGTGGCCGCTACGACGGTCGCCGCGCTCGCCGCCCCCGGGATCGCCCGGGTCGACCTGCCGTCCTGGCGTTCGCACGTCCTGCCGGAGATGCCGCACGGCCCCGTACTCGCCCTGGCCACCGCCGTGTTCACGGTGATGCTGGTGGCCAGCCTGGAGTCGCTGCTCGCCGCGATGGCGGTGGACAAGCTGTCGGCGGCGCCTGCGCCCTCCCCTTCGCCCAGATCCTCGCACTCGGCCTCGGCCTCACCACCACCGCCACCGCCACCGCCACCGGCCACGCCATCCGGCTCCCCAGGATCACTCAGATCACCCGCGCCACTCGGATCGTCCAGCGCACCAACTTCGTCCGCGCCGCCCGCGTCACCCGAGCCACACGCGCCACCCAAGCCACCCACACCACCCGCGCCACCCGTCAGACGTGCCGACCTCGATCGCGAGCTACGCGCCCAGGGCATCGCCAACACCCTGTCCGGGCTGGTGGGCGGGCTGGCCGTGTCCGGCGGCGCGGTGCGCAGCTCGGCGAACGTACGTGCAGGGGCACAGGGGCGTGCCTCCACCGTGCTGCATGGTGTCTGGGTGCTGCTCGCGACCGGGCTGCTGGTCACCGTCCTGGAGTGGATCCCCTTGGCCGCGCTCGCCGCGCTGGTGATGATGGTCGGCATCCGGATGGTGAGCCTCGCCCATATCCGCAACGTCCACAGACACCGCGAAGTCCTGGTCTACGGGGCGACGATCACCGGCGTGGTCCTTTTCGGCGTGCTCAAGGGGGTGGCGATCGGCATCGCGGTGGCGGTCGCGGTCGCCCTCCACCGGCTGGCCCGGACGAGGATCACGGTCACCGAGCAGGACGGCGAGCATCTGGTCGTCGTACGGGGGCAGTTGACGTTCCTCGCGGTGCCCCGGCTCAGTCGTACGCTCGGCCAGCTGCCCCAGGAGGGGAACGCGGTCGTCGAGTTGGACGGCTTCTTCATGGATCATGCCGCGTACGAGGCGATCCAGGACTGGAGCACTGTCCAGGCCGCGCACGGTGGCAGGGTCGTGTTCACCGGCAGGTCCGGCGGCAGAATCGCCGAGCCCACCTCGGCCTCCCACTCCTGCTGCCGCCCCTGGACGCCCTGGCGCAACCACCACTGCCATGACGAACCCGTCCGTACGCCCGGCGCCCTCCACACCCCCGACGCCGCCCCTCCCAATCCGGGCGCCCCCTTTACCGACACGGGTCACCGCACCAGCGTCCCCTTCGCCGACACCGTTCGCGGCACCGGCGCAACGGGCCCCCAAGCCCACCCCGGGACCGATCCCGCCGGCGCACTCCACGAGATGCCCCACGGCACCTCCGTCCCCGCTCCCACTCCCACTCCCGCCTCCACCCCCATCTCCCCGGTCGCATCCACCCCCGGTTCGGCCCCTTCCTCGGATCCGGGTGCCGCTCCGGGCCGCTCCCCGGCCCCCTCGTTGCCCCGCTCCCCCGCCCGGCCTACCGGTCCGTCCTCCGCCGGCCCCCGCCCGGCCGGAGGCAATCGGCTGATCAGCGGCCTGAGTTCGTTCCAGCGCAACACCGCTCCCCTGGTGCGCAAGGAGCTGGCCCGCCTGGCCGCCGAGGGCCAGCGGCCTTCCCAGCTGTTCATCACCTGCGCGGACTCCCGCCTGGTCACCAGCATGATCACGGCAAGTGGTCCGGGCGATCTGTTCACCGTGCGGAACATCGGCAATCTGGTGCCCCTGCCGAACGCCGAGTCGGGTGACGACTCGGTCGGTGCGGCGATCGAATACGCGGTGGACGTACTGAAGGTGGAGTCCATCACCATCTGCGGGCACTCCGGCTGCGGAGCGATGCAGGCACTGCTTGGCGCCAAACCGGACCCGCAGACCCCGCCGTCGTCCCTCTGGCGGTGGCTGAGGCATGGGCTGCCGAGCCTGGACAGGATGGCGTCCCGGCACCATGCCTGGGCCCGGATCTCCGGGCGGCTGCCGACCGATGCGCTGGAGCAGCTCTGCCTCACCAATGTGGTGCAGCAGCTGGACCATTTGCGGGCACACGAATCGGTGGCGCGGCGGCTCGACGAGGGTACGCTCCGGCTGCACGGCATGTACTTCCATGTGGGCGAGGCGCAGGCCTATCTCCTGACCGAGGGTGCGAGCAGCGGGCTGGAGCTCGACGAGGTCTTCGACCGCGTGGGCCCCGGCGACTCCGAGACCTCTGCCGGGCTCGGCGATCCCATCGGCCCCAGCGATCCCCCGGGCCCCGCAAGCCCCGGCGCATCCGGCGCATCCGGCACATCCGGCGGTCCCGGCGACCCCACCGGCTCCGGCGAGTTGGAACGCGTCGGCATCTGAACCGCTATCGCCCCGGGTCCGTGAGACCTTGTGGTCCTGCCCCCGCGTCGCACCGCGTCGCACCGCACCGCGCTGCTCGGCATCGCGTCGCACCACACGCGGAGGGCGGGACCCGTGCCTCCATACACGAGACACAGGTCTAAACCAATTCCGGGCAGACACTTGTCACCCGGCCTTTGGCCTGATGAGCTATGCCCCGGGACACAACGGACACCCTGGGAATGGGAGATGTCGTGAGCAACGAAAGCCTGGCCAATCTGCTCAAGGAGGAGCGGCGGTTCGCACCGCCTGCCGATCTGGCCGCCAATGCCAACGTCAAAGCGGAGGCGTACGAGCAGGCCGAGGCGGACCGGCTGGGCTTCTGGGCCGAGCAGGCCCGTCGCCTGACCTGGGCCACGGAGCCGACCGAGACGCTCGACTGGAGCAACCCGCCCTTCGCGAAGTGGTTCGCGGACGGCAAGCTCAACGTCGCGTACAACTGCGTGGACCGCCACGTCGAGGCCGGCAACGGCGACCGGGTCGCCATCCACTTCGAGGGCGAGCCCGGCGACAGCCGCGCCATCACCTACGCACAGCTCAAGGAAGAGGTCTCCCGGGCCGCCAACGCGCTCATCGAGCTCGGGGTCGGCAAGGGCGACCGGGTCGCCGTCTATCTGCCGATGATCCCCGAGGCCGCCATCGCGATGCTGGCCTGCGCCCGCATCGGCGCCGCGCACTCGGTGGTCTTCGGCGGTTTCTCGGCCGACGCCATCGCCGCCCGCATCCAGGACGCGGACGCCAAGGTCGTCATCACCGCCGACGGTGGCTACCGCCGGGGCAAGCCGTCCGCGCTCAAGCCCGCCGTCGACGACGCCGTCTCGCGCATCGACAGCGTGGAGCACGTCCTCGTGGTCCGGCGCACCGGCCAGGACACCGCGTGGACCGAGGGCCGTGACGTCTGGTGGCACGAGATCACCGGTCGGCAGTCCGCCGAGCACACCCCCGAGGCCTTCGAGGCGGAGCAGCCGCTCTTCATCCTCTACACCTCCGGTACGACGGGTAAGCCCAAGGGCATCCTGCACACCTCCGGCGGCTATCTGACGCAGGCGGCGTACACCCACCACGCGGTCTTCGACCTCAAGCCGGAGACCGACGTCTTCTGGTGCACCGCCGACATCGGCTGGGTGACCGGCCACTCGTACATCGTCTACGGACCGCTGGCCAACGGCGCGACGCAGGTCATGTACGAGGGCACGCCCGACTCCCCGCACCAGGGGCGTTTCTGGGAGATCGTGCAGAAGTACGGCGTGACGATCCTCTACACCGCGCCGACCGCGATCCGCACGTTCATGAAGTGGGGTGACGACATCCCCGCCAAGTTCGACCTGAGCAGCCTCCGGGTCCTCGGTTCGGTCGGTGAGCCGATCAACCCCGAGGCGTGGATGTGGTACCGCAAGCACATCGGCGCCGACAAGTGCCCGATCGTGGACACCTGGTGGCAGACCGAGACCGGCGCCATGATGATCGCGCCGCTGCCGGGCGTGACGGAGACGAAGCCGGGCAGCGCCCAGCGCGCCCTGCCCGGTATCGCGGCCACGGTCGTCGACGACGAGGCCAACGAGGTTCCGGACGGCGGGGGCGGCTACCTCGTCCTCACCGAGCCGTGGCCGTCGATGCTGCGCACCATCTGGGGCGACGACCAGCGCTTCATCGACACCTACTGGTCGCGCTTCCAGGGCCAGTACTTCGCGGGCGACGGCGCCAAGAAGGACGAGGACGGCGACATCTGGCTGCTCGGCCGGGTCGACGACGTGATGCTCGTGTCCGGGCACAACATCTCGACCACCGAGGTCGAATCGGCGCTCGTCTCGCACCCCTCGGTCGCCGAGGCGGCCGTCGTCGGTGCCGCCGACGCGACGACCGGCCAGTCCATCGTCGCCTTCGTGATACTGCGTGGCACGGCCGAGGCCTCCGACGAGCTCGTCGCCGAGCTGCGCAACCACGTCGGTGCCACGCTCGGCCCGATCGCCAAGCCGAAGCGGGTCCTGCCGGTCGCCGAGCTGCCGAAGACCCGGTCGGGCAAGATCATGCGGCGGCTGCTGCGCGATGTCGCGGAGAACCGCGAGCTGGGAGACGTCACGACCCTCACCGACTCCTCGGTGATGGACCTCATCCAGACCCAGCTCCCGTCGTCCTCCTCCGAGGACTGATCGCGGGCGCCGGGGCCTGATCGCCGCCGCCGAGGACCGACACCACTCGCGGTCCAGGGGAACGGTCACGGTCCCGAGCGCTGACAGCGAGCGGGCGGCAGGCTGGCAGCGAGCAGGCGGCAGTACGTCCCCGAGGGGCATCCGGCAACGCGCCGGATGCCCCTCGGGCATTTAAGGTGAAGATCACCGGATACAGCCCCGCGCACCCCGGGTACAGTGGCAAGTGCGTCAATGAAGCAATAAGAAAACTTCACAGGGGTGCCGGGAAGTCTGGTCGGCAAGTGCATCAGCCATGCCATCGCTGCCGTACCGACCCGGAGGTCTCCACCCGTGGCCGCGCCCACCCCTGCCCCCGTGCCCCCCTCCCGCCGCACCTTTCTCGGGCGGATCTCGCTCCCCGAGCGGAACCACCTCGCCGAGGCCCTGCGCACCGAAACCGTCGGCGGCGTCATCCTGTTGGTCGCCGCGATAGCCGCCCTGGTGTGGGCGAACACCTTCTACTCCGGCTACCGGGCCGTCAGCGACTTCCACTTCGGTCCGGAGACGCTCGGGCTCAACCTCTCGGTGGCGCACTGGGCGGCCGACGGGCTGCTCGCGGTCTTCTTCTTCGTCGCGGGCGTCGAACTCAAGCGGGAACTGGTCGCGGGCGAGCTGCGCGACCCCAAGGCGGCCGCCCTCCCCGTCGTCGCCGCGCTGTGCGGAATGGCGGTCCCGGCTCTCGTCTACACCCTGGTGAACGTGGTCGGCGGAGGTTCGACCAGCGGCTGGGCCGTCCCCACCGCCACCGACATCGCCTTCGCGCTCGCCGTACTCGCGGTCATCGGGACCTCGCTGCCGAACGCGCTGCGCGCCTTCCTGCTGACCCTCGCGGTCGTCGACGACCTCTTCGCGATCCTGATCATCGCGGTCTTCTTCACCGAGCAGATCGACTTCATGGCCCTGCTCGGCGCCTTCGTCGGACTGGCCGTCTTCTTTCTGCTGCTGCGCAAGAACGTGCGCGGCTGGTACATCTACGTACCGCTCGCCCTGGTCATCTGGGGCCTGATGTACAACAGCGGCATCCACGCCACGATCGCCGGTGTCGCCATGGGTCTGATGCTGCGCTGCACCCGTCGGGAAGGCGAGACCCACTCGCCCGGCGAGCACATCGAGCATCTGGTCCGCCCGCTGTCGGCCGGTTTCGCCGTGCCGCTGTTCGCCCTCTTCTCGGCCGGTGTCTCCCTCTCCGGCGGCGCGCTGGCGAACGTCTTCACCCGGCCCGAGACGCTCGGTGTCGTGCTGGGCCTGGTCGTCGGCAAGACCCTGGGCGTCTTCGGCGGTACGTGGCTGGCCACCCGCTTCAGCAAGGCGGAGCTCAACAAGGACCTGGCCTGGGCCGACGTCTTCGCGGTCGCCGCACTCGCCGGAATCGGCTTCACCGTCTCGCTGCTCATCGGTGAGCTGGCCTTCACCGGCGACGAGGACACGATCAACGAGATCAAGGCCGCCGTGCTGGTCGGTTCCCTGACGGCCGCCGTGTTCGCCTGTGTCCTGCTCAAACTCCGGGTACGCAGATACCGGACGCTGCACGAGGCGGAGGAGCTCGACGAGGACCAGGACGGGGTACCCGACGTCTACGAGCAGGACGATCCGGAGTACCACCTGCGGATGGCCGCGATCCACGAGGAGAAGGCCGCCGAGCACCGCCGCCTTGCCCAACTGGCGGGGGCAGCGCGCAGTGAGCCGGACAGTCCGGCATGATCTGACACCAGATGTGTTGAGCAGCAGAAGCAGGAGAGGGAGTCAGGGATGAGCGACCCCGGCAACAACGCGGGCAGCGCCGACCGCAGTCTCGGGCAGCTGGTCGCCTCGGCGACAGCCGAGATGTCCGCACTGGTGCACGACGAGATCGCCCTGGCCAAGGCCGAGGTACGGCAGGACGTCAAGCGCGGGGCGATCGGCAGCGTGGTGATGATCATCGCCGCCGTGCTGCTCCTGTTCATGATGCCGATGCTGAGCTTCGCGGCCGCCTACGGGATCCACCACCTGGGAATGGGCCTGGCGCGGTCGTTCCTGATCGTGGCGGGCGGGTACTTCATCCTGGCGTTTCTGCTGGGGCTGATCGGCTGGCTCAAGTTCAAGAAGCTGAAGCCGCCGGAGAAGTCCATCGCCTCGGCGAAGCGGACGGCGGCCGTGCTCCAGGGCGTCAAGCCGCACCCGCGGCCCGCCGTCAGGGCCGGAACGAGCCGTCCGGCCGTCTCGGGCAGCACGCTGGCGGGCAAGGCGGTGGAGAAGGCTCCGGTCCAGGACAAGAGCTCCGCTGTGGCACGCTCGTCCACATGACGGTCCCCGATTCCAGCGCATTCGGCCCCGTAGGCCCCGTAGGCCCGGAAGACCCCGCAGGTCCGGAAGGCCGGGCGGATCCCGCAGCCCCGGAAGACCGGGCAGCCCTCACGGCCAGGGACGGCCGGACGGGTGCGGACGGCCGGAGAGACTCGGACGGCGGGACGAGGCGGCCAGAACGGACGGGTTCGCACGACTCGACGGGATCGCACGACTCGACGGGTTCGTGCGACTCGACGGGTTCGTGCGACTCGACGGTTCCAGGCCCGGCACTTTCGGACAGCCCGACGCCCAGTGACAGCCCGATGCCCAGTGACGGCCGGGCGGCCCGCGACGGTCAGGCGGCCCATGACGGTCGAGTGGCCCGCGACGGTCAGGCGGCCCCGGTCGGCCCCGGCGGACCCGTGCGGATCGAGGGGCCGTGGACGCATCGGGACGTGGCGGCCAACGGCGCCCGTTTCCATATCGCCGAGCTCGGCGAGGGGCCGCTGGTACTGCTGCTGCACGGCTTCCCGCAGTTCTGGTGGACCTGGCGCCATCA
Organism: Streptomyces sp. NPDC057697; assembly: GCF_042799335.1. NCBI lineage: Bacteria > Bacillati > Actinomycetota > Actinomycetes > Kitasatosporales > Streptomycetaceae > Streptomyces > Streptomyces sp. NPDC057697. Next base: position 634,939 of record NZ_JBHVJA010000003.1, on the reverse strand, counting down.
GCTCACCGCACTGGCCGACGCCGGTTTCCGGGCCGTCGCGATGGATCTGCGCGGGGTCGGCGGCAGCGACCGTACGCCCCGGGGTTACGACCCCGCCAACCTGGCGCTCGACATCACCGGCGTGATCCGCTCGCTCGGCGAACCGGACGCGGCGCTGGTCGGCCATGACCTGGGCGGCTATCTCGCCTGGACGGCCGCGGTGATGCGGCCGAAGCTGGTGCGCAGGCTCGTGGTCTCCTCGATGCCGCACCCGCGCCGCTGGCGCTCCTCGATGCTCTCCGACTTCGCGCAGACCCGGGCCGGCTCGTACGTCTGGGGCTTTCAGCGCCCATGGGTGCCTGAGCGTCAGCTCGTCGCCGACGACGCCGCGTTGGCCGGTCGGCTGATCCGCGAATGGGCCGGCCCCCGCACCCCGGACTTCCCCGACGACGCGACGGTGGACGTCTACCGGCGCGCGATGTGCATCCCGTCGACGGCGCACTGTTCGATCGAGCCGTACCGCTGGATGGTGCGCTCCCTCGCCCGCCCGGACGGAATCCAGTTCAACCGGCGGATGAAACTCCCGGTACGGGTACCGACGCTGCATCTGCACGGTTCACTCGATCCGGCGATCCGTACGCGCAGCGCGGCCGGATCCGGCGAGTACGTCGAAGCGCCGTACCGCTGGCGACTTTTCGACGGTCTGGGGCACTTCCCCCACGAGGAGGATCCGGCCGGCTTCTCGGCCGAACTCATCAGTTGGCTCAAGGATCCCGAGCCCGACCGGTAGCGGTAAGGGCACAGTTGTCCGACGAACAGCCAAGTGCCTGGCGCATAGGCCAATTGGCTGACGGATGGGCGGTTACCGACCATGAGGCACGGGCAGACGTCCCGGTATGGGCTGGACGCACGACTTCGGTGACACAGCACGAAACCGACGCTCGACCGCCACGGCGGGTCTGAGCACTCATGAGGGGGGCGGCCTTCAGGGCCGGGTGCACGATATGCGTGTTCTGCATGATCCCCGGCTCGGTATTCCGCGCATTCTGCGCCGTCGGGCCCGCTGGGTCTCGGCGCGGCTGCGGCATCCGCGCGGATGATCTCCATCCCGGTCGGCCGGTGAATGATCACCGGCCGGGCGGGACTCCTCCCGGCTCTTCCCCGCCTTGCCGGGCGGAGCCGCGCCACGCCCGGCTCTTGCCGGTGCCCGGCTTCTGTCGGTGCCTCTGTCTGTGCCCGGCTCCTGTGGTGTCCGGCTCCTCAGCCGGTCCCTGCCGCTCCTGACCGGGCAGGCGCCACTCCTGCCGGGCGGGCGTCACGTCTCCGCCGGGCGGCTTTCACCTCCTGCCGGAGTCGACCAGGAGTCCGCAGGCCGACGGGTGTCACGGCCGCCACGTACGCGTCACGGCCGCCCGCCGGGTGCGTGTCACGACTACGGGGCAGGCGTCACGCCTGACGAGGTACGCGTCACGACCGCCGCGCACATGCCACAGCCGTCCGGTACGTGTCACGTCCGCCGGACAGCTGTCACGACCGCCACGTACGCGTCGCGACCGTCCGGTACGTGTCACGTCTACGGGGCAGGCATCACGTCTGACGCGGTACGTGTCACGGCCGCCGCACCCGCCTCAGAGTGCGCACGCCTGGCTGTCGACCTGCTGGTTGGCGGAGCGGCCGTGCTCGATGTCCTGGCGGATCTCGTCGGCCGTCAGCGCGTAGCCGGTGGCGGGGTCGTCGAGCGACTTGGCGAAGACGACGCCGTACACCTCGCCGCCAGGAGTCAGCAGCGGTCCGCCGGAGTTGCCCTGACGGACCATCGCGTAGAGCGAGTAGACATCGCGGCGGACGGTGCCCCGGTGGTAGATGTCCGGGCCCTTGGCGTCGATGCGGCCCCGGACGCGCGCGGCGCGCACGTCGTACGCGCCGTTCTCCGGGAAGCCCGCGACGATGGCGCCGTTCCCCGTCCGGGCGTCGTGGTCGGGGTCGGTGAACTTCAGCGGCTTCGCGTCGAGGTCCGGTACGTCGAGCACGGCGATGTCGCGACGCCAGTCGTACAGGACGACCTTCGCGTCGTACAGCCGGCCCTGGCCGCCGATCTGGACGGTCGGCTCGTCGACGCCGCCGACGACATGCGCGTTGGTCATCACCCGGCGGTCGGAGAAGACGAAGCCGGTGCCTTCGAGGACCTTGCCGCAGCTCGGGGCCGTACCGACCACCTTGACGATGGACTGCCGGGCGCGGGCCGCGACGGGGCTGCCCACCAGCGCCGGATCCGGCGCCTGGACCTCGGTGATCGGCTCGTTGGCGAACGGGCTGAAGACCTGTGGGAAGCCGTTCTGCGCGAGGACCGAGGAGAAGTCCGTGAACCAGGTGGAGGCCTGTGCGGGCATCACCCGGGAGATACCGAGCAGGACCGAGGAGCTGCGGACCTCCTTGCCCAGCGTCGGCAGCGAGGTACCGGCCAGCGCGGAGCCGATCAGCCAGGCGACCAGCAGCATCGCGACGACGTTGACCAGGGAGCCGCCGGTGGCGTCGAGGGCGCGCGCGGGCGACCACGTGATGTACCGGCGGAGCTTGTTGCCGAGATGGGTGGTGAATGCCTGGCCCACCGAGGCGCAGACGATCACGATGACGACGGCGACGACGGCGGCCGTCGAGGAGACCTCCGAGCCGTTCGTCAGCTGGTCCCACAGGAGCGGCAGCAGATAGACGGCGACGAGGCCGCCGCCCAGGAACCCGATCACCGACAGGATGCCGACGACGAACCCCTGTCGGTAGCCGATGACCGCGAACCACACGGCGCCGGCCAGCAGCAGCATGTCCAGCACGTTCACCGTCTATAGCCTCGCAGATTCGTCGCCGGGCCCGTTCCCACGGCTGGGTCCGGGCGGGGCCGGACAGCGCAGCACGGAAGTCAGCCTGTCATGCGCGCCAGTCCAGCGGCACCTGCTTGGCCGCGTCCCAGGGGCGCTCCCAGCCCGCGAAATGCAGAATGCGGTCGATCACTCCGGCCGTGAAGCCCCACACCAGGGCCGATTCGACCAGAAATGCCGGGCCTCGGTGGCCACTCGGATGGACCGCGGTCGCGCGGTTGGCCGGATCCGTGAGATCCGCCACGGGCACGGTGAAGACCCGGGCTGTCTCACCCGGATCGACGACACCGACCGGGCTCGGCGAGTGCCACCAGCCGAGGACCGGCGTCACGACGAAGCCGCTCACGGGAATGTAGAGGCGGGGCAGCACGCCGAAGATCTGGACGCCGTGCGGGTCGAGACCGGTCTCTTCCCGGGCCTCGCGCAGGGCCGCCCTGAGCGGCCCCGTCGTCGCCTGGTCGCCGTCCTCCGGGTCCAGGGAGCCGCCGGGGAAGGACGGCTGACCGGCATGGGAACGCAGGCTTCCGGACCGCTCCATGAGAAGCAGCTCGGGACCGCGGTCGCCCTCGCCGAAGAGGATGAGCACGGCGGACTGCCGCCCGGCGCCGCTCTCCGGGGGCAGGAAACGGCTGAGCTGGTCGGGCTCGACCGTCCGCGCGGCGTGGGCCACGGGGTCGAGCCAGGCGGGCAGCCCCTCGGTGGTGACGGCGATCGCGGCGTCCTCACCGGCTCCCGCGGCGGCGGCCGCCGCCCTGACCGCCGCCGCGGGACTGACCGCCGCCGGGTGTCCCGCCGTGGGCGCGGCTGCCGCTTCCGTGCTCTGTTCATGCGTCTTCATAGGCACCCCTCGTCTCACAACGCCTCTGGTCACACATTTCGTTCCGCCGTCCCGGAACCGGCGGAGCGCCCCGGCTCCGAGCGGTGCCGCGTCTCAGTCGGCCCCGAGCGGCGGTGCGGGCTCGCCGGGGTAGTCCGCGGGCGGGTTCAGCCGCTGCCCCGGCCGCCCGCCCATCTCGTACTTCAGCAGCTTCTTCGCCTTCTCCGGATCCGTCTCCCCCTCGCCGTACGCCGGGCAGAGCGGGGCGATCGGGCAGGCGCCGCAGGCGGGCCTGCGAGCATGGCAGATGCGGCGGCCGTGGAAGACGACCCGGTGCGAGAGCATCGTCCACTCGCTCTTGGGGAAGATCGTGGCGATCTCGGCCTCGACCTTCTCCGGGTCCTCCTGCTCCGTCCACTTCCAGCGGCGGACCAGCCGTCCGAAATGGGTGTCGACGGTGATCCCCGGGACGCCGAAGGCATTGCCCAACACGACGTTGGCGGTCTTGCGGCCGACCCCGGGGAGCGTGACGAGATCGTCGAGCCTGCCCGGCACCTCGCCGTCGAACCTGTCCCGGAGCGCCACGGAGAGACCTATCAGCGACTTCGTCTTGGCCCGGAAGAATCCGGTCGGCCTGATGAGCTCCTCCATCTCCTCCGGAACGGCCGCGGCCATGTCCTCGGGGGTGGGGTAGGCGGCGAAGAGCGCGGGGGTCGTCTGGTTGACCCTCAGGTCGGTCGTCTGCGCGGAGAGGACCGTGGCGACCAGGAGCTCGAAGGGGTTCCGGAAATCCAGCTCGGGGTGGGCGTACGGGTAGAGCTCGGCGAGCTCGCGGTTGATCCTCCGGGCACGGCGCACCATCGCCAGCCGCGATTCCGGCTTCCGCCCCGCCCCTGCCCGCGCCGCTCCCGCCGCCGGCACCGAGGGAGCGGCCGACGCTCCTCCTGCGACCGACGCTCCTCCTGCGGCCGGTGCCGCCCCTGCGGCCCGTGCTCCTCCTGCGGACGGTGCTGCGGGCTTCGCCTTCGCGAGGCCCTTCACCGACTCCCTCGCGGGACGTTTTGTCGCTTTTTTCGGGCGAATCGCCCCCTGTTCGCCCACAGCGGAATCACGGCCTTCCGACACCCCATCAGCCCCCTTGGCCTGCGCTCTCACCGGCGATTTGGACACCCGGCCAGCCTAGAGCCACGCACTGACATCCGCCCCTGTCACCGTGCATCAGCCCCCAATCGGCCCCCTGCCGCACGATTCGGCACGCCCGTGCGTCAAACTGGTTTGTGATTGATCGCACTGTTTTACCGTCCGGCATGATGGGGACCACGGTTCCCTGAACAGGCCGACAAGGAGAAATCTCGTGGACGACGTTCTGCGGCGCGCCCCGCTTTTCGCGGCGCTCGATGATGAGCAGGCCGCGGAGCTCCGCGCCTCGATGAGTGAGGTGACCCTCGCACGCGGCGACGCGCTCTTCCACGAGGGCGACCCGGGCGACCGCCTCTACGTGGTCACCGAGGGCAAGGTGAAGCTCCACCGCACCTCCCCCGACGGACGCGAGAACATGCTGGCGGTCCTCGGCCCCGGCGAGCTGATCGGCGAGCTGTCGCTCTTCGACCCGGGCCCGCGCACCGCCACCGCGACCGCGCTGACCGAGGTCAAGCTCCTCGGCCTGGGCCACGGCGACCTCCAGCCCTGGCTGAACGCCCGCCCCGAGGTGGCCACGGCCCTCCTGCGTGCCGTCGCCCGTCGTCTGCGCAAGACCAACGACCAGATGTCCGACCTGGTCTTCTCCGACGTACCGGGCCGCGTCGCCCGCGCCCTTCTCGACCTGTCGCGCCGCTTCGGCGTCCAGTCGGAGGAAGGCATCCACGTCGTCCACGACCTGACCCAGGAAGAGCTGGCCCAGCTGGTCGGCGCCTCCCGCGAGACGGTCAACAAGGCACTCGCCGACTTCGCCGGACGCGGCTGGCTGCGCCTGGAGGCGCGCGCCGTGATCCTGCTGGACGTGGAGCGCCTGGCGAAGCGGTCCCGCTAGCCGGACCGTCTGCCCACGCGTGTGGAAGGCCCCGCCGAACGGCGGGGCCTTCCACACGTGCGGGGTCGCGCACGGGGCTGGGTACGGGCCCGCGTCGGGGCCTGTGTACGGGACCGCACATCGGGCCGCTCGCGCGGGGCACGTACGGGACCCCTCGCACCGGCGGGAGACGGCTGACGGCTGACGTCCGTACCCGCGCGCCGGAACCCGCGTACCGGCGGCCGGCAGCTGACGGCTGACGGCTGACGGCTGACGGCTGACATACCCACGCGCCGCGCCCCGCGCCCGACCACCCCCGCGACACCCCGCACCGCATCCGCGTGCCGCGCCCGTGCGTCAGATCAGCCCGTGCTCGCCCAAGTACTCCAGCTGCGCCAGCACCGAGAGTTCCGCCGCGGGCCACAGGGACCGGTCCACATCCGCGTACACCTGCGCCACCACCTCCGAGGCCGTCCGGTGCCCGGCCTCGACCGCGGTCTCCACCTGGGCCAGCCGGTGGGCGCGGTGCGCGAGGTAGAACTCGACCGCGCCCTGTGCGTCGTCCAGCACCGGGCCGTGCCCCGGCAGCACCGTGTGCACGCCGTCGTCGACGGTCAGCGAGCGCAGCCTCCGCAGTGAGTCGAGGTAGTCGCCGAGCCGCCCGTCCGGATGCGCCACGACCGTGGTGCCGCGGCCGAGGATCGTGTCGCCCGTCAGCACCGCCCGGTCGGCGGGCAGATGGAAGGAGAGCGAGTCCGCGGTGTGCCCGGGGGTCGGCACGACGCGCAGCTCCAGTCCACCGGTGGTGATCACATCGCCCGAGGTCAGCCCCTCGTCGCCCAGCCGCAGCGCCGGGTCCAGGGCGCGCACCTTCGTACGGGTCAGCTCGGCGAACCGCGCGGCGCCCTCCGCGTGGTCGGGGTGCCCGTGGGTGAGGAGGGTGAGCCCGATCCGGCGGCCGGCCCGCTCGGCGGTGTCGATGACGGCCCGCAGGTGGGTGTCGTCCAGCGGGCCCGGATCGATGACGACGGCAAGATCGGAGCCGGGCTCCGCGACGATCCAGGTGTTGGTGCCGTCCAGCGTCATCGGCGAGGCGTTGGGCGCGAGGACGTTGACGGCACGGCGGGTGGCGGGGCCGGACAGGGCCCCGCCGCGCGGCTGCCCCGGAAGGGCCGCGGCCTCGCTCATCCGGCCCCACCGCCCGCGCCGCCGCTCGGGATGTGTTTGGTGAACTCGTCGTGTCCCGGCCAGCTCAGCACCAACTCGTCACCCTCCAGCCTCGCCTGTGCCAGCACGGGGGCGAGGTCCTGGGACTCCGCCGCCTTCAGGGCCTCGGCGGCCGTCCCGTACGGCCTCAGCGCCCGCAGCGTGGAGATGGTCGGCGGCATCATCAGCAGTTCGCCCCGGTCGTATCCGTCGGCCGCCTCGCCCGGCCCGATCCACACCGTGCGGTCGGCCTCCGTGGAGGCGTTGCGGGTGCGCTGGCCCTCGGGGAGCGCGGCGACGAAGAACCAGGTGTCATAGCGGCGGGGCTCGAACTCCGGGGTGATCCAGCGTGCCCAGGCGCCCAGCAGGTCCGAGCGCAGCACCAGACCTCGCCGGTCCAGGAACGCGGCGAAGGACAGCTCCCGGGCGACCAGCGCCGCCCGGTCCGCCTCCCAGTCGGCCCCCGTGGTGTCGCTGACCACCGTGTCCGCGCCGGGTCCGGCGAGGAGCACGCCCGCCTCCTCGTAGGTCTCGCGGACCGCCGCGCAGACGATGGCCTGGGCCTCGGCCGGAGTACCGACGCCCAGCCGCTCGGCCCAGGTCTCCAGCGCGGGCCCGGCCCAGCCGACGAGCCGGTCGTCGTCGCGCGGGTCGACCCCGCCACCCGGATAGGCGTACGCCCCGCCGGCAAAGGCCATGGAGGTGCGGCGGCGCAGCATGTGGACGGTGGGACCGCCATCGGTGCCAGTGGCGGAGTCCCGGAGCAGCATCACGGTGGCGGCCCGCTTCGGGGCCGCGGCCGTCAGCTCACCTGCGGCGAGTGCCCGGATCCGGTCGGGCCATTCCGGTGGGTACCACTGACCATTGGACATGGCCGGAGGCTATCCGGAACCGCGCCGATGTTCGAGAGGTGCGGGGATCCGTACATGCCCCGTACACAGATGATCCCGCCCGGTCGTCATGACCGGCCGGGATCGGAGGAGCAGAGACGGCGGGGACTACAGCGGCGGGCAGAGACGGCAGGAAGACAGCAGGCGCGGCAGGGACCGCGGCGACATCAGAGACGAGCAGGAAGACAGCAGGGGCGGCAGGAACAGCAGACGCTTGACGCCCCTGATGCCCTGACGCCCCTGACGCCCCTGACGCCCCTTGCGTCCTCAGGCCCCGACCAGCTCGACCTGGACCTCGACCTCGACCGGCGCGTCCAGCGGCAGCACCGCGACACCCACCGCGCTGCGCGCGTGCACACCCTTGTCGCCGAGCACCGCACCCAGCAGCTCGCTGGCGCCGTTGATCACGGCGGGCTGCCCGGTGAAGTCGGACGCGGAGGCGACGAAGCCCACGACCTTCACCACACGCGCGATCCGGTCCAGATCGCCCGCGACGGACTTCACGGCTGCCAGCGCGTTGAGCGCGCAGGTCTTCGCCAGCTCCTTGGCCTCGTCGGGCGTGACCTCGGCACCGACCTTGCCGGTGACCGCGAGCTTGCCGTCCACCATCGGCAGCTGGCCGGAGGTGTACACGTACACACCCGACCGCACGGCCGGCTGGTACGAGGCCAGCGGAGGCACGACGTCCGGCAGCGTCAGCCCGAGCTCGGCGAGCTTCGCCTCGACGGCGCCCGCCACTACGCCTTCTCCCGCTTCAGGTAGGCCACGAGCTGCTCGGGGTTGTTCGGGCCGGGAACGACCTGGACCAGCTCCCAGCCGTCCTCGCCCCAGGTGTCCAGAATCTGCTTGGTCGCGTGCACGAGAAGGGGCACGGTCGCGTATTCCCACTTGGTCATGGCCCGACTGTAATACCTGGCACGCGCAGCCTCGTGCGTAGCCTGCGGTGTGACTGGTTAGGCTCGAATACGTGAGCAGGTTCCAGGTCGTCAGCGGCAAGGGCGGTACCGGTAAGACCACGGTCGCCGCCGCCCTCGCGCTCGCCCTCGCGACCGAGGGCAAGCGCACCCTCCTCGTGGAGGTCGAGGGCAGGCAGGGCATCGCCCAGCTCTTCGATACGGAGTCCCTCCCGTACGAGGAGCGCAAGATCGCCGTCGCACCGGGCGGCGGCGAGGTGTACGCCCTCGCGATCGACGCCGAGCGCGCCCTTCTCGACTACCTCCAGATGTTCTACAAGCTGGGCAGCGCGGGCCGGGCGCTCAAGAAGCTCGGCGCGATCGACTTCGCCACCACGATCGCGCCCGGCGTGCGGGACGTCCTGCTGACCGGCAAGGCCTGCGAAGCCGTACGCCGCAAGGACAAGCAGAACCGGTACGTCTACGACCACGTGATCATGGATGCCCCGCCCACCGGCCGCATCACCCGCTTCCTCAATGTGAACGACGAGGTGGCGGGGCTGGCCAGGATCGGCCCGATACACAATCAGGCGCAGGCCGTGATGCGGGTGCTCAAGTCCCCCGAGACCGCCGTCCATCTGGTGACGCTGCTGGAGGAGATGCCGGTCCAGGAGACCGCGGACGGCATCGCCGAGCTGCGGGCGGCCGACCTGCCGGTGGGCCGGGTCATCGTGAACATGGTGCGCCCCCACCTGCTGGACGAGGACACCCTGCGCACCGCCGCCGGCGGCCGCCGCAAGGAGATCGCCAAGGCGCTGACCAGGGCCGGGGTGACCGGCTCCGCGGGGCTCGTACGCCCCCTGGTCGAGCAGGCGGCCGAGCACGCCCAGCGGGTCGAGCTGGAGCGGGAGCAACGTGCCGTGCTCGCGGACCTGGAGCTTCCCGGGTACGAACTCCCGTTGATCGGCGAGGGGATGGACCCGGCCGGTCTCTACGAGCTGGCGACCGAGCTCCGCAAGCAGGGCGTGGGCGAAGGGGCGGCACAAGGGGTGGGTGCATGACACAGCGCGCGGACGCGGCCACGGCCGCCACGACGGGTACGGCTGCCTCGATGAACGCGGCACCTCCTAGGAAGGCGACGTCTTCGACGAACGCGGCACCTTCCAGGTCCGGGAACGCAACGCTCTCGACGAACGCGACGCCTCCCAGGAACGCAACGCTCTCGAAGGACACGGCTTCTTCCACGTCTTCCACCGCGGCCGCTCCTCCTCCCGCCCCCACTTCCGCCTCCGGTCCCGCTTCCGCCTCCGGTCCCGCTTCCACCTCCGACGCCTCCTGCCCCACCCCCGCCCCCACGCTGGACACCGACGCGCTGCTCGACGACCCGGACATCCGGATCGTCGTGTGCTGCGGTTCGGGTGGCGTCGGCAAGACCACGACCGCGGCGGCCCTGGGCGTACGGGCGGCGGAGCGCGGCCGCAAGGTCGTCGTCCTCACCATCGACCCGGCCCGCAGGCTCGCCCAGTCCATGGGCATCGACTCGCTGGACAACATCCCGCGCCGGGTACCGGGCATCGAGGGCGAGGACGCCGGGGAACTGCACGCCATGATGCTCGACATGAAGCGGACCTTCGACGAGATCGTCGAGGCGCACGCGGACGGCGAGCGGGCCCGCGCGATCCTGGAGAACCCCTTCTACCAATCCCTGTCGGCCGGATTCGCGGGCACACAGGAGTACATGGCGATGGAGAAGCTCGGGCAGCTGCGCGCGCGCAACGAGTGGGACCTGATCATCGTCGACACCCCTCCGTCGCGCTCCGCGCTGGACTTCCTGGACGCGCCGAAGCGGCTCGGTTCGTTCCTGGACGGAAAGTTCATCAAGCTGCTGATGGCCCCGGCGAAGATGGGCGGCCGGGCCGGGATGAAGTTCCTGAACGTCGGCATGTCGATGATGACCGGCACCCTGGGCAAACTGCTCGGCGGTCAGTTCCTGCGCGACGTACAGACCTTCGTCGCGGCGATGGACACCATGTTCGGCGGATTCCGTACCCGGGCCGATGCCACGTACAAGTTGCTCCAGGCACCCGGAACGGCGTTCCTCGTCGTCGCGACACCGGAGCGGGACGCGCTGCGCGAGGCGGCGTACTTCGTGGAACGGCTGGCGGCGGAGGAGATGCCGCTGGCCGGGCTGGTGCTCAACCGGGTCCATGGCAGCGATGCCGCCCGGCTCTCCGCCGAGCAGGCCCTGGCCGCCGCAGAAAATCTTGATGCAGAAAATCTTGACGGGGTCGGCATTGTGGATCAGACGGCCGGGAAGGCTGGACTTCGTGACCGGGCCGAACGGTCGGCCGCCTCCCCCGAAGCCACTGACACTCCCGGTGCCACATCGCACACCACTCCCGACGCCACGCCCGACCATCCCGCGCACGAGAACACCGAGGACCGCGAGCCCACGCCGGTGGCCGCTCCCGACGCATCCGGGACCACCTCCGTCGATGAGCTGACCGCAGGTCTGCTGCGCCTGCATGCCGAACGGATGCAGGTCGTCGCGCGCGAACAGCGCACACGCGAGCGCTTCACCGCGCTGCACCCCGAGGTCGCCATGGCCCAGGTCGTCGCGCTGCCTGGCGATGTACATGACCTCGAAGGACTTCGAGCCGTCGGAGAACGGCTCGCGACCGGTTCCGCCCCGGCCGGAGTGGTGTAGCTGTAGCCGCTCGTTCGTCCTATCCCACCGCGGCGAACCTCTCGTGCAGTTCGTCGTCGTCCAGCCCGATCGCCACGGGCAGGATGCCCGTCGACTGCTCGTACTCGCTGCGCGCGGTCTCCAGCAGCCGGCGCCAGGACGTGACGGTGGGCCGCCTGCGCAGCAGCGCGCGGCGCTCCCGCTCGGTCATTCCACCCCACACGCCGAATTCGACGCGATTGTCCAGCGCATCGGCCAGGCACTCGGTCCGCACCGGGCATCCGGTGCACACCGCCTTGGCCCTGTTCTGCGCTGCCCCTTGTACGAACAGTTCATCCGGATCGGTAGTGCGGCAGGCTGCCTGCGCACTCCAGTCGGTTACCCAGCCCATCACGGCGCCGTCCTCTCCCGAATCGAGGCTCCCCCACGGCGGAAACGGCATATTCACCGCTGCCAGTTGAGGACGTTACGGAAGGTGGCGACAGCACAACACCCCCTTCGGGCCCAATCTTGAATGGCCCGAACGGACTATGCGTATGCGGCAGATCACCCAGGGGAGTGAGGCGAGGGCATACGCGACTATCCCGTCGCAATCGGGACAGTTCACCTGGATCACAACGGACGTTCAATGACACACGAGGTGAATTCGGGAGCGCTGAACTCGTGGCCGGGACCTGCACGGGGGTTGATACGGAACCGGACTGCTGTGACAGTTGAGAGCAGCTTAGGCCAAGGCATATACGTGTGTCCGGCGAATGAGAACGTAGGTGCCTCGCGTTGCTCGGCCGTCACGGACATGGCGGCGGCCACGGAGCGCCGAGACCCCGCCGACCGGGCTCCATCGATGCGTCCGACGCGTCCGACGCGTGTGATGCGTCTGATGCGTCTGATGCGTCCGAATGCGTCCGCCTGCATCGAGCTCCACCGGACGGCATCGCCCCCGGCGTCCCCACCCAGCATCCCCATCCGGCATCCCCATCCGGCCGCATCGGACGACACCGAAAGGCTCCCGGAGCCGCCGGAAGGCTCCGGGAGCCGCCGGGAGCCGCCGAACGGGCATCCACCTGCGCCCGGATGTCACGGTCTGGTACTCGAACGCCGCGAGAGGCCCCCGCTCCCGCAGAACGCCGCCGACGACGGATTAGGCTGCCTCCATGCCAAAGAAGCGCTCGGGCGGGGGTCTCTCGACGACCCAGCAGGCCGCCAAGTTCCTCGGTGTCGCCGCACTCTCCGGAGTTGTGCTCGCGGGCATCGCGCTGCCGGCCGCCGGAGCACTGGGGCTCGCCACCAAGGGAACGGTCGAGGGATTCGACGAGATCCCGGCCAACCTCAAGACTCCGCCGCTGAGCCAGCGCACCACGATCCTGGACAGCAAGGGCGGGATGATCGCCTCGGTGTATTCACGTGACCGCACGGTGGTCCCGCTGAAGGACATCTCGCCGTACATGCAGCAGGCGATCGTCGCGATCGAGGACGCCCGCTTCTACGAGCACGGGGCCGTCGACCTCAAGGGCATCCTGCGCGCGCTGAACCGCAACGTGCAGTCGGGCGGAACGGCCGAGGGCGCGTCGACCCTCACCCAGCAGTACGTGAAGAACGTCTTCGTGGAGGAGGCCGGCGACGACCCGGACAAGGTCGCGCAGGCCACCCAGCAGACGATGGGCCGCAAGGTCCAGGAGCTGAAGTACGCGATCCAGGTCGAGGAAGAGCTCGGCAAGAAGAAGATCCTGGAGAACTACCTCAACATCACCTTCTTCGGGCAGCAGGCATACGGCGTCGAGGCCGCCTCCCAGCGGTACTTCTCCAAGTCGGCGAAGGACCTGACGCTGGAGGAGGCCGCGCTGCTGGCCGGTGCGGTGCAGTCGCCGAGCCGGTACGACCCGGTCAACGACCCGGCCGAGGCGACCAAGCGCCGCAACACCGTGCTCCAGCGCATGGCGGACGTCGGGAACGTCTCGCAGGCCACGGCCGACAAGGCGAAGGCCCGCCCGATCAAGCTGAAGGTCAAGAAGCCGAAGAACGGCTGCATCACCGCCGTCAGCGGGGCCGGCTTCTTCTGCGACTACGTACGCCATGTCTTCCTCACCGACCCGGTCTTCGGCAAGTCCAAGGAGGACCGGGCCAAGATCTGGAACCAGGGCGGCCTGACGGTCCGGACGACGCTCGACCCGCAGTCCCAGCAGTCGGTGCAGGCCTCGATCAAGAGCCACGTCTACAAGTCGGACAAGGTCGCGACGGCCGTGACGCTGGTCCAGCCCGGCTCCGGCAAGATCATGGGCATGGGCCAGTCCAAGCCGTACGGCTTCGGGACCAACGAGACCCAGTACAACTACTCGGTCAACAAGGCCATGGGCGGCTCCAACTACGGCTTCCCGACCGGCTCGACGTTCAAGCCGTTCCTCGCCGCCGCGGCCATAGAGGGCGGCAAGCCGGCCACCCAGACCTATCCGTCCCCGTACGAGATGGACTACCCGGACACCGTGCAGTCCTGCGGGAAGCCGTGGATCAACGACGGTGTGCCGAAGTACCACCTGGAGAACGAGAGCGAGTCCGAGAAGGGCCCGTACGCGCTGAAGGAGGCGATGGCGAAGTCGGTCAACACCTACTTCGTCGAGATGCTCCAGGACATCGGCATGTGCCCCGTCTCGCAGATCACCGACAAGCTCGGCGTGGTGCAGGGCGACGGCACGAAGCTCCCGCAGAACCCGTCGACCCTGACCCTGGGCTCCAACGGTCTGTCGCCGCTGACGATGGCGAGCGCGTACGCCGCCTTCGCCAACCGCGGTACGTACTGCACGCCGATCGCCATCGAGTCGGTCCACAAGGCCGACGGCAGCTCGCTGCCCGTGCCCAAGACCTCCTGCTCGCAGGCGATGTCCCAGACCACGGCCGACACCGTCAACACGCTGCTGCGCGGTGTGGTCGACTCCGGTACCGGCCAGCAGGCCGGTCTGCAGAGCCGCGACAACGCGGGCAAGACCGGTACGACCGACGCCCGGAAGAACGCCTGGTTCGTCGGGTACACGCCGAACATGTCCGGTGCCGTCTGGGTCGGCAGCCCGTCGCAGAGCGTCGAGATGGAGAACATCACGATCGGTGGCGTCTACCAGGAGAAGGTGTACGGCGGACAGGTCCCCGGACCGATCTGGCGTGACGCGATGACGGGCGCCCTCAACGGAGTGGCGGCTCCCCCGTTCAACACCATCGACATCCCGGACCCGCAGAAGAACGACGACCGGGGCAAGGGCCGGAACCGGGGCCGGGACAAGGGACAGCCCGGCTCCGACAACAAGAAGCCCGGCGGAAACAACGGCGGCGGAGACAACGGCGGCGGGCGCGGCGGGAACAACGGCGGCGGGCACGGCAACCACGGCGGCCAGACCATCGCGGGCACGCAGGGCCCCTGACCCTCGCGGCTCCTATGAAGGGGTGCCCCGGACCGATTCCTTCCGGTCCGGGGCACCCCTTCATATATGTATGCCGTTGTGCGCACCTGTCTCCGCACCGTCACGGGACGCCCCGGTACGTACGCCGCGCCTGCCGCGTACGCCGCATCTGCCACGTACGCCGTGCGCCGCAGGGGCTCAGCCCGCGAGAAGCTTCTTCACCGAGGCGGCCACCCGCCCGCCGTCCGCGCGCCCCGCCACCTTGGGGTTCACGATCTTCATGACGGCGCCCATCGCGCGCGGCCCCTCGGCCCCGGCGGCCCTGGCCTCCTCGACTGCGGACGCCACGATCGCGCCCAGCTCGTCGTCGCTCAGCTGCTTCGGCAGGTACGCGTCGAGGATCTCGCCCTCCGCCTTCTCACGCTCGGCCTGCTCCGCACGGCCGCCCTGGGCGAAGGCTTCGGCCGCCTCACGGCGCTTCTTCGCCTCCTTGGCGATCACCTTCTGCACCTCGTCGTCGGAGAGCTCGCGGGCCGACTTGCCGCTGACCTCCTCCTTCGTGATGGCGGTGAGGGTCAGCCGGAGCGTGGACGAGGTCAGCTCGTCACGCGCCTTCATGGCCGTGGTGAGGTCTTCCTTGAGCTTGGACTTGAGCGTGGTCATGTGCTGATTGTGGCAGGTACGGGGCGACCGGCGCCCGCCGGTTTTCTGCTGGCCGCACGGTGTCTGCGACGATGGACACATGCGCGCACGCTACGGAGTACCCCTGAAAGTCACGGCAGTCGGCGCGGCGATCGGCGCAGCCGGTCTCGCCTACGCCGCCGGATTCGAGGCCCGCTCGTTCCGCCTCCGGCGGGTCACCATCCCCGTACTTCCGCACGGGGCACGCCCGTTGCGCGTGCTCCAGGTCTCCGACATCCACATGGTGAGCGGCCAGCGCAAGAAGCGCGCCTGGCTCCAGTCGCTGGCGGGCCTGCGCCCGGACTTCGTCGTGAACACCGGCGACAACCTCTCCGACCCGGAGGCCGTGCCCGAGCTGCTCGACGCGCTCGGCCCGCTGATGGAGTTCCCGGGGGTGTACGTCTTCGGCTCCAACGACTACTACGGGCCCAAGCTCCGCAACCCCGCCCGCTACCTCCTGGAGAAGGCCCACGGCAAGCACGGCCTCAACGGGAACGCACCCGCGGTCGGCGTGGTCCACAACCCGTGGGAACCGATGCGCGACGCCTTCGACGAGGCGGGCTGGCTCGGCCTGTCCAACACCCGCGGCCACCTCAAGCTCGACGGCCTGGAGATCGCCTTCACCGGCCTGGACGACCCGCACATCAAGCGCGACCGCTACGCGGAGGTGGCGGGCGGCCCCGAAACGGGCGCCGACCTCTCCATCGGCGTGGTCCACGCCCCCTACCTGCGCTCCCTGGACGCCTTCACCAGGGACCGTTACCCGCTGATCCTGGCCGGTCACACCCACGGCGGCCAGCTCTGCATCCCCTTCTACGGAGCCCTGGTCACCAACTGCGACCTGGACACGGACCGGGTCAAGGGTCTCTCGACCCACTCCGTGGACGATCACCGCGCCTACCTCCACGTCTCCGCCGGCTGCGGCACCAACCGCTACACCCCGGTCCGCTTCGCCTGCCCGCCCGAGGCGACCCTCCTGACCCTGACGGCCCAGGACTGACCCCCGACCGGGCACCCGCACCCCCGCCCCGCAACCACCACGACGGCGCCCCGGCCCTGCCCCCGCCCACCGGCACCGAAACCGGATTTCGTCTGCGGGCGCGGGTGGGCTAAAGTAATCGATGTCGCCAGAACACCGGCGACGATCGGGGTGTAGCGCAGCTTGGCAGCGCGCTTCGTTCGGGACGAAGAGGTCGTGGGTTCAAATCCCGCCACCCCGACAGCTGAAAGACCAGGTCAGGGGCCTGATCCGCGAGAGCGGGTCAGGCCCCTCCTGCATTTCCGGTGATCGTCCGGGAGAGATCCGGGAGAGATCCGGGAGAGATCCGGGAGAGATCCGGGAGAGGATCGAGAGAGAGCCGGGAGAGAGCCGGGAGAGGATCTTGGCCGGCTTCTCCCGGCATGTGATCACCCCGGCGGGACCCGCGGCAGCCACCAGGCCCGCACGCGCGGCCACGGCGCCTTCCATGCCGCTCCCGACCAGGTGGACCCGTTCGACCACCACGAACGCGACCGGCAGGTCGACCAGTTGCCTCCCCGCGCCAGGCGATGAACCCCGTCGTCGAGTGGCCCGACCCGCGGCCCGGCACCCTCGACGACGCCCGGAGACGCCCGGAGACGCCCCGGCCGCATGATCCGCAACGTCTCAGGGCCCGGTCGGTCCGAGCCGCCGAGCGAGGCCCGCCCGCGACGGCCCGGCGGACGACGATCGGCGCACATCCGGGGGCGAGGTCGGCACCCGGCCAGGGGGACCGCCTCCCGCGCTGCCGCATCCCGTCATGGCGGCTCACCAGTCGCGCAGCTGCTCGGCGGCTTCCTGGTAGGCCTCGGTGGCGCGGGTGAAGTAGTCGAAGAGGACGTCGAGTTGGTCCTGGGTGTAGCCGCCGAGAATCTTTCCGACCTTCTGACGGGCGGGGGCCATCGCGAGGTCGAGCCCGGCGGGCTCACCGAGTGGCTCGACGGTGACCTTGCGGCGGTCGGTGGGGTCCGGCACGCGGCGTACGTAGCCCGCCCGCTCCAGACGGTCGATCAGGCGGGTGGTCGGCCCGGTCGTCAGACCGGTGCGCGTACCCAGTTCGCCCGGGGTCATCGCGCCCGCCAACTGAAGGATGTTGAGCGCGTACAGGTCGGTGGCGCCGAGCTCGCAGGCCCGCGCGCTCGCGTGGCTGTGGAGCAACACCGCACTGAGGTACTGGCGGTAGATCCGGCTGGCATCGGGGCGCATCTCCGGCGTTGACAAGGGCTCCTCCACTCCTTAATCTCTTCCTCGAAGAAGAGAAATCTTCGACGCAGTAACTTCTCTTAAGAAGTTATCACGGGAGGGCATGACCATGAACGCCACCAGCACCCCGCAGACCGAGCAGCAGAAGCACCTGGAGCCGCTCACGACCGTCCGGACGTCGGCCCCGAAGAGCCGCCGTCGCCGCATAAAGATCATCCTCGGTGTCACCGCGCTGACGCTGGCCGTTGCCGCAGGTGGCGGATACCTGTGGCTCGGCGCCACCTCCGACGCGAAGAACCTCGGTGTGAGCGACTGCAACGCGGTCGAGCCCGAGATCACCGCCACTCCGGCCGGCTCGGCGACCGCCGACGACCACCGCGCCGTCTGCGGCGTCCTGAGCGCGATGAAGGACGCCTGGGCCCGCCACGACGCCACCGCGTACGGTGACCTGTTCACCGAGGACGCCACCTACACCACCTACGTGGGCACCGCCTACCAGGGCCGACGCGACATAGCCGAAGGCCACCGCGCCCTGTTCGGTGGATTCCTCAAGGGGACCAAGCTCTCCGACTCATGGCTCAGCATCCGCTTCTACGGCCCCGACACCGCCGTGGCCACCAGCCGCGGCGACACCTACGAAGGCGGGGAGCCGAAGGCCGCCGACCTCTCCAAGACGCAGACCTACACCCTGGTCCGCCAGGCCGACGGCGCATGGCGCATCGCCGCTTTCCAGAACACCAAGCGCCAGCGCGTCATGGAACGCATCTCGTTCCTGTTCTCCCCCGGCACCAAGCCCGCGGCCGAGAAGTGAACCCGCTCGGCGCCCGGAACCGGGGCGCGGACATGCCCACCGCGCTGGTGACCGGCGCCGGAGCCGGGATCGGGCGGGAGTTCGCCCGCCAACTGGCGGCGCGCGGCCACCAGGTGATCGCCGTCGCCCGGAGCGAGGACGGACTCCGGTCGCTGACCGACGAACTCGGCCCGGACCACTCGCACATCGCCGCCGACCTGACGACCCCCGACGGCCTGCGGAAGGTCACCGGGGCACTCGACGGGCACCGCCGGGTCCAACTGCTCGTCAACAACGCCGGCACCACCGTGCCGGGCCCCTTCGCCACGGTCCCGCTCCATCGGACGCTGGCGATGATGCGGCTGAACTGCGAAGCGCTCGTCACCCTCGCCCATCGGTTCCTCGCCCGTGCCGAACCCGGTGACAGCCTGCTGAACGTGTCCTCGACCCTGGCGTTCGCCCCCATGCCGGACCTGAGCGTCTACGCCGCCACCAAGGCGTTCGTGACCTCCTTCTCCGAGTCCCTCTGGCACGAACACAAGGACCGTGGCATCTACGTGATGGGCCTGTGTCCGGGCATGACGGCCACCGAATCCCAGCCGCACTCCGACGGCGACAGCCGCTCCGTGCCGGTGCAGTCCCCGGAACGCGTCGTACGGACGGCCCTCACCGCCCTGCACCGGCGCAGGCGGCCCACCGTCATCTCCGGACGACGGAACACGCTCTTCGCCGCGGCCACCCGCTCCCTGCCGCGCAGGACCGTACTCAAGATGCTCGGCGGGACCTGAGCCAGGCGCTCCTGGACTGCCGAGAGGGGTGACGCAGTTCGCCGCACCCGCTCCTGCCGCGGTTCCGGACGCTGCGGCACAACCTTGTGGTGCCCGAGGGAGTCTGCGAAGTATCCACTATGGGCTTTTCTGATATTAAGGTGCACGTCATGCCGAGATTCGCTGAGTTCGACGCTTCATCGCTCCGCCGCACCAGTGCAGTTGAGGGCGGGTTCCCCTGGCGCGGGCAGACCGTGACCCTGATCCAGGTCGACGCGAAGGGGATCGTCAGCCAAGCCACCCGCGTGACCGAGAAGCGGACGATGCTGGCCGAGGCGGGACCGAAGGATCTGATACTCGCCGCATGGCCCGGGCAGTGGTCCCAGGACGTGTTCCTGGTGGACGATCTCAAGGCCGCTCGCGAGGAAATGGGCTGAGCCCGGCCGCTGCCGCGAGAAACGATCTTTCTCGCGGCAGCTCGTTCCCGATCGTCACCCGTCCCGGTGACTTGCCCCGGCTTCTCCTGACCGGTCCGATCCATCATGGGCAGGATGGGCCGCCGTGAAGCAGGGCGTCTCGGGGGAGGTGGCCTATGTCCTTGCTGCCTTGGCGAGCCCTTGTGCCGAGCGGTTCGTCCCGCGTGATCGTCACCCGGCCGGACAGTACCGATGCCGATGCCGATACCGATATCGATGCCGCTCCAGCCGTCGCGCTCCGGAAGGGATGCGAGCCGGCCACCGGGGCCGGCCCGCTCCGTCCCCCGCGAACGACCTATGCGGAACGTGACGAGCGGCCGCCGTCGAACGAAGTGGCCCGTCTGCTCGCGGGGGCCATGCACGGGCGTGTGGACCGTATCGGTCAGGCGCGCGATCTGGTGGGGCAGTGGCAGGACCGTGCGCTGGGCCACGAAGTACGCGACATCCGGCGCCTGGGCCCCCTCGCCGGAGACGTACTCGTCCGCTGGACCCTGGACAACGTGCTCAACGCGCGAAAACGTCCCGCGCCCTCCTTCGGATTCAGCCTTCCTCTCGTCCTGACCCACAGCGTCGCTGCCCACCGCCAGCGCCGGCTGCGCGACATCGTGGCGGCCGGGTCGGTGGGTCTGATGGTGGTGCGCCATCCCTGGGGTGCCCTGGCGCTGATGGTGATGGTGCTGCTCCACCACTACCTCGTCGGAGCGGGGCTCCTCCACGCACTGCTCCGCTGGGGCTCCAGCTCTCTCGTTCCGCTGCTCCTCGTCGTGGCAGGCGGCTACCTGGCCTGGTCAGAGGTGCGGACCCATGCGTCCGCCCTGTCGTTCGCGGTACGGGACTCCGTCGCCGCCGCCGTGTGGACGGCCTTCCTGCTCACCGTCGTCCACACGGTGGATCGCTGGTCGTGCCTGGCTCACCTGGCCTCGCTGGGCCCTCGGCGGAGGGCTTCGGCGGTCCGCCCGCGCCTCGCTCCACGGGCGAGGGCACGCATCGCCGAATGCGAGGTGACCGAGAGGTGGCAGAGCATCCCGTACCGGAAGGAGGCCGGAGTCCATCGCTTCGTCGGTGCCGGACTCGATGCCTGGCGGGCCAGTGGCCCCCGGATCCAGCTCACCGCCGCCCCTCGTACCGACGCCGAGGAGAACGCGGAGCCCGGCAGCGCACGAGCGGCGGCGCCCCCGCCGACGTTGCCCGCGCAGGCCGGGGCAGCCCCGGAGGACGAGCCGGCCGGCATCCGCAGGTTCGAGGCCGATGAGCTGATGGACAGGCTCCGCGTCGAGCTCGAACGTCTCAGCGGTGTCCTGGTGGAGACCCATGCCCTGCCTCACTGCGACATCTTCGAGGTCCTCACCGTTCCGCAGTCCCGGTGGAGGACGCTCACGCGGAAGCCCTACCGCGAGCCCGGTGGCCCGAGAGGGGATCTCGACGGCAGGTGGCCGGAGGCACACGAGATGATCCAGGAAGGGACGCGGGCGCCGTCCGGCCATCACTCGCGTCGATATCTCGCCGCGCAGGTCGTCGACTGGCAGGGAGAGATCGTCGTCACGGTGTTCGCGCATGCCGCTCTCGAAGGAAGAACGCTCCACTTCGTGACCCGGCCGCATGTCATGGCCCCTCTCCGGGCCGAAGCCCGCTCCGAAACCGCGAGGGGGCGGGAACTCGCCGCGAAAGTCCTGGTCACCCCGGTTCATGCCGTCGGCGACACCGTGGCGCTGGCACATGGCGCCCGTACCTGGCTCATCCGCGCCTCGAACGTGGTCCTGGGCGGTTTGCTCGGGCGGTTCGCGCAGCAGCGGGCGGCGGAGGCTCTCGACCGGGCAGAGCAGGCGGACGACGGCGAGCCCGTCAGCCTCCGGGAACACTGCGCTCTCGACGCACCGGAAGACATGCATCAGGCGGAAGACGCGGCCCGGCACATCTCGATCCTCCAGTCACGGATGTTCACCACCGTCGGTGCGTTCCTCGACGATCACGGCGTCTACACCGGCGACTTCAGGCGCCAGGCACAGGAAGTCGTCACCAAGATCTTCATCAACGGCGATCACAACCAGGTCAATACCGGAAACATGCACGGCGGTCAGACGAAGAACGCCGAAGGCGACAACGCACAGCCGAAGGGATGAGCATGAACATCTGGCGGGGTCGTGGCACGAGCAGCGGCGTCCACATCACGGGAAGCGGCAACCAGGTCAACACGGGCCGGATCGGTGGAAGCCAACAGCAGTCGTACGCCGGAACGGGGCAGGGCGCCGAGCTCCAGGACGCGCTGGCGAGGCTCTCGGAGCTGCACGCCGCCCTGGAGCACCATGCGGAAGAGCTGAGCAACGCCGATCTGGCGCGCCGCACGGCCCGGCGCATCGAGGAAGAGTTGAACAGTGCCCGGCCCGACCGGCGCCGTATCAGGGACAACCTCGAAGATCTCGAACTCGCCGTCGGGTCCGCGGCAGCCGTCGTCACCGTTGTGCAGGGCCTCACGGCTGCCGTCGTGACGCTGCTCGGCTAGGGACTCTGCTCGGGCAGGGGTTCTGCTCGGACAGGACGGCCGCTCCCCGAAGGCTGATCGCCCGTTCTGTTCGGACAGGGGTTCTGCTCGGACAGGACGGCCGCTCCCCGAGGGCTGATCGCCCTTGGTGCGGGTCAGCTCTCCAGGGGGGCGGTCCATGAGCGGAGTTTCTCCGGGTTGCGGACTGCCCAGATGTGGGTGACGCGGTCGGCCGTGAGGCTGAACGCGGCCACGGTCACGGGCACGCCGGTGTGCTGGGCGACCAAGCCGGGTCGGCCGTTGACCGTCCGTTCCAGGAGCGTCAGGCCCGGGGCCTTGTCGGCGATGTGGATCAGGTACTGGGCGATGCGATCGCTGCCCCGGACCGGGCGGAGGACGGCGCCGACCAGACCGCCACCGTCGGCGGTCATCGTGGCGTCGGGGTCGAGGAGGCCCACGAGAGCCCCGATGTCCCTGGCCTCCCAGGCTTCCTTGAAGCGTCGCACCAGGCCGGTCTGCCCGGCCGCCGGAACCATCGGGGTACGGGCGGCGCGGACCCTCCGGCGCCCCGAGGACGCCAGCTGCCGACAGGCCGCCGGGGTCCGGTCCACGATCTCGGCGATCTCCGCGAACGGGTACCGGAAGACGTCGTGCAGGATGAACGCCACGCGCTCGGCCGGTGTCATCGACTCCAGTACGACGAGGAAGGCCATGTCCACCGACTCGTCCAGGGTGACCTGGTCGGCGGGGTCCGCCGACTCGGCCCCACCGCCGCCCGACCGCCCGCTGAACCACTCCGTACGGTCGGGCAGCGGCTCGGGGATCCACGCGCCGACGTAGGCCTCGCGCCGGACCCGTGCCGAGCCGAGCACGTCCAGGCAGATGCGGCCGGCCACCGTCGTCAGCCAGGCGGCGGGCACCTCCACGGCCTCCTGCCGGTGCCTCGGCATGGCGTACCAGCGGGCGTAGGTCTCCTGTACGGCGTCCTCCGCCTCGGCCAGCGAGCCGAGCAGCCGGTAGGCGAGGTTGATCAGCCGACGCCGCTCGTCGGCGATCAGGCTCGGGGCGGGCGTGGCGGGGGCGTGCGCCCCGGTGGCGGGGGCGTGCGCCTGGTCCGTGGGGGCGGTGGGAGTGGGGGCGGTGGAGGTGGGGGCCGGGTCCGGCTGGGTGTGCGCCGGGTCGGATGGGGTGCTCATGGCCGTGGCCGCTCCCTTGTTCTCCTCAGCCGGTGTTCTTCTCGGTCGCGGTTCGCTTCGTTCGTGGTGCACCGGGCGATGGGGGCCGCGCCCGGCCTCACATTCCGCGGCCCTGTGTCGTCGAACTACCGAGACATTACTGATCCACCGCCGCGAGGCAGAAGAGGGGGACCGTGTCATGACCACACGGACGACCGCAGCACCGGGCAGAGTCACGTTCATGCAGGTCTCGATAGCGCTTCAGACCTTGGCCATCTTCTTCCAGGCGGCCACGGCCGGTCTGCTGCTCTCCACGTCCTACGGCGAGACGCTGCACAGTGTCGGGGCACGGGTGATGTACGGCGCGTCGATGCTGTACGTGCTCGCGGCGGTTCTGGCCTGGCGGCCGGGCGGTGGTTCGCCGCGCCCGATCCTTTACGCGTCCGGCTTCCTCGTACTCGCTTCCGTGCAGGTGGTGCTGGGCATCGCGCACAAGCCCTCGCTCCATGTGCCCCTGGGCGTCCTGATGTTCGGCCTCAGCGTGCTGGCGCTGGGCCAGGTGCTGACCGGCCGCGCGCCGGGGCCCGACGGCACGCGGTCGTAGCCGCTGGCGGGACCGCGCACGCCGGTGGCGGAGGCCGTGCACGCTGCGTATCCGGGGGAGTCGCGCTCGGCCGCTACCACCCAGAATGCACCTTTCGCACCCACATGCGAATCTGGTGATGGCCCATCGTCCGAGTTCCGCAACAGGAGGCACGATCGTGGGCAAGAAGCAGAGTCGACAGAACCGCGGTGCCCGCAGCGGCGGCCATGAACGCAGCACTGCTCCGGAGGCGAAGGAGCAGAAGCAGCCGACGACCGCGCAGGAAACGGTGCACTCGATCTCGGAGCAGGTCTCCCACCGGAAGCAGCGGAGGTTCGGCCACAACTGATCCTCGTATCTCCGTAGAACCACGAAAACCGCCCTCTGCGGCGGCGCCCCCTCGGGGGATTGCCGCCGCAGAGGGCGGTTTTTTTCTGTGCTTTTTTTTCTGTGCTCTTTCTGTGCTTTTTCTGTGCCTCATGAATGACCCGTCGGCTCGGACATCGGTGCACTCGATGAGCCGCTGAAGCCGTGAATCCGGAAATTCGGGCACCGGTACGCCCCTGCCCGCCATGCGACCCCCTGCCGATATGCCACCCGTTCGGGTCTCGGTCAGGGGTTTATCTACGCGCGGAGCTATGACGCCCGAACGATCATTCGGGCATATCAGACTAGTTCTTCCGCAGCTATTACCGGCCGGTACCTTCAGCTGCTAGAAACGTGGCGCTCAATCAACCCCCCACCCACCCCCCACACTTCGGAGGGCTGACAGCCATGTCAGTACGGAGATTCTGGGCGTCCGCATCCACTCTGGTCCTCGCCGCCGTGGCCGCACTGGGCATGGCCCAGCCGGCCTCGGCGAACTCCTCGGCCGCCGCCGACGGATACGTCGCCCTCGGCGACTCGTACTCCTCCGGCGTCGGCGCCGGGAGTTATCTTTCCGACAGCGGCGACTGCCGCCGCAGCACCAACGCCTACCCCTACCTCTGGGCCGCTGCGAACTCCCCTTCCTCCTTCGCCTTCGTGGCCTGTTCCGGTGCCACGACCAGTTCGGTGGCCGGGACCCAGCTGGGGGCGCTGAGCTCGTCCACCGGTCTGGTCAGCGTCACTGCGGGCGGCAACGACGTCGGGTTCGCCGATGTCATGCAGGACTGCGTGCTGTCCGGCGAGGCCACCTGCCTCAGCAGCGTCTCCACGGCCGTGTCGCAGATTCAGAACTCACTGCCTTCCGGCCTGAGTTCGCTCTATGGTTCCATCCGCTCGCGGGCCCCGCAGGCCCATGTCGTGGTGCTCGGCTACCCGCGCTTCTACCAGCTGAGCGGCAGCTGTATCGCCGGGCTCTCGGAGAAGGAGCGGTCGGCCATCAACAACGCGTCCGACGTGCTGAACGGGGTCATCGCCAAGCAGGCGGCCGACGCCGGGTTCACGTTCTCCAGCGTGGTCGACGAGTTCACCGGGCATGAGCTGTGCTCCGGTGACCCGTGGCTCCACAGTGTGTCGTTGCCGATCTACAACTCGTACCACCCCAAGGCCGCCGGCCAGTCCGGTGGTTACCTCCCGGCCTTCCGCTCGGCCGCGTAGGACGCGGGCGAGAGAAGCGCGGGAGTGCGGGAGTGCGGCGGGCCACCGGGGGTTCCCTCGGTGGCCCGCCGCACTCCGTCGCGCTCCTCCGGGCTTCTTCGCACCCCCCGAGCTTTTCCGCGCCTGTCCGAACTTCCCCGCACTCCCCCGCGCTTCCTCGAACCTCCCTTCTCTTCCCCGCGCTTCCGCGAACCCCCTTCTCTTCCCCGCGCTTCCTCGAACCTCCCAGCACTCCCGTCACAGTCGGGCGGGAAGGTCGGGCGTAAGGGTCAGGTGGGAAGGTCGGGCGCGAAGGTCAAGCGGGGTCCGACGCGGCTCCCGGCCTGTGCAGGGCCAAGGCGCCGATCGCGGCGAGTACGGCGGTGACGGCTGCCGCCCACCAGCCGTGGCGGAACGCGTCGAGCGCCTCGCCCGGCCCGTCCGGCGCCCCGAGCAGCGTGACCATCAGCGCCACCCCCAGCACCGAACCCGTCTGCCGGGCCATCGTCGTGACGGCCGATCCGGTGGCGAACCGGGTGGGCGGGAGCGCCGCGGCGGCCGCGCCGACCAGGGTGGGGAGGGCCAGGCCGACGCCCAGGCCGGTGACCAGCATGCCGGGGAGGAAGCCGCTCGCGTAGCCCGGAGCCGTATCAAGGGCGACGGCCCACCAGGCCAGCCCGGCGGCGAAGAGCAGGCAGCCGGCCGCCGCCGTACGCCCCGCTCCGAGCCTGCGGACCACCGGTCCGGAGAGGACCGCGAGCACGGGCACGACCAACGGGCCCGGCGCGACGGCGAGTCCGGTACGGATCGCCGAGTACCCCCACACCTGCTGGCACCAGAGCACCGCCGTCAGCAGCATCGCCGCGAACGCGACGGTGAAGAGCAGGGCCGCGAGGGTGGCCGTCGCGAAGACCGGGGTCCGCAGCAGCGGCAGTTCGACGACCGGGGCCGGATGCCGGGCCGAGCGCACCCAGAATCCTGCGGCGAGCACGGCCGTCGCGACCAGCGCGACCAGGACACGCGGCGAACTCCAGCCCCAGGCGTCCGCCTTGACCAGCGCGAGGGCCAGCGCGCCTATGGCGAGGGTGAGCAGCACCGCCCCGACGAGGTCCGGGAAGGGGCCCTCGCGGTGCGGGCGGGCGTCGGGCAGCCGCCGCGCGCCCGCGAGCAGCCCGATCACCCCCACCGGCACGTTGACGAGGAAGACCCAGCGCCAGTCCGCCTCCACCAGCACGCCACCGACCACCGGGCCCAGACCGGCCGCGATGCCGCCGATCGCCGCCCAGCTCCGGATGGCCCGGGGGCGGCGCTCTGCCGGGGTGTTGACCAGCAGGAGCGCGAGGGACGTCGGCATCAGCGCGGCTGCTCCGGCCGCTTGCAGCGCCCGGGCGGCCACCAGCCAGCCGACTCCCGGGGCGAGGGCGCAGAGCGCGGAGGCGACGGTGAAGACCGCCAGCCCGAGGAGGAAACCGCGGCGGTGGCCGTACCGGTCGGCCAGCCGGCCCGCGACGACGAGCAGCGCGGCGAAGACGATCGCGTAGGCGTTGAGCACCCAGGACAGCGAGGCCAGGGAGCTGCCGTCGAAGGCGTCACCGAGCGCGGGGACCGCGACGTTGACGATGAACAGATCGAGGTTCACCACGAAGACACCGGCCGAGATGATCCAGACAGTGGCCCGTGAAGTGGGCGGGGAGGAGGCGGCGATCGGCTGGCCCGCTGTCGCCGCCGGAGAGGGTGAGTTTGATTTTCCAACTGTCATGGCGGCAAGGTAGCGCCAGTGAGTTTGAGATGGCAACCTTGTGGTGATGAGTGCTGCACAGGAATCCCGCGCCCGTACTGCCACCACTGCCACGACGACCGCGACGGCTGCGACCACCGCGACCGCCACGACCACTGCGACGGCTGCGCTGCCCGGTCGGCCCTGCTCGGCGGCTGCCGCGCTGCATGTGGTGGGCGAGAAATGGGCGCTTCTGGCGGTGCGCGAGATCTTCTTCGGCAACCACCGGTTCGAGGCGATCGCCCGCAACACCGGCGCGCCCCGCGACCGGCTCGCGGCACGCCTGCGCTCACTGGAACAGGCGGGAGTGGTGGAGCGTCGGCCCTACAACGAACGCCCGCCGCGTTACGAGTACCACCTGACCGATTCGGGCCGTGACCTCGCTCCGGTCATCCGGGCGCTGCTGGACTGGGGCGATCGGTGGGTACGGGAGGACCGGCCGGTGGTCATGCTCCACGAACCGAGTACGCACGCGGACGTGTCGGCCGACGTCCACGCGGACGAGCCGATGGACGGGCAGGTGGCCGCGCATGCGCACGATCTCGATGCGGCGTGGATCTGTCGCACCTGCGGCGAGGAGGTCGAGATGAACACCCTGACGGTCGACGTCCGCGCCCCCGGGTGGGACCGCTCGGGCCCCAGGGTTCCAAGCCCGTCCGACAACTGACGACCAACGGCCAACGACCGACGGCCGATGACAGCGACGGCGACTGCCACTCCACTGCCACTGCCACTGCGGGCAAGATCTCGTGGGCGCCCGCAAAATGGCTGGCACGGGTGCGGCCCGTGCAGGACCCTGAGCGCATGCCTCAACGCCTCATGTTCGTGCAGTTGAAGAGCGGCTACAACACCGACCGCGGGCCCTCGTGGATCGGGTGGGTGAACTTCTCGAAGACCTGGAGCACCGCGTACTTTCGCGGGAGGACACTGCGCCGGGCAGGGGGAATGTCCGATGCGAACTTCTACGACGTGCAGACCGACGAGGAGTTCTGGATCTCCGGACCGAAGCGGGATCGCACCGACACCCGCTACGGCCCCGACGACCCCGAGATCGAGCCGAATGCCGTCGAGCCCTACCGCGCCTTCCTGAACGGTGCACCTCTGCCGGGCCGGGAAAACGGCTAGCCTCGCGCTCGGGTGAGCGGGCCCGTCCAGGACCTCGCGCCACCACGGCCCGGGAGCGGACCTTCGGGCCCGGATTCGAAGCAGGTCGTCAGGCGCAGACTCGAAGCGGACCCTCGGGCGCAGGCTAGTACCGCTCGACGAGATGCTCCCGGCCCGACGGAGGCTCGTACGGCTCGGGCCAGAAGTCGGTGATTCCGCTGATCCGCCCCGCCGCGTCGAACACGAAGAAGTGGATGGCGTGCAACTCCTCGCCGCCGACCGTGAAGAGCGTGCGGACGGCGGCCTGCCGTCCCTGGTCGTCGGCCACCACGCGCTCGACTCGGACACGCCAGTCGCCGGGGTACTCCCGGTTGAATCTCAGGTACCGGTCCTTCCCCCGGATCCGCTCGCGCGTCTGCGGCAGCTCGTACAGCACCTCGTCGGCCAACGTCGCGGCGAAGGCGTCCCAGTCGCGGGCATCGGCCGCGCTCCAGTACGTCTCCGCCACTTCGCGCAGATCGGCAGTCGTCGTCATGGGTCCGAGTCTGGACCCCACCACTGACAATCGGCCGCGGTTCAGGAATCGGCGGCCCTCGACGCCTTGATGGAGTACATCAGCGGGATGCGCGGCCGGTCGGCGGGGAAGCGGTAGAAGCCGTCGCTCTGCCGCTCCAGCGTCGGGAAGCGGGCGAAGAGCGAGGCGTCGTGCTCGTGCAGGAACTCGATCCGCAGCCCCTCGGCGGCCAGCGCCGACACCACCTCACCGATCGGGTGCTGCCACTCGACGCTGCGGTTGTGGACGGTGGGCGCGTCGAAGTCCGCGTACGTGCCGGGCGTCTCGTCCACCCAGGCGTCGCGGCTGAAGTAGTCGTGCTCGACCTTCGTCCCGGTGGCGTCGTCGAGGCAGTCCGTCATCGGGTGGAATTCGGCGAGGTAGAGGAAGCCGCCCGGCGCCACGAGCGAGGCGGCGGTCTCGGCCCAGCGACGGATGTCGGGCAGCCAGTTCAGCGCGCCGATCCCGGTGTAGACGATGTCGTACGACGAGTCGGGGACGGCCTGCGCCGCGTCGTGCACGTCGGCCGCGACGAACGCCGCCCGGTCCTGGCCGAAGCCGAGCTCACGGGCCAGGGCGCGCGCGGTCTCGATGGCCGGTTCGGAGAAGTCCAGGCCCACGACCTGTGCGGCGCCGTGCCGGGCCCAGGAAAGGGTGTCGACCCCGATGTGGCACTGGAGGTGCAGCAGCGACTTGCCCGTGACGTCCCCGACCTCGGCGAGCTCGAAGTCGCGCAGGGCGTCCTTGCCGGCGCGGAAGGAGTCGAGGTCGTAGAAGTCGCTCCTGGCGTGTATCGGGACCCGCTCGTCCCAGTGCGCGCGGTTTGCCTCGTGCCAGTCGGCAGGGGTCGATGCATGCATGCCGGGAGGTTATCCACAGGCTGAGGACGAGGCGAACGAATTGTCGGCGTTCCGACGCAGAATGGGGGACATGACTGAGACCAATGGCCCGACGACGGCCCCTTCCGCCCAGGCCCACGCTTCCGTCCCGGAGTGGGAGAAGCGCTTCCGGGCGCCGCGCGTGTCGTTGCCCGACTGGGCGGAGGACGCCCCCGACCGCGCGCTGTTCGTCTCCAATGCCACGGGCACCTACGAGCTGTACGCCTGGGACCGCGCCACCGGCGAGCAGCGCCAGGTGACCGACCGGCCGAACGGCACCACGGACGGGGTGCTGACGCCCGACGGGGAGTCGGTCTGGTGGTTCGACGACACCGATGGCGACGAGTTCGGGGTGTGGATGCGCCAGCCGTTCCACGGCGGCGGCGCGGGCGGGCCGGGCGCGGTGGTGGACGAGCCGGCGACGCCCGGCCTCGCCCCCTCCTACCCGGCCGGGCTCGCGATCGGCCGGGACGGCACGGCGGTGGTCGGCCGCTCGACCGACGAGGACGGGACGACGGTCCACGTCGTGCGGCCCGGGGCGGCGCCCGTGGAGATCTACCGCCACCGCGAGTCGGCGGGCGTCGGTGACCTCAGCCATGACGGCACGCTGATCGCCCTGGAGCACACCGAGCACGGCGACGCGATGCACTCCGCGCTGCGCGTGGTGCGGCCGGACGGGACGACGGTCGCCGAGCTGGACGACACCGAGGGCGGTACGAAGGAGCTGGGGCTGTCCGTGCTGGGCTTCGCCCCCGTCGCCGGGGACACCCGGCTCCTGGTCGGGCACCAGCGGCGGGGGCGCTGGGAGCCGATGATCTGGGATCCGACCACGGGCGAGGAGACGGAGCTCGCGATCGATCTGCCCGGTGACGTGGTCGCCGAGTGGTATCCGGACGCCTCCGCGCTGCTGATCGTGCACGGCTTCGAGGCCCGCAGCGACCTGTGGCGGTACGAGCCGGAGGCGGGCGGCGCCCCCGTCCGGGTGGAGACCCCCGCGGGCTCGGTGTCGGGAGCCACGGCCCGGCCGGACGGCACCGTGGAGTACCTGTGGTCCTCCGCCGCGCAGCCGCCGGTCATCCGGTCCACCTCGGGCGCGGTGGTGCTCGATCCGCCCGGCCCGAAGGCCCCGGCGTCCGTGCCGGTGGAGGACGCGTGGGTGGACGGGCCCGGGGGCCGGATCCACGCACTCGTGCAGCGGCCCGCCGCCCCGGCCGAGGGGCCGTTCCCCACGGTCTTCGAGATCCACGGCGGCCCGACCTGGCACGACAGCGACGCCTTCGCCTCCGGTCCGGCCGCCTGGGTGGACCACGGCTTCGCGGTCGTCCGGGTCAATTACCGAGGCTCCACCGGTTACGGCCGCGCCTGGACGGACGCGCTCAAGCACCGGGTCGGCCTGATCGAGCTGGAGGACATCGCCGCGGTCCGGGAGTGGGCCGTGAAGTCCGGCCTCGCGGACCCGGAGCGGCTGGTCCTGTCCGGTGGCTCCTGGGGCGGCTATCTGACCCTGCTCGGCCTCGGTACGCAGCCGGACGACTGGGCCCTCGGCCTGGCGGCGGTCCCGGTCGCCGACTACGTCACGGCGTACCACGACGAGATGGAGGACCTGAAGGCGATGGACCGGACGCTGCTGGGCGGCACGCCGGAGGAGGTTCCCGAGCGCTTCGAGGCCTCGTCCCCGCTGACGTACGTCGACGCGGTCCGGGCGCCGGTCTACATCTCCGCGGGCGTCAACGACCCGCGCTGCCCGATCCGCCAGGTGGAGAACTACGTCGACCGGCTGAAGGACCGGGCCGCGGTGCACGAGGTGTACCGCTACGACGCGGGACACGGTTCGCTCGTCGTGGAGGAGCGGATCAAGCAGGTCCGCCTGGAACTGGACTTCGCCCGGCGCCACCTGGCTCCGGAGCCGGGCCCGACCACCGTGTAGCGGACGGGCCGGGCCGGGGGCTCCCGCCGGTGGCACCCCGCTCCGGGCGGCCGGAGCGGGGACCGTACCGTGGAGGGGTGTACCGGTTCCTGCTGACCCCGCGATGGTGGGGAATCAACCTCTTCGTCGTGCTGGCCATCCCGTTCTGCGTGTTCATGGGCACCTGGCAGCTCGGCCGCTTCGAGGACCGCGTGCAGACGCACGACGCCGCCGAGAAGCAGCCCGCTCCGGGTACGAGGCCCGCGAAGCCTCTCGATGAGCTCCTGCCCGTCGACACGGTGACCTCGGGCCGCCCCGCCACCGCCACCGGCCGGTACGCCGACCAGTTCCTGGTGCCCGGACGGGAGTTGGACGACAGGAGCGGCTTCTACGTACTGAACATGCTCCGTACGGACAGCGGCAAGGCCCTGCCGGTGGTACGCGGCTGGCTGCCCGGCAAGCCCGGCCACACCGCCGTGCCCGCCGCGCCGACCGGCACGGTCACGGTGACCGGTGACCTCCAGGCGTCCGAGAACACCGGTACCGCGGGTGTCGACACGGCGGGCGGGCTTCCCGACGGCCAGTTGGGCATGATCAGCGCCGCGTCGCTCGTCAACCTCGTGCCCTACGACGTGTACGACGCATGGGTGACCCTCCAGGACGCCGACGGCGGCGCCGGGGGCAAGGGCGCCGGCGCGCTGCGCCCCGTACCGGCCGCCGTGGCCCAGGGCACCGGGCTGGACCTGAAGGCCTTCCAGAACCTCGGCTACACCGGCGAGTGGTTCGTCTTCGCGGGGTTCGTGCTCTTCATGTGGTTCCGGCTGGTCCGCCGCGAGGCCGAGGCAGCACGCGACCTGCAACTGGGCCTCACCGAGGACACGGGCGCGGGCGCGGATGCGGGTGCGGATGCGGATGCGAATACGGCCGCGGAGGCGGGCGTGGCCCCGGCCGCGACCGCGAAGGCGGATGTTTCAGCCGAGGCGGGGGCTGCGTCCGGGGCCGGGGCCGGGGCCGACGACAAGGCCGACGTCAAGGCCGGGGCCGGAGCGGGCAAGGACGGCGTGGGTACCGAAACCGTCTGAGACACATATGTATCCATGAGGGGCCCGCCGGTCGATCGTCGATCCGGCGGGCCCCTCATGGATATGCGCTGTGGTGCACCTGTCGTGCGGCCGCTGTGCGCCTGCCGGGCGGCTGCCGTGCTCCTGGCGGGCGGTGCGCGGCCTCACGTCGCGGGGGCCAGCACCCCGGTCCGGTAGATCGTGCCCGAGCAGGCGTTGTCGATCTTCGTCTCGGCGACCGGCGCCCCGGGCTCCGGCGTGTGCATCACGGAGACACTGCCGTCCTGCGTACCCCCGCCGTCCTCGCTGCCGAACTGCGCGACGGTGTCCGACGTCCCCTCACCATTCCCCGCGCCGGTACCGGCAGCCGCGGCGCCGCCCGCCCCGCCCGCGTCCTCGGTCGGTGTCGGACTCGGCGAGCCCCCGACGGTCGGGCAGGTGTCCTTGGGCACCCAGGCGAACTTCACCTCGTACGCCATGGACGGCTTCAGCAGCACCGTCTCCTGCTCCTGCGAAGGATCGGGCAGTCCGGCCGCCGCGTCGCCCGCGGTGTGGTGGACGACCGCGATCCTGGCCGGGTCGGCGGCGCCGATCGCCTGGAAGCCCACGCTTCCGCTGCTGCTCACCGCACACTCCGTGCCGGAGACGTTGGCGATCCGGAAGGTGCCGTAGACCGTGCCGTCGGCACCGGCCGCGCCGGTCTCGGCCGAGGCGACACCGAGCTGTCCCGGGTCGCAGGCGGGCATGGCGACCATCGCGGAGCTGCTCGGATCGGCGATCCCGCCGGACAGGTGCCCGTCCTCGCCCTGGCCACGGCTGTCGGCGGGGCTGGCCGTGCTCGTGGGCTGGTTCGGGCCGCCGTCGGCCTGCCCCTCGGTGCTGCCGCTGCTGTTCTTGCCGCCGGACTGCGAGCCGGTGTCGACGCCGTTGCCGCCCTGCGCCTGCTCGCCGTGTCCGGCTATCGCGGGGTCGGCGGCGTTCGAACCGTCGGAGTTCGCCACATGGACGAAGGCGGGTACCGCGGTGCCGATGAGCAGCGCCGCTGCTGCCAGGCCGACGACGGCCTGGCGCCGCTTGGCGCGCCGGACGGGAACCGCGCGTTGCAGATGGTCGAGCGTGCCGTCGCTGGGCTCGATGTTCTCGACGACGCCGTGCAGCATGCGGCGGAGGGCGGCCTCGTCGAGGCCCGCACCGGTGCCGCTGCCGGCGTCGCTCCCGGCACCTGGGCCGTCGGTCCGGCCCGTCCTCCGGCCCGAACCGAAGAGATTGCTCAGGGTGGCGAGTTCGGCGGTCTCGGCGGTCTCGACGGCCGCAGTGGTCCCGGGGGCGGTCGTCGTGATCACCTCGGTCTCGGCGGACGCCTCGGTCCCGGCAGTCGCCTCCCTCCCGACAGGCACCCCAGGCACCCCAGCCCCGCGAGCCCCAGTGGTCACGTCAGCCCCGTCAGCCCCAGCCGAATCGTCCAGCGCATCCGACCCGTCCGACCTGCCCGGCCCATCCGCCCCGTCCAGCGCGTCCGATCCGTCCGACCTGCCCGGCCCATCCGCCCCGCCCGGCTCGTTCAGCTCGTCCGGCCCGTCGTTCACAATCCCGATTCCAGTCCGGTCCGTCCGAGGACACCCACTCGGCTGCTCACGCCCGGGACCGTTCGCCTTCTCGTTCTCGTTTGCGCTCTCGTACGCGCTCGCGCTCGTGCCCTCGTACGCGTTCTCGCGGTCGCCGCGGCTCATCCCTGCGCCTCCATCACGACGCGCAGTGCCGCGATCCCGCGGGAGCCGTAGGCCTTGACCGAACCCAGGGATATCCCCAGCGTCTCGGCCACCTGGACCTCCGTCATGTCCGCGAAGTAACGCAGCACCAGCACCTCCCGCTGGCGCCGCTGGAGCCCCCGCATCGCCTTGATCAGCGCGTCCCGCTCCAGCTGGTCGTACGCGCCCTCCTCCGCGCTCGCCATGTCCGGCATGGGCTTGGAGAGCAGCTTCAGGCCGAGGATGCGGCGGCGCAGCGCGGAGCGCGAGAGGTTGACGACGGTCTGCCGCAGATACGCCAGCGTCTTCTCCGGGTCCCGCACCCGGTTGCGCGCCGAGTGCACGCGGATGAACGCCTCCTGCACCACGTCCTCGCAGGAGGCCGTGTCGTCCAGGAGCAGGGCGGCGAGGCCGAGCAGCGAACGGTAGTGGGCGCGGTAGGTCTCGGTGAGATGGTCGACCGTGGTTCCGGCAGCCACGCTCTCCTCAGCACCCTCGCGCTGCGAGGGCAGCCGGGTGGAGCGAGCAGCGGGCATGGGCGCAATCACCGGCATACCGCCGGGTGCGCGGGGCCGCCGCAGCGGACGCACCGAGGCGCCGCGCAAGGGGCCCACCACTGTGATATCGAGAACCTCTGCCACGCCAGTTGGACACGTTGCCCCCCGTCAGGGTTGTACGCGCGCGCCACCGCGTTCGGCGCTGTGCGACATGCCCTCATACGTACCTGCTCTTCCCCAAATGCCCCGAATGTGCGCCTCGCCGCGCCAGAGGTGACCGCATAGACGCACACGCCCCGGCCAGTGGTTGCAGCGGGCCGAAAGCCATCGTCGGATATGGAAACACCCCAGCTCAAGAGGTTGAGGCTTTCAACTTACTCACAGGGCATTCACAGAATGCGTACAAACCAGGTGCGATCAGGACCGGGGCGACTTCGATCAGGTGCGGGGGAACTCCGCGGCCACCGACTCGGCGATCTGAGCCACGTTCAGCGCCGCGCCCTTGCGCAGGTTGTCGCCGCAGACGAACAGCTCCAGACCCTGCGGATCATCCAGTGACCTGCGCACTCGCCCGACCCAGGTCGGATCGGTGCCGACGACGTCGGACGGCGTCGGGAAGTCCCCCGCCGCCGGGCTGTCGTACAGCACCACGCCCGGTGCCGTCGCCAGGATCTCGTGGGCCCGCTCGACCGCGATCTCGCTCTCGAACCGGGCATGCACGGACATCGAGTGCGTCGCGATGACGGGAACGTACACACAGGTGGCCGCGACCCGCAGGCTCGGCAGGTCGAGGATCTTGCGGCACTCCTCGCGGATCGCCAGCTCCTCCGACGACCAGCCGTCCCCGGCGTCGGTACCCGCCCAGGGCACCACGTTGAGGGCCACCGGCGCGGCGAAGGGGCTGCCCTCCGTGTCGCCCAGGGCCCGGCGCACATCGCCGGGGTTCGTGCCCAGCTCCGTACCGGCGACCAGCGACAGCTGTTCGCGCAGGGCCGCGACACCGTCCCGGCCCACCCCGCTCACCGCCTGGTACGAGGAGACGACCAGTTCCCGCACGCCGAACTCGGCGTGCAGCGCGCCCACCGCGACGATCAGCGCGAGCGTCGTGCAGTTCGGGCTGGCCACGATGCCACGCGGCCTGATCCGTACGGCGTGCGGATTGATCTCGGGCACGACCAGCGGGACGTCCGCGTCCAGCCGGAACGCGGCGGAGTCGTCGATGACGACCGTGCCCTTGGCGGCGGCGATCGGCGCCCACCGCGCGGAGACGTCGTCGGGCACCAGGAACAGCGCCACGTCCACGTCGTCGAAGACGTCCTCGGTGAGTTCGAGGACCTCGGTCTCCTCACCGCGCACGACCAGCTTGCGGCCGGCCGAACGCGGCGAGGCGATCAGCTTCACCTCGCCCCAGACATCCGCGTGCTGCGAAAGGATCTGGAGCATGACGCCGCCGATCGCCCCGGTCGCGCCGACGACCGCGAGCGAAGGACGGCGCGCGGTCATCGGCCGGTGCCCCCGTAGACGACGGCCTCGTCCGAGTCACTGTCGAGACCGAAGGCGGTGTGCACGGCGCGCACGGCCTCGATGACGTCGTCGGCGCGGGTGACCACCGAGATACGGATCTCGGACGTCGAGATCAGCTC
Organism: Streptomyces sp. NPDC057697; assembly: GCF_042799335.1. Classification (NCBI taxonomy): domain Bacteria; kingdom Bacillati; phylum Actinomycetota; class Actinomycetes; order Kitasatosporales; family Streptomycetaceae; genus Streptomyces; species Streptomyces sp. NPDC057697. The sequence continues at coordinate 598,302 of NZ_JBHVJA010000003.1, read as the reverse complement.
GATGTTCACACCGGCGTCCGAGAGCGCCTCGAAGAAGCCCGCCGTGACCCCGGGGTTGGTCTTCATACCGGCGCCGACCAGGGAGATCTTGGCGATCTGGTCGTCGTAACGCAGCGAGTCGAAGCCGATGGCGCCCCGGTTGCGCTCCAGGGCGTCGATGGCCTTGCGGCCCTCGGCCTTGGGCAGCGTGAACGAGATGTCGGTCAGCCCGGTCGACGCGGCGGAGACGTTCTGCACCACCATGTCGATGTTGATCTCCGCGTTCGCGATGGTGCGGAAGATCGCGGCGGCCTCGCCCGGCTTGTCGGGCACGCCGACGACGGTGATCTTGGCCTCGGAGACGTCATGGGCGACTCCGGAGATGATCGCGTGCTCCACCTTCTGGTCCCCTTGCGGCTCGTTGCTGACCCAGGTTCCGCGCAGTCCGGAGAAGGACGAACGGACGTGGATCGGGATGTTGTAGCGGCGTGCGTACTCGACGCACCGGTGCAGCAGCACCTTGGAGCCGGACGCGGCCAGCTCCAGCATGTCCTCGAAGGAGATCCAGTCGATCTTCCGGGCCTTCTTCACGACCCGCGGGTCGGCGGTGAAGACACCGTCCACATCGGTGTAGATCTCACAGACCTCGGCGTCCAGCGCGGCCGCGAGGGCGACGGCGGTGGTGTCGGAGCCGCCGCGTCCGAGGGTGGTGATGTCCTTCTTGTCCTGGGACACGCCCTGGAACCCCGCGACGATCGCGATGTTCCCCTCGTCCAGCGCGGTACGGATACGGCCCGGCGTCACATCGATGATGCGCGCTTTGTTGTGGACCGAGTCGGTGATGACGCCCGCCTGGCTGCCTGTGAACGACTGGGCCTCGTGGCCCAGGTTTTTGATCGCCATCGCCAGCAGGGCCATGGAGATCCGCTCTCCGGCGGTCAGCAGCATGTCGAACTCACGCCCGGCAGGGATCGGGGATACCTGCTCGGCGAGATCGATCAACTCGTCCGTCGTGTCGCCCATCGCTGACACCACGACAACCACCTGGTTGCCATTCTTCTTGGCATCGACGATTCGCTTGGCGACGCGCTTGATGCCTTCGGCATCGGCTACGGAGGAGCCTCCGTACTTCTGCACGACAAGGCCCACGTGCGCTCCTCGCTCAGTCCATTACTGCGGTCGACTCAGTTTAACGAGCAGCCCGGAAACGCCTCGCTGATACCACATGGTGAGATGTCCCGCTCAGCACGTGATCATCAGCGAGTCGTTCCGGACCGCTCGTACAGAGTTGCTGCCCGCCGAAATGGCCCGCACTCCCGTATGTGTCCCAGCCCACACGCCCGGTCCGTGCGGCAGGTCCGTGCGCCCAGCCCGCACGTCCGGTCCGCACGCCGGGTCCATGCGCCGGGTCCGTACGCCCGGTCACCCTGCCCCGGGCGCGCGGTCCGCACGCCACGGACGGCGGCGGGCTGACGGACGGCGGCGGGCTACCAGAGAGCTGCGACCTCGCTGTTGGTGAGCGCGCCGGAGAAGGCCCGGACCTGGTCCACGGCCCCGTGCAGATACTCGCCCCACCCGTCGGCCGTACGGCCCCGGCCCACTTGGAGGCCGCCGCCGCTCGTCCAGCCACCACGGAACTCGGCGACGCCCGCGGTCTTGGCGTAACCGTCCACGAAGAGGGTGATCCGGCCCGCCGCGACGTCACGGACCACCGCGATCCGGTGCCCCCCGCCCTGGCCGCCGTCCGGCTCCACGAACCGGGCGACCGTCGTCTCGGCGGCTCCCGGCTCGTCCGCGTCGGTCACCACCAGTTCCCAGCTGGACGTGGACGGCTCGTAGCGGACCTTGAAGGCGTCGCCGTGCGCCCCTCCCTGTGAGAGGACGGTCATCGGGTGGTCCGGCTCCTGGTCGGCCAGCCGCACCGTCGCACTCACCGTGTAGCTTTCGCCGGTGTCGACGACCGGCTTCTCCGTGGCCGCGTGGCCCGAGACACCGTTCAGATTCAGATGGCCCTCGTCCACGAGGGGCCAGTCCCCGGGGTTGCAGTCGGGGTCCGCCGGATCGCACGTCCCGTCCAGCCGGAAGATCGAGGCACCCTGGCCCAGCTTCAGTGGCTGACCGCCGTTCGACTCGGCGCTGATGCCGCCGGGAGCCGTCTCCAGCGCCCAATGGCCGAGCAGCTCCGCCTTACGGGCGGCGAGCCGCTCGATCTCGGCCGGCACCGCCACACGGTCGAAGACCTGTGCCTCGCCGACCTCGCCCCGCCAGTGGTCCCGGTAGCCGGCGGCTCCCCGTGCCCGGCCGATCTGGAAGTCCCCGTCGCCCGCCACCGGGGTCACGGTCCGCTCATCGCCCACCGCCTTGCCGTTGACGTACAGCCGGGCCTTGCCCGTACGGGCGTCGTACCGCCCGAGCACATGGGCCCACTCGCCCGCCCCGGGTTCGCCCCCGGTCAGCGTCGTGCCGCCGACGGCGAACGACCAGACCGGCTTGCCGCCGGCCTGCCGGAGGCCCAGCGTGAACGCGGCCCCCTGCCCGGAGTCCTGACTGGCCACGGTCCGGGTGCCGTCCACCGAGGCAGGCCGCACCCAGGCCCCCACCGTGAAGGTCCCGTCCGCCGCAACGACCGGGGCGTCGGGCGTCACGAAGCCGTCCTCCGTCCCGTCCAGGCTCACCGAGGAGGTCATGCCCGTGCCCGACGGCGCACCGGCGCCGAACGCGGCTCCGGCTCCGGCACGGGCCACCGGACCGGCCTCCGCGGCTGCCGTGTGCGAGCCCGCCGCGTCGTCCAGCTTCCAGTGCGCGGCCGGTGCCCGCCCGGAGCCCACCCGGAACTGGTAATTCGTGGGCGTGCTGCCGTTGCCCGCGCGGTCGAACGCCTGGACCGTCAGCATGTGAAGGCCCGACGACTCCGGGAGGTAGTCGATGTCCGCCGCCCGGTCCGGGCCCGACGCCTGGACGGTCAGCTGCGGGCCGCCCAGGAAGGTGTACTGGTAGGACTCGACGTCCTCGGACGGCGAAGTGATGTGGAAGGTGCCGTGCACCCCGACGCCGTCCGTCCAGTCGTCACCGTCCGGATAGTCGGCGGACGACACCGCCGGGGCCGCGGGGACCGTACGGTCGTACACGAACACGCAGGCAGCGCCCGCGCCTTCGGAGCTCCAGGGCGAGGTCTTCCCCTCGCTGAGGGCGCGCACATGCCACGAAATCGCGGTGTCGGCCGGGATTCCGATCTCCTCGGGCAACTGCCAGGAGAAGACCGAACCCTGGGGCTTGGAGGTCGTGGTCAGCCGGCGCCGCTCGACGCCGCCATCGGCCGACCACCACACCTCGAACTCGGCCGCGACCGCGGGCGCGCCCGGCTGCCCGCCGTTCACCGGGTCGGACAGCACGGCACGCAGCGGTGGAACGGTACGGACGTAGGCCTGGGGCTCCCCCGCCCCGCACGCCCGGCTGCCGGTCTCCAGCTGCGAGGCCCACGACTGCTCCGGAGCCGGGTCGGCGACCGCGACCGCCGTCCCCTGCGTCGTCAGCACCACCCCGGCGACCAGCGACAACGCCCCCAGCCGCGCCGTTCTTCGACGCCCCGCACCCATGATCTGACGCATACGTCCCTCCCCATCACTTTCTGTGACAACCACAGATCATCGGGAGGTTAGCAACACGCACCGACAACGGCACGAAATTTTCTACGGCTACGCAACCGGGCGCCGCTACGGATCAGCGGCGCGTTACTGAACCGGCCGAAGCCCCAGGGGGCCCGCGATCTCCTCGGCCATCACGCGGCCCGCCTCTTCGGCGAGGTCGTCGTCGATGGTCTCCGAGTCGGTGTCCAGGCCGTCCAGCTCCTGGAGGGGCTGGTTGAGGCGGATGTGGGCGACCAGGGACTGGAGGGCGCGCAGGGTGGCGGAGGCGGTGGAGCCCCAGTTGGAGAAGTAGGAGAACTGCCACCACCACAGCGCCTCGGTGGTGCGGTCCTCCTCGTAGTGGGCCAGGCCGTGGCGCAGGTCGGTGACCAGGTCGGCCAGGTCGTCGGAGATCCGGGCCGGGACCGGGGCCTTGCGGGGCTCGTACGGGTCGAAGACCTCGGAGTAGACGTCGATCGGCTCCAGCAGGGCGGCGAACCGCTCGCGCAGGCCGTCCGCGTCCGGCTCCGCGCCCAGGTCCGGCTCGTAGCGCTCGTCGGGGAGGATGTCCTCGTACGCGCCGAGCCGGCCGCCCGCCAGCAGGAGCTGGGAGATCTGGAGCAGCAGGACGGGAACGGCTTCCTCGGGCTCCTCGACCTTGGACACCTCGGTGACCGCGACGATGAACGTCTTGATCTGGTCGGCGATCTGGACGGCGAAGTCGTCCGGGTCCTGCGTGACGGAGTTCAGCGTGGCGTCAGACATCGAGGGGACCTCCCGTGGGCACGGTCGCGAACGGTGAGTAGAACATAGCGTCGCTGAACGTAAAGCCGCCGTGAGTCGCGGGAACGACCGGAGAAGCCGTCGTGAAAACCGTCGCGGGAACGGTCCTGCGGACACTCCCGGAACGCGCCGCGCGAACAGTCCCGCCGACACTCACGGAACCCGCCGCGCGAACAGTCCCGCCGACACTCACGGAACCCGCCGCGCGAAGCGCCGTCGTCACGGGGAGCGGCGTCGCCGCGCGAAGCGCCGGCGGCACGGGGAGCGCCGTCAGGAGGGTGCCCGGGGATGGGTGGGCGTCAGACATCGAGCAGGCGCCTCCCCTCGAAGGCGCGGCCCAGAGTGACCTCGTCCGCGTACTCCAGGTCGCCGCCCACCGGCAGACCGCTGGCGAGCCGGGTGACCCGCAGGCCCATCGGCTTGACCATCCGCGCGAGGTACGTCGCGGTGGCCTCGCCCTCCAGGTTGGGGTCCGTCGCCAGGATCAGCTCCGTGATCGAGCCGTCCGCGAGGCGGGCGAGCAGCTCTCGGATGCGCAGGTCGTCCGGGCCTACGCCCTCGATCGGGCTGATCGCGCCGCCGAGTACGTGGTACCGGCCCCGGAACTCACGGGTCCGCTCGATCGCGACGACGTCCTTCGGCTCCTCGACCACACAGATCACCGACGGGTCCCGGCGCGTGTCCCGGCAGATGTTGCACTGCTCCTGCTGGGCGACATTGCCGCAGACGGAACAGAACCGGACCTTGTCCTTGACCTCCAGGAGTGCGTGGGCGAGCCGGCGCACATCGGTCGGCTCGGCCTGCAGGATGTGGAAGGCGATCCGCTGCGCGCTCTTGGGACCGACGCCGGGCAGCCTGCCCAACTCGTCGATGAGGTCCTGAACCACGCCTTCGTACAACGGGAACGCCTTCCTTTCCTTGAGCTGTCCTGAGGTGCTTGAGCTGTCCTGAGGTGCTTGAGCTGTCTGAGCTGTCTGAGCTGTCCCGAGCTACCCCGCGCTGCCCTGCGCCGTCCTGGGCGAGCGGGCTCCGGTGAGCGGGCTCCGCTCCGGCCGGCCCGGACGCGTCAGAAGGGGAGGCCGGGCATGCCGCCCAGGCCCTGGGCCAGCGGGCCCAGCTTCTGCTGCTGGAGCTGCTGCGCGTTCTCGTTGGCCGCCTGGACCGCGGCGACGACGAGGTCCGCGAGCGTCTCGGTGTCCTCCGGGTCGACCGCCTTCGGGTCGATCACGAGGTTGCGGAGCTCTCCGGAGCCGGTGACGGTCGCCTTCACGAGACCGCCACCCGCCTGCCCCTCGACCTCGGTCCTGGCCAGTTCCTCCTGGGCCGCGGCGAGGTCCTGCTGCATCTTCTGGGCCTGCTGCAGCAGCTGCTGCATATTGGGCTGACCACCACCGGGAATCACGGTCACTCCTGGCAATTCGACGACAAAATGTTTCGGTACGCCGAGCCTACGTGGTCACCGGGCAGCGCGCCCCACTCACTGGCGCGCAACTCTTTCGGGTGAGTTTCAAGCGGGGCCTGCCACGCTCCTATACCTGATCACAGCCTCCGCGCACCCGGGAATACCGCGTTTTCTACCCCACGGCCCACCATTCGGCGGTAGGAAGGGCATGCGCGTCTGAACACGCAGGCACACCGGTCGTCACGCAAGGTTACCCACGCGGGACTGTCGGCCACGCCGGAGAGCAGTGAGCACCCCGCCGTCTCGCACACATCGCCGCTTCAGGCGTCGCTACGCAGAATGCAGAGGAGTACCCGGTGAGCCAGCCGGAGATGCAGCCCGAAGGGCCGCCCCGCAACGAGCCCGGTTCGGCCGGCTCGGCCGGTTCCTCCGGTTCGGGCTCCGGCGCACGCGGCCGGGGCGCCCGGGGCCGGGATCTGACCGGTGCGCCGTTCCCGCTCGGCGACTGGGGCGAACCCGCCGACCGCCTCGACGAGCTGTACCGCTGGGTCGAGGCCGACGCGCTGCGCACCGCCGACTGGTACCTGGGCGACCGGGTGTGGAAGCGCCGCGCGGCCAGGGCACTGCGGGTCGGCACCGCGGCCGGGACACTGGCGGGCGCCGCGCTGCCGCTGTTCGATCTGACCGGGGTGCTGCACGGGGCGGCGGGCTGGGGCTATCTGTCGCTGCTGCTGGGCGCCGCGAGCATGGCCAGCGACCGGTACTTCGGCCTCACCTCCGGCTGGATAAGGAGTCTCGCCACTGCCCAGGCCGTGCAGCGGCGCCTCCAGGTGCTCCAGTTCGACTGGGCGTCGGAATCCGTGCGGGAGGTCCTCGGCCCGACCGAGGGGACGGCCAGCGAGGCGGCCGAACGGTGCCTGGGCGTGCTGCGGCGGTTCTCGGAGGACATCACGGAGCTGGTGCGCACCGAGACCGCCGACTGGATGGTGGAGTTCCGGGCCGGGCCCGCGCCGATGGGGATGCAGGCGCTGTCCTCGGGCGGCGGGAACAGCGGGCGCCAGGACCAGGGGGTGCTGCCCGGCCGGTTCCCGCTCCAGACGATGGCCCGGCCGAACATGCCGCGCCAGCGCCCCCCGGAGTCGCCGCGGTGACCCCGGAGCCCCGGCCCACCCACGACTGCCCCCGGCCCGCCCACGACGGGCCCCGGCCCGCCCACGACTGCTCCCGGCCCGCCCGGAGCAATCCCGTATCCGTCCCGGTCCGGCCGGAGGACGGCACTTCGAAGACGGGCCCTAGCTGAAGATGATCATGGAGCCCTGGGCGAGGCTCCGGGTGGCCGCCGCGTGCAGGCCCAGCCAGACGTGCCGTTCCCGGGCGAACGGGCTGTCGTCGTACGGCATCGGGGCCGCCGGCTCCTCCAGGGAGGTCGGTGCGGCGGGCGGCAGCGGGGCCGGCGGCGGGTTCGCCGGGTCGATGCCGATGGACGGGGCGACGTACTGGAGCTCCCGCAGCAGGCCGTGCGAGGAGCCGAGCGGGCCGCCGCCCTCCAGCAGGTCGTCGGCGGAGAGCGGGGCGGCGAAGTCCAGCGGGACGTACGCCCCGGCGTGGTCGTAGTGCCAGACCAGGTGGGACTGGCGGGCCGTCGCCTCGAACATCTCCAGCAACTGCTCGTAGTCACCGCCCAGTTCACCGACCGGCGTGACGGAGAATCCGCTGAGCTGGAGCAGGAAGGCGCGGCGGAGGAAATGCAGGGCGTCGTAGTCGAAACCCGCGACCGGCGCGACATCGCCCGTCAGCCCCGGCATGTACGCGTACACGGGGACGGGCGGCAGTCCGGCCTCGCCCAACGCCTTGTCGTAGACGGCTATCTCTTCGGCGAACGGGTTGTCGGGGCTGTGGCACAGCACGTCGACGAGGGGAACCAGCCACAGGTCACAGGCCACGAAGTCTCGCTCTCCCACGGGTACGCATCGGGGTGTTCGGATGTCCGGATGTCCGGCATGTTCGGATGTTCGGGGTATCCAGTTGTCCGGAGTCTCCGGGGGTTCGGAGTCTCCGGGAGTTCGGAGTGTTCCGGAAGGCCGGGACAGACAGCGTAATGCGGTGGGCGCGTTGCGCACAGTGGCCAGGGGGGGGCGGGGGCGGCGGGCAAGGGCCTTCGCCACCTGCGCCTCCTACGCCTCCGGGCTCCGCCCGGCCGCGCGCTCCCGCCGCCCCGGATGTTCGAGCTCTCCGGCGGCGAGCCGGTCCGCCCAGTTCAGCGCGTGGCTGTTGTAGTCGTCCATCACCGTGCGCACCGCGTCGTGGTCGCTGAGCGTGATCGCCGCGACGAGATCCTCGTGGCCGTGCCAGAGCCAGTCCCGGGCGGCCGGGTCGTGGCGCAGATAGGGCACCGCGAACACCCAGGCCTGGACGCGGAGTCGGTGCAGGAAGCCGTTGATGTACGTGTTGCCCACGAGCGCGCCCAGCTCGCGCCAGAACCGCAGGTCGTAGCCGATGAGTATGTCGAGGTCGCCGCCGCGTGCCGCCCGCGCGGCCTCCTGGGCCCGGCGGCGCACCGAGACCAGGCAGTCCCGGAACGCCGCCCGTTGCGCGGGCGAGAGCCCGGCGCCGAAGAAGATCCCGCGGATGACCCCGTCGATGACCAGGCTGCGGGCCTCGACCAGGGACCGGTAGTCGGCGACGGTGAACTCCCGTACCCGGAAGCCCCGGTGCTGGTCCGATTCCAGCAGTCCCTGCGCGGAGAGGTCGAAGAGCGCCTCGCGCACCGGGGTCGCCGAGACCCCGTACTGCTCGGCGATCTGCTTGACCGTGAACTCACGCCCCGGTTGCAGACGTCCGGCCAGCACTTCGTCACGCAGTGCGTCCGCGATCTGCTGCCGCAGCGTACTGCGGGTCACAGCTCCGCTCGCGCACATGGCGCCCCTCCCCATTTCCGGCTCCGGTCACCTTAAGCCAGGGCAGCTGTGCCCGGATCCGGGCAGGGAGGGGCGTCGTGCTGCCGGGCCGCCCGGTGGGGCCGCCCGGCAGCGGGTCACACTGTGTGTTCGTCCGCGACCGACAGCGCCGCGTCGAGGGCCGCGAGGCCCTCCTTGGCCTCGGCCTCGGTGATGTTGCAGGCCGGCACGGCGTGCGTGCGGTTCATGTTGATGAAGGGCCACAGGCCGTGCTTCTTGGCCGCGGCGCCGAAGGCCGCCATCGGCGCGTTGGCCTCGCCCGTCGCGTTGTACGGGACCAGCGGTTCGCGGGTCTCCTTGTTGCGGACCAGGTCCAGCGCCCAGAACGCGCCGAGGCCGCGGACCTCGCCGACCGAGGGGTGGCGCTCGGCCAGTTCGCGCAGGCCGGGGCCGAGGACCGTCTCTCCGATGTGCGCGGCGTTCTCGATGACCTTCTCGTCCTCCATCACGTGGATGGTGGCGACGGCCGCCGCACAGGCCAGCGGGTGACCGGAGTACGTCAGTCCGCCCGGGTAGGCGCGGGTCTCGAAGGTCGCGGCGATCTCGGCGGAGATCGCGACGCCGCCGAGCGGTACGTAACCGGAGTTGACGCCCTTGGCGAAGGTCATCAGGTCCGGCACCACGTCGAAGTGGTCGGCGGCGAACCACTTGCCGGTGCGGCCGAACCCGGCCATGACCTCGTCGAGGACGAAGACGATGCCGTACCGGTCGCAGATCTCGCGGACGCCCGCGAGGTAGCCGGGCGGCGGGGTCATGATGCCCGCGGTGCCGGGGATCGTCTCCAGGATGATCGCGGCGACCGTGCCGGGGCCCTCGAAGGCGAGGGTGTCCTCCAGGTGCTGGAGTGCGCGGGCGCACTCCTCGGCCTCGGTCTCGGCGTGGAACGGCGAGCGGTAGAGGAACGGCGCCCAGAAGCGGACGACGCCCGCCGAGCCGTTGTCGGAGGGCCAGCGGCGCGGGTCACCGGTCAGGTTGATCGCGGTGGAGGTGGCGCCGTGGTACGAGCGGTAGGCGGAGAGCACCTTCGTACGGCCGGTGTGCAGCCGGGCCATCCGTACGGCGTTCTCGACGGCCTCGGCGCCGCCGTTGGTGAAGAAGATCTTGTCCAGGTCGCCGGGGGTGCGCTCGGCGATGAGGCGTGCGGCCTCGGAGCGCGCCTCGATCGCGAACGCGGGGGCGAAGGTGGCGAGCTTGCCCGCCTGCTCCTGGATCGCGGCGACGACGGTGGGGTGCTGGTAGCCGATGTTGGTGTAGACGAGGCCGCTGGTGAAGTCCAGGTAGCGGTTGCCGTCGTAGTCCCAGAAGTACGCGCCCTCGGCGCCGGCGACGGCGAGCGGGTCGATCAGACCCTGGGCGGACCAGGAGTGGAACACGTGCGCGCGGTCGGCGGCCTTCACGGCCGCACCGGCGGCGGGGTCGACATGAGGGGCATGAGGGGTCATGCGGCGAGCGTAGGCGGCGCCGGGAGCCGCCCGACATGACCACCTTGTATGGCGTGGGGCGCTGCGCTGGGCAGGGTGTCGCGTCGTCGGCGTACGAGCGGGAGGGGCGGACCGGCCCGGAACGGGTGTCGCGTCGTCGGCGCACGAGCCGGGGGCGGACTGGCCCCGGAACGAGTGCCCGGCGTACGAGCCGGGGGCAGACCGGCCCGGAACGAATGCCCGGCGTACGAGCCGGGGGCAGACCGGCCCGGAACGAATGCCCGGCGTACGAGCCGGGGGCAGACCGGCCCGGAACGAATGCCCGACGCACGCACCGGGGGCAGACCCGCCCCGGAACGGGTGTCGCGTCGTCGGCGCACGAACGGGGGGGGCGGACCGGCCCGGAACGGGTGCCCGGTGTACGGCCTCTTCCGTGGCGGACCTCTTCGCGTACCCGGCCGAAGCCGCAACCGGCCCGGGTACGCGTTGCGTGGGTCCCTATGATCGAGCGAGCCACGCCAGGCACCGCTCAGTGCCCACCCGGGGAAGGACGTTCAGCGCCATGCAGAGCCTGTCGCCACAGGACCCGCGCGTCATCGGCGCCTACCGGCTGCTGGGCCGGCTCGGTGCCGGGGGCATGGGCCAGGTCTATCTGGCCCGGTCCGAACGCGGCCGCACCGTAGCGATCAAGCTGGTCCGCGGCGAGCTGGCGGAGCAGCAGGAGTTCCGCGACCGGTTCCGGCACGAGGTGCGGGCCGCCCGCCAGGTCGGCTCCGCCTGGACCGCCCCCGTGCTGGACGCGGACACCGAGGCCGCCGTGCCCTGGGTCGCCACCGGATACGTCGCCGGGCCCTCTCTGCACGCCACCGTCACCGGCCGCTCCCGCACCACCCCCGAGGGGACGGTCTCCGGCGCCTACGGCCCGCTGCCCGTGCGTTCGGTCCACATCCTGGGCAGCGGGCTCGCCCATGCCCTGCGGGCCATCCATGCCGCCGGGATCATCCACCGCGACCTCAAGCCCTCCAACATCCTGCTGACGATAGACGGGCCGCGCGTCATCGACTTCGGCATCGCCCGCGCGCTCGACACCGTCGCCGACGGCAGCGTCACCCGCACCGGGGCCCTGGTCGGATCGCCCGGTTTCATGGCGCCCGAGCAGGTGCGGGGCGAGCGGGTGACCCCGGCGTGCGACGTGTTCTGTCTGGGTTCGGTGCTGGCGTACGCCGCGACCGGGCGGCTTCCGTTCGGGGCCTCCGACAGCGGCGCGGCCGCGCAGATGTTCCGGATAGCCAAGGAGGACCCGGACCTGACCGGCGTCCCCGACGCCCTCGTCGGCCTCGTCCGGGACTGCCTGCACAAGGACCCGGCCGCCCGGCCGACGACCGACGCGATCCTGGCCCGGCTGGGCGGCATCGACTCGGCCGAGCCCTGGCTCCCCGCCGCGCTGATAGCCCAGCTCGGCCGCCACGCGGTGGAGTTGCTGGACTCGGAGGACCCGGAGGACGAGGCGGCGGCCGCGCCCGCCCCCGCGCCGGACGTGAGACCCCCGGCGCCCGCGCCCACCACGTCCGCCACCCCCGTCACGCACCACCCCGCGGCGGCCGCAGCCTCGACCCCTCCCCCGGCCCCCGGCTACGGCTACCCGCCGCACCCCGGCCAGGGCTTCGGCCCCCCGCAGCCCCCGACCGGGTACGGCTATCCGCCGCAGCAGCAACAGCCGTACCAGCAGACCGGGTTCGGCCCCACGCCCCCGTTCGGCCCCGGGTACCCCACCGCCGCGCAGTCCGAGCCCGCACCCGCCCGCCGCCGGAAGGGCCCGACCATCGCGCTCATCGCCGTCGCCGTGCTGGTGGCCATAGGGGCGGGCGGTTCCGTCTACGCCCTCATGAACGGCAAGCCGCCCCGCCCCGACCCGTCCCCCACCGGCTCCTCGTCCGCCTCGGGCGGGTCCTCGGGTTCCCCGGACGGCTCCCCGTCGCCGGATTCCACCGACGACCAGAAGAGCGGCGACGGCAGCATCCCGTCCGGCTACCTCGGCACCTGGTCGAGCGCCATCGACAACGCGGCCGGTCACTCCACCCGCAAGCTCGTCATCCAGCAGGGCAAGGTGGGCGAGAACGTCCTCACCCTCACCGCAGACGGCCCGCTCGACACCGGCGGCTCCTACCACTGCGTCTTCCAGGCGACCCTGACCGCGGAGCCCTCCCCGGACGGCCCCGTCGAGGTCGGCCCCTCCACGGTCACCACGGGCGAACCCATGACCTCCTGCACGGCGGGCAAGGCCACCACGCTCACCCTCTCCGCGGACGGCACCCTGAGCCGCGAGAACAACGACAGCGGCGAGCGGCTCACGTACACGAAGGACGACTGAGCGGATGCGCTCCCCGAGGCCGTTCAGCGCAGGAGCGCCGAAGCCGCGTTGAGCAGCAACAGCGCATGGACGAACCTGCCCGGCCTCGTCGGCGGGAAGTACCACGCCAGCGGCCATGTCCGTCCGCACAGGGCCGGGACCGGTACGTAACTGACCTTGTTCGCCGTGGTGTTGAGCCGGGTGACCCCCGCAGGCCACGCCTTGCCGAGCGTGCTCCCTACCGGGACGAAAAAGTACACCGCCCGCCGCCCGTTCGCCTCGGCGACGACGGGCCCCGGCTCACCGCCCGTGATCGCCTCCATCAGCAAGGCCAGCCGACGCCCGTCTTCCCCGTCCACGCGTAGGGCGTCGAAGTGCACGCCTGCTTTGCGCAGTTGAAATCCGGAGTAAGGAATCCACTCAAGGTTCAGTTCACTTTTCTGTGCATTCACAGGACCAGTCTGGCCTCTATTGGTTAGCGTTTTACTCGACTGACGAGGGGCGTCGCATAGCCGTTGACCTGCGCGAACTCCCGTAAAACTCAGTTGAGTCCGGCAGTTCTGGGTAGTGACCGGTTGAGACCGGTTGAGTCGAAAAGGGATCGCAATGGCACGAGCGGAGAACAAGGAAACGGCGAGTCCGACAGCCAAGTTGGTGGCCGATGTGGCCAAAAGGGCACGGCTTCGGAAAAGGATGACTCAGGAGCAACTCGGAAACGAGATCGGCTTCTCGGCGGCGGCGGTGAGCGCCATGGAGACGTGTGCGCAACCGGCGAGCGACGACATGCTGGTGGCGCTGGAGCGGGCGCTCGGGGACGGCCTGGGCATGTTCGAGCAAGCGCGGTTGTACATGCGGATGGAGGCGTATCCGCCGCAGTTCAAGCCTCACGCTCCGCTTGAGCAGGCCGCGATCAGCCTCCACCTGTACGCGACTCACGTCGTGCACGGTCTGTTCCAGACGGAGGACTACGCCAGGGCGCTGATCGGTGGCGGCTACCCGCCGCTGTCGGACCAGCGGGTGGACCAGCTCGTGGAGGCACGCGTGCTCCGCAAAGCGCTCTTCGACCGGGATCCGCTGCCCATGATCGAGCTAATCCTCGAAGAGTCCGTGCTCACCAGGGTCATCGGCAATGCCTCGATCATGAGGGAGCAGATGCGACACCTCGCGGACCTTGCTCGCCGCCGCAACGTAACGCTCCTGGTGTTGCCTCTGGACTGCGGTAAGTTCGGAGAGTACGCAGGTGACCGAGGCGGCATGACGCTGGTGGAGACCCCTCAGCACGACCGACTCATCTACCTGGAGCCGCAGGATGAGAGTCTGCTGATCAGCGACCCTGGGAAGGTGAGCACGTACGCCCAGCGCTATGCGAAGATCCGGTCACAGGCCATGGGTCCTCGTGAATCGCTGGACCTCATCAAGCGGTTGGCAGGAGTAAAGGAATGACCAGCACCCTGCGGTGGTTCAAGTCCAGCTACAGCGACAGTGGCGGCGGCAACTGCATCGAGGTGGCCTTCAACTGGCACAAGTCCTCGTACAGCAGCTCCAGCGGTGGCGAGTGCATCGAGGTCGCCGCCTGCACCCACGCTGTTCACATCCGGGACTCCAAGGTGCCCGAGGGCCCCACGTTCGAGGTCGCTCCCGATGCCTGGACCACGTTCCTCACCTGGGCGAACTGACGTTTCGCGGGGTCGGGAGTGCCCTGGCCCCGCAAATGTGTACGACTTGTGGACGTCATGACATACCCTGCGTTCCTGGGCCGCACCCCGCTCTCATCTGCGGGTGCCATGCGGCCCTCTCTTACCGTGGGGGTAACTCGTTTTGCGTACGCGCAGAATCTCGGCCGCGACCTCGCTCGCAGTCCTCTTCAGCTCAGTGGTTCTGGTCGGCGGGGCGGCGAATCCGGCCGCCGCCGACTCCAGCAAGGTCCTTCCCGCCGCGTCGGTCGGCGACATCGTCGCGGACGGTGTGCACAAGCGGGTCTTCATCAGTGACCCGACCGGCGGCAAGGTGCTCGTCGCCGACTACAACGGCGCGGTCATCGGCACGATCGCCTCTCTGCCGGGCGTGACCGGCCTCGAACTCTCCGCCGACTCCGGCACGCTGTACGCCGCCGTCCCGGGCGCCGACGCGATCGTCACCATCGACACGGCCGGGCTCAAGGAGTCCGCCCGGTACGCGACCGGCGAGGGCACCGACCCGAAGCACCCGGCGCTGGCGGGCGGCAAGCTCTGGTTCGGGTACGGGGCGGCGGGCGAGGGCAACATCGGCTCGCTCGACCTGTCCGGCGCCGAGCCGGTCGTCACCCTGGACCAGGACCAGGACCGCACCTGGTTCTCCGCCCCGACCCTGGCGTCCACGCCCGGCGCGCCGGGCACGCTGGCCGCCGGCATCGAGACGCAGAGCCCGGCGGAGCTGGCCGTGTACGACGTCGCCTCGGGGACGGCCACGCGGACCGCGCACGCCTCCGTCGACGGGGGCAACATGCGCGACCTGGCGCTGAGCCCGGACGGCAAGCAGATCGTGGTGGCCAGCGCGGCCCCGAACCGGCACCAGGCGTACAACACGGCGGACCTCACGCGGGGGACCGCGTACGCGTCCACGTCGTACCCCAACGCGGTCGACATCGCCCCGAACGGCACGGTCGCCGCGGGCTCGTCCGCCTGGTACGACCCGGACGTCTACGTCTACAAGCCCGGCAGCACCACCAAGCCGGTCCGCACATACGACTTCCCCAACACCGGGAACAGCAGCGGCGCGGACACCCTGGCGGACGCGGGGCTGGCCTGGGCACCGGACACCAGCAGGCTGTTCGCGGTCACCGAGAACAGCGCGGGCGTCCGTTCGCTGCGGGTGCTCACCGACGCCGTGAAGTCGGTCTCCACCGTCACGGTCAGCGCCCCGGCGAAGTCGGCGCTGAACAAGAAGCTGACCGTCACCGGCCGGGTGAAGTCCACGGGCGCGTTCCCGGCGGGCGCCAAGGCCACGGTCACGCGCACCGACATCGAGTCGCCCAAGGGCAAGACGCTGCCCGCGGTGACGCTCAAGTCGGACGGCAGCTTCTCCTTCACCGACACCCCGACCGCGGGTGGCCAGGTCACGTACAAGGTGTCGTACGCGGGCGACGCGACCCACTCCGCGGCCTCCGGCTCGGACAAGGTCGCCGTGCCCCGCACGGTCACCTCGATGAGCCTGAACCACAACAAGGCGCTGTACGCGTACGGCACCGACGTGACGTTCACCGCGCACCTCGGCAAGACGTACAAGAACCGCACCGTCGAGCTGTGGGTGGACCCGTTCGGCTCGGACAAGCCGAACAAGCTGGTGAAGACCGGCAAGGTCGACTCCAAGGGGAATCTGTCGACCAAGGTCGACATGACCCGGGACACCACCGTCTCCGCGGTGTTCAAGGGCGACGGCCGGTACACCTCGAAGAAGGTCACGTCGGTCGCGTACGCCAAGGTGAAGGTCTCGACCTCCATCGCCAAGCAGTACAAGACGGCGAAGATCGGCAAGACGTCGTACCGGTACTTCCACAAGAAGACCGACCCGGTCTTCACGACGACGATGACGTACTACAAGAACCGCGCGCACAAGCTGTCCCTGGAGCTGTACTACCAGGGCAAGTGGTACGACGCGGGCTCGCAGTACTTCAAGCTCGGCACGGCCGGGAAGTCCATCGTGACGCTGAAGGGCACCCACGACACGGGCTACCGGATGCGTGTCCGCGCCTCGTACGTGAACGGCACCTCGGGCGACACGGTGAACTCCACCACGCACGGCGCCTGGCAGTACTTCATCTTCACGAAGTGACCTGCTGAGCGGGTGAGTTGATCGGTGGGGGCCGCTTTCCTTCCTCGGCCCCCACCTTCCCGGTCGGTCAGCCCAGCAGTGCGCGCAGCCGGAGCGCCTGCCGCTCGTCCGTACCGGGCGGGTTCCTGGAGTCTGCGGGGTCTGCGGCGGCGAGGATGAACAGCCAGGTCAGCGCCAGCAGACGGCGGCAGTCCCGCAGCCGGGCGCGCTCCTGGGCGGTCAGGTCGAAGCAGGCGAGGAAGGCGGCGGCATCCAAACCGCCGCCGACACCGTCATCGACACCGCCGCCGACACCCGCGTCGACCCAGCTCGACACGTGTTCGGTGATCTCCGCGAGTTCGAAGGCCCGGTCGCTGCGGCCGGAGTCCTCGAAGTCGACCACCGCGATGCGTGAGGTCTCCGCGTCCCAGAGGTAGTTGGCGAGGTTGCCGTCACCGGCGCCGAAGACCGGCGCGGGCCCGTCCGTCGCGGCGGCCCGGTCCCGGCGGCCGTCCAGCCAGGCCATGCCCTCGCGCAGAGCCTCGCGCACCACCGTTCCGGTGCCCGGCGCCGGGGTGCGGTCGTACCGGGTGCGCAGGTCCGCGATCAGCCCGGCCTCGTGGCCGGGGCGCATCGGCACCCGGAGCAGCCGGTCGCGGGGGACGGCCCGGTACATCGCGTCCAGTGTCCCGGCCAGCGCCGCCAGGCGCGCCGCGTCCACCGGGGCTCCGCGCAGCGGAACGCCCGGCACCCGTGACATCACCACGGTCGGCGGGTCGGCCTCGCGGTCGACGGAGAGGGGCGCGGGGGCGAGGCCGGGCGCGTGGCCGTGCAGCAGGGTCAGCGCCCGCCACTCGCGGTCGAGCAGGGCGCGGACGTCGCCCTTCCGGTACCGCTTCGTCACGGTGTCGCCGCGGATCTCGATGTCATGGGTGCTCCACCGCACGGGGTCATGATGCCCCGGATCGACCGGGAGCAGCGGCTGTTCGGGCTGCTGGCGGATCGGGATCCGGGCGCGCGGGCCCCGGCACCGTCCCCAGGCCCTGTCTTCAAACTGCGGTCGTCCGGCCGGAGGCCGGAGGCCGGGCGACGGCAGCTTGAAGACAGGGCCTAGAGCAGCGGCTTGGCCGACATCAGCAGGTGCTGGTGGGTGGTGGGGCGGGGGTCCGCCGTGTCCGCCCCGGGCGTCCGGCCGGTGACCATCGCGCGCTGGCCGGGGCCCATCAGACCGAACCTGATCACGGGGGTGCCGAAGGAGCCCAGGGCGTCCATCAGATAGCCGGGGTTGAAGGCGACCGTCAGCTCGACCGCGCCCTCCAGCACGGCCGGCAGGCGCTGAGAGGCGACATCGTCCTCGTAGCCCGCCTGGAGCAGCACCGAGCCTTCGGAGAAGGTGAGATGGAGCGGGCTGCCGCCCTCCGCGACCACGGCGACCCGCTTGACGGCCTCGACCAGGGGCGCCCGGTCCGTCTCCGCCGTGACCGCGCCGGTCATGGTGAACAGCTTGTCGTGGCGCGGCAGCCGTCCGTCGAGCAGGCGCACCGTCGTACGCATCCCGGCCAGCTCGAAACCGGCCGAGCCGCCGTCCAGCGCGAGCCGGACCAGGCCGCCGCCCGGACCGAAGGAGCGGGCGATCTCGGTGAGCCTGCGGGCGGAGACCACCACATCGGCCGCCGCCCCGTCCGCGCCGGGCTTCCAGGCGAGCGTGCGCACCGCGAACCGGTAGCGGTCCGTGGCGGCGAGGGTCATCGTGTCGCCGTCCAGCGCCAGCCGGATGCCGGTCAGCGTCGGCAGCGCGTCGTCCCGGCCCGCCGCCACCGCCACATGGGCGACGGCCGCCGCGAACTCCTCCGCGTCCACCTCACCGAGCACCGCGGGCAGCGGGGGCAGGGCCGGGTAGTCGTCGAGGGGCAGCACCGCGAGGCCGAACCGGGCGCCGTCGCTCGTCAGCGAGAACCGTGAGCCCTCGACCGCGCACTCCACCACCTTCTCGGGCAGCACCCGGCAGACGTCGAGCAGCCGACGGCCCATGACCAGCACCTTCCCGGCCCGTACGGTCTCCGCCGCCACCTCGATGCGGGCGGACGCCTCGTAATCCAGGCCCGAGATGGTCAGCCGCCCGTCGGCCGCCTCCAGCAGCAGGCCACCCAGCACGGGGACGGGCGAGCGGGTGGGCAGCACCCGGGCGGCCCAGGCCACGGCGTCGGTCAGTGCGGTGCGCTCGATGCGGAACTCCATGGCGACGGTCTCCCCCGGTCGACTCCGGCTCGCGCACGCGAGCCTGGGCCGACCCTAGGGGCCACCACTGACAACGGAGGGTACGGCTGCGGCCGACGACAGCGGCTACCCCCGTGAGCCGCGGCCGTCGCCCCCTGCCCCTCCCCCCGAGGGTGCCGCAGCCGTGTTCGGACTCTAGGTGCTCGGGTACGTACCCGGAAGCTTCAATTCGCACGGTGTGGGCCGTGTCGGGTATCAGTCCGCACAATCAAACCGGTACCCTTCATTCCGGTTTTTGGCGGGAGTGGAGGGTCTGTGCGCGCGCGGAAACGGGCCGATGACGTACTGCGGATGTACCGGCTGGCCCGGTCGGGCGGGGCCAGGGAGCTCCTGCACTGGGTGTCGGGCCGGGCGGCGGGCTGGGCCGGGCTGCTCGACGGGGACGGCACCGTACTGCACGGCGTGACGCGCGGGGCGGACGGCACGGGCATCGACGCGGCGGCGCTGACGGGCGTGGACGCGGCGGCGCTGGCGGGCGAGTACGCCAGGGACCTTTCGCGGCTCGAAGCCCGCTCGTTCGCCTTCGACCGGGGGCCGCACACCGCGCTGCTGTTCCCGTTGGACGGCCCGCCGGATGCCACCGCCCCGATCCTCGCCGTGGTAGCGCCGCGCCCGCTGCCGGACGGGCTCGCCGTGCTGCTCTCCGACGTGGCCATGCCGCTCGCCATGTGCTGGGCGGCGGAGACCGTGGAACGCAAGCGGCTCCGCGTCGACCTCGCGGAGTCCCGCAGCCGGGAGGCGGTGCTGCATCTGCTCATGACGGGCCAGCTGTCCATCGCCCACCAGGTGGCGGGCGCCCTGCGCCCCACGCTGCCCGACCCCGTGCGGGTGTACGTCGTGGAGTGCCCGAGCGGCCGCCGGGACGAGGTGGCACGGATCTGCGAGGAGCTCTCCGCGGGGCGGTCCTGGATCGTCCGCTGCCCGGTCTACGCGCGCCATCTGATCCTCGTCGTACCGGCGGACGCGGACGCGGCCGAACAGCGGCTCGGGCTCCGGGCCGCCGAGGTGGTGCCCGAGTGCGTCGTGGGCGTGAGCGAGAACGTACCGCTGCCCGACACGGCGACCGGCTACCGCCAGGCGTTCCACGCGCTGGCCGTGGCCCGGGGGCTTCCGGAGCGGCACGCCCGCTTCGGTTCGGCGCCGGACCCGACCGTGGCCGCCGGGGAGGCCGGCGCGCGGTGGGCCGACGAGCTGCTCGGCCCGCTGCTCACCCACCAGCCCCGTCGCAGCCAGGACCCGGGCAGCCAGGAACTCGCGGCGACGCTCGCCTCCTGGCTCGCGTTCGCCTCGCACGCGACCCAGCACCTGAAGATCCACCGGAACACCCTGGCCGCCCGGCTCCGGCTGATCGGCGAGCTGCTCGGCCTCGATCTGAACCGGGTCGGCGACCAGGCCGCCCTCGACCTGGCCCTGCGCATCCGCGCCACCCCGACCGGGCTCCGGACCGTCGGAGCGACCGGGCTCCGTGGCACCGGCCCGGACGAGCGGGACGGCCGATCGGCGCTCGGCACGGACGCCCGGTCACGGCTCGGCGCGGACGCCCGGTCACGGCTCGTACCGGAGTCCGGGCCGGCGCTCGTACCAGGGTCGGGACCCGCGCTCGTACCGGAGTCCGGGCCGGCGCTCGTACCGGAGTCCGGGCCGGCGCTCGTACCGGAGTCCGGACCGGTGTTCGGTCTGGACGACATCCTGCGCGGTCCGGCCGTTCGGGAGTGGGCCGCCCAGCAGCTGCGCCCGCTCAGCGTCTCCGGCGCCTCCCGTGCCGCCGCCGACCCACGGACGACGCTCCGCACCTGGCTGGCGTGTGAGGCCAACCTCGGTGCGACGGCGCAGGCGTTGGGGATTTCGGTGCCGGGGGCCCGTAAGCGCCTCGCCCGGCTCGAATCGATTCTTCAGCGCTCACTGCTCCAGGCACCGAGCGCCCGTTACGACCTGTGGCTCGCCTTCCGGGCCCTGGACGGCGCGGACGCGGACGACGCCCGATGAACCGGAACGGGAACAGGAACGGAATCGGAACGGGAATCGGAACGGGGACTGAAACCGGAATGGGGGCGTGTCCGGCCGGGGCCGGGCACGCCCCCTTCGGGTGGGGGGTCCACCACCGAGGGTCCGTCGGCCGTCGCGGTCACGGCCGGCGGACCCACGGAGTGGGGGTCAGCAGCTCAGGTTCGAGCCGGGGGTGGTGCCGAGGATCGCCACGAACGCCTGGTAGCGGTCGATACGGCTCTGGACCTGGGCGGGGTTGCCGCCGTTGCACTCCAGGCTGCCGTTGATGGAGCGGATCGTCTCGCCGAAGCCCGCGCCGTTCACCATGGCGTTGTGCGCGGTCATGGTGCCGGGGCCGTTCTGGGTGTTCCAGTACCAGAGGCCGGTCTTCCAGGCGACCGAGGCGTTCTGCTCGACCAGGTACGGATTGCCCAGCAGGTCGATGCCCAGGGCGTCACCGGCGGCCTTGTAGTTGAAGTTCCAGCTGAGCTGGATCGGCCCGCGGCCGTAGTACGCGGCCTGTCCGGCCGGGCAGCCGTAGGGCTGGCTGCTGTCGCAGTAGTGCGGGTAGTTGGCCGTGTTCTGCTCGACCACGTACACCAGACCGCCCGTCTCGTGGCTGACGTTGGCGAGGAACGCCGCCGCCTCCTGGCGCTTCACGGTGTCGCTCCCGGTGTTCGCGAAGGCCGGGTAGGCGCTCAGAGCCGCGGTCAGACCGTCGTACGTGTAGAACGGATTCCGGTTCGGGAACATCTGGTTGAACTGCGCCTCGCTGACGACGAAGCCGGACGGGGTGCCCGGGTCCGTGCCGCCGCCTCCGCAGCTGCCCTGGTCCGCCCAGACGTCGGAGCTGCCGGGGGTCTCGTTCTGGGTCCACCACTTGGCGGTCCAGTTGTGTCCGTTGTAGGAGGCCGAACCGCCGCCGGTGTAGACGGACGAGGAGTTCCAGGGGGCCGCGCACTCGGCTGCCGCGGCGGTGGTGGCGGGGAGAACGACGACCATTGCGACGACCGCGCCCAGCGCGGCGAGCAGGCCCATGATGCGTCTGATCATGCGATCACTCCTTCGGTGCGGCGCAGCGAACGCAGTGAACCGGCCGGTGCACCGCCATGGGGGGCGTGACGGTCACTCAAGCGCCGCCACACGGGGCTGTCAAGGTCTAGACCAACGTCCGCTCACGCCTCCGCCGGGGCGCCCGCAGGCGGGCCGACGACGCGTACGCACCACTGGACCCTTCCTCAACAGGGTTGATTCCGGAGGGAGTTCATCCGGATCAGGCACCTCGGACCGGACGGGCCCGCAGGTAAAAAATCTGGGGACCCGTCCACCATGCGGGACACCGGGACCACCCGGGCGAGCGACGCGGCCTCGGCGCGGGGTCGGGGAGTGGGCGACGAACCGTCAGCCGTCCCCCGCCAGCCGCCGGCCGACCCGGTGGTGTGACGTAGCGTCAGTGCTCGACGCCCGGTCGGTCCATCGGCGGGGCGTCAGCAGCTCAGGCGGGAGCCCGGTGCCGTACCGAGGACGCCGGTGATCCGTTCGTACCCGGCGACCCTGGCCGCGACCGAGGCGGGATTGCCACCGTCGCACTCCAGGGCGCCGTTGAGCGAACGGATCGTTTCACCGAACCCCGCGCCACCGACCATTGCCTCGTGCGAGGTCATCGTTCCGGGGCCGTTCTGGGTGTTCCAGTACCAGAGGGCCGTCTGCCAGGCGATGGACGGGTCCTGCTCGACCAGCCAGGGGTTGTTGAGGAGATCGAGGCCGAGCGCGTCGCCCGCGGCCTTGTAGTTGAAGTTCCAGCTGAACATGATCGGGCCCCGGCCGTAGTACGCCTTCTGCCCCGCCGGACAGCCGTACGGCCGGCTGTAGTCGCACTTGCGCCAGTAGTTGTCCTCGTTGATCTCCTTCACGTACTGGAGCCCGACCGACTCGAAGTCCGCGTGGGTCAGGAACGCCGCGGCCTCCTGCGCCCGGGTGGTCGGCGTACCGGTGTTGGCGAAGCGTGGGTAGGCGTGCAGGGCGTCGATCAGGCCCTGGTACGTATAGAAGGGGTTGCGGTCCGGGAAGATCTCGTCGAACTGCGCCTCGCTGATGACGAAGTCCGAGACCCCGCCCGTGCAGGCCCCTTCGTCGGCCCAGACGCTCGTGGCACCCGGATTCTCGTTCTGTGTCCACCACTTGGCCGTCCAGTTGCGGCCGTGGTGCGAGACCGTGCCGCCCTGTGTGTAGGCGGTCGACGAACTCCACACGGGCGCGCACTTCGGAGCCGGATCCGCGGTGACAGACGCGAAAGCGGAGGTGGAGGTGGAGGTGGAGGTGGAAGTGGAGGTGGAGGTGAAGGCGGGTGTGGAGGCGGTGGCGGTGGCGGCGGGAAGGAAGGCGGCCGTCGCGACTACGGAACTCAGCACGATCAGAAGGCTCTTGATGCGTTTCAGCGCTGCTCACTCCTTCGGCAGGGCACGCCGAACACCTCAGCGGGCCGTCTGGACGTCCCGCCACTCAAGCGGCGATGGTCTGGACCTGTCAAGGTCTGGACCAATGGGCCGGGTGACCGTCCGGGAGACGGGAGAGGGCCGGGATTCGCCGTCCCGGCCCTCTCCGCGTTCGCCGCCCCTGCGGGGCCGCCGCTCCTACAGGAAGGAGTTGATCTCGATGGTCTCGGTCCGGCCGGGGCCGACGCCGATCGCGGAGATCGGGGCGCCGGACATCTCCTCCAGCGCCTTCACGTACGCCTGCGCGTTCTTCGGCAGGTCACCGAAGGTCTTGGCCTTCGTGATGTCCTCGGACCAGCCCGGCAGCATCTCGTAGACCGGCTTCGCGTGGTGGAAGTCGGTCTGGCTGTACGGAAGCTCCTCGACGCGCTTGCCGTCGATCTCGTACGCCACGCACACCGGGATCTGCTCCCAGCCGGTCAGCACGTCCAGCTTGGTGAGGAAGAAGTCGGTGAGGCCGTTGACCCGGGTCGCGTACCGCGCGATGACCGCGTCGAACCAGCCGCAGCGACGGTCGCGGCCGGTGGTGACACCGCGCTCGCCACCGATGCGGCGCAGCGCCTCGCCGTCCTCGTCGAGCAGCTCCGTGGGGAACGGGCCCGCGCCGACGCGGGTCGTGTACGCCTTGAGGATGCCGATGACCCGGGTGATCTTCGTCGGACCCACGCCGGCACCGGTGCAGGCACCGCCCGCGGTCGGGTTCGACGAGGTGACGAAGGGGTACGTGCCGTGGTCGACGTCGAGCAGCGTGCCCTGACCGCCCTCGAAGAGGACGACCTTGCCCGCGTCGATGGCGTCGTTGAGGATCAGCGTCGTGTCGGCGACGTACGGCTTGATCTGCTCCGCGTACTGGAGCATCTCCTCGACGATCTTGCCGGACTCGATCGCGCGCCGGTTGAAGACCTTGGCGAGGAGCTGGTTCTTCTGCTCCAGGGCCGCCTCGACCTTCTGCTCCAGGATCGACTCGTCGTAGAGGTCCTGGACGCGGATGCCCACGCGGTTGATCTTGTCGGCGTAGGTCGGGCCGATGCCGCGACCGGTCGTGCCGATCTTGCGCTTCCCGAGGAACCGTTCCGTCACCTTGTCGACGGTGACGTTGTACGGAGTGATCAAATGGGCATTGCCGCTGATCAGCAGCTTGGACGTGTCCACGCCGCGGTCGTTCAGCCCACTCAGCTCGGAGAGCAGGACGGCCGGGTCGACGACGACACCGTTTCCGATGACCGGGGTACATCCCGGCGAAAGGATTCCGGAGGGGAGGAGATGCAATGCGTACTTCTGGTCACCGACGACCACCGTATGGCCGGCGTTGTTGCCGCCTTGGTAACGCACCACATAGTCCACGGATCCACCGAGGAGGTCGGTGGCCTTTCCCTTGCCCTCGTCACCCCACTGAGCACCGAGCAGCACAAGTGCGGGCACAGGCGTACACCCCTTCCGGGCGGGGCATGTCCAAGGTCAGGGGGCGTACGTAAACGTCGTACATGCCGTACGACGATGTACGACAAGGCCTGAACCGTCGAACCGGGTGCCCCGGAATAGACGAAGCCCCTGGCGCAATAGCGCAAGGGGCTCTTGCACCAAGATGCTACCCGAGGAAGGACCGAGGTGTCGGCTGCCCAGCCCCCCGGCGACGGTGCGCACCAGCTGCTGGTGGTCATCGACCCGGTCGCCCGCCGGACCGACGGCGAATCCGTGCGTATCGCGAAGGACGTGCTGAGCGCCGGTTCGCACGCCAAGATCTGCCTGCCCGACGGGCCCGAGGAATTCGCCCGAGCCCTGTCGCGGCGGGGCGGCCGGCGGCCGGTGGTGGTCGGCGACGACCGCGCGCTGCGGCGGGCGGTGGCCCAGCTGTACCGGGAGCGGGAGCCGTCCGGGAGCGCGCTCTCGCTGGTCCCGGTCGGCAGCGCGGCCACGCTGGAACTCGCGCATTCGCTCGGCGTGCCCACGGGCGCGGTGGCGGCGGCGCGCACCGCGCTGGACGGTGCCGCGCGCAGGCTCGACCTCCTGGTCGACGACAGCGACGGCGTCGTCCTGGGGGCGCTGCACATCCCGGCCCTGAGCGCGCCGCCGGGCGCGGCGGGCGCGCACACCGGGGTCACCGCGGTCTGGGACACCTGCCGCCATCTGGTCCGCACCCTGGTGCGCCCGGCCCCGGCGGCGCCCACCGCCCCGGCGGCCACGCACCGGCTGCGGGTCGAGGCGGACGGCGTGCTGCTGAACGATCTGGACCGCCCGGTCGAATCGGTGACGGTCACCTCGCGCGGTGGCGACGGGGGCCTGGCGGACGTGGTGATCAGGCCGCCGGCGGCCGACCCGGAGACGACGGAGGCGAAGGCCGTCACGGTCTCGGGCGCGGACTTCCGCTACCGGGCGGACATACAGGTCGGCGGCCCGGTCCGGACGAGGACGTGGACGGTGCGGGCGGGGGCCTGGGGACTGATGCTGCCGACGGGCGAGAGCTAGCGGGCCTCCGGCCGAGGGGCGCGGCGAGCGGAGCGAGACGGGGGAGGAACGGGCGCGAGAGGGGGCGAGAGGGGGCGAGAGGGGGTGTCGGGCATCTCGGAGGATGCGGACGGGGTCAAGGACGCGGACAGACCCGAGGATGCGGACGGAGCGAAGGACGCCTGCGTCTCGAACGGAGCGAAGGACGCCTGCGTCTCGAACGGAGCGGACGGGGCCACGGGCGCGGAAAGGCCCGGCTCGGACGGGGGCGGGGGCGGGGGCGGGAGCGAGGGCGGGAGCGGGGAGCCGGAAGCAGCCGCTCCGGCCGTTCGGGCCTCGTACTCCGCACTGGCCCGCACAGCGGACCTACAAGCCCGGCGGCGGGGCCCGGACACCGGGAAACCCCGGGGCACGGGCGATGTACGAGCGGGGCAGCCGGTGACCTGGTGGCGGGTGCCGACGCTCCGGTGGGACACCGGAATCATGCGGGCCGCAGGTCTGCTCGGGTACGCGGCCGTCGTCGCCGTGGTGTGCGGGGGCTGGGGGATCGGCGCGGTCCCGGGAGCGGCGAGGGCGGGCGCGGTCCTCAGCGGGATCGTGGGGGTCTACTTCGCCTGGCGGGCATGCGTCACGCGCATCCCGTTCGCGCGCCGGGCGGCACGTGCCGCCCACGCCCCGGAGCCCCGGACGCGGCGGTACGCGCTGCTGTTCGACGTGCACGACGCGGCTGAGGGGCCCCTGTTGGTGATCTACCCGTCCGAGGGGGCGGAGGCGCTTCCGGAGGGGCTGCTGAGGCTCGTACCGCCGGGGCGGGGCAAGTGCCCCTGGGCGGGGCTTCCCGCACCGGCCGGGGAGGTCGAGCTGCGTGGGTGGCTCGACGGGTCGCCGGTGGTCGTCGCCTGGATGGAGGGGCGGCCGTACTGGCCGCTGGACGTGTACCAGGTCATCGACCCGTCCGATCCGGAGGCCCTCGCAGCCGTGGCGGAGCTGCTCCCCGGCCCGATGTGACGGACGCGCGACGGTGCGCGACGGCGGGCGTGATGCGGTGCGGGACGGCGGGCACGACACGGTGCGCGGCGGCGGGTGTGATGCGGTGCGGGACGGCGTGCGTGATGCGGTGCGGGATCGCGGGCACGACACGGTACGCGGCGGCGTACGTGATGCGGTGCGGGATCGCGGGCACGACACGGTACGCGGCGGCGTACGTGTGACAGTGCGGGACGGCGTGCGTGTGACGGGTTGCGGGCAGGCCGCAGGGCGCGGGGCGTCCGTCAGGCGCCCGCGTGCCCTGCGGGGGGCCCGAAGTCGAGCGTCTTGCGGTGCTCGTGCCAGCGTTCCATCATGGCGCCCAGCTCCGCCTGCAAGAACTCGAAGAACGCGACCGTCTCCGCGATCCGCGCACCGGCCGGGGTGTCCGCGCCCAGGATGCGGACGCCTTCCCGGAGGGTGTTCTCCCAGCGGGTCAGCACCCGGTCCCGGCTGACGAAGGTCGTGAACCAGACCTCGTCGTGCAGGCGGTAGCGGTCGCGCCGCGAACCCGGCTCGCGCTCGCGGCCGACCATGCTGACCTGGGTGAGGTAGCTGACCGCGCCGGACACGGCCGCCGGACTGATCTGCAACGCCATGGCGAGCTCGGCGGAGGTCATGGACCCGTCGTCGTCCGCGAGGAGCGCGGCGAAGACCCGGGAGGCCATTCGCTGCATCCCCGCCTCGGTCATCTCGGACGCGAACCGCTCCACGAACCGTGACACGGCCTCCGCGTCACGCCCGGAGCGCATGCTCTGTCCGGTGTCGCTGATCTCGGTTTCGCTGGTCATCGACCGATCGTCTCCCCTGGTTTCGCGGCCCCCGCCATGACGCCAACTTTATACGCTTCCTTAACTTCACAAAATTGTGAAAGTAGCGTACGTTCAGAAACATGACGAAGGCGATCACGGTGGCCGGACTGCACAAGTCGTTCGGTCGGACACACGCGCTGGACGGCCTCGACCTCACCGTCGAGGCCGGCGAGGTCCATGGCTTCCTCGGGCCCAACGGCTCCGGGAAGTCCACCACCATCCGGGTGCTGCTGGGTCTGCTGCGGGCCGACTCCGGCGCCGCCCAGCTGCTCGGCCGGGATCCGTGGCACGACGCGGTGGAGCTCCACCGGAAGGTGGCGTACGTCCCGGGTGACGTCACGCTGTGGCGCAACCTCTCCGGCGGCGAGGTGATCGACCTCTACGGGAGCCTGCGCGGCGGCCTCGACCGGACCCGGCGTGCCGATCTCGTCGACCGCTTCGAGCTCGACCCGACCAAGAAGGGGCGTACGTACTCCAAGGGCAACCGCCAGAAGGTCGCCCTGGTCGCCGCCTTCGCCTCCGATGTGGATCTGCTGATCCTGGACGAACCCACCAGCGGGCTCGACCCGCTGATGGAGGGGGTCTTCCAGGAGTGCGTCGCCGAGGAGCGGGCGCGCGGGCGGACGGTCCTGCTCTCCAGCCACATCCTCAGCGAGGTCGAGACGCTCTGCGACCGGGTCAGCATCATCCGCCAGGGGCGGACGGTCGAGACCGGTTCGCTGGCGGACATGCGCCATCTGACGCGTACGAACATCAGCGCCGAGCTGGCCGGTCCGCCCGACGGACTCGCCGGTCTGCCCGGCGTCCACGACCTCGAAGTCCGGGGTCTGCGGGTCACCCTCCAGGTCGACACGGACAAGCTCGACGCCGTGCTCAGGTCGCTCACCGCGTCGGGCGTGCGGACGCTGACCAGCACCCCGCCCACACTGGAGGAGTTGTTCCTGCGTCACTACGCGGCGGATGCGGCGGACATGACGGACGCGACGGGCGTGGCGGGCACGGTGGACGCGGTGGACGCGACGGGTTCGGTGGACGCGACGGACGCCTCCGGCGGCGAGGGCGCGGGGGTGGCTGCGCGATGACTGCCGTGACCACCGACGCCCCGTCCGACACCCGCCGCCGGACGGGGAACGCGACGGGGCAGCTCGCCGGGACGTGGCCCCTGCTGCGGCTCGCCCTGCGGCGCGACCGGATCATGCTGCCGATCTGGGTGCTCGCGCTCGGCGGCTCCTTCTCCTCGATCAGCAGCTCCATCACCGCGCTGTACGGCACCGCCGCGCAGCGTGCCGAGCTCGCCGCGTCGATGAACGGCAACAGCTCGCTCCGGGCGATGTACGGGCCGGTCTTCGAGGACTCGGTCGGCGGGCTCGTGAGCTGGCGGATGGCCGCCTTCGGAGCGGTGCTGGCGGCCGTGATGAGCCTGATCGTCGTCATCCGGCACACCCGGGAGGAAGAGGAGACCGGCCGTCAGGAGATGCTCTCCTCCGCGATGGTGGGACGCCGCGCCCCACTGACCGCCGCGCTCCTGACCGCAGTGATCGCCAACGCGGCGCTGGCTCTGGTGATCATGGCGGGCCTGGCGGGATCCGGTGCGGGCGGCGCCGGGGCGGTGGCCCTCTCCCTGGCGGTCGCCGGTACGGGAGTGCTGTTCGCCTGCACGGCCGCCATCGCCGCACAGTTCACCGAGAGCGCCCGGCTCGCCAAGGGGCTCACGGCGGCGGTGATCGGTGCCGCGTTCGTCCTGAAGGCGGCGGGCGACTCCGCGACGGACGACGGCTCGTCCATGCTGACCTGGCTCTCCCCCATCGGCTGGGCGGAGAACGTCCGGGCGTACGCGGACGAGCGCTGGTGGGTGCTGCTCGTCCTCGTGGCGGCGGTCGCGGTCCAGGCCGTCCTCGCGTACACCCTGGCCGGACGGCGCGATGTCGGCATGAGCTTCCTGGCGACGAGACCCGGGCCCGCGCAGGGCCGGATCACCACGGCGTTCGGTCTCGCGCTGCGGCTCCAGCGCGGTGCGCTGACCGGGTGGACGCTCTCCTTCGCCGTGGTCGGTGTCGCCTTCGGCGGACTGACCGGCGGGGCGGCCGAGCTCGTCGGTGGCAACGAGCAGACCAGGGAGATCTTCGAGCGGATGGGTGGACAGGCCGGTCTGACCGACGCGTTCCTCGCCGCGATGCTCTCGGTGCTCGGCATGGTCGCGGCGCTGTACATCGTCGCGTCGGTGCTGCGGCTGCACGGGGAGGAGACCGCCGGGCGCGCCGAGCCGGTGCTCGCGGGCGGCGTGGGCCGGACCGGGTGGGCGGCCGGACATCTGGTCGTCGCGTTCGGCGGCGCGGCCCTGCTCATGACGGCCGGCGGCCTCGGCCTGGCCATCGGCTACGGCCACGAACTCCCTGCCGTGCTCGGGGCGTCACTGGTACAGCTCCCGGCGATCTGGCTGCTGGGCGGAGTGACGGTCCTGCTGTACGGGGCGTTCCCGAAGGCTGCGGTGGCGGCCTGGGGTGTCGCGGGGATCTGTCTGGCGCTGGGCTGGCTCGGGCCCGTCGTCGACATGCCACAGGCGGTGATGGACCTCTCGCCGTTCACACATCTGCCGAAGCTGCCGGGCGGCACAGGAATGGAGTGGGCCCCGGTGCTCACCCTCACCGCCATAGCGGCGGTGCTGGCCGGGGCGGGGGTGGCGGCACTGCGCAGGCGCGATGTCCTGACGTGACGGCGACCGGGGGCGGGGGACGAGGGACGGGGTACGGGGATGGACCGGCTGGGACGGGGCACGGGGCAGGGGTGCCGGGGACGGGCGGGGGTCGGGGACGGGGGTTGGGGTGCCGGGGACGGGCTGAGGCGGGGGTCGGGGCGGCAGGGGCACGAGACCGGGGACGGGCGGCCTGCCCGGACGGGCCCCAGGGGCGGGAGCGTGCCCGGACGGTGCCGGGCGCGGCGCGGGCCCGAGACGTGGTGCCCGGCGTGGGGAAATCCCGGGGTGTGCAACCTCGTCGCAGTGTCACCGCGTCACCCCGTTCATGGAGAAGAACCGAAGCGAAGCCGCCCGTGGGGCCCTCGGTTGTCTGGTCGTCGCGGCAGGTGGGGCCGCAGGGATGCTTGCCTGGGCGCCGTACGGCAGGCACGGCATCTTCGGCGGCTTCGAGGGCACCTCGGAGTGGAACGTGCTCTGGCTCGGACTGCCGGTCATGACGCTCGGCGGCATCGCGGCCGGGCTCACCCTCGTCGCCCTCGCGGGGCGGAAGTGGCGGCGGGCGTTGGGTGCGGCGGCGGCGCTCGTCGCCCTTGCCGGTTTCGGGGTGGCCTTCGACGTGCTGGAGGGTCCGCCCCTGGCCTGCGGCCCGGTCTGCTGAGCAGGGGGCGGTCCGGCGCGCAGTCCACCGAGACGGTCCGGCCCCAGCCGGCCCGCATCCCAGCCGGCCCCCGCATCCCACCCGGAGCCGAGCCCGCAGCACAACCGGGCTCCGCCCACCCGGAGCCGAGCCGCACCCCGTCCAAGATCCGGCCACCGCGCACGGTCTGCCATCACCGCACGGTCTACCGCGCGCGCCACTCACCGCATCCGTCAGCCGCCCACGCCGCCCCTGCCGCCCCTGCCGCCCCTGCCGCCCCTGCCGCCCCTGCCGCCGACGCCACCCACGCCACCCACGCCACCCACCGCAACCGTCAGCCGCCCGCGCCGCTCACACCACTCACCCCCGCCCACGTCACTCACCGCAGCCCGTCCACCGCTCACCCGCAGCCCGTCCACCGGCCGGACCACCCGTCTACCGCCCGGCCCGCCCGATCCGCTCGCCATCGCCATCGCCATCGCCGTCGCCATCGCCGTCGCCATCGCCGTCGCCGTCGTCCGCAGTCGTCACAGCTCCACGCGGAGTTCCTTCAGGCCCCTGATCACATAGCCCGGGTTCCACTCCGGCTCGGCGGCCAGCCGCATCCCCGGGGCGCGGCGCAGCAGCTCGCCGAAGGACGCGGCCAGTTCGACCCGGGCCAGCGGGGCGCCCAGGCAGAAGTGGATACCCGCGCCGAAGCTGACGTGCGGGTTGTCCTGCCGGGCCAGGTCCAGGGTGTCCGGGGCGGTGAAGCGGGCCGGGTCGCGGTTGGCGGAGCCGAAGAGCAGGGCCACCTCCGAGCCGCGCGGAATGACCGTGCCGTCGATCTCGATGTCGTCGAGGACCCAGCGCTCGAACATCTGGAGCGGGGTGTCGTACCGCATCAGCTCCTCGATGGCCGTCGGCAGCAGCCCGTGATCGGCGCGGAGGGCGGCCAGCCGACCAGGGTGACGGAGCAGGGTCCACCAACCGTTCACGGTGGTGTTGACGGTCGCCTCGTGGCCCGCGTTCAGCAGCAGCACACAGGTGGAGATCATCTCCTGCTCGCTCAACCGCTCCCCCTCGTCGTGGGCGGCGATGAGCGCGGAGATCAGATCCGTACCAGGGTTCTTGCGCCGCTCCTCGATCAGCTCACGCAGATACGCGGAGAAGTCGAGCGAGGCACGGACGGCGGCGCGGGCGGTCTCCTCGGACGGGTTCAGTTCGAACATCCCGCAGATCGCGGCGGACCAGGGCCGCAGCGGGGCCCGGTCGGACTCCGGGATACCGAGCATCTCGGCGATGACGGCCACCGGCAGCGGCTCGGCGACCGCCGTGAGCAGATCCCCGCCGCCCGCCTCCACGAAGGAGTCGACCAACTCGGCGGCCAGCCGCCGCACGGTGGGAACGAGCCGCTCGACCGTGCGCGGGGTGAACGCCTTGGAGACCAGACGCCGGATCCGGGTGTGGTCGGGGGCCTCCAGGTCGAGGAGGCCCTGCCCGTTCAGGGTGTGGAAGGGCTCGTGCTCGACGGGCGGCGGGGTGCGGCCGAACTCCTCGTGGGTGAAGCGGTGCAGATACGTGCGCCCCAGCCGCCGGTCACGCAGCAGCGCGGACACATCGGCGTGGTGCGGCACGAGCCACTGGTCGGTCGGCTCGAAGCGGTGCACCCGGCCGGCGGCGCGCAGCGCGGCGTAGGCGGGGTACGGGTCCGCCACGAAGGCGGGGGACCAGGGGTCGAAGGGCGCATCGGCCACGGAACGGGAAGACGGGTGCATAGGCGGACGCTAACCGCACCCCGCCACCGCCGACCACCCACCGACGACCACCCATCGCCGACCACTCACCGCCGACCATCCACCGGCACGCGCGTCCCCACTTGCCTACGCCCACACCCTGTCCGCCCCCGCCGCGCCCTCACTCGCGTACGTACACGCGCCCCCACCCAGCAGCACGCCACGGCTCCGCCTCCCCCCAGCCTGTCCCGGTTCCGGACCCGGCCCCGCCCGCCCTGCCCCGGCGCCTCAGGACGGGGTGACCAGCCGGGCCTCGTACGCGAAGACGGCCGCCTGGGTGCGGTCGCGCAGCCCCAGCTTCACCAGGATGCGGCTCACATGCGTCTTGATGGTGGACTCGGCGACCACCAGGTGCGAGGCGATCTCGGCGTTGGACCGGCCCTGCGCGATGAGGACGAGCACTTCCGTCTCGCGCTCGGTGAGGTCGCCGACCCGGGCCAGCGCGGGCGAACGCGGGGCCTCCGCGAGTTTCGAGAACTCGTTGATCAGCCGCTTGGTGATCGTCGGGGCCAGCAGTGCCTCGCCTGCGGCCACCACCCGTACGCCGTCGGCGAGCTGGCGCGCGGAGGCGTCCTTGAGGAGGAAGCCGGACGCCCCGGCGCGCAGCGCCTGGTACACGTACTCGTCGAGGTCGAAGGTGGTGAGCACCAGCACCTTGGCGTCCGCGTCGGCGGCGACGATCTCGCGGGTGGCCTCGATGCCGTTGAGCTCCGGCATCCGGATGTCCATCAGGACCACGTCGGGGTGCAGCGCCGCGACCTGGGCGATGGCCTGCCGTCCGTCGACCGCCTCACCGACGACCTCGATCCCCGGCATGGCGTTGAGCAGCACCGAGAATCCCTCGCGGACCATCATCTGGTCGTCCACGATGAGCACCCGGATCGGCGGGGAGGTGGGGGTGCTCATGCCCGTCCCGCCTGTTCCACCTGATCCATCTGCGTCGTGTGCTTCGTCTGATCCGAACGATCCGAACGATCCGTCTTCCCGAGCCGGACGCCACCCGTCCCGCCCTGCCCCTGGGACTCCCCCCGGGACGAGGACGAGGACGAGGACGGGGACTGGGACGGGGACTGCGGCTCGGTGCCCGCCTGCACGGGGATGAACGCGGTGATCTCGTAACCGCCCTCGCGCGTCGTCTCCGCCGTCATGTCCCCGTTCAGCATCGCGACCCGCTCCCGCATCCCCGTGATCCCGTGGCCGGCACCCGGCGAAGGCTTCACCGGACCGGTCGGCGGCCCGTTGACGATCCGCAGGCCGAGCCCGCCCAGCACGTAGCCGATCTCCACCTTGGCGCCGGCGCCCGGTGCGTGCCGCAGCGAGTTGCTGAGGGCTTCCTGGATGATCCGGTACGCCGACAGCTCGACGCCCTGCGGCAGTTCACGCACCGCGCCGGTGATCGTCTTCTCCGTCTCCAGTCCCGCCTCGCGCACATTGGCCAGGAGCCTGTCGAGCTGGGCGAGGGTGGGCTGCGGGGCGTCCGGGGCCTGGTAGTCCTCGGCCCGTACGACACCGAGGACCCGGCGCAGCTCGGTGAGCGCGGCGACGGCGTTCTCCCGGATCGTGACGAAGGCCTGCTCCAGCTCGGGCGGCGGATTCTCCACCCGGTACGGGGCGGCCTCGGCCTGGATCGCGACGACCGACATGTGGTGGGCGACCACGTCGTGCAGCTCGCGGGCGATGGTGGTGCGCTCCTCCAGCAGCGTGCGCCGGTCGCGTTCGACGGCGGTCACGCTGCGCTGTACGGTCACCTCGCGCTCCGCTTCCCGCCGGATCTGCACCATGGCCACCACGAGCAGGGCGAACGCCGAGGTCAGCGCCATGCCCACGGTGGTGGTGCCGGGCCGCCAGACGAGGTTCTCCATGAACGTGCCGAGCAGCAGGGTCAGACCCCACATCCAGGCGCCGGTACGCGGCCGGGTCCGGGCGGCAACGACGACCAGCACGACCAGGTGGGCGAGGAAGGTGGTCGGCCCCCAGGGCCAGCCGTCGCCGCCGAAGAACGCGGTCAGCGGAGTCGCCAGAAGCGACACCCAGAACGCCCCGACCGGCCTGACCAGCGTCATCGCCACGGCGAGCGCCGGGAACACCGCGAGGAGTTCGGCGATCGGGTATCCCGTCCGGTTGAAGCCCACCAGGAAGACCACGAGCGCGAGCAGCACCACCAGCGCGTGCGGCGTCCAGACCGCCTTCTCCCTCATCCGCCGGGGCAGCCGCCGGATCAGCGGCCCGTCGCCCGGGAGCGGCGGCATCGGCCGGTAGGCGAACGCATCGTGGAAAAGGGCCTCCCGGAGGCCGCCTATCGCCCCCGCGGCCATCCGGTACTCCGGGCTTCTGCTCTTGGTCTCGGTCACGCTTCCACGGTAGGGGGCGGACCGGGCCCCGGTCGTCAGCAGTGATACGGATCCTGCGGCATCCGTCGCAAGTACTACGGACTCCTCCGCACCGCCACGCCCAGGCTCACCACCGCCACGCCCCGGCTCACCAGGCCAGTTGGGCGAGCTCCTCCGCCACCACCGCGCAGGCGTCCGCCGCCGGGTCGATCAGCGGGAAGTGGCCGACCTCGGGCAGCAGCGTCAGCCCCACCGTCTCGCCCGCCTTGGCCGCCGCGTCGACGAACGCCTCCGCGACCGCCTGCGGCACATCGACGTCCGTGGTGCCCTGCACCACGGTGGTCGCGATGCCGGTGGGCAGCAGCACGGCGGGGTCGGCGTGCGGGGCCCGCTCGTCGAAGTCCTCCTCGCGGCCGAGGAACTGGCCGACCGCCCCGGAGCACACGTCGAGCGCGACGGCGGTGGCGAAGTCGGCGATCGGTGCGAGGGCGACGACGCCCCGCAGCTGCGGGGGCGCGGGCAGCCGCCACGGCGACCCCTCGGGCAGTACGTGCCGGGCGGCGGCCCACAGGGCCAGCTGCCCGCCGGCGGAGTGCCCGGTGATGACGATCCGCCGGGCGTCGGCCTGCGGGAGTTCCCGGGCCAGCAGCGCCGGGAGCGCGTCCAGTGCCGCGGCGACATCGTCGAAGGTCTCCGGCCAGCGGCCCGCCACCGGGCCGGACCCCCGCTGCTGCGGGATCTCGCTGCCGCGCCGGTACTCGACGCTGGCGACGGCGAACCCGCGCCGGGCCAGGAAGTCCGCGAACGGCGACACGTGCTGCCGGTCGTAGGGCGCCCGCCACGACCCGCCGTGCAGGACGACCACGACGGGCGCCCCGGTCCGCCCGTCGCGCGGGGCGTAGAAGTCGATCAGCTGGTCGGGGTGGCTGCCGTAGGCGGCGGAGGCGTCGGGGGCGACCGGTGGATGCGAGAAGGCCGATTCGGTCTCGGCTGCGTCCCGATCACGCGCGGCAGAATCCGACATGCTGCTCCAACCGTCCTGTAGCTGGGCCCAACTGGGCTGACCTGCGGGGACGGTACCAGTACGGAAGGCTTCCGTCCCCGCTGAGGACCATGTTCAGGAGCACGCCGACGACCACGCTCGGAAGCACGCCAACGACCGTGCCCAGGAGCACACCGACGACCACGCTCGGGAGCACACCGACGAACGTGCTCGGAAGCACGCCGTGCACCTCCGCCTGAGCACGCTGCGGACCTCCATCGGAGCACGCCGCGAACCTACGCAAGAGCCCGACGCGGACCTCCACCGAAGCCCGCCGTGAACCTCCGCGAGAGACCAGCCCCCGCGGAGGGTTCCGTCACGTCTCCGCCAGCACCTCGCCCAGCGCCCGCGCCGCCCGTTCCACGTCCGCGAAGCCGACGTACAACGGCGTGAATCCGAACCGCAGCACATCCGGCCGGCGCAGGTCCCCGACGACGCCCCGCGCGATGAGCGCGCTCATCACCGGTTCCGCGTCCGCGCAGCGCAGCGCGACCTGGCTGCCACGCTCCGCGTGCGCGACCGGGGTGACCGAGGTGACCCGGCCCTCGGGCACGTACCCGGCGACGCACTCCAGGAAGAAGTCGGTCAGCGCCAGGGACTTGGCCCGGACCGCCTCGACCGGGACCCCGTCCCACACGTCCAGCGCCGCTTCGAGCGCCAGCATGGAGAGGATGTCGGGGGTGCCGACCCGGCCCCGGACGGCGCCGTCCGCCGGGGCGTACGCCGAGGTCATGCCGAACGGGTCCGTGTGCGACGTCCACCCCGGCAGGGGCGAGTCGAAGGCCGCCTGATGGCGTTCGGCGACGTAGAGGTAGGCGGGCGAACCGGGGCCGCCGTTCAGGTACTTGTACGTACAGCCCACCGCCAGGTCCACGCCGTGCGCGTCGAGGCCGACCGGCAGGGCGCCCGCGCTGTGGCACAGGTCCCAGATCGCGACGGCGCCCGCCGCCCGCACCGCGGCGGTGAGTCCGGGCAGGTCGTGGAGCCTGCCGGTGCGGTAGTCGACGTGGTTGAGCAGGACGGCCGCGGTACGGGGGCCCAGCGCGCCGGGCACCTCGGCGGGGGCGACCGGGACGAGCCGGTGACCGGTCATCCGGGCGGCGGACTCGGCGATGTACCCGTCCGTGGGGAAGGTCGTCGCGTCGACCAGGATCTCGTCGCGCCCCGGGGGCGCCAGCCGGGTGGCCGCGACGACCGCCTTGAAGACGTTCACGCTGGTCGAGTCGCCCACGACGATCTGCCCGGCGGCGGCCCCGACGAGCGGGGCGATCCGGTCGCCGATCCGTTCCGGCGCGGTCCACCAGCCGCTCTCGTCCCAGGAGCGGATGCGCAGCTCGCCCCACTCCCGGGCAAGGACCTCCTGGACCCGGGCGGGGACGTGTACGGGCAGAGCGCCCAGCGAGTTGCCGTCGAGGTAGACGCCGTCGTCGAGGACGAACAGCTTCCGGCGGTCCGCGAGCGGGTCGGCGGCGTCGAGTGCGACGGCCCGCCCGGCGAAGGTTCCCGGCATGGCGGTGAAGGTCTCAGACATGGCTGCGCGCCGTCCACAGCTCGGGGAAGACGTTCTTCGTGGCCCGCTTCTCCAGCCAGGCGACCCCGGCGGAGCCGCCCGTCCCGGTCTTCGAGCCCATCGCGCGCCGGGTGGCGACGAGATGGTCGTTGCGCCAGCGCCACACCAGCTCGCCGACATCGGTCAGGGCCTCACCGAGCCGGACCAGTTCGTCGTGCTGATCCGGGTTGGCGTAGATCTCCGCCCAGACGGTCTCGACCTCGGGGGACGGCTCGTACTTCCGTGTCAGGTCCCGGTCGAGCACGGACCGGGGTACGGCGTGGCCGCGCCGGGCGAGCAGGGCGAGGGCCTCGTCGTAGAGGCTCGGTTCGGCAAGTGCCTTCTCCAGTTCCGCGTGGACCCGGGGCGCGCCCCGGTGCGGCACCAGCATGGACGCGGACTTGTCGCCCAGCAGGAACTCCATCCGCCGGTACATCGCCGACTGGAATCCGGAGCCCTCACCGAGGGCGGAGCGGTAGGAGTTGAACTGGGCGGGAGTGAGCTGGGCGAGCGGGGTCCACGAGGCGTTCAGCGCCTCCAGCTCCCGCACGGACCGCTTCAGCGCATCGCGCGCGACGGGAATCCGGTCCTCGCGCAGGGCGTGCGCGGCGGTCTCCCACTCATGGACGATGACGGTGAACCACAGCTCCATGACCTGGGTGGTGACCAGGAAGACCATCTCGCCCGGATCATCGGAGCGAGGGTGCTGGAGATGGGTCAGGACATCCGCCTGGACGTAGTCCTCGTACGGAGTCGTGCCCGCGAAGTCGAGGTGCGGGGTCTGCGCACCGGTGGCTTCGGGGTCGGGGTGGATCGTCGACATTGCTGTCTCCTCGACACGAGCTTCCGGGTAGCGGTCCGCCCCTTCCGTGAGGTGGTGGAGCTCCGGTCCCCTGTCGGCATCCTAGACGGACGCCCCAGGAGTGCGCAGACCCCGCGGACGCACCGCGGTCCACAGGGTCCGGCACACAGATCCACTCACCGAGGATCCCGACGGCGAACGGCTCCCGGCTTCCCCAGCCGCAGAACTCGGCAGAGGCCGCTTCCCCGGCCGAGGGATCCGGCAGAGGCCGCTTCCCTGGCCAAGGATCCCGACAGCGGTCGACTTCCCTAGCCGAGGGTCTCGGCGGCGGTCGGCGAGGAGTCGCGCAGGAACGTCGAGCAGCGCTCGTACTCCTCCTGCTCACCGATCGACCGGGCGGCCCGCGCCAGGGCGTGCAGGGCGCGCAGGAAGCCGCGGTTCGGCTCGTGCTCGAACGGCACGGGGCCGTGGCCCTTCCAGCCGGCCCGGCGCAGCGCGTCGAGGCCGCGGTGGTAACCGGTGCGGGCGTAGGCGTACGACTCGACGACGCGGCCGCCCTCGAACGCCTCGTCGGCGAGCTGGGCCC
Organism: Streptomyces sp. NPDC057697; assembly: GCF_042799335.1. Taxonomy (NCBI): domain Bacteria; kingdom Bacillati; phylum Actinomycetota; class Actinomycetes; order Kitasatosporales; family Streptomycetaceae; genus Streptomyces; species Streptomyces sp. NPDC057697. The sequence continues at coordinate 559,538 of NZ_JBHVJA010000003.1, read as the reverse complement.
AGGCCAGGGAGGAGGTCGGGTACTTCGCGGCGACATCGGCGGGGGCCACGCCGTTCGCGAGCAGTTCGCGCGGCTCCGGGTCGTCGGGCAGGTGGGTCGGGGCGGGGCCCCCGAGCAGGTTCTCGTGGATCGACATGGGTTCAAGTGTGCCTGGCACACGCGTGCCGGGGTACCCGGGCGGTCAGCCGGCGCCCGGGGTCTCCTCGTTGTCCTGCGCGGGCTCCAGGGGCGGGGCGGCGATCCCGCAGTGCACCGTGCACTCGGGCCGCGCCTGCTCCGTCTCGTCGGGCGCGGGAGAGAGCCCGCGCACCGTCGCCCAGGCGATCACCGCCCCCAGGACGAGGAGCCCGGCGCACATCGGCATGGCCCGGCGGAAGGTCGCGGCGAACTCGTCGGGCATCCGGTACGCCTCCGGGCCCATTCCGGCGAGCAGCGGCAGTGCGGCCACCGCGATCAGCCCGGCGGCGCGGGCGGCGGCGTTGTTGATCCCGCTGGCGAGACCGGCCCTGGCGGTGTCCACGGAGGCCAGGACGGTCGCGGTGAGCGGTGCGACCAGGGTGACCAGTCCGACGCCGAGGACGGCGACCGCGGGCAGCACGTCGGTGAGGTAGCCGGAGACGGTGTTCGACCCGGGCCCGACCCGCAGCATCAGCAGCATGCCCGCGGCGGCGACCAGCGGACCCGCGGTGAGCGGGATGCGGGGCCCGATGCGCTGGCCCAGTTCGCCCGAGGCGGCCGAGAAGAGCAGCATCAGGACGGTCGTCGGCAGCAGCGCCGTGCCCGCGCCGAGCGCCGAGTACCCGGCCACCACCTGGAGCTGGATCGCGGAGAGGAAGAAGTAGCCGCCGAGTGCCGCGTACACGCAGAGGGTGATGACGTTGACGGCGGTGAACTGCCGGGACGCGAAGACCGAGGGCGGCAGCATCGGTGCCGCCCGGGTGCGCTCCACCCGTACGAAGACGGCCCCGAGCAGGACCCCGGCGACGGCCGACCCGATCACCACCCCGGACGCCCCCTGCCCCGGCGCCTCGATCAGCGCATAGGTCACCAGGGCGAGGGCGAGCGCCCCGAGCACGGCACCCAGCACGTCGAAGCGCCCGTGCGCGTGCGGGTCACGCGATTCCGGTACGTGGCGCAGCGCCACCGGCACGCAGACCGCGGCGAGCGGCACGTTGAGCAGGAACACCCACCGCCAGCCCGGCCCGTCGACCAGCCAGCCGCCGACGAACGGTCCGATGGCGGCCCCGACCCCGCCGAGCCCCGACCACAGCCCGACCGCGCGGGCCCGGTCGTCGGGGTGGAAGCTCGCCTGGATCAGGGCCAGCGAACCGGGCGTGAGGAGCGCGCCGCCGATGCCCTGGAGGGCGCGGGCGGAGATCAGGACGGCGGCGTTCGGCGCCAGCCCGCACAGCACGGACGCGGCGGCGAACCAGACGACACCGACGACGAAGACCCGCCGCCGCCCGTACCGGTCGCCCAGGGCACCGCCGAGGAGGATCAGCCCGGCGAGGGTCAGCATGTAGGCGTTGACGGTCCACTGGAGCGCGGCCAGGTCGGTGCCGAGGTCCTTGCCGATCCGGGGCAGGGCGACGTTGATGACGGTGGAGTCCAGCATGGCCATGCTGGAGCCGAGGACGGTGGTGAGAACCACCCAGCGTCCGGCGGCGGAGGCGACGCGGATGGCTCCCGTCTCGGATGCGTCAGGCATACGAGCAGCATCCCCGCTCCGCGCCGGGAGAGCCATCGGGCCGGGGCGCCCGCTCCCCCGGGATCGGCCGGTGATGTCGTACGGGCCTCAGCGCGACCGACGGGACCGGACGGGGCTCAGCCCGGCTGGGGGGACCGGACGGGCCTCAGCCCGGCCGACGGGACCAGACGGGCCTCAGCCCGGCCAGCGGCACCGGGCAGGGCTCAGCGCGGCCGACGGGGTCGTACGAGCTGAGACCCGCCCGTCGCACGGGCTGAGACCCGCCCGGTGGGACCGGCCCGGCACCACCCGGCCAGCCGGACCGCAGGTCCGACCGGACCCACACGACCGACCGGACCACACGACCAGTCGGACCCACACGACCGACCGGACCACACGACCAGCTGGCCCCGCACGACCAACCGGACAGCCAGGCACGGACAGGAGGCCAGCCGGTCAGGCCGCCCGGCGGCCAGGCGGCCAGGCACAGTCCGCCCGCCACCCAGTCACAGTCAGGCCGCCCCCTGCCCAGGCACGGACAGCCGCCGACCCGGCACCGTCAGCCGGCCGACCAGGCACCGTCAGCCGGTCAGGTCGACCGAGGGACGGCTCTCGCCCGTGCCGTTCCAGTGCACACGGAACCCGGCTTCGCGGAACGCTCCGACAACGCGTTCACCAGCCCGCTCCATCGCCCGGGTGTTGCCGTCCGGGGCGCCCCAGAACGCCAGGGGTAGGTGGCCCGTCCGCTTGGCCCGTACGGCGTCCTGGCGTGTGTAGAAGCAGAATCCGACGAGGCCATCCGGATCCACGGCCCGTTCTCCGCTCCGTTCTCCGGCCCGATCCCCGGCCCGATCCCCAGCCCGATCCCCGGCGGCCTCGGAGCAGGCGTCGAAGCCGTCCGACTGAGTGGTGCCGGCCGCGGCGAGCGCGACGAACCCCGCCGCGTCCAGCCCGTCCAGCACGGCGCCGATCCGCTTCTCCGCCGCCCGCCACTGCGCCCGCGACAGCCGCCGCTCCGGCGCCCGCTCCCTCTCCACCCCGGCCTCCGCCCCGGCCCACAGCCCGGTCCCGGCGGCGGCCGCCAGAAGCGCGGCGACCTCCGGGACCCAGGCGTTGACGGTGACGTGGTTGCCGTGGCCGTCGGTGACATCAGGATCCGCCCCACGGGCGATCAGCAGCTCGACCGCCTCCGGCGACCGCGAGAACTCGGCGGCGAGGTACAGGGCGGTGCGCCCGTCACCGCCCGGATGCTCGACGGGCGCCCCGGCGTCCAGCAGCGCGCCGAGGACGGTAGCCGCGCGGACCGGGTCGTTCTCCGCCCCCATCGCGGCCCGGTGCAGCAGGCTCCACCCTTGGGCGTCGACCGCGGTGACATCGAACCCGGCGCCCAGGGCGGCCCGTACCGCAGCGGCATCACCGTGGTGCGCGGCCTCGAAGATGTCCATCGGAGGCCGGCCTACGACGCCCGCGCCGTCACGGCCCGTACGCCCCGGATCAGCGCCTCGACCCCGGCCTCCGCCTTGGCCCGCGGGCACCCCACGTTCAGCCGTACGAAGCCCTCCGCGCCGTACACCCCGCCCGGCATCACCGCGACCTTCTCCCGCTCTATCAGCACCCGCTGCAAGGGCTCGTCGCCCTCGACGCCCGCGGGTCGCAGATCGATCCAGGCCAGATATCCGGCCTGCGGCGGCCGCCATCCCAGCTCCGGGAACGCCTCGTTCAGCCGCTGCGCGACCAGCGCCAGGTTCCCGGAGACGTACCCCCGCAGCTCGTCCAGCCACTCCGCCCCGTCCCGGTACGCGGCGATGTGCGCGGTCAGCGACAGCACCGCCGGAGAGGCGAGCCCCTCGGCTGTCTCCATCCGGCGCAGGAACTCCGCCCGGTCGGCCGGATCGCCGATCAGCCCGTACGAACCGGTCAGCGCCGGGAAGTTGAACGCCTTCGACGCGGAGGTGATCAGCGCCCAGCGCCCCTCGCCGCCGAACCGCGTCCAGGGCACATGCGTATGTCCGTCGTGCACGAAGTCCGCGTGTATCTCGTCGCTGATCACCGCGACCCCGTGCCGCGCGGCGAGCGCCGCCATGTCGGCCAGCTCGGCCTCCGTCCACACCCGGCCCGTCGGGTTGTGCGGCGAGCACAGGACCAGGACCTTGCTGTCGGGGCGGGCGAGCTCCCGCTCCAGCGCCGCCCCGTCCCCCACCGGCACGCCCCGCAGCTCCCGCCGGAGCCCGGTGACCGCCTTGCGGAACCCGTCGTACGTGGGGGTGTGGACGACCACGCCCTCGCCCTGCGCGGTCCACATCTGGAGCAGCTGCGAGAGCTGGCTGAGCACGGAGGGCCCGTACACCAGCTGCCCGGTGTCCACCTCCGTGCCGTACCGGGTCGCGTACCAGTGGGCTATCGCCGAGCGGAAGTCGTCCTGCCGCCAGTCCGTGTAGCCGAACACCCCGTGGTCGAGGCGGGAACGCAGTGCGCTCAGCACCTGCGGGGCCGTCTCGAAGTCCATGTCGGAGATGGTGAACGGCAGCAGCCCGTCCACCCCGAACCGGTCCGCCACCCCGTCCCACTGGACGCACCAGGTGCCCCGGCGGTCGACGACGGTGTCGAAGTCGTAGCGCGCGCTGGAACTCACAGCGACCCCTTCATATGCGCATATGCGGCTTTCGGACATGCCGTGGGCCCGGCCCCCACGGGGTACCGGGCCCACGGCCACACACTTCGTACCGGCTGCTACTTCAGCTTGGTGCCGGTGGAGCGCAGGTTGGCACAGGCCTCCGTGACACGCTTGGCCATGCCGCCCTCGGCGGACTTGCCCCAGCTGCGCGGGTCGTAGACCTTCTTGTTGCCGACCTCGCCGTCGACCTTCAGCACACCGTCGTAGTTGCGGAACATGTGGTCCACGATCGGGCGGGTGAAGGCGTACTGGGTGTCGGTGTCCAGGTTCATCTTCACGACACCGTTCTCCAGCGCCGTGGCGATCTCCTGCTCGGTGGAGCCGGAGCCGCCGTGGAAGACGAAGTCGAACGGGGACGCCTTGCCGTACTTGGCGCCCACACCTTCCTGGAGGTCCTTCAGCAGCTCGGGACGGAGCACGACGTTGCCCGGCTTGTAGACGCCGTGGACGTTGCCGAAGGAGGCGGCCAGCAGGTAGCGGCCCTTCTCGCCCAGGCCGAGCGCCTCGGCGGTGCGCAGCGCGTCGTCGACGGTGGTGTACAGCTCGTCGTTGATCTCGTGGGTGACGCCGTCCTCCTCGCCACCGGTCGGGGTGATCTCGACCTCAAGAATGATCTTGGCGGCGGCGGCCTTGGCCAGCAGCTCCTGGCCGATGGCCAGGTTGTCGGCCAGCGTCTCGGCCGAACCGTCCCACATGTGGCTCTGGAACAGCGGGTTCTCACCGCGGGCGACGCGCTCGGCGGAGATGTCGAGCAGCGGACGCACGTAACCGTCCAGCTTGTCCTTGGGGCAGTGGTCGGTGTGCAGCGCGACCGTGATGTCGTACTTGGCGGCGACGATGTGCGCGAACTCGGCCAGGGCGACGGCGCCGGTGACCATGTCCTTGTTGTACTGGCCGCCCAGGAATTCCGCCCCACCGGTGGAGATCTGGACGATGCCGTCGCTCTCCGCCTCCGCGAAGCCGCGCAGTGCAGCGTGCAGGGTCTGGGTCGACGTCACATTGATGGCCGGGTAGGCGAACTTGCCTGCCTTCGCCCGGTCGAGCATCTCGGCGTAGACCTCGGGGGTTGCGATGGGCATCTGACCGCTCCTTGGGATGTGCGGGTGTGCGTGCTGGTTCCCTGACCTGGGGGCGACGTCATCGTCGCCCCCATCTTCCCAGACTCTCGCTCCGGCTCCACCCGGCCCTTCGCCCCGACGTTCGGGCGCACCGGACCGGGACATGCCGAAGGGGCGGGCCGTTTCACGTGAAACAGCCCACCCCCGGAAGAAACAGCAGGTCAAGCAGGCATCAGGCCAGGTCGAGATCGGCCACCGAGTAGACGTGGACATACGGGAGACCGGCCTCGGCGATGGCCGGAGCAGCACCGCGCTCCACGATCACGGCCACGGCCACGACCTCGCCACCGGCCTCACGGACCGCCTCGACGGCCGTCAGCGGCGAACCGCCCGTGGTCGAGGTGTCCTCGACCACCAGGCAGCGGCGGCCCTTCACATCGGTGCCCTCGATGCGGCGCTGCATCCCGTGCGCCTTCTGCGCCTTGCGGACGACGAACGCGTCCAGCTCCTGGCCGCGCGCGGCGGAGGCGTGCAGCATCGAGGTGGCGACCGGGTCGGCCCCCAGTGTCAGCCCGCCCACGCAGTCGTAGTCCAGCTCGGCGGTGGCGTCGAGCATGACCTGACCGACCATCGGAGCGGCCTTGCCGTCCAGCGTGATGCGGCGCAGGTCGATGTACCAGTCGGCCTCAAGACCCGAGGAGAGGGTCACCTTGCCGTGTACCACGGCCTTGTCCTTGATCTGCTGGAGCAGCTCAGCACGTACGTCAGTCATGGCTACGAGCTTAAGCCGCGCGTCTCACATCAACTTTCGCCGACTCCGGTGCCGGGATCACAGCCGACGCCAGCTCCATGTCGTCGAGATCTCCAGCGGGTCGATCGGGGTGACATAGCGGGGCGTGGTGTTCAGTCCGTTCGGCGGGCCGGACTGCGGCTCCACGCAGACCGCCTCGTCCTGCTCGTCGTAGATCACGACCCACTCGTCCCGGCTCTTCACGGTCAGCTCCAGCTGCTCCGGCCAGGTGAGCGTCACCTCGACCCCGTCCGGCATCCCGAAGCAGTCGTCCCAGGGACCGGCCAGGGGCGGGATACGGCGGCCGGTGGGCAGGTGGTCCGCGCCCCGCTCCTCCTGCCAGGCCGCGTCGAAGGCCACCTCCACGTCCTTGCCATCGCCGCCGAGGTTGCGCAGGAACCAGGGGTGCCAGCCGGCCTGCGCCGGGAACGAGTCCCCGTACGTCTCGACACCGAAGGCGAGCGTGAGCGCGTCCTCGGCCAGCTCGAAGGTCTGGGTCACCCGGCCGGGATACGGCCAGGGGTCGACGAGGTCGTAGTAGAAAGCGGCCTCCCGCTCGCCCAGCCGGGCGGTGTGCCAGGCGGTGTCCCGGCCGGTGCCGTGGATGGCGTGCGGCGGGGCGTTCAGCGGCAGCCGGTGCGGGACGTCGCCGTTGTGGAACAGCCCGTTCCCGGTCCGCCCGCACCACGGCACCATCGGGAAGCAGCCGTACCGATCCCCCTGCCGCAACACCTCGGTACCACCGATCCGCAGGCTGTCGATGCGACAGCCGTTGGCGGGATTCACGGTCAACTCTGTGTCGCCGACGGACAGCCGGACGTCCTTCTCGCTGCTACTCACCCGACCGAGATTACTGGCGCGACCGCCAGAGATCACGGGACGGCCCTCAGCGCCGCCGCCGCAGTGCCCGGGTCACCACCACCGCGGACGCCAGCGCGAGCGCGGCGGCCGGGGCGACCCAGCGAAGCGTGGCGCCCGCGCTGGTCGAATCGGGTGAGGGAACGGGCGCGTACCGGCCGCGCGGCGGCGCGTGGTCGACCTCCTCGGCGCTGCGGCCGATCATGGTCCGCCTGGCGTGCGCGGCCTCCGCCGGGGGGCCGTCGGGCACGGTGAACTCCACCTCGGCGACCGGGTCGAGCGACGGCGGGGGCACGGGCGCGTCGAAGACGGAGCCGGTGCCCGGCGGGTTCCCGGACTCGCCCTGCTCGTCCGCGTCGCCCCGCGCGTCCTGCTTCTCCGCGTCACCCTGCCCGCCCTGACCGCCCTGCCCGCCCTGCCTGCCCTGACCGCCCTGACCGCCCTGCCTGCCCTGACCGCCCTGCTCTCCGTGCTCGTCCGCGGAAGGCTCCTCGGGCCTCCCCGCGGAGGGCGCCTCGTCCGCCGCGGCCTCGTGGGTGGGCGGGGTGTCGTCGGCAGCGGTGGCCGCGCCGGTGATGTCGGCCTCCTCGGCCGCCTCCTCGATGGCCTGCTCCACGGCTTCCCCGACGGACCGCTCGTCCTCGCCGAGCACCGCACCGGGCCCGTCGCCCAGGCCCTCGCCGCTCTCTCCACCGGCCGCCAGGGTCTCCGTCACCAGCTGCTGGGCGAAGCGGTCCAGCAGACGGTGGGCCGCCGCCAGGGCCGCCGCCGCGTCCAGCGCCAGGAACCGGCCGTCACCGCTCGCCGTGCCCTCGAACCCGATCAGCGTCCCGCCGTCCTGCTCGGTCAGGCGGATCGCCAGGGTCAGCTTCGCCGAGCCGCTGCCCCGGGCCTCGGCCCCCTCGCCGCTCACCAGGACCGCCGCGCCGCGCACCCCCTCGGGGCCGTCCTGCGGGGCGTCGGCCAAGCTCAGCGCGCCGCGGTACGTGATCGTGTGGCCGTCGACCCGGATCCGGAGCCGGCCGGACAGCGGGCCCGCGGACGCGTCGGCGTCCTGCTGAAGCCCCGGCACACAGCGCGCGACACGGGCGGGGTCACCCAGCGTCCGCCGCAGCGACGGGACCGGAACCGGAACGAACACCTCATGCTCCATGGAAACCGAGCCTACTCAGCCCCGGCCGTCACGTCAGCGGTTCCGCCCGCGAGGCCACCGGCACCACCGGCCCACAACACCGGCCACCGGGCACCGGGCACCGGGCACCGGGCACCGGGCACCGGGCACCGGGCACCGGGCACCACCGGACCACAACACCGGAACCACCGGAACCACGACACCACCGGAACCACACCTCCCCAGCCCAACCCAACCCCACCTCACCCCACCCCGCCTCAACCCCATCCCCGGCCCCATCCCCATCCCCATCCGCATCCGCATCCCCATCCCCATCACCATCACCAGCACCAGCCTCGCCCCACCCCCCCGCTCAGCGGTCCTCCCAGTACCGCGGATGCACCAGCGTCGAGGGCGGCAGCCCCGGCCGCCGGTCCCGTTCCGTCTCCCGCCCGGCCTCGACCAGGGCGGCCTCCGTCATCGACCGCAGCGGCGGCACCTTCGCCGCGAGGCCGAGCGGCGGCGGCCGCCTCCCCCGCCCGGCGAGGACGAAGCCCCAGCCGTGCGCGACATGCGCCCGGTGCGTGGCCCGGTCGGGACCGGCCGCGGAATCGGCGCGTCGGCCGCTCATCCGGTAGGAGCGGGTGCGCAGCCCCGCCGCCCGCATCGACGCCTCGACCGTCCAGAACGTACGGGGCCGGGCCAGCGGCGGGCCCCCGTGCACCACCAGCCGGCCGCCGGGCGCGAGCGTCTCGGCGACCAGGCCGTAGAACTCCGCCGAGTAGAGCTTGGTGCTGGTGGAGATCCCGGGGTCGGGGAGGTCGGAGATCACCACGTCGTAGCGGCCGTGCCCCGCCCGCAGCCAGTTGAAGGCGTCCGCCGTGACCGCCGTGAGCCGCGGGTCCCGGTACGCGTGGCCGTTCAGCTCCGAGAGCGCCCGGTCGGTACGGGCCAACCGGGTGACGCCCCCGTCGAGCTCGACCACGGTGACGGTGCGTACGTCCGGGTAGCGCAGCACCTCCCGGGCGGCGAGGCCGTCGCCGCCGCCCAGGATCAGGACGTCGGCGTGCGGCCCGTTCATCGCCGGGTGCACCAGCGCCTCGTGGTAGCGGTACTCGTCGCGCGCGCTGACCCGCAGCCGTCCGTCCAGGTACAGGTCCAGGGAGCTGCGCCCCGCCCCGGTGAGCACCACCTCCTGGATGTCGGTCTGCACGGCGACCCGCACCCCGTCCCCGTACACCGCGCGCCGCGCCGCCCGCTCGAAGTCGTCGACCAGCGCGCCGGCGACGGCCAGCACGGCGATCACCGCCACGTTGCACAGGATCAGCAGCCAGCGGGAGCGCGGGGTGAGATCCCGCCGGAACACGCACAGCACCAGTGCCCCGCCCGCCGCCGCGTTGACCGCGCCGGTGAACAGCGCCCCGGAGAGCTGCCCGAGCACCGGCAGCAGCAGGAAGGGGAACGCCAGCCCGCCGACCAGCGCGCCCACGTAGTCCGCGGCGAAGAGATCGGCGACGGCACCGCCCGCGTCCTGTCGGTCGACGCGCTGGATCAAGGTCATCAGCAGCGGGATCTCCGCACCGATCAGGATGCCGATCGTGAGCGAGAACCCGACCAGGGCGTAGCGCGACTCCCCGATCCAGGCGAAGGAGGCGTACAGCACCAGCGCCGAGGAGCCCCCGACGAGCGCCAGGGCCGCCTCGATCAGCCCGAACCCCACCGCGGCACGGCTGCGTAAACGTTTCGCGAGAAGCGACCCGACCCCCATCGCGAACACCATCACGGAAAGCACGACCGATGCCTGGGTGACGGAATCACCGATCAAGTAGGAGGCGAGCGCCACCAGTTCGAGCTCGTACACCAGACCGCAGGCGGCACAGACGAAGACCGCGGCCAGCACGAGATAGCGACCGGTCCTCGGCCGTACGGGAAGACACGCCGCGCCCCCTCGCAGCAATACCTGCTGGTCGATCATGATGCGAACGCTACGTCACGACAGCGTGGCAGCCTGTCACCCACAAGGGTGCAAGTGGGGTGCTCGCAACGGAGTTGGGGTTTCTCAGAGCGCCGCGACCGCCGGCATCCGCACGCCCACCCGGGTGCGCGTCACCACCAACTGCCCCTCCTGCGGGTACGCGTGCCAGGTGCGCCAGCGCACCTGGCCCTCGGTCCGCTGGGCGAGCATGGCGGTGAAGGCGTGCGGGCTGCCCGGGAACGTCCCGGCCAGTCCGTGCGGGTGGTCGGCCACCAGCGCGAGGAGTTCCTGCGCGCGCCCCGCGAACGAGCCCTCCGAGAGGGTCTCGACGCGCGCCGCGAATTCGTACTCCCACTCCCCGAGCCGCTTGGAGACACCGAGCGGAAGCGGTGTGCTGCTGCCGGGGATGCAGGCGACGGTTTCGGAACAGGTGCCGCGCTCCTCTTCGAGGAGTACCTGGTGGGAGGCGCCGAGCAGGCGCAGTTGCAGCCTGGCACCCGCGAGATCGAGGTCGAGCACGGCCAGGGCGGGAAGGGGTTCGCGCCCCAGTGCCCAGGCCAGGTCGGCAGCACGGGTGTCGGAATAAGCCGTCTGGAGGGTCGTGAGCATGGGTCGGCTCCGCAAGCAAGCATGGACACATGGACAGGGGACGCCCCCCGACGTCGTGCACGTGGGAGGTGGGTAGCGCCCGATCAGGTCCAACTGGGGTCCGAGGGCTGGATGTTCTCTCCTCCGAGGGAACCATGAATAAGTCGCATCCACAGCGTTTTTACCCAACTTGCCGTGGTTTCCATCCCCTCGGGGGCCTCTCTGATCATCTGTTCAACGACAACGTGCGAAATTCCCCAACAAAAAGGTGCCCGGCGGGAGTTCACCCGCCGGGCACCTCCGGAACCAGCCGTCCCGGTCAGCTTCCCCCACCGCATCCGCCACCACCGCCGCACGAGGAACCACCACCGCACGAGGAGTGGCCGCCGCCGCAGGAATGACCCCCGGAGTGACCCCCGGAATGCCCTCCGGAGTGACCGCCGCCGCTCCCGCAGGACGTACCGCCGCCGTCACCGCCGCCCGCCCACCAGCCGCCCCCCGCGGAGCCGCTCCCGACAGCCCCGCGACGCACCCGGCGCCCGGACGCCTTCGTCCTGCGTCGCGACTTCGCCGTGACCGAGACGAGCAGCGCGACCAGTACGACCGCGATCACCACACCCATGAAGACCTCCACCGACCCCACGTCCTTCCATCCCCCGAAGCGAGGTCCCCCGCTTCCCCGCGCTTCCCGCGTGGGTGGGGGATGCCCCCGCACACGAACGGCCAAAGCAGACTTGAGCAACTCCAGAGCTTCCGCGCAGGATGACAGCCATGACACAGCCACGACCGCTGCTCAACCGCCGCCTCGCCGAGTTCGGCACGACGATCTTCGCGGAGATGTCGGCGCTTGCCGTACGGACCGGCTCCATCAACCTCGGCCAGGGCTTCCCCGACACCGACGGCCCCGAAGAGATCCGGGAGGCCGCCGTCCGGGCCCTGCGCGACGGGCGCGGCAACCAGTACCCGCCGGGCCCCGGCGTCCCCGAACTGCGCACCGCGGTCGCCGACCACCAGCAGCGCTTCCGCGGCCTCGCCTTCGACCCCGACACGGAGGTCCTGGTCACCGCCGGCGCCACCGAGGCCATCGCCGCCGCGATGCTCGCCCTGCTGGAGCCGGGCGACGAGGTCATCGCCTTCGAGCCGTACTACGACTCCTACGCCGCCTGCATCGCGATGGCGGGCGGCGTCCGCGTCCCGCTGACCCTCCGCGCCCCCGGCTTCCGCCCCGACCTGGACGCCCTCCGCGACGCGGTCACGCCCCGCACCCGGCTGCTGCTGCTGAACAGCCCGCACAACCCGACGGGCATGGTCCTCACCCGCGAGGAGCTGTCCGCGATCGCCGCGCTGGCGGTGGAGCACGACCTCCTGGTGGTCACCGACGAGGTCTACGAGCATCTGGTCTTCGAGGGCGAACACCTCCCCCTCGCCGCCCTGCCCGGCATGCGCGAGCGCACCGTCTCCATCTCGTCCGCCGGAAAGACCTTCTCGTACACCGGCTGGAAGGTCGGCTGGGTCACCGCCCCGGCCCCGCTCGTCGCCGCCGTCCGGACCGCCAAGCAGTACCTCACCTATGTCAGCGCGGGGCCGTTCCAGTACGCGATCGCCGAGGCGCTGCGCCTGCCGGACAGCTACTTCGAGGGCCTGCGCACCGACCTCCGCCGCAAGCGCGACCTGCTCGGCGACGGCCTGCGCGCGGCCGGGTTCGAGGTCCACCGGCCGCAGGGCACGTACTTCATCACCACCGACGTCAGCGCCTTCGGCGAGAAGGACGCCTACGCCTTCTGCCGCGCCCTCCCCGAACGCTGCGGTGTCGTCGCCGTCCCCAACTCCGTCTTCTACGACGACCCCGAGACCGGCCGCGGCCAGGTCCGCTTCACCTTCTGCAAGCGCGACGACGTCCTCCACGACGCGGTCGGCCGCCTGCGCCGCCTGGCGCCCTGAGACGGCGCCGCCCCGGGGCGGCGGTCGCGTGGACCGTCACTCCGGGGCGGGCGCTCAGCGGCGTACGGGGCTCAGCCCTCCGAGGGGGCCGGGTCCTCGCCGTCCGTCTTCTCCTCGGCCGGGGCCAGGCCCAGACGCTCCTGGAGCCACTTGTCGAACTCGATCGAGGCGCGCACCCAGCTGACCGTCGACGAGACGAAGTGCTCCAGGCTGACGCCCGTACCGATGAGCATCTGCGCCTCACCGATGAGGCGCACCGAGACCTCGGTGTCCTCGGAGCCCTCCTCGGGCTCGTGGGTGTGCGTGTAGACCTTGGGCCACAGGGTGCGGCGGTTCCAGTCGTCGATCGCGTCGAGCAGGACCGGGCGCTGGTCCGCGGCGTGCGGGCGGTCGTAGAACGTACGGACCGAGAAGACCTGCTGCTCGTCCTCGCCCCGGAACATGAAGTACGTCCGGAACTCCTCCCACGGCGCGGCGAGGTCGCCCTCGTCGTCGAGGACGTACTTCAGCTCCATCTGGTCGAGAAGCTGCTTGACCAGGTCCTGGTCAGGGACAACGGGGCCCTCGGGTCCTGCCGCCTGCGGTTCGGGCTGGCCCCCGAAATTCGGAATCGAGGACGGATCGATAGACATCGCTGGGTACTCCTGTGGATCGCACGTGGTTTCCTGCCGACGACCCTAGCCGCGTTTCGCCGCCAGGGGGTCTACGCCCTCCGGGGAATCATCTGCGCATCGGTGCCCCGGGCCCGTCCCCATGCGACGGCGGCGAGAATCGCGCACAGCACGCCGAGGAGTCCGGACGCCCCGATGGTGTTCGCCGACGAGCCGGTCAGCTCCGTCACCGCGCCCCCCAGGGCGACACCGATCCCCTGGATGGCGGTCACCCCGGACCTGGCGAGCCCCAGCGCCTGGCCGCGCCGGTCGGCCGGGGTCAGGAGTACGAAGGTGGCCCCGGCGGTGATCTGGTAGGCCGAGCACACCCCGGCGACCAGCAGCAGGAACATGGCCGCCCCCACGCCGGGGTCGAGCCAGTAGGCGACGAGCGGCAGATTCGCCCCGATCGCCAGCGGACCGAGCAGCCTGCGCCGCGACTCGTCGCCGACCTTGGCCCGCCCCAGCACGGCCGCCCCCAGCACCATGCCCGCCGGATGCGAGGCGAGCAGGAGCCCCACCGCGTAGGCACCGCCCCCGGCCTCGTCCGCGAACGGGGCGGCGAGCCCCTCCGGCAGGACGACGAACCCGGCGAGCCAGCCCATCGCCAGCAGCGACCGGAGCCTGCGGTCCGACCAGATCAGCCCGGCCGCGCCCCCGACCTGGGCGCCGAGCCGCGGCTTGCGGTCGGCGGCGGTCGCCGCGGGACGGGCCTTCACACCGAACCTGATCAGGGACGCCGAGAGCAGGAAGGTCAGCGCGTTCACGCCCAGGGAGAGATTGCTGCCCAGCCACGCGGCCAGCAGCCCGCCGCCGGCGAAGCCGACCAGCTGCCCGGTCTGGTGGGTGATCTGCATGACCCGCTGGCCGCGTTCGTACCGCTGTGTACCGAGCACCGTAGGCAGCAGCGCGCCCTGGGCGGCGCCGAAGGGCGCCTCGGCCAGCTGTGCCAGCACCAGCAGCCCGGCGAGCAGCGGCAGCGGCATCCCGGGCAGGGCCATCAGCCCGACCAGCACCATCCGCACCAGGTCGCAGCTGATCATGACCGTACGACGGGGGAAACGATCCGCCAGGCCGGACAGGAGCACCCCGGAGAGCAGGGCGGGCAGGGTGGTCAGCGCATAGGTCGCCGCGGTCCATCCCGGCGAGTCGGTGCGCTCGAACACGAGCAACGACAGGGCCACGCGCGCGAGTTGGTCACCCAGGATCGATTGAGCATAGGCAGCCCAAAGGGTACGGAATTCGCCAAGGCGAAAGATATTGTCGGATCCGGCCTTCTCGGACCCAGGAGTTATCTCATCGCCTGTCCGCTCGTTCATGCGGGCACGCTACCCACTGCCGAATTGGGCCCCCAACCGCGCTCGCGAGCGGGCCGCGACCGACGCCCCGAGGTGTCCTGATTATGCGCCCGCCCCCGGGCGGACGGCGTTCAGGACCGTACGGAAGTCCCTTGTCAGAGGCGGGTGATGCAGCCCGGTGCGGAGCAGGTCCGGGGATGCCGCCCCTCGGTGCCGAACGAGGCGTTTGGCGCGATTTCGATGTTGAACAGTGGATCACCGGTGGGGGTGAATGTTTTCCCTTTCTCCCGAAATCACTGGAATGCCTCTCCGCCCCCGCAGCGCCTCTCTGTCCCTGGGGCGCCTCGCGCTTGGAAGCGACGTCGGTCCCCGGCCGACTGGCCGGGGACCGACGCGGAACGGGCGATGCGCCGTCTACGAGGGCGCGTCCGTGGCCGCCTCCGCGGACGCGTCCGACGTCGCGTCCGAGGTCGCGGGACCGACGAGCAGGCCGTCGCCGACCCGGTCGACGCGGACGGTGTCCCCGTCCTTGACCTCGCCCGCGAGGATCTCCTTCGCCAGCCGGTCACCGATCGCCGTCTGGATCAGGCGGCGCAGCGGACGCGCCCCGTAGGCCGGGTCGTTGCCCTCCTCCGCCAGCCAGGCCAGGGCGGCCGGGGTGACGTCGAGGGTGAGCTGCCGGTCCGCGAGCCGCCCCGCCAGCCGGTCGATCTGGAGCCCCGCGATATGGGCGAGTTCGTCGCCGGAGAGCGCGGAGAAGACCACCAGGTCGTCCAGCCGGTTGAGGAACTCCGGCTTGAAGGACGCCCGGACGACCTCCAGGACCTGCCGCTTCTTCTCCTCGGGCTTGGTCAGGGGGTCGACCAGGAACTGACTGCCAAGGTTGGAGGTCAGGATCAGGATGGTGTTGCGGAAGTCCACCGTCCGGCCCTGTCCGTCGGTGAGCCGGCCGTCGTCGAGCACCTGGAGCAGGATGTCGAAGACCTCGGGGTGGGCCTTCTCGACCTCGTCCAGCAGCACGACGCTGTACGGGCGGCGGCGGACCGCCTCGGTGAGCTGGCCGCCCTCCTCGTACCCGACGTATCCGGGCGGGGCGCCGACGAGCCGCGCGACGCTGTGCTTCTCGCTGTACTCGCTCATGTCGATGCGGACCATGGCCCGCTCGTCGTCGAAGAGGAAGTCCGCGAGCGCCTTCGCCAGCTCGGTCTTGCCGACGCCGGTCGGCCCGAGGAAGAGGAACGATCCGGTGGGCCGGTCGGGGTCGGCGATCCCGGCGCGGGTACGGCGCACCGCGTCCGACACCGCCCGCACGGCCTCGTTCTGCCCGATGAGGCGCCTGCCGAGCTCGTCCTCCATCCGCAGCAGCTTCTGGGTCTCGCCCTCCAGCAGACGTCCGGCGGGGATGCCGGTCCAGGAGCCGACGACGTCGGCGATGTCGTCCGGGCCAACCTCCTCCTTGACCATCGTGTCCTTGGCGGCCTCCTGCTCGGCCTCGGACGCCTCGGCCAACTCCCGCTCCAGGCCCGGGATCTCCCCGTACAGCAGCTTGGAAGCGGTGTCGAAGTCGCCGTCGCGCTGGGCGCGTTCGGCCTGGCCGTGCAGATCGTCGAGGCGCTCCTTCAGCTCACCGACGCGGTTGAGGCCCTGCTTCTCCTTCTCCCAGCGGGCGTTGAGGCCGCGCAGCTCCTCCTCCTTGTCGGCGAGGTCGCGGCGGAGCTTCTCCAGGCGCTGCCGGGAGCCGGGGTCGGTCTCGTTCTTGAGGGCCAGCTCCTCCATGTGGAGGCGGTCGACGGCCCGCTGGAGCTCGTCGATCTCCACCGGCGAGGAGTCGATCTCCATGCGCAGCCGGGAGGCCGCCTCGTCGACCAGGTCGATGGCCTTGTCGGGGAGGAAGCGGGAGGTGATGTAGCGGTCCGAGAGGGTCGCGGCGGCCACCAGCGCGGAGTCCGCGATGGAGACCTTGTGGTGGGCCTCGTACCGGCCTTTGAGCCCGCGCAGGATCGCGATGGTGTCCTCGACGCTCGGCTCGGCCACCAGCACCTGCTGGAAGCGGCGCTCCAGGGCGGGGTCCTTCTCGATCCGCTCGCGGTACTCGTCGAGCGTCGTCGCGCCGACCATGCGCAGCTCGCCGCGCGCCAGCATCGGCTTGAGCATGTTGCCCGCGTCCATGGCGGAGTCGCCGCCGGCGCCCGCGCCCACGACGGTGTGCAGCTCGTCGATGAAGGTGATGATCTGCCCGTCGCTCTCCTTGATCTCGGAGAGCACGGTCTTCAGCCGTTCCTCGAACTCGCCCCGGTACTTGGCGCCCGCGACCATCGCACCGAGGTCCAGCGAGACGAGCCGCTTGTTCTTCAGCGACTCGGGGACGTCCCCCTTGACGATGCGCTGGGCGAGGCCCTCGACGACGGCCGTCTTGCCGACGCCGGGCTCACCGATGAGCACGGGGTTGTTCTTGGTGCGGCGGGACAGCACCTGGACGACGCGGCGGATCTCCTGGTCGCGCCCGATGACCGGGTCGAGCTTGCCCTCGCGTGCGGCGGCGGTGAAGTCCGTACCGAACTTCTCCAGCGCCTTGTACTGGCCCTCCGGGTCGGGTGTGGTCACCCGGCGCCCTCCCCTGCTCTTCTCGAACGCGTCCAGCAGCTTCTTCGCACTGGCCCCCTGCCCACTGAGGATCTCACCGGCCCGCCCGCCCTCGGCGGCGATGCCGATCAGCAGGTGCTCGGTGGAGATGTAGTCGTCGCCGAGCTCCTTCGCGCGCTGCGCGGCGTCCGCGATGACGGCGAGCAGCTCACGGTTGGGCTGCGGCGGGGCGACGGTGGCTCCCGTGACACTGGGCTGGGCGGCGAGGAGCTGCTCCGTCCCGGTGCGTACGGCGATCTGGTCGGCCTCCACGGCGGCGAGCAGATCGATGATGTTCGCGTTGTCCTCGCCCGCGAGCAGCGCAAGCAGCAGGTGCCCCGGGGTCAGATCGGCGTGCCCGTCCTTCACGGCCCTGTTGGTGGCCGCGTTGATGGCGTCCCGGCTCTTGTTGGTCAGCTCGGCGTCCACGTGCGCTCTCTCCTCCTTGCGGCGACGTACCTCTCCACAGCAGTGACTCAGTCAACGTGCGTAAAGTTGAGTCTACTCCACTCAAGGCAATATTGAGTCCACCCCACTCAACTTGATTCCGTCGGCTGTCCCACGCCCTGCGCCTCGCACCCGCGCCTCGCCCCGACTCGCCCACAGCTTCGAGTGAACCGGCCGCGCGGGCCCTCCGCCACCGCAGCGGGGGCCGCCGCGGTGCGGGGGCCCGTACCGCACTGCCTACGCTGTTCCCATGGCAGTCGACGTGACGAACCCTGGCCCCGAGTACCTCGCCTTCTGGCGCGCGCGGCATGTGTGCACCCTGACCACGCCCCGCCCCGACGGCACACCGCACGTGGTACCGGTGGGCGTGACGTACGACCCCGAGAGCGGGCTGGCGCGGGTCATCACCGGCAAGAACACCCGGAAGGCCGCCCATGTGCTGGCCGCGGGCCCGGAGGGCGCACGGGTCGCCGTCTGCCAGATCGACGGGCGCCGCTGGGCGACGCTGGAGGGGCGCGCGACGGTGCGCACGGACCCCGAATCGGTGGCCGACGCGGTACGCCGCTACGCGGAGCGCTACGAGCGCACGCCGAGGCCCAACCCCGACCGGGTCGTCATCGAGATCGCCGTGGACCGGGCGCTCGGCAGGGTCTGACCGGCCCTGCGGACCGCGTCCGGCGGGCGGCGCCCGGCCGGGAAAAGCACAACGGCGCCATCGTGTTCAGGTCACGATGGCGCCGTTGTGTGGGGGAGTGACTGAGCGACATGGAACGACGGGGGATCGCTCAGGCACTGCGGGGGGTGGCGGAAATAGTCTCTGGCTCGAACAGCTGGTGGTCCCGCCGGTCGAGGTTGACGAAGATCATGTCGTACCGGATCGCACAGCGCACGGGCTGCGGGGCTCCGCGCGGCTTGCGCAGGCAACGGTAGGCACGTACTTCGTCGTCTTCTTCACGTGCGACGACGATGGGGTCGCCGAACAGAGTGACCATCAACGAGTCGCCACAGTGGGGGATGGCAGTGACGAGATCGATGAAATGCCAGCCTGATCGGTAGGCCGTGGCCATCTCTCGCCGGAAGGTCCGGTCGTCCGGCGGGATGGTCATGCGCCTGGTCGGGTCGGTGCGACCCAGCTGATCTCGTCGGACGCGACCGATGTCCCGGAGAGCCAGCTGATCTCGCCGGCGGAGGCCGCGGCCTTGACGCCCCAGCTGATCTCGCCCGGTCCGGCGCCCGCTTCGGTACTCCAGCTGATCTCGCCGGCGGGCTTGGCCGCCTCGGAGCCCCAGCTGATCTCATCGCTTCCCAGTACGCCATAGCCCAGGGCCGCGACGAATGAGACGGCAAGCGCCGAGCGAAGCAATCGCTTATACATAGTCGGCTTCGTCCTCACTTGTGGATTCTTCTCCCCCGCACCTAAGACGATGTCCCACCTGGGCACACGAACACCACCGAGTCGATGCATCATGTTCCTGCATGTTCAGGAACCTGGGGGGTGGAGATATGACCACAAGCAACACAAAAGGTACACATCCTCACGGGATCACTGAACTATGCGAAGACGGGGGGCGTCTCTACGCCAGCGCGTTGCGCTCCGGCCGGATATCGCGGGCCGAGGCGGCCACCGCACCCTGCCTGATGGACTTCGCCCTGCTGCACCCCGACCCCGACGACGCGGAGTGGCTCCGCCCCGTACCGCCGTCCGCGGCACTCGCGCAGCGGCTGAACCCCATCGAGCGCGAGATCCAGGAACGCAGGCGGCTGTCCCTGGAATTGGCCGAATCGTTCGAGCCCTTCATGGACATCAGCGCGCAGGATCCGCCCATCACCCATGCCATCACGGTGCTGGAGGGCAGCACCCGCATCAACGCCGCCCTGGACCTCGCGACCGCCGAGTGCCGCACCGAGGTGCTCACGGTCCAGCCGGGCGGCGACCGGGGCGAGGACCGCCTCCGGGAGGGCCTGGAGCGCGCCCTCCTGGTGGTCGACCGCGGGGTGGGCATGCGCACGCTCTACCAGCACACGGTCCGGCACAGCCAGGGCACGCGGGCGTACGCGGAGCGCCTGGCCGACGGCAAGGTAGAGATCCGCACGCTGGAGGAGCTCATCTCGCGCCTGATCGTCTTCGACCGGGCCGTCGCGTTCATCCCGGCCAGCGACGACGACCAGGTCGCCCTCGAACTGCGCCACCCGGGACTGGTCGAGTACCTCATCACGGTCTTCGAACAGCTCTGGAACCGCGCCTCCCCGCTCCTGGAGGACCTCCCCTACGACCCGGCGCCCAAGGGCATCAGCGGCGTCCAGCGCTCCATCGCCCAACTCCTCGTGGAAGGCCACGTGGACGACTCGATCGCCCGCCGCCTCGGCATGAACGTCCGCACCTGCCGGGCGCACGTGGCCAAACTGTCCGCCGTCCTGGGCAGTACGAGCCGGGCCCAGCTCGGCTATCTGATCGCCCGGTCGGGAATCCTGGAAGAGGAACGCAACTAGGCCCTGTCCTAGGGCTGTCCCATAGGCCGTGTATCGAAAAGCGCTGTCCCCCCGACAACCCCCGGGACGGCCCCACGCACAGCTTCCAGCACCCGCACCCCCGGTACGGCCCACCCACGCACCGCTTCCGGCACCCGCACAACCGGCCCCGCCCGCCCACGCGCCGCTCGATACCCGCACGCTCGGTACGACCCGCCCACGCAACCGGTACGACCCACCCACGCACCACCCAGCACCCGCACAACCGGCCCCGCGCCTTCACCCCCACTCGGCACCCGCACAACCGGCCCACCCGGCCCCGCCCTTCGCCTCACGCCGCCTGACGCCACCTCACGCCGCCTGAGCACCCCGGGTCCGCCTCACCGCCCCCGGACAGCCGAAGGGCCGGGAAGTCCGACCCGTGAGTCGGCCTCCCGGCCCTTCCGTGCGCGGGCGGGCGGTCCGCCGGCCTCGGCCGGCGCGGATGCCCGGTCCGCTCAGTCCTTCGGCCGCTTCGGCCGCCAGACCACCAACGCGCTGGTCTGCTGCACGTCCTGGTAGGGCACCAGGTCGCGCCGGTACGAGGCGTGCACCTGGGCCTCGCGCTGCTGCATCGCCTGCGCCGCGCCGTCCACGGCCGCCGAGAGCTCGGCGACGCGCTGCTGGAGCGCGGCGACCTGGTTCTCCAGCTCGATGATGCGCTTGATGCCGGCGAGGTTGATGCCCTCGTCCTGCGACAGCTGCTGCACGGTACGCAGCAGCTCGATGTCACGGGCCGAGTAGCGCCTGCCGCGCCCGGCCGTGCGGTCGGGCGAGACCAGGCCGAGACGGTCGTACTGGCGCAGCGTCTGCGGATGCAGGCCCGAGAGCTGGGCCGCGATCGAGATCACGTACACCGGGGATTCATCGGTCAGTTCGTACGGATTGCGTCGTCGGCCGTCCACCTCAAGCTCCCTTCGCCGCCTGGAACAGTTCCGCCCGCGGGTCGTGACCCGCGGTCGCCTTCCGGTAGGCCTCCAGGGCGTCCCTGGCCTCGTCGCCGAGGTCCCTGGG
Organism: Streptomyces sp. NPDC057697; assembly: GCF_042799335.1. Taxonomy (NCBI): domain Bacteria; kingdom Bacillati; phylum Actinomycetota; class Actinomycetes; order Kitasatosporales; family Streptomycetaceae; genus Streptomyces; species Streptomyces sp. NPDC057697. Next base: position 538,317 of record NZ_JBHVJA010000003.1, on the reverse strand, counting down.
CACCGCCACCTCGACGGTGACCAGCAGGTCGCCCCGGGTGCCGTCCTTGCGTACGGCGCCCTTGCCGCGGGCGCGCATCGTACGCCCGTTGGGGGTGCCCGCGGGGAGTTTCAGGGTGACCGGCGGGCCACCGAGCGTGGGGACCTTCACCTCGCCGCCGAGCGCCGCCTCCGTGAAGTCGACCGGCACGGTGACCGTCAGGTTGTCGCCCTTGCGGCCGAAGACCGGGTGTGCGTCGACATGGACCACGACGTACAGATCACCGGCCGGACCGCCGCGCTCGCCCGGACCGCCCTTGCCGCGCAGCCGGATCCGCTGGCCGTCCGAGACGCCCGCCGGGATCCTGACCTGCATGGTCCGGGAGGACTTCGCCCGGCCGCTGCCCTTGCAGACGTCGCAGGGGTCCTGGGCGATGAGGCCCCGGCCCTTGCAGTCCACACAGGGGTCGGTGAGCGAGAAGCCGCCGCCGGTACCGCGCGAGACCTGGCCGGTGCCGAGACAGGTCGGGCAGACCCTGGGGGTGCCGTTCTTGTCCCCGGTGCCGGAACACGCCTTGCAGGGCGCCTGGCTGGACATCCGCAGCGGAACCGTGGCCCCGTCGACCGCCTCGGTGAAGCTGAGCGTCACCTCGGACTCGATGTCCTGGCCGCGGCGCGGCTGCACCCGCGTCCCCGTACCGCCCCGGTTGAACAGGCCGCCGAAGACGTCGCCCAGGCCGCCACCGCCGCCGAAACCGCCGGCGCCGCCGCCCTGGCCCCCGCCCTGGGCACCGCCGAAGAGGTCGCCCAGGTCGAAGTTGAAGTTGCCGCCCGCGCCTCCGGGCCCGGCCCTGAAGCCGCCGTTGCCGAAGAGGGCGCGTGCCTCGTCGTACTCCTTGCGCTTCTTGCTGTCGCCGAGGACGTCGTTCGCCTCGGAGATCTCCTTGAAGCGCTCCTCGGCCTTGTCGTCGCCCTTGTTGGCGTCGGGGTGGAACTCGCGGGCGAGCTTCCGGTACGCCTTCTTGATCTCGGCGTCGGTGGCGTCCTTGGGGACGCCGAGGACCTTGTAGTAGTCCTTCTCGACGAAGTCCTTCGTGCTCATCGACGTCCCTCCTTCCGGACGATCGGCCATGCGACCGGCCCGTGGGCCGGTCGCATGGCCGGGCGGTGGGCCGCGAGGTGGTCAGACGGGATGTCAGACCTCCTCGGTGCCACCGCTCTCCTCGTCGGTTGCCTTCTCTTCCTTGGCTGCGGCCGGTGTCGCACCCGGCTGCGGTTCGGCCACCGCCACCCGCGCGGGGCGGATGGTGCGCTCGCCGATCCGATACCCCGGCTGCAGGATCGCCACGCAGGTCGTCTCCGTGACGTCCGGCGCGTACGAGTGCATCAGGGCTTCGTGGATCGTCGGGTCGAAGGGCTCGCCCTCCTTGCCGAACTGCTGCAGGCCCAGCTTGGCGACGACCGTCTCAAGAGACTCGGCCACCGACTTGAACCCGCCCACGAGCTCGTTGTGATCCCGGGCGCGGCCGACGTCGTCGAGCACGGGCAGAAGCTCGGACAGGAGACCCGCGACGGCGATCTCCTTGACCGTGGCCCGGTCCCGCTCGACGCGGCGGCGGTAGTTCTGGTACTCGGCCTGGAGCCGCTGGAGGTCGCCCGTGCGCTCGTTGAGCGCGGTACGGACCTGGTCCAGCTGCGCGGTCAGGCCGACTGTCTGTACTCCGTCCCCGGCCGGGGCCGCCCCCTCCTCCGAAGAGGAGGCGGCGTCCTTCGGCTCGGCTCCGTCAGGGGTGGCGCCGGAGGGGACGTCGGGCTTCTCCTCGAAGCCCGGAGTCTCCTCGGTCACACCGCACCGCCCTTGGTGTCCTTCTCGTCGTCCACGATCTCGGCGTCGACGACATCGTCATCGGCCTTGGCCTGGGCACCCGGCTGCGCGTCGCCCTGCGGGCCGCCGTCGGCCTGGGCGTTGGCGTACATCGCCTGGCCGAGCTTCTGCGAGACGGCCGCGACCTTCTCCGTGGCGGTACGGATCTCGGCGGTGTCCTCGCCCTTGAGCTTCTCCTTCAGCTCGGTGAGCGCGGTCTCCACCTCCGTCTTCACCTCGGCGGGAACCTTGTCCTCGTTGTCCTTGAGGAACTTCTCCGTCTGGTAGACGAGCTGCTCGCCCTGGTTGCGCGACTCGGCGGCCTCGCGGCGGCGGTGGTCCTCCTCCGCGTACTGCTCGGCCTCCTCACGCATCCGGTTGACCTCGTCCTTCGGCAGCGAGGAGCCGCCGGTGACGGTCATCTTCTGCTCCTTGCCGGTGCCGAGGTCCTTGGCGGCGACGTGCATGATGCCGTTCGCGTCGATGTCGAACGCGACCTCGATCTGCGGGACGCCACGCGGGGCCGGCGGCAGGCCGGTCAGCTCGAACATGCCGAGCTTCTTGTTGTACGCCGCGATCTCGCGCTCGCCCTGGTAGACCTGGATCTGCACGGACGGCTGGTTGTCCTCGGCCGTCGTGAAGATCTCGGAGCGCTTGGTCGGGATCGTGGTGTTGCGCTCGATGAGCTTGGTCATGATGCCGCCCTTGGTCTCGATACCGAGGGACAGCGGGGTGACGTCGAGGAGCAGGACGTCCTTGACCTCGCCCTTGAGGACACCGGCCTGGAGCGAGGCGCCGATGGCGACGACCTCGTCCGGGTTCACACCCTTGTTGGCCTCCTGGCCACCGGTCAGCTCCTTGACGAGCTCGGCGACGGCCGGCATACGGGTGGAGCCACCGACGAGAACGACGTGGTCGATCTCGGAGAGCTGGATGCCCGCGTCCTTGATGACGTTGTGGAACGGGCTCTTGCAGCGGTCCAGGAGGTCGGCCGTGAGCTGCTGGAACTGCGAGCGCGTGAGCTTCTCGTCCAGGTGCAGCGGGCCCTCGGCGGACGCCGTGATGTACGGCAGGTTGATCGTGGTCTCGGTCGAGGACGAGAGCTCGATCTTCGCCTTCTCCGCGGCCTCGCGCAGACGCTGGAGAGCCATCTTGTCCTTGGACAGGTCCACGCCGTGCCCGTTGGCGAACTGCTTCACCAGGTAGTCGACGACGCGCTGGTCCCAGTCGTCACCACCGAGGTGGTTGTCACCGTTGGTGGCCTTCACCTCGACGACGCCGTCACCGATCTCCAGGAGCGACACGTCGAAGGTGCCGCCACCGAGGTCGAAGACGAGGATCGTCTGGTCGTCCTTGTCGAGCCCGTACGCCAGCGCGGCGGCGGTCGGCTCGTTGACGATGCGCAGGACGTTCAGGCCCGCGATCTCGCCGGCCTCCTTCGTCGCCTGGCGCTCGGAGTCGTTGAAGTACGCGGGGACGGTGATGACCGCGTCGGTCACCTTCTCGCCCAGGTACGACTCGGCGTCCCGCTTCAGCTTCTGCAGGATGAAGGCGCTCATCTGCTGCGGGTTGAAGCTCTTGCCGTCCAGGTCGATCTTCCAGTCAGTGCCCATGTGGCGCTTGACCGAGCGGATGGTCCTGTCGACGTTGGTCACTGCCTGGCGCTTGGCGACCTCGCCGACCAGCACCTCGCCGTTCTTCGCGAAGGCGACGACGGACGGCGTGGTCCTGGCGCCCTCTGCGTTGGTGATGACGGTGGGCTCGCCGCCTTCGAGAACGCTGACGACGGAGTTAGTCGTGCCCAGGTCGATGCCGACCGCACGTGCCATTTCAATTCCTCCAGTGACTACTTGAGTGGATCTGACTCAAGGATGCATGACCCTCGCCCCACTGTCAACAGACCTGAGTCGAGGCGACTCAACTATCGTGCAGACACCTGGCGCCGACCGCGAATTCCCGACCCTACGGCCGCCTCGCACCCCCGTCCGCGGGACGCGCGGGACGCACGGGACGCGCGAGACGACACATACGCGCGGGACGCATGGGACGGGACACATACGCGGAGGCGCACCGGGCCCGGACGCAGGGAGCCGCACAGGGCCGGACGAGCACCGATCGCGCGCGACGCTCCCGACGAGCACCGATCGCGCGACACTCCCCCTCTCCCGGCGACGCAACCCCTCCCCATCATCGCCCCATGGGATCGTTCTGTCACAAAATGCCGCGAGTCACGCAAAACCGGCACGACGACGACTCCGCCGAGAACCCAGGCAGGTGCGAACGATGCGGACCCGGAGAAGAAGGACAGGACGGAGAGCGGGAGCAGAAAGGAAGGCGGCAGGGCAACCGCGGACAGCGGGAAGGAAGACGGCAGGGCGAACGCGGTCAGCAGCAGGGGCGGCGGCAGGGCGAGCGCGAACAGCGGCAAGGGCGGCATCGGCAGCGGCATCGGCAGCAGGCATCCCGGCGAAGCACTGGGAGCCGCCGTCCGCCAAGCGCGTACTGGACCTCACCCTCGGCTCGGCCCTCCTGGCCCTGGCCTCTCCCCTCCTCGGCGCCGGCGCCCTGGCCCTGGCGGCGCGGCGGCCCCCAGGCGGCGTACTGACCCGCTCGCCCCGGGTCGGCCTGGACGGCCGCGTCTTCGTGCTGTGCTCGCTGCGCACCCGGCGGCTGCGGCTGGACGTGCTCTCCCGGCTGCCGCACGTCGTACGGGGAGACCTCTCCCTCGTAGGCCCGGAACCCCTGACTCCGGAGGACAGCGGGAACGGAGGCGGGACCGACCCCGCCGGAACCCCGGCCTCCCCCACCGCGAGACACTGGCGGCAGGAACTGAAACCGGGCCTCACCGGCCTGGCCCAGGTGCGCTCCCGCTCCGGGATGCCGTGGGACGAGCCGGCCCTCTTGGACCAGCACTACGCCGAGCACCACGGAGTGGGACTGGACCTGGCCATCCTGGCGAGTGCCGTACGCGCTCCGCTGCGCGGGGCGCTCCGCGGGCTCGCCCGGCGCGGCAAGGCACGCCTGAGCGACACAGATCACCGCCTGTCCGGCTACAGCACGGCGGAAGAAGTGGGTAGTGTCAGCACAGACTGATTAAGTTACTGCTTAGTAATCACGGATAATCGCCAGTACTCGCTCATCGACGCTGGATCCCACCCTCGCAGGCCCGAGGAGCCCCTACATGCAACTCGCCGCGATCATCGTGTCGCTGGTGCTGACTGTCGTCGGCGTTGCGCTCATCGCCCGAGCCGTCGCGCAGATCTACCGGTTCGTCACGCTCGGACAACCGGTACCGGCAGGCAGCCGCACCGACCAACCGAAGCAGCGCACGATCACCCTGGTCAGGGAGTTCCTCGGCCACACCCGGATGAACCGGTGGGGGATCGTCGGCTTCGCGCACTGGTTCGTCGCCATCGGCTTCCTGACCCTGCCGCCGACGCTGGTCCAGGCGTACGGGCAGCTCTTCAAGGCCGACTGGGTGCTGCCGATCATCGGCAACTGGCTGCCGTTCGAGATGTACACCGAGTTCATCGGCCTGATGACGACGGTCGGCATCCTCGTGCTGATCGCCATCCGGCTGCTGAACCTGCCCTCCCGGGCCGGCCGCAAGTCCCGGTTCGCCGGTTCCAAGGCCTGGCAGGCGTACTTCGTCGAGTACGTCATCCTCGCCATCGGCCTGGCGATCCTGACCCTGCGCGGTCTGGAAGGCGCGATCCACCACGTCGAGGGCTACGAGGCCGGGTACTTCATCTCGTACCCCCTGGTCCTCGCCTTCAAGGGCCTCGCGGTCGGAACGCTGCAGAACCTCATCTACTTCACCGCGATGGTGAAGATCGGCGTCTCGCTGATCTGGATGATCACGGTCTCGCTCAACACCAACATGGGTGTCGCCTGGCACCGCTTCCTCGGCTTCCCGAACATCTGGTTCAAGCGGAACGCGGACGGCTCGACGGCGCTCGGCGCGCTCCAGCCGATGACGTCGGGCGGCCAGGAGATCGACTGGGAGGACCCGGCCGACGACGCCGTCTTCGGCGTCTCGCAGGTCGAGCAGTTCTCCTGGAAGGGCATCCTCGACTTCTCCACCTGCACCGAGTGCGGCCGCTGCCAGTCGCAGTGCCCCGCCTGGAACACCGGCAAGCCGCTCTCGCCCAAGCTCCTGATCATGTCCCTGCGCGACCACGCGCACGCCAAGGCCCCGTATCTGCTGGCCGGCGGCGGCAAGACCATGGAGGGCGAGGAGAAGGCGTCCGAGGAGCAGCTCAAGGACGTCTCCGCGGCCGCCCTCGCGGAGGCCGAGCGTCCGCTGATCGGCACGGTCGAGGGGAACGGGGTCATCGACCCGGACGTGCTGTGGTCCTGCACCACCTGCGGTGCGTGCGTGGAGCAGTGCCCGGTCGACATCGAGCACATCGACCACATCGTCGACATGCGCCGCTACCAGGTGATGATCGAGTCCGCGTTCCCGTCCGAGGCGGGCACGATGCTCAAGAACCTGGAGAAGAAGGGCAACCCCTGGGGGCTCGCCAAGAAGCAGCGCGTGGAGTGGACCAAGGAGGTCGACTTCGAGGTCCCGATCGTCGGCAAGGACGTCGAGGACCTCACCGAGGTCGACTACCTCTACTGGGTCGGCTGCGCGGGAGCCCTCGAAGACCGGGCCAAGAAGACCACGAAGGCATTCGCCGAACTCCTCCACATCGCGGGCGTCAAGTTCGCGATCATGGGCGGCGACGAGAAGTGCACCGGTGACTCGGCCCGCCGCCTGGGCAACGAGCCGCTGTTCCAGCAGCTCGGCCAGGAGAACGTCGCGATGCTGAACATGGCGTTCGGCGAGGACGACGAGGACGACTCCACGAAGAAGGCCAAGGCGTCGAAGAAGATCGTCGCCACCTGCCCGCACTGCTTCAACACCATCGCCAACGAGTACCCGCAGCTCGGCGGCGAGTACGAGGTCATCCACCACACGCAGCTGCTCCAGCACCTCATCGACGAGGGCAAGCTGGTCCCGGTGACCCCGGTCGAGGGCCTGATCACGTACCACGACCCGTGCTACCTGGGCCGCCACAACAAGATCTACACGCCGCCGCGCGAGATCATGGACAAGGTCCCCGGCCTGCGCCAGCAGGAGATGCACCGCCACAAGGAACGCGGCTTCTGCTGCGGCGCCGGTGGTGCCCGGATGTGGATGGAGGAGCGGATCGGCAAGCGCATCAACAACGAGCGCGTCGACGAGGCCCTGTCCCTGAACCCGGACATCGTCTCCACCGCGTGCCCGTTCTGCCTGGTCATGCTGACCGACTCGGTCAACGGCAAGAAGAACGACGGCAAGGCGAAGGAGTCGGTCCAGGTGGTCGACGTCTCCCAGCTGCTGCTGGACTCCGTGAAGACCCCCGCCGATCCGGCCGGGGAGGCGGAGTCGGCGGACGAGCCGGAACCGGAGCCGGTGAAGTAGCCCGCGGCCACACAGCCACACAGCTGCTCGACCGCACGACTCCACAACTCCACAACCGCTCAACCGCACGTCGGAAGCGGCCGGACCTGCCTCGGGGGCGGGACCGGCCGCTTCCGCCTTTCCCACGGCGGTACGGGAGCCGGGGGGGACGGGGGGCCTGGGGGCTGGGGCCTGGGGGCTGGGGCCTGGGGGCGCCCCCAGGGTTCCCCTAGGGGATGTCACAGCTCGGCCGCAATGGCGGGCAGGTTCCCCAGGCCCTCTGACCGCACCGCCCTGGACCAGGTACGTTCGATGACGTGGCTGGATTCAGGATCGGACGCGGCCGGGACAACCGCACCCCGCAACAAGCGCAACAGCAACCGCGGCAGCAGCCGTACGGCACGCAGGCACCACCGCCGTACGGCCAGCAGCCCTGGCCACCGGCAGGAGGCAACGCGGCCCCGCCCCCGTACAACAACGGCGGCTACGGCAACGCCGGAAACGGCTACAACGGCGGGGGCCACGGGGGCAACCACGGCGGGGGCCATGGCGGCGGCCACGGGGGCGGCCACGGCGAGCCGGAGTACTTCGGCGACCCGTACAACCAGCACCCCCAGCACCCCCAACACCCCCACGGCTCCCCCCAGCAGGGCGACCCGTACGCCAACTCCCCCGGCCACACCCAGGCGTTCAGCATCGGCGAGGAACCGTACGGCCCCGGCGACACCTACCGCGCCGGCCAGCCCCCCGCCCAGCCCGCGGGCCCCCGGCTGCGGTGGAAGGAGCTGCTCACCGGCATCGTGCTCCGCCCGGGCCCGACGTTCTGGCAGATGCGCGACTACCCCGTCTGGGGCCCGGCGCTCATCGTCACGTTCCTCTACGGCCTGCTCGCGCTCTTCGGCTTCGACCAGGCCCGGGACGACGCGATCCACGCCACGATCTCCGCGGCGGTGCCCTACGTCATCATCACGGGCCTCGGCTTCGTCATCGGCGGCCTGGTCCTCGGCGCGGTCACGCACACGCTCGCCCGCCAGCTGGGCGGCGACGGCGCCTGGCAGCCGACGGTGGGCCTGTCCATGCTGATCATGTCGATCACGGACGCGCCCCGCCTGATATTCGCGCTCTTCCTCGGCGGCGAGAACTCCCTGGTCCAGATTCTCGGCTGGATCACCTGGCTGGCCTCGGGCGCGCTCTTCACGTCGATGGTGAGCAAATCGCACGACCTGCCGTGGCCGAAGGCACTGGGCGCGTCCGCGATCCAGCTGATCGCGCTGCTGTCGATCATCAAGCTGGGCACGATCTGACCCCCGCCCCCCACGCCCTCACGCCCTCACGAACAGCGAACCCCCGGCACATTCTCGTGCCGGGGGTTTCTCGTCACCGGTACGTCCGATACCGGGATCAGGCGTCGAGAACCTGCCCACTGCGCCGTACGACGGGCTTGTCGACGCTCCAGGGGAAGTTGATCCAGCGGTCGGTCTTCTTCCACACGTATTCGCACTTCACCAGCGAATGCGACTTCTCGTAGATGACCGCGCTGCGGACCTCGGCGACATGATCGATACAGAAATCACGCACCAGCTTCAGCGTCTTCCCGGTATCGGCGACGTCGTCGGCGATCAGGACCTTCTTGTCCGAGAAGTCGATGGCGTTGGGAACGGGTGCCAGCATGACCGGCATTTCCAGGGTGGTCCCCACCCCGGTGTAGAACTCCACATTCACCAGATGAATGTTCTTGCAGTCGAGGGCGTAGGCGAGCCCGCCGGCGACGAACACCCCGCCGCGCGCGATACTCAGCACGACATCGGGCTCGAACCCGTCGTCCGCCACGGTCTGCGCCAGCTCACGCACGGCACGGCCGAACCCCTCGTACGTCAGGTTCTCCCGCACGTCACCCGCATCAGCACTCATGGGACATCACACCTGGGTCCGATGGAAATTCATGAAAGAACGCGACGCGGTGGGCCCGCGCTGGCCCTGGTACCGCGACCCGTACCGCTCGGACCCGTACGGGAACTCCGAGGGAGAACTCAGCCGGAACATGCACAGCTGCCCGATCTTCATCCCCGGCCACAGCTTTATCGGCAGCGTCGCGAGATTCGACAGCTCCAGCGTCACGTGCCCGGAGAATCCGGGGTCGATGAACCCGGCGGTCGAATGCGTCACCAGCCCGAGCCGCCCCAGCGAACTCTTGCCCTCCAGCCGCGAGGCGAGATCGTCGGGCAGCGAGATGACCTCGTACGTCGAAGCGAGCACGAACTCACCGGGATGCAGGATGAACGCCTCGTCGCCGTCCGGCTCGACCATCCGTGTCAGATCGGCCTGCTCGACGGCCGGGTCGATATGTGGATAGCGGTGGTTCTCGAACACCCGGAAGTAGCGGTCGAGCCGCACATCGATGCTCGATGGCTGCACCATCGACGCATCGAACGGATCAATGCGCACACGTCCGGCGTCGATCTCGGCCCGGATGTCCTTATCTGAGAGAAGCACGCCCCGAGGATACGCAGAACGCGCGGGCCCGCCCCAATCCGGGACCACCCGCGCGCCTGCCGCCACCGTTTACCGCTGCTCGAACACCACGGGCACGGCATGCCGCAACCGCGCACACCGAGGACAGCGAATGAGCCGCCCGGGACCGATCCGCCCGGCCCCGAGCTGCTGCATCGGGAACGAAGCGGTAGCGAAAACGTGCCCTTCGGCACAGCGGACGACGGTGCGCTCCATGGAGTCCATCAAGTCCCTTCCCCAACAAGCCTTGGACGAAAACGCCACATTAGGGGATGAACAGGACGCCACTCCAGGCGGCACTCCGACCCCCCACGCTACGCCCCCAACTCCCGCCCCCAGCACCCACATCCACCCCCCACCCACACCAAAAAGGCCCCACGGCTCAAACGCCGGGGACCTGCGATGGGGTACAGTATGGGACGGTAGCCGCCGCTCGGACGGCATGCTTCGCGGGTGTAGTTTAATGGTAGAACATGAGCTTCCCAAGCTCAGAGCGCGAGTTCGATTCTCGTCACCCGCTCTTCCACGAACCCCCAGGTCATCGACCTGGGGGTTCGTCGTTGTCCCGACCTCTCGGGGGAAGCTGCCGGGCCCTCCGGGTAGCGTCGGCGCCACGGGCGCCATCTTCTGTTCACTTTTTGTCCCCCTCGAAGACTCCTGAAATCAACCCATGATTCTCATGGGCTCCTCATGTGCCGTTGGTTGCTTGTACGAGGCCGGTCGATCCGCAACGTACGAGCAAGGAGGCGCATGGTGTTCCTGTCGAAGGCAGCCGCGGCGCGCGCGAGCCGGACAGAGGAGGCCCGGACCGAAGAAGTCCTGGCGGACGGCAACGGGGAGCCGGTCGGCGAGGAGCCGCTGCATGTGGCCAGCCGGCTGCACGCGTTCAACCGGTTCGAGCTGAAGTACCTGGTCCCTGTGGAGCAGGCGGCCGAGATCCGCGACGAGCTGGGCGAGCGGATGGAGCGGGACCTGCACAGCCCCGTCGGTGGGTACGGGGTGTGGAGCCTGTACTACGACACTCCTCAGCTCCGCTTCTACTGGGAGAAGATCGAGGGCCTGAAGTTCCGCCGCAAGCTGCGCATCCGCCACTACGGCGATCTCGACGGGGTCACCGACGACTCGCCGGTCTGTGTCGAGATCAAGCAGCGCGTCAACCGGGTCACGCAGAAGCGCCGCATCACCCTTCCCTACGGCGTGGCACGGCAGTTGTGCGACGGCCGGGAGATGGTGGAGCACTCGCCGAAGGAGAGCGCCTTCGTCCAGGAGGTCCTCGAACTGGTCGTCCGGCTGAACCTCCAGCCCACCGCGATCACCGGCTACCAGCGCGAGGCCCTGGTCGGCCGCGACGCCGACACCGGCCTGCGGGTCACCTTCGACCGTCGCATCCGCGGACGCGACCGGGACTTCCACTTCGGCATCCCCACGCCGGAGAACCGGTTCACGATCCCACCGCACATGTCGGTCATGGAGATCAAGGTCAACGAGCGCACCCCGCAATGGATCACCGATCTGGCCGCCCGGCGCAACCTCAACCTCGTCCGGATCTCGAAGTACGTGCAGTCCGTCGAGGCGTTCGGCCTGGCCCCGCGTTCGGTCTTCCACGTCAACGAAGCGGACTACCCGCCGCCCACCCCCACCCCCACCGATGAGCAGTCGGTGCGCCATGACGCGCCGTCGAAAGTAGGAGCGCAGTGAACTTCGACCTCAACCTGCAGGAGCTGAGCGGCACGTTCAGCGTCGCCGACGTCGTGGCGGCGATGGCGCTGTCGTTCATCCTGTCCACGGTGATCGGCTACACGTACCGGTACACCCACCGGAACGTCTCCTACAGCCAGTCCTACGTGCAGACCCTGGTCATTGTCGGCATGATCGTCGCCTTGATCATGCTGGTCGTCGGCTCCAACCTGGCCCGCGCGTTCTCGCTGGTCGGCGCCTTGTCCGTGGTCCGCTTCCGCAACGCGGTCAAGGAGACCAGGGACGTCGGCTTCATCTTCATGGCCATGGCGATCGGCATGGCCTGCGGCGCCCGCTTCTACACCCTGGCCGCCGTCGGCGCCGTCGTCATCTGCGCCGTCGTCCTGGTGATGTTCAAGTTCAACTGGTTCGCCCTCAACGTGCAGCGCCAAGTCGTCAAGGTCCAGGTTCCGGCCGGCGAGGACTACACGCCGCAGATCCGCGACGTCCTCATCAAGTACACCAGCGAGTTCGAGCTGGTGAGCACCGAGACGATCCGCGGCGGCGCGCTGACCGAGGTCTTCTACACCGTGCGCCTGAAGAAGGGCGCCGAGCCTGGCGACCTGGTCGGCGCCCTTCAGGAGCGGACCTCGGGCCAGCGGGTCACCGTCCTGACCGGCTACGACACCACGGACCTGTGATGAGCGGCGAGACCACCGCGCAGCGCGGGAGGCGGCTGAAGGACCGGCTGCCCGTCCGGCTGCGCCACCACTGGAAGCCGGCCGCAGCGCTGGGCGTCGGGCTCGCCGCAATGGTCTATTTCATCGGTGACGCGCGGATCTCCCCGTACGTGACGTCCGCCTCGCGCGTCGAGGGGGACCCCGTCACGGAGGACGTCAGGGGGACGGTCGATCTGTACGACACCTCCGTACCGCACTCGATCCAGCTGACCTACAAGCAGACCGACTTCGACAAGATGATGAAGGAGTTCAAGGAGGACGGGACCAAGGACTACGTCGAGGCCGACCTCGTCGTCGACGGCGTCTACCTCAATGACGTCGGGATCCGTCTCAAGGGGAACTCCACCCTGTCGTCCCTGCGGGGCAACCGGGGCATGCCCGGTGGCGGCCGGCAGATGCCCGGCGCCCAGCAGGGCGCTCCGGCCGGTGCCGACGGCGCGGCCGGGGGCCAGGACCGCCGCCAGGGCCAGCAGCCCGGCGGCGGTCCTGGCGGAGCCGGTGGCGCCAGCGGTGGTGCCGGTGGTGCTGGTGCCGGTGGTGCCGGTGCCGGTGGTGCCGGTGGTACCGGTGGTGCTGGTGCCGGTGGTACCGGTGGTGCTGGTACCGGTGGTGGGGACGCCGGGGGCGCCGGTGGTGCTGGTGGTGCCGGGGCCGGTCCGGACGGTGGTGGCCCGGGCGGAGGCGGTGGCGGCTTCGGCGGGATGGTCCAGTACAACCTGTCCGCGGACAAGCCCGAGGAACTGCCCTGGCTCGTCAAGATCGACGAGTACGTCGAGGGCCGCGCCTACCAGGGCGAACGGGAGATCTCGCTCCGTCCGGGCAGCAACGCGCAGGTCCCCCTCAACGAGGCCCTGTCCCTGTCGCTGACCGACAAGAGCGGACAGAAGGCCGAGCGGTACGCCTTCACCCAGGTGAAGGTGAACAACCGGCCCTCCGTCGCCCGGCTCATGGTCGAGGCCCCCGACACCGACTACGCCGACGACATCGCCGACGGCAACGGCGTGCTCTACAAGGCCAAGGCGAGCGGCAGTTTCGAGTACCGCGGGGACGACCCCAGCGAGTACGAGAACTCCTTCAAGCAGCTCAACAAGAAGGGCAGCCAGGACCTCGAACCGGTGATGAAGCTCATCAAGTGGGCGAGTAAGGCGTCGGACGAGGAGTTCGCCCGCGACCTCCACAAGTACGTCGACGTCGACTCGCTCGCCCGCTACGTCGCCTCGCAGAACCTGCTGCTGAACTTCGACGACATCGCAGGCCCCGGCAAGAACTACCTCCTCCGGTACGACCTGGATACCAAGAAGTTCTCCGTGCTCGGCTGGGACTACAACCTCACCTTCAGCGGGGACGCGACCGCCGGACCGGACGACTCCACTGGGATGGACGGCGGCGGCATGCCCGGCGCCCGTCCCGGCGGCAACGCCAAGACCGGAGGAGCCGGAGGCAACGGCACCGCCGGCGGGAACACGGGCGGCACGCCGCCGAGCGGGTTCCCCGAGGGAATGCCGGAGGGCGCGCCCGGCGGTGCCGGAGGCGACCGGGAAGGCGGCCCCGGCGGGGGCAGGGGCGGCATGTCCCACGTCCTGAAGACCAAGTTCCTGGAACTGGACGCCTTCGACTCCGTCTACAAGAAGGCGTACCGCGAGCTGTACCAGGAGTTCTACGCCTCGGGCACGGCGGCGGAGAGTGTCAAGGCGATCGCCGAGCAGGCCCGGTCGGCGGGTGCCGGCTCCAAGGAGCTGGACACCGCCGTGACCAAGCTCACCAAGACCGTCACCGACCGCTCCGCGGCTCTGGCCAAGGACAAGGAAGTGACCGGCTGAGAGCAGTTCCGGCGCCCCGGACGGACGTTCCCGACAGGGATGCCCCGGGGCGCCGGAAACATCCCTTTCGCAATGCCATGGACAGGTGCGGCACAGGGTGTCCGCCTACCATCGCGCCGCACGCACCGGAGCCGCCCCGCCGCGGCTCCTCCGCCCGTACCGCCGAGGTGCCGAGAACGTGAACGCCCCCCTGAACCTCCCGGCCGCGCCCGTCGGCGCCCGGCACACCGTCCTGGTCGTGGAGGACGACGCCAGCATTCGCACCCTGCTGTCCTCGGCACTGACCGCGGCCGGGTACGCCGTCGTGAGCGCGGGCACCGGGCAGGAGGCCATGTTCGAGGCGGGCAGCCGACGGCCCGACCTGATCGTCCTGGACGTGATGCTCCCCGACACCGACGGCTTCCGGGTCATCCGCGACCTGCGGGCCCAGGGTGTCTACACGCCCGTCCTGTTCCTCACCGCTCGGGCCGGGGTCGAGGACCGCATCATCGGCCTGAGCTCCGGCGGCGACGACTACGTCACCAAGCCCTTCCACGTTCAAGAGATCCTGCTGCGCATCCGCGCCATCCTGCGCCGCAGCAACACCTCGCCCGACGCGGCCGGCGGCCGGTCGTCCCTGCGCTACGCCGACCTCACTCTCGACGAGAACAGCCACGAGGTGTTCCGCGCGGGCCGGCCGCTGAAGCTGTCCCCGACGGAGTTCCGCCTCCTGGCCTGCCTGCTCGCCCACCCCGAGCGGGTGGTGGAGAAGGCCGAGATCCTCCAGCAGGTCTGGCAGTACGACTTCTCCGGCGACACCCGGATCGTGGACACCTACGTCAAGAACCTCCGCCGCAAGCTCGACCAGGACGCGCCCCCGCTGATCCACACCGTGCGCGGGGTCGGATACTGCCTGCGGCTGCCGCGCGACGAGACACGTACGGCCGGCCGGTGAGGCGGCTCCGCCGGCTGCGGCCGCGTTCGCTGCGCAGCCGTCTCGTCCTGATCGCCGCGTTGCTCGCCACCGGTGCCGTCCTGCTGTGCCAGCTCGCCGGCCTCACCGTGCTGCGCGGCTGGCTCACCGACCAGGTGGACGACCGGCTCGCCCACTTCCGTCCCCCCGGCCAGGTCTACGAGGACGTCATCACGGGCAACGAGACGCCCCGGCCGCCCAGGCCGGACGACACCCTGCCCTCGGACTACCGCGTCTACTTCTACGACCGGGACGGGAACCTGCTGCGCACCTCCCTGGGAAGCGGAAAGAGCCCCGGGCCCCGGCTCCCGGCGCGGGAGGCCGACCTGGACCTGACCGCCGGGCGGCCGGGCACCCTTCCGGCCGAGGGCGACGCCTCGGGCTCCGGCTGGCGCGTGGTCGCCTACGAGGGGCCCGACCGCATGCGCGCCGTCGTCGCCCTCCCGCTGGACACCGTGGACGGCGCCACCACCAAACTCCTCTGGCTCAGCCTGGCCCTCGGGGTCGCCGTCGCCGCAGGAGTCGTCGTCCTCGGGAACGGCGCCGTCCGCCTGGGACTGCGCCCACTGACCCGCGTCGAGCACACCGCCCAGCACATCACCGACGGCGCCCTGGAGCTCAACGTCCCCGTGACGGACCCGGACACCGAGGTGGGCCGACTCGGCCTGGCCCTCAACACCATGCTCGACCGGCTGCGCACGGCCCTGCACCGCACGGAGACCTCCGAGGCCCGACTGCGCCAGTTCATGGCCGACGCCGGACACGAACTGCGCACCCCGCTCACCGCCATCCAGGGCTTCGCCGAACTCCTCCTCGACGAGCCCGGCATGGCCGCCGGACGGCGCCACGAGGCGCACGCCCTGATCGCACACAACGCCGACCGCATGAGCCGGCTCGTCGACGACCTGTTCCTCCTCGCCAAGCTCGGCAAGGCACCCGTCACCCACCGGGAACCCGTCGACCTGCTCTCCCTGGCGGCCGACGCCATCGCCACCACCGCGATTCGGCACCCCCTCCGCACCATCACCCTGGAACCACTCCCGGCCCTCCCCGGACCCCCAGGACCCCCCGGGCCCGCCGGGTCCGGAGGGTCCGGAGGGTCCGGAGGGTCCGGAGGGTCCGGAGGGTCCGGAGGGTCCGGAGGGTCCGGAGGGTCCGGAGGGTCCGGAGGGTCCGGAGGGTC
>NZ_JBHVJA010000003.1:0-522064 GCF_042799335.1 Streptomyces sp. NPDC057697 | reverse complement strand
CGGAGGAGAACTCGACATCGTCGAGACGCCCGGCGACCCCCACCAACTCGCCCAGGTCCTGGGCAACCTGCTGTCCAACGCCGCCACCCACACGCCCCCCGAGACCGCCGTCCACGTCAGGGTCGGCCTCACCCGCGCTCCCGCCGACGGGAACCCGGGCAGCGGCCGGCCGCTGCCGCCCGGCACCGCCGTCTGCGTGGTCGAGGTCGCCGACAACGGCCCCGGCATCGAGCCCGACGAGGCACACCGCGTCTTCGACCGCTTCTACCGCGCCATCCCCCAGGACCGGTCGGCCGCACCGGGATTCGGGGCCGACCGCGAGCCGGGCTCCGGCCTCGGCCTCGCCATCGCCGCCGCCATCGCCGCCGCGCACGGCGGACGCCTCGAACTGGACAACCGCCCCGGCCAGGGATGCGCCTTCCGCCTGCTCCTGCCCGATTCGACGACCGCGCCGAAGGACGACACCGATGAGGCTCACCACGATCCGCATCACCCCTGACCGCACCACCGCGGCCCGCATCGACAAGAAGCACTTCACCTCCCTGCCGCACCCGGACGTGGGCGCACTGATCGCGTCGGGCACCGACTGGGCCCGGCGCGCCACGGCTCACGTCGGCGAACGGCTCCCCCTGCCCTCCGCCACGACGGAGGTGCCCCCGCTCACCCCCGGCCGAGTCGTCCGCGCCGGGCCCAACTACCCGACACGCCTGAAGGAACTGGACCGGCAGCGCCCTGCCGCGCCGTCGCTGAGCCTGGTCCGGCCGCACGCCGTCGCGGGCGCCCGGACGAGCGTCCCGCTCCCGGCGGCGTCCTCCCGGGGTATGGGCTGGGGCGTGGAACTCGGCGTCGTCGTCTCACGGCGCGCCCATCATGTTCCCGCCGCCGAGGCCCTCCGTCACGTCGCCGGATACGTCGTCGTCACCCAGCTGTACGCCCTCGGCGACCCGGCGGAACAGGACGGACCGGACGGACCGCGCCCCTTGCTCCTCCTCGGGCCGGACCTGGTCACCCCCGGCCACCTCCCCATCGGAGGACGAGGGCTGACGCTGACGGCCGCGCTCGACGGCCGCCCGGTCCAGAAGGCCAGCACCTCGGACCTGCACTTCGACGTCGCCACCCTCCTGGCGCGCGCCAGTGACCTGACACCCCTCGAACCGGGCGACCTGATCACCACCGGCACACCGGGCGGCGCCCTCGCCCACCCCCTCGGCCCCGGCCGGAACCTCCACGTCGCGATCAAGGGGCTGGGGGACATCGACTGCCTCGTGACGGACGCGTAGCCGGGTGCCCGGCCGGCGGGAGCCGTCGAACCATCCCGTCCCGGCGCATCCGGGCAGGGCCCGGACGAGATGTCGTCCGGGCCCTGCTGACGGTCGGTACGACTGATCAGACGTGCACCTCGACGGTGACCGCCTGGCCCACCCGGGCCGTCGCCGGGAGTTCGTCGAGGGAGACGAGGACGGTGTAGCGGACCACCTGGGTCGAGGACTGCTGACCGCCGCCTCCCTGTCCGGCGCTCCCCGAACTCTCGGTGGCGACGGGCACGGGCGACACCGAGGTCACGCGTCCCTGGACCGTGGTGTTCGAGGAGCCGAAGGTGACCGACGCCTTCTGCCCGTCGGCCAGTACGACGACATCGGCCTCGGTGAAGTCGGCGCCGACCCGCAGCTGGGACAGGTCGGTGAGGGTGAGGACCGCGGCCCCCCGGGACACCGCCTGACCGACCTCGGCGTCCACCGCGGTCACCGTGCCGGCGAACGGGGCGACGATCTTCGTCCCCTCCACCGTCCGCTCGGCCTTGCGGTAGGCGTTGCGGGCCTTCACATAGGACGCGTACGCCTTCAGGTGGCCCTCCTCGTCGGCCTCGTTCAACTCCTCGGAGGCCGAGAGGTACGACCAGTAGGCGGCCGTCCTGCTCTCGACGGACTCGCTGGAGTCGATCTGGGCCAGGACATCGCCCTTCTTCACCTTCTGGCCGGCCTTCACCTTGAGCGTCGTCACCGTTCCCTCGGTCGCGAAGGACAGCGCTCGGGTGCCGGGGCTCTCCAGCGTCCCGGAGGCGGACGGGTCCGAGCCGACCTCCACGTCGGGGACGGCGGTGGCGGGCTCCTTGGCCGGCGGGGCGGCGGTGCTGCCCTCGGCGCGGACGGTCATGAACCCGCCGCCCATCAGGACGGCGCCGAGCACGCCGTACACCGCGGCCTTCCGGCGTCCCCTCCCCGTCGTCGTCCGACGCCTTCTCCCTGCTGCCACCGGTCAGCCCCCGCTCTGCGGGGCGCCGCCGCCGAACCCGCCCTGCTGGGGCCGCAGGGACGCGCAGGTCTGCATGGCCTCCTGCTGCTCCGCCGACATGCTCGGCATGCCCGAGGGCCGCCCCGACGGGGCGCCGGACGGCATTCCTTCCGGCATCCCGCTCGGTGCGCCCGACGGCATTCCGCTCGGTGCGCCCGACGGGCGTCCGCCGGCAGCGCCCCCGGGTCCCCGGCCACCCCGGTCGGGCATGGTCACGCCGTGCTGCTGAAGGCATTCCTGGAAGGCCTGCATGGGGTTGTCGGAGGGCTGCTGCTCGGCCTTGTCGCTGCCGCAGGCGACCGTGGCCAGCAAGGTGCCCACGATCACCGCCCCGCCCAGAATTCGCTTCGCTCCGGTCATGCTGGTCATTCCTGCGCTCCTTCGGTCGGGGCGGCGGCCGGTGCGGAGCCCTGCGGCCGGAGGATGACCGAGTCGCCGGTCTTGATCTCGACGGTCTTGCCGTCCTGGGTCGTGACCTCCACCACCCCGTCCTTGATCTTGCCGACGGTCCCGAAGGACATTCCCTGGCGGGCCTGGCCACCGCCCTGGCCTCCGCCCTGGCCGCCGCCGGGGAAGCCCGAGCCGCCTCCCTGCGACCGGCCGCCGGGCATCTGGCCACCACCGGGCATCTGGCCGCCGCCCGGCATCTGACCGCCGCCCGGCCGGTCGGCGGAGGCCGTGCCGTCGCCCTTCTCCACGTACACGCCGCCGATGAACCCGCCGACGGCCACGATGCCCGCGGTCAGGAAGAGCGCCACGCCGGGCAGGCGCCTGCGCGCGGGCGCGGACTTGAGCGTGGCGTCGAGGTCCCCGGGGAACGGGGAGTCGGCCAGGATGTCGCTGTCTTGGTCGGGGGATCGGTTCAAGGATCTGTCCTCACTCATGGCGCAGCGCCTCGATGGGGCGCAGCGAGGCGGCGCGGTTGGCCGGGTAGCTGCCGAAGAAGAGGCCGATGGCGACCGATACGCCGAGCGCGAGGCCGATCGACCAGGGGGCGATCACCGGCTGTACGCCGACGATCTCGAACCGACTGCCGACGACTCCCGCGACGACCCCGAGGACGCCGCCGATCAGGGAAAGGATGGTGGCCTCGGTGATGAACTGGCCGAGGATGGCTCCGCGGGGGGCGCCGATGGCCTTGCGGATGCCGATCTCACGGGTGCGTTCCGTGACGGTGACGAGCATGATGTTGGTGACGCCGATGCCGCCGACCAGGAGGCTGATCGCCGCGACGGCGCCCAGCAGGACGGTGAAGGTCTCGCTCGACTCGGCGACGGCCGACTGAAGGCTGGCCTGGTTGAAGACCTGGAAGTCGGTGCTGCCGTGCCGCTGGTTCAGGACGGTGGTCACCTCGGCCTGGGCAGCGTCGACGGCGCCCGGGGTCTTGGCCTGGACGACGATCTGGCTGAGCGCGCCGTAGCTGGTGAGCGTGCCCTGGACGGCGGTGTACGGGGCGATGGCGGTGTCGTCGGCGTCCTGGAAGCCGCTGGAAGACGAGCCGGACTCCGCCAGCACCCCGGACACGGTGAAGAAGGCGCCGTTGACGTTCATCTTCTTGCCGATCGGGTCGACCCGGCCGAAGAGTTCTTCGGCGACGGTCTGCCCGATGACGACGACCTTGGCGCCGGAGGCTACCTGCTCGGCGGTGAAGAGCGAACCGCGCCGGAGCGTCTTGTTGTTCGCCTTGAAGTACGCGGTGTCGCTGCCGACGAACTGGCCGATGCTGTGACTGGACGTCAGGTACGTGGTGGTCTGGGAGCTGGCGTTGACCACGGGCGAGGCGCTCTCGACCGACGGCGCGCTCACCGGGTCGACCAAGGCCGCGGCGTCCTCCACCGTGAGCTTCTTGGCCTGCGTGCGCGGCCCGGTGTTCGTCTGCTGCTGCCCGCCGAACCCGCCCGGACCGGCCTGGCGGGCTCCGCCGCCCTGCCCGGTGGTCGAGGTGGAGACGGTGAGGGCGCCCGCGCCCAGTCGGGCGATGCTGTCCTGGATCTGCTGGGAGGAGCCGTTGCCGACCGCCACCAGGAGAATGACGGCGCCGACGCCGATGAGGATGCCCAGGGTCGTCAGCCCGCTGCGGAGCTTGTTGGCACCCAGACCGCGCAGGGCGAACCGCAGGATCTCGAAGGGGTTCATTGTCTGCGGTCCTCCACGATGTCGCCGTCGACCAGGCGGATGACCCGCTTGGTGCGCTTGGCGACCTCGTCCTCGTGCGTGATCAGGACGATGGTGCGGCCGGATGCCGAGAGCCGGTCGAGGACATCGAGGACGTCGAGGGTCGACTTGCTGTCGAGGTTGCCGGTCGGCTCGTCGGCGAGCAGCAGGGACGGGGCGGTGGCCAGTGCCCTCGCCACGGCGACACGCTGCTGCTGTCCGCCGGAGAGCTCGTTCGGCTCGTGGCCGGTCCGCTCGGAGAGCCCGACCAGATCCAGTGCGGCGAGCGCCCGCCGGCGCCGCTCGGCCGCCTTCACTCCGCCGTAGGCGAGCGGGAGTTCGACGTTGGCGAGCGCCGTCATCCGGGGTATCAGGTTGAAGCTCTGGAAGATGAATCCGATCTTCCGGTTCCGGAGGATCGACAGCTGCCGCTCGCTGAGCCCGCTGACGTCGGTGCCGTCAAGGAAGTAGTGGCCTTCCGTCGGCACGTCCAGGCAGCCCAGGATGTTCATCAGCGTCGACTTGCCGGAACCCGACTGCCCCATGATCGCCACGTAGTCGCCGCGCTCGACCGTCAGGCTGGTGCCGCGCAGCGCATGGACGGCGGTCTCGCCCTGTCCGTAGACCTTGGTGAGGCGCCGGACGTCGAGGACGGGGACGGAGACGGGGACGGGGACGGAGCTCATCGGCTGCCGCCCATGCCACGTCCGCCGCCGCCACCGGGAACCATCCCGCCGCCGCCGAACCCGCCGCGCTGCGTCTGGGACCCGTTGCCGGTGGTACCGGTGGCGATCGTGATCTGGACCTGTTCGCCCTCGCTGAGACCGGACTTGATCTCCGTCCCCGAGCTGCCGACGATCCCCACCGTCACCGTCTTCGCCACCGGCGTGCCGTTCTCCAGCACCGTCACAGTGCTCTGGCCGCCCGCGCTGGTGATCGCCGCGCTCGGGACGTACAGGGCGTTCTTGGCCTGGGAGACGGTCACCGTCGCGCTGGCGGTCTGCCCGATCCGCACCTGCGCGGGCTTGTCGCTCAGGCTGATCGTCACCGCGAAGGTGACCACGTTGTTCTCGGTGGTCGGCGTGCTGTCGATCGCGGCCACCTTGCCCTGTGCCGTGACGCCCGACAGCGCGGCGAAGGTGACCGTCGCCGCCTGCCCCACCTTGAGCTGGGTGGCGTCCGACTCGGTGAAGTCGCCGGTCACCTGCGCCTTGCCCGGGTCGGCGAGCTCGATGAAGCCGGTCGAGGAGGAGTCCGCGGAGCCGGAGGACCCCGTGGAGCCCGAGGCGGAATCCCCGACGCCGCCGTTGACGGCGGTGACGGTCCCGGCGAACGGCGCGTACAGCACCGTCCCGTCGAGTGCCCGCTGCGCGGCGCTCACGGCGTTCTTGGCCTGTACGTAGCTCCCGTAGCCCTGCGAGGTGCTGGTGTCGGCCTCGGCGGCGACCGCCAGGTCCGCCTCGGCCGAGTCGAGTTGTTCCTGAGCTTCGGTCCGGTCCAGTTCGGCCAGCTTCTGGCCCTTCTTCACCGTGGTGCCTACCTTGACGTGAATCTTGGTCACGGTTCCCGAGCCGGTGAAGGCCAACGCCCGCTTCGTAGCGCTCTCCACAGCGCCGGACGCCGCCACGGAGGCCGTGAGGTCCCCGCGCATGACGGTCGTGGTCCTCGTGGTGGCGGAGGCGGTGGCCTCGTCGTCGCCCAGCGACACGTACGCGAAGCCGATGCCCCCGGCCAGCAGCACGGCGAGCGCGCCGTTGACCAGGACGGTCCGGCCTCTGATCACAGATCCCATGGGCCGACAGGCTGCGCTGTCCGGCTGTGGTCTCCATAGCGATTGCGTATGAGTTTCATGTGAATATCCGGATCACCTGACGCACGTCGGGCGAAGTCTCGACCGGAGTCGCCCCGGAGGGGTTCATCCGCCCGGCGTGACTGCCCGGTTCCTCGGCTAAGGGGCCTGCGCGATCACACCGCTCCCTCCGTGCCCCGTCCGTGCCCTTCGGAGCGGTGAACAGCGGTCATCACGGGTGCGATCGGGACCTCCCGCCAGGCCCGACGAAGGTGCTTGCCCGCAGGCCAGAGGCCATACGGGCGGCCAGAGCGGCGGTGATTCCCAAGCTCAGAGCGCGAGTTCGATTCCCGTCATCCGCTCTTGAACGAAGCCCCAGGTCAGAGACCTGGGGCTTCGTTGTTGTCTAGACCCCTCATGGATCGCGTGCCACCCCCGCGGCGCCTCACTCCTCCCTCCGGGGCATCGTCCCGACCCCACTGGGGCTCACACCTCGCCCGCCGTGCCATGATCCGCGCACATAGGGAGGGGTGCGCGGATGGGCCCGTGGGGGCGGAAGAAGAAGGAACGGGAAGTGGCACTCGCGCGGACCAGGGCCACACTGCGAGACGTGACGTCCGCTTTCTACGAGGTCGAAGTGGTGTCACATCGGGTGAAGTTCGTCGCCGCCGAAATGCGGCGCGTGGCGAATGAGGGCATCGACTCACCCAAGGAGTCCTTCGAAGGATTCCTCAAGGCCGCATCACGAGCATCAACGACACCTGCGCCACCTACTTCGAAGTTCTCGACACCCAGACGCCGCTCGAACGGCATGGGACCGCGGCAGAGCTCGACCAGGCGACGGCGATCCTCTCCACCTGGGTAGAGGAGTTCGAGGAGATCCACGCCGTCCAGAGGGAGACCGAGAAGGTGACCGACCACCTCTTTGGCACCCTCGCCGACTTCCGCACTCTGTGCGCCCCGCTCATGCGGACGGCCGTCGACACCCTGGAGACGGCGCGCGAGGAGCTGGCCGCGCTCGCCACCGAGGGGATCGCGAGCCGGCCACTGAAGCGCGTTCTCAGGGAGACCGACGCCTTCCTGACTCGGCTCAGGCAGGGGCGCGCCGGCATCGAAGGCCGCACGAACGTCGCCTCCTTCTTCCGCCGGCTTCACGCCGAGGCAGAGGACATCGGACGACGGATCCGCCTTGCCCGCCCGCTGGCCGCCACTTTCGACGAAAGCTAACCCGAGCCACCGTCCGATGGCCGTGCCACAACGTGCCAGTAGGGACGGTGAACAGCGGTCAGCAGGGGGTGCCCAAGCGCCCCACACAGGACGCCGCCATGGATCGTTTTCGCAGATCAGCGGGTATGTAACACCTCTAGTGCCGGGTGATTCCCAAGCTCAGAGCGCGAGTTCGATTCTCGTCACCCGCTCCATGAAGAAGCCCCAAGCCAACGGCTCGGGGCTTCTTTGTTGTCAACGACACGAATCACGCCTGCGCTGCCGCCCTGGGGGGAGCAGGTCGAGTGCTTCCTCCCAGTGAAATCGGTCTGGCCCGCCTCCCGCCTTCGGGCGGTGGGGTTCGTAGGAGCCGATCAGGATGCCCGTAGCGCGCAGTTTCCGCAGGCGCTCGGCGTACGCAGGGTGGGCGGCCTGGGTGGAGTTCACGTAGGGCAGGGCAGCGGTCGGGGTGCCGAGGCCGTAGGACTCGCAGAGGAGCCCGAGCGCGAGGGTGTCGGAGATGCCGGCCGCCCCACTTGTCGATCCATGTTGAACGTCGCCGGGACAATCGCGATCGCGTCCGGGGCCGGAAGGGGCTGCGGAGCGCTGGGAGAGCGCCACGCGGAACGGATCGGGTAGCCGGTCAGTGCCTCGACGGCCTCCGCGTCGATGAAACTCAGGCCCTGCGGGGTCGCGACGACACCCACGCCCCATCCTGCGTCTCAGCCCGTCGCTCGGGGAAGGGGAATGTGCCGTCGCATGAGGGGCGTGCGGCCTCCGGGGCAAGCCCGGCGCCGCCGAAGGCCACCGCAGCACTCACCCCGTGCAGACTGACGTTCGTCGGGCGGAAGTTGGCCCAGAGGTCTGACCGATCGAGCGTGACGAAACGCAAGACCTCCCATTCCTTCGCGACCGCAGGCGACACCAGGTCATGCGAACCTACCGCCAAGCGCGCCCCCGCCCATATGCGTACACCACCAGGTCGAAGACAAGCACGGCGCAAGAACAGCAGCATCTGGTCCGCTCGGCGCGGATGCAGCGGCTCGACCACTCGCCGCTGAGCGGCCGTAGACGGATCCTCAGGTGCAGGCTCGCAGAGACGGACCACACACCGTGGCCCTGCAAGGTAAGGCGCACCAGTGCGGGGTCCACCTTTACAAGCTCGAAGCACGCTTATGGCGCCCCACCATCGCCCCTCCGACGAAGGCCCAGATCGGCGTCTATGGCGCCCGTGGCCTCCTCCGTGCGCAGTCCAGCCAGTTCTCCCCCAGCAACGTCCGGCGTCCGAGGCACCAGTGCCGATCCGCGGTCAAGTCCGGCACGGAAGGAGCGCGCCGCCCAGGTCCGGCAGCACCGGAGCCAGACCTCTATCCGTGATGACGTCAGCCACCAACGAAATGGCTCGGCAAAACCGGCCTGAAGATCGAACATTCAATCGACATTCGATAATAATTTTACATTAAATCGCCCGCCCTTTGTTCCCCCACCCACGAGCTCATCAACTCGCTTGACCCACCGCTCCGAAGAGAGTGACTATCTGCCTTGCGAAACCTCTAAGGAAGGGCACAATGACCGCCTCGCAAAGCAGTGCGAACGAAGAACCCGTCGCGCCCCTGTACAGCATGGCCAGATTCGTGGAAACCGTCTGCTCGTGTCCGGGGTTCTCAATGAGCCGGCATGGCGACAAGTGGGAAATCCGAACGGAAAGCTCAACGAGATCCTTTTTCGTGTCCGAGGTAGTGACTGGCACTCAGTATTTAGAATTCACGCACAAGCTCTACAAAATTAATTGGCGCCCCACGCCCCGCCTCTGGTCCGGCCCCCCCTCCTTGTCGTTCGAGGACGTCTCTCCGATGGATGCGTGCGAGCTGCTGCTCCGAATCCCGTGGTACCAGCGCACCATGGAGGACCGCAAGGTCGAGGAATGGGCGGGCGCCATGCGCCGCAGAGAGTGGAGAACGACCCATCAGGGGCTGGCGAGCGACCAGCAGGGGATGCTGTACGACGGACAGCACAGGCTGGCCGCTCAGGTGATTGTGGGGATCACACTACGCTACAGCGTGGCGCGTGGCATCGAGGGCGACACTTTCAATGTGGTCGACCGTGGGAAGATGCGCAGCAGCTCGTACACGTTCGCAGCCGCCGGCGAGAAGGACGCCTTCAACCTGTCTGCTGCTCTGCGCCTGCTCTGGATGTGGGAAAACCATCCGATCGAGAAGTGGAAGAACCGGTATCCGGTGTCGGATGACCAGCTCAAGGCGGTGCTGGACCGTCACCCGGAAATCCGACACTCGGTGAAGCGGGGAAAGCCGATCCCGCGCGCGTCGGCACGTGCGACCACTCTCGTTCACTACCTGGCGACTCAGGCGTGCGGATCTTCCGAGGTCCCGGACCAGTGGTACGCGCAGCTGGGCACCGGGGAGAATTTCCAGCGACGCGACCCGGGACTGGTACTGCGCAACTACTTCCTCGGCGGAGAAATGACCGAAAAGGGAAATCGGTCGCCGGTGAGGGGTATGCAATCGGCTATCCAGGTCATGCACCTTTTCGCGACGGCATGGAACAACACATGCACCGGCCAGCAGCGCGTCATTGCAAAAGCCTTTGGCAACTACGGTGTGCCGGCCTTGAAGAGACCGGGCCCGAACCACCTCTTTCGCTTCCCTCTGAAAGATTCGGGAGAAGCAGACATGCTGTCCTAGACGGACGCACGTAAGGTACTTCACGCAGAAGCCTCAGGCCGGTGGCCCGGGGCTTCTGCTGTTGCTCGGGCTGGCGGCGTCATGTGCCGCCGGTCGGGGGGCCGTGTACGCGGCCGGCCCCTTGCGGGGCTCCTTCGGCGGGCGACCGGCGAGGGTGCCAAGGCCCCGGAAGCCCACGCTGCCGGTGTTCGCTCGGTCCTGCACGAGCGGGCGTTTCGCGCCGGATATGCAGGTCAGCGTCTCCTGGTCGGAACAGACCTGAGTCATCCCATCGCAGACCAGCATGAGGACGTCGTCCACGCCCCTGCTCTACAGATTGGTGAAGACGCTGCGCCAGCACGTCGCGCCCTCGCCGCCGTCACCGGCACAGATCCCCAGAATGTTTCGGCGCCCCTCGGCCGGCACGACCATGACCACATAGATCGGGCGATTCGCCACGTGCCCGTCGCGGATCTTCACATTGATGGCGTCCACGAACAAGACCGGATAGACGCTGTCCAGCGGATGGTGGGACCGCTCCGCCACCCTCTCCATCACCTCGTCCGTGATCGTGGAGATGGTCGCCTCCGAGACGCTCGTGCCGTAGACCTCGGACAGGTGCGCGGAGATCTCCCCGTGAGTGAGGCCCTTCTCTGACAGCGACAGCACCATCTCGTCCACGCCGGTCGGACGCCGCCGACGCTTCTTGACAATGGTCGGCCCGAAGGTGCCTTCCACGTCCCGGCGAACCTTCACCTCCACCGGCCCGACATCCGTCAGCACCGTCTTCACCCGGCTGCCGTTGCGACTGTTGCCACTGTTCCGACCTTCGGCACCGTCCTTCTCGTATCCGAGGTGATCGGTGATCTCACCCTCCAAAGCGGACTCCAGCACCCGCTTGGTCAACTGCTGCAACAGCCCGCCTCACCAGTCAGCTGCAGGCCCTCCGACCGGGCCCGGTCCATGAGCATCGCAACCAACTGCTCATCACTAAGCGCCGGTTCCGGAACCTCCACCGACGTCCCGCCGTCCGCTATCTGCTCGATGGTGGCGTCGCTCATCTGGCGTCTCCCTGGGTCAGCTTCGACATCGCGCAGGGCCAGAAGGGCCCGACGGCCGAGAACATCGTTTCCGCCTGACGTCGGCGCGTATTTCGTAGCTGGGGCCCGCATCCTTCGGGGTGCGGGCCCCAGCTGCATGCATTTCCGCAGCAGTTCGTCCGCGGGAACAGGGTGTTGGGGCGCGTGGGCGCCTCGGAGCCATGCCCGGCAAAGCACGGGATTCTTTTTGCACGCCATCCATTTCTGTTGCGTACGTCGACACGGACTTTCCGTGGGCCGCGTTCGCATTCCATTCGGTCCGTGCCTGTGATTCCCCGCGCTGCTCCTGCGCTGCGGGATTCCTTGATACGTGCCGCATCAAGGAAGGTTCTGTATGAACCCCACACGCACGAACAGCCGTTCCTCCCATGCCCGCAACAACAGCAGCAGCGGTACCCGCGGGTATGGCTCCGCTGCTGGTTCGGCTCGGGGGAGTCGCTCCGGTTCGTCCGCCCCGAGCCGTTCGGGTGGCAGGCGGCCTGCCTCCGTGCCGGGGGAGTTCGCGGTGCCCGAGACGGTCACCCCGGCGCTGCCCGCAGTCGAGGTGTTCGGCGACCTCGACATGCCGAGGGGCCTGCTCGCCGCGCTCACCGCGCAGGGTGTGACCGCGCCGTTCCCGATCCAGGGTGCGATGCTGCCGAACTCTCTGGCGGGCCGTGACGTCCTGGGCCGCGGCCGGACCGGATCCGGCAAGACGCTCGCCTTCGGCCTGGCGCTGCTGGCCTGTACCGCCGGGCGGCGTGCCGAGCCCCAGCAGCCGCTGGCCCTGGTCCTCGTCCCCACCCGGGAGCTCGCCCAGCAGGTCACCGACGCCCTCACCCCTTACGCCCGCGCCGTGAAGCTGCGCCTGGCCGCCGTCGTCGGCGGGATGCCGATCGGCCGGCAGGCGAACGCTCTGCGGGGCGGCGCCGAAGTCGTCGTCGCCACCCCCGGCCGCCTCAAGGACCTCATCGACCGGGGAGACTGCCGACTGGACCAGGTCGCCGTCACCGTCCTGGACGAGGCCGACCAGATGGCCGACATGGGCTTCATGCCCCAGGTCACCGCGCTCCTGGACCAGGTCCGCCCCGAGGGCCAGCGCATGCTGTTCTCCGCGACCCTGGACCGTAACGTCGACCTCCTGGTCCGTCGCTACCTCACCGACCCCGTCGTCCACTCCGTGGACCCCTCGCAGGGTGCGGTCACCACGATGGAACACCACGTCCTGCACGTGCACGGCGCCGACAAGCAGCGGCTGACGACGGAGATCGCGGCGCGCGACGGGCGGATGATCATGTTCCTGGACACCAAGCACGCCGTGGACCGCCTCACCCAGGACCTCCTCGTCAGCGGTGTCCGGACTGCCGCCCTGCACGGCGGCAAGTCACAGCCGCAGCGCACCCGCACCCTCGCGCAGTTCAAGACCGGGCACGTCACCGTCCTGGTCGCGACGAACGTCGCGGCGCGCGGCATTCGCGTCGACCACCTCGACCTCGTGGTGAACGTGGACCCGCCGACCGACCACAAGGACTATCTCCGCCGCGGCGGCCGTACCGCGCGGGCCGGCGAGTCCGGCAAGGTCGTCACCCCGGTCACCGGCAACCAACGCCGCGCCATGACGCGCCTCATGGCGGCCGCCGGGATCGTGCCCCGGGCCTCCCGGGTCCGCTCCGGCGAGGAAGCGCTCCGCCGGATCACCGGCGCCCGGACCCCCTCCGGCATCCCCGTGACGATCACCGCACCGGCACCCGAGCGGCGCAAGCGCGGCACGGCCTCCCGCGGGCGGCGCGGCCCCGCCACGGCTGCCCGGCGCGTGAGCGGGCGGCCGTCCGCCTTCGACGCGGCGGCCTGAGCACCGCGTGATCCGTGAACCGACCCAACTCCGCAGGAGGCACACGGTGACGCCGGTCCGGACGCGGCCCTACCCGACAAACGCCGGCCCCACGCCCCGGGCCGCGCCCGACGCCCTCAACACGGCCGGGCCGCACCCGGTCCCGCCCCGGCCCGCGCCCGCGCCCACTCCCTCAGCCCGCTCCGGCACGCCTCCGCGATGCTCGGTGCCCCGGTGGCCATCTGACTGTCCGGCCGTGTGGCTGTCCGGCTGCCGACCGCCTGGCCGAGTGGAAGCGCGAGCGGACAACCGAACAACCGAAGAGCCGAGAGGGCCCGACCGGCACACGCCGATCGGGCCCTCTCGCATACCGGTGGGTTCCTCCGCTCCGGGCGATTCAGTGATCGGAGTAGCTGAAGTCACCCATGGTCCAGGCGCTGACATCCGCGATCGAGACGCGGTACATCCCGCCCGTCTCCGGGATTCCCACCGTGCCCTGAAGGATCCGCGCCATATGGAAGTGCAGATACGCGGGCGGCCCCTCCCTCCGCGTCGTAGCGGTGAACATGGCGGAGAACTCGCCCAGGCGGGACGAGTCCGTCAGGACCTCCGACACCCGTTGCCTCCATACGGCTTCGGGCGCCAGTCGGCCGGTGATGACAGCACCACCGGTGACCACGGTCAGGGACATCTGATTGCTGTGCCCGGACTCCACCAACGTGGCGACGTCAACGAGCAGCTCGTCAGGCTTCGACATGGGAGCCGATCCTATTCACGAGTCGTCCCGTCCACTCGACCGGTCGTGCCACCGAGCGGGACGGGCAGTCGCCGTCTCCCCCTCGTAGCCCCCGTCAGATACCCGCGTTCGCGCCGGTCAGGCGGTCGACCATGGGTGGCCTGAGCCTCCAGGAGGCCGATTACCTCCTCACGGGACACGCGAAAATCTATGTCGGCCGGAGTAGACATTGGGTGGTGGCGTGCTTATGGTTTCTCTCGTACCCAGAGAGACAGCAGGGCCTGGCAGAGAAGAACTGCCGGCAGTGCGTGAAGTCGCAGGACGGTGCGGCGGTGGAGTTTCGAAGCCAGGGTTGTTGCAGGACGGCGACGGGACTGACGGCCGGACCGGGTGGCCCGCAACGAGGGGCCGCCGATGCGGGACCGCTTCATGAAGGTCGCGGTACCCGCGAGTGCAGTTCGCAGTACCCAGCAGTGAAGTGACTGAGCGGTACCCCGGTGAAGGCGTCGGCTGCTGACGCGCGCACCGGTAGTTCGGCAGCGGGGCTCCAGCCAGAGCAGACACACGAAGGGCCATGGGGACCGGCTGCCGGAGAAAGGCCCTGCCACAGGCCACTGAGCAGTTCGCATCACCAGCAGTACGCAGTACCAGCAGCACACGCAGTACCAGCAGTAGTGCAGTACCAGCAGTACGCAGTGACCGTGGCAGGTAGTTGATCGCCGAGGGAAGAACGGAGGAGACCGCGCCATCAGGATCGCCCGGGACGGAGCATTGAGCCCGGGTACCGCAGGACATCGATAGTGAGGTGGTCTCCGGTCGAGCAACCGCGATCCCCGCACTCCCGACAGCAGCCAGGTCGGGTCTGCGGACACAGAAAGCCGGTGCAGTAACAGGGCCGGCAGGTGGTGTAGTAGTTCCTTCGGGGCCCTGGTGCCATATGGCACCAGGGCCCCTCCATGCGTTCCACAAGAGAGGTGCAAGTGACAGCAGACGACTCGTACGACCGGCTTGACGACGACGACTACCCCGCCTACACGATGGGCCGGGCCGCCGCGATGCTCGGCACCACCCAGGGTTTCCTCCGCGCCATCGGCGAAGCCCGCCTGATCACTCCCCTGCGCTCGGAGGGCGGCCACCGCCGCTACTCCCGCTACCAACTGCGCATCGCCGCCCGCGCCCGCGAACTGGTCGACCAGGGCACGTCCATCGAGGCCGCCTGTCGGATCGTCGTGCTGGAAGACCAGCTGGAAGAGGCGCAGCGCATCAACGCCGAGTACCGCCGCGCCGCCGAATCGGCGGAGCCGCCGACCACGGACTGAGGCGGTGCGCGCCCGCCGGACACCACCGGACGCCACCGGAAACCGGCGCACGCCGGCGGGCACCGCGCACAGTTGCAGGCGATTCCTCTGGTGACGGAGTGTGCGGCCGTGTACCGTCCCGGTGAGTTGTCGTGGTTCGGAAGTTCCCTCTGCCCACTCCTTCGGTGTGGGCGTTTTGCTGTGCTGTGCCGCAGGAACCAGGACGATCACCTCCGTTTTCCGCATACAGCGGACGACGTGAATCGACTGGAAGGTATGAGACATGGCTACGGGAACTGTGAAGTGGTTCAACGCGGAGAAGGGCTTCGGCTTCATCGCTCAGGACGGGGGCGGCCCGGACGTCTTCGCCCACTACTCGGCGATCAACTCCTCGGGCTTCCGTGAGCTCCAGGAGGGTCAGGTCGTGACGTTCGACGTCACGCAGGGTCAGAAGGGCCCCCAGGCGGAGAACATCAACCCGGCCTGACCAGGCTGCGGCGGCCCCGGACCGGCTCGGTCCGGGGCTTTTCGGCGTTCGGACCAGCCGTCGCCCGGACCAGTCGGCGTTCGGACCAGTCGTCGCCCGGACGGGTTCGAACCGCCACGGGGCGAGCCCCTCGCGCCGAGCGAGGTCGGCCTCCTTACGACTACGCCGCAGACGGCGTCTGGCCCCACGGGGAGGTACACCCGTCCGCCCGGAAGGCGGCGTGCGAGGCTCAGCCGGGGCAACGGCTGGGAGCGCTCGGATACGTCGCGGCGGTGAGCGACGACGGCTACCAGCCCTTTGCGACCAAGCTGCTCTCGGCCGCCACCTCGGCAACTGCCGTGTGCCTGGGCCACCTATGGGCCACTCCCGGGCCACCCCGGCGGGCGGCCCCGGACGCGCTTGCGGAGACCGGGGCACCCCAGGCCGTACCAGTGGCGGTGATGAATCAGGTTCGGCCAGGGTGCCTGGAGCGCGGCCCGAAGACCGCTGTCGATGGGCGTACGCCCGGTTCCCGTCAGGATGTGTAGGCGCCCGCGTCGATGTCCGCGAGGAGGGACGGTCCGGTGGGCGTCCAGGAGAGGAGGCGCCTGGTCTCGCTGCTGGATGCCGTCATGGTGGAGGCGAAGAAGCGGCCGACCACGCCGAAATGGGCTTCGGCGTCCTGAGGGGCGACGGAGTCGACCGGCAGGCCGAGGCTGCGGCCTATCGTCTCGGCTATCGCCTTGGTGGTGACGGCCTCTTCGGCGGCGACGTGCAGGCGTGATCCCGCAGGGGCCCGTTCCATGCCGAGGCGGACGAGGCGGGCCGCGTCGTCGCGGTGCACCGCCGACCAGGCGGCGGAGCCGTCGCCGATGTAGCCGGAGACTCCCTGTTTGCGCGCGGCCTCGGTGAGGAAGGCGACGAAACCCCAGTCGCCATGGCCGTGCACGCTCGGTGCGAACCGGGTGATCACGGTCCTGACGCCCTGGGAGACGTAGTCCAGGGCAAGGTTCTCGCTGCCGCCCCGGTTGGAGTCCGGGCCGATGGCCGGCGAGACGTCGGTCTCCGTGACGGGCCTGCCCTCGACGAGGCCGGAGAGGGGCGCGGCGACGACGAACGGGCGGTCGGTTCCGGCCAGGGCGTCGCCGAGGGTCTGGACCGCGGCGCGTTCGGAGCGGTCGGACTCGGCGGGGTTGCCCCAGTCGTGCTTGTTGGCCAGGTGGATGACCGCGTCCGCCCCGGCGGCGCCCCGGCGCAGCGAGGCGAGATCGTCCAGGTCGCCGCGGAGGACACCGATGCCCTTGGCCGCGAGAGCCTGCCCGGCCCGGTCGGATCGGGCCAGGCCGACGACCTGGTGGCCCGCCGAGATGAGTTCGTCGACAACGGCGGATCCGATCCAACCGGTCGCTCCAGTGACAAATGCACGCATGTGCGTGTCCTCCTTCGCCCGGAAAAGGGCATGCGAATGACGGCAAGGGGGTGGGGTGGGGGGCCTGTGTGTCCTGGGCGCGATGTCGATGTCGATGTCTGCGTCTGCGTCTGCGTCGGCGGCGCCGCGGCCGGGTGGTGGGCGGGCCCCGCGCTAACGCGGGGCGGTCCCGTGGGCGCGGCGGGCGCCCACGACGACCAGGGCTCCGGCCAGGAGTACGACGAGGGCCGCGGCCCGCAGCGCGGTTCCGGCGCCGTGGGTGAACGCCTCGGTGACGGCGGCATGGTCGGCCGGGGACAGCGTGAGGGCCTCCTGCACCGTCCGTGGGAGCGGAGTGTGTCGGCCCAGGTCGGCGGGCAGGTGGTGGGTGAACCCGGCGGTGAGGACGGTGCCGACGACGGCCACCCCCAGAGCGCTGCCGAGTTCCCGGGTCGCGGACTGGAGCCCTCCGGCGATGCCCGCCCTCTCCACGGGCAGGGCCGAGGCGATCTGGGCGGTCAGGCACGGCGCGGCCAGCATGAGGCCCAGCCCGATGACGAACAGACCGGCCGCGTACACGGGGTAGGCCATGGTCGACGCGTACGAGAGACCGAGCAGGCCGGCGCTGGTGAGGGCGAAGGCCGCGGAGAGCGTCAGGGGGATGCCGAAGCTGCGGATGAGCCCGGGGATGTAGCGAGTGCCCACCAGGAGCGGGATGGTCAGGGGCACGACCCCGAGCCCTGCTTCCAGGACGGAGAAGCCGCGCCCGTACTGCAGGAGTGAGGCGTTGACGTAGAAGAGCCCGAAGCTCCCGAAGAACGTGATGGTCATGCCGAGGCCGGCGCTGCTGAGCGCCGCGCTGCGGAACAGCCGCGGGTCGAGCATCGGATGGGGGGCGCGCAGCTCGACGCGCACCCAGCAGAGGGCCAGCAGGACGCTGAAGGCGAAGGCGGTGAGGACGACCGTGCTGCCCCAGCCCTGTTCGGGCCCTTCGATGATTCCGATCAGCAGCGCCACGAAGGCTGCCACGAACAGCAGCGTGCCGGGCAGGTCGAGGGTGCGTTCGAGCCGGGCGCTGCGCGGCGCGGACCGGGCCACCCACGCCAGGCAGCAGACCGCGACGAGGGCGACCGCCTCGAACAACGCGCGCCAGGAGCCCGCGCTCAGCACCGCGCCGCCTCCGACGTTGCCGACGACGCCGCCGATTCCGGTGGCCGCCGCCCAGACGGCCAGCGCGTGCGGACGCCGCTCGGGGGCGGTGGCGTGCAGGAGGATGCCGACGCAGTTGGGCAGGACGCACGCGGCACCGAGGCCCGTGATGACACGCCCGATGAGCATGACCGCCACGTTCGGGGCCACGGCCGACACCATGGCGCCGAACGCGAACAGGCCGAGCCCCGCCATCAGGACGCCCTTGCGGCCCAGTTTGTCGCCCGCCGCGCCGGCCGGAATGACCAGGCAGGCGAAGATCACGACGTAGGCGTCGACGATCCACAGCAGGTTCGACGAGGTCGGTCGCAGTGAACTCGCGGCCAGTTGCGGCACGGCCAGGTTGATCGCCGCGACGAATCCGACGACCAGGGCCGTGCACACACTGACGCAGGCGAGCACCGGGCCTGACCGGTACGCCGGGCGCGGAGCGCCCTCCGATATGGGAGCCATCGCTCTCGATTCCTAGGGATGAAGTACGCGGAACACGGCGGGGCACCGCCCGGCAGACCCCTCCCGGGACAGGGCGGGGGAAGGCCGGACACTCATTTACGAGTCACCGTGCACCGTAAAGGTAACACATACGAGACACCATGCCTCGTATAAAGTGGCGGCATGGTGGATGGAAGTGGTCGCGGACGACCCCGCAGTGAAAGCGCACGGGTCGCCGTGCTGCACGCCGTCGACGACCTCCTGGTCGAGGTCGGGTACGCAGCCCTGACCATGAAGGGCATCGCCGAGCGGGCGGGCGTGGGCCGTCAGACCGTGTACCGCTGGTGGTCGAACAAGGCGGAAGTCCTCTACGAGGCCAGTGCCCTCGACGCCCGGCACGAACTGTCCGTGCCCGGCAGCGGCGACCTCCGCAGGGACCTCAGGGCCTATCTCGACGCCCTCGTCGCCTTCTTGTCCCGCTCCCACGCGGGTGCGGCCTACCGCGCGCTGATGGGGGAAGCCCAGCACGACGCGGACGTCGCCGCGCTGCTCGCCTCCCGCGACATCCTCGGGGAGAGCGCCGCGGAGGTCGTCGACGCGGCCCGGGAGTCGAGCGGCACCGCGCTCTCCCGCGAACAGGCGACCGCGCTCCTGATCGGGCCGCCCTTCTTCCACATCCTGTCCGGGCGCGACGCGGACGACATCGATACCGAGCAGCTCACCGAGCAGTTCGTACGCACCCTGGACCATCGGGAGGCATGAAGCACCCCGGCACCCGGCAGGGCCGAGCGCACGCGGGGTGAAGTGAGCGGCGTACGTGCGGGGTGAAGCAAGCGGCGTACGCGCGGGGTGAAGCGAGGGGCGTACGTGGGGTGAAGTGCGCGGCGTACGTGCGGCGCGAGAACCGCTGTGGTCGGCCGCTTCGCGGAAAAGCCCCAGGCGGCGGGCCTGGGGCTTCTCGTCCTCGCGGACTTGTTCAGCGGACTCGTCGAATGAATCCGGCGCACGGCACGGGCGGCCGGAGACGGGGGCGGGGACAGGGGCGGAGGCGGGGACGGGGGCGCTGAGGGCGGCGATACGGGTCGGGCTCGGTCAGCGGACGGGGAAGCCGAAGGAGTAGCCCTGCTGCCGCAGCCAGGGCAGCACCTCGCGGAGAGCGGCCAGGGTCTGGGAGCGGTCCCCGCCCGCGTCGTGGAAGAGGACGGTCGGACCGTTGGAGATCTCCCTCTTGACGGTGGCGACCATGGCGTCCACGCCCGGGTGCTCGAAGTCCTTGGTGTCGACGTTCCAGCCCAGCGGCCGCATACCCCGGGACGCGGCGAGGTGCCTGCTGTACGGGGTGAAGGCGCCGCCCGGGGCCCGGTAGTACTGCGGGCGGACGCCGCCGGACGCCTTGGTGATCATGCGCTCGGCGTCCAGGATCTGCTGGGACTGGTAGGCCTCGGACTTCTTGTCCATGGACGTGTCGTGCGAGACCGTGTGGTTGCAGAGCCGGTGCCCGCCGGCCACGACGGCCTTGACCAGGTCGGGGTATGCCTGGGCCTGGGTGCCCACCATGCAGAAGGTGGCCTTCACGCCGCTGTCCTTCAGCAGTTGCAGCACCTGCGGCGTCCAGGTCGGGTCCGGTCCGTCGTCGATGGTGATGTTGACGCCCCGGGCGCCCTTGTCCGAGGCGTGCGCGATGTCCTCCGCCACCTTGGTCACGTTACGGTCCTGGTGCCGGGCGTCCGGCGTCGAGACATGGGCTTCCGGCTGCCGTCCTCCGGAGGATTCGGCCTGCGCGGTCCAGACCGAGGTGGCCGCGGCCATCGCCGTCACCCCGAGCGCCGCCGCGAGAAGCTTGCTGTGCCATCCCTTTCCCTTGTGCTTCGCCATGTTCGCCCGCCCCTTTGCCGTATCCGCCGATGCCGTGCACCCATCAAGTCATACGAACGTCTCTGCGAGAAAGCTCTGTTACCGATCGCGGACGATTCCGCAGGGGACCGGCGACAACCGGAGAGGTTCCACGACAGAGGAGGGGCGCGACGGCCCAGGAGAGACAGAGACGTCGACACACGGCACCGACCGACACACGGCATCGACCGGCGTACGGCCCGGACGGCACGCGGCCTGGACGGCGAAGAGCCCGTCAGCAAGCTGACGGGCTCCTGCGCTTGATCCTGCGCTTGATCCTGCTCCCTGCTCCCTCTCCCACGAGCGGCCACAACCCACCTGCCATCAGGTCAGGCCGTCAGGGGCCTCAGGGTCGTCAGATCGTCGGCGTGTCGTCGACGATCTCCCTGTGCGGCTCGACGACGAACTTCCAGCCGTCGCTGGGCTCCAGGAAGCGCACCCGGGTCGGGTAGATGTCCAGGGCGCGGCGGTCGCGGTTCTGGTTGTTCGTGTTCTTCCGGCCCCGGGCCGGCTCCTCGAACAGGTCGACCTTGACGTCCGGAACCGCGACGGCCTCCTCGCTCCAGCGCTGAACGATCCCGGCACCGAATGCGTCCCGGGCGGCGGCGTAGAGCGAATCCAGGGATTCCTTGTTCCCATTGGGAACGAAGAGGGCGAGATTCAGGAGGACGCCGGCGCTCTGGAGAACCTCGATTGTTTCCCCGGACTTGTCGGCGACCCAGATCCCGCGCTCTTCGGCGTTGTCCGGGAGGACGTGGACTTCCTCACCGAAGACCGTCTTCGCGGTGAAGGACCCTCCCTCGAAATTCTTGCCCGGCTTCGTCAGGAAAGCCGGGGCGTAGCAGTCGAGAGGAAGGCCTTCCGCCTCCGCCGAGACGAAGATCTCGTCCTGGAGACCCAGCTCCGAAACCTCTTCGGCCGTAAGACGACGGGCCGTAGCCTTCTCGGTATTCACGCCATTCCCCTTTTTTCGTGGCGTACTGTGAATTCACTGAAGCCTACCACGAAAACGATCAGTCAGTTCCTGCCCAATTCCCCCTGGGAGAACACAGGAAGAGCCTTCTCGCATCACGTCGGTGATACACGGCGAGCGTCGGAAAATGCCCTGAGTTTCGAGGCATTGGCATTGCGTTCCGGCACAACCAAGCTTTCTGGTGACGATACTTGATGGACGTCGAGTGGAATACGCGCAAACTTGACGGAATGGAGGCAAGCGGACATCCTCCCCGATCTGCGGCCCACGCCGTCCACGCTGTCCGCGCTGTCCGCGACGGTCGCGACGGTCGGGCAGCTGGACCAACGGCCGACCGCATCCGGCCTTTCGAAGCACGGCTGCGGTGTTTTCCTCCGGCACGGGCAGAAGCCGCGCAGAGTGGTTCCCATGACGACACCCGCGGAGCTGCTCCGCTCCTTCGCCCGCACCCGCGCCTCGCTCGACGGTGAGGAGGTCACGTACTGGTGGTCCGGGGACGTGTACTCCTGGGCTCCGGACGAGCCCTATCAGCGCGTCTTCGGCTTCGAGGGCATCAATGTGGCCCGGCTGGTGCAGGATGCCGAGGCCGGCCCGGACGCCTACCAACTGCTCACCCGCGAGGCCGCCTTCTACCTGGACCCCGTCACCCGCGAGATCCTGGAGACCTGGCAGGACCTGCCGGTGGTGCACGTCTGGAACGACCCGGCGAACCAGAAATGGCGCCCCTTCCCGATCCCGACGACCGAGCTGGGCGGACAGGTCTGCTTCAGCCTGGAGATCCCGCTCGCCTACCCCTCGCCCCTGCCGGTGGCGCAGTACCCCGTCCACTCGGCCGGTGACACCTACAAGGCCCTGGAACTCTTTCAATTCTTCGCGGATCGGGCCGACCTGACAGGTTCGGCGCCCAGCGTCCCGGCCACCATGTCGTGGACCCGGATGTCCCCCTGGCTGCCGTGGATGGCCCGGGGCCAGGCGCCCGGCGGCCTCACCTTCCACTGCCGGGGCCACAAGCTCGGTTCGTACGCCGAGGTCCCCGAGCGGACCCGCGCCCACATCGCCGCCCACCACCCGGAATTCGCCCACGCCCCGGAGAAGTGGACCGAGCCGAACGAAACGAGCTGGACATACTTCCGCAGGCTCAACCCGCCTGCTTAGACGCCGGATTGAGCCTGCGGGTGTTGGTCGGGTCGAGCCTGCGGGACAGCCGTGCGGACAGTCCTGGGGCGGGCGGCACAGCGGGCGGCCCGGCGCGGGCGGGCCCCCTCCTGGCAGGCGTGGTTGTCGTGGCTGTCGTGGTTGTGGTGGCTAGCGTGATGGGTGTGGTTGGCGTGGGCGGCTCCACAGCAGGGCTACGGCCAGGAGGCCCGCCAGGCTCGGGGCCATTCCGGTCCAGCCCAGAACGGGCGGGAGGCCGGTGGTGCCGGAGGTGTCCTTGGTGAGGAGCCCCGTCAGACCCATCCCCGTACCCAGCACGAACATCACCGTCACGGCGGGGCGGGCCCACCGCCTGCCCGTCCTGACGGCCCAGGCCGTCCAGAGCCAGCCGAGGACGCCGAGCGCTCCGACCACGGAGAGGAGGACCAGGTACGTGGTGACGGCCGAGTCGATCCGGGCCTGGCCGTACGTGGGGTAGCCGGCCCGGATGTGGTCGGCCAGCAGGTGGGTGGTGGCGCGGTCCACGTACGGGGCGATCGTCGCGAGCACGGCGAGGCCGAGGCCCGTGTACATCGCCCCGACGGCTCGCCGCTCATGAGGTGTCTTCGTCATCGGGGTGCGGTCCCTTCGCTCCACTCTTCGTTCGTCACTCATCACTTTCGTCACTCGGCGAGGGAGGACCGGAGGAACGCGAGGATCTCCGTCCGCGCGGCCTCGGCCTGCGGTACGACGCCCGGCAGGCTGAGGAATCCGTGGATGGCCCCCGGGTATTCGGTGAGCCGCACGGATGTCCCGGCCGCTCGCAGCCGCTCGGCATAGCGGCGGCCGTGATCCGCCACCGCGTCCTGGGTCGGCACCACCACCAGCGCCGGGGCCAGTTCCTCCAGGCTTTCGGCGTACAGCGGCGAGAGCGCGCGGGCATCGGTCCCCGGGGGAACGGCGAGCCGCTGGAACAGGCGGAGTTGCGGCTCGACGAGGCCCGGACCGGACGCATGCTCCGCGACCGAGGCGTAGTCGAACATCGTCCCGGTCACGTCGACAGCCGGGTTGACCAGCACCTGTGCCCTGAGCCGCAGGCCGGTCTCCCTCGCCCGGATCGCGGCCAGAGCGGTGATCAACGCGCCGCAGCTCTCGCCGAAGACGACCGTCCGAGACGGGTCGACGCCCCACTGTGCGGCATGCCGTGTCACGTGCTGGAGCACGTCCCAGCCGTCCTCGACGGCCGCCGACAGCGGGCTGTCCGGGGCGAGTAAGCGGTGCTCGACCGAGACGACGAGTGCGGGCAGCCGGGTGGCGATATGGCTGTTGACCCAGTCGCACTGCACCGCCGTACCCACGAAACCGCCTCCGTGCACGTGGAGCACGAGTGGCAGGCCGGGCTGGCCGGACAGGTCGGACGGGTCGGACGGGTCGGGCTGGTCCGCCCGGTCCGGCGGGTTTGGCAAGTTGGAAGGCGTGGTGGTGGGCTGGTCGGGCTCGTGGGGGTTGGCGGTTTCGCCGTCCCGGCCGGGCGCCGGGCGGTACACCCGGACCGGGAGTTCACGGCCGTCCAACGGCACGCGCCGCCATTCCATGGTGGCGCCGGGATCCGGCTGCCCGGTGAACGCGCGGGCGGCGTCGGACGCACGGAATCGGTTCTCCGCGTCGCGGTACGCGACCAGTTCCTCGGCCGTCATCTTCAGCCAGTCGGGCGCCGGCGGGCGCGGTGCATCAGTGGCACCGGCCTCGGCCCCGGTCCCCACCCCGGCCCCGGTCCGGCTCTCCGCCCCGCTCTCCGTCCCGCTCGCCATCGCGCTCTCGGTCTCCGTCATGAGTTCTTCATCTCCTTGGCACAGAGTTTCGCTACCACAAGTATCGATACCGAAAGTATCGATACCCAAGGTAGCGAAAGCAAGTACCCTGTGGCCATGCCATCGAGCACATCCGCCAGACCGCCCGGCCGTCCGCGCACGGGCATCAACGCCGCAGTCTTCGCCGCCACGCTGAGCACGGTGCGGGAACTCGGCTACGCGCGCGCCACCGTCGAGCGCATCGCCGCCGCGGCCGGTATCGCGAAGTCGACGGTCTACCGGCGCTGGCCCTCGAAGGGCGAGCTGATCGTGGACTGCCTCCTCGACGCGCTCGGGCCGGCGTCGCTGGAGGGCGCCGACCGGGCCGCGCGCATGTCCTCGGCCATCCGCTGGACGGCGGCCAGGATCAGCGAGCCCGGGGTGGGCGACGCGTTCGCCGGTGTGTTCAGCGACGCCGTCAGCGATCCGGCCCTGCGCGAGGTCCTTTCCACGCGGTTCCAGGCCCCGTACCTGCTCGCGTTCCAGGAGGCCCTCGGCGAGCCGGAACACCGGGTCCTGTTCTTCATCGATGTCGTCGTCGGCGTCCTGCTCCACCGGATGGGCATGACCGGCAAGCCGATGGTCGACGCCGATGTCGACGCGCTGGTCGACATGGTCCTGCCGTACTTCGAGGAGAGCCCCCGCCCGTAGTCCGCGCCTCCCCGGAAGCGCGTGAGTCCCGGTCCTTGCCGCGCGGGTGGCGCGGTCAGGCGTCGGTGGCGGCCCGGTTCACGGACGGGGCGCGGGAGTCGACCTCCGCCATGAAGGCCAGCATCCGGGCGTTGACCAGGTCCGGGTGGTCCACCTGCGGCCCGTGACCGGTCGCGGCGACGATCTCGGCGCGGGCGCCGGGGATCAGGCGGGGCACCCGCTCCAACTGCCGCCGGGGACGGACCAGCAGGCTGCGCCTTCCCATGATCAGGTGGAACGGGGTCCGGACGGAGCCCAGTTGCTCGTCGGACAGCGGCAGCGGGGCGGGCCTGCGGATACGGAAGGCCCGTACGCCCGCCCGTACCATCGCGCGCAGCTCCGGCACGACCAGGACCGGCTGTTCCAGCCAGGCCGCCAGGCGCGGGCGCAGCGCCTTGGGCGCGGAGGTGGCGAAGAGGCTGGCGAAGATCCAGACGAAGAAGCGCAGGCCCACCTTCTCCAGCCCGCCCGGATCGAGGGCGGTGACCGAGGCGAGCCGACCGGGGCGCAGGTGCGCCTGGTTGATGACCAGCCAGCCGCCGTAGGACGAGCCGACCAGGTGGACCCGGTCCAGGCCGAGCGCGTCCAACGCCTCGTCCATCCACTGCGCGGCGCGCTCGGGCTGCCACATCGGCTCGCGCTGCACGCTGCGGCCGGGATCGCCGGGGGTGTCGAGGGCGTACACGGGGCGGTCGGCGGCGAGGGCCCGGGTGTTGGGGTACCACTGCGCGGAGCAGCCGCCCGAGCCGTGGATCAGGACCACGGGCGTGCGGTCCCCGGCGGATGTGTCCGGGCCGGCCTGACCCGACACATTCGCCCGACCAACCGGATCGGACACCTCGGCCGGGACAGCCGGGGCCGCCGGGACAGCCGGGGTCGGAGGGGAAGAAGGGGCCGGAGGGGCCTCTGGGTCCGCCCGGACCGCCAAGCCAACCAGACCCACCGGGCCCACCGGACCCACCGGACCCGCCGGATCGACCGGACCCGCCGAACCTCCCGAGCCCCCCGGGCCGTACCGGTACACGTGCGTGGTGCCGAAGGCGGTCTCGACGTCGGTCTCCGAGCAGGCCGGCGCGCCCAGCGCATAGACGGCCTCGCAGGCGGCGAAGTAGCGGTCGCGCAGGGTGTCGTTGACATAGCGGCCGACGTCACGGCGGGCACGGGACGCGTTCTCGGGCACAGCGGCACCTCCGATGAGGATCCGGCGGGATCGATTCTTCGTGATACGACCGTACCATTATGGTGGTACGGCGGTACCATGAAGACCTCCGGACAGCCGGGGTACACAGCCACCACCGAGGGGCGAGGACACGGGAGCATGCCGAAGCGCGTGGACCACGAGGAACGTCGGGGCCAGATCGCCGAGGCGCTCGTCCGGGTCGCCGGGCGGCGCGGACTGCACGCGGTCGGCATGCGGGACGTGGCGGCCGAGGCCGGCGTATCACTGCGGCTCGTGCAGTACTACTTCGGCACCAAGGAGAAGCTGCTGCTCTACGGGCTCCAGCATCTGACCGACCGGTTCACGGAGCGGGTGGGCGACCGCCTCCGGGCCGCCGGGGCGGACCCCGGTCCGCGTGCGACCGCCGAGGCGCTGCTCCTGACCTCCCTCCCCACCGACGAGGAGAGCCGCACCTTCCACCTCCTCTACACCTCGTACGCGGTGCTGTCCGTGACCGACGAGGCGCTGGCCGCCCAGCCGTTCACCGCCCGCCCCGACGCCGCCGAGGACGCCCTCGCCGCACTGCTGCGCCGGGGCCAGGAGGCCGGTGTGGCCGATCCCCGCGTGGACGCGCGCACGGAGGCCATCGGGCTGCTCGCCATGGCGGCCGCCATGGGCACCAGCATCCTGGTGGGCCAGCGCGATCCGGAGTCGGCCGTCGAGGTGCTGCGCCACCACCTGGACCGCATCTTCACGCCTGCGGACGACAGCCCCCCGACACCCTCGCCCTGACGCGAGCCGCCCCCCGCCACCGCACCGACCCGGGCCATGGGCGGGCGGTCGGGGTACGCACACTGGTACGGGCAAGGAGTCATGTGCGGGTGAACGGGGAGACACGGATGGAGAGCTGGACGCGGCGGCATCGCGGGTGGCTGTGGGGTTCGGTCGGCGCACTGGTCGTCCTGGTGGCCGTCGGGGCCTCGGTCAGGGCACCGGTGAAGGACTGGTGGCTGGCCCGCGAGGCGTGCGGCGGCGAGCTGTCGGGGGACGATCTGAAGACGGTACGGACGGGTGTGCGGCTCGGCTCGGAGACGGAGTCCTTCGACGAGGAACGCGGCGCCTACCACTGCGTGCTGAAGAGCGACCGGGACAAGGTCGTGGTCGCCGTGGACACCTACCCGGCGGGGGCGGACCGGAACGAGGAGCTGTCGTTCGTCGCCCGGTCCTACGCCCCCCACGCCGTACTGCCCGGCGGGCTGCCCGGCTTCGAGGACGAGTACAGCCGCGTTCTGCTGATGCCCGAATGCCCGCGCGGCAAGGGCTCCTCGGGGAAGCCCCGCAGGCTCCTGGTGGGGACCTGGGCCTACTTCGCCGAGAGCCGCGAGGAGAAGGCCGCCATGCTGCGGCTGGCGGTGCGCATGACCAACGTG
Organism: Streptomyces sp. NPDC057697; assembly: GCF_042799335.1. Taxonomy (NCBI): domain Bacteria; kingdom Bacillati; phylum Actinomycetota; class Actinomycetes; order Kitasatosporales; family Streptomycetaceae; genus Streptomyces; species Streptomyces sp. NPDC057697. Next base: position 494,354 of record NZ_JBHVJA010000003.1, on the reverse strand, counting down.
GTGACCGGGAAACTCGGCTGCGGCGGCGCCCCGTTGCCCGCGCCGAAGGACGGGGCGGTACCGGACACGGGTGCCTCCGTGCCCCGCGCGGAGGCGAAGGGCACCGCCTGCGCCGCGCTCGCCACCACGCGCGTCCCGGCGGAGGGGCGCGACGGAACGGTCCGCATCGCCGTCGCCGACGGCGGGGTCCTCGGGCGGTGCACCCTGCGCGCGCCGGGGACGGACGGCGACGGCGCGAAGCCGGGAAGGCCGCTGGTCGAGCTCACCGGCTGGCGCGGGGACTGGGGCACCGTCCCGCGCGAGGCCGACGCGGACGACGACTCGTCGCCGTCGGGCGGGGACGCCGCCCGACGGCCGGTGCTGACCGATTCACTGGCCTGGGCCACCGCCACGTGCGGGGGCGAGGACGTCGGCTTCACCGCGCGCTGGGGGGAGGACTACTTCCACCGGAAGTCGGGCGAGCCGTCCGGCCCGCCGACCGACGCCGAACGTAAGGAGCGGCGCGCGCTGCTGGGTGAGTACGTGACCGCGTTCGCGAAGGACCAGGTACGGCGCGACGGCTGCACGGCGCTACGACTGCCCGCGCACCCCTGAGACGCGCACCTCTGAGACACACACCCCTGAGACACGCGCTCCTGAGGCAGAGACCCCTGAGATGGGTACCCACGCGAAGCAGAAGCAAAAGCAGAAGCAGAGGCAGAAGCCCCGGGATGTCCCACCCCCGAGCGCAGTCGTCGCGGCGCCCCCGCGCCCCCGCGAATCTCCTGTTCAGGCGGCTCGTGGCGTCGGGCGTCCGGGCATACGGCATGCTGTGACGGGGCTCGCTTGTGAACATTCGGCGTCAACAGTGCAACTGGCGTGTCCGTCTTGACAATTGCCCACCTGACCGATGTTAAGATCATCTTACTTCCAGTGGGCTGATGGCATATGGGGGCATTCCGGGAGGGATGAATTCCTCGGCCCCACACCCGGAGGGGCCCTCCCTGAGTGGCGCGGACCGTGGCCGGACCAGCCCGGCGCCGTGACACATGAGGGAGCGTCAAGCCGTATCCATAGCCATGGCACTTGAAGTGAGTCTCATGACATTTGCACAGGGCCCTCTTCTGTGGGCACTGGTTGTCGTCGCGCTGGTCGCCGTGGGTGCCGTTCTGCGGGCTCGCAGGACCAACATCGGACTGCGCAGACAGAACGCGGACCTCCATCAACAACGCGATGTGCTACAGAGGCAGCGCGACGAACTCCACGTCGCCTACGCGGGGCTGACGCACCAGCACTCCGCCGAGCTCGCCGACGTCCGCAAGGACGCCGAGGAGGAGACCAAGGCGGTCCTCAAGGCCGCCGTGCGTACCCTCCAGGGCCTCGCGGACGAGCAGCAGGTGGTCATCGAGAACGCCCAGCGCAAGTACGGCGACGACCCCGGCATCCTGGCCGACCTGATGGCCATCGACCACGCCAACAGCCAGTTCGGCCGCCGGGCGCAGGGCATCGCGGTGCTCTGCGGCGGCTGGCTCGGGCGCCGGGAGACCGTCGCTTCCGTCTTCGACGTGGCCCGCAGCGCCCAGGGCCGCATCCGGCAGTTCGACCGGGTACGGGTCAACGGGCAGGTGAACTTCTCGGTCGTCAGCAGGGCCGTGGAGCCCGTGGCGGTCGTCCTCGCCGAGCTGCTGGCCAACGCCACCAACTACTCCGCCCCGGGCGCCCCGGTGGAGATCAACATCCAGGCGGTCCCGACGGGCGTCTGCCTCATCGTCGACGACGCCGGTCTCGGCATGGGCCAGGAAGAGAAGGACCGCGCGGCGGCCCTCCTCTCCCCGCAGGCCGCGATCAGCGTCTCCAGCCTGGGCATTCCCCCGCAGTTCGGGTTCGCCGTCTCCGGTCTCCTGGCCGCCCGTTACGGGTTCAAGGTCTCGGTGGACTCCGTATCCCCCTATGGAGGCGTACGCGCGGTGGTTCTCCTGCCCGACGAACTGCTCACCGGCGATGTCCCGTCGCCGCCCCCGGTCGCCGCCGAGCACCATGACGCGGACGTGGCGGCGCTGCACCCGCGTCAGGCGCCCGCGCCGTCCCCGACCCCGCTGTTCCCCCCGGTCGCGCAGTCGGCCGCCGCTCCGCAGCCCTTCGGATCCGCCACCACCGCAGGCGGCCTGCCCAAGCGTCGTCGCAAGAGCCCGGTGTCGGTCGTGCCGTCGGCCGAGCCGGAGCCGGTGCGCAGCAGCGAGGAGACCGCTTCCCGTCTGGGCGCGTTCCAGCGCGGAACCCGGTCCGGGCGTGACACGACGACGATGGAAGGACCCGAGTTCCAGTGAACCCCGATCTGTCCTGGGTGCTCAACGATGTGCTCCAGGTACCCGGCGCCCGGCACGCGATCCTCGTCTCCGCCGACGGTCTGCTGCTGGCCAACTCCAGTGAGATCGGCCGGGACGACGCGGAGACCGTGGCGGCCGCGATGAGCTCCATGCAGTCGCTGAGCCGGGCCGTCGCGCCCTTCATCGGCGCCCAGGCCCCGGGCCGCTGGCGCCAGACGCTGCTGGAGTACGACCACGGCTGGATCTTCCTGATCGCCGCGGGCACCGGCGCGTATCTGGCGGCCGCCGCCGCAGCCGACGTGGACATGGAGGCCATGTCCTTCCGCATGCAGCAGCAGGTCACCGCGCTGGGGAAGGCGATGACCACACCTCCCCGCCAGGACGCGGGAATCGACGTATGACGGCGCCGGGCGAGGAGCAGGCCGTCAACAGCGGGTTCGTCCGGTCCTACGTCATCACCGGCGGGCGCGGCCTGCCCGATGCGGAGGAGCTCTCCCTCGTCACCCTGGTCACCATCGCGCCCGAGCGGCAGCCGCCCCCGAACCCCAGCCCCGAGGTCCGGGCGATCTGGGAGCTGTGCTCGGGCGGCTATCTGTCGGTGGCCGAAGTGGCGGGTCACCTCGGCCAGCCGGTCGGTGTGGCACGGCTGCTGCTGAACGACTTAGCGGAACAAGGTCATCTGATGCGCCGCAAGGCGCCGCCGCCGGCCCAGCTCGTTGACAGGAAGATCCTCGAAGAGGTGTTGCATGGACTCCACGTCCGATTCGGCTGACCGCAGCATCTATGTGCCGGACGCGGTGCAGCGTGCGGCGAAGATTCTCGTCGTCGGGCACTTCGCCGTGGGCAAGACGACCCTGATCGGCACCCTCTCCGAGATCACGCCGCTGCGTACCGAGGAGCGGATGACCCAGGCCGGGGCGCACATCGACGATCTGAGGGGCGCGCCGGACAAGGTGACCACGACGGTCGCGCTGGACTTCGGCCGTCTGACGCTCAGCGACGAGCTGGTGCTGTACCTGTTCGGTACGCCGGGCCAGCAGCGCTTCGTCGAGCTGTGGGAGGACATGGCGCGCGGCTCGCTGGGCGCCCTGCTCCTGGTCGACCCGGCCCGTCTCGCCGACACCTTCCCGGTGATCGACCTGGTCGAGACGTACGGGCTGGAGTACGCGGTCGCGGTCAACAGCTTCGATCCGTACTCCCGGCATGCCGAGGAGGAGTTGCGCGAGGCGCTCGATCTGCTGCCGGACACCCCGGTCGTGTACTGCGACGCCCGGGACGAGAAGTCGTCCGCGCAGGCCCTGATCACTCTCGTCCAGCACCTTCTGGCACACGTGGCCTGAGGAGCCGCCGGCCCGCTGCCGCTCCGGCGGCCCCGGGCCGGGCCATGGCTCGCGGCCCCGTTCTCCGTCAACCGTCCGGGCCCCGTTCGGGGCCCGCGATCACATCGAGGAATCAACACATGGACTCGTCGCCGGGATCCACCCCGTACAGCGCCCCCAGCGGGTGCCCGATGCGCGGTGAGCGACAGACCTCGCTCTACGGGCCGGAGTTCGCGTCCGATCCGCAGCGCGTCTACGACGCGTTCCGGGCGCACGGGCTCGCCGCCCCGATCGAGCTGGCCCCCGGTGTGGACGCCACCTTGATCGTGCAGCACGAGGCCGCGCTCCGGGTGCTTCAGAACCCGTCCTTCTTCGCGCGCGACGCCCGGCGCTGGGCCGCGCTGCGGGAGGGCCGCGTGCCGCTGGACAGCCCGGTGCTGCCGATGATGGCGTACCGGCCCAACTGCCTGTTCACGGACGGCACCGAGCACCTGCGGCTGCGCAAGGCGGTCACCGAGAGTCTCGGCCGGCTCAACACCACCCGGCTCAGCCGGGACGTGGAGCGGATCGCCGACTACCTCATCGACCAGTTCATCGAGCGCGGCAGCGCGGACCTCCTCGGCGACTACGCCAAGCTGCTGCCGCTCCTGCTGTTCAACCAGCTCTTCGGCTGCCCCGGCGAGATCGGGGACCGGCTGACCCGTGGCATGTCCGCGATCTTCGACGGCGAGGACGTGCTGCGCGCCAACGCCGAGCTGACCGAGTGCCTGATGGAGCTGGTCGCGCTCAAGCGGCGCAACCCCGGCGACGACATCACCTCCTGGCTCATCCAGCACCCGGCGGGGCTGCGGGACGAGGAGCTCAAGGACCAGCTCGTCATGCTGATGGGCGCGGGCATCGAGCCGGAGCGCAATCTGATCGCCAACGCGCTGCTGCTCATGCTGTCCAACGACGCCGGGGCCGGGCAGCGGCGCGGCACCGGGATGCTGGTCGAGGACGCGCTCGACGACGTGCTCTGGAACAACCCGCCGATCGCCAACTACGCGACGCACTACCCGGTCCAGGACATCGACCTCGGCGGAGTGACGCTGCGGGCGGACACCCCGGTACTGATCAGCTTCGCCGCGGCGAACAGCGACCCCGCGCTCACCGACGCCCGCCAGACCCTGAGCAAGGGGGCGCACCTGGCCTGGGGCGCGGGCCCGCACGTCTGCCCGGCGAAGTCCCCGGCGCAGCTCATCGCGCTCACCGCGATCGAGAAGGTCCTCAACTCGGTGCCCGACCTCGCCCTCGCGGTGCACCCCTCGGGTGTCGAGTGGCGGCCGGGCCCCTTCCACCGGGCCCTGGTGGCGCTGCCCGTCGTCTTCACCCCGGCCCCGGCCCGCCGTACGGCCGCCGCCCCGGCGGCGCAGTCGCCCGTACCGTCCCGGAGCACCGCCCCGGACGAGACACCGGCCGCGCACTACGACCACGCGGAGCCGCAGAAGAAGACGAAGGGCTGGTGGAGTTCCTTCCTGGACGTGTTCCGGGTCTGACCGCCGCCCGCCGGCACGGGGGCACGGGCCTCCGGACACGAGGAGAGTCCCCCGGTACGGGCCTCCGGGCGCGAGGCCCGTCCGCCGGCGGAGGTTCCGGAACGTGACGAATGTCCCTCCGGGGACACGCCGGGCGTGCGGGACGCGGAAAACGGCCATGCGGCCCCGTAACGGCCGTGACTCAGGAGGGAGTTGGGACGCACGAGACAAATGACAAGGGGCCGCACCAGGGTTTCTCTGTGATACGGGCAACAACAATCCACGCATGGCTGGCATATGCGGAGGGGTAGGTTCTGCCGGTAACCATGAGCCCAGGCCAAGGAACTCTGCGTGAGCGCTGTATGTGGCACAGACAGGCCCCCCGTCGACCGCCGTGCCCTCATCACCCTCCTGAGACGCCTCAAATCGCCCGAAGGGCAGGCTGATCCCTACCCTTTGCTGGCCGACCTGAGGGCGATGGGCGATGTCGTACGCGCTCCCTGGGACGCCTACTTCGTCACGGGTTACGACGCGTGCAGCGAGGTGCTGCGCGGCCGGAACTGGCTGGCTCCCGACTTCGCCTGGCAGGAGCGCCAGGCGGACACCGAGCGCTGGGAGGCCGTCGCCACCCAGGAGATGACCAAGACCCTCTCCCGGCTCAACGCCCCCGAGCACACCTGCCAGCGCCGCAGCCTCGGCAACCTCTTCGACCGGTCGACCATCAACCGGCTGACCCCCCGGGTCGAGGAGCACGTCACCCGGCTCCTGGACGATCTGGCCGAGAAGCTGCGCCAGGGCGAGGCCGACTTCGTCAGCACCGTCAGCGAACAGCTCCCGATCAGCACCATCGGGTCCTGGCTGGGCATACCGCCCGAGGACTACGCCCACATCCTGGAGATCACCCACAACCAGGTGCACGCCCAGGAGCTGCTGCCCACCAAGAGCCAGCTCGCCGTGTCCGCCGAGGCCACCGCCCAGCTGCGCCACTACTTCACCGCACTGGTGGAAGAGCGCCGGGCCAACCCCCGCAACGACGTCCTGACCGGCTGGATCCACACCTGGGACGCCCGGGAACCCGACCGCGCGACGGCCGACGAGATCCTCTACCGGCTCACCATGTTCGTCACCATCGCCTCCCTGGAGACCACCGCCACGCTGCTCTCGGCCATGGTGGAGCTGCTCATGAAGGAGCCCGGCCGCTGGGCCTGGCTCGGGGAGAACCCCGGCTACGTCGACGCCGCCGTCGACGAGGTCCTGCGGTACGACCCGCCGATCCACATCAACACCCGGATCGCGGCGGACGACACCGTGCTGGCGGGCGTCCCGATCGCCAAGGACAGCATGGTCCACGTCATGTACGGGGCCGCCAACCACGACCCCCGGCGCAACGAGGACCCGGACACCTTCGACGTCCGGCGCGGCGGTACGCATCTGACCTTCGGGGGCGGGGTGCACTACTGCCTCGGCGCGGCCCTCGCCCGCCTGGAGGCGCGCACCCTCCTCACCCAGCTGCTGAAACGGTTCCCCACCCTGCGCACCGTCGCACCGGCCGACTACGCGTCCCGGCTGGTCTTCCGACGGGTCACCTCGCTGGGCGTGGCGATATGAAGCTCTCGCTCGCGCAGTACCTGTCCCCGCAGCGCCGGCCGAGCACGGTGCGCACCGAACGCGAGGGCGCCGTCCTCCGCGTGGAGCTGAACTCCCCGGACACCGGCAACGCGGTCACCGAGGCGATGCTGGACGATCTGCTGACGGTCCTGGCCGTACCGGACCCCGACATCCGGGTCCTGGTGCTCAGCGGGGCCGGGAACGACTTCTGCCTCGGCGGCGACCGCGACGAGTTCGCCGACTGGCTCGACGACGACCCCACCGGGCGGGGCATCCGGATCGCCGGTGAGAAGGCCCGCCGGGTCTGCGAGGCGATCTCCACCAACCACGCCGTCACCATCGCCCGCATCCAGGGCAAGGCGATCGGCGCGGGCCTCGCGCTGGCCCTCGCCTGCGATCTGCGCGTGGGCGCCGACACCGCCGGTTTCCGGCTCCCGGAGCTGGCGCTCGGACTGCCCACCGCCTGGGGCGGCGTACTCCCCCGGCTCATCCACGAGGTCGGCGCCGCCCGCGCCCGCGAACTCATCCTCACCGGCCGCGCCTTCGACGCCATCGAGGCGCACGAACTGTCGGTCCTCCAGCGCATCGTGCCCGAGCGGGAACTCGACGACGCGGTCACCGCCTGGGCCAAGCCCATCGTGCGCCGCCCCGAGGCCGCCCTGCGCGTCACCAAGGCACTCCTCAACTCCTACGCCGCCCCGACCCGCCTCGCCGACCCGTCCGTACTCGACGCCGAACTCATGGCCACCGTCGCGGCGGCGACCCGGCGGCGCTGAGGGCCGCCCCGGAGCGGGCCGTGGCGGAGGAAAAGGGTTGGGCGGCGCAGCCACCGGGCTGGTAGTTTGCGCATGACCGTGACACCGCCCGAGGAGGTGAGACCCATGAACGCAGTATCGATGTGGGTGCTCCCCCTTTCCGTCACGGCCGTGCGATTGACGTAGGTGTCGCCGGGAGCGCCTCCGCTTCCAGGCACTCCCGAAAGGGCAACACCTATGAACTCTCTTCACTTCACCGCCGAATCGGCCTCCGACGGCGTGGTCGAACGCGACTTCACCGTGGACGGGATTCCCGGCGTCCTCTGGTCGCCGGCCTCCGGCGCGGCCGGGCGGGCGCCTCTGGTCCTGATGGGCCACGGCGGCGGCGCCGACAAGAGGCACCGCGCGATGCTGGGCCGCGCCCACCGTCTCGTGACCGGCTGCGGCTTCCATGCCGCCGTCATCGACGCGCCCGGCCACGGCGACCGGCCGCGCTCCGCACAGGACGAGCAGGACGTCGCCGAGCTGCGCCGGGCGCAGGCGGCGGGCGAGTCGGAACGCCCGGTCGTCGTCCGTTACAACGCCCGGCTGGCGGAGACCGCCGTGCCCGAGTACCGGGCGGCCCTGGACGCGCTCCAGGAGCTTCCGGAGATCGGCGCCGACGGGCCGGTGGGGTACGTCGGCCTCGGGCTGGGGTCCGCGATCGGGGTGCCGCTGGTGGCGGCCGAGCCCAGGATCACGGCCGCGGTCTTCGGGATGATGTGGCCCGACGCCCTGTTCGAGGCGGCGGACCGGATCACCGTTCCGGTCGAGTTCGTCATGCACTGGGACAACGAGCGCATCCCGCGCGAGGACAGTCTGGCCCTGTTCGGCGCCTTCGCCTCGCGGGAGAAGTCGTTGCACGCCAACGCGGGCAGGCACCTGACCATGCCCATGTTCGAGGTCGACAGCTCGGTCCGGTTCTTCGCCCGGCACCTCGCCCCGGCAGGCACCTCACCCGCCCGAGCGTGAGCGGTCGCGGCGTCCGGCCCGCCGGTGGGCCGGACGCCGTGGCTCCGGCCCCGGGCGGCCGGGACGGGTGAGAGCACGGCAGCGCTCCCGCGCCTTCGTCCGGTGCGGGAGCGCCGCCGTTCCGCGTGAGGGCTCGGCTCAGCAGTTCACGGTGAGACCCGTGACGCGGTTGTTGCCGTCCAGCGGGCGGCTGGACCAGGCGTCGACACGGTCCCAGGACCGGTCCGCGTAGTGGACGACGAACGGATTGCCCTGGGCGTAGCCGTAGTCGTAGAAGTCATTGATCGTGTGGTAGCCGCAGCCGTCCACATTCCAGATCACCTTGCCCGAGCTTCTGTCCGAAAGCTTGATGCACGCCCGTCCGAAGTCGCACGAGGTGGACCAGTACCCGCCCCCGGCGGCGGAGGCAGGGCCTCCCGTGAGGGCGATCGTGGCTGCCGTGGCGGTGGCCAGGGTGGCGGCCCATGCGGTGATTCGGCTGGTCGGTCGCATCTCGGATCCCCTTTTCCAAGGTGGCGTTCTTGTCGTGTGGAGTGGGCGGGACACAGCCCCCCGTGACTGTGTCCCGTTGTGTCCTGCTGTGCCCTGCCGGTGTCCTGCCGCGAATCGGGGCGGCGGTCAGCGGTCAGCGGTCAGCGGTCGGCGGTCAGCGGTCGGCGGTCAGCGGTCGGCGGTCAGCAGAGCACGTCGACGCTCGTGACGCGGTTGGTGCCGTCCAGCGGGCGCTGCGCCCCGTACTCGACGCGGTCCCACCTGCCGTCCGCGTAGTGGACGTCGAACGCCCGGCCGCGGGAGTAGCCGTAGTCGTAGTAGTCGTTGATGCCGTGGACCCCGCAGCCGATCATGTTCCAGTACGGCCCGCCCGGCCCCTGGCGTCCGAGCGACAGCCTGAGGCACGCGTTCGTGGAGTCGCACGAGATGGACCAGTACCCTCCCCCGTTGGCGGCGGCCGGGCTTCCCGCGAGCGCCACCGTGGCTCCCACGGCGGTCACCAGGGTCGTGGCCCAGGCAGTGATTCGGCTGATCGGTCGCATCTCAGATCCCCCATCTCCCGAGGTCGGATTTCCCGCCCCGGTCCGGTCCGGTCCGTTCCGTTCCGTTCAAGGTCACCAGGCACGGACGCCCCTCTGTGCGAGCAGGCGCATGCCCGCTCGTCCAAATCTGCCGGGCGGCGCGAGGAGATCACATGGGGGGTTCTGCGTATTGACAGACGCATCCCGGTCGGACCCCGATCGGACCCCGGTCAGGACCCGGTCAACTCCCGGCCGGTGATGACGCCGTCGCCGTCGCCGTGCCGTTGAGCTGGGCCACGCGTTCGCGCCAGGGGAGGGGTTCCGGCTCCGGTTCCGCTGCGGCGGCCGCCCTGCGGCAGGAAGGGCATTCGGCTTCGCCGAACAGCGGGCGGAAGACGTGCGGTTCGCCGGGGCCCGAGCATTCGGTGAGTTCGGGGAGGGGCGGTCGCTCGCCGGGCGGCGGTTCCTGGACCAGGGGTTCGGGGAGCTTCCGGTCGAGGCGGTAGCGCAGGAAGCCGACAGCCGAGCGGACGCCGTCCTGCGGGCGTTCGGCGAGCAGGGCGTGACGCAGGTCGGCTTCGCTCGCCCCGCGTTCGAACCACTTGACGGCCTGCACCGCGAGTTCGCGGGCCTCGGCCACGCCCAGGCTCAGTTCGCGGCGGATGTGACGCAGGGAGAGCAGGACCCGTTCGGCGCGGGCGAGTTGAGCCCGGTTCGGCGCACAGGGCTGTGGAAGCGGCTCGGATCCCGGATCCGCGGGTGGCCGCGGGATCGGCTCGGGTTCCCGATCCGTGACGGCCTCAGGTTCGGGAGGGGGGTGGGGAGTTGTCTTATCGCTGTGGTCTTCTACCGGTCCATAGTCACCGGCCGCCCGAGTGGTCGGCCCGCCGACCGTCGGAAACTGCCCACTCGGTGGCGCGGCCGGAACCTCGGGGGCGGGCACCCGCAGGAGGCGTAACGCCTGTTCACCCGTCAGGGGGGCGTTCGTGACGAGCTGTTCGGTCAGCCAGCGGCCGCCCTCGGCCTGGCTCCGCCGCTCGTGCACATAGCCGTTCTCGACGAGCAGGCGCTTCGCCTTCTGGTACGAGCGGCCCTTGATGCCCAGCTTGTTGGCCAGTTCGCTCAGCGGCTTGCTCGTGGCGTCGCCCGGGAGCCCCTGGACGTACAGGATCAGGATCTTCGCGTCACTGTTCAGACGCGGATGACGTACGACATCGTTCGATGCCTTCGTATAGCGCACGGACGGCGCGATAACATGGCGCAGCATTTCCGGTGGCCTCGCAGCTCCACTGGTGGTGTAGGCCCTCGGATTGGTGTTGGTGCACCGCCGAGGGCCGCCCCATGCGCGCAGAAGCGCACAGAGGGTGATGACGCGGTCACGGTAACGCATATCGTGCATCTCCCGCCACGCGGACGGCACTTCACGTCTGCGGCACCTCGCGCGCACGGCGCACTTCACGCGTACAGCACCTCGCACGGACGGCACTTCACGCGTACGGCACGTCGTGCGGACGGCACTTCACGCGTACGAGGACCACCGCCGGGGCCCGGCGGCGCCTCGCGGCGACACACCCGGTAGCGCACCCTGCGGCACACCCGGCGGCGCCTCGCGAGTCCGCGTACGTCAGAGCCCCTGCGTACGCCGACAGGCCCGCGTACTACAGCGGCAGTACGTACGACTCCGTGCGGGGCGACGACGACGATGACGCCCTCGTTCACGAAGGATCGAGGTATTCCTCCGGCCCGCCCCGCCGCCCCGCGCCCGGCGCGACGCGGCCCCGCACGGCCGGAGCCCGCGGCACCGCGCCGCGGTCCGTCGCCCGATCCAGAGAGACTGGAGCGCCTCCTCGTGGCTACCTTCCTTTACCGGCTAGGCCGCTTCTCCTTCCGGAGACGCCGGCTCGTCGCCCTGCTCTGGGTGGTGGTCCTGGCCGCCTGCGCCTTCGCCGCGGCCAAGGCACCGACCGCGCCCGAGGACGGGTTCTCGATGCCGGGGACGGAGTCGCAGAAGGCGTTCGACCTGCTGGACCAGCGCTTCCCGGGCAGCAGCTCGAACAGCGCCGACGCCCGGATCGTCTTCGTCGCACCCGAGGGCCAGAAGGTCACGGCGGGCCCGAACAAGGCGGCCGTCGAGAAGATCGTCGCGGACGTGGCGGGCGGCGACCAGGTCAAGGGCGCCCTCGACCCGTTCAAGATGGCCGGGGCGGTGAGCAAGGACGGCACCACCGCGTACTCCACCATCTCGTACACCGTGCAGAACGTCGATCTCACGACCGCCACCACCGACGCCCTGGAGGACGCCGCGAAGGCCGGGCGGGACGCCGGGCTGACCGTGGAGCTCGGTGGTTCGGCCCTGGTGGCGGATGCCGAGCTGGGCGGCACGACCGAACTCGTCGGCGTCGCCGCCGCCGCGGTCGTCCTGCTCATCACCTTCGGTTCGCTCGCCGCGGCGGGCCTCCCGCTGCTCACCGCGATCGTCGGCATCGGCGTGGGCGTCGCCTCGATCGTCGCCATCGGGATGTCCACGACCACGACCACGCTCGCCCTGATGCTGGGGCTCGCGGTCGGCATCGACTACGCCCTGTTCATCGTCTCGCGCTACCGGACCGAACGCGCCGATGGCCACGCGGCCGAGGAGGCCGCCGCACGGGCGGTGGGAACGGCGGGCTCCGCCGTCGTCTTCGCCGGTCTCACCGTCGTCATCGCCCTGGCGGGCCTCTCGGTGGTCGGCATCCCCGTCCTGACCAAGATGGGCCTCGCCGCGGCGAGCACCGTCGTGATCGCCGTCCTGGTCGCCATGACCCTGCTGCCCGCGCTGCTCGGCTTCTTCCAGAAGGCCGTCCTGCCGCGCACCGAGCGCAGGGCGCGGGGCGGACAGCGCGCCAGGCAGGACCGGCCGAACCTGGGCACCCGCTGGGCCCGCTCCGTGATCCGGCGGCCGCTCGCGGTCCTGGTGCTCGGCATCCTGGGCCTCGGCCTGATATCGGTGCCCGCGCTCGATCTCCAGCTCGGCATGCCGGGCGACGAGTCGAAGCCCACCTCGACCACCCAGCGCCGCGCCTACGACGCCCTGGCCGACGGCTTCGGCCCCGGCTTCAACGGGCCGCTCACCGTCGTCGTCGACGCGAAGTCCGCCAAGGACCCGAAGGCCGCCGCGGCTCAGGCCGCGCGGCAGCTCACCGCGACCAAGGGCGTCGTCGCCACGACTCCGCCCGCCTTCAACGAGGCCGGTGACACCGCGGTGATCACCGCAGTGCCCTCCACCGGACCCAGCACCGAGGCCACCACCGAGCTGGTCCACACCATCCGCGACGAGGCCCGCGACCTGAAGTCCCGGTCCGGTGCGACGATGCTCGTCACCGGCGCGACCGCCGTGAACATCGACGTGTCGCAGAAGGTCACCGACGCGCTGGTCCCCTATCTCGCACTCGTCGTCGGCCTGGCCTTCCTGCTCCTGATGGTCGTCTTCCGCTCGCTGCTGGTCCCGCTCAAGGCGGCGCTCGGCTTCCTGCTCTCCGTGACGGCGGCCTTCGGCACGATCGTCGCGGTCTTCCAGTGGGGCTGGCTCGCCGACGCCCTCGGCGTCGAGCAGACCGGACCGGTGATGAGCATGATGCCGATCTTCCTGATCGGTGTGGTCTTCGGCCTGGCCATGGACTACGAGGTCTTCCTCGTGACCCGGATGCGGGAGGCGTACGTCCACGGGGAGCGGCCCGGCGAGGCGATCGTCACCGGGTTCCGGCACAGTGCCCGGGTCGTCGGGGCGGCGGCCGTCATCATGATCGCGGTGTTCGCCGGGTTCATCGGGATGGACGACTCGATGATCAAGATGATGGGCGTCGGCCTCGCCGCGGCCGTCTTCTTCGACGCGTTCGTCGTCCGGATGACGATCGTCCCCGCGGTGCTCGCCCTGCTCGGCGACCGGGCGTGGTGGCTGCCGAAGTGGCTGGCGAAGGTCGTGCCCGAGGTGGACGTCGAGGGCGAGAAGCTGAGCCACGGCGGCCCGGAAGCGGCCCGGCCCGAGGCGCGCCGCGACCCCGTGGGCGTATGAGCCGCGGCGAGGAAGCCGCACGAAGTGACCTCACGTGACGTGAAGTGAAGTGACGAGAGGTGACCGGAGGCCCGCCCGTCGTGCGTGCGGCGGGCGGGCCTTCGGCCACCCCGCGCGGGGGCGCCCGCTGCCGAGGCAGCCGGTCACCCACCGGCCGTCCCGGGCCACCCCGCGCGCGAGGTCGCCCGGGTCGACGACCATGGATGACCGGACCGACCCCGCACAAGAGGAAGAGAGACCGCGTGTTCGCCGACTGGTCGCAATGGGCCCGACGCCACCCCCGGGCCGTCGATGTGGCGATCGCCGTGCTGCTGTGGGTCTTCGCGGTCTTCTCCAGCACCCTGACCGGGGCCCGGATCGTCCGTGCCCCGGTGCTCGACTTCTCGCTCGTCGCCCTCGTGCCCTCCGCCGTCCTGCTGCTGGGGCAGCGCAGGTTCCCGCGCACGGTGGTGGCGGTGACCACGCTGTGCGGGGGCGTGCTGGGCATCATGGGCGGCCGTATCGGGTTCGACCCCAGCCCGAGCGTCGCCGGTGCCGCCCTGGTCGCGCTGTATCTGCTGGCCCTGCGGACGGACCTCCGTACGACCACGGTGTACACGGCCGGGGCGGCCGTCGCCCTCGTCGTCCTCTCCATCGGCTGGGGCAACGGCGCGCTGCTGCGGCCCGACCAGATCGGCACCCTCTCGTGCGTGCTGCTGGCGGGCGCCGTCGGCGAGTCGGTACGCAACCGGCGCGACCACCTCGCCGCCGTGGAGGCGCGGGCCGAACTGGCCGAGCGCACCCGCGAGGAGGAGGCGCGCCAGCGGGTGGCCGAGGAGCGGACCAGGATCGCCCGCGAGCTGCACGACATCGTCGCGCACCACATCGCCCTCGCCCACGCGCAGGCGGCCACCGCCGCGTACCTGCTGCGCAGCAAGCCCGACCAGGCCCAGGGGATGCTCGACCAGCTGGCCGGTACCACCTCCTCCGCCCTGCGCGAGCTCAAGGCGACCGTGGGGCTGCTGCGCCGCGAGGGCGAACCGGAGACCCCGCTGGAGCCCACCCCCGGGCTGGCCCGGCTCCCCGAGCTGATCGCCTCCTTCGAGCACACCGGGCTGGCCGTCTCGGTGACCGTGGAGGGCGAGGCCCGGCCGCTGCCGCCGGGCGCGGACCTGACCGCGTACCGGATCGTGCAGGAGGCGCTGACCAACGTCACCAAGCACGCGGGCGGCGCGACGGCCTCCGTCCGGCTGGGCTACTCGCGCCGGCTGCTCACGCTCACCGTCTCCGACGACGGGCACGCGCCGCCGACGACGGGCACGCCGGGCACCACGGGCACGACGGGCACCCCCGGCTACGGACTCATCGGTATGCGCGAACGGGCCCTGTCCGCAGGCGGCCGACTGGCGGCCGGGCACCGGGCCGACGGAGGCTTCGAGGTGACCACGGAACTGCCGCTGGAGACGGCAGCGGCGACGGACGCGGCGGAGACGGGGACGGCGGAGACGGGGACGGCAACGGCGGCGGGAACATTGGACACGGCGGGACCCGGGCTTCACGGGGACGACGACGAGGAGAGGACGGCGCGGTGACCATCCGGGTACTGCTGGCCGATGACCAGGCCCTGCTGGCGGGGACCTTCCGGCTGCTGATCGAGTCGAACGACGACATGGAGGTCGTCGGGGTCGCGGCGGACGGCCGGGAGGCGGTGGAGAAGGCCCGCGCCACCGCGCCGGACGTGGTCGTGATGGACATCCGGATGCCCGGCGTGGACGGGCTGGCCGCCACCGAGGCGATCTGCCGCGACGAGGCGCTGAGCGGGACCCGCATCCTCATCCTCACCACCTTCGAGATCGACGAGTACGTGGCCCGCGCCCTGCGCGCCGGTGCCAGCGGCTTCCTCGGCAAGGACGTGGGCCCCGAGGAGCTGCTGGACGCCATCCGCACGGTGGCCTCGGGCGACACGCTCCTGTCGCCCACCGCCACCCGGGCCCTGATCACCCGCTACCTGGCCCGCCCGGAGGGCGGTGTCGCCGCGCCCGAGTCCCTGGACGTCCTGACCGCCCGCGAGCGCGAGGTCATGGCGCAGGCCGCGGAAGGGCTCTCGAACGACGAGATCGCCGCCCGGATGCACGTCAGCCCGCTGACCGTACGCACGCACGTCGGTCGGGCGATGACGAAACTGGGCGCCCGGCACCGGGCCCAACTGGTCGCCATGGCCTACCAGTCGGGCCTGGTGCGGGTGGACCCGCCGCCGGGCCGGGGCACGGAGGGGTAGCTCCGGGCGCCGCGCTCCCGGCGCGCGGGAAGGCGGACGGCTGGCTAGCGTGAGGAGCCGGACCCCCACCGAGCACCCAGGAGTCCGGACCCCCGCCGAGCGCGAAGGAGTGCAGGACCATGGCCGTACAACCAGAAGGCACACCGTGCTGGGCCGACGCGATGTTCGCCGACGTGGAGGGGGCGAAGAGCTTCTACGGTGAGGTGCTGGGCTGGACGTTCGGCGAGTCCTCGTCGGAGTTCGGCGACTACACCCAGGCGTACGCCGACGGCAAGGCGGTCGCCGCGGTGGTGCCTCCGATGCCCGGCCAGGAGGGCCAGTCGGCCTGGTGCCTGTATCTGGCCTCGCCGGACGCCGAGGCCACCGCCGCGAAGATCCGGGCCAATGGCGGCGAGACCTTGATGGACCCCATGCGGGTCGGTGATTTCGGCACCATGCTGCTGGCCCGCGACCCCTCCGGCGTCGCCTTCGGCGTGTGGCAGGCGGGCGTCCACGAGGGCTTCGAGGCACAGGGCGTGCCCGGCGCGTACTGCTGGTCCGAGGTCTTCACCCGGGAGCCCGCGAAGTCCGACGCCTTCTTCCCCGCCGTCTTCCCGTACTCGGTGGTGAAGATCGCGGACGAGCACGTCGACTTCATGATGTACAACGTCGGTGACCGTACGGTGATGGGGCGGATGAGGATGGGCGACGAGTTCCCGCCCGAGGTCCCGCCGTTCCTGAACGTGTACTTCACGGTCTCCGACTGCGACGCGGCGGTCGCGAAGGCCACCGAGCGCGGTGCGGTGCTGCGGTTCGGCCCGATGAGCATGCCGTTCGGCCGGTTCGCCGCGCTGACGGACCCGCAGGGCGCGGCGTTCTCCGTGATCGACGTCGACACCACCGAGGGCGAGGTCCCCACGATCTCGCCGGTCTCCTGAGCCGCCCCGGAGCCCCGTGCGCGGCGGCCCCGCCCGAGTTGCGGGGCCGCGGCGCATGAGGTTGTTTCGGTAGTAGGGATGCGGCCGGGCCCGTACGCATGCGGCCCCGCCGCCGTCGCGGGCTGGGGGTGAGACCACCGTGCTGTTCGCCGACCGCGTGGACGCGGGACAGCAGCTGGCCGAGGCGCTCCGCCACCTCGAACGGGAGCGCCCCGTCGTGCTGGGGCTGCCCCGCGGCGGTGTGCCGGTGGCCTTCCAGGTCGCCCAGACCCTGGGCGCCGATCTCGATGTGATCGTCGTCCGCAAGCTCGGCGTCCCGCACCACGAGGAGGTGGCGTTCGGCGCCCTCGGCGAAGGTGGGGTGCGGGTCGTCAACGAGGACCTGGCCGGGCGGCTGCGGGTCAGCAAGCAGGACCTCGCGGCGGTGGAACGGGTCGAGGAGGCGGAGCTCGTACGCCGGGCGCAGGTGTACCGGGCGGGCCGGCCACGGACCCCGCTCGCCGGCCGGACGGTGATCGTCGTGGACGACGGCATCGCGACCGGCGCCACGGCCGAGGCGGCCTGCCGGGTCGTCCGGGCCCAGGAACCGGCACGGCTGGTGGCGGCCGTACCGGTGGCGCCGCCGGAGGCGGTGGTGCGGCTGCGCCGGAGCGCGGACGAGGTGGTGTGCCTGTCGGTGCCACGTCTGTTCTACGCGGTCGGTGAGTGGTACCGGGACTTCTCCCAGACCTCCGACGAGGAGGTCGTCTCGCTCCTGGCCCAGGCCAGGAACAGCGGACACCCGACGCCGGGCCGCGACTGAACGGGACGGGCGCCGGGCGCCGGGCGCGGGCCGCGCCTGACTGGGACCGACCGGGCCGCGCCCGAACGGGACGGGCGCCGGGGGCGGGCCGCGCCTGACCGGGACCGACCGGGCCGCGACCGAACGGGGCGGGCGCCCGGCGCCGTGAGGCCCGACGCAGGCGGCCCGCCCCCGGCCCGTCGTCAGTCCGCGCAGTACGCGTCCTTCTCCGGGCGGGTCCCGGTGTTCAGGAACATGGTGACCGCGCGGTCGCCGCAGGCGTTCCCGTTGCCCAGGTACATGCCGTGTCCCCCGTGGTCCACCGCGACCAGACGGGCCCGGTCCCCGAAGGCCGCGCGCATCTTCAGGGCCCCGGAGTACGGGGTGGCCGGGTCGCGCAGGCCCTGAACCATCAGGACGTTCGACGGTCCCTGGCCGGTGATCCGGGTGGGCGGGTCGGCGGGGGCGTCCTTCCAGAAGGAGCACGGGGTGATGTTCGCCGTCATCCCCGCGGTCAGCGGGTGCTCCGCGCGGTCGGCGGCGACGGCCCGCGCATACGAGGCGACCGTGCCCCGCCAGCGCACGTCGTTGCAGATGACGCCCACCGTGACGGCCGCGTCCGCATCCGGGATCGGACCACTCAGCGCGCCGGGCAGGACCGGCTTCACCAAGGGGTCACCGGCCTCCCGGACGAGCCCCGCGAGCCCGGCGAACGCCTCGTCGTCGTACAGGGCCAGCTGGATCGCCTGGCGCAGCCGGTTGCCGGTCAGCGGGACGCCCGGCGTGGTGGTCTCCCTCGGTGCACGGTCCAGCCGCGCCGCCAGGTCCAGCACCAGCGGCCGCACGTCCTCGGCCCGCCGCGCGAGCCGCAGCCCGTCCGCCTCCCGGGCCGGGTCCGAGGCCCAGCGCGCGAAGTCGGGGAAGCGGTCCGCCGACCCCACCGCCATGTTGGCCAGCCAGCCCTTGGCCACCCGGGACGGATTCGGGTCGCCGCTGCTGTCCAGCACCCAACGATCCGTGTGCTGGGGGTACTTCTGCGCGTACACGGCGCCCACGTACGTCCCGTAGGAGCTGCCCCAGGCCGACAGCTTCTCCTCACCGAGTGCCTGCCGGAAGCGGTCGATGTCCCGCGCCTCGTTGACCGTGGTGAGGCTCCGCAGCACCGCACCGCCGTTGCGGGCGCACGCCTCGGCGATCCGCCGGGAGCGGGTCACGTTCTCGGTGATCGAGCCGTCGGCACCGGGCCAGGACCGGAGGTTCACCAGCTCCCGGTCCTCCGGAGCCAGCCCGCAGCTCGCCTTCGTGCTGCCCCCGACCCCCCGCGGGTCGAGGCTCACGATGTCGTACCGCCCCTCCGTCTCCCGGGCCAGCCGCTCCCCCTTCTCCGCGACCCGCTGCACCCCGGAGGAGCCCGGTCCGCCCGGGATCACCATGAGCGTCCCGCGCCGGGCGGCCGGGCGGTCGCTCCGGACCCGGGTGACCGCGAGGGAGAGCTGCGGGCCGCCCGGGTCGCGGTAGTCCAGCGGTACGGGAAGGTCGGCGCACTCCTGCCCGGCGGGACCGCCGGCCGTGGCGCAGGACCGCCAGGAGAGCGTGGGGGCGGATGCGGAGCCGGTACCGGCGTGGGCGGGGGCGGTCATGACCCCGGTGAGAGCAGTGGCGGCGACGGTGGCGGACAGGGCGACGAAGGCGGCGGATTTTCCGTAAGTCCTCATGCCGCAAGCCTTGTTGAGCGAGACCGCCCAACCCATCCGGGAGGCATGACGGAATGCGGTGGGGTTAGCCCCCGGCGAACTCCCCGGCCTTCACGCCCGCCACGGAGCAGGAGAACGAGGCCACGGACGTGGTCAGCGCCGGGCCGCCCGGGGCCTTGGAATCGCGGACGGGGACGACGCCACGCGAAACGGCGAGGTCGGCGGCGCCCTCGACGCGGGCGCCGCCGTTCTCGCGGTACGAAGCCGTGAACCAGCGGGGGGGACTCGGTCCTGGTCGTGCACGGATCGGGGGTCGGCATGAGGGACCAAGAGACCGCAGCCGGGCCGGAGTTCCCCGAATCCGATCCGCATCGCCGGCCGTCCTGCGCGTGCGCGCGGTGCGACTCCCCCGAAGGCGAAGGGGACGGCGGCGGGGACGCCGCGTCGATACGGCGGCTCCGGGCCGGGGTCACCGAGGAGGACGGGCCGCGCGGGTCGCTCCGGCGGGCGCGGTGAGGGACCCGGCGCGCATCAGGGCCAGGGCGTCAAGCCGACAGGTCCGCTGCGCAATCAATTCGGGTCGAACATCCGGTACTTCGACGTATGTTCCCTATGAGTGCGCATGGGTGAGGTAGTCAGTAGATCTTCCCTGACCCTCCGACCGAGGAGCTCTCATGTTCTGTCGTCGCACCCTCGGCGGGCGTGCTGTGGCGGCGATCGCCGCCACAGGTGCCGCCGCGCTCACCTTCAGCGTGCCGCCGGGGGCGGCTGCCGCCGCCGGCCGGGCGAGCGTGCCACAGCGATCCGCCGTCCTGACCGCCGGGAACGGCGACGTGCTCAGCTCGGAGCCGGGCGTCTTCTACCTGGACCCGCTCAAGGCGATCAAGGTCGACGCGAACGTGCACCGGATCATGTACCGCACCACCGACCGCACCGGGAAGACCATCGCCGTCACCGGCACCGTGCTGAACCCTGCCACTTCTCCGTACGGCCAACGCCCCATCGTCGCCTTCGCGCCCGGCACCCAGGGCCTGGCGGACAAGTGCGCCCCCTCCCGCCAGCTGGCCGAAGGCACCGAGTACGAGGCGGCGCCCATCAAGAAGCTCCTCGACCAGGGATTCGCCGTGGTGGTGACCGACTATCAAGGACTGGGCACACCCGGCGTCCACACGTACATGGACCGCGAGGCTCAGGGCCGCGCCGTTCTGGATTCCATCCGGGCCGCCCAGCGTCTGCCCGCTCTCGATCTCCCGGACGACGGTCCGGTCGCGCTCTACGGCTACTCGCAGGGTGGTGGCGCGACGGCGTCCGCCGCCGAGCTGGCCCCCACCTACGCGCCCGAACTGAAGCTCAGGGGCGCCGTCGTCGGCGCTCCCCCCGCGGACATGAACAAGGTGGCCGACAGCATGGACGGTTCCGCCTACGGGGCGTTCTTCAACTACGCCCTCTCCGGCCTCGCCACCTCGTACGGCATCGACATCGGCCCGTACCTGAACGCTCACGGCAAGCGCGTGACCAACGACCTGCGGGACAACCTGTGCACCACACAGGCGCTCGCCAAGTACCCGTTCCTGAACTCACGGTTCCTGACCGTGGACGGGCGTCCGCTGACCGAGCGTCTCCACCGCGCCCCGTGGGACGGGATCGTGGCGGAGCAGCGGCTCGGCATGCGCAAGCCCGCGGTGCCCGTCCTGCTCTCCCACAGCGCCCTGGACGATGTCGTCCCCCAGCAGGTCGGCAAGAACCTGGCCGCCGACTGGTGCCGCCGGGGCGTGGCGGTGAGGTTCGCCGGCAACCACATCCCCGGCCACATCGCCGCGACCGTGGGCACCCTCGCCGAGGGCCTCCCCTGGCTCAAGGACCGCTTCGCCGGAAAGCCCGCCCCGAGCACCTGCTGACCGGGGACGTCCTCGCGGGCCGAAGTGGAGCGGTGACGCGGTGGAGCGGTGGATGTGTGCCGCCACGCGAATCGGCGGCCGGGCCCGTCCCGGGACGCGGCGATAGCCTGGTGTGTGCAGCAGGCAGGAGACATGTGCCCATGGGAGCCCCGAACCCGCAAGGTCCCGTCGTCGCGGTGGTGGCGCTCGGTGGTGCGATCGGCGCGTCCGCGCGGTACGGGGCGGCGCTGCTCTGGCCCACCGCCCCGGGCGGCTTCCCGTGGACGACGCTGGTCGTGAATGTCGTCGGATGCGCGGTGATCGGCGTGTTCATGGTGGTGATCAGCGAGGCGTGGGCGGCGCACCGGCTGGTGCGGCCGTTCTTCGGTACGGGGGTGCTCGGCGGGTTCACCACGTTCTCGACGTACGCGGTGGACATCCAGCGTCTGTTCGACGCCGACCGCGCCGGGTCCGGTCTGGTGTACCTGGTGGTGACGCTGTGCGCGGCTCTCGCGGCGGTGTGGAGTGCGGTGTGGGTGACCCGCCGCGTGCTGGCCTGGAGGCAGCCATGACGACGCCGGAGACGGAAAGGGCCCTGCGGCTGACGGTCCTCGTCGGTGAGTCCGACGGGTGGCACCACCGGCCGGTCTTCACGGAGATCGTGCACCGGGCGCACCGGGCCGGGCTGTCCGGCGCCAGTGTGTTCCGAGGCATCGAGGGCTTCGGTGCCTCGTCGATGATCCACACCCAGCGGCTGCTCTCGCTGAGCGAGGACCTGCCGGTGGCGGTGGTGATCGTGGACACCGAGGCGCGGATCCGGGCGTTCCTGCCGCTCGTCGAGGAGCTGGTGGCGGACGGCGGTCTGGTGGTCCTGGACGCGTGCGAGATCGTGCGCTTCGGCGGCGAGCCGGAGCGGGGCCGGTGAACTGGCTGCTGGTGATCGTCGGCGCGGCGGTCGGGGCGCCGCTGCGCTATCTGACCGACCGCGCGGTGCAGTCCCGGCACGACAGCGTCTTCCCGTGGGGGACCTTCACGGTCAATGTGTCGGGTTCGCTGATCCTGGGCCTGCTGACCGGCGCGGTGGCGGCCGGGGCGGCCTCCTCGCACCTTCAGCTGCTGATCGGTACGGGCCTGTGCGGGGCGCTCACCACGTACTCGACGTTCAGCTACGAGACCCTGCGGCTGGCGGAGGACGGGGCCGGGTCGTACGCGGTGGCCAATGTCGTGGGGAGCGTGGCGGCGGGGCTGGTCGCGGCGTTCGCCGGGGTCGCGTCGGCGCGGGAGCTCTGGGCGTAGGGCCGCACGCCCCCGCCCCGTACTGCCTCGCCTCTCGCGGGACACGGTCGGCGCCCCCTGCCCCCGCAATGCGAGGCGAAGGCAGGGGAACGCCGTTGAGGAGGAGCCGTCACCGAGCGCCGGGCGATTCAACCCGTTCCGCGCCGACAGCGGTCCGTCAGGCGCCGACGCTAGGCAACCGTCCGCGCCGCGCGCCCGGCACCACGCCGGTACCCGGCCCGCCACCACTCCAACAGCAGGCGCGGCGGCCCGTACGGCCGGTCTTGATCTTCCGGCGCCTGCGGTGATTCGCTGCATGGTCCGTAGGGCCGCGTGCCCCGCCGGGCCGCGTCGCCGTGTGCCCCGCACGGCGACGCGGGCCAGCGGCTCGTACGGCTCGTACGGCTCGTACGGTCAGCATGACCCGCACCGCCCGCCCGACCCGCACCGCCCGCATTGCTCCGTGAGTGAAACGAGAGGTCTCCCGTGCCGGACAGCAGCACCGCTCCTTCGTCTTCTTCGACTCCTCCGTCTTCTTCGCGGCGTCCCGTCACCGTCGTCACCGGCGGCAGCCGGGGCATCGGCGCCGCCACCTGTATCCGTCTGGCCTCGGACGGCCATGACCTCGCCCTGGGCTTCGTGAGCAACGAGGAGGCCGCCGAGCGGACCGCGGCGGCGGTACGGGCCGCCGGGGCGCGCTGCGTCACGGTGCGGGCGAACACCGCCGAGGAGGCCGATGTGGAGCGCCTCTTCGACACGGCGGCCGAGCGGCTCGGCCCGGTCACCGGGCTGGTCAACAACGCGGGGGTGACGGGCCCGATCGGACGGCTCGCCGACACCTCCACCCGGACGCTGCGCCATGTCGTCGACGTGAACGTCCTCGGCTATCTGCTCTGCTGCCGCAGGGCCGCGAAGGACATGGCGGCCGCCGGGACGGGCGCGATCGTCAATCTCTCCTCGGCCGCCGCCACGCTCGGCAGCCCGGGGGAGTTCGTCCACTACGCCGCCACGAAGGCGGCGACGGACGCGCTGACGCTCGGGCTCTCCAAGGAGCTGGGGCCGGACGGCATCCGGGTCAACGCAGTCGCCCCGGGCATGGTCGACACCGACATGCACGCCACGGCGGGCGACCCCGGCCGGGCGGAGGCGGCCATCCCCGTCATCCCGCTCCGCCGCGTCGGCACCGCCCCGGAGATCGCGGCCGCGGTCGCGTGGCTGCTCTCGGACGAGGCGTCGTACGTGACCGGAACGGTCCTGCGGGTGGCGGGCGGGCGGTAGGCCGAGAAACGGCCGTCCGCCGGGCCATGGGCGCCGGACCACGGGCGCCGGCCCGGGGATCGGCAGCCGGGAGCGGCGGAGCGCGCTGCCCCGACCGCCGGGCGCCCCGGCGGGCCCGGCACGTACGGCGCGTGCGGCGGACCCAGCGCGCACGGCGCGCACGGCGCGTACGGCGCGTACGGCGGACCTGGCACGCACGACGGGCCCGGCACGTACAGCGCGCACAGCGCGTACGCCGGGCCCGCCCCCGCTATCCGCTATCCGCCGCGGTTGGTGCGGCGCTGCTTCGCGGCGGCGCGGGCCTCCGCGGTGGGCAGGTCCGAGCGGCGGGAGCGGCTCGCCTTCGCGGGGCGGCTGCCCAGGCCGCGGAAGGCCAGATCGCCGGAGGCGGCCCGGCCCGTCGCCGGTGCGGCGCCGTCGACCGGGACGCCCGAGGGCTTGCGCGCCCCGGTGATCCGGCTCAGCTCTGCCTCGCCGGAACGGACCTGGGCGATCTTCGGGGTGATCCCGGCGTCGGCCATCAGCCGGGTCATGTCCCGGCGCTGCCCCGGCAGCACCAGCGTGACGACGCTGCCCGACTCACCGGCGCGGGCGGTGCGGCCGCCCCGGTGCAGGTAGTCCTTGTGGTCGCTCGGCGGATCGACGTTGACGACGAGGTCCAGGTTGTCGATGTGGATGCCGCGCGCCGCGACGTTCGTGGCGACCAGCACCGTGATCTGCCCGGACTTGAACCGGTCGAGGGTGCGGGTGCGCTGCGGCTGGGACTTGCCGCCGTGCAGCGCGGCAGCCCGCACCCCGCTGCCGAGCAGATGGCCGGTGAGCTTGTCCACGGCGTGCTTGGTGTCCAGGAACATGATCACCCGGCCCTCGCGGGCCGCGATCTCCGTCGTGGTGGCGTACTTGTCCGCGCCCTGGACGTAGAGGACGTGGTGTTCCATCGTCGTGACCGCACCGGCCGCCGGGTCGACCGAGTGGACCACCGGATCGTGCAGGTACTGGCGGACCAGCAGGTCCACGTTGCGGTCCAGGGTCGCCGAGAAGAGCATCCGCTGGCCCTGCGGCCGCACCAGGTCGAGGAGTTCGGTGACCTGGGGCATGAACCCCATGTCGGCCATCTGGTCGGCCTCGTCGAGGACGGTGACGGCGACCCGGTCCAGGTGGCAGTCGCGGCGCTCGACGAGGTCCTTCAGCCGGCCCGGGGTGGCGACGACGACCTCCGCGCCGCCGCGCAGCGCCGAGGCCTGGCGGCCGATCGACATGCCGCCGACGACGGTGGCCATGCGCAGCCGGAGCGCGCGGGCGTACGGGGTGAGCGCGTCGGTGACCTGCTGGGCCAGCTCCCGGGTGGGGACGAGGACCAGGGCCAGCGGCCGCCGCGCGTCGGCCCGGCTGCCCGCGGTGCGGGCCAGCAGGGCCAGGCCGAAGGCGAGCGTCTTGCCGGAGCCGGTCCGGCCGCGGCCCAGGACGTCGCGGCCCGCGAGGGCGTTGGGCAGGGTGGCCGCCTGGATCGGGAACGGGGTCGTGACGCCCTCGGCGGTGAGCGCCGCCAGCAGCGGGCCGGGCAGCTCCAACTCCGCGAAGGCCGACACGGCGGGCAGCGCCGGGGTGATGGTCTTCGGCAGCGCGAACTCGCCCTGCACGGCGGCGGGTCGGCGTCCCGCGCCGCCGGGACGCCGGGCGGGCGCGCCGGAACGGCCCCCGGAGCCACGGGAGAACCGGTCGTTCGAACGTGCTGTGCGATCGCGGTTACGGTCGCGGTCCATACGGGACCCTTCCTCGACAGGGGCGCGTATCGAGGAATTCGCTGCGGCGGCGGGCGGCACAGGAATCGCAAGAACGGGCCGTTGACAAGCCTGGGCGAAGCCCGGACGAAGCCCGGCTGCGCAAGAATTCGGGGCGGCTCGGGCCGGTCGGCGGACAACAACGAACCGGGGCCCTCACCCGGAGGTGCGAGTCCCGGTCGTGCAAGTCGTCGCAGCGCGACGGCGCCGGAGCGGCGGAATCAGGCAGGGGTGATGTTCTCCGCCTGCGGGCCCTTCTGGCCCTGCGTGACATCGAAATTCACCCGCTGGCCCTCCTGGAGCTCACGGAAGCCGGTGGCCGCGATGTTCGAGTAGTGGGCGAAGACGTCGGGGCCGCCGCCGTCCTGCTCGATGAAACCGAAGCCCTTTTCCGCGTTGAACCACTTGACGGTGCCAGTAGCCATGTTCTGTCTCCTTCATGGGGGGCAGTATCCGGGGATGCGCACGGTGCGAATCCCGCGTCGCCGCGATGATTACCCCATCCGGAAAAGCACCGGAAAACACACAGGTGCAACCCTCGGCACAGGCGGCCGGGGGAGGCACTTGAAGCTTCGGGAACCACAACTGCAACTGCTTCCAGAATAGCACGACGGGATCAAGCGGGCACGGCAAGAAATTCCACCGTATCGAACCATTTTCTCTCCCGGATCGATACGGAGGGAATGCGAAATAAATACAGCGGGAAGCCGCTCACACAAATGCGCATGGAGAGGCGCACAGAAAGGCACGCGGAAAGCCATATGGAAATGCGTGCGGACATGCGCGCGGACATGCGTGCAGACATGCGTGCAGACATGCACAGAGAAGGAATTACCGTCGAACCCCGTAAGGAATGCCGCACCGGCCCTCGCCTCGAATTCCGCACCGGCTGCCGGATGCCATACGGGCGGACGGAGCACCGACCCTCGGCGGCGGGCCTCCGTCCGCCCCGGGCCGCCGCGCCGCGCCCCATGGACCCGCTCCCACGCCGTTTCTGTCCCGGCAGACAGTTGATGACGGCCTGACCAGCAGTCATAATGCATGCGTGTAGCCCTTCACGCATCCCCCGTCGTGAAGGGCTACATCTATGCCCGCACACCCTGTGTGTGCGTCATGCACCTTTTGTCCGCACCGAATTCGCGCGGACCCGTCGATTTCACGGGCAGGGGACTCCCCTCGTGGTCCCCTGCCCGTGTTTTTTCGAGTTAACAGTGACGTAGCGTGTTTGCGCAAGCCCGTTCCCGTACCACCTACCGCACGGAGGACGCCACGTCAGGGTTCGTTACAGTACGAGCCCGTTGGCCGAATCGACGACCGTGAAGCCGATCGGACGGGAGCGGATACGTGGGGGGCCGGATGGACAGCGTCGAGGAACGCACACCGGAGCTGCGGACGTTGCAGCAGAAGGTGGAGTACATGGTGGAGAAGACGTTCCCCGGCCAGAAGATCTCCGGGCGGGTCTTCGCCGATCTGGTCAAGGAACGCGGCGGATCGCTCTCCCACAGCTACTTCTCCAACATCCTTGCCGGAAAGGTCACCCAGCCCTCCGAGGACATTCTCAAGGCGCTCGGTCTGGGCTTCGGCGTGGACTGGCGGTTCTTCAAGGAGGAGTCCGAGGTCGTCGACGACGTCGTCGCCGGTCTCCAGTTCCTCGCGATGCGGCGTACCGGGGAGATCAGCGGGGTGGCCGGGCGCGGCCTCGACGAGGACGGCCTCCCGCCGGAGCTGCTCCAGTTCGCGCTCTCCCTGCTGGAGGACGCCAAGGGCCGGCAGGGCGCGGCGGACAGCGGTGCCCCCGGCGAGCCGGAGAAGTAGCCCTCCATGTCCCTGCGCGAACTACGCAAGGAATGCGAGGCCGGGCTCGCCGACCTGCCCATCCCCGCGCCCTTCTCCATAGAGGCGCTCGTGGCGAACATGGAGGCCGCCCGGGGCCGGACCATCGTGCTGCACGAGATGCCCGACCGGCTGGCCCGCGTCAACGCCGCCTGCGGGCTGCGGCTGAAGACCGGCGGGACCAGTTTCGTGCTCTACCGCCGCAGGCCGACCGCTTACCAGACCCAGCACGTCATCCTGCACGAGCTGTGCCACGAGTGGTTCGACCACGGCACCTCGCTCGACCCGGAGCAGTTGCGGCGGCTGCTGCCGGTCTTCGACACCTCGCTGATCACCCGGGTCCTCGGCACCGAACCCCCGCCGCGGCCCGCGCCACCGTCGCCCGTCGTGGCCGAGATCGCCGACGCGCTCCGGTCCGGGGACGGCACCGTGCAGGCCCGCGCCCAGTACGACACGCACGACGAGCGGATGGCCGAGTTCGGCGCCTCGCTCATCCCGCGCATGGCCATGGACGTGACGAGCGACGACATGGTGGGTCGGCTGGCCAACTCCCTCTCCCGTCCGGTCGCCAACCGCCGCCGGGGCCTGTTCCGCCGCACCTGAACACCGCACGTCCCCCGTCCCCGTCCCCCACCCCAAGGACTCCGCCGTGACCCCGCTCGACCTCGCCGGCTACCTCATAGCCGTCCTGATGACGGCCGTCGCCCTCTGGCGCATGCCCGCCGCCCTCTGGGGCAACGAGGAGGACAAGCGCCGCCGGGCCCTCTGGGGCTGCTACGCGGGCTTCGCCGCGGCCCTGTGGACCAAGACCCGGGCGGTGCGCATCGGGCTCAACGACAGCGCCGTCACCGACCTCGCCGTACTGATCAAGCACTACACGGCGACGATCGCGATCCTGGCGATCCTCAGCTACATCGTGGCGATCTACGGCCAGTACCCCGACGCCGGGACCGTGCCGCGCCATGTGCGGTTCGCCCGTGCCATCCAGCAGGTGGCGGCGAAGGCGTCGATCGCCACGCTGATCCTGCTGACGGTGCTGTTCTTCACCGTCGTCGACCGCTCCGTCCCCTCGGACCGGTTCGTCGCCGACCACGCGGGGCAGTGGGGCGCCACGCTGTACATGAGCGTCTTCTACCTCTACCTCGGCGCCGCCTCCGCCGTCTGCGCGTACCAGTGGGCGCTGGCCACCGCCGGGGCCGGGATGCGGCATCTGCGGATCGGCCTCGGGATGATGACGTTCGCCATGTTCATCGGGGTCGGCTACACCGTCAGCCGCACCCTGTTCCTGTGGGCCAGCGTCATCGACACCCCGAGCGAGTCCTTCGCGCTCCGCTTCGACGAGATCACCGAGGCCGCGCAGGTGGTGCTGTTCGCCTTCTTCGCCTTGGGCGCCTCCATCCCCGCCCTCAGCAAGGGGCAGCGGCGCGCGAAGCTGTGGCGGGCCCAGGTCAAACTGCACGGTCTCTGGCGCGAGTTGATGACCGCGTTCCCCGAGCAGCCCTTCGACCCCCCGGCCTCGCTGACCCGCGAGCTCACCCGCTTCGACACCCCCGCCGATCTGCGGGTCGACCGCTGGGCCGCCGACATCGCGGACGCGGTGGAGAAGCTGCGCCACTACGTGCCCGACACCCTGCTCCCCGCCGCGAAGGCCGCCGCCGCGGACGGTGCGGCGGGTGGTTCCGTGACGGGCGGAGCCGTGACGGGCGGAGCCGCGTCGGACGCGGACCGGGCGGGCCCGCTCGCCGAGGCGTACTGGATCAAGGCGGCGCTCATCGCCAAGAACAACGGCGCGACCGCCTCCACCGCCGCGGAGGTGGAGACCCAGCACGCCACCGACCAGGACG
Organism: Streptomyces sp. NPDC057697; assembly: GCF_042799335.1. NCBI lineage: Bacteria > Bacillati > Actinomycetota > Actinomycetes > Kitasatosporales > Streptomycetaceae > Streptomyces > Streptomyces sp. NPDC057697. The sequence continues at coordinate 465,240 of NZ_JBHVJA010000003.1, read as the reverse complement.
GCGAGGTGGCCTGGCTGGTCCGGGTGGCCACCGCGTACCGGACCGTCCCCCAGGACCGGGCCGCGCGGGTGCTGGCCGACGCCACGTCCGGCCCCTCCGCCCCGTCCATCCCGTCCGCCACGCCCGGCCCCTCCACGGCGGCCGAGACCACCGGCCCGGCCCGTACGGCCGCCACCGAGGAGACAGCATGACCCCCACCGACACCGCGGACACCGCAGACGCCCCCACGTCGCCGGACAACGCCACCGCGCGCACCGTCACCGACGTCTTCCAGCCCCGCAACGTCCTGCTGATCGGCATGCTCGGCATCGGCCTGGCCGCCGCCGGGCACTGGACCGGCCTGCTCTGGGGATTCCTCGGCGCCCTGTGCGCGGGCCTGATACCCGCCGGGTACATCGAATGGGAGCGCGGGCGCGGCACCTGGGGCGACCGCCATGTCGTCGACCGCACCAAGCGGGCCCCGATCTTCTTCGTCATCCTCGGCTCCATCGGCACCGGCTCGGTGGTGATGGTCCTGGGCCGCGCCCCCACCGGCATCCTCGTGGCGATGCTCGCCCTCTGGGCGATGACCGTGATCCTGCTGGCCGTCAACACGGTCTGGAAGATCTCGGTGGACGCCGCCGTCGCCTCGTCCGTCGTCGCCCTGCTCGCCGCGGTCCACTCGCCGTGGTGGCTGCTCGGGTACACGATGACCCTCGCCGTGTGCTGGTCACGGGTGGCGCTCCGCTACCACACGGTGATGCAGACGGTCGCCGGGGCGTCGCTGGGGGCCGCGACGGCGGGGGCGTTCCTGCTCGTGTGAGCGCCCGCCCGATCCGGGTCACTCGTTGGGGGGACACGGCTCCGCCCGTCCGCGCGCGCCGTTGAAAGGGGCTTCGCGACGGGTACAGGTGCCCCGTGCCGAACTTCGAGATCACCACCGCAAGCGCCGACGACCTCACGATGCTCGCCGAATGGGCCCACGAGGAGAGCTGGAACCCGGGGCTGACCGACCGCCACGCCTTCTTCGCCGCCGACCCCCGCGGCTTCCTGATCGGCCGGCTCGACGGCGAGCCGGTCTCCTGCGTCTCCGTCGTCCGCTACGGCTCCGGCTCCGGGTTCCTCGGCTTCTACCTCACCCGCCCGCAGCTGCGCGGCCAGGGATACGGCAGCAGGCTCTGGCGGGCGGGCATGGCGCGGCTGGACGGGCGGAACGTCGGCCTCGACGGCGTGGTGGCCCAGCAGGCCAACTACCGCAAGTCCGGCTTCCGTTCCGTGTGGACGACCATGCGGTACGAAGGTCTGCCGCCCACCGGCGCGGCCGCCCCCGCGGGCACCGCGCTCGTCGACGCCCGCAGCATCCCCTTCGACCGGCTCGCCGCCTACGACCGCCGGTTCTTCCCGGCCGACCGCGACAGCTTCCTCGCCCCGTGGATCGCCCATCCCACCCGCACCTCGCTCGCCGCCGTCCGCGACGGGGAGCTGTGCGGCCTGGCCGTGATCCGGCCCTGCCGCGCGGCGTCCCGCATCGGTCCCGTGTACGCGGAGTCGGCCGAGGTGGCCGGTGCCCTGATCGGCACGCTGGCGGCGGCCGACCCCGGGGTCCCGGTCGCGGTCGACGTGCCCGACGTCAACCCGGCGGCGGTGCGGCTGGCCGAACAGCTGGGCCTCACCCCGTCGTTCGAGACCGCCCGGATGTACACGGGGCCCTCGCCGGACATCGACCACTCCGGCCTGTTCGGCATCACCAGCCTGGAGCTGGGCTGACACCGCCCGGCCGGGTCAGGTGGGGTCGTGCGTCCCCGTCCCCGGGTTGCGGGAGCGGGACGCCAGCACCGCTATGTCGTCCTCGGCACCCGGGCCGAACCGTTCCAGCACGTCGTCCAGCAGGTTCTCCAGGCTGCCGCCCTCCGGGAGGACGAGTTCCTCAAGGCGGCCGACCGAGACGTCGATGTCCTCGCCGCGCCGCTCGACCAGCCCGTCGGTGTACAGGAACAGCACCGTGCCCGGGTCGAACTCCAACAGCGTCGTGCGGTACCCCCCGAAGCCGGTGCCCAGCGGCGGCCCCACCGTCATCTCCTCGCACACCCTCGCCCCGGCCCGGGGATCGATCAGCACCGGCGGCAGATGCCCGGCGCTCGCCACCTCGCACGCCCCGCCGTGCCGGTCGACGACGGCCAGCAGACAGGTCGCCGCCCGGTCGAGACCGGACCGTTCGACCATCCGGTCCAGCTGCTCCAGGATCCGGTGCGGCGGCAGCTCGTCGTCGGCGAACATCCGCAACAGCGAGCGGTAGTGGCTCATCGCCACCGCCGCCTCCACCCCGTGCCCCATCACATCGCCCATCGCCTTCAGATGCCGCCCGTCGCGCAGCGGGATCACGTCGAACCAGTCGCCCCCGACCATCACGCTCCGGTCGGCCGGCAGATAGCGGGTGGCGATCTCGATGTGCGGATGCGGCGGACGGGGCTCGGACAGCAGGGAGCGCTGGAGCTCCAGGGCGATGGTGTGCTCATGGGCGTACCGGCGGGCATGGTCGAGGTCGACGGCGGCCCGCCCGGCGAGCTCCCGGGCAATCACCACGTCCTCGTCCGTGAAGAGCGGCGAGTCGCCCGCCCGGATCAGGCCGAGGACGCCCAGCGGACCGCTGCGCACGGTGACGGGCACGATGACCGCCGAGTGCATCCCGAGGGCCCGGTAGGCGGAAAGCCGTTCGGGGCCGGGGGCGGAGCGGGCGAGCTGCTCGTCGGGGGTGAGGTTCTCCACCACCGGCTGGTTGGAGGCCAGGCAGCGCTGGACGGCCGCGCCCTCCTGGTAGTCGATGTACTCGCCGGTGAGCCCGAAGCCGTGCAGCTCGTCGCCGAGCGCGGGCACGGCCCGCAGCGCCGCCCGGCGCAGCCGCAGCACCCCGGGCGGTGCGGGCCGGACCGGTGCGGCGACATCGGGCGGGAACACCTCGACGGTCGCGATGTCCGCCAGCCCCGGCACGACGAGGTCCACCAGCTCGGCACAGGTGGTGTCCATGTCGAGAGTGGTGCCGATCCTGGCGGCCGCGGTGTCGAGCAGGGTCAGATGGCGCCGGGCCTGCTCCAGCGCGCGCTGCTCCTGGTCCGCGGGCATGACCTCCAGCACGATCCCGGCCACGCCCACGACCCGTCCCTCGCACTCCAGACGGTGGAAGACCCCCTGCCAGAACCGCCGGACCGTGGCGTCCTTGGCGGTGAAGCCGCTGACGGTGATCTCGCGGGGCTTCCCGTCGGCGAGCACCGCCCGCAGCATCTCCTCGCGGGCGTCGAGCCCCGGCAGGACCTCGATGACGGTGCGCCCGAGGTGTTCGGCGGCCGGTATGCCGTTGATCCGTTCGAGGGCAGGGTTGACATAGAGGTAGCGCAGCCCGGTGTCGAGCACGGCCACCCCCGCCATGGTGCCGTCGACCAGGGCCGCCAGGGCGCGGGGGTCGAACGGCAGCCGGCTGTCGGCGTCCGCATCAGCCTGCACGTCAACCTCCTGCGGCGGGCGCGGACCACCCGCTGCCCGGCCCTCAATCGTGGGCCGCCCACCCCCGCCGCGCATCCGCAGACCGGCGACCGGGGCGGTGGTGGCGGCGAGCACGGTCGCGGGGGGGCGCGTTGCGGTGGGACTGGGGAACGGTGGCGGGGTCGCTTTCCCGGTCCGGCGTGCGCTTCCCCGGTCGCGGGTACGACGGCTGCGGTCGCGCTCGCGCTCGCTTTCGCAGTGGGCGTCGGCCCGACTCGGGTCGGCCCGAAGCAGATCGGCCCGGGGCAGATCGGCCCGGCTCAGGCCAGCGCGGGTCAGGTCGTCCCGGTCAGGTCGTCCCAACTCAGGCCGTCCCGGTCAGGTCAGCGGATGCGAGGTGCGGCCGGACGCGTCGTCGATCTCGTCGTGCGCCTTCGTCAGCATCTTCATCGCCAGCTCATTGAGCGCTCTGGCTCCCGCGATCTCCTCGCCCACCCTCGGCTGGTTGCCGTCGGAGGGGTGACGGCTCGCATATCCATGGGCCCGCACCTCGGTACCGTCCGGAAGCCGCACCATGGCGGCCGCACGGGTGCGATGGGTGTCCTCATCGAATTCCAGTTCGACATGCCACCCGACAGTTGTCATCACCATGACGATCACCTCCCTCCCAGGGTGCGCCCGTTCCCCCGCCCCTGCACCACGGCACCGCCCCGTATCACAGCGGTGCCGTGGTGCAGGGGCGGGACGGGCCGGGTGGGCGTCACCCCTCCAGCAGGTCCAGATCGAGGGTGCCCGCCACCGCCGAGGCGTCCGGCGGGAGCCCGAGTGCGGCCTCGACCGGACCGGGGAGCGGGCCCAGGCCCAGCAGACCGGCGACGGTCCGGGCCGTCAGCGCCTGCCACGCCCCCGCGCGCCGGAGCATCGCGTGGTCGCCGCCCCGGATCGCGACCAGACAGGAACGGGCGCCGGCGCACCGGGCACGGGCCGTGAGGCGCTGGGACGCGCGGGGGCTCGTGATCCGGTCGCGGGTGCTGTGCAGCAGGACGACATCACGGCCCGCGAGCTGCTCGACCGGATCGTCCGCCGGGCACCACGCGGCGAGGCCGACCACCCCGCGCACCATCGGATGACCGGCGGCGCGCAGCGCGGCGCGGGCGCCCATCGAGTGCCCGACCAGGACCACCGGGATCTCCCCGGCCTCGCGCCCGAGCGCGTCCAGGGCGCGTACCGCGTCGTGCAGCGGGTCCGCGCGGGGGCCGTTCCAGCCCCGGTGGGCGTAACGGACGGCGCGGACGAGAACGCCGCCACCGCCGGGCCCCGCGCCGCGCGTCGCCTCGGCGATGGACCTGGCGAACGGGCGCATCCGCACGGCGGGCAGGTTCAGCGGACCGGGCAGCGGCGCGCCCAGGCCCGTCTCCGCGCCGCCGTGCAGCAGGAGCACGGCGGCGGACGGGCGGACGGCGGACGGCGGTGCTGCCATGCGTACCTCCTGGTGCGGGAGCCGGACCGGTACCGAGCATGCTGTACGGGGACCCGAACGGGAAAACCCGGCAGTACCGGACCACGGAGGAAACGACATGGGATCGTCACCGCAACTCGGCCTGGCCGCACCGGACTTCACACTGCCGGGCGGCCTGCTCGCCGGCGAGGAGTTCGAGCGCCGCGACTACACCCTCGCGGCGGCGCGCGGCCGTGCCGTGGTCCTCGCGTTCTACCCGGGCGACAACACGGCCGTGTGCACCAAGCAGCTCTGCTCGTACTCCTCGGGCCTGGAGTCCTTCGCCGCCCTCGACGCGGAGGTCTGGGGAATCAGTCCACAGGGTGTGGACAGTCATGAGTCGTTCGCCCGCGCGCACGGCCTGCGGATGCCGCTGCTCGCGGACGCCGGGCGGGAGACGGCGCGGGCGTACGGGGTGACGGCGCCGGGGATCGGAGTGCGCCGGGCGATCTTCCTGATCGGCCCCGACGGGGTGCTGCGGTGGAAGCACGTGGCGCTGCTGGGGGCCACGTACCAGTCGCTCGACACACTGACCGAGCAGTTGTCCGGCATCAAGGGCGCATAGAAGTCTGCCGGAACCCGGCAGTACGCGCTGCCGGGTACGTATGGGATCATCCAGCCAGTTCGACGGAAATGTTCGGGGGATTTCGACGTTCGAAGATCAACGCGCGAAGACCGACGCTCGGCATTCGGCGTTCGGCATTCGGCGTTCGGCGTTCGGCGTTCGGCTCGGCGCTCGGGGAGGGTGATCGCGTGACCTTGTTTCTCGGTCTCGGCATTGCGGGAATCGTTCTGCTCGTCCTGTCCCTGATCTTCGACGGGGTCCTCGAAGGACTCCTCGGCGGTGTGCTGGACGGCCTCTTCGACGGCCTCCTGTCGCTGCCGGTCATCGCGGGATTCCTCTCGATGCTCGGCTTCGGCGGCGCGATCGTGCTCGGCACCACCGGCGCCGGTACGGTCGTCGCGACCGCCGCCGGAGTCGTGGCCGGGCTCGTAGCGGCCTGGCTGACCTGGAAGTTCAGCCGGGCCCTGATGCGGGACCAGACCAGCGTCACACCGCGCGGCGACGATCTGGTCGGCACGTCCGGGTCGGTCGTCACGGCCATCCCCGCCGACGGCTACGGCGAGGTCCTGCTCCAACTCGCGGGCCAGCACGTGAAGCTGGCGGCGAAGAGCGCGGCACCGGTCGCACGCGGAACCGAGATCTGGGTGGAGGCCGCGTTGTCGGCCACCTCGGTCGCGGTCCGTCCGGTCGAGCACTGAGCCCGGCAGCCAGGACCAGGACTCCGGACCCGCCCCGTCGAGCACGGCCCCCGACCCGTCGGGCGCCGAACACCGCCCGAGCCGATCACGGTGCCGCGCCGCGGCACACCGCCCGAAACCGAGCTGCCGTCCCCGCAGGGAGGCAGGGAGGACACTCATATGAGCCCAGTCGTGACCGCAGTCGCCGGAGTCGTCGTACTCCTGGTGCTGCTCGCCCTCGTCGTCATCACCCGCTACAAGGTCGCCGGGCCCAGCGAGGCGTTCATCATCACCGGCCGCCGCGGCAAGAAGTCGACCGACCCGGTGACCGGCCGCACCAGCATCGACAACAGCGGTCAGAAGGTCGTCGTCGGTGGCGGCGTCTTCGTCGTCCCGTTCGTCCAGCAGAAGTTCACCCTGGACCTCTCCAGCCGGCACATCCCGATCGCGGTGCGCGGCGCCGTCACCCTGCGCGGTGTGAAGTCCAACCTCGAAGGCGTCGCGATCGTCAAGGTCGGCGGCAGCGAGGAAGCGATCCGCGCCGCGGCCCAGCGCTTCCTCCAGCAGCAGGACGGCATCGTCGGCTTCACCCAGGAAGTGCTCTCCGGCGCGCTGCGCGCCATCGTCGGCCGCATGTCGGTCGAGGACATCATCCGTGACCGGGCCGCGTTCGCCGGGCAGGTCGCCGAGGAGGCCGAGGCCAGCCTCTCCGGCCAGGGCCTGATCCTGGACGCCTTCCAGATCCAGGACATCACCACGGAGGGCTCCTACCTGGAGGACCTCGGCCGCCCCGAGGCCGCCCGCGCCAAGCAGGAGGCGGACATCGCCGAGGCGATCGCCAAGCGGGCCTCCGAGCAGGCCCGGCTGAAGGCCGCCGAGGAGATCGCCATCGCGGAGCGGACCTTCTACCTCAAGCAGGCCGAGATCAAGGCCGAGACGGAAGCCGCCGCGGCCAAGGCCAACGCGGCGGGCCCGCTCGCCGAGGCCGCCCGTCAGCAGGAGGTCCTGGAGGAGCAGGAGAAGGTCGCCCAGCGCCAGGCCGCACTGACGGACCGCGAGCTCGACACCAAGGTCCGCAAGCCCGCCGACGCCGCCCGCTACCAGGCCGAGCAGGAGGCAGAGGCCCGCCGGATCGCCCAGGTCAAGGAGGCCGAGGCGGACGCCGAGCGCTCCCGTCTGACCGGTCAGGGCGAGAAGCTGCACCGCTCGGCGCTCGCCGACGCCGTCCGCATCGAGGGCGAGGCGGAGGCCGCGGCCATCGCGGCGAAGGGTGCGGCCGAGGCCGAGGCCATGCAGAAGAAGGCCGACGCGTTCGCGCAGTACGGCGACGCGGCCGTGCTCCAGATGCTGGTCGAGGTGCTGCCGCAGGTCGTCGCCAAGGCGTCCGAGCCGCTGAGCGCGGTCGACAAGATGACCGTGATCTCGACGGACGGCGCGAGCCAGCTGTCGCGTACGGTCACGGACAACGTCGCCCAGGGCATGGAACTCCTCAGCTCCACCACGGGAGTCGACCTCGCCGCGCTGCTGAAGAACCTCAAGGGCGGCCGGAAGGACACCGCTCCGGCGGGCCTGCCCGCCCAGGGTGCGGACGCCCAGGCCGCCCCGGCGCCCGAGGGAAAGATCGAGATCACCGACTGATCCCGATCCCCGCGGCAACACCCGTAACCCGTACGTGCCCGGCCGGTCGACGACCAGCCGGGCACGTGCACGTCCGGGCACGTGCACGTCCGGGCACGTGCACGTCCGGGCACGTGCACGTCTGGTCACGTACGCGCCCGGTCACGTACACGTCCGGCACGTACGCGTTCGGTCACGTACGTTCACGCACCGGGTTCAACTCTTCAGGTCGACCCGTACCGTCAACAAATTCGTACCCACCGCCCGCACGACGGTGCTGTTGTAGCGCGGGAGGGTCCTGAGCCGGGCGCGGGCGTCGTCCTCGGGCAGCGGGTGCGCCGTCCCGTCGTACCAACGGCCCTCGATCCGGACCCGGACCCGGGGATCGGCGCGGATGTTGCGGATGTACTGGGACTTGTCGCCGTACTCCGAGACCAGCCAGAACTCCTGGCCCACGCGCCGGCCGCCGACCGGGGTCCGGCGCGGCAGGCCGGAGGTGCGGCCCGTGGTCTCCAGCAGGATCTGCGACTTCGACCGTCTGGCCAGCGGGTTGACCACATGCCGCTGAAGCGATGTGACCGCCCGGAACTTGAGCTCTCGACTGCGCGCCATGCGTGCCCCTTCCGCCCGTTGCCCTCGTGGCCGCCTTCGTGGCTGCCTTCGCGGCCGCGTCCGTGGCTGCCATCGCGCCGGTGTACGACTGCGCCCGCGAGGCTTCGACGCTACGCCCCGGCCACCGCATCGCGCACGCCGCTGGAACGGGCGTGGCGCGAGAAGCCCGGGGTGCGACGAGCACCCCGGGAGCCCGGCTTCCGGCTTCCGCCTTCCGCCTTCCGGCTTCCGGCCACTCGGCACGGGAGGAGTCAGCCGACGGCGCCGAGGATCGAGGCCCAGGCGCTGCCGGTGAGCGCGGCCACCGCCTGCTTCGGGGAGAGCGGAGGGGCGTCACGGGTCGGCTTCGGCGTGTGCCCGTCACCAAAGTCGCCTGCGGTGTTCCACTGCACCATCTGGAGCTGGGCGCCGGTCGACTTCAGGGTCACCGTCGTCGTCCAGCGGTGGGCGATCTCGGAGTCGGGGACGGAGTCGGCACCCATCGGCCGCCGCTCCGCGATCTTCTCCGACACCACCAGGGCTCCGCCGGGAAGCGCGGCGCTGCTCGGCAGCTCGCTCAGCTCGCAGGTGTCACCGGAGTCGGCACGCCCGGCCATGTTGTCGCAGCTCAGCCCGGAGCCGTCGCCGAGCGGCAGTTTGAGCCGCAGGGCCGAGACACCGACGGCGGCGACGCCGTGCCCGTCGTCGACGTCCACCTCGCCGTTGGCGACCCACCCCCCGTTCGGGTTCGAGGGGTCGTTGCTCTGTCCGTGCTGCCGGCCGAAGCGGCTGCCGGGGAACGTCTTCTTCACGGCGTCGATCATCCGGGTGCCGGTGATCGCGGACCGGGGCATCGCCAGCGCCACCGGTTCCATGTCGGGGCCCGGGGAACGGAGCCCGGCGAGCGCACCGGGCAGCACCAGGCCGCCCGCCGCGATCACGGCGCAGGCACCGACCCCGGCGAGGACGCCCACCCGGCGCCGGCGCCTGCTGCGGCTCCGCCCGCGCTGGACGGCTCCGTCCGTGATCCTGGTGAGGTCGGGGTCGAGGGAGTCGGCCGTACGGTCCAGGGCGTGTGCGAGGTCTGCTTCGAACGGCATGCTGGCGTCACCTTTTCTGTCTCTGATGGGGGTCATGCGACGAACTCGGCCCGTGCGTACCGTCGTTCAGTGCGGCACCAGGTCGGACAGGCTGTCGCCGAGCAGGGCACGCACCCGGTTGAGTGCCCGGGTGCCCTGGGAGCGGACCGCGCCGCTGCTGAGCCTGAGCATCCGGGCGGTCTCCTCGATGCTGCGGTCCTCCCAGTAGCGCAGCAGCAGCACCGCCCGGTCCCGGGGCGGGAGTTGGCCGAGCGCGTCCAGCAGGGTGAGCCGCAGTGCGGCGTCCGGGCCGGGGGCCACGCTGTCGGGCACGTTCCCGGTGGGACGTTCGCCGGTGCTGCGCCGACGCCGCAGGGTGAGGGAGGTGCGGACCAGGACCGTCTGCGCGTAAGCCGCCGGGCTGTCCGCCCTGGCCACCCGCTTCCAGTGCACGTACACCCGGCTGAGGGTCTCCTGGACCAGGTCCTCGGCCAGATGCGTGTCACCGGCCGCGAGGACGTACGCCGACCGGTACAGCGCCTTCGCCCTCTCGGCCACGAACTCCAGGTACTGGTCCTCCTGCGCTGATTTCACTCGGCCCCCGCCTGTTCTCTCGTTCCGTGGTCCCCGTCCATACCCCTGTTGACTACGTGGGACGGCAGGATGTCGCGCGGTGGGAGCGCCTTCCCGCGCACCGCCACGGCGTCGGCCCCGTCCCGGGGAGATCGCCTCCGATCGGGCCGGAGAATCCGACACACGGGATGATCTTGGCTGATATACGCTGCGCCTGACTTGATCGAACGGTTCAGCGAATCCGTCTCAACGGACCGGATACGCCTGCCCGGGGGGGGCATTCCCATGACTTCGCAGACTCCGCCGTACCGCGTGGTGCTCGGCATCGCGCTCGCTCCCGTACTCGCCCTGGCGGCCGCCGTCCCGGCCGCCGCAGGCACGGCCACCACCGCCACCACTGCGGCCACCACCGCCACCACCTCCGCCACCTCCGCCACCTCCGCCACCTCGGCCGCCTCCACCACCTCGGCCGCCGTCGAGACACGCACGCCGGGCCCGTGGGGTGCCCGCACCCTGCATGCCGCGAGCCCTGTCCCCGCCTCCGCCTCGGGCGGGCTGAACGCGCTGGAGTCGGCGGGGAACGGCGCACTCGTCTCCCTCACCGGCGACGGGCTCTCCCGCTCCACCCGGATCCGTCCGGCGGGCGGCACCCGTTGGCTCGCCCCGCAGACCTGGCCGGGCGCCGGCGGGTACAACACCGAGCTGGTGGCGCTCGGAGACGGCACGGTGCGCCTGGTCTGGCGGGCCCCGCGCGCCGACGACCACGGCAACCACTGGCTGAAGGTGGCCACCCTCGCGCCCGGCGCCACCGCCTTCTCCGCGTCCGAGTACGTGGCGCCGGTCCCCGAGAAGGGCTACCACCACCTGGCGGCGGCCCCCGATGGCCGACTGGTCGCCGTGTGGTCGGTCTCCGGTGTGGTGAAGGCCGCCACGAAGTCCGGCCCGCGGGCCGCGTGGTCCGCTCCGGTGGACCTCAACACGCAACCGCCCTCCGGCAGCCGGGACATCTCCGCCCTGGACCTGGCCGTCGCCGAGGACGGCACCGCCCTGGTGGTCTGGCAGTGGCAGGCGAGCAAGGGCGTCGTCGCCCTGGAGAAGGCCCCCGGCGCCACCGCCTGGACGGCGGTCAAGAACTTCCCGGTCCCGGGCGTGGACCTGGCGCGCCCGAGGGCGTTCGCCGGGGCGCGGGGAGGCTTCGACGTGTTCTACGACAACGACGCGCACCTCATGCACACGCGCCGGTCCGCCGGGGCCACCCAGTGGAGCACCCCCCGGACCGCAGCCGACCACGGCAGCACCTCCGGGATGACGACCCCCGTCCACCTGCCCAACGGCGACCTCTTCGTCGCGGGTGGCCCCGGCTACGCGACCGGCCCCTGGTACGCGGTGCGCTCGGCGGCCACCGGCGCCTGGCAGCCGTACACCCAGCCCTTCTCCACGCACAAGAAGGTGCGCGCGGTCGACGCGGCCGCCACCTCGGGCGGCACGGTCACGGTGACGTGGCGGGAGGGCTACTCGGGCGCGGAGTACGCGATGGCCGCCGTCTTCAAGGGCGGCACCTGGTCCACCGCACAGCGGCTGAGCGCGACGGGCGCCCGGTCCGCCGGGGCGCCCGAGGTGGCGGCCGACGCGCTCGGCCGTCCCGTCGCGCTGTGGGACGAGTACCGGCCGACCGACACCAACGGCATCGCCCTGGACGGCGTCCAGCAGTCCACGACCACCAGCCGCACGCAGCCCGTGCCGGGGGACTACACCGACGACGGCAAGCCCGACCTGTTCGGCCGGGACCGCACCGGACTGAAGGTGTACTCGGGCACCGCGACGAAGCTCTCCGCCGGGAAGCGCACCACCAGTTGGCCGTCCGGCACACTGGTGCTGCCGTACGGGGACCTCGACGGCGACCGCTGCAACGACGTGTTCGTCCGCTCCCCGAAGGGCGAGGCCCTCGTCTACCCGACGGTCTGCGGCGGGCTGCCCGACCAGCAGTCGTCCCACATCCGGGTCTCCTCGGACTGGAGCGGCTACGACACCGTCCTCTCCCCCGGCGACCTGACAGGCGACGGCCGCCCCGACCTGCTGACCCGTTCCGCCTCGACCGGAAAGCTGTACATGTACGCCAACAACGGCGCGGGCGGCTTCAAGGCCCGTGCGCTGGCCGGGTCGGGCTTCGGCGGCTACAAGAAGCTGCTGGCCGCCGGGGACCTCGACGGCGACGGCAAGAACGACCTGCTGGCCCTGGACGCCTCGAACGAACTGTGGCGCTTCCGGGGCACCGGCTCCGGCACCTTCAAGCCCCGCTCCCTGGTCTTCAAGGACTGGGGCACCTCCTACAAGGACGTGACCGGCGGCCTCGACCTCTCCGGCGACGGCCACCCCGACCTGATCTCCCTCGACCACTCCGGCCACGCCTGGCTGAACCGGGGCAACGGCCACGGCGGCTTCGACAACCGGACCCAGGCCGGAAAGACCACGAACTGGTCGGACGTCCGGATCTCCTGACACCCGGACCTCTGACGTCCGAACCCCCTGACGTCCGGGTTTCCTTGCGGCGTCCGCTCCTTGTGGAGCGCGCTCCGGGTCCGGGTCCGGGAATTACGGACCCGGACCGGGGTCATCGTCCGGTGGCCGCCGCCCCGGGGCCGGCGTCGTACAGGACGGCGAGTTCGCCGAGATCGTTCGCGACCATGACGTGCGCGAGACGGCCGGCCACCGCCACGACCTGCGGCCATGCGGCCGCTCGTAGGTACTGCTCGTCGGTCTCGTCCGGGGCCTCGGAGGCCGCGGCGGAGAGGGCGGCGCCGAGCTGACGCATGAGGGCGACCTCCTCATCGGTCCGCAGACTGACACCGAGGTACCGCTCCGGTTCGTCGGCGTCGCAGAAGTCGTCGAAGAGCGTGTGAAAGATGTGGTCCACGTTCTCGAAAGCCGACGGGTCGAGCCACACCGCCTGCTGCCACGGGGGATTGGCCAGGGACAACACCGCCGGCACGAGGTTGACGCGTGAGTTCGCCAGGAGCCTCCCGTTCTCGGTCATGGGCCGGAGCGTACTGCCGCGCCGAAACACCCCGCACACCCCCCGAAAACCCCGCACCCCCGGAGGCGGCGGGAGCCTCCGGATAAGGTAATGGCCGGATAAAGAGATCACCAAGTGCGTCAAGAGCCGCCGCACCTCGGGAGGAAGCCATGGGAACCCACCGCACCACGCTGCCCGGAGTCGGTGTGCAGTACGACTACACGACCGAGTCGGGCCAGCACATCTCTGTCGTCGTCCACCACGACGGACGGCGGTTCATCGGCTTCTACGACCAGGACGACCCTGATTCGTGCCGGCTCTCGGTACCCCTGACGCCGCAGGAGGCCACCGGTCTCGCGCATCTCATCGACGCCGCGCCCATCGACGCCGTACGCACCGAGGGCATCGACCTGGTCACCGAGCACATCCCCCTCGGGACGCGCTCCCCGTACGGCGGGCGGCTGCTCGGGGAAACGAAGGCGCGGACCAGGACCGGGGCCTCGATCGTGGCGGTGCTGCGGACCCACAGCGCGCATCCGTCGCCCGGGCCGGACTTCCGGCTCGCCATCGGGGACACGCTCGTGGTCGTCGGAACACGTGAGGGCGTCGACACGCTCTCCGAGATCATTGCGGAGGGCTGACCGTGCACGACACGACCGCACTGCTGGTGGAGCTCGGCTCCGTCATTCTGGGGCTGGGCATCATCGGCCGCTTCGCCGGGCGGATAGGGCTCTCGCCGATCCCGCTGTATCTGCTGGCGGGGCTGGCGTTCGGCGAGGGCGGGCTGCTGCCGCTGGGCGCCAGTGAGGAATTCACCGCCGTCGGCGCCGAGATCGGCGTCATCCTGCTGCTGCTCCTGCTCGGTCTGGAGTACAGCGCGTCGGAGCTGGTGACCAGTCTCAAGACCCAGTACCCCTCCGGAGCCGTGGACTTCGTGCTCAACGCGACCCCGGGCGCGGTGGCGGCGCTGCTGCTCGGCTGGGGGCCGGTGGGGGCGGTCGCCCTGGCCGGGGTCACCTGGATCTCCTCGTCCGGGGTCATCGCGAAGGTGCTCACCGACCTCGGGCGGCTCGGCAACCGGGAGACACCCGTCATCCTCGGTGTGCTCGTCATCGAGGACCTCTCGATGGCCGTCTATCTGCCGCTGCTCACCGCGATGCTCGCGGGCGTGGGCCTCGCCGGGGGCAGCATCGCCCTGCTCATCGCGCTCGGCACCGTCGGGTTCGTGCTCTACCTCGCGCTGCGGCACGGGCGGCTGATCAGCCGCGCGGTCTCCTCCGACAATCCGGAGATGCTGCTCCTGGTCGTGCTCGGGCTGACCGTCCTGGTGGCCGGTGTGGCGCAGGAGTTGCAGGTGTCCGCCGCCGTCGGCGCGTTCCTGGTCGGGATCGCGCTCTCGGGCGAGGTCGCCGAGGGGGCGCGCAAGCTGCTGACGCCGCTGCGGGACCTGTTCGCCGCCGTCTTCTTCGTGTTCTTCGGGCTCTCCACCGACCCGTCCGCGATCCCGCCGGTGCTGCTCCCGGCGGCCCTGCTGGCGATCGTCACCGTCCTGACCAAGATCGCCACCGGGTGGTACGCGGCCCGGCGGGCCGGGATCGGTTCGCGCGGGCGCTGGCGGGCCGGTGGGACGCTCGTCGCACGCGGCGAGTTCTCCATCGTCATCGCCGGTCTGGCCGTGGCGACCGAGCCCCGGATCGGGCCCATCGCCACCGCCTACGTACTGATCCTCGTCATCGTCGGACCGCTCACCGCACGCTGGACCCAGCCGGTCGCGGCCCGCGTCCAGGCCTGGCGCGGCCGGGGTGACGCCGGCGGCGGCAAGGGGAGCGGCGAGGTCGCCGCTCCGCGTCCGGCGCCCGCAGCGGCCACCGTCCAGGAGGAGTTCGCCTCCTCCGCCGACTGAGCGGAACCTCGCGGTCGTACGTACGGGCCCGGTGGACAGTCGTCCGCCGGGCCCGTGCCGTTCACAGCGGGGTCGCCGCGTGCAGGATCCCCACCAGGGTCACCGTCGCGTTGAGCGACGACAGCGCCGAGGCCGCCGTGCCCACCGTCGCGACCAGGGCCGCGAGGGCGACATGGGCGGAGGACGGCGGCCACAGCCGGACCGGCGGAACGGGGGCGAGCAGCGCCTCCACCCGGCGCGGTACGGGGCCCGCCGGGGCCGCGAAGGCCGCGAAACCGGCCGAGACGTCGGGCGCGCGGTGCGAGTACAGCGCCGCCTTGCCCACCGCGACCGCCACCACCCTCCGGTCCCCGACCGCGCAGGCGGCCTCCTCGTCCGCCCACCGTTCGGTGCTGAACGACACCGCGGTGCGCAGCGGCAGCAGAAACGGGTTGGCGCGCGCCGCGAGTTGGACGGCCAGCAGATAGCGGTGGTGCCGAGCGGCCAGATGGGCCCGCTCATGGGCGATCAGCGCCCGCCGCTCACGGGCGTCCAGGCACTCGGCCATCGCGGTCGAGACGACGACCCGCCCCGGACTCCCGGGCAGCGCGTAGGCGTACGGCTCCGCGTCCGGCAGCACCGCGACATCGCCGGAGACGACGGAAGGCGCGGCGGCCAGCGCGCGACGCGCCCCGATCCGCAGCCGCAGATGACGGCAGACCGTCCACCCGCACCCCACCAGCACCGCCGCCAGTGCCCCGATCGCGACGATGCCCGCCTTCTCCTCGTACGGCACCGCCTCCCGCACCTCGGGGTCGGACCAGCCGTCCGGCAGCGGATTGCCCGGGAGCTGCGCGGTGCCCACCACCATCAGCAGCCCCAGGCACAACGTGCTGCACAGGGCGAGCAGCGCGCCGACGACGGCGAGCAGCCGGGTCGCGATGCGGGGGTGCAGATGCTGTTCGGCCAGGCGCGCGATCGGCAGCGCGGTCAGCGGCAGCACGAGCGGCAGACAGACGAAGACACCCATCGGCGGGCTACAGGCCTTCCGTGTCACGGGGGCCGTGGCCGTCCCCCGGATCGTCCGGCGCGTCCGCCCGTGCGAGCAGCGCGCGCAGGCGGTCCTCGTCACCGGGGGAGAGCGCCGAGATGAAGCGGGCGAGCACGGCGTACCGGTCCCGCTCGCCCTCCAGCACGCGGCGCATCCGCAGGGCCGCGAGACCGGCTTCGTCGGAGGCGGGCGTCCAGGTGTAGGAGCGGCCCTCGCGGGACCGGGTCACGGCGCTCTTCGCGTAGAGGCGGGAGAGGATCGTGATGACGGTGGTGTAGGCGAGGTCGCCTTCGAGGTGCTCCTGGACCCACCCGGCCGTCGCGGGGCCGTTCGCCGAGTGCAGCACGGCGAGCACCTGCGACTCCAGTTCGCCCTGGCCGCGCCTGCGCAGGCGGCGGCCTGCGGGACCCAGGCTGCCGGGGAGCACCGCGCCGGAGCGGGGATCCGCGGGAGCGGGCACTCCGTCGCGCGGTGGTTCGTTGTCCGGGTGGCCGGAGCCGGCCGGGTCCATCAGGGGGGTCCGCCCTTCTGTGAAGCCGCGTCGGCCGCGGCGTCGCAGCATCCTACTGACCGCCGGCCCCCCGGGGCCCGTTCCCGGGACACAGCGGACGCCGCTGCTGCTAACTTCTACACGTCTGTAGAGTTGGCTTCAATCCGGCAACGCACCGCAACGCAACGTATGGAGACGTCATGGCACTGTGGGATCGGATCAAGGAATCCGCCTCGTCGATGCAGTCGCAGCTGGAAGCGAAGAAGAACGACCTGAAGAGCGGGGCGTTCCGCGACGCGAGCATGGCCATGTGCGCCCTCGTGGCCGCGGCCGACGGTTCCATCGACCCGTCCGAGCGCCAGCGCGTCGCCTCGCTGATCGCCACCAACGAGGTGCTGCAGAACTTCCCGGCGGACGACCTCCAGCGCCGGTTCAACGACTACGTGAACAAGCTCACCGCCGACTTCGCCTTCGGCAAGGTCAGCGTGCTCCAGGAGATCGGCAAGGCGAAGAAGAAGCCCGCCGAGGCGCGTGCCGTCATCCAGATCGGCATCGTCATCGGCGGCGCCGACGGTGACTTCGACAAGTCGGAGCAGGCCGTCGTCCGGGAGGCGTGCTTCGCGCTCGACCTCCCGCCGCACGAGTTCGACCTGTAGCCCCGCGCGGTCACCCCGCCGGACCGGCCCGACCGGACCGACCACGGTCCGGCCCACCGGACCGACCGACCGGACCGGCCCACCGGTCCGCCCCGAGCCGCCGGAAGAAGCGCGACCGACTGACCACCGGCCGCGCCCGGCGGGCCGGGGGCGCACGACTCCCCCCTGTGCGTCCCCGGCCACCCTCTTCGGACCCCGCCTCCACGGCACCCGCCGGTGGACGCGGGGTCCTGTGGCGTCCGACGGGCCGTCACCGTGCCCCGGGGCCTCGGGGGTGACGCGGGCCGGGTGTCGTGGGGTCGCGTTCCGTTCCGTACGGCTCGTCGCTTCGCCCTGTTTCCGGTCCCCCGTCACCGCCCCCGTCACAGCTCCTTGGTCGGCCAGTCCAGCAGCCGGGCGCCGATCACCGCCGTCTGCAAGGTGTAGCGGTGCATCGGGTCGGACGGATCGGAGCCGGTCAACTGGTTGATCCGTTCCAGCCGGTAGGTCAGCGCCCGCACGCTCAGCGAGAGCCGGCGGGCCGTCTCGGCGGCCACGCAGCCCGCGTCGAAGTAGACCGTGAGCGTCTTCAGGAGCGGCTCGGCACCGCCGCGGGCCTTCTGGAGCGGGCCCAGCTGACTGCGCACCAGGTCGGCCATCGCCTGCCGGTCGCGGGTCAGCACCGGATAGACCAGCAGATCCGCGGCGTACAGCACCGGGTCGTCCAGATCCATCCGCTCCGCCAGATCCAGCGCGTCCAGCGCCTCGTCGTAGGAGTGGACCACCCCGCCGGGCCCGTGGTGCGGGCGGCCCACCGCGACCCGGCCGCCGTCCGTCGCCGCGTGCGACTGCTTGGCGAAGTACCGCAGGACGTCGGGCTGGCTGCCGGGGGCGATGCAGACCAGCCGCCCGTCCTTCGTGGTGAGCAGGATCTTCCGGCCGCTGAACCGGGCCAGCAGCGCCGCCTCGACCGTGCGCGGCACGGAGTCGGTCTCCGTGTACGCCTCCGGGCCCGTGGCCACCGCGACCGCGTGCGCCCGCGAGAGCCGCAGCCCGAACCGGGTGGCCCGCTCGGCGAGCCTGCCCAGATCGCTGCGCCCGTACAGCAGGTCGTCGATGAACTCGCGGCGGGCCGCCTCCTCGCGGCGCACCGTCATCCGCTGGGCCCGCTCGAAGCCCTCCGCGAAGGCGTCGACGGCCTGCTCGACCGCGGCCAGCACGGAATCCGTGGCCGCGCCGTCGGCGGACGAGGTGAGCGGCCAGGCCGCGCGGGTCGCCGAGAGATGACGGACCACCAGGGCGCGCAGCTGGAATCCGTCCTCCGCGGCCTCCTTGCCCAGCAGGCGGCGGTCCTCCAACTCGTCCCGGTTGAGACGGCGGCCGGTGGCGGCCACATCGGCCAGGATGCGGGCATAGTCCCCCAGAACCTCATCGGGAATCTCCGGCTCCGGCACGCGTTCTCCTCCAGTTCTGACGCAACTCCGACACTCGTCCAACGCATACCTGCCGATGCCGGTGCCCGGCATCAAGGAAGGGCAAAGATTGCCGGAATCCGGCAGTGCGACGCGGTGGCCTCCGTGACACGATCCGGTCAGCACCAACCGGGGGAAACACGGGGGGACACGGGGGAAGACCCGGCTGCTGCGGCACCGTTTCAGGCGGTGTCGCGGCACCTGGGTCACCGTCGGCCGCCCGGCAAGTCAAGGGGGTGGACCGATGCGGGAGTTCCTGAGCGCTGCGACCGCCTTTCCCGCCGTTCTGTTCGGCGCCGCACTGGCCGTCGTCGTCTTCTTCTGGCTCCTCGTACTGATCGGCGCGGCCGACCACCATTCCTTCGACGGCGACCTCGGCACCGGCACCGGCATGGCCGGGATCGGCGGCGTGCCGGTCACCGTCTCGGTGTCCGTGATGGTCGTCGTCGGCTGGTTCACCAGTCTCACCGGTACGGTCCTGGTGCACCGCAGCGGGGTCACCGGCCTCACCCGGGCCGCCGCGGCCTGCGGGGTGCTCGTCGCGGCACTGCTGATCGGCCGGATCGTCCTGAGGGTGCTGGTGCGCTGTTTCCGGCGGAGCTTCCCTGACCAGCCGCCGCCATCGCGGCAGGACTTCCTGGGGCGGGTCTGCACGGTCCGTACCGGCACCGTGAGCGCCGACTTCGGCCAGGCCGAGGTCACCGCGGACGACGGCTCCACCGCGATCGTCCAGGTCAGGCTGCTCGCTCCGGCGGACGCCACCGCGCTCGCCGCGGGCAGTGCGGGGCTGCTGTACGCGTACGACGCCGAGGGCGAGTTCTTCTGGGTCTCGCCCTACGACAAGGCGCTGGACCCGGGGCCGCCGACGCCCCGACCACGCACGGCGTCGCGCCGGAACCCGCGCCGCACCGGCTGACCGACCGGACCACTCGCCGGACGCACCGTCCGGCCGCACGGTCCGAGCGCTCCGGCCGGGTGCGCCACCCGCCGCGCCGCCGCCCCTCGACGGGCCCCGCCACCGGGGCCGCCCGTCGCCGCACCGCCGCACCCCCGTCCCTTCACATCTTCATCTTCCTCACCAGCCGTCAAGGACTGTCATGGATGCCATCACCCTGGGCTTCGGTGTGCTCGTAGCCGTCGTCCTGCTCATCGCCGTCGCCCTGCTCTTCGTCATCAGCCGGCTCTTCCGCAAGGTCGAGCAGGGCAAGGCGCTGATCATCTCCAAGACCAAGAAGGTCGATGTCACCTTCACCGGGGCCGTCGTCCTGCCGGTGCTGCACAAGGCCGAGACCATGGACATCTCGGTGAAGACCATCGAGATCCGCCGCACCGGGCGCGAGGGCCTGATCTGCCAGGACAACATCCGCGCCGACATCCACATCAACTTCTTCGTACGGGTCAACAAGACCGTCGAGGACGTCATCAAGGTCGCCCAGTCGATCGGTACGGAACGGGCCAGCGACAAGGTGGCGATCCAGGAGTTCTTCGGCGCGAAGTTCGCCGAGGCGCTCAAGACCGTCGGCAAGCAGCTGGACTTCGTCGACCTGTACACCAAGCGTGAAGAGTTCCGGGACCGGATCATCCGGGTCATCGGCACGGACCTGAACGGCTACCACCTCGACGACGCCGCCATCGACTTCCTTGAGCAGACGCCGATGGCGCAGCTCGACGGCGCCAACATCCTCGACGCCCAGGGCATCCGGAAGATCACCGAGCTGACGGCGATCGAGCATGTGCGCACCAACGAGTTCCAGCGCACCGAGCAGAAGGAGATCACCCGGCAGGACGTCGACGCCCGCGAGACAATCCTGGAGCTGGAGCGCCGGCAGGCCGAGGCCGAGATCAAGCAGCGCCGCGAGGTCGAGACGCTGCGCGCCCGCGAGGAGGCCGCCACCGCCAAGGTCCAGGAGGAGGAACGGCTGGGCGCCCAGGCCGCGTTCATCCGTACGGAGGAGCAGCTCGGCATCCAGCGCGAGAACCAGGCCCGGGAGATCGCCGTCGCGCAGAAGAACCGCGAGCGCGTCATCGCCGTGGAGAACGAGCGCATCGAGAAGGACCGGCTGATCGAGGTCATCGGGCGCGAGCGGCAGACCGAGCTGGACCGGATCGCCGCGACGAAGGAGGTCGAGGCCGAGCGCCGCGAGGTCGCCGATGTGATCCGCGAGCGGATCGCGGTGGACCGTACGGTCGCCGAGCAGGAGGAGTCGATCAAGACGCTGCGGGCGGTCGAGGAGTCGGAGCGCACCCGCAGGTCGGTCATCATCGCCGCCGAGGCGGAGGCCCAGGAGAAGCTGGTCAAGGACATCAAGGCCGCCGAGGCGGCCGAGGCCGCGGCCACCCACCTGGCCGCCGAACAGCTGACGCTCGCGGAGGCCCGGCTGAAGACCGCCGACCTGGACGCCCAGGCCAAGCTGCGGCTGGCCGAGGGGGTCCAGGCCGAGTCCGCGGCGCCCGGCCTGGCGGAGGTCCAGGTGCGGGACGCGGAGGCGGACGTCATCGAGAAGGCCGGTCTCGCCGAGGCCGAGGCCACGTCCGCCCGGCTCAAGGCCGAGGCGGAGGGGGCCAGGCTCAAGGCGCTGGCTGCGGCCGAGGGCACCCAGGCCCAGGCCACGGCGGACGCGGCGATGATCGGTGAGAAGCTGAAGGCCGAGGCGGCGGGACTGACCGAGAAGGCGGCCGCGATGGCGGCGCTGGACGACGCCTCGCGCGGGCACGAGGAGTACCGGCTGCGGCTCGCCGCGGAGAAGGAGATCCGGCTGGCCGGGCTCGACGTGCAGCGGCAGGTGGCCGAGGCGCAGGCGACGGTGCTGGCCACCGGCCTGGAGAACGCCGACATCGACATCGTCGGCGGGGAGTCGGTCTTCTTCGACCGGCTGGTCTCGGCCATCTCGATGGGCAAGAGCTTCGACGGGTTCATGGAGAACTCGGACACCGCGAAGGCCCTCGCGGCCCCGTGGCTCGACGGCTCCTCCTCGTTCACGGACGACCTGACCCGGGTACTGGGCTCGGTGTCCACCGGCGACGTGCAGAACCTGACGGTGTCCGCGCTGCTGATGCGGATGATGCGGGCCCCGGGGGCCGGGGTCGCACCGGCCCAGGTGCAGCAGCTGCTGGCCGCCGCCAAGGAGATGGGACTGGCCGATCTCCCGGTCTCCGCGGTGACCGGCGCGGCGCCGGAGGCCCCGGCCGTGCCCGTCTCGCGGAACGGGGCGGCACCGGTCGCCTAGGACCGCGCGTCCGGCCCGGCCCGGTCCGACCCGGTCCACGCCGGGCGGGTCCGGGCGGGCAGGACGGGGCCGGGCGGGGCCGGACGAACCCGGTCCGACCGGGTCCACGCCGGGCGGGGCGGGTCGGAGCAGGTCGGACGGGCCAGATGAACCGGATGAACCCGGTCCGACCCGGCCGAAGGGCCCGACGGCCTCCCGCTCGGACCGGGCCAGGACCACTCGGACCCGGCCAGGCCCGCTCCGACCCGACCCGACCCGGTCCCGCCCGCTCCGACACGACCGGGTCCGGACGCCGGTCCGGACGCCAGCCCCGGTCCGGACGCCGGCCCCGGCCCCGGCCGCGCAGCCCCGTCAGGCTCGCGGCGCCCGGCACGTACGCTCGCCGCCTGGCCGGTATCGCCCCCGTGCACCCCGTACGAGGACGGTCCGCCGGCCCGGGGGCGCACGCGCCGGACGTCGCGGGCCACGCCCCCGGGCGTACGCCGGGACGCCACGGTCCCGGCCCGGGGCAGGCGCGGACCGCCGGACGGGCGGGGCACCCGGAGCCCGTCCGGCGCGACGAACCCGCCCCACCACACCCCGTAACACCTCGCAGGGAGAAGCCGTACGCATGGACACCGACACCACGACCGCAGCGCCCACCGGCGGCCCCGTGGACGCGGGGACCTACGACGTGCTGCGCCGCAGGCTCGGCGACCGGGCCGGCGAGCTGGCCCGCCGCGCCGAGGAGCTCAACGCGCGGCGCACCGAGGAGTTCGGCTCGACCGAGCTCCGGCTCACCGGCACCGAGCAGCTCCGCACCGCGCGCCCGGCCGTGCCCCGCGACCTGGTGGCCGTCGGCGGGCAGCTGCTGTTCGGCTTCGAACGCGGCCCCGGCGCACCGGATCCGGCCGAGGTGTCCGACGTACTGGCGCTGTACGGACCCGAGTTGGGGGAGCCCGTCGAGGACGGGCCGCCGGCCGACGAAGGCTTCGTACGCGAGTTCACCGGGCTGCACCGCTACTTCCGCGACGCCCGGCTGCTGCGGCTGCGCCGGGTGGACGGAAAGCTGCTCGCCGTCTTCCGTACCGGCGAGAGCGCGGACGGCATCCGGGTGCTGCGCTGGGCGCTCGGCCCGGACGGCTCGCCCGGCGCGTTCCTCGACGCGCGCGGCGACCGGGACCACGTCTTCCCGCCGTCGCACGACTTCACCTGGACCGTCGCGGGCCGCGAGTCGCACGTGCTGGGCCGGCACCCGCACATCGCGGTCGGCGGGAACGGCGTGGACGACGCCGTCCTCTTCGTCGACACGCTCAACGGCGCCCTCACCGTGAAGACGGTGAACGACACCGACACCCCGGACGGGATCTACCGGGAGCCGGTCGCCGAACCCCTCCAGTCGCTCGCCGACGCGGAGGTCGGGCACGCCACGATCGGTCCGCTGGTCCTGCTCCGCGTCCGCCCGTACAACGAGGAGTCCTGGCGGTATCTGGTCTTCAACTCGCTGCTCGGCACCGTGCGGCGGCTGGACGGCATCGGACCGGCCTGCCACCGGCTCCCGGAGGACCAGGGGATCATCTTCCCCGGCGGCTACTACCTCACCACCGGCACCGCCAAGACCTTCGACATCGCCGAGCCGCTCACCGACCCGGTCTTCGAGGGCGCCGTCCGCTCCCCGAACGGCGAGGACGTCCTCTATGTCTTCCGCTCCCCCGACGACGGCCGCGGCCTGCTCCTGCCGTACAACCTGATCCGGCAGGAGGTCGCCACCCCGCTCCAGGGCCGCGGCCACGCCCTGCTCGACGACGGCACGCTGATCCTGCTGCGCACCCCCGCGGGCGGCGACGAACCGGCCCGGGTGCACCCCTTGCAGCGCTGGGCGACCCCGTACGTCTCCGAGACCCACGCGGCCTCCCGCCCCGCCGGGACGGGCCCGCTCGCCCGGATCGGCAACGCCGACCTGGTGCGCGGGATCTCCGACTGCCTGGCGCTGGCGCACAGCGCCGCCGAGACCACCCCGACCGCCGCCGTCTACGCGCAACTGGTCGCGGACTGCACCCGCGCCACCGACCGCTACCACTGGCTCGACGACGGCGAACTCGGTGATCTGGCCGCCCCACTGGCGGAGTTGAGGGCCACCGCCGAACAGGTCGTCGTCGAGTTCGAGACCGTGCGGGAGCTGACCCGGCAGGCCGCCGAGGCGCTCGACGCGGCGGCCGACCGCCTCACCGCGCTCGTCCGCCGGATCCGCGGCGAGGCCCCCCGCTCGGCCGCCGCCTGGGTCGACCAGCTCACCGAACTGCGCCACGCCCACGGCCATCTGGCGACCCTGGCCGAGATGCGGTACGCGGACACCGCGCGGATCTCCGAACTCTCCGCCGCGACCGCCGCCGACCTCGAATCGGCCGCCCAGCGCGCCGTCGCGTTCCTCGGCCGGGACGACGCCTTCACCGGCTACCACGACGACATCGCCGCGCTCGGCGCCGAGGCCGCCGCGCTCGCCACCGTCGCGGACGCGGCGGCGCTGGGCGACCGGCTGGACGGGATGACGGCCGGTCTGAGCACCGTCACGGACGTCGTCGCCGGACTCGACATCGGGGACACCACGGTCCGTACGTCGATCCTGGAGCGGATCGCGGAGGTCCTCGGCGGGGTCAACCGGGCCCGCGCCACGCTCGAAGCCCGCCGCCGCGAACTCCTCGACCACGAGGGCCGGGCCGAGTTCTCCGCCGAGTTCGCCCTGCTCGGACAGGCCGTCACGGGCGCGATCGCCGCGGCGGACACCCCGGACGCCTGCGACGACCAACTTGCCCGGCTGTTGCTCCAGCTGGAAAACCTGGAGTCCCGGTTCGCGGAGTTCGACGACTTCCTCGCCGAGCTGGCCGAGCGCCGCACGGAGGTGTACGAGGCGTTCTCGGCCCGCAAGCAGACCCTCCAGGACGCCCGCGCCCGGCGCGCGGAGCGGCTGGCGGACTCGGCCGCCCGGGTCCTGGAGACGGTCTCCCGGCGGCTGGCCGCCCTGCCCGACCAGGACGCCGTCCACACCTACTTCGCCTCCGACCCGATGGTCGCCAAGATCCGCCGCACCGCCGAGGAGCTGCGCGGCCTCGGTGACCCGGTGCGCGCCGAGGAGCTGGACGGACAGCTGCTGGCCGCCCGCCAGGAGGCCGGGCGGGCGCTGCGCGACCGCAGCGAGCTGTACGCGGACGACGGCGCCACGATCCGGCTGGGCCGGCACCGGTTCGCCGTGAACACCCAGCCCTTCGACCTGACGCTCGTCCCGCAGGGGGACCGGCTGTCGTTCGCCCTCACCGGCACCGACTACCGCGCCCCGGTCACCGACCCGGAGTTCGAGGCGAGCCGCCCGTACTGGGAGCAGACCCTCCCCTCGGAGTCCCCACGGGTCTACCGGGGCGAGCATCTGGCCGCCCGGCTCCTCGACGAGCGGGGCGCGGACGCCCTGGCCGCCCTGGACCCGGCCGCTCTCACCTCCCTGGTGCGGGAGTCGGCGGCGGCCGCGTACGACGAGGGCCATCAGCGCGGGGTCCACGACGAGGACGCCACCGCGATCCTCACCGCCCTGCTGCGGCTGCACGCCGGGGCCGGACTGCTGCGCTTCCCGCCCGCCGTCCGGGCGGCGGCCCAGCTCTTCTGGACGTACGGGGCGGACGAGGACCGGCGCGCGTCCTGGACCCGGCGGGCGCTCTCGCTGGCCCGCGCCCGTGACACCTTCGGCCTCACCCCGGCCGTGGACGCCCTGCGGGAGGAGTGGGCGGCCGTCATCGCGGGCGACGGGCCGTCAGCCGCCGGAAAGGCGACCGTCCCCGGGGGCGAGGTTCCACCCGCCGCCGGAAAGGCGGTCGCCATCGGGGGCGAGACCCCGTCCGCCGCCGGGGAAGCGGCCGTCCCCCCGGGCGTGACCCCGTCCGCCGTCGCCGGGTACCTCTTCGAGGAGCTGACCAGCGGCCCGGCCGGGTTCGTCACCAGCGGCGCCGCCCGCACCTTCCTGGACAAGTTCCGCCGCACGACCGGCACTCCGGCCTACGACGAGGACCTCGCCGCGCTCGGCGACGACCTGCCGTCCCGCCGCCAGCTCGTGGAGGGCTGGCTCGGCTCGTACGCCGCCGCGAGCGGCACCCCGATCGACGCCGGGGACCTCGCGGAGGCCGTCGCCGTGGAGCTCTGCCCGGAGCCGCTGCTCGACCGCTACGACTGCGAGGCCCCGCTCACCGCGCGGGTGGACGGCCTGCTGGGCACCCACCCGCGCATCGACCGGGGCACCCTGGACGTCCGGCTCGACGAACTCCTCGCCCGGACCGCCGAGTTCCGTGCCGTGACCGTCCCCGGCTTCCGCGCCTACCAGCGCCGCCGCACCGCGCTGGTGAGCGCCGAGCGGGCCCGGCTGCGGCTGGACGACCACCGGCCGCGCGTCATGTCGGCGTTCGTCCGCAACCGGCTGCTGGACGAGGTGTACCTGCCGCTGATCGGCGACAGCCTCGCCAAGCAGATCGGCACCGCCGACGCCGACCGGCGCACCGACTCACAGGGTCTGCTGCTGCTCGTGTCGCCGCCCGGCTACGGCAAGACCACGCTGATGGAGTACGTGGCCGACCGGCTGGGGCTGGTCCTGGTCAATGTCAGCGGGCCCAACCTCGGCCACGACGTGACCTCGCTCGATCCGGCCCAGGCCCGCACCGCGACCGCCCGCCAGGAGGTCGAGAAGATCAACTTCGCGCTGGAGGCGGGCAACAACACACTCCTCTACCTCGACGACATCCAGCACACCTCGCCCGAACTGCTCCAGAAGTTCATCTCCCTCTGCGACGCCACCCGGCGGATCGAGGGCGTCCGGGACGGCGAACCGCGCAGCCACGACCTGCGGGGCAAGCGGTTCGCGGTGTGCATGGCGGGCAATCCGTACACCGAGTCCGGCGAGCGGTTCCGCATCCCGGACATGCTCGCCAACCGGGCCGACGTCTGGAACCTCGGCGAGGTGCTGAGCGGCCGCGAGGACGTCTTCGCGCTGAGCTTCGTGGAGAACGCGCTGACCGCCAACCCGGTGCTGGCCCCGCTCGCCGGGCGTTCCCGCGACGACCTCGCCCTGTTCGTACGGCTCGCCTCCGGCGACTCCTCGGCACGGGCGGACCGGCTGGAGCACCCGTACACGCCCGCCGAGACGGACCGGATCGTCGCGGTCCTGCGCCATCTGCTGACCGCCCGGGACACGGTGCTGGCCGTGAACGCCGCGTACATCGCCTCGGCCGCGCAGACCGACGCGACGCGCACCGAGCCGCCGTTCCGGCTCCAGGGCTCCTACCGCGACATGAACAAGATCGCCGAGCGGATCGTCCCGGTGATGAACGACGCGGAGCTGTCCGCCGTCGTCGACGACCACTACGCGGGCGAGGCCCAGACACTGACCTCCGGCGCGGAGTCCAACCTGCTCAAACTCGCCGCGCTGCGCGGCCGCCTCACCCCCGAGCAGTCCGCGCGCTGGTCCGCGATCACCGCCTCCTACGTCCGCACCCAGGCCCTGGGCGGCCCGGACGGCGACCCCATGACCCGGGCGGTCGCCGCGCTGGGGCTGCTCGCGGACCGGATCGCGGCGGTCGAGTCGGCCATCGCCCGGGTCGCGGACCCGCGCCATGTGCTCAGCAACCCGCAGGCCCGGCACGCGGCTCCGCCGCCCGCCGCACCCGCCGAAGACCACTGACGGACACCCACGCAGGAGAGGACCGAGGCATGCTGGGTCATGTGCCCCCACTTCCCCAGCAGCCCCAACGTTCCCCGTTCGGCGCGCACATGGTCGTCTGCGGCGATGACGCGCTGGCCCGCAGACTCGCCGTCGAACTGCGCTATGTGTACGGGGAGCGGGTCACCCTCGTCCTGCCGCCCGGACGCGACGCCCGCCGCCCCGAACTGCCGCTGACCGGGCGGGGCCGGGCGGCGGCGCTCTTCGGCCGCATGTCCTCGGCGATGATCCGCAACGGCGGCGGGCAGGGCGGGGCCGACGCGCTCGGCGACGACACCAACGCCGGGGTGGAGGCGGTCCGCATCCTGGAGGCGCCGGAGCCGTCCGACGAGGCGTTCGAGGAGGCGGGCGTCGAATCGGCCGCCGCACTGGCGCTGGTCTACGACGACGACGAGCGCAACATCCGCGCCGCGCTGACCGCCCGCCGCATCAACCCCCGCCTCCGGCTGGTCATCCGGCTCTACAACCGCAAGCTCGGCCAGCACCTGGAGACCCTGCTCGACCAGGCCGCCGCCGTCGCCTCCCCCGGCCTGGACCGGGCCGCGCTGGACGCCTCCACCACCGTCCTCTCCGACGCCGACACCGCCGCACCCGCCCTCGCGGCGACCGTCCTCACCGGCTCCAGCAAGGTCATCCAGGCGGAGGGCCTGCTGCTGCGCGCCGCCGAACGCACCCCGCCCGGGGGCGGCCAGATCGCCGACCCCGGCCTGTGCACCCTCGCCCTGCTCTCCTCCACCACCCACGACCCGGCGGGCACCGAGGGGTCCGACAGCAGCGGCGACGAAGGCCCCCGGCTGCTCCCCGACGAGCGCCAGGTGGCGGCGGCGACGGGGCGCGGCACGATCGTCCTGGAGGCGGTCAGCCAGGCCGGTCCGCCCGGCCCGCCGCCCCGGATGGGCGGCCGGGGCGCGCCCCTCGGCCAGGTCTTCTCGCGGCGGCTGCGCTGGTCGGCGCTGGGCGTCGGCCTGGCCGTGCTCGGCCTCGCCATCGCCTCCACGATCACCACCGGCGACAACCCGGTGCACGCCACCTACCTCACCCTGCTCGACCTGTTCGCGATGGGCGACCCGGCGATCGGTGACCCTACGGCCCGCCAGATCATCCAACTCCTCTCCGGTGTCGCCGGACTGATGCTCCTCCCCCTCCTCGTCGCGGGCGTCCTGGAAGCCTTCGGCTCCCTCCGCACGGCGTCCTCGCTGCGCCGCCCGCCCCGCGGACTCTCCGGCCATGTGGTCCTCCTCGGCCTCGGCAAGATCGGTACGCGGGTCCTCGTCCGGCTGCGCGAGCTGGGCGTTCCCGTGGTGTGCGTGGAGGACGACCCGGACGCGCGCGGCATCGCGGTGGCCCGGCGGCTGCATGTGCCTGTGGTCCTCGGCGACGTCACACAGGAAGGGGTGCTGGAGGCGGCGAAGATCCAGCGTTCCCGCGCCCTCCTCGCCCTGACCAGCATCGACACCACCAACCTGGAGGCGGCCCTCTACGCCCGCTCGGTCAAGCCGGACCTGCGGGTGGCGCTGCGCCTGTACGACGACGAGTTCGCCACCGCCGTCTACCGCACGCTGCGCACCGCCCACCCCCAGGCCGTGACCCGCTCCCGCTCCGTCTCCCACCTGGCCGCCCCGGCCTTCGCGGTCGCCATGATGGGCCGCCAGATCCTGGGCGCGATCCCGGTCGAGCGGAAGGTGATGCTGTTCGCGGCGGTCGAGGTGGCGGGCCATCCGCAGCTGGAGGGCCGCACGGTGGAGCAGGCGTTCCGCTCGGGCGCCTGGCGGGTCCTCGCCCTGGACGCCACCCCGCCCGAGGACCGCCGCCCGGACCTGGCCACGCCCGGCCCCGTCGCCCCGGACCACCCGTCCGGCCTGGTGTGGGACCTGCACCCCGGGTACGTACTGCGCCCCGAGGACCGGGTGGTGATCGCCGCGACCCGCCGGGGCCTGGCCGAACTCCTGCGCAGGCGGCAGGGTGTGGCGCCGAGGTCGTAGGCCGTGTACGGCACGGGGCCGACCGGGGCACGGCCATCGCGGACCGGTGCGACCGCGCGGCCCTGGTCAGGTCAACTTCCCCTGATTACACTGCTGTTCATGACAATGCGGACAATCATCACCAGTCGTATCGCCGCCGTGGCGCTGGCCGGCGCTTTCGGGTTCGGAGCCGTGTCCTACGCCACGGCATCGCACACCGAGGCGAACAGAAGAACCGTGGCCTACGAGTTCGAGTGCAACGCCGAAAGCTGCAACCCCAGCAGCTGCAACTGGATCTGGGGCTCGTACCCCGGAACCGGCTCCGGCTGCTGACCGCTCGCGGCGGCAGCGCCCGGGGGTGCGGGGTGCGGGGCTCCAGGGCTCCGGCGGGACTCCGGGGCACTCGAAATCCGGGTGCCCCGACGCGCGCCCGCCCCTACCCTGCCCCTCATGGACACCGACGCCCCCGACCTCCTCAACGTGATCGACATCGAGGCGACCTGCTGGGACGGGCAGCCGCCGCCCGGTGCGGTGAGCGAGATCATCGAGATCGGGCTGACGGTGGTCGACCTGAGCGCGGCCGGCCGGGTATCCCCTGATCGAAATCGAAATCGAAAGGGGCCGGGGGCCGGGGGAAGGCTCGCCCGGCACCGGATCCTGGTCCGGCCGGCCCGGTCCACGGTCAGCGCCTTCTGCACCGAGCTGACCGGCCTCACCCAGGCCGAGGTGGACACGGGCGTCCCCTTCGCCGAGGCCTGCCGCCTGCTCGCCGCCACGCACGAGTCGGGCGTACGCCCCTGGGCCAGCTGGGGCGACTACGACCGCAACCAGTTCATCCGCCAGTGCCGGGCGACCGGCACCCGGTACCCCTTCGGCCACCGCCACATCAACGCGAAGCTCCCCTTCACCGCCGCCTACGGGCTGCGCAAGCGCCCCGGAATGGCCCAGGCCCTCAAGGTGGCGGGCCTCCCGCTGGAGGGCCGCCACCACAGCGGCGCGGACGACGCCTGGAACATCGCGGCCCTGATCCTGGAAGTGGCGGCCCGGGGCGCCTGGCCGGGCCCGGACGAGACGGGTGAGTACCGGCCGGGCCTGGTCGAGAGCCCCTGGAACTGACGGGCCCGGACGAGAGCCCCGGGAACCGACTGGCCCGGACGAGAGCCCCTGGAACCGACCGGCCCGGACGACACGCCCTGGAACCGACCGGCCCGCACGACACGCCCTAGAACCGGCCGCCCATCGCCCCCCGCACCTCGTCCAGCGTCGCCCCCGCGATCTCATTGGCGCGTGCGTTCCCCGCCCGGAGCACCGAGCGCACATACCCCAGGTCCCGCGCGTACTCCGCCCGCCGGGCCCGGATCGGCGCCATCCGGCTGTTGACCGCCTCGGTCACGGTCCGCTTGAGTGCGGCCGCACCGCCACCGCCGATCTCCTCCGCCACGGCGTGCGGGTCCCGGTCCAGACAGAGCGCCGCCAGCAGCACCAGCGAGGACACCCCGGGCCGGTGCTCGGGGTCGTAGGTGATGTGCCGCTCGGTGTCCGTCCTGGCGCCCTTGATCAGCCGGGCGGTCTCGTCGGCGTCGGCCCCGAGCGCGATGGAGTTGCCCCGGCTCTTGCTCATCTTGGTGCCGTCGGTGCCGAGGAGGAGCGGCGCGGCGGAGAGCAGCGCGTCCGGTTCCGGGAAGACCGCCCCGTACCGCTCGTTGAAGCGCCGGGCGACGGTCCGGGTGACTTCGAGGTGCGGCAGCTGGTCCTGCCCGACCGGCACCAGGTTGCCCTTGCAGAACAGGATGTCGGCGGCCTGGTGCACGGGGTAGGTGAACATCAGCCCGCTCACGGCCGACTGCCGGGAGTGGGCGATCTCGTCCTTGACGGTGGGGTTGCGGTTCAGCTCGGCGACGGAGACCAGGCTCAGGAACGGCAGCATCAGCTGGTTGAGCGCGGGCACGGCGCTGTGGTTGAACACCGTCGAGCGGGCCGGGTCGATGCCGATGGCCAGGTAGTCCAGCACCATCCCCTCCATGTACGCGCCGAGCCGGTCGGCGACGTCCCGGTCGGTGAGCACCTGGTAGTCGGCGATGATCACGAAGACGTCCACCCCGAGCTCCTGGAGCCGGACGCGGTTGTGCAGCGTGCCGAAGTAGTGCCCGAGGTGCAGGGGCCCGGTGGGCCGGTCCCCGGTCATCACCCGGAACTGCCCCGGGGCCTGCCGGATCCGTGCTTCCAGCTCGACGCCGGTCGCGGTGGCGGTGGCGGTGGCTGTGCTCATTGGTTCTCTCTCCTCGCGATGGTGGTTGCGTGGAGGACGGCCCGCCGTGATCACCGGCATCCGCACCCGTACGAGGGCAACGAAAAGGGCCGTCCATGATGAACGGCCCTGATTCCATGCAGAGGGAGGCGGCCGCTCCTAGAAGGAGCGCCACCAGTTCCGGCACGGTACGGAGGTCATGGGGCGATGGTAACGCGCGCCCTATGGTCCGGTCACGGTCCGAGAGGGGTTGTGCTCCGCCGCGCCCCCGGCCGTGGCGTTCGATCTCGTCTTCGTCTGCCGCTCGGGCGCGTGGGTGCCGCCGTGGGCAGACGCTTCGTTCACCGATTTCCTGCACAGCGCCCCGATGCCGCGAACGGTCTTCCACCGGAATCGCTGGGTTCATCCACGGCCCGACCCGGGCCGTATGGCGGACGCCAAGGCCGCGCTGTACAGCAAGGTCGAAGAGATCACCGACAACAGCTGACAGGGCGGCCGGGCGACGGTTACCCCGAGTCCGTGGCACCCGGTCCGGCCCGCCCGTCCGGCCATCCGTCAGGAGTTGGACCAGCCGCGTCGGCAGAGCACGAGCCGGTAGCCGTCCGGGTCCTCGATGGTGACGCCCCACTCGTTCCAGTACGGGTTCGGCGACGCGACCTGCCTGCCGCCGTGCTCGCGCAGCCGGTCCACCGTCTCCTGGGGCACCGGGCCGTCGAAGTAGAGGACGAGCAGGTCCTCCTCGGTGGGGCGGGGGTCGGTGGGGTGGTCGCCGCCGTGGACGAGTTCGAGGTGCCAGGACGCGTCCGGGTGGCCCAGCATCAGGAGGTCGTGCGTGCCGGGTTCGCGGCCCGCCTCGGCGCGATGGAGGACGTCGAGGCCGAGGCCGTCCGCCCAGAACCGCTCGGCCGCGCCGAGATCGCGGGACGGCCTGGCGATGCGGACATGGGTCCGTGCGGTGAACGGCATGGTGGCTCTCTCCTGCCCGGCGGCGGCACGCCTCACGCGTAGCCGGGCCCAGGGTAGGCAGCGGGTGCCCGCGACCGCCTCGGCACAGGGACCCGCTCGCCCCGGGGCCGTGGTCCTACGACCTTGGGCGTGGTTCCCGGGCCGGGGGTGTGGCTCCCGGGCCGCAGGTGTGGTCCCCGGGCCGGGGGCGTGGTTCCCGGGCCGGGGGCGTGGTCCCCGGGCCACAGGTGTGGTCCCCGGGCCGGGGGTGTCAGCGCTTTCTGGTGAGGCGCTGGCGGTGTGCCTCGTAGAGCACGGCGGTCGCGGCGTTGGCGGCGTTGAGGGAGCTCGCGGAGCCGGTCATCGGGATGCTGACCGTGTGGTCGCACAGCCGGCGCCAGGCGTTGCTCAGCCCGGACGTCTCGTTGCCGATCAGCAGCAGCACCGGCTGGGTGAAGTCGAAGTCGAAGACGTCGCAGTCGCCCTTCTCGTCGGTGGCGACGAGCACGATCGGCTGTCCCGCGGCCCGCCGCTCCTCGACCCAGGCCATCACGTCGTCGGGCGACGGCACGCGCACGGTCGGCAGGGCGAAGAGCGAACCGGTGCTGGCGCGCACCGACTTGGGGTCGTACACATCGGCGGCGTGCCCCGAGACGATGAGGCCGTGCGCGCCGAAGGCGTCCGCGGAACGGATGATGCTGCCGATGTTCCCCGGGCTCGTCGGCCGGTCGAACATGACGCCGAGGAAACCGTTGTCGGCCCCGATCCGGCCGAGATCGTCGGACGGCGTCCCGACCACGGCGACGAGCTCCGGCGCGCCGCCGTCCTTCTCCCCGAGTTCCGCCAGCAGTTCGGGCGCCATGGCGATCCGCTCGGCGTCCACCGTGCGCAGCAGCTCCCGCGCCCACCCGGACAACGTCCGTCCGCCGTCGTGGATCAGCGCCCTGACGGGCCAGCCGTACTCCACCGCCAGCGAGATCGGGCGCACGCCCTGCACCAGGAACTCCCCTGCCCGCGAGCGCTTGTTCCGGTTGCCGAGCAGCGATTCCCATTGCTGGAAACGGGCGTTGCGTGCGGTGATCCGCTGGAGCGCCGGCACCTGTCCTCCGAAGTGAGCGTCACGGGTGGTGCGCCCCAACCTACGGGGTCCGCATCGGGGGCGGGGCCGCGTCCTCCCCGGGCGCCTCCCCGCTCCGGCCGCCGCTACTTCTTGGCGTGCTCGCCGACGTAGAAGAGGATCCAGATGAAGCCCGCGAAGAGATGCGTGGCGAAGACGTAGACGAAGACGCGCAGGGCGACGCCGCGCTCCTTCCAGCGCTCGCTCTCGCTGCCGTTCTCGCTCACTGCCTGCCTGCCCGCCTCCGCCGAAGGTGCGGTCCGTGCCGGTCCGCGCGTCCCGTCCAGGGTACGCAACGGCCCGGGGACCCCCCGCGGAATAGGTCAGGGGGGTGCCCCGTTGTAGGGTGTGTCCACATAGTTCAACGTTCAACCAAACTAGGTTTCTGGAGGCGGGCCATGGAATTCGGCATCTTCACCGTCGGAGACGTCACCACCGACCCGACGACCGGCAGGACACCGAGCGAGAACGAGCGGATCAAGGCCACGCTCGCCATCGCCCAGAAGGCGGAGGAGGTCGGCCTCGACGTCTTCGCGACCGGCGAGCACCACAACCCGCCGTTCGTCCCGTCCTCGCCGACGACCACGCTCGGCTACATCGCCGCCCGCACCGAGAACCTGATCCTTTCCACGTCCACGACGCTGATCACCACCAACGACCCGGTGAAGATCGCCGAGGACTACGCGACGCTCCAGCACCTCGCGGACGGCCGGGTCGACCTGATGATGGGGCGCGGCAACACCGGACCGGTCTATCCGTGGTTCGGCAAGGACATCCGGCAGGGCATCCCGCTCGCCATCGAGAACTACGCGCTGCTGCACAAGCTGTGGCGCGAGGACGTCGTGGACTGGGAGGGCAAGTTCCGCACCCCGTTGCAGTCCTTCACCGCGACCCCGCGCCCGCTGGACGGCGTCCCGCCGTTCGTCTGGCACGGCTCGATCCGCTCGCCGGAGATCGCCGAGCAGGCCGCGTACTACGGTGACGGCTTCTTCCACAACAACATCTTCTGGCCCATTGAGCACACCAAAAAAATGGTGAGCCTGTACCGGCAGCGGTACGCGCACTACGGGCACGGCACCGCCGAACAGGCCGTCGTCGGCCTCGGCGGCCAGGTGTTCATGCGGAAGAACTCGCAGGACGCGGTACGGGAATTCCGCCCGTACTTCGACAACGCGCCGGTCTACGGCCACGGGCCCTCGATGGAGGACTTCACCCGGCAGACGCCGCTGACCGTCGGCTCGCCGCAGGAGGTCATCGAGCGGACCCTGTCCTTCCGGGACGCCGTCGGCGACTACCAGCG
This sequence comes from Streptomyces sp. NPDC057697, assembly GCF_042799335.1. Taxonomy (NCBI): domain Bacteria; kingdom Bacillati; phylum Actinomycetota; class Actinomycetes; order Kitasatosporales; family Streptomycetaceae; genus Streptomyces; species Streptomyces sp. NPDC057697. Next base: position 430,112 of record NZ_JBHVJA010000003.1, on the reverse strand, counting down.
CCAGCTGTTCCTGATGGACCACGCGGGGCTGCCGCTGAAGACCGTCCTGGAGCAGCTCGACATCCTCGGCGAGGAGGTCGTCCCGGTGCTGCGCAAGGAGTTCGCCGCTCTGCGCCCGGCCGGGGTCCCGGACTCCGCGCCCGTCCACCCGGCCGTCGCGGCCGCCCGCGCCGCCACGGCCACCACGGCCACGGCCACCGCCTCTGCCTCTGCCTCTGCCTCTGCCTCGAAGGAGGGCTGACCGCCATGTCCGCCATGTCCACCGCGTCCGGCACCTTCGCCACCGAGCCCCTGCGCATCGTCGCCGTGTCGGCCGGGCTGAGCAGCCCGTCCTCGACCCGGCTGCTGGCCGAGCGGCTGGCCGGGGCCGCCCGTGAGCGGCTGCTGGCCGAGCAGGACCGCCCGGTCGAGGTCCGGGTGGTGGAGCTGCGCGACCTGGCCGTCGACATCGCCAACCACCTGGTCACCGGGTTCCCGCCGGCCGCCCTGGACACGGCGATCAAGGAGGTGGCCGAGGCAGACGGGCTGATCGCCGTCTCGCCCGTGTTCACCGCCTCGTACAGCGGACTGTTCAAGTCGTTCTTCGACCTGATCGACAACACCGCGCTGACCGGCAAGCCCGTCGTCATCGCGGCGACCGGCGGCACCGCCCGCCACTCGCTGGTCCTGGAACACGCGATGCGCCCGCTCTTCGCCTACCTGCGCGCCACCGTCGTCCCGACGTCCGTGTACGCGGCGTCGGAGGACTGGGGCGCGTCCGGCGACGAGTACACCGACGGCCTGCCATCCCGCATCCGGCGGGCGGGCGGCGAGCTCGCGGCCATGATCACGGGCGGCCGGGCGGCCTCCGGGGCGCCGAGGGCGCTCGGGCTCGACGACGAGGTGGTGCCGTTCGAGCAGCAGCTCGCCGACCTCCGCCTGGACTGAGCCCACCCGCCGCCGGAAGCGTTGTACCGGTTTGATTAGAGTTGGAACGAAAGGTGCGTCGTACGGGCTCGCCTGTACGACGCGTCCGCGCACTGAGCCGAACCGAGCTGGAGGCAGTGATGGGCAGGATCGTGGTGGGCGTCGACGGGTCCGAGTCGTCGGTCAAGGCGCTGCACTGGGCCGTACGCCAGGCGGAGCTGACCGGTGACACGGTGGAGGCCGTCAACAGCTGGGAGTACCCGGCGACGAGCTGGGCGTCGATGATGCCCGGCATGCCGGAGGACTTCGACCCGCAGGCCCTGGCGACCGTGGCCCTCACCGAGACGCTGGAGGAGGCCCTGGGCGCCGAGGGCGCGGCGGCGGTCAGCAAGGTCGTGGTGATCGGCAACCCCGCCCAGTCCCTGCTGGACCGGGCCGAGGGGGCGAACCTCCTCGTGGTGGGCGCCCGCGGCTACAGCGGCCTCAAGGCGACCGTGCTCGGCTCGGTCAGCCTCCACGTCACCCAGCACGCGCCGTGCCCGGTGACGGTCGTACGCGGCTGACGACCGCCGGGGCGGGCCCGCACGGACGTGCGCGGGCCCGCCCCCGTACGCGCCGCAGGGACACGACGTCCGATCCGCGTCACAGGGACACGACCTTCCCCGTCCGTGTCACAGGGACACACCCCCGATCCGCGTCACAGCGACACGACCTCCCCCGTCCACGTCACAGCGATACGACGTCCGCGACCACGCAGGACACGTCGTCCGGGCCGCCCGCCGCCACGGCCAGGGCGACCAGCTCCCGCACGGCCGTGCCGGGCCCGTCCGCCCCGGCCAGCACCCGGGCCGTCTCCGCTCCGCCGACGACCGTCGAGAGGCCGTCCGAGCAGAGCAGATAGCGGTCGCCGGGCCGGACCTCCTGGAGCCGCACATCGGCCGTCGAGACCCCCGCACCGCGGCCGTCCCCGGCTCCCAGGGCCCTGAGCAGCAGCGCGCGCCGCGGGTGCGAGGCCGCCTCGGCCTCGGTCAGCGAGCCGTCGTCGATCATCGACTGGACGACGCTGTGGTCGTGGGTGATCCGGAACAGTTCGCCGTCGCGCAGCAGATGCGCCCGCGAGTCCCCGATGTGCACCAGCCCCAGCTGCGCCCCGTTCCACACCATCGCGGTCAGCGTCGTCCCCGAACCGTCCGACGCACCGCCCGCCCCGCTCCCGGCGACCGCCTCCCGCACCGCCCGCGCGGCCCGCTCCGCCGCGTCCTCCAGGACGTTCAGGAGCCCCGCCGCGCCCGCCGCCCCGAGCACCACCGGCTTCAGCGCGTCGATCGCCGCCGCGCTCGCCCCCGCGCCGCCCGCCCCGAACCCGTCGGCGACGGCCAGCAGCCGGGCCCCCGCGTACGCCGCGTCCTGGTTGTGCTCCCGGACCGCCCCCTGCTCGGAGCGCGCCGCGTACCGGATGCCCAGCGTTCCCAGCGCGCCCGGAACGCCGGGCGTGCCCGGCGCCTTCCCCTCGGACAGATGGTCGGCCAGGAAGACGGCCAGGTCCCGCCGGGCCGCCGTCTCCGCCTCCACCCGCGCCCAGTAGTCCCTGATCGACGCGGCGGCCGCGGCCGGGTCCCCGAGGGCGACCACCTCCTTGATCCGGTCCAGCGGCATGCCGATCCGGCGCAGCCAGGCCACCAGCCTGGCCGTCTCCACCTGCTCCTCGGCGTAGTACCGGTAGCCGTTCGCCGGATCGACCAGGGCCGGCGGGAGCAGCCCCAGTTCGTCGTAGCGGCGCAGTGCCTTCGCGGACAGCCTGCACAGCCGGGCGAACGCCCCGATCGTCACCCGCGAACCGCTCTCCTCGCGCTCCACCCGTACCTCCTCGCACCGAAAGGGAAGCCCCAGCATCGGCGATGCTGGGGCTTCCCCCACGGAGAAGGTCAAGCGGGACGCTACGGGCGGCTCACGTTCCGCTGCCCGGGACGGGGTACGTCCTCTCGTGCGTGTAGAAGATGTAGAACGTGCTGATGAACATGCCGAGGCCGACCGCCAGCCCCAGCGCCGAGGACCTCAGCACGCTCGAATCGGTCAGCCCGACCAGCAGGCCGATCGCCGCCGCCGTCAGCGCCCCGTAGGCCGCCGCCCGCACCAGGGGCAGCATGCGGTGCTGGATCCGGCCCAGCGCGAAGCAGAGGACGGCGAGCACCACCGCGGTGATCAGGCCGTACCAGAACTGCCGGAAGCCGGTCGCGCCGTGGTTGCGGAGGACGAACGACGCGTAGAGGCCGTACACCGCGCCCAGCGTCACGGGGATCGCCCAGGAGAGTGCGCTGTGCCCGCGTGCGCGTGCCCTCGGCCCGGACCGTCCGCGGGCCGGCATTGCTGCGTGTGTGGACATGGCGGGGTGCTCCTTCCGCGGCTGCTTTCCCTCCAGCGCACACCCGGCGGCGCCGCCCGGCAACTCGGATGGCGTACGGCCCCGGGGCGCGCCGCCCGTCCGCGGGATTCCCTGGGAGGGTGCGGACGTATCTCTCGGCAGGTCTCTCGGCGGTACTGGTGGTGCTGCTCGCCGTCCTCGTCCCGTTCGGCGCGCTCTCCGCCTGGGTGGACCTGGAGATCGACAACACCGACCGCTACGTCGACGCGGTGGCCCCGCTCGCCTCCGACGCCGATGTACGGAGCACCGTCACCGATCTGATCACCGACGGCGCGATGAAGCAGATCGAGGCCGGGCCGCTCCAGGACACCGTGCGGGACTTCCTGCGCCAGGCGGTGCTCTCCTTCACCACCACCCATGCCTTCCAGGACGCGTGGAACGCCGCCAACCGCACCGCCCACGAGGCCGTCACCGCCGCCCTGGACGGCAACACCGGCGAGGCCGTGACCATCGACCTGGCGCCCGTGACCGAGCGGGTCAAGCAGAACCTGGAGGAGAACGGGGTGCCGTTCGCCGACCGCATCCCGGTCCAGCACACCGACATCACGCTGATCTCCGCCGACCGCGCCGACCAGCTGCGCCAGAGCTTCCGGCTGCTGCGGGCGGGCGGCATCCGGCCCGCCGTGGCCACGCTCGTGATCGCCCTCCTGGCCGTGGCCGTGGCCTGGGCGCGCGGCGGCGGTCCGGGGCACCGCCGCTCCGGGGCGTCCGCGCTGTCCGCCACCGCCGTGACCGGACTCGGCTTCGCCCTGGGCGCGCTGGTGCTGCGCGCGGTGCTCGCGGTCGCCCGCGACCGGGTGCTGTCCGAGGTGCCGGACAGCGAGACCGCGGGGGCGGCGGCGGTGTACGACGCGCTGACCGGCTCGCTGCGCACCACGGTGTGGGCGGTGTTCGCCGCGGGCCTCGCGGTGGCGGTGTGCGCGGTGCTGCTGCGGCTGCGGGCGGCCCGGGGACGGCCCGTGCCGGGCCCGGAATGACCCCGGGGGCGGCACGGGCCGGCCTCGGAACGACCCGGGGGCGAACCCCGTACCGGCCCCGGACGCCGCCGCGCGACCGGGCCGCGCGGGCTCGACGTGCGGCGGCGGACGGGCCGGGGAAGAGTGGGATGCGTGACTGCCGGACCGGGGGCGACTGAGAGGTCTTCCGCATGCGAGCCATAGCCGTCGGCGCGTTCCGGGCCGACCCCGCACTGGTGGAGATGCCCAAGCCCGAGCCGGAGGCCGGCGAGGTACGGGTCAGGATCGAGTACGCCGCCCTCAACCCGACGGACTGGCAGACCGCGCAGGGCTCCCCGGACGACGGACCGGCCCCGCGGGTGTTCCCGATGGTCGTCGGGGTGGACTTCGCGGGCCGGGTCGACATGATCGGCGGCGGCGAGAACCGCTTCCGCGTCGGCGACCAGGTCTTCGGCCGGGTCGCCCGGCCCAACCCGGCCGGGTGTGGCACGTACTGCGACTACGTGTCCGTGCCCCAGGACTCCGCCATCACCGTGGTCCCGCCCGGTCTCCCCCTCCGGGCCGCGGCCGCGCTCCCCTCCGCGGGGATGACGGCCGCCCAGATCCTGGAGACCGTGGTGGTCCGCGGCCACGAGAGCCTGCTGGTGCTCGGTGCGGCCGGGGGCGTGGGCAGCTATCTGACCCAGCTCGCCTCGGCCCGCGACATCCGCGTGATCGCGGCCGTGCGCGGCGCCGAGCACCGGCGGATGGCGGAGCTGGGCGCCGCCGTCACCCTCGACGTCACCGCCCGCCCGCTCCGCGAGGCGGTCCGGGAGCACTGCCCGGACGGCGTCGACGCCCTCGTCGACCTGGTCTCCACCACCGCGGACGCCTTCGCCGCCCACGCCGCCCTGGTCCGGCCCGGCGGCATCGCCCTCACCACCCGGGGCGTCGCCGCCGGGACCGACCTGCCCGACGGCGTGACCGGCATCGACTTCCGGCTGGAACCCTCCCCGGTCCTGCTCGACGTGCTGGCCGCGGGCGCCGCCGAGGGCGTGCTGCGGGTGCCCATCGACATCGAGCTCCCGCTGGAGAAGGCCCCGCAGGCCCTCGACCGGAACCGGACGGGCGGCGCACGCGGCAAGACCGTCATCGTGCTCTGAGCCCCCACGCCCCGAGCGGCGGCCGCCGCCCCGGAGAACCCGAAGGAGACGAGACGTCATGGACGAACGGGAACGCGACATCATCGACGACATCGGCGGGCTGATCTCCGAGGAACGGGGCCTGCGCGACCGCTCCACCCGGGAAATGGGCCTGAGCGCGGACGAGAAGTCCCGGCTGCGTACCGTTGAGGTACGGCTCGACCAGTGCTGGGACCTGCTGCGACAGCGCCGTGCGCTGAGCGAGTTCGGCGAGGATCCCGCCGCGGCGGAGGTCCGGCCCGCCGACGAGGTCGAGGGCTACCGCAGCTGACCGCACGACTCAGGGGGACGCGTTGACCGACACGGGAACCGCATCCGGACGGCGACGGGCGGCACCGCCCCCCTGGCTGCTGAGCGGACTGCGCCCGCAGCCCGCCACGCCCATCGCCTGGGCGGCCGTCGTCCGCGCCGCCGTCTCCCTGGCCGCGCCGCTCGCCGTCGGCTTCGCGCTGGAGCGGCCCGCGTACGGCGCGCTCGTCTCCATGGGCGCCCTCTCCGGAGTCATCGGCGACACCGCCGACGCGTACCGGATGCGCATCCTCAATATCGCCGTACCGCAGCTCTTCGGCGCGCTCGGCGTCATGCTCGGCACGCTGGTGCACGGGACCGGCTGGGCGGCCGTCGCCGCGCTGACCCTGGTCGGCCTGGTCTCCGGAATGATGTCGACGATCGGCGCCGTCGCCTCCGTGTCCGGGCTGCTGCTCCTGCTCAACGCGGTGGTGGGCGCCGGGCTGCCGTTGCCGCGGCCCTGGTGGGTGGCGCCGCTGCTGCTCCTCGTCGGCGGCCTCTTCGTCCTCGCCCTGACCCTGCTGGCCTGGCCGTTGCGCCGGAAACTCCCGGAGCGGGTCCAGGTCGCGGGCACCTACCTCGCGGTCGCCGATCTGCTGGCCGCCGCGGGCACCGACGCGTACGAGGAGCGGCGCCAGGACGTCACCCAGTCCCTCAACACCTCCTACGACCTGATCCTGGCCCGCCGGGCCCGCTACCACGGCCGCAGCAACGCCATGGTGCGGCTGCTCGCCCAGCTCAACGTGGTCATCCCGCTCGTCGAGGCGGCGCCCGCCGTCCATGTGCGCCGGATCAGCCTCCCGGACGAGATCCCGGCGGCGGTGCGCGAACTGGCCGCCGCCGTCGAGGAGAGCCGCACCGGCCGCCCCGAACTCACCCTGCCCGCACCGGACTCGCCCGCCACCCGGGCGGTGGACAGCGCCCTGCGGCACGCGGCGGTCGTCGTGCACAAGGCCGACCCCGACCCGTACAACGTCGACGACCGGCTCGGCCGCCCCGCCGTGCTCGGGGTCCGCATCCGGCGGGCCACCCGCGACGTACTGCTCTCCGGGGCCTCCTGGCGGTACGGGCTGCGGCTCGCCCTGTGCATCGGGCTGGCCCAGGCGCTGACCTCGCTGGTGCTGGTGCCGCGCTCCTACTGGGTCGCGCTCACCGTCACCTTCGTCCTCAAGCCGGACTTCGGTTCGGTGTTCTCCCGGGCCGTGCTGCGCTCGGTGGGCACCGTGGCCGGGCTCGTGATCGCCGCACCGGTGCTCGCCGCGGTGCCGATCGGCTGGTGGGACGTGCCGGTGATGGTGGTGCTCGCCGCGCTGATCCCGGCGCTCACCGCGAAGGGCTACGCCTTCCAGACCGCGGCCATCACCCCGGTCATCCTGCTCCTGTCCGACCTGCTGAACCACCAGGGCTTCCACCTGGTCTGGCCGCGCCTCCTGGACAGCCTGATCGGCTGCGCGATCGTACTGGTGGCGGGCTATCTGCTGTGGCCGGAGAGCTGGCACGTACGGATCGGCCACCGGCTCGCGGACGCGGTGACGGACATCGCCGACTACGTGGCGTACGCCTTCGATCCGGGCCGCTCCGGCGACCACGCGGAACGGGTACGGGCCCGGCGCCGGATCTACCGCGACCTGTCGGTCGTGCGCTCCGAGTTCCAGCGCGCCCTGACCGAACCGCCCCCGGTCGGCACCCGGGCCGCCGCGTGGTGGCCGCTGGTCGTCGCGGTCGAACGCATCGTGGACGCGACGACGGCGGCCCGGGTCCGGGTCAACCACGGAGCACCCGAACCGCCGCCGGGCGAGGTCGCGGAGATCCGGCGGCAGCTGCGGGAGCTGGCCGACGGGATCCGGACGAGCGAGGTCCTGGTGGGGGTGCGCGCCGAACTCCCGGGCGACGAGGAGGGCGTACTGGCCCCGCTGCGCCAAGAGGTGGCGGCGGCCAGGGCGATCGCCTCGCCCCAGCCGTAGTCGGCGGCGGAGGCGAGGCAGGGGCAGGGACAGGGGCAGGGGCAGGGACGGAGGCAGGGACACGGGGACGGGGACGGAGGCAGGGGCAGGGACACGGGGACGGGGACGGAGGCAGGGGCAGGGGGCTGCGGCGGGGCACCGGGCACGCTGCACGGTGCCGCGTCGTCACTCCGTGGTGCCGGTCCCCCGCAGCCGCTCCATCTCGCGCCGGTCCCGCTTCGTCGGACGGCCCGCGCCCCGGTCCCGTACCGGAACCTGGATCGCCACCTCGCGCGGCGGTGGCGGCGGGCTGTTGTCGATGAAGCACTCCGCCGCGACCGGCGGACCGACCCGCTTCCTGACGATCTTCGACACGACCACGATCCGGTCGCGGCCCGCGTGCCGGAGCCGTACCTCGTCGCCGACGCGCAACGCCTGGGCGGGCTTGGCACGCTCACCGGCGACCTTCACATGTCCCGCGCGGCAGGCGGCAGCGGCCTGCGAACGGGTCTTCGTCAGCCGGACCGACCAGATCCAGACATCGACCCGTACGCTGCCCTCCGCCTGCGGCGCCTCACCACCGGAAACCATGCCTCCGACTGTAGGGCCTGTCCGGCGGACCGGTCGCGGTCTCCGGTCGCTCGGGCCCCGCTCCCCGGCCGGTACGGGCACGGGCGCCGCCCGCACCGGACGCACCGTCACCCCCGCGCCGAGCAGCCGTCCCGGTCCCCGGCGGACCCGGATGACCGGCCCTCATCAGGCCCCCGGCGTCCGCACACAGGACTCGTTCAGGGCTCGGTCGCGGCTCGGTTCTCCCACGGGCGGGCCGCGCCACCGAAGGGCCGGATCCGGCCGCTAACCTTACGTATCCGCCCTGGCCAGGGATCAATTTCCGCAGGTCGGACATTTCTCGCACTCAACTCACGCGAAAGGCCTCGCCCATGGGCATTCGGAGCTTGCTGCGCAAGGTGTTCGGCCGTGACCGCGCGGAGCAGGACGCACCGACGGCCACGGTCCCGCCCCAGACCGAACGCACCGCGCCCGCGGAGTCCGAGCCGGTCAAGGCCGCGGAGACGGCTGCGGCGGACGAGCCGGCCGCGGAGCCGGCTCCGGTACGCGAAACCGCCCCGGCCCCCAAGGTCCCCGCCCCCGCCTCGCCCCGGTCCGCCGACGAGAGCGGTCTGGCCTCGGACCTGGTGGCGGCCGCCTTCGACAAGGCGGCCCTCTCCACGGTCCCCTCGCAGGGCTCCGCCCCGAAGCCGGAGTCGACGAAGCCGGAGACGGAGACGGAGACGGAGACGGCACCTGAGCCGGAGCCGGTGGCCGAGGCGAAGCCGGAGACGGATCCCGAGCCGGTGGCAGAAGCGAAGCCGGTCGAGGCCAAGGCCGAGCCGGAGCCGGTGGCCGAGCCGGAGCCGGTGGCCGAGCCGGAGCCGGTCGAGGCCAAGACCGAGACCCCCGCCGAGCCGGAGCCGGTCGAGGCCGAGGCCAAAACCGAGGTCAAGGCCGAGCCCGAGGCCAAGGCCGAGACCGAGGCCGAAACCCTCGTCGAGCCCGACCCGGAGCCCGTCGCCATCACCGAGCCGGAGCCGGTCAAGGCCGACACCGAGCCCGAGGCCGTCGCCATCACCGAGCCCGAGCCCATCGAGCCCGTCACCGAGCCCGTCAAGGCCGCTGCCGAGCCGGAGGCACAGGCCGAGGCCGCCCCCGAGCCGGAGCCCGCTCCCACCCCGGAACCCGCCCCGGAATCCACCCCGGAACCCGTTCAGGAGACCCCCACCGAACCCACCCCCGACCCGGTGGCCGAACCCACCCCCGGCCCGGTGGTCGAACCGGTTGCCGAGACCACCCCCGAACCCACCCCCGCGCCCGCTGCCGAGGCCCCCGCGCCCGCGCCCGCCAAGCCCGCCCTCACCCTCACCAAGGTCAAGTCGCGCGCCCCCGGGCTCGTCGACGCGTACAAGGCGGCCCAGGCCGGGCTGAAGGCGCACGGGCTGACCGGGCTGCGCGCCGGTGTCTACCTGGTCCTCGACCGCTCCGGCTCCATGCGGCCGTTCTACAAGGACGGCAGCGCCCAGCACCTGGGCGACCGCACCGTGGCGCTCGCCGCGCACCTGGACGAGGGCGCGACCGTCCCCGTCGTCTTCTTCTCGACCGAGATCGACGGCACCGGCACGGTCGGCCTCGCCGACCACGAGGGCCGGATCGACGAGCTGAACGCGGGCCTCGGCCGCCTCGGCCGTACGAACTACCAGTGCGCCATCGAAGAGGTCGTCGCGCACCACGAGAAGTCCGGGGCCACCGGGCCCGCCCTGGTGATCTTCCAGACGGACGGCCCGCCGGACGCCAAGCAGGCCGCCAGGCAGGCACTGGCCGACGCGGCGCAGCTGCCGCTGTTCTTCCAGTTCGTCGCGTTCGGCGACGAGGACGCCAAGGGCTTCGACTTCCTGCGCAAGCTGGACGCCCCGAACGCCGGGTTCTTCCACGCGGGCCCCGCGCCGAAGGAGGTCGCGGACGCCACGTTCTACCGCGAGGTCCTCGCCGCGCTCCCCGCCTGGATCGCGGCCCGCGACACCGCGGCCGGCGCCTGAGCCACCGGCACCCGTACGGTCACGGCGAGCCCGCCCCCCGGGCCCGGCACCGCCGTGACCGTACCGCCGTGCGCGACGGCGATGGAGCGCACGATCGAGAGGCCGAGCCCCGAACCCCGCCCCATCCGGTCCTTGCCCTCGCCCCGCCGGAACGGCTCGAACAGCCCGGGAATGTCCGACGCGTCGACCACCGGCCCGGTGTTGCGCACCTCCAGCAGCGCCCCGCCGCCCGCCGTCACCAGTGACACGTCCACGGTCCCGTCCGGCACGTTGTACGTGACGGCGTTGACCAGCAGATTCGCCACCAGCTGCGCGAGCAGCATCCGGTTCCCCCGCACCACGCAGAAATGGGTGTCGGCCCGCACGCCCGGGTGCCGGGCGGCCTCCTCCGCCACCACCTGGGCGAGATCCACCACCTCCCGCTCGCCCTCGGCGAGCCCGCGCTCACTGCGCGCCAGGACCAGCAGCCCCTCTATCAGCCGCTCGCTGCGCCGGTTGTTGTCCAGGAGGGTCTGCCGGGTCCGTACGAGATCCTCCGGCGTCGGGTCGTCCAGGCCGATCTGGATCGCGGCCCGCTGGGTGGCGAGCGGGGTCCGCAGCTCGTGCGAGGCGTTGGCGATGAACCTGCGCTGGCTGTCGAACGCCTTCTCCAGCCGGGCCAGCAGCGCGTCGAGCGTGTCGCCGAGCTCCTTCAGCTCGTCGTCGGGGCCGCTGGACGCGATCCGCTCGTGCAGATTGTGTTCGGAGAGCCGCCGCGCCTTGGCGGTCATCGCGTGGACGGGCCGCAGCACCCGCCCCGCCGTCCACCAGCCCACGGCGACCGCGCAGGCCGTCATCACGAGCAGCGCCGCCACGGACCAGATGAGCAGCTGGTGACCGGCCGCGTCGCTGACGTTGTCGGTGAGGTCGTAGACGGTCGGCGGCCCGAGGCTCCGCCGGGTGATCAGCGGGCCGTTCACCGCGTAGCCGGGCTGGACGACGGCCGCCGTGCGGGCGATGTCGCGCGCCTGGGAGTCCGTGCCCGCGCGGGAGGCGAGATTGACGGTGGCGAGCAGCGCCGTACCGAGGATCAGGAACACCCCGCCGTACACGAGGGCGATCCGGGTCCGGATCCTGGAGTGCGGCACCTGGGCCCGGCCCCTCACAGGGCGTACCCCACGCCCTGCACCGTGCGGATCAGCGCCGGTTCGCCGAGCTTCCCGCGGAGCTTGCTCATGCAGACCCGCACCGCGCCGGTGAAGGGGTCGGCGTTGGCGTCCCAGGCCCGTTCCAGCAGCTCCTCGGCGCTGACCGTCCCGCCGTCGGCCTCCAGCAGCAGCTGGAGCACGGTGAACTCCTTCGGCGAGAGGTCCAGCTCCCGTCCCTCCCGCGAGGCGGTGCGCCGGACCGTGTCGAGCCGGATGCCGTGCCGTTCCAGCTGCGGCGGTACGGGGCGGGCGCTGCGCCGCCGCAGTGCCCGGACCCGCGAGACCAGCTCGGGGAACTCGAACGGCTTGCCCAGGTAGTCGTCGGCGCCGAGGTCGAGCCCGGCGACCCGGTCCTCCATGGAACCGGCGGCGGTGAGCATCAGGATCCTGGTCCGGGAGCCGGAGGCGACCAGTCCGCGCGCCACGTCGTCGCCGTGCACCCGTGGCAGATCGCGGTCGAGGACGACGACGTCGTAGTCGTGCAGCCCCAGGTAGGCGAGGGCGGCGTCACCGCTGTACACCGTGTCGACGGCGAAACCGGCCCGCCGCAGCCCGGTGGCGACCAGCTCGGCCAGGATCTCCTCGTCCTCGGCGACCAGTACCCGCATCGTGATGTCCCCTGCCTCGTCCACGCGTGTCCACTCCCTCCCAGGATGCGTCTTTGCTACCGGAAGGGATGTTTCGCAAAGGTCTCCGGGCCCGGTGCCGGGTTTATCGGTGTGAATCGATCTCCCGCAGGCCGTTAGGATTTCGACCATGGCGGCCACTGGATCCGAGAAGCAAGGGGGCGACGGCGTGAAGAACTTCTACGTATCGACCCCCATCTACTACGTCAACGACGCTCCTCACCTGGGCCACGCCTACACGACCGTCGCAGGCGACGTGCTCACCCGCTGGCACCGCCAGCGCGGCGAGAAGGTGTGGTACCTCACCGGCACGGACGAGCACGGTCAGAAGATCATGCGCACGGCCGAGGCGAACGACGTCACGCCCCAGGCCTGGTGCGACAAGCTCGTCGAGGAGGCGTGGAAGCCCCTCTGGGAGCACCTGGACATCGCGAACGACGACTTCATCCGTACGACGGAGAAGCGCCACACCGACCGGGTGCAGGAGTTCGTGCAGGACCTGTACGACAAGGGCGAGATCTACAAGGGCGGGTACGAGGGCCCGTACTGCGTGGGCTGCGAGGAGTACAAGCTCCCCGGCGACCTCATCGAGGACGCGGACGGCGTCAAGCTCTGTCCGATCCACAAGAAGCCGGTGGAGATCCTCAAGGAGGAGAACTACTTCTTCAAGCTGAGCGCCTACGGCCCGAAGCTGATGGAGTTCTACGCGAACAACCCGGGCTTCATCCAGCCCGAGTCCGCCCGCAACGAGGTCGTGAACTTCGTCAAGCAGGGCCTCCAGGACCTCTCCATCTCCCGCTCGACCTTCGACTGGGGCGTCCCGGTGCCGTGGGACGAGAAGCACGTCATCTACGTGTGGGTCGACGCCCTGCTGAACTACGCCACGGCGGTCGGCTACGGCGCCGACCAGGAGAAGTTCGACAGGACCTTCCCCGCCGACGTGCACCTGGTCGGCAAGGACATCCTGCGCTTCCACGCGGTGATCTGGCCCGCGATGCTGATGGCGCAGGGGCTTCCGCTGCCCGGCAAGGTCGCGGCCAACGGCTGGCTGATGGTCGGCGGCGAGAAGATGTCGAAGTCGAACCTGACGGGCATCAAGCCGCAGGACCTGACCTCGCACTTCGGCGTGGACGCGTACCGCTGGTACTTCCTGCGGGCCATCGCGTTCGGCAGCGACGGTTCGTTCTCCTGGGAGGACTTCACCGCCCGCTACACCTCCGAGCTCGCCAACGACTACGGCAACCTCGCCTCGCGCCTCGCGGCCATGGTCGGCAAGTACTTCGGCGGGACGCTCCCGGAGGCCACCGCCGCGGGCGACGCCGAGACGGCCGTCCAGGAGGGGCTGGCGAAGGCCGTCGCCACGGCCGACGAGAAGATCGGCGAGGAGCTGGACTTCCAGGCCGGCATCCTGGCGGTCTTCGACTTCGTGAAGCAGGTCAACGGCTACATCACGGAGCAGGAGCCCTGGAAGGTCGCCAAGACCGCATTCGCCGATACCGCTGACGCAGCGGGCTCCCCCGAGGACCGGGCCCGCCTCGCGACGATCCTCTACACGGCCGCCGAGTCGCTGCGCGGTGTCGCGGTCCTGCTGAACGCCGTGATGCCGGAGACCTCGCAGAAGCTGTGGGAGTCGCTGGGCGCCGAGGCGTCCCTGGGCGCGCTGGCCGACCAGCGCGTGCAGGACGCGGGCACCTGGGGCCGGCTCCCGGCGGGCGCGACGGTGACGAAGGGCGCGGTGCTGTTCCCGCGCCTGGAGGACAAGCCCGCGTAACACGGGTGCGTACGGCGAAGGGCGGGACCGCGTTGCCGGTCCCGCCCTTCGCCGTGCCGCTGCTCGCGGTCAGCGGACCCAGTTCTTCAACGGCTCGGTGTCCAGCTCGATGCCGACCGGGTCGGGCAGTTCGACGGTCTTCCCGTACGGCACGGTCACCACCTGCTCGTACCGCACGCCGTCCGGCTGCGAATGCACCTTGATCTCACAGGTGTCGCGGTCGATGAGCAGATGGGCGGGGATACCGGTCCCGGCGTGGGCGCGCGGCTTCTCGACCCGGTCCCGGCGGTCGGTGTCCTCGTCGTACGAGGTGACCTCGACGACCATCAGGACACCGTCGGGGCCGGCCCATTCGCCCTGGCCGACGAAGGTGTCGAGCGGGGCGAGCACACCGTCCGGGCGGGCGTTGCCCTTGCGGTACGTCCCGACGCGCAGACCCTGCGCGGCGAAGAGCCAGTTGCCCTGATCGGCCTGCGCGCACGGACATGTCAGCCATTCGACGATCCGCCCGCGACTTCCGTACGGCCGTACCTTGAACGCCGGCTTCCCGTTCAGGAACTCCAGCCAGGGCGCTTCCTCGACCCGCTGGGCCTGTCCGGCGAACTCCTCGAAGGCCTCCTGAGTGAGCCCACTCCGCTCGACCACGAAGATCACTGCCTCCTGCTACGGAAACCGGCTTCCTCCAGCGTACGGGCCCGCCCCGGCCCGTATCGCGTTCACCGCGCCAGGCCCTCCTCGTCGCCCATCACGACGACCGGCTTCTTCGCCGGGTCGAGGTCGCTCAGGAGTTCCCGCATCCGGTCCAGGGGAAGCGAGACGCAGCCCTGGGTCGGGCCGCCGTGGTCGACGTGGATCCAGATGCCGCCGCCGCGCTCCTGGCCGAGCGGGCGGCCCGGGTCCAGGGGGGTGACGCCGGGGGTCCGGTTGTAGTCGACGGCGACGACGTAGTCGAAGGAACCCTCCAGCGGTTCCCCGTCGAAGCCCTCGCCGCTGACCACGAACGCCGGGTTCTGGTCGTAGGGGAACGCCGTGCGCGGCGGAGCGTACAGACCGCCCCCGTACGTCAGCCCGAAGACGCCGACCGGGGTGCGCAGGTCGCCCTGCCGGTGCTCGTCGGTCCAGCCGTTCAGCGCGTTGTGGGCGGGCCAGCGGGTCGTGACGGGCAGCCAGCCCGACGACGGGTTGTCGCGGGTGTAGAGGACCGCGGTGGAGAGGCTGGAGTCGTAGTCGTCGCCGGTGACGACGAAGACCTGTTTGGAGTCCGCCGGAATGGCGGCGCGGGTCCTCGGCCCCAGCGCGGGGATCTCGCGCGGCCGGACGACCGGCGCGTGCGGGACCGGTGCGGCCCGTCTGCGGGCCCGTCCGGCGGGTGGGCCCGCGACACCGGCGGAGGCCGTGGCGTTCGCCGGGGCGGCGGGGGTCTTGGGGGTGGCCGTGCCGGAGCTGTTGCCGCAGGCGGTGAGCAGCAGCAGCGCGGCGGCGCAGGCGCCGGCGTGGACGGCGTACGGGGGACGGCGGTGGGCCGGCGGACGGGAAACGGGCATGGCGAAGCTCCTCGGCGCTCGCAGGGGTGACGGCGGTGCGGGCGGGCTCCCCGTCACGCCTCGTGCCGCCGAACTCAGTTAACGCCGCGTCGGGCGCGCGCGAATCCGCACGAGGGCCATACGGATGTATCGGCCGCCCGACACGCGCGTCGCTCACGCCCGGAGCCGCTCCTTGCGTGTAGGTTCCCGGCCTTGCGCTCCGTGGGGGGGCGGCGGCCTGATTCCGGGTCAGGACTCCGGGTCAGGATTCCGCGCCGTCGGGGAGCGCGTTCTGTGGGCGGGTGGCGGCACCGGCCGCGAGAGCGGTCGCGGCGACGGCCACCAGGACGGTGAGGCCGCCGATGATCAGCGACATCCGAGGCAGGCCGTATCCCGGGGTCATCGCGGCGCAGACGTTGAGCGAGGCGTGGACGCAGATCGCGGACAGCACGCTGCGGCCGGTGCTCCGGTGGAGCCGGACCATGACGACCCGCACGGCGACGGTGGTGGCGAACCAGCCGCCGATCCAGAGGGCGCCGTGATGTGCCTGGACCAGCGGGACCAGGTGCCAGGCACCCCAGAACACCCCCAGCGCGACTCCGGTGTTGAGCTCTCCCCAGCGCCTGATCATCGGGTCCGTGGCGTACCCGGTCCAGCCCAGCTCCTCCGCCGCCGCGGCGATCAGGAACACCACGGCGAGCACCGGAACCGCCGTGAGCGGCATGGGCAGGCCGCCGAGCGCGGCTCCCGACAGCCCGGCGAGCACGACGGCGGTCACGACGACGGCGGGCATGAGGCCGACCGCGAGCGCGTACCGGCCCTTGCGCGGGGCGCGCGAACAGTCGGCCACCCGTGCCAGCAGCCGGACGACACCGGCCCGGCCCTCCCGGCGGTGGACCAGGACCGAGGCGGCGACGGCCGGGCAGACGAACATCAGCGCGCTGACCGGCAGCCCGATGGGCGCCTCCCCGGTGGTGTCGATCCACGCTCCGAGCAGCCAGAACGGCACGGACACCGCCGTCACCAGGGCGAAGAACGCGGGCAGCGACCGCCGGCCGGGCCCTCGGTCCGGTGCCGTGTCCGCCGCGGATCTCATGGCTCGCTGCCTCCGTGGGCTAGTCGGGGAACGGGTGACGCGGCCACGACCCTGCCACGCACCGGCCCGCCGGGCCTCGGGGATGTCCCGGAGCCCACCCCGGAATCCGACGGGCCCTCAGCCGTTGAGGAACTCCGGACACCGGTAGGGGCCCAGCGCCCCGCCCTCGGTCGGGCGCACGGTGACCTCGACGTCGTCGGTCCTGACCTCCGGTTCCAGCACGGACTGCGCGCGGGCCAGGGTGCAGACCAGCTGGCCGGTGGCCTGGTCGCGGCCCGACTCCCCGTAGGGCCCCTCCACGCGCACGGTGACCCGGGTGCCCGAGCCGGTCGCCGAGTAGCCGCCGAGGTGGACGAGGGAGGTGAGCCCGTCGCCCTGCCCGGTGGGCGGCGGGGTTCCGCCCAGCAGCTTCAGCACCCCGTCGAGGCTCTCGACCTCCTTGTCGATCAGCGGCACCGCGCGCAGCCCGCCCGCCGAGGCGTAGTACAGCCGCATGCCGCGGGTCAGCCCGGTCGCGGGCTCGCCCGCCCCTATCACCCCGGTCGGCTGGACGCCGCAGCCCGTCAGGGCGATCCCCAGCGCGGCCGCCGCGGCCGCCTGTCGAAGCCTCATTCCGTGTCCTCTCCCGTACGCCGCAGCGGCAGCCGCAGCGTGAACACCGCGCCGCGCCCGGAGCCCCGTCCCGGTCCGGCCGGCGCGTCGGCCACCGCGATCGTGCCGCCGTGCAGCCGGGCGTTCTCCAGCGCGATCGCCGTGCCGAGGCCGCTGCCCTGTCCGCTGTCGTCGGCCGCGCCGCGCGTGCGGGCCGCGTCCGCCTTGTAGAACCGGTCGAAGACCCGCTCCTCCGTGCCCGGCGGCAGCCCCGGGCCGTGGTCGGCGACGGACAGCACCACCCACGCGCCGTCCGCCGCGCGGTCCGTCGTCAGGGTCACGGTGACCGGCGGGGCGCCGTGCCGCAGCGCGTTGCCCACCAGATTCGCGACGATCACATCGATCCGGCGCCGGTCGACCACCGCCCGGACGTCCGCACCGAGCTCCGTCTCCACCCGGTCCGTCCAGCCGCGCAGCGCGAGCGAGGCCCGCACGGTGTCGGCGAGGTCGGTCTCCACCGCGTTCAGCCGGGCCGCCCCGGCGTCGAAGCGGGAGATCTCCATCAGGTCCTCGACCAGCCGGGACAGCCGCGCCGTCTCCTCGCCGACGGTACGGGCCGCGCGCGCCGCGTCCGGCGGCAGCTGGTCGGCGTCCTCCTCCAGGACGGTCGCCACCATCGTCATCGCCGCGAGGGGCGTGCGCAGTTCGTGCGAGACGTCCGCCACGAAGCGGCGCGCCTTCGCCTCCTGCTCCCGCAGCTCCGCGTCGGACGCCTGGAGCGCGTCGGCGCTCTCGTTGAACGTCCGCGCCAGGTCGGCCAGTTCGTCGTGGCCGGTGACGGAGACCCGGCTGCCGAGGTCCCCCTTCGCCAGCTCGCGGGTGGCCCGGCCCAGTCTCCGTACCGGCCGCAGGACCGTCCCCGCCGCCAGCAGCGCCAGCACGGCGGAGAGCAGCACCACCGGCACGATGCCCGTCCGGACGGAGTCCAGCAGGGCGGCGGTGTCGTCGCGCTCGGCCCGCAGATCGCTGATCGCGTAGACCTCCAGTCCGGAGGCGCGGCGGTCCCCGTCCGCGTACGTCACGGGCATGCCGACGACCAGATAGGGATCACCGCGCCACCGCACCCGCTGGAACTTGGCGTCCTTGCCGGTCGTGACGGCCGCGCGCAGTCCGACGCCGATCCGGGACGCGGTGTCGGCGAGCGAGTCGGAGACGGCGGACAGGTCCTGGTAGCGGACGACCACGATGTTCCCGCCGAGGCCGTCCGACACCCGCGCCGCGAACCGGGAGAGCGACTGCTGGTCGGGCGGTACGTCGAAATCGGCGGCCACCGCGCCGACCCGCTCCCTGAGATCGTTCACGGCCGCGTTCTGGGTGCGCTGGAGGACGGCGGTGCGGGCGTCCCGGTAGGCGAGGGCGGTCGCGGTCACCGCGCTGATCAGGGCGACGACGACGAAGGTGACGACGAGCCGGGTGCGCAGCCCGCCGACCAGCCGCCACGGGCGCCGGGCCGGGGCGGCGCGCCCGCCGTTCCCCCCGCGTCTCACAGCGGTCCGAAGCGGTAGCCGAAGCCCCGCACCGTCTGGACGTACCGGGGTCTGGCCGGTACGTCCTCCAGCTTGGCGCGCAGCCGCCCGACCGCCGCGTCCACCAGCCGGGAGTCGCCCAGGAAGGTGTGGTCCCAGACCGATTCGAGGAGCTGTTCGCGGCTGAAGACCCGGCAGGGGGAGGCCGAGAGCTCCAGCAGCAGCCGCAGTTCGGTGGGCGGCAGCGGGACGGGGACGCCGTGCTTGGTGATGGTCAGCCCGGCGCGGTCGATGACCAGCCCGGCGAGGTCGGCCTCGGCCCCCTGGGCCGGCCCGGACGGTTCCGCACGGCGCAGCGCGGCCCGGATGCGGGCCTCCAGGACGGGGGCGGTGACCGGTTTGACGACATAGTCGTCGGCGCCCGCCTCCAGGCCCGTCACGATGTCCTGGTCGTCGCCGCGCGCGGTCAGCATGATGACGGGCAGGGCCGCCGAGCGGGCGCGGATGCGGCGGCACACCTCGAAGCCGTCCATGCCGGGCAGCATCAGGTCCAGCACGGCCAGTTCGATCCGGGCACCCCGCTCCCCGGCGAGCAGGGCGAGGGCCTGTTCGCCGGTGGCGGCGGTGTCCACGCCGTATCCGTGGCGGCGGAGCACGAGCTCCATCCCGTCCCGTACGGAGGCGTCGTCCTCGATGAGCAGCACATGGGGCATGGGGCCGATTATGGGCACGCCCGGACCGTTCCCGTCCCCCTCGCAAGGGGGCGAACCCGCAGGCCGGGGCCATTGTTTCGTTCCCATCATGTGCCCATGGACGGGCCATCATCCGCGGCGGCGAGCGTACGGCCCATGACCTTCCTCAGGACGAACCCCCGGACGAAGACCCCGACCGGCACCCGTACCGCCGCCCGGCTGCGCCTGGCCGCCCTCGTGGCCCTGCCCGTGCTCACCCTCTCCGTCGCCTGCGGCGGCGGGGACGACGGCACGGACGCGGCGAAGAAGAGCGACGCGATCGCCGACGTACCGAGCACCCCGGCGGCCGGCGCCACGAAGAAGGCGGACAAACCGAGCGCCCCGACCGCGGGCAGGAGCGCCTTCTACGACGCCCAGCTGAAGTACGTCCGGTGCATGCGCGCCAAGGGCGGCTACAAGGAATTCCCCGACCCCACGCTCAGCGGATACCTCGACTGGGACAAGGTCAACGAGATCGGCTCCCGGCCCGGCCGCAACGAGGGCATCAAGGGCGGCCGGAACGGCGCCTGCGTGACCGAGCTCCGGGCCGCCATGGCGGCCGAGCCCGAGCGCGACCAGCAGAAGGCCTACGAGTCGATGCTCGCGCACGCCAAGTGCATGCGGGACAACGGCGTCTCCCGGTTCACCAATCCGACCATGAGCGGCGGCAACGCCATGCCGGGCGGCGACCCCGACCCCGCCTCCCCGGTCCTCGACTCGAACTCACCGGCGTACAAGAAGGCCCGCGAGGCGTGCCGGTCGAAGCTGCTCGACGGTCTGGACGGCATGCAGTGAAGC
This sequence comes from Streptomyces sp. NPDC057697, assembly GCF_042799335.1. Taxonomy (NCBI): domain Bacteria; kingdom Bacillati; phylum Actinomycetota; class Actinomycetes; order Kitasatosporales; family Streptomycetaceae; genus Streptomyces; species Streptomyces sp. NPDC057697. The sequence continues at coordinate 409,976 of NZ_JBHVJA010000003.1, read as the reverse complement.
GCCGCACCGCCCTTCTCGCGCTCGGCGCGGTGACCGCGGCCGCCGCCGTCACCGCGGGCGCCCTGTTCCTCGGCGACCCGGCCGGGGCGGGCGACCCGGCCGGGTCCGACGGTCTGCCGCCCGCCACCGCGACCGTCCGACGCACCGACCTGGTGCGGTCCACGACGGTCGACGGCAGGCTCGACTTCGCGCGGCGCCGCGCGGTCAAGTCCGCCGTCGAGGGCACCGTCACGGTGGCCGCCGCCGAGGGGAGGACGCTGACCAGGGGACAGGCCCTGTACGAGCTGAACGACAAGCCCGTCTCCCTCCTCTACGGGCCGGTCCCGATGTTCCGCGAGATGAAGCCCGGGGACCGGGGCAGCGATGTGCTCCAGCTTGAGCGCAACCTCCGCGACCTGGGGTACGGCGCCGGGCTGTACGTCGACGTCCGGTACGACGAGGACACCGCGGCCGCCGTCGAACGGTGGCAGAGGTCCCTGAACCGCGAGCCCACCGGCCGGGTCGGCCGGGGCGATGTCGTCTTCCAGCCGGGACCGGTCAAGGTGGTCTCCGCCGACGCGGCGCTCGCGGACCAGGTCGGCCCGGACGGGCCGGTGCTGACGGTCGCCTCCACCGAACCCGTCGTACGGGCCGGGCTCGACCAGAGCGACGGCGCGCTCACCGCACGCGGCACCAAGGTCGAGGTCACCCTGCCGAGCGGCAGGACCGTGGCCGGCAAGGTCTCCGGGACGGTGCGCCCCGAGAAGTCCGGGAGCGAGGCGCCCGCCGAGGACGGCATCACGGTGGAGGTCGTCCTGAACGGCGGGGCGGGCGCCGTGTCGGGCGAGGACGCCAAGGCGTCGGCGAGCGTGAAGTTCGTCAGCGAGGCGCACAAGGGGGTCCTCGCGGTCCCCGTCGAGGCGGTCGTGGCCCTGCGCGGCGAGAACGGCGGCTACGGCCTCCAGGTCGTCGAGGGCACCACGTCGCGGATGGTGCGGGTGGAGACGGGCATGACCGCCGACGGGCGGATCGAGGTCTCCGGTCCGGATGTGCGCGAGGGACTGAAGGTGGGAGTGGCGGCGTCATGACGGCGACCCCGGTGATCGGGACGGCGACCCCGGTGATCGAACTGCGGGGCGCCGGGAAGTCGTACCCCGGCGGCGTCCACGCCCTGCGCGGGGTGGACCTCACCGTCGAGGAGGGCGAACTCGTCGCCGTCGTCGGCCCCTCCGGCTCCGGCAAGTCCACGATGCTCAACCTGATGGGCACCCTCGACCGGCCCACGACGGGCACCGTCCGGATCGCCGGGTACGACGTGTCCGAGCTGTCCGACGCCCGGCTCTCCGCACTCCGCGCCCGCCACATCGGCTTCGTCTTCCAGCACTTCCACCTCGCGGCGGGGCGGGACGCGGTCGACAACGTCGCCGACGGGCTGCTGTACGCGGGCGTCCCGCCCGGGGAGCGGCGTGCGCGGGCCCGGGAGGCGCTCGCCGGGGTCGGGCTGGACCACCGCCGCTCGCACACGCCGAACGAGCTGTCCGGCGGCGAGAAGCAGCGCGTGGCCATCGCCCGCGCCCTGGTGGGAGAACCCCGGCTGCTGCTGGCGGACGAGCCGACCGGGGCGCTGGACACCGCGTCCGGCGCGCTCGTCATGGAGCTGCTGCACCGGCTGAACGGCTCCGGCACCACCATCTGCGTGATCACCCATGACAACGAGATCGCGGACGCGCTGCCGCGCCGGGTCCGGTTCCGGGACGGCGGGATCGTCTCGGACCTGCGCTCCGGCCCGCGTCCCGGCTCCCGTACGGAAGGGGCCGGTGCATGCGCCCGTGCGGAAGGGGCCGGTGCATGCGCCCGTACGGAAGGGGCCGGTTCATGAAGCACGACCTCAGGCCCGCCCGCCTCTCGCCGCGCGACGTCCTCCGGGTCGGCGCGGTGGGGCTCCGCGCGCGGCGCGCGCGGGTGGTGCTCTCGGCGCTCGGCATCGCCATCGGCATCGCGACGATGGTCGCGGTCGTCGGGCTGTCCGAGTCGAGCCGCGCGGACCTGATGACCCGGCTCGACCGCCTCGGCACCAACCTCCTCACCGCCGAGGCGGGCAAGGACGCCCAGGGGCAGGAGATCAAGCTCCCCAGGAACGCGGTCGCGATGGTCGAGCGCATCGGTCCGGTGCGGCACGCCACGGCCACCGCCGATGTCGACGCCCGCATCCGCCGGAGCGACGTGGTCCCCGAGGAGCGCACCGCGGGCGTCACCGCCCAGGCGGTCCGCACCGATCTGCTCTCCGCGCTCGGCGGCGAGGTCGACCGGGGCGTCTGGCTGACCCCGGCCGGTGAACGCCTTCCTACGACGGTCCTCGGCGCGGTGGCCGCGGAACGCCTCGGCATCACCCGCACCGGCGAAACGATCATGATGAACGACACCCGGGTGGCCGTCGTCGGCATCCTCCGGCCGATCGAGCTGGTCCCCAATCTGGACCGGGTGGCCATGGTCGGATTCCCCGCCGCCGAGCGCTACTTCGGCTTCGACGGCCACCCCACCACCGTCTTCGAGCGCTCCACGGACGCCTCGGTGGAGGACGTACGGGCGATCCTGGCGCGCACCATCAGCCCCGGCGACGGGGCGAGCGGCATCAAGGTCTCCCGGCCCTCGGACGCGCTGGCCGCCAAGGCGGCCGCCGACGAGGGGCTGACGAACCTGATGCTCGGCCTGGGCGCGGTCGCCCTCCTGGTCGGCGGGGTGGGGGTCGCCAACACCATGGTCATCTCGGTCCTGGAACGCCGCCAGGAGATCGGTCTGCGCCGCTCGCTGGGCGCGACCAGGGGCGCGATCCGGCTCCAGTTCCTGACCGAGTCGCTGCTGCTGTCGGCGCTGGGCGGGGCGACGGGCGCGCTGCTGGGCGCGGCGGCGACCTTCGGGTTCGCCCGGGTGCAGGGGTGGACGGCGGTGGTCCCGCCCTGGTCCCTGGCGGGCGGTCTGGCCGCCACCCTCGTGATCGGCGTGGTCGCGGGCCTCTATCCGGCGATCCGCGCCTCCCGCCTCCATCCGACGGTGGCCCTGAACGCGATGTGAGGGGCCCGGACGTGAAACATCCCCCGGCCGGGTCGGCCGGGGGATGTTTCACGTGGAACCGGAGCGGAACCGGTGACGCCTACTTCGCGCCGGTGTCCCGCGCGACGGAATCCCGGGCGTCCGCCCTGGCCTCCGTCTTGTCCTTCGCCGGCGCGACCGGCTTGCGGAGCTGGATGTTCAGCTCGCGCAGACGGGTCTCGTCCAGCTCCGTCGGGGCGCCCATCATCAGGTCCTGGGCGTTGCCGTTGAGCGGGAAGGCGATCGTCTCGCGGATGTTGGGCTCGTCGGCCAGCAGCATCACGATGCGGTCGACGCCCGGGGCGATGCCGCCGTGCGGCGGGGCGCCGAGGCGGAAGGCGCGGAGCATGCCCGCGAACTCGTGCTCGACGGTCTCGCGGTCGTAACCAGCGATCTCGAAGGCCTTGAGCATCAGCTCGGGCTCGTGGTTCCGGATGGCGCCGGAGGACAGCTCGATGCCGTTGCAGACGATGTCGTACTGCCAGGCGAGGATGTCGAGCGGGTCCTTCTCCTCCAGGTCCTTCAGACCGCCCTGGGGCATCGAGAAGGGGTTGTGCGAGAAGTCGATCTTCCCCGTGTCCTCGTCCTTCTCGTACATCGGGAAGTCGACGATCCAGCAGAACCGGAAGACGCCCTCCTCGAAGTGACCGGCCCGCTTGGCGGCCTCGACACGGACGACGGACATGATCCTGGAGACCTCGTCGAACTCGCCCGCGCCGAAGAAGACCGCGTGGCCCGGGACGAGGGAGAGACGCTCGGTGAGGGTCTTGACGTCCTCCTCGGTGAGGAACTTGGCGATCGGACCCGCCAGCGTGCCGTCCTCGCCGACGCGGACCCAGGCCAGGCCCTTGGCGCCGTGCTGGACGGCGTAGTCGCCGAGGCCGTCGAAGAACTTCCGGGACTGGCCCGCGGTGTCCGGGACCGGGAGGGCACGGACGTGCTTGCCCGCGAAGGCCTTGAACCCCGAGTCCGCGAAGACGTCGGAGATGTCGACCAGCTCCAGCTTGGCGCGCAGGTCCGGCTTGTCGTTGCCGTACTTCAGCATCGACTCGCGGAACGGGATGCGCGGGAACGGCGAGGTGACCTCGCGGCCGCCGCCGAACTCCGTGAACAGCTCGGTCATGAGCTTCTCGATGGGCTGGAAGACGTCTTCCTGCTCCACGAAGCTCATCTCGACGTCGAGCTGGTAGAACTCGCCCGGCGAGCGGTCGGCGCGCGCGTCCTCGTCGCGGAAGCAGGGCGCGATCTGGAAGTAGCGGTCGAAGCCGGAGATCATCAGCAGCTGCTTGAACTGCTGCGGGGCCTGGGGCAGCGCGTAGAACTTGCCCGGGTTCAGCCGGGACGGGACGACGAAGTCACGGGCGCCCTCGGGGGAGGTCGCGGTGAGGATCGGGGTCGCCATCTCGTTGAAGCCGAGGGCCACCATCTTGGCGCGGATGGCGGCGATGACCGCCGAGCGCAGCATGATGTTGCGGTGCATGCGCTCGCGGCGCAGGTCGAGGAAGCGGTACTCCAGGCGCCGCTCCTCGTTGACCCCGTCCTCGGCGTTGATCGTGAAGGGCAGCGGGGCGGCCTCGCCCAGCACCTCGACCTCGGTGACCTCGATCTCGATCTCGCCGGTCGGGAGCTCCGGGTTCACGTTGTCGGCGCCGCGCGCGGAGACCTTGCCGTCGATGCGTACGACGGTCTCCTTGGTGAGCTTCGCCAGCGCCTCGTTGCCGGGGGTACCCGGGCGGGCGACGAGCTGCACCAGACCGTAGTGGTCGCGCAGATCGATGAAGAGGATGCCACCCAGGTCTCGGCGATTGTGCAGCCAGCCGCTCAGTCGGACGTCGGTGCCGACGTCAGAGGCGCGGAGCTCGCCGCAGGTGTGGGACCTGTACCGATGCATCGTCGTTCATCCAGTCTTCGCGGTTCGGGGTGGATTCAGCCACCCCAGGCTACCGCCCGCACCCGCGCCGAATCATTGACATTGACATTTCAAGATCATCCGGCGCCGGGCGGAGGTCCCGGCGGGACGCCCCGCGCCCCTCCGTCCGGACTCCCGGGCGGCCGCCCTCGGTGGCGTTTACGGAGCAGATCTTCTTAAAGTAGGGCAATGCGCACCGAGGACGTCCTGGCCGCCACCGCGACCGGTCTGTGGCGGTGGGACAACGGATCCGGGACCGTCACGCTCGATGCGGAGGCGGCCCGGCTGCTGGAGCTGCCCGCCGCGGCCGGTGTCTTCCGCGATTCCGCGGTGCGCTCCCGCTTCCACCCCATCGACTGGAACGAGATCTACGCGGTGGTGAACCTGGCGCGCGCCGAGGGGACCCTCGCCGAGGCCCGGCTGCGGATCGTGGACGGCGACGGCCGGGTGCTGCGCACGGTGCGCAGCCGCTCCAGACCGCTCCCGGCCGGGGCCGCGGACGACGCGGACTACATACTCGTCGGCACCCTCCAGGAGGTCCCCGAGCCGCAGCCCGGCGCCACCGGGGCGCACGTCCCGATCACCGGGGACTGGCGCCGCTCCCGCGAGGCGTTCCTGCTGGACGCGGGCCGGGCGCTGGCCGAGGCCAGATCGACGGAGGAGGTGCTGCGGGTCGCCGCCTCGCTCTCCATGCCGGGCTTCTCCCCGGACGGCCTGGCGGTCTTCGGCGTCGCGGGCGACCGGCTGACGGTCATCGGGCACCACGGGCACAGCGTGGGCGACGAGGACCCGTTCAGCGACATGCCGCTGGAGACCGACTACCCCGCCGCCGAGGTGGTACGGACGGGGCGCGCGATCTATCTGCCCTCGCCCGAGGACTACGGCCGCCGCTACCCGGTCACCTGGCCGCTCGCCAGCCGCTTCGGGCGCCGCTCCTGGGCCTTTCTGCCGCTGATCGTCGCGGGGCGCACCATGGGCGCCTGGATGGCCGGGTTCAAGCACCCGGTGTCGTTCTCGCCGGACGAACGGTCCGTGCTGACGACCGTGGCCCGGATGCTCGCGCAGGCGCTGGCGCGCGCCGGGGTCGCCGAGACCGAGCGGGAGCTGTCGCTGGGGCTCCAGCGCTCGATGATGCCGACGCTCGGCCCCGACATCCCGGGCATGACGGTCGCCGCCCGCTACATCCCGACCGGCGGCGGTCTCCAGGTCGGCGGCGACTGGTACGACATGATCCCGCTGCCCAGCGGCCGTATCGCCCTGGTCATCGGCGACGTCCAGGGCCATGACGTGCGGGCCGCCGGGCTGATGGGCCAGTTGCGGATCGCGCTGCGGGCGTACGCCGCCGAGGGGCACCGCCCGGACGCGGTGCTCGCGCGCGCCTCGCGCTTCCTCTCCGGGCTCACGGACGCGTACGAGAACGGGGCGGCCGTCGCGCCGCGCTTCGCCACCTGTCTGTACGCGGAGGTCGACCCGGTGACCGGCACGCTCGACATCGCGCGGGCCGGCCACCCCGACCCCGTGGTGACCACCGCCGACGGGACCGCGATGATCCGGCAGACCGAGGGCGGACTGCCGCTCGGCGTCGAGGAGGACGCCGACTATCCGACCAGCCGGCTCACCCTGGAGCCCGGGGAGACGATCATGCTCTGCACGGACGGGCTGATCGAGACCGGCGGCCACGACATGTTCTCCGGCTGGGACCGGCTGCGGCCGGTCCTGGAGCTGCAGACGACCGATCTGGAGAAGCTCGCCGACGCCCTGGTGCAGGCCGTGCACGGACCGACGTCGCACTACACCACGGGCCCGCTGTCGGACCGCAGGGAGGACGACATCGCGCTGCTCCTGCTCCGCCGCGACGGGGACACCCGCAAGCAGCCGGCGCCGCGGCGCACCGCGCTGACCATCGCCCAGGCCGAGCCGGAGCGGATCGCGGCGGCCCGGCAGCAGCTGCGGGACCTGCTGCACGACTGGGCGGACCCGGAGCAGGTCGACGCGGCGGTGCTGATGGTCTCCGAGATGGCCACCAATGTCCTCGTCCACACGGACGGGGACGCGCTGCTGCTGGCGCGGGCGACGGGGGAGCACGGCGAGCGGCGGCTCCGCGTGGAGGTGTCCGACGGCAGCGACGAGCTGCCGCACAAGCGGCGCCCGGGGGAGATGGCCTCCAGCGGCCGGGGCCTGGTGCTGATGGAGATGCTCGCCGACGCGTGGGGGGTGGATCCGCAGGGCGCGGGCAAGTCGATCTGGTTCGAGCTGAACGAGTCGGGGCCGGAGGCCGCGGCGGACGGCGTCCCGGTGGGCTGAGCCCGGCTCAGGCGCCGGGGGCGGCCGACGGCTCGCCCCCGGGCGGCGGCCCCGGGGATCGGCCGCGCAGCTCACCGAGGATGCCGAAGGCCGCCGCACAGACCGGGACGGCGAGCAGCATGCCCAGCAGCCCGGCCACACCGGCGCCCGCGGTGAGCGCGATCATGATCATGGCGGGGTGCATCTGCACCGTACGGCTCTGGATCACCGGCTGGAGGACGTGCCCCTCCAGCACCTGGACGGCGAGCACCACCCCCAGCGCCCAGAGCGCGATCACGAACCCCCGGTCGGCGAGCGCGACCAGCACCGCGACGGCGCCCGAGATGAAGGCCCCCAGATAGGGGATGTAGGCGCCGACGAAGACCAGCGCGCCGAGCCCCACCGCGCCGGGAACCCGCAGGATCAGCAGCCCGACGGTGATGCAGACGGCGTCGATCAGCGCGATGAAGGTGGTGCCCCGCATGAAGCCCTGGACGGCCTCGAAGGCCCGCCGCCCCATCGCCTCGACCAGCTCCCCGGTCCCGCGCGGGGCGACCGCGTGGGCGAGTCGCGCGGCCCGGTCGGAGTCGCGCACGAAGAAGAAGGTCAGCAGCAGGGCGAGCACGCTGGTGGCGATGAGCGAGCCGATCAGGCTGATGCCGGAGAGCAGCCCGCCCGCGGCGCTCGCGCCGAACTTCTGCACGAGCTTCTGGCCGTTGGACGCCAGGGCGTCCACATCGGTGTTCCCGCGGATGCCGAAGTGGTCGACGACCCACTGGGCGGCGTCCTTCAGCGACCGGACGATCTGGTCGCCGGTGTCGACGAGCGCGGTGACGACGATGTACCCGGCGCCGCCGACCACCGCGACGAGCAGCACACAGGTGAGCCCGGCGGCGAGCGAACGGTTCAGCCCCCGGTCGGTCAGCCACCCGGACACCGGGCCGAGCAGCGCCGTACCGAGCAGCGCGAGCAGCACCGGCGTGATCGCGGTCTTGAAGATGATGCACAGCCAGACGAAGACGGCGGCGACCCCGGCGACGAGGAGGACCACGCCGCACCAGGCGGCCACGCGCCGCGCGCCGTCGGGCAGGAGGGGCTTGTCGGTCTGCACCCTCCCACCCGATCACGGCGCGGGGGCCGTGTCCCGCCTGCGCGCCCGTACGAGTGACGGGCCGTCATGCGGCGGTGGCGGTCACATCCCGTGGACGGCGGGCACGGTGCCGAGGCGGCCGGCCTGGAAGTCCTCGAAGGCCTGCTTCAGTTCGGCCTGGCTGTTCATCACGAACGGTCCGTAGTGCGCCATCGGCTCGCGGATCGGGCGGCCGCCGAGCAGCACGACCTCCAGGTCCGGGGTGTTGCCGTCCTGCTTCTCGTCCGCGCGGACGGTCAGCGAGGAACCGGTGCCGAAGACGGCGGTCTGCCCCATGTGGACGGGCCGGCGCTCCGCACCGACGGTGCCGCGCCCGGCCAGCACGTACGCGAGTCCGTTGAAGTCCTCGCGCCACGGCAGGGTCACCTCGGCGCCGGGGCGCACGGTGGCGTGGATCATCGTGATGGGGGTGTGGGTGATGCCGGGGCCCTCGTGCCCGTCGAGCTCACCGGCGATGACGCGGAGCAGCGCGCCGCCGTCCGGGGAGGCGAGGAGCTGGACCTGGCCGCCGCGGATGTCCTGGTAGCGGGGGTCCATCATCTTGTCGGCCTTGGGCAGGTTCACCCAGAGCTGGAGGCCGTGGAAGAGGCCGCCCGACATCACCAGGGACTCCGGCGGGGCCTCGATGTGCAGCAGGCCGGACCCGGCGGTCATCCACTGGGTGTCGCCGTTGCGGATGGTGCCGCCGCCGCCGTTGGAGTCCTGGTGGACGAAGGTTCCGTCGATCAGGTACGTCACGGTCTCGAAGCCGCGGTGCGGGTGCCAGGGGGTGCCCTTGGGCTCACCGGCCGCGTACTCCACCTCGCCCATCTGGTCCATCATGATGAACGGGTCGAGGTACTTGTAGTTGATCCCGGCGAACGCGCGGCGCACCGGGAAGCCCTCGCCCTCGAATCCGCTCGGCGCCGTGGTGACGGCGAGCACGGGACGGTCCGCCGCGTCGCCCGGGGCGGCGACCTTGGGCAGGGTCAGCGGGTTTTCGACAGTCACTGCGGGCATGGGAGCCACCTCCGGGATCGTTCTGCCTTCAATTTAGTTGAATGGTGAACATCTCGCAAGGGCCCATCCATTCCCTCAGCCGTCCGGAGCAGCGGAAGGGGCCCGCACCCAGCGGTGCGGACCCCTTGCGAAGGATCGGATGCCGGACGCGCGCCCGGTCTCAGCCGTACATCCGGCGCATCGCGAAGTCGACCATCTGCTCGACGGCCTTCGCGTCGAAGACCATGCGGTGCTCGCCCTCCATGTCGAGGACGAAGCCGTAGCCGGTGGGCAGCAGGTCGATCACCTCGGCGCCGGTGATCACGAAGTACTTGGACTCCTTGCCCGCGTACAGCCGCAGTTCCTTGAGCGTGGTGAACATCGGGATCACCGGCTGCTGGGTGTTGTGCAGCGCCAGGAACCCGGGGTTGTCGCCGCGCGGGCAGTAGACCTTCGACGTCGCGAAGATCTGCTGGAAGTCCTCGGCGGACAGCGAGCCGGTGGTGAAGGCCCGTACCGCGTCACCCAGGGACGGCGGCGAGGGCTCGGGATACAGCGGCTGCTCGCCGTAGCCGCCACCCATCTGCTGCTGTGCACCCGGGTTCTGGTCGTAGCCGTACATAGCCCAAAGAGTAATCGGACACATCGGGGCCTTGAGGGGTTGCGTCTTATTACTGACGGGTAGCATCATCGTAGAGGTCAGCTGATGTACGCACGCCAGCTCGTCGCCCGCCCGGCCCTCACCCCGTCCCGGGGCGCTGCGCGCCACTGCTATTGATTACGGAGCCTTCCCATGGGGCACTACAAGTCGAATCTCCGCGACATCGAGTTCAACCTCTTCGAGGTCCTCGGGCGCGACAAGACGTACGGCACCGGCCCGTTCGCCGAGATGGACGTCGAGACGGCGAAGAGCATCCTCGACGAGGTCAACCGCCTCGCGGAGAACGAGCTGGCCGACTCCTTCGCCGACGCCGACCGCAACCCGCCGGTCTTCGACCCGGAGACCAACACCGCGCCGGTCCCGGCCACCTTCAAGAAGTCGTACCAGGCGTTCATGGACTCCGAGTACTGGCGCCTGGGCCTGCCCGAGGAGATCGGCGGCACCACCTCGCCGCGCTCCCTGATCTGGGGCTACGCGGAGCTGCTGCTCGGCTCGAACCCGGCCGTGTGGATGTACTCCTCCGGCCCGGCGTTCGCCGGCATCCTCTTCGAGGAGGGCAACGAGGCGCAGAAGAAGATCGCCGAGATCGCCGTCGAGAAGCAGTGGGGCTCGACGATGGTGCTGACCGAGCCGGACGCCGGTTCCGACGTCGGCGCGGGCCGGACGAAGGCCGTCGAGCAGGAGGACGGCTCCTGGCACATCGAGGGCGTGAAGCGCTTCATCACCTCGGGCGAGCACGACATGTCCGAGAACATCATCCACTACGTGCTGGCCCGCCCCGAGGGCGCCGGACCCGGCACGAAGGGCCTCTCGCTCTTCATGGTCCCGAAGTTCCACTTCGACTGGACCACCGGCGAGCTGGGCGAGCGCAACGGCGTGTACGCGACGAACGTCGAGCACAAGATGGGCCTCAAGGCGTCCAACACCTGCGAGATGACCTTCGGCGACCAGCACCCCGCCAAGGGCTGGCTGATCGGCGACAAGCACGACGGCATCCGCCAGATGTTCCGCATCATCGAGTTCGCCCGCATGATGGTCGGCACGAAGGCCATCGCCACCCTCTCGACCGGCTACCTGAACGCGCTGGAGTACGCCAAGGAGCGCGTCCAGGGCACGGACCTGTCGCAGTTCATGGACAAGACCGCCCCCAAGGTCACCATCACGCACCACCCCGACGTGCGCCGCTCCCTCATGACGCAGAAGGCGTACGCGGAGGGCATGCGCTCCCTGGTGCTGTACACCGCCTCCGTCCAGGACGCGATCCAGGAGAAGGAGGCCGCGGGCGAGGACGCCAAGGCGCTGCACGGCCTCAACGACCTGCTGCTCCCGATCGTGAAGGGCTACGGCTCGGAGAAGTCCTACGAGCAGCTGGCCCAGTCGCTCCAGACCTTCGGCGGCTCCGGGTACCTCCAGGAGTACCCGATCGAGCAGTACATCCGTGACGCCAAGATCGACACGCTGTACGAGGGCACCACGGCGATCCAGGGCCAGGACTTCTTCTTCCGGAAGATCGTCCGCGACCAGGGCGCCTCGCTGAACGCCCTCTCCGAGGAGATCAAGAAGTTCCTCTCCGGCGCCCAGGGCAACGAGGAGCTGGCCGGTGCGCTGGACTCGCTCGCCAAGGCGGCCGTGGACCTGGAGGCGATCGTCGGCACGATGATCACCGACCTCACCGCGACCGGCGAGGACGTCAAGAACATCTACAAGGTGGGCCTCAACACCACCCGCCTGCTGATGGCCTCCGGCGATGTCGTCGTCGGCTATCTGCTCCTCAAGGGCGCGGCCGTGGCGGCCGCGAAGCTGCCGACCGCCGCCACGAAGGACGTCGCCTTCTACCAGGGCAAGATCGCCGCCGCGAAGTTCTTCGCCGCGAACGTCCTGCCGGGCGTCTCGGCCGAGCGCGCGCTCGCCGAGTCCGTCGACAACTCCCTGATGGAGCTGGACGAGGCCGCCTTCTAGGATCCCCTCCGCTCACGATCGTCAACACGCACCGTCACCCGGACACGCTTTCGGGTGGCGGTGCTGTCGTATGAGCTGGGTACGCTGAGTGCACGGCCCAGAATCCCTTCCATGGGAGGAACCATGACCGCCGAGGCACTGCCCGAAGCGTCGCAGTCGCGGCGCGACGATTCCAAGTGGCCGGTCCCGCCTGAGGACGGCTACACCGTGGACGAATTCTTCACGCTTCACCTCCCGCCGCACACAGAGCTGATCGACGGGAGCCTGGTTTTCGTGAGTCCGCAGCGAGAATTCCACACGCTGGTGATGGACCTGCTGGTCAACGGCCTGCGGGTGCACATCCCGGAGGATTTGCGCGTTCGCCGGGAAATGGCCGTCGTTCTGGGTAAGAGGAATGCCCCCGAACCCGACATCGTCGTGGTCAGGGCCGAGGCCGTTACCGGCCGCCGCCAGACCCGCTACGAGGCCGCCGACGTCCTGCTCGCCGTCGAGGTCGTCTCCCCCGACTCCGAGGACCGCGACCGCGACACCAAGCCGCACAAGTACGCGGCGGCGGGCATCCCGCACTTCTGGCGGGTCGAGATGAGCGGCGAGCACGACCGTCCCGCGGTGTGGACGTACGAGTGCGACGAGGTGACCAAGAGGTACGTCTCCACCGGCGTCCACCACGACCGGCTGAAGCTCTCCGACCCGTACGACATCGACATCGACCTGACCGCCATCGACGCGCTGTAGCCCCTGGCCCCACCGCCCCGGACTTCCCTAGGATCGGACGTCCGGCAGCCGGAGGGGACGGGTTCGCGCATGGGGGACGAGGGTTTCGTGGGTACGCGAGGGGTCCGGGGGCTCCTGGCGGCCGGGGCAGCGGTGCTGCTGCTCGCGGGCTGCGGCGGCGCGGACGACGACACCGGAGCGGCGGCGCTCGGCAAGGAGCAGGTCGCCTCCGTGCTGCCGGACGCGAAGGCCGTGCCGGGCTGGCGGGTGCAGACGAAGCCCGCCGCCTTGAAGCCGCTGGCCGAGTACCCGCCGCCGGTCTGTGTGTCCCGGACGAAGGAACAGCGGGAGACGGCCTGCAGGCCGGCCACGTCCTGGGGTTCGTCCGCCTTCGTGCGCGACGCCGACAAGACCGCGCTGAACTTCTGGGTCCTCGCCTACCGGGACCAGAAGTCCGCGACAGCCGCGTACGACGTCCTGATCAAGTGGTACGGCGGCGACCGGGTCGGCCAGGACGCCCGGAAGGTGGACCTCGGCTCCACGGGCGCCCAGCGCGAGGCCAACCGCGCGGCCGTCGGCACCATGGGCGGGCCGGGCACGATCGCGCAGATCCGGGTCGGGACGACCGTCCTGGGCATCAGCACCGGCACCGAGACCGCGCCGGCCGTTCCCGACCAGGACGTCAAGGCGTTCGCGACCATGTTCGCCGCCCGCGCCCAGCAGGCCCAGAACGGCGAGAAGCCCTCCGCCGCCCTGCCGGGGCGCTGAACGGACGTCCTCGCACGACAGGGGTGAAGCCGCCCGGTCCGGCCTCGTTACAGTGAAGAACATGAGTTCCTCCCTCCGCTTCGACCGCGGGCACACCGACGATCTGATGGCCTTCCTGATGGCCTCCCCCTCCCCGTACCACGCCGTGGCCACCGCGGCCGCCCGGCTGGAGAAGGCCGGATTCCGGCAGGTCGAGGAGACCGCGGCCTGGGACGGGACCAGCGGCGGCAAGTACGTCCTGCGCGGCGGTGCGATCGTGGCCTGGTACGTGCCGGAGGGAGCCTCGGCGCACACCCCGTTCCGGATCGTCGGGGCGCACACCGACTCGCCCAACCTGCGGGTCAAGCCGCTGCCCGACACCGGGGCGTACGGCTGGCGGCAGGTCGCCGTGGAGATCTACGGCGGGACGCTCCTCAACACCTGGCTCGACCGGGACCTCGGCCTGGCCGGCCGGATCTCGCTGCGCGACGGCACCCACCGCCTCGTCAACATCGACCGCCCGCTGCTGCGCGTCCCGCAGCTGGCCGTGCACCTGGACCGCTCGGCCAACCCCGACGGGCTCAAGCTCGACCGGCAGAAGCACATGCAGCCGATCTGGGGGATCGGGGACGTCGAGGAGGGCGACCTGATCCAGTTCGTCGCCGAGGAGGCGGGCGTCGACGCCGAGGACGTGACCGGCTGGGACCTGATGCCGCACGCCGTCGAACCGCCCGCCTACCTGGGCCGGGACCGCGAGCTGGTGGCCGGGCCCCGGATGGACAACCTGCTCTCCGTGCACGCGGCGGCCGCCGCGCTCGGCGCCGTCGCCGGACAGCCGGACGAGAACCTTCCGTACATCCCGGTCATGGCCGCCTTCGACCACGAGGAGAACGGCTCGCAGTCCGACACCGGCGCCGACGGTCCGCTGCTCGGCACGGTCCTGGAGCGCTCCGTCTTCGCGCGCGGCGGTACGTACGAGGACCGCGCCCGCGCCTTCGCCGGCACCGTCTGCCTCTCCTCCGACACCGGCCACGCGATCCACCCCAACTACGCCGAGCGCCACGACCCGACCCACCACCCGGTGATCAACGGCGGACCGATCCTCAAGGTCAACGTCAACATGCGGTACGCGACCGACGGCAGCGGCCGGGCCGTGTTCGCGGAGGCGTGCCGGAAGGCGGACGTGCCGTGGCAGACGTTCGTCTCCAACAACTCGATGCCGTGCGGCACCACGATCGGCCCGATCACCGCCGCCCGGCACGGCATCCAGACCGTGGACATCGGCGTCGCGATCCTCTCGATGCACAGCGCCCGTGAGCTGTGCGGGGCGGACGACCCGTATCTGCTGGCCAACGCGGTGGCGGCGTTCCTGGCTGGCTGAGCCCGCCGGGCCCGGCCATGCTCCCGGGCATGGCCGCCGCCGGGCCGGGTACGCGATCCGTACACCGGCCCGGAAGCGCCGGGCCGTCGAGGAGGCGGAATTCATGGGACTCGGAGGATGCATCATCCTCATCGCAGCCGGGGCGATACTGGCCTTCGCCACCGACTGGAAAATGGACACCGTCAACGTCGACCTGGTCGGCTGGATCATGATGATCGTCGGCATCATCGGGGTCGTCGCCTACGCGAGCATCGCCCGGCGCCGCCGGATGATCGTGCCGCCCAGCACCACCGTCGTATCCGAGGACGAGCGCCGCTACCCCTGACTCGCGGCATCCGACGGACCACGCCGGGCACAACCCGTCGCCCGCTTCACGGCACCCTCGATATCCTGGGACTTTCCCGTGCCCGACCCCGGGCGCATCCCGCCCGGAAGGGAAGCCGCTCGTGGAGTTCCGGCTGCTCGGCACCGTCTCCGTCGACACGTTCACCGGACCGCTGCCGCTCGGCCCCGCCAAGCGCCGCAGCCTGCTCGCCGCGCTGCTGCTGTCCGCCAACACCCCCGTCTCGATCGCCAGACTGACGGACTCCCTCTGGGACGACACCCCGCCGCTGCACGCCCGCAGCGTCATCCAGGGCCATGTGTCCCGGCTGCGCGCCCTGCTGGTGGGCGCGGACGCGGAGGCGTACGGGGTGGAGCTGGTCACGCTCGGCGACGCGTATGTGCTGCGGCTGCCGGAGACCCTGCTGGACGCGCAGCGCTTCGAGGAGCTGCTGACGCTGGCCCGGGGGCAGCGCAGTCCGGCCGACGCGGTGCTGATGCTCAAGGAGGCCCTGTCCCTGTGGCAGGGCCCGGCGCTCAGCGGCGCCTTCACCGGGCGACCGCTCCAGGCCGCCGCGCATTCGCTGGAGGAGTCGCGGCTGGCGACGGTCGAGCAGCTGGCGCGCGCCTACGCGGCGCTGGGCGAGCACAACCGGGCGGCGGCGGTGCTGCGGGCGGAGGCCGTCGCGCACCCGATGCGGGAGTCGCTGGCGGCGGCCCTGATGACGGCGCTGTACCGGGCGGGGCGCCAGTCGGAGGCGCTGGACTGGTTCCACCGCACCCGGCGGCTGCTCGCCGACGAGCTGGGGATCGACCCGGGCCATGAACTCGCCGACGCCTACGCGCTGATCCTGCGCGGCGACCCCGGACCGGACGGCGGACGCGAGGCCGGACGGAACGCGCCCGAAGGGCGCAGCGCGCCGGACCGCGGCCCGGCCCGCCCGAGCGGCGGCGACGGCTCCGACGCCTCCGCCCACGGCACCGAGCGACCGGCCGGCGCGGACGGCGGAGCCGCGGCGCAGCCGCCCGGCCCGTCCGGCGCCACGGGCGGCGCCCCCGCTCCGGCACCGCCCCGCCCGATCCCCGTGCCGTCCCTCGGGGGCGAGCCGCACCCCGCCGATCTGCTGCCCCGCGCCCCGCGCGGCTTCCAGGGACGGAGCGCCGAGCTGGCCGCGCTCACCCGGGCCGCGGCGGGCGAGGCGCCCGTCTGCCTGGTCACCGGCCCGGCCGGGGTCGGCAAGACCGCGCTGGCCCTCCAGTGGGCGCACCGCAACGCGGCCGCCTTCCCCGACGGGCGGCTCTTCGCCGATCTGCGCGGGTTCAGCGACACCGGTGAGCCCTCGCTCGTCGAGGTGCTGCGCGAATTCCTGCTGGCGCTGGGCGTCGCGCCGCGCCGCGTCCCGGAGTCCGCCGCGGCCGCGGCGGCGCTCTTCCGGTCCCTGACCGACCGGCGCCGCCTGCTGGTCGTGCTCGACAACGCCCGCCACTCCGCCACCGTCCGGCCGCTGCTGCCGGGCGGCACCGACTGCGTCACGCTGGTCACCAGCAGGCACCGGCTGGAGGGCCTGATCGCCTCGGACGCGGCCCGTCCCGTGCCGCTCGACATACTCGAACCGTCGGACAGCACGGCCCTGCTGGCCGGGGTGCTGGGCGAGGACCGGGTGCTCGCCGAACCGGTCGCGGCCCGTCGGCTCGCCGAGCTCTGCGGCGGACTGCCGCTCGCCCTCCGGGTCACCGCGGCCCGGCTGGCCGGGCGTCCGGGCTGGACGCTGGCCGGTCTCGCCGACGAGCTGGCCGACGAACGCAGCCGGCTGACCTACCTCGACGTGGACGACACCGGTGTCTCGGCCGCGCTGCGGCTGACCGTCCAGCAGCTGCCGCAGGACGCCGTCCACCAGCTCGCCCGGCTCGGCCACCACCCCGGCAGCCACTTCGACCCGCACACGGCGGCCGCCCTCGCGGGCACCGACCCGGTCGTCGCCACGGCGGCGCTGGAGCGGCTCGCCGCCGCCCATCTCGTCACCGAGGCGGCGCCCGGCCGCTGGGTGCTGCACGACCTGGTGCGCCTGTACGCCCGTGGCATGGACCCGGAGGGCGGGCGCGTCGCGCTCACCGGGGTCCTCGACCACTACATCGCCACCGCGCTCGCCGCCGCCGACACGGCCGAGCCGGGCGGCGAGCCCTGCTTCGTCCTGCCGGAGGGCTACCGCCGCCCGGCCGCCGTGCGGGACTTCGTGGACCGGCCGACGGCGATGAACTGGCTGGCCGCCGAACGCGACGACCTGGCGCTGGCGGCGGACGCCGCACGAACCGCCGGTCTCCACGACCGGGCCTGGCGGATCATCCTGCTCCAGTGGCCGCAGGTGGTGTGGCGGGTGCGGGACAACTGGTCCCCGCTGCTGGAGCTGGCGCTGGACTCCGCCCGCGCCCTCGACGACGCGTACGCCGAGTCCAGGGTGCTCAATCTGCTGGGCTGGGTGCTGACCGAGGAGGGCAGGGCCGCCGAGGCCATCGCCCTGCTGGAGCGCTCGCCCGCGCTGGCCCGGCAGGCCGGTGACCGGCTCGGCGAGGCGACCGCGCTGATCAACCTCGCCGTCGTCCACGCCGAACAGGGGGAGCTGGACACGGCCCTGGAGGACTGCGGGCGCGCGGTCGGCCTGGCCCGCGAGGAGAAGGACGCGCACACCGAGATGCTGGCGCTCCAGCACCTCGCCCGGATGCAGCTGACCGCGAACCGGCCGCACGAGGCCCTCGCCTCCGTACGGACCGCGCTCGACCTGGGACCCGAGCACGAGGAGGTCGCCCGCCGGGTGCTGCTGCTGACCACCAGCGGCGAGGCCCGGCTCTCGCTCGGCGAGGAGAACGACGGGATCGAGCTGCTGGACCGGGCGGCCGGAGAGGCGGAGCGCGCCGGCTACGACGAGGGCGCGGTCCGGGCCCTCCAGGCCCTGCTGCGGGTGACGGCCGAGCCGGAGTACCGCAAGCGGTACGAGGAAGCGGTCCGCCGGCTCACCGACGACGGGTGAACCCTCCCGGACGCGGGCCGCGCGCCCGGGGTCCGGCCCTACGCCTGCTCGTCCATGCCCGCCAGCACCAGCGGAAGCCGGGCCGCCCCGTCCGGGTCCACCCGGACGGGGACGCCCCAGTCCTGCTGGTGGACATGGCAGGCGGGGTACTCGTTCGACGGGTCGTCGTCGCAGGACGCCGCCATCGCCGACACGTGCAGGACGCCCTCCGTGACGCCCTCGGCGAGGACCAGGTCGCGGAAGAGGTCGGTACCGGCGCCCGCGCCCCCGGCCAGCAGCTCCGGCGGGGTCGCCGAGACCAGCAGCCGGGTGGAGGGGCCGTAGCGGGTGTCGAGCTTCTGCCCGGCGGGGGCCTGGAAGACCACGTCGAGCCGGAGCGTGCCCGGTGCGATCGCGGTGGCCGCGCGCCGGGTGCGGTGGGCCCGGTCGGTGACGCG
Source organism: Streptomyces sp. NPDC057697 (assembly GCF_042799335.1). Taxonomy (NCBI): domain Bacteria; kingdom Bacillati; phylum Actinomycetota; class Actinomycetes; order Kitasatosporales; family Streptomycetaceae; genus Streptomyces; species Streptomyces sp. NPDC057697. The sequence continues at coordinate 391,341 of NZ_JBHVJA010000003.1, read as the reverse complement.
TACGGCCTCCTCGGGGAGCCGGAGCCGGGTCAGCCGGTGGCGGGCGGACTCGACGACGACGAGATCGCCGTCGACCAGCACGGCGTCGCTGGGCTCGCGCAGGTCCGTGGCGAGGGTGGTGACCTCGCCGCCGACGGGGTCGTACCGCCGCAGCGCGTGGTTGTACGTGTCGCAGACGGCGACGGACCCGTCGGGCAGCGCGGTCACGCCCAGCGGGTGCTGGAACAGCGCCTGTCCGGCGGCGCCGTCGCGGTGCCCGAAGTCGAAGAGCCCGGTGCCGACCGCCGTACGGACGGCGAACCCGTCCCCCTCGCGCTCGACGTAGCGCAGGGCGGAGGTCTCCGAGTCGGCGAGCCAGAGCCGCTCCCCGTCCGCGGACACGGCGAGCCCGGACGGCTGGGCGAACCAGGCCTCGTCGGCCTTCCCGTCGACCAGACCCTCGTTGGTCGTGCCCGCCGCGACCCGGACACTGCCCGTCGCGGGGTCGTACGTCCACAGCTGGTGCACGCCCGCCATGGCGATCCACAGCCGGCCGGCGAACCAGGCGATGTCCCAGGGGGAGGACAGGTCGACCTCGCGGGCCGGTCCGGACGTCGGTGAGCCCTGCCACCACTGGCGGCCGGTACCGGCGAGCGTCGTGACCGCCCCGGTCACGGGGTCCAGGGCACGGACGGCGTGGTTGACCGTGTCGGCGACGGCGATCCGCCCGTCCGGCAGCACGGCGAGGCCCTGGGGCTCGGAGAACCGCGCCTCGTCGGGCCCGCCGTCGGCGAACCCCCGGTCGCCCGTGCCGATGTGGCGGCGGACCGTCTCGCCGTCCGGACCGAGCTCGACCAGCCGGTGGCGGGTGGTGTCGGAGACCAGGAAGCCGCCCTCGGGCAGGAGCAGCGCCTTGCCGGGGAAGCGCAGATGCGTGGCGACCGGTTCGGGCGCGACATAGGGTCCGTCGCCGCGGCGCAGCGTGCCCTTCGCCGCGTGCTCGGCCTCCAGCTCCTCGACCAGCTTCTCGATGGCGTGGGCATGGCCCTCGCCGGCGTGCTGGGCGACGACATAGCCCTCGGGGTCGATGACGACGAGCGTGGGCCAGGCCCGCACCGCGTACTGCTTCCAGGTCGCCAGTTCCGGATCGTCGAGGACCGGGTGGTGCACCCCGTACCGCTCGACGGCGTCGACGACGGCCTGGTGCTCGGCCTCGTGGACGAACTTCGGCGAGTGCACCCCGATGATCACCAGGGTGTCGCGGTGCTTCTCCTCCAGCTCGCGCAGCTCATCGAGGACATGCAGACAGTTCACACAGCAGAAGGTCCAGAAATCCAGGACCACAATGCGTCCCCGCAGGTCAGCGAGGGTGTACTGCTGGTCGCCTGTGTTGAGCCAGCCGCCCTTGCCGACCAGCTCGGGGGCCCTTACGCGCGCACGTGTTGCCATGCCACCAGTCAACATCACCGTGGCGTCCACGCATTCCGCAGGGACCTCGGGGAACCTGTGAGCCATGAGATTCCAGGTACGCGAACGCCTCTTCGCCATCGGTGACGACTACTGGATCGAGGACGCGGACGGCCGCAAGGTCTTCCTCGTCGACGGCAAGGCCATGCGGGTGCGGGACACCTTCGAGCTGAAGGACGCCCAGGGCCGGATCCTGGTCGAGATCCGACAGAAGCTGCTCAGCCTGCGCGACACGATGCTCATCGAGCGCGACGGCGAACAGCTCGCCAAGATCAAGCGGAAGCGGCTGTCGCTGCTGCGCAACCACTACCGGGTCACGCTGGCCGACGGCACCGAGCTCGATGTCAGCGGCAAGATCCTGGACCGCGAGTTCGCCATCGACTACGACGGGGAACTACTGGCCCAGATCTCCCGGCGCTGGCTGACCGTACGGGACAGCTACGGCATCGACATCGTGCGGGAGGACGCCGATACGGCGCTGCTGATCGCCGTATCGGTCTGCGTCATCGTGCTCGCGGAGAAGGAGCGCGAGGACTGACCCGCCCCGGTTCCGCATGCGCCGGCCCCGGCCCGGTCCCGCCCCGGCCCCGACCCGGTCCTGCGGTTCCGCGGTTTCACGTGAAACGGAGCGGCGGCGCTAGGCCGTGGGCGGGGCCAGTCCCAGGCGCCGGTCCTTGAGGGCCGGGAACTGCTCGCGGGTCGCCGCCACCTTCGCCGGGTCGAACTCCACGTCGAGCACCTCCTCGTCCGCGCCCGCCTCCGCGAGCACCTCGCCCCACGGGTCGACGACGATGCTGTGCCCGGCCTGCTGGATTCCGGCGTGGGTGCCTGCGGTGCCGACGGCCAGGACGTACGACTGGTTCTCGACGGCGCGGGCACGGGCCAGCAGCGTCCAGTGGCCGCGGCGCCGCTCGGGCCATCCGGCCGCGACCACCAGCGTCCCGGCGCCGGCGTCGACCAGGCCGCGGAACATCTCCGGGAAGCGCAGGTCGTAGCAGGTGGCGAGGCCGATCGTGGACCACGGCAGGGCGACCGTGACCAGTTCCTCCCCGGCGCCCATCATGACCGCCTCGCCCTGGTCGAAGCCGAAGCGGTGGATCTTGCGGTACGCGGCGGCCCGTTCGCCCTCGGGCGTGAAGACCAGCGAGGTGTTGTAGAGCGTGCCGTCCGGGGCGCGCTCGACGAAGGAGCCCGCGTGCAGCCAGACCCCGGCCTCGGCGGCGGCCTTCGCCATGATCTCGTGGGTGGGTCCCTGGAGCGGTTCGGCCTCGTTCTCGAAGTCGTTGTACGCGAAGGCGCCGACCGGCCAGAGCTCGGGAAGGACCACCAGATCCGCACCGCGCCGGGCCGCGATCAGCGAAGCCGCACGCTGCCTACGGGCGTTGACGGATTCGTCCGGGTCTACTGCGATCTGGATGAGGGAGGCGCGCACACTACCACCGTCCTGGCATTCGAGCCGTCAACACGGGCCTACGATCGTCACACGAAAGCACTGCCGGGGTGCCTGCTCGCAGCGTAACTTAGCGAACGAACCTCCCACGCAGCCCGCCGCCCGCCGTCCGCGCCCAGCTTCTTCAGCCCATGCACCGCAGAACCGCACGAGGGGTCCCGTGACCGTCCATCCCAGCCTCCAGACCTACGCCGATGCCTGGACCCACTCCATCGAGTCGATAGCCGAGCTGGTGAAGCCGCTCGCCGAGGGAGAGTGGAACCGCCGTACGCCCTGCCCCGCCTGGTCGGTGCGCGACATCGTCTCGCACGTCATCGGCATGGAGTCCGAGCAGCTCGGCGACCCGCGTCCGATCCACACGCTGCCGCGCGACCTGTACCACGTACAGAACGACTTCGCCCGCTACATGGAGATGCAGGTCGATGTGCGGCGCCACCACACCGCACCGGAGATGACCTCCGAGCTGGAGTACACGATCATTCGCCGCGCGCGTCAGCTGCGCAACGAGAGCCGTGCTCCCGAAACCATGGTCCGGGCGCCGCTCGGCGCCGAGCAGACGCTCGAACTGGCGCTACGGATGCGCGCCTTCGACGTCTGGGTCCATGAGCAGGACCTCCGGGCGACGCTGGGCAGGCCCGGCAATCTGGACTCCCCCGGCGCCACGATCGTGCGGGACACCCTGCTGGAGGCGCTGCCGAAGGTGGTCGCCAAGGACGCGGGGGCACCGCCCGGTTCGGCGATCGTGCTCGATGTGCACGGGCCGCTGGAGTTCCTGCGCACCGTCAGGGTCGACGCGGAGGGCCGCGGTTCGGTGGACGGTTCGCCGTCGCTCGGTCCGCTGGTGACACTGGCGATGGACTGGGAGACGTACTTCCTCCTCGCCTGCGGGCGGGTGCGCGCGGGTGCGGTCGCCGAGCGGATCAAGGTCGAGGGCGACGAGGACCTGGCGACGGCGATCCTCCAGAACTTCGCCGTGACGCCGTGACTCCGTGACGCGCGAAGCGTGACGCCGTAGCGGCACGCCGCGGCAACGCCATGACCGGCGGCGCCCGTCGTACGGAAGACGGGCGCGCCGCCGGTTCGGCGCGGAGCACGGTCACACCGGCACGTGCACGGCCTCCACACGGCTGACCACATGGTGGCTCCGCTCGCGGTGCGTGGCCCTGGAGTGCAGCCGCAGGATCTGCACGACGCCGAGCGCCTCCAGTACGAAGACCGAGGCGAACGCGATCCGGTAGTTGTCACCGGTCGCGTCCAGCAGCACACCGACGGCGAACAGCGTGGTCATCGACGCGATGAAGCCGCCCATGTTGACGATGCCCGAGGCGGTGCCCTGGCGCTCCGGCGGATTGGCCGGCCGGGCGAAGTCGAAGCCGATCATCGAGGCCGGACCGCAGGCGCCGAGCACCACGCAGAGCACGATCAGCAGCCACATCGGCGCATGGTCGCCCGGGTAGAAGATGGCCGACGCCCAGAGCAGCGCCGTCACCGTCACCGTGCCGAGGGCCAGCGGGGCGCGCGCCGCGTGGTGGCGGGCGATGATCTGCCCGTAGACCAGCCCGAAGGCCATGTTGGAGAGCACTACCAGGGTCAGCAGCTCCCCGGCGAGGGACCGGCTGAGCCCCTGCGCCTCCACCAGGAACGGCAGCCCCCACAGCAGCAGGAACACCATGGCCGGGAACTGCGTGGTGAAGTGCACCCACATGCCGAGCCGGGTACCGGGCTCCCGCCAGGAGGCGGCGATCTGCTTGCGTACGTAGGCACCGCCCGCGTGTTCCACGGGCGGCGGCTCATGGCCCTCGGGGTGGTCCTTCAGGAAGAGCAGCAGCAGGACGAGGACGACGATCCCGGCGGCGGAGCTGCCGACGAACGTGGTGGTCCAGCCGTATCCGTGCAGGGCGCGCGCGATGAAGAGCGTCGAGACGAGGTTGCCCGCCATCCCGAAGAGCGCAGCGACCTGGCCGATCAGCGGGCCGCGCCGCGCCGGGAACCAGCGGGCACCGAGCCGCAGCACACTGATGAACGTCATCGCGTCGCCGCAGCCGAGCAGCGCCCTGGACGCCAGCGCCATGCCGTACGAGGGGGAGAGCGCGAAGCCGAGCTGTCCGAGGGTGAACAGGACGGCCCCGAGGGTGAGGACCTTCTTGGTGCCGAGCCGGTCGACCATCAGGCCGACGGGTATCTGCATGCCCGCGTAGACGAGCAGCTGGAGTATGGAGAACGTGGAGAGCGCGGAGGCGTTGACGTGGAAGCGGTCGGCGGCGTCCAGCCCGGCGACGCCCAGGCTGGTACGGAAGATGATGGCGACGAAGTAGACCGCGACGCCGATGCCCCAGACCCATACGGCACGCCGTCCGCCGGGGGGATCGCCGGGCAGGGACAGGGTGGGAGCGGCGGCAGAACTCACCGGTCCTCACCCCTGACCAGCACCTTGACCCGGCTGACATGGCGCCGTACGACCTGCGCGGCGCCCTCCGCGTCCCCGGCCCTGATCGCCTCCAGCAGCTCACCGTGCTCGGTGATGTTGGCGGCGATCCTCCCCGGGTGCGCCTCCATCACCGCGACGCCCATCCGCAACTGCCGGTCGCGCAGCTGGTCGTAGAGGCGCGAGAGGATGTCGTTGCCCGCGTTGCGCACGATCTCGGCGTGGAAGCAGCGGTCCTTCACCGACACCTCCGCCAGGTCCCCGGCCTCGGCCAGCCGCCGCTGCTCCTCCAGGAGCCCTTCGAGCCGGCCGATCAGCTGCGCGGAGGCGGGCACGGCCTTGCGGGCCGCGAATTCCTCCACGAGCAGCCGGGTCTCCACCACGTCCGCGATCTCCTGCGCGGAGACGGCGAGGACGAGCGCGCCCTTCTTCGGGTACAGCTTGATCAGCCCCTCGACCTCCAGCCGCAGCAGGGCCTCGCGCACCGGCGTACGGGACACCCCCACGGCCTCGGCGAGATCCCCTTCGGTCAGCAGCGTGCCGCCCTCGTAACGGCGGTCCAGGACCGCCTCCTTGATGTGGGTGTACACACGCTCGGCGGCAGGCGGCTGCTTCACAGCGGCCTTCACGGCAGGCTTCTCGGACGACTTCACGGCGGACTTGGCGGCAGGCTTCACGGCTGGGGGTGCGGCGGCAGGCATGTACACAGCATAGATACAAGATGCGTGCATGGCGAAACCGGTCCGCCATCCGGACGGAGAGCCGGGCCGCCCCGACCCTCCGGACGGAGAGCCGGCGCCACCCCGAACCACCCCGGGCGGCCCGCCCCGCCGCACCCCCGCCCCGTCGATCGCGGCCGGAATCACCCGTAGCCCCGAAATTGCCCCAGGAATCAGCACATCCATCCCCCGCCCTCATGAGTCTCACCACCGAGCGGCACCCTCATGTGGCCGCATTCCAGGGGCATTTGGAGCATTCAAGTTGAAAATCGGCATTAAGGTCATAAGCCGCGCAACCGCCACTGCCACCGTGACCCTGACGGCAGGTGCCGTCATCGCGGGCAGCGCGTTCGCCTCCACCGCGCAGGCCGCCACGCCGGCCACCCCCAAGATCACCGCCGCGGGCGGCTTCACCATGAACAACGGCACCGCGAAGACCCTGTTCTCCAAGGCCGCGGACACCCGTCGTTCCACGGGCTCCACCACCAAGATCATGACCGCGAAGGTGGTGCTGGCGCAGAAGAACCTGAACCTGGACTCCAAGGTCACGGTCCAGAAGGCGTACAGCGACTACATCGTCTCCAAGGGCGCCTCGTCGGCCCGCCTCATCGTGGGCGACAAGGTCACGGTCCGCCAGCTGCTGTACGGCCTCATGCTGCCGTCGGGCTGCGACGCCGCCTACGCCCTGGCCGACAAGTTCGGCTCCGGCTCGACCCGCGCGGCCCGCGTGAAGTCGTTCATCGGCAAGATGAACTCCGAGGCCAAGTCCCTCGGGCTGAAGAACACCCACTTCGACTCGTTCGACGGCATAGGGAACGGCTCGAACTACTCGACCCCGCGCGATCTGACGAAGCTCGCCAGCAGCGCGATGAAGAACTCCACCTTCCGCACGGTCGTCAAGACCAAGTCGACCAAGCAGAAGGTCACCACGAAGTCCGGCGGCTACCGCTACATGACGTGGTCCAACACCAACAACATGCTGAGCAGCTACAGCGGCGCCATCGGCATCAAGACCGGCTCCGGCCCGACGGCCAAGTACTGCCTGGTCTTCGCCGCGACCCGCGGCAGCAAGACGATCGTCGGCACGGTGCTCGCCTCCACGAACGCGACCAACCGCACCGCGGACATGAAGAAGATCATGGACTACTCCTTCAAGAAGTAGCCCACTCGCTTCACGGCGACACACACGAAGAGGGGGCCCGCGTCACGCGGGCCCCCTCTTGCCGTACCAAAGAACGCTCAGTCGAGGCAGAACTCATTGCCTTCGATGTCCCGCATATTGATGCACGACTCGTTCTCCTCGTCGGCGTACAGCACGTTGTCGCACACCGCCCCGAGAGCCACCAGCCGATCGCGCTCGGCCTCCAGCACGGCCAGCCGCTCCGCACCCACGAGCCCGGTACCGGCCCGCACGTCGATGTGCACCCTGTTCTTGGCGACCTTGCCTTCGGGGACGCGCTGGAAGTACAGACGCGGGCCCTCACCCGTGGGATCGGAGCACGCGAACCACGCACCCCGCTCCTCGGCCGGCAGGGATTCGTTGTAGGCGTCCCAGGAGTCGAACCCCTCCGGCGGCGAAGGCGCGACGTACCCCAGCACCTCGCACCAGAAACGGGCGACGCGCTCCGGATCCGCGCAGTCGAAGGTGATCTGGATCTTCCTCAGCGATGCCATTCGGCCACCCTAACAGCGGGCCTTCTCCGGCCAATTTCTTTTACTGACAGCCCCGTTGACCAGCGAACGAAAGGCATCGGCTCCGAGGCGCTGCCGGAACTCCGGACCCGGCGGCGGGGCGCCCGCCGTGGGACTGCGGGGGGGACGGACCCGGTCGCCGTGCGGCGACCCGCGCAGAAAGCTACGTGAGGGCCGAGCCGGGCAGGCCGTCCACCGGGCCGACCCTCCGCAGATGCCGCGCCCAGGGCGGCATCCAGCCACCCACCTCGGCCATTACCTCCAAGCGCGTGCGATAGGCGGCGACATCCGGTCCGGTGCTGTCGAACCAGTGGGTGACGGACCGCCAGGCCGGTCGCGCCGGTTCCCCCTCGGTGATCAGCCATACTGGCGGATCCGGATGGCCGAGGTCGGCGCCGTCGACGACATGGAACGCGTACGCCTGGTGCATGACCAGCACCAGCAGCCCGGCGGGGTCCCGGACCACACCGCCGTCCTGTGCCAGGGCCGCCCGCGCGTACCGCTTGGCCTCGGCGCCGATCTCGTCCACGCCGAAGGAACTGCCGGCCTGCCACAGCCCGTGGTCCACACCGATCAGGCGCAACACCTCGCGTACGGCCGCGGGCACCGCCGTGACACCTTGGGCGGCGGCATACGCCTCCACCTGCTCATCCGTGGCACCCGTCACCGACTCCGGCGCCAGCCCGTCAGCGATGACCTGGTCGAAGACCGCCCGGACCGCCGCCACGGCCTCCTGGTCGTGACTGTCCACGCCGGACTTCCTCACCTGAACACCTCGCAGCCGGGGCGCTCAGTCCGACGACCGGACCAGCCCGGCCCGGAAGGCGTCCCAGGCGGCGGGGCCGAGGATCAGGACGGGGCCAGCAGGGATCTTCGAGTCTCGGACAGCGACCGAGTCCGGGATGTTTCGGGCTACTTCGACGCACTCCTGGCCCGCGTTGCCTCCGCTGTAGGTGGACTTGACGAACTTGTAACCGGGCACGCGGTCTACAGCTCCCTGAGGATGTTGTTGATGAGCTTTATCGAGGTGTGTTGCGCAAGCCCCAGGCGCGAGATGCGGTCGAAGAGTCTGCCGTGGCGCTCAGCGTCAGTATCGCTCTCCAGCCAGAGAGTGGTCGAGGTCGTATCCATGTGAACCACGTCCAGAGCGCCCGGCTCAGCGAAGGACACGATGGTGAAGGCACTCGTCATGCCGGGGTGAGCCCCCGCAATGTACGGCATCACTTGAAGCTTTACGTTCGGCTGCCGAGCCACTTCCAGAAGCCTGCCGAGCTGTTCCTTCATCACCTCGCGCCCACCCACCAGCTGGCGCAGGGCGCCCTCGTGCACAACCGCCCGCAGTTCGAGCGGCCGGTCGCCGCTCAATCGAGCCTGCCTCGTCATCCGGGATTCGACGAAGGGTTCAATCTCATCGGGATCGTCCCAGGACCCGTTTCCCACGGCGAGCGCCCTGGCATAGTCCGCGGTCTGCAACAGTCCGGGCACGATGGCGACTTGCCAGGTACGGAGACTGGTGGCGATGTCTTCCAAAGCCACGTACTCGGCCATGGACTGAAGTCCCGGGTACTGGTTCCACCAACCGCTCGCCTTCCGACGCTCGCGGTCAGCCTTGGCAAGAGCCAGCAGCCTGTCGACGAAACCGGCGTCGGTTTCGCCGTAGAGGTGGCACAGAGCCCTGATGTCGGGGTCCCGTATCGGCACAAGGCCCCGCTCGATCTTCGCCACCTTGGCGACGGACGCCGTCAGCGCATTCGCTGCGTGCGATTGCCGCAGAGAACGGGCCTCACGCATGCGCAGCAGCTCACCGCCGAGACGGCGCCCAAGCACAGTCGAGACGGTCCGGCCCCGATCGGGGCTGTTACCTGCCATGTCGCATCCCTCCGCCGAGTGGCCCAAGTCTGGGACTCATTCTTCTCGAACACCAACTAGGGCAGAGAACTTTCTGCCCGAAGTTATTGCTGCGAACGCGATTACACCGCTACCTTCGGTGTCGAGCCGCTCACGCAGCGGAGCCCGCACAGGCGGAAGTGCACCGCCCTGCCCTGCACCGGAACCGAACCCAGTCCCGGCGCCCCGCAGGCGCGGCATCGCCACCGCCCGCACCCACGGAGGCACGCGTCATGACCGCAGCCGAACAGATCTCCGTCCCCGATCCCGTCCTCCGTGAGGACCGGATCGATTTCGCCCCGACCGCCGACAGAGTCTCCTTCTCCCGGCGTCGTGCCGCTCGGCTCGTTCGGGAGTGGGGGTTTCCGGGGCTGGCCGGCGACGCGGCCCTGCTGGTCAGCGAGTTGGCGACCAACGCACTACTGCACGGGGCCATCCGGGGACGGCTCTTCCGCGTTCATCTCACGCTCACCGCGACCGCGCTCCGGATCGCGGTCAGCGACCCACGTGGCGAACGGCTGCCGGACCTCCGCGAGGCGACCGCCGACGAGTGCTACGGCCGGGGCCTCCTGATCGTCACGCGGATCGCGGACCACTGGGGCGTCGAGCCGCGCACCGTCGGCAAGACCGTGTTCGCCGAACTCACCCTGAGGCAGCGGCCGGACACGCCGATGGGCCCGCGCGAACTTCGCGCGGGCCCATCTCGTGACTGAGTGGACCTACCGCAACGGGCACTCCAGTCCCGGCATGGCCAGATTCGAGGAACAACAGACCAGAGCCAGGGACAGGAACGCAGGCCGCTCCAGATAGAACCCGTGTGACACATCTCCACCCCAACCGATCCGGTCAGAGGCGGAATTGACCAGTATCGCCATGCGCGCACCCTCGCGTTCCGACTCGGAGACAAACCGGGGCGCGTGCTCGGCAAGTCGTTCCCCGAACCATTCCGCCGCTTCCTTCGGCCGTCCCCAGGTTCCGCGCACCAACTTCCTGGGCTTGATCAGCCAGTACGCCGTTTCGAGCGGCGGGAGGTCCACGACGGGAAACTCCGTCGTCACTTCCTTGTACCGCTGAGCCAGCTCCGGCTTGCCGTCCGCCGAGGGCGGATCAGGATAGGGAGGCCGCCTCAGGGCCTCATCGTCGAAGCGCTGCTTGGCTCCAGTCCATGCGTAGCCGTGATAGTGCAACTGATCCTCCTTTCGTGGGCAGTTGAAGGCGACCTCTGCTCTTCCGGGCGAGCAGAGATCGCCGGCCAGCAGGGCAGGCCGCTCAAGCCGAGATGGTGAAGCGGGCCGGGTCCACGCCGGCCGCATTCAGTTCGTCGGTGGTGAACCTCAGCGGCTCCGCACCGGGCCGCTTGCTGTCGCCCAGTGCCCACGCGTCGGGGCCGATCTTCGCCAGCATGGCGCAGGACTCTCCGTCCGGATGCGTGTTGCCCCCGCACGCCTTGAGGAACGCGACCCCCTCGACGGGCAGGCTGTACAGGTCTGTTTCGGACATGGGTGTGCCTTTCTGCGCGATCAACAACGGGTAGACATGCCGGGCACCTTCCGCCTGTAACTCTTCGGCTCGGCCGGCATGGATAAATCATCGGACTACCGATGATTCATCTCTAGCTTTATTCGTGTTACCGAATAAAAATCACTGCCGGAATGACCAGGCCCACTTGGACAGTAGCGCTCGCGCGTCTTCCCCGAAGAGGGCATGTGTCTCATAACCAGAAAACCGGTTGAGGAGTGAATGAACATCTTTGGGATTACGAAAGACGGCCGCGCCAAGGTCCGTCTCAATGGTTGCCAAGCGGTCATCGTAAACAGTGAACGTACTGAGCGGAGCGTTGCTGAACTTTACCCGCATGGGCAGGACACCAACACGGATATTTGCCTGTAGCGCGAGCGAGGCCAGCCGGTCGATCTGTATGGCCATCGCGTCCATCGGCAGCAGTGGATATCTGACAGCTTGCTCGGTGAGGAGAAACGTGAAGCGCTTGGCTCGGTCGAACAGTACGGACTGCCGGTCCAGCTTCATGCCGATCGCCTTGGCCTGTTGCGTCGGCGGAGCGTGGGCAATGCTCTCCCTGATGTACTCCGGCGTCGCCAGCAGGCCTGTGTTCATGGACAACAGGAAGTACCGGAACTCACTGGTCGCAGCCTCCAGTCCGGCCAGTTCAAGTTGCTTCTTGTCCAGTCCCTTTCGATGCAGAGCTTTCCGGTCCTGCCATTCCGTCTGGGCTATGCGAGCCATGGCCATCACTTCAGCTGCAACGACCGGGGAAGCTCCAATTCCCCTCAGGATCTGCTCAACATCCACCAAAGACGGCCGGATCTTGTTCCCCTCGATCCTGCTGATTTTGGACTGAGAAATGTTGCAACGCACAGCAAGCCGGACTCCCGAGAGTCCGGCTTGCTTGCGCAGTTGCTTGAGCATGGCCGCCAGTTCCAGACCGGACTGGTCAAGCCGGTCGGGCTCGAAGGCCACCGTTCACGTACTCCTCGAAAGGGACCGACTCGGCTGTCGCGACGCGCTGGTACTCGATGAACGAGGAAACATCACCCTCGAACAACTCACGGCTGATCTGCCTCCCGTCCGCCTCGTAGTTCATGAGGACGACTTCTGCCTGGTCGAAAAGCCAGAAGTCCTGAACCTTGTCGAGGGGATTGGCCCGGTTCGTCACGTCAAGAATCCGAATGTCATCCCCCACCCGACTGTGCACCTCGTAGTAGCGGGCGAACTCGAATCGCAGGTAGTCGGAAAGCGGCTGCGTGACGATATGCACCCGCCCGTTTCGCTTCCCCTCGGCACGCTGACGGGAGACGCGTTCCGTGTACGGGGAAGTCGAGTACGGGGCGATCGGCCGCCCCTCACGGAAGGCCGCGAACTCTTCTGCCTCGTGCGCCACGAGGTACTGCGGCAAGGTCTCAAGCCGCCACGCTTCTCGTCTGATCTGCGCGAACCGTCGACGCCATTCGTCACCGTCCAAGAGCACGTACGGCCTCCTTCAACACGTCTTCCGGAATCTCCACCAGAGCCTCTCCGGACGGCGGCGCGAACGCCTCGGAGACGATTCCCTGAACGACCAGCGTGCCGCTCGGCGTCCGGTAGACGTTCGGTCAGTCCTCGTCGCCACAGGTGCCGTTCCCGTTACCTGTGAGCCGGGTCAGTTCCTCGCGTGCCATAGCTGTCGAGCCCCCTTGCCCTGGCCCCCTGCGGGCCGGTCATCACGACGCTACGGCGGGGGCATAAGGGACGTCTACGCACGGACGCACCTTATGCGCGTACTCGCATAAAGATCACGTCGGATGACCGCGTGCGTCTGCGGAGGACATCTGTGATCGACCGCCCCGATTCCAGCATGACGATGGGCCCGCGCGAACTCCGCGCGGGCCCATCTCGTACGGATACCGAAGTGACTGCTACGCCCAGGTGATCAGCCGCTTCGGGCGCTCCAGGATCGCGGCGACGTCCGCCAGGACCTTGGAGCCCAGCTCGCCGTCGACCAGGCGGTGGTCGAACGACAGGGCCAGCGTGGTGACCTGACGGGGCTTCACCTTGCCCTTGTGGACCCACGGCTGGAGCTTGATCGCGCCGACCGCGAGGATCGCGGACTCGCCCGGGTTCAGGATCGGGGTGCCCGTGTCGACGCCGAAGACGCCGACGTTGGTGATGGTCACCGTGCCGCCCGCCATCGCCGCCGGGGACGTCCTGCCCTCGCGGGCCGTGGAAACCAGCTCGCTCAGGGACGCGGCCAGCTGCGGGAGCGTCTGCTCGTGCGCGTCCTTGATGTTCGGGACGATCAGTCCGCGCGGGGTGGCGGCCGCGATGCCCAGGTTGACGTAGTGCTTCTGCACGATCTCCTGGGCGGCCTCGTCCCAGGCGGCGTTGACGCCCGGGTTCCGCTTGATCGCGACCAGGAGGGCCTTGGCGATGAGCAGGAGCGGGTTGACCCGCACCCCCGCCATCTCCTTGTCCTCCTTCAGCTCCGCCACCAGCTTCATCGTGCGCGTCACGTCGACGGTGACGAACTCGGTGACGTGCGGGGCCGTGAAGGCGCTGCCCACCATCGCCTGGGCGATGGCCTTCCGTACGCCCTTGACCGGGATGCGGGTCTCGCGGGCGCCCGGCGTGGTGACCACGGCCGGGGCCGGGGCCTCGGGTGCGGGCTCGGCCACCGGCGAAACGGCGGTCGGTGCCGGGGCCGGGGCCTGGGCCTGGGCCTGCGCCGGTACGGGCGTGGCCGCCGCGTGGACGTCCTCGCGGGTGATGATGCCGCCCTCGCCGGTCGGGACGACCGTCGCCAGGTCGATGCCCAGGTCCTTGGCCAGCTTGCGGACCGGCGGCTTGGCCAGCGGGCGGCTCTCCGGGACGGCGGCGGTGTGGCCGTTCAGCTCGCCCTGGATCGCGGAAGCCGCCGGGGTCGCTTCGGCGGCCGCGCCCTTGCGGGCCCGTCGCTTGGTCGAGCTCTCGGAGACGCCGTACCCGACCAGGACCGGCTGGCGGCCCTTCGGAGCCTCGGGCTCCGCTTCGGGCCGGGCGGCCGGGGCCGGGGCGGGAGCCGGGGCCGCGTCACCGCTGCCCGGGGCCACGTCCACCGCGATGATCACCTGGCCCACGTCGACGGTCGTGCCCTCGGGGAAACGCAGCTCGTGCACCACCCCGTCGAACGGGATCGGCAGCTCCACGGCCGCCTTCGCCGTCTCGACCTCGCACACGACCTGGCCGTCGGTGACCGTGTCACCGGCCTGGACGTACCACTTGAGAATCTCGGCCTCGGTCAGTCCCTCGCCCACGTCGGGCATCTTGAACTCACGGAAGCGAGCAGCGTTGGAAGTGTCGGTCATCGTTGTCACGTCCCCGTCCTCAGTACGCCAGCGAGCGGTCGACGGCGTCGAGCACACGGTCGAGACCCGGCAGGTACTCGTCCTCCAGGCGCGCCGGCGGATACGGGGCGTGGTAGCCGCCGACCCGTAGTACCGGTGCTTCCAGGTGGTAGAAGCAGCGCTCGGTGATCCGGGCGGCGATCTCGGCCCCGGAGCCGTAGAACACCGGAGCCTCGTGGACCACGACGAGCCGGCCGGTCTTCTCGACCGAGGTCTGGATGGCGTCGAAGTCGATCGGGGACATCGAGCGCAGGTCCAGGACCTCGATCGACTTGCCCTCCTCCTGGGCGGCCGCGGCCGCCTCCAGGCAGACCTTCACCATCGGGCCGTACGCGGCGAGCGTGAGGTCGGTGCCGGTGCGGGCCACCGAGGCGCTGTGCAGCGGGCCGGGGATCGAGTCGGTCTCGACCTCGCCCTTGTCCCAGTAGCGGCGCTTCGGCTCGAAGAAGATGACCGGGTCGTCGCTCTGGACGGCCTGCTGCATCATCCAGTAGGCGTCGCTCGCGTTCGACGGCGAGACCACCTTCAACCCCGCGACGTGCGCGAACAGCGCCTCGGGCGACTCGCTGTGGTGCTCGACCGCGCCGATGCCGCCGCCGTACGGGATGCGGATGACGACCGGCAGCTTGATCTTGCCGAGCGCGCGGGCGTGCATCTTGGCGAGCTGCGTGACGATCTGGTCGTACGCGGGGAAGACGAAGCCGTCGAACTGGATCTCCACGACCGGGCGGTAGCCGCGCAGGGCCAGGCCGATCGCCGTGCCGACGATGCCGGACTCGGCGAGCGGGGTGTCGATCACCCGCTCCTCGCCGAAGTCCTTCTGGAGCCCGTCAGTGATCCGGAAGACCCCGCCGAGCTTGCCGACGTCCTCACCCATGATGAGGACCTTGGGGTCGGTGTCGAGAGCCTTGCGCAGCGACTCGTTGAGAGCCTTCGCAATGGACATCTTTTCCATGGCCATGGCTACTTGCTCTCCTCGGCGGTGTCTGCGAACGAAGCCTGGTAGGCGGCGAACTGGGCGCGCTCCTCGTCGACGAGCGGGTTGCCGTCGGCGTAGACGTTGTCGAAGATCGCGATCGGGTCGGGGTCGGGCATCGCCCGTACCGCCTCGCGCACCCGCTTGCCGAGCGCCTCGCTCTCCTCGTCCAGCGCGGTGAAGAACGCCTCGTCGGCGGCGCCCTCCTTCTCCAGGTACGCGCGCAGCCGCAGGATCGGGTCCTTGGCCTCCCAGGAGGCCCGCTCCTCGTCCGCCCGGTACTTCGTCGGGTCGTCGGAGGTGGTGTGCGCGCCCATCCGGTAGGTGAACGCCTCGACGAGCGTGGGGCCCTCGCCCCGGCGGGCCCGCTCCAGCGCCGACCTGGTGACCGCCAGACAGGCCAGTACGTCGTTGCCGTCGACCCGGACGCCGGGGAAGCCGAAGCCCTGCGCGCGCTGGTAGAGCGGGACGCGGGTCTGCTTCTCGGTCGGCTCGGAGATCGCCCACTGGTTGTTCTGGCAGAAGAAGACGACCGGGGCGTTGTAGACCGCGGAGAAGGTGAAGGACTCGGCCACGTCGCCCTGGCTGGAGGCGCCGTCGCCGAAGTACGCGATCACGGCCGAGTCCGCGCCGTCCTTGGCGACGCCCATGGCGTAGCCGGTGGCGTGCAGGGTCTGCGAGCCGATGACGATCGTGTACAGGTGGAAGTTGTTGCTGTTCGGGTCCCAGCCACCGTGGTTCACGCCGCGGAACATCCCGAGCAGATTGGTCGGGTCGACCCCCCGGCACCAGGCGACGCCGTGCTCCCGGTAGGTCGGGAAGACGTAGTCGTCGTCGTTCAGGGCCCGGCCGGAGCCGATCTGGGCCGCCTCCTGGCCGAGCAGCGAGGCCCACAGGCCCAGCTCGCCCTGGCGCTGGAGGGCGGTCGCCTCGGCGTCGAAGCGGCGGGTCAGGACCATGTCCCGGTACAGACCGCGCAGCTCGTCCGCGGTCAGGTCGATCGAATAGTCCGGATGCTCCACGCGCTCGCCCTCGGGCGTCAGCAGCTGTACGAGCTCGGGCTCGGAACTCTGTGGCGTCTTCGCGGACGTCTTCGCGGTCGTTTTCACGGCGCTGGTCCGCTTGCTGCTGCGTCGCGGCTTGCGCGCGGCAGTGCTCTCCACGGTCACGTGCGTGCTCCTCCGTCGGTCCGGCCCCCGGGGTCTGCCGGGAAACCAGTGCGGCTCGCCTGGGTCCGTACCCGTGCACGGGGTGGGTGCCGCTCGGTCCGGGAACAGGCGTGACAGGTGCCCCGGCGAGCCCTGCCAAAAGCACGTTACCCAGTACGCCGCATAACTGCGAAACCCTATCTGACCTGCGATTTTGCTTGGATTTCCAAGTAAATCGAAAAAGTCGGGAACTCTCGCTGGTCACAGCACTGGTAACAGCCTTGCAGGCCGTCGGAACAACGGCACGTTATCCCGCCGTTCGGCGGCAGGGAAGAGGCGAGTGTGTGAGACTGCGTTTTGTGCGCGAACAAGGAAAAATCACCGTTTTTCTGCTGGACGACCACGAGGTCGTCCGACGCGGAGTCCATGAACTGCTCTCGTCCGAGGACGACATCGAGGTCGTAGGCGAGGCCGGGACGGCGGCGGACGCGCTGGTCCGCATCCCCGCGACCCGGCCCGATGTGGCGGTGCTCGACGTACGGCTGCCGGACGGGAGCGGGGTGGAGGTCTGCCGGGAGATCCGCTCCCAGGACGAGAACATCAAATGCCTGATGCTCACCTCGTACGCCGACGACGAGGCGCTTTTCGACGCGATCATGGCGGGCGCGTCGGGATACGTGCTGAAGGCGATCCGGGGCAACGAACTGCTGAGCGCGGTGCGCGACGTGGCGGCCGGGAAGTCGCTGCTGGACCCGGTGGCGACCGCCCGCGTGCTGGAACGGCTGCGCGACGGGAACAAGGGCCGGGGCGAGGACAAGCTCGCCGGTCTCACCGAACAGGAACGCAAGATCCTCGACCTGATCGGCGAGGGGCTGACCAACCGGGCGATCGGCGAACGGCTGCACCTCGCCGAGAAGACGATCAAGAACTATGTCTCCAGCCTGCTCTCCAAGCTGGGCATGGAACGGCGTTCGCAGGCCGCCGCGTACGTGGCCAGGCTCCAGGCCGAGAAGGGCTGAGCACCGCGCCGAGCACCGCGCCCCGGCCGCCGGCACGAAGCGGGGCGGGTCCGGAGGGGCCGCGCAGCCGGTGATCTTCGGGACTTTGGTCCCGGACCAACCGGGGCCGCGGCCTCTTTCCGCGCCCTTCGGGGTGACGGGAGAGTGGAGGCCATGTCCTCCGAGGAACTCCAGGCGATCGAACTGCTCGGTCGCGTCCGCTACGGCCGGCTGGCGACGAGCATGCGCGCCCTCCCGTTCCTGTCGGTGGCCCGCCACGTCGTGATCGACGGCCGTGTGGTCCTGCGGATGCACAGCGGTTTCGGCTACCACACCGCCTGTGACGGAACGGTCGTGGCGTACGGCGCGGACAACTTCGACACCGCGGGCCCGGGGGGCTCCGGACCGGAGGGCGACGATCTGTGGGCCGTGCAGTTCACCGGCACCGCCCAGATCGTGCACCCGGCGCCCGGCCAGCGCGAACTCTTCGGCGCGGGTCCCGCCCGGGTCAACGGGGAACTCTTCGACCCGGCGTACCTCAGGCTCGAACCGCACTTCGTCTCTGTGCACACTCTGGGCTTCGACGCAAGTCAATCGATCAGCAACACAGCGTGATCTAACATCTGGTGAGTGCCGCGCTCATTTGTCACCCTTCCGCCCGCTCCGTCGGCCGGTGAGGTGTTGTTCCCGACCCTGCCCGCTCCGCCCGTGTCCCCGGTGGACCGGCTGCCGCTCCCGTCCGTGTCCCCGGTGGACCGGCCGCCACTCCCGTACGTGTCCCGGGTCGCCCGGTCGCCGCTCCCGTACGTGCCGCGGCCGCCCGTGCCGCCGGTGGACGAGGTGCTGCGCCGCTATCCGGACGCCGGCGAGCCCCTCAGCTGCAAACCCATCACCAAGGGCCTGCTCAACCACGGCTACCGCGTCTCCACCACCCGCGGCTCCTACTTCCTCAAGCACCACCTCGACGACTCCACCGGCGACCGCGCCACGATCGTCCGCCAGCACCGCGCCACCCAGCGGCTCCAGTCGCTCGGCGTGCCCGTCGCCCCGCCCGTGCAGGACACCCAGGGCGACACGGTCACGGAGATCGGCGGCCGGTGCTACGCCCTGCACCCGTGGGTGGACGGGCTGCACCGGGCGGGCGCCCAGCTCAGCACCGACCAGTCCGAGCGGCTCGGGGCACTGCTCGGGGCCGTGCACACCGGCCTGGAGCAGGTCATGGGGGCGGTCACGGGGGGCGCCCAGCGGTCCGGCGGATACCGGAGCCCGGACCCCGTGGACACCTTCGCGCTGATCGACGACCTGCTGACGGTCGCGCGCCGGAGTTCTTCCCGGGACGCCTTCGACGAGCTGGCCGAGCACCGCCTCCTGGAGCGGCGCACCCTGCTGGAACGTCACGCCGACCGCAGGCCCCCCACCCCCGACGCCCCCGCCACCGGCTGGGTGCACGGCGACTTCCACCCGCTGAACGTCCTGTACCGGGGCGCGGACCCGGTCGCGATCCTCGACTGGGACCGGCTGGGGGTCGAGCCGCGGGCGGAGGAGGCGGTACGGGCCGCGGCGATCTTCTTCGTACTGCCGGCCGGAAAGCTGGAGCTGGAGAAGGTCCGGGCGTACGCGCGGGCCTACCGGCGGGCGGCCGGGGCGAGCGCGGCGGAACTGGCGGCCGCGGTGCACCGGGTGTGGTGGGAGCGGCTCAACGACTTCTGGATACTGCGGTGGCGGTACTGCCTGGACGACCGGAGGGCCGACCCGCAGTTCCCTGCGGTGTCGGCCCTGGCGGTCTGGTGGACGCGCGAGTACGAGTCGGTGTGCGAGGCGTTCACGGGGTGACCGGGCCGGTGCCCGGATGCGGCCGGGCACGCGCCCGGCCGTTCACGGGGACGGAGGGGCCGGTGTCCGGTCGTTCACGGGGCGGTGGCCCGGTTGGCGGCCGCCGGTCGGGTCAGGGCGTGGTGCCCGTGCCCGGCCCGGCCGCCGCGGACGTACCGGTGGTGGCTGCGCCCCCGTTGTCCGTGCCCGTGCCGCCGTTGTCCGTACCGGTACCGCCGTTGTCCGTACCCGTGCCGCCGTTGTCCGTACCGGTACCGCCGTTGTCCGTACCGGTACCACCATTGTCCGTACCCGTGCCGCCGTCGTCCGTGCCCGTGCCGCCGTTGTCCGTGCCGGTACCGCCGTTGGCCGGGTTGGTCGGTTCGTTCGACGGGGGAATGGACGGCTGGGTCGGGGTGGTCGACGGGGGGTAGGTCCGCCTCGGCCGGGTGTCCTCCTGGCTGCCGGTGGAGTTCTCCGGCGTCTGGTCCTGGTCGCTCTGCTCGTCGGTCGGCCCGGACGAACTCTTCTTCGGGGACGGCGAGCTGGAAGACTTGTCGGGCTTCTTCTCGTGGGTCGAGCCGTTGTCGTTCGCGGCGTTGACCGCGATGGCGACGCCCGCGCCGATCGCGATCAGCGCGAGCACGACGAACAGCCACAGCTTGCCGCGGCCGCCACCGCCCTGGTGCCCACCGTCGTAACCGCCGTCGTCGGGGTTCATCGGCGGCAGGATCGGGCCCTGCGAGGTGTCCCCGTGCGGCGGGTGGCCCATCGCCATGGTGCTCCCGGCGACGCCCATGGCCGGGGTGTGCCCGCCCTCGTGCATCGTGACCGGGCCGGTGTTCCACGTGCCCGTGTGGCCGCCCTGGACCTGGAGCATCTGGAGGCTGTACTGGACCAGACCGCGCATCTCCTCGGCGCTCTGGAACCGGTCGTCCGGGTCCTTCGCGAGGGAGCGCATGACCAGCCCGTCCAGCTCCGGCGGCACCGAGCCCAGGACCTCGGACGGCGGGACCGGGATGTCCTGGACGTGCTGGTAGACCACCGACAGCGGGGTCTCTCCGGTGAACGGGGGCCGCAGCGCCAGGAGTTCGTACAGCAGGCAGCCGGTGGCGTAGAGGTCGGAGCGGTGGTCGACGGCCTTGCCCAGCGCCTGCTCGGGGGAGAGGTACTGCGGCGTGCCCATGACCATGCCGGTCTGGGTCATCGTCGACTGCGCGCCGTGCAGCGCGCGGGCGATGCCGAAGTCCATCACCTTGACCGCGCCGGAGTTGGTGATGATCACGTTGGCGGGCTTGATGTCGCGGTGCACGATGCCGTGCTGGTGCGAGTACGCGAGCGCTTCGAGCACGCCGGAGACGATGATCAGCGCCTGCTCGGGCGGCGGGGCCTCGGCGCTGATCAGCAGATCGCGGATGGTGCGGCCCTCGACCAGCTCCATCACGATGTAGGGGACGGTCGCCCCGCCCACGACGTCCTCGCCGGAGTCGTACACGGCGACGATCGCGTGGTGGTTGAGTCCGGCCACGGACTGCGCCTCGCGCGTGAACCGGGCCTTGGAGACCGGGTCCTCGGCGAGATCGGAGCGCAGGAGCTTCACCGCGACCGTGCGTCCCAGCCTGACGTCCTCGGCCGCGAACACCTCGGCCATTCCGCCCCGGCCGAGACGGTGGGTCATCCGGTAACGTCCGTCACCGACGACACCACCGATGCCCCAGGAGTCGGTGCCATCCGAAACTCCGCCGCCGTTTGCTTCGGAATCGGGTGCCATCAGTCCTCGCCGTCGTATCTGTCCGCGCGTCCGCGGGTTCTCACGGTGTCTAGCTGCATTGCCACGCCACGCTACAGCCTCTTCCGGACACCCCGGTTCCGAGAGGGACCGGTCATCCAACCGCCCGGCGCGGCGTCCAGGCAAATTTCATGCGGTTCCTGTAACGCTTCCGAGACGCTTCTTGTGCGTACGGTCACGGAACGGGCACCTGGCTTGACGTGTCGTACCCCTCGGGCAGACTTGGCCCGTCACAGGGTTGATCGCGTCAGTCGCGCGCCGAGGGGGAAGCCAGACATGAGCCAGGACGGCGCACACGGCGCACAGGGTCGCTACGCGGGCGGTTCGGTCGCCGGCGGGCGCTACCAGCTTCGCGACCTGCTCGGCGAGGGCGGGATGGCCTCCGTATACCTGGCGTACGACAGCGCTCTCGACCGTCAAGTCGCAATCAAGACACTCCACACCGAGCTGGGCCGCGAGCAGTCATTCCGCGAGCGCTTCCGCCGCGAGGCCCAGGCTGTGGCGAAATTGCAGCACACCAACATCGTCTCGGTCTTCGACACCGGTGAGGACGAGCTCGGCGGCGCGCTGATGCCGTACATCGTCATGGAGTACGTGGAGGGGCAGCCGCTCGGCTCCGTGCTCCAGTCGGACATCCAGAACTACGGCGCGATGCCGGCCGAGCGGGCACTGAAGGTGACGTCCGACGTGCTGGCCGCCCTGGACACCAGCCATGAGATGGGCCTGGTCCACCGCGACATCAAGCCCGGCAACGTGATGATGACCAAGCGCGGTGTCGTGAAGGTCATGGACTTCGGCATCGCCCGCGCCATGCAGTCGGGCGTCACGTCGATGACGCAGACCGGCATGGTCGTGGGCACCCCGCAGTACCTCTCCCCCGAGCAGGCCCTGGGCCGCGGCGTGGACGCCCGCTCCGACCTGTATTCGGTCGGCATCATGCTGTTCCAGCTGCTGACCGGGCGGATCCCCTTCGACGCGGACTCCCCGCTGGCCATCGCGTACGCGCACGTCCAGGAGGAGCCGGTCGCGCCCTCCACCATCAACCGCTCGGTCACCCCGGCGATGGACGCGCTGGTCGCCCGCGCGCTGAAGAAGAACCCGAACGAACGTTTCCCGAGCGCGGCGGCGATGCAGGACGAGATCGCCCGCGTGCTGGCCGCGAGCGGCTCCACCGGCGCGCCGGTGATCGTCCCGGGCGGCGGCGCCCCGGCGAACAGCGGCTCGGGCGTCGGCTCGGCGGTCTTCCCGCCGGTCGACCAGTCCGGTGGGATGCCCCAGAGCGTGCAGACGCCGTACCAGCCGGGTCCGTACCAGTCCGGCGCCCAGCCCGGCCCGTACGGCTCCGCGACCCCGGCGCCCGCGCCGTCGTACGGCTACCCGCAGTCCACCCCGGCGTACCAGGGCCAGGCCCCGGTGCCGCAGCAGACCCCGCCGCCCTACGCGCTCTCGCAGACCGGGACGCAGTCGTACTCCGGCTCGGGCGGGGGCGGGGGCGGCTCCAAGCGGAACATGCCGGTGATCGTCGGCGCGATCGTGGTCGCGCTGATAGCGATCGGCGGGCTGATCACGGTCCTCGCGCTGAAGGACGACGACAAGGGCGACACGACCGCGAACGAGTCCCCGGCCGCGAGCGAGCACAAGGATCCGGAGCGGAACCGGACGATGAAGACCGAGGACTGCACGGACGCCATGGAGGACAGCGACGACCCGGAGAAGGTCGACGCGCCGAAGTTCCTCTACAAGGACTTCCTCTCCGCGAAGGCCTGCGCGGACAAGGCGGGCTGGACCGTCAAGAAGATCAAGGTGCCCGGGAACGCGTACGCGGAGGACCAGGTCATCGACCAGTTCCCGTCGTCCGGCACCGCCGTGGACAAGACCGGCGCCCACTTCGAACTGCGCGTCGCGACGGGCGACCCGGCCTGAGCGGAGGGCAGGGCCGAGCGGGCGGCATGCCCTGAGCAGGGGTACGGCCTGAGCCACGGTCGGGATTCGGTGCGGGCCGCGATGCGGCCTGAGCCCGGAGCGGCCGGGGCGGGGCTGGGCGGGCGCGTGCCCGGGGCGTGCGGTCCGGCGCGTGTGGTCCGGGGTGCGATTCACGGTGTGGACGGCGGCTCGGTGCGGGCCGTACATCGGCGGACGCCGGATCGGCGTACATCCAAGATGCCGGACATATCGTCACATGTGACGCTGACCCCATGGCTTCAGGACTTCTCCCCTCACGGCCCACGAGGTGCGTGGCCTGCCTGGTACTGACGGCGAGCGCGACGCTGGCGGCGGCCGCGGGCGAGGCACGGGCCGGTCAGCACCCGACCGGCCACCCGACGGGATTGTTCAGCACCCCGGCGGCATCACCCGGGCACACCCCGGACGGGACGTCCTCCCCGCCCTCCAGCGCTGCTGATGTTGTGGGTGCTGCTGGTGGGAGCGCCGGTGCCCCTGGCACTTCTGACGTCTCCAGCGATACCAGAGCCTCCAGGGGCTCCAGCGCCTCCAGCACCTCCGCCGAGACCGACGAACCCGACGGTTTTCACGGCTCTGACGGCTCCGACGACTCCGACGACTCCAGCGCCGATCCGTCGACCGAGGAGCCGCCCGCCCCCTCGTCCACTCCCTCGGCCGCGCCGACGACAGCCGGTTCCCCGGACGGCGGGTCGGCCGCGGCCGTCCCTACCGGCGGACCGCACCCCTCCCGATCCCCCGGGGCCCCCGATCCCGCCTCGGCACCGGGCCCCGCGTCCAGCCCCGCCTCGCGCCCCGGCTCCGGTGCCACCCCGGGCTCGCCGCAGCCCGGGTCACAGCCCCCACTGGCCGGGCTGAAGGCCGGGGAGGGGCGACTGCGGCCCGGACGGCAGCTCTCGCCGCAGGAGCTGGCGCGCGCGGACAGTGCGTTCCAGTCCACCCCGCCCGCCGCCGCGACCGATCCGGATCCGGAGCACGCCGCGGCCCCCGTCGCGAGCGCGTCCCCCGGCGCCGGTCCCCTCTCGCCGCAGGCCCTGAGCGCACCGGCCGTACAGCAGGTGAAACAGGTGTCGCTGGGCGCGGGCATCACGTTGATCGGGCTGGGTCTGGGCTTCCTGGCGCTCCGCATGCGCCGGTCGGACTGACCAGTAGGAACGGAGCCCCGCCGAACCACCAGCAGGCCGTCGCCGGACCGTCGCCGCCCCTCTCACCAGCGCCTGCGTGCCCCGGAGGAAACTTGCGCCGAACGACATACTCGGTATACATACTCAGTATGTCGATCCGCCACGGGCTCCTGGCCCTCCTGGAACGGGGGCCCCGATACGGCTCCCAGCTCCGTACCGAATTCGAATCACGCACTGGCTCCACCTGGCCGCTCAACGTCGGCCAGGTGTACACGACGCTCAGCCGTCTGGAGCGCGACGGACTGGTCGTCCAGGACGACGAGGACGACCAGGGGCACGCCCTCTACGCGATCACCGACGCCGGGCGCACCGAGCTGCGGAGCTGGTTCGAGACGCCCGTAGACCGGAGCAACCCGCCCCGCGACGAGCTGGCCATCAAGCTCGCCATGGCGGTCGGCGCGCCCGGGGTCGACATCCGTGCCGTCATCCAGTCCCAGCGCCACCACACCGTGAAGGCGATGCAGGACTACACCCGGCTCAAGGCGCAGTCGCTCAGCGACGTCCCGGCCAACCGCGACGAGGTCGCCTGGCTGCTCGTACTGGAGCAGCTGATCTTCCAGGCGGAGGCCGAGGCCCGCTGGCTGGACCACTGCGAGACCCGGCTGGTCCGGCTCGCCGAGGCCGCCGCCACGGACCCGGAACCCGAAATCCGTACGGCAGGCCGCGCCGCGTTCCGCATCGCCCGCACACCCAGCCGGCGCTGACGCGCCCCGCAGGCCCAGAGCCCGCCGCGCCCCGCGACCCGCAGACCACGGGCCGCACCCCGCACCAGGTCACGGACCCGGGCCGCGGGCCCCTCGCCCCACATCCGTTCCAAGGGGGAACAACCCATCATGTCCTCGCACGTCCCGCCCCGATCCGCCCCACCGACACCGGCCGGCGAACCGGTGCTCGAACTCCGGGCACTCACCCGTACCCACGGCTCCGGCATCGCCGAGGTGCACGCCCTGCGCGGCGTCAACCTCTCCGTCCACGCCGGTGAGCTCGTCGCCGTGATGGGGCCGTCCGGCTCCGGCAAGTCCACCCTGCTGACGATCGCGGGCGGCCTGGACACCGCGACCGGCGGCCAGGTGATCATCGAGGGCCAGGACATCTCCGGACTCGGCCAGAAGGGCATCGCCGCCCTGCG
Organism: Streptomyces sp. NPDC057697; assembly: GCF_042799335.1. Taxonomy (NCBI): domain Bacteria; kingdom Bacillati; phylum Actinomycetota; class Actinomycetes; order Kitasatosporales; family Streptomycetaceae; genus Streptomyces; species Streptomyces sp. NPDC057697. Next base: position 365,850 of record NZ_JBHVJA010000003.1, on the reverse strand, counting down.
CCGCCGCAGCGTCGGCTACGTCTTCCAGGACTACAACCTGATCCCCGCCCTCACCGCCGCCGAGAACATCGCGCTGCCGCGCGAGCTCGACGGTGTCTCGGTCCGCAAGGCCCGCAAGGAAGCGCGGGCGGCGCTGGAGGAGATGGGGCTCCTGGAGATCGCCGACCGGTTCCCGGACGAAATGTCCGGCGGCCAGCAGCAGCGGGTCGCGATCGCCCGCGCGCTGGTGGGGGACCGGCGCCTGGTGCTCGCCGACGAACCGACCGGAGCGCTCGACTCCGAGACCGGCGAGAAGGTCCTCGCGCTGCTGCGCAGCCGCTGCGACCAGGGCGCGGCCGGGGTGATGGTGACGCACGAGCCGCGCTACGCGGCCTGGGCGGACCGGGTCGTGTTCCTGCGGGACGGTTCGATCGTCGACCAGACGCTCACCGGCAACGCCGATTCGCTCCTCACTTCCGAGGCCGCCAAGTGAGCGTCCTCCCCGGCTGGCGCGCCGCCCTCCGGATGGCCCGGCGCGACGCGATACGGGCCAAGGGCCGCAGCGCACTGGTCGTCGCGATGATCGCCATCCCCGTGCTCGGCGTCACCGCCCTCGACGTGACCTACCGCAGCGTGACGCCGACCGCGGCCGAGAAGCTGACGGCCGCCATGGGTTCCGCCGACGCCCTCTTCAGCGATCAGGAAAGCGGCCCCATCCAGCAGCTGCCCGACGGGCAGTCGTACCGCCAGGTCGACGAGAACGCGCCGCTGGACGAGAACGCCCCGAGGACCGACCTCAGCACCACGTTCCCCAAGGGTTCGCGGGCGATCAGCCTCCAGACCGCCCCGGCGAGCGTCACCACCGAATACGGCATCACCGACACCGACATCCGCGAGATCCGCACGTCGGACCCGCTGGCCCGCGGCATGATCGAACTCGTGCGCGGCGCCTATCCGCGCGGCATGAACGAGATGGCCGCCACCGAGCCGTTCCTGAAGTCGACCGGGCTGGACGTCGGATCGACGACGACCGTGCGCAGCTCCGGCAAGAAGTACCGGATCACCGGAGTGGTCGAGCAGCCGTCCGAGCTGAAGACCGAGGCGCTGTTCGCCGACCCCGGAGCGGTCATCGCCCCGTGGGAGGCCAGGTCGAAGCACGACAAGAAGGTGACGCCCCCGAACATCCAGCCCCCGGAGTGGCTGGTCAAGGGCCCCGAGGGGGCCGGGGTGACCTGGCCGGACGTACTGCGGGCCAACAAGTCGGGCATCCTCGTCACCTCCCGCCAGGTCGTGCTCGACCCGCCGCCGGACTCCGAGATCCCGCTGCTGGCCAGGAAGGACTACACCCCGTTCACCAACAGCCCCGAAGGGCTGAGCACGGCGCTCATCACCGTGACCGCCCTGGCGATGCTGGAGATCGTGCTGCTCGCCGGTCCGGCCTTCGCGGTCGGCGCGCGCCGCTCCCGCCGCCAGCTGGGCCTCCTCGGCACCTGTGGCGGGGACCGGCGCCATGTCCGGGCCGTGGTGCTCGGCGGCGGTCTCGTGCTCGGCGGGATCGGGGCGGTGACCGGTGTGGTGGTCGGACTCGGGCTCACCGCGGTGTTCCGTACGATGATCGAGGAATGGGCCGGACACCGCTTCGTCTCCATCGCGCTGAGGCCGACGGAGCTGCTGGCCATCGCGGTGCTCGGTCTGGTCACCGGTCTCCTGGCGGCGTTCGCCCCCGCGCTCGTGGCGAGCCGGCAGTCCGTACTCGAATCGCTCACCGGCCGTCGCGGCGTCCGCCGCTCCTCCCGGGTGCTGCCGATCGTGGGCGCCTGTGTGCTGGCCGTCGGTACCGGCGTCGCCGTGTACGGCGGCACCTCCGGCAACGCGACGCTGGTCTCCGGTGGCTCGGTGGTCGCGGAGCTCGGGCTCCTCGCCTGCATCCCGGTGATCGTCGGCTTCCTCGGCCGGCTCGGGCGCAGGCTCCCGCTCTCGCCCCGGATGGCGCTGCGCGACGCGGCCCGCAACCGCGGTCGTACGGCTCCGGCGGTCGCGGCCGTGATGGCGGCCGTCGCGGGTTCGGTGGCCGTCGCCACCTACATGTCCAGCACCGCGGCCGAGGCCGACTTCAACTACACCCCCTCGTTGACGGAGGGCACCGTCGTCCTCTCCTCCGCGTCCTCCGCCGAGGCCGGGGCCGCCGGGCGGCTCCCGCAGGCACGGACCGCGGTCGAACGGAACATGGCCGTCACCGGCCCGCCCGCCGACTACAGGCGGCTCTGGGCGGGCAGCGACTGCAACCTGTACGGCGACGCGGAGAACGACTGCGGCACTCTCGAACTGGTCAAGCCCACCGGCAAGGCCCACTCCTGCCCGCTCACCGGCAAGGGCGCCAAGGAACTCGCCGCACGGCTCTCCGACGACGAGCACAGGGAGCTGGTCCATTCCCCCGCCTGTCTCGTCAGCAACCGGCCGACGGGGCTCTTCAACACCAACGCGACCAACATCGTCGTGGCGGACGCGGCCATGCTCAGCACCTATGTGAAGCTCGACGACCCCGCTGCCGCCAAGGCGCTGGAGGCGGGCACACCGGTGCTGCTAAACGAGGCGCTCGCGGAGCACGGCGAGGTCACCCTCACGGCGACCCACGCCTTCAGCAAGAAGGACAAGAAGAACTGGGCACAGCACCCGGGCAAGGCACGGACCACCACGGACAAGCTGAAGGTGTACGTGGCTCCCGCGAAGTTCGCGGCCACCCCCGGGATCAGCATGATCATGCCGCAGCGGACCGCGGAGCGGCTCGGCCTGCACACCGAGGCCGCCGGCAGCGTGTATCCCGTCGCCCACCCGCCGACGGACGCCGAGAGCCAGGCGACGTACGCCGCGCTCGCGCAGGTCGGCGGCAGCGTCTGGGTGCAGTCCGAGAGCGGCCGCGGTGAGACCGACAACAGCATGCTGATGATCCTCACGCTGTTCGCCGGGCTCGTGACACTGGGCGCCGCCGCGATCACCACGGGCCTGGCCAAGGCAGACGCGGAGGCCGACCTCAACACCCTCAGCGCGGTGGGCGCGCCCCCGGGCGTACGACGGAAGCTGTCCGGCTTCCAGTGCGTGGTGGTGGCGTTGACCGGCGTGGTGCTCGGAACGCTGTCGGGGCTGGTGCCCGCGGTGGCGCTGCGGCTGGTCGATCTGCGCAAGGCACTCCAGACCATGCGGATGGACCCCATGGAGTCGGCGTACACCCCGATCGTGCTGCCGTGGGCCACCCTCGCCCTGCTCGTCGTGGGCGTCCCGCTGGTGGCCGGTCTGCTGGCGACGGCACTCACCCGCTCACGCCTCGCGCTGGCGCGGAGGGCCGGCTGACGGGAATGCCGGTGCGGTCGGCGCGGCCAGTACCGCTGGTGCGGCCAGTGCGGCCAGTGCGGCCAGTACCGCTGGTACGGCCGGTGCGGCCGGTGCGGCCGGTGCGGCCGGTGCGGCCGGTGCGGCCGGTTCGCTGAGCGGCCGACTCGGTGCCCCCGTGAACGGTGGATCAACCGTTTGCGGGGGCACCACAGTGTCGTACGGCAGGTGTGCGAGACAATGGCGCCATGGAGATGCCGAGGAATGAACGGTCGCAGGAGCACCCCCAAGTCCTCGTGGTGGGGCAGGACGGCATGGCGATCGGCGGCGGTGGCACTGACGACGAATCGCGCGAGGTCCCGGTGACGGAGATGGTCGAGCAGCCCGCGAAGGTCATGCGCATCGGCAGCATGATCAAGCAGCTCCTGGAGGAGGTCAGGGCGGCTCCTCTCGACGAGGCGAGCCGGGTCAGGCTCAAGGAGATCCACGCCAGCTCCGTGAAGGAGCTGGAGGACGGGCTCGCGCCGGAGCTGGTGGAGGAGCTGGAGCGCCTCTCCCTGCCGTTCACCGAGGAGTCGGTGCCCTCCGAGGCGGAACTCAGGATTGCCCAGGCCCAGCTGGTGGGCTGGCTGGAGGGCCTGTTCCACGGCATCCAGACGGCGCTGTTCGCCCAGCAGATGGCCGCGCGCGCCCAGTTGGAACAGATGCGCCGCGCCCTTCCGCCGGGCAGTGTGCACGAGGACGAGGACGGCGGCGGGGACCCGCACGGGGCCATCCGGTCGGGCCCGTACCTCTAGAAAAGACGGCAGGGCCGGAAGGGGACCTGCCCCCGGAGCGACACCGAGGCCCGGCGCACCTGGACCACAATCCGTGCGCCGGGCCTTCGCGTGGGCGGGGCGAGGCTTCGCGTGGGCGGGGCGGGCCTTCGCGTGGGCGGGGGCGAGGCTTCGCGTGGGCGGGGCGGGCCTTCGCGTGGGCGGGGGCGAGGCTTCGCGTCGGCGGGGCGGGCCTTCGCGTGGGCGGGGGCCGGTCCGCTGCCCGTCCCGGCGGGCCGGGGCGGCCCGCCGCCCGTCCCCGTGGGCGGGGTCAGCCCGCCGGGGCCCGCAGCAGCACCTTGCCGATGTGCGCGCTGGATTCCAGCACCCGGTGGGCCTCGGCGGCGTCCGACATCGGCACGGTACGGTCCACGACCGGCCGTACGACGCCCTCGACGATCAGTGGCCAGACATGCTCGCGCACCGCGGCGACGATGGCGGCCTTCTCGGCGAGCGGACGCCCGCGCAGCGAGGTCGCGGTGACGGCGGCCCGCTTGTTCAGCAGGGCTCCCAGATTCAGCTCGCCCTTGGCGCCGCCCTGGAGCCCGATGATGGCCAGCCTGCCGTTGACGGCGAGCGCCTGCACATTCCGGTCCAGGTACTTCGCTCCGACGATGTCGAGGATGACATCCGCACCGGCCCCGTCGGTCGCCTTGCGCAGTTCCTCGACGAAGTCCTGTTCCCGGTAGTCGATCAGGATGTCGGCGCCGAGCTCCGCGCAGCGCTCCAGCTTCTCCGGTCCCCCTGCGGTGACCGCGACCCGTGCGCCCACGGCCTTGGCGAGCTGGATCGCCATCGTGCCGATGCCGCTCGACCCGCCGTGCACCAGCAGCGTCTCACCGGGGCGCAGATGGGCCACCATGAAGACGTTGGACCAGACCGTGGCCGTCACCTCCGGCAGCGCGGCGGCGAGGACCGGGTCGATGCCGCCCGGCACGGGCAGGAGCTGCCCGGCGGGTACCGCGACCTTCTCCGCGTATCCGCCGCCCGCGAGCAGCGCGCACACCTCGTCGTCGACCGACCAGCCGGTGACGCCGGGCCCGACCGCCGAGATGCGGCCCGAACATTCAAGGCCGGGGTACGGGGACGCGCCGGGCGGCGGGTTGTAGAACCCCTGCCGTTGCAGCACGTCCGCGCGGTTGACCGCGCTGGACACGACATCGACGAGGACCTCGCCCTCGCCGGCCACCGGATCGGGCACCTCGGCCCAGACGAGCGCCTCGGGACCGCCGGGTTCAGGGATCGTGATCGCATACATGGCGGCGAGGCTACTCCGTAGCAGGTGAAGGACCTCGAAGGACGCCGCACGGAATCAGTGGCACGTAATCAATCACGCGGATTCAGTGGCACGGGTTGCATAGCGCGGGTTGCATAGCGCGGGTTGCATAGCGTGGTTGCGTAGCGCGACTTGGGCAGCCCGGGTTGGGAAGGGTCGTCTTGGGCGGCGCGGGTTGGGCAGCGCGGGTTGGGCAGCGCGGAACCAGCGGCACGACTCAGTCGCGTGGGCGCGATGCCCCCATGGAGGTGGGCGGGCCGTCCTGCGGTGACTCGTTCGAAGCGCGGACGATGGTGATCAGACGGTCCGTCAACTGAAGCGGACTGGCCGCCGGGTCGTCGTAACCCAGCAGCCGGTGTCCACGCAACACGCTGACCACGAGATCCTCGGTCTCCCGGACGCTCTTGCCCACCTCGGCCTTTATCACCGGCCGTTCGACGAGATCGAGCCCGCTGCCCTGCTGGATCAGGTCCTCCATCACGGTGCCCGCACTGGGGCTGAGCACGGAGAGGCCCAGCAGCCGGCCCGCGGCGCTGGCACTGGTGATCACCGCGTCGGCACCGGACTGCCGGAGCAACGGGGCGTTCTCCTCCTCGCGCACCGCCGCGACGATCTTCGCGCCCCGGTTGAGCTGCCGTGCCGTCAGCGCCACCAGCACCGCCGTGTCGTCGCGCTGGGTGGCGATGATGATCTGACGTGCCTTCTGGAGTTCGGCCCGCAGCAGCACATCGCTGCGGGTGGCGTCGCCGACCACGCCGACGAACCCTTCGGCGTTGGCGATCTCGATCACCTTGGTCGCCGGGTCGACGATGACGATCTGTTCCTTCTTCAGGCCGGTGGCGCACAGGGTCTGGATGGCCGAGCGGCCCTTCGTCCCGAAACCGACGACAACGGTGTGATCACGCAAGTTGGTTCTCCAACGCTTCAGCCGAAAATCCTCCCGGGTCCGTTCCGTGAGGACCTCAAGAGTGGTGCCGACCAGGATGATCAGGAAGAGCACCCTCAGCGGTGTCACCAGCACCACATTGGTGAGGCGGGCGCCGTCCGAGTACGGAGTGATGTCGCCGTAGCCGGTGGTGGAGAGGGTGACCGTGGCGTAGTACACCGCGTCCAGCAGATCGACCTTGCCATCGGCGGCATCGTGATACCCGCCGCGGTCCGTCCAGACGATCAGCACCGTCGCGGCAAGCACCAGGAGCGCCATCAGCAGCCGCTTGGCGACCTGCCGCGCCGGTCCGGCGACCGCCCGGCGCGGGAGCAGTACCCGGGTGGGCACGACATGTTCGTCCGCACGCCTGGCCATCAGATCGTGGCCGGGAAGTTTCACGTGAAACACCCTTCCGTCCACGGCATCGCCGAGGCCCACGGTAGATCGAGGATCTCCACTTCGGTGCCGGACCGTACCCCGCCCGGCGGTACGACGGCCAGTCCATCGGCAGCGGCGATCCCCCGGAGCATGGCCGGACCGCTGTACCGCAGCGGTACGACGTGCTCGGCACCACTGCCGGTTCCCGCGCCGTGGACGACGGGCACCAGGCGGGTGTCTCGCGGATGCCCGTGCACCTCGTCGCGCACCACGGCCCGGTAGGGCAGCTGCGGCCCCTGTCCCGCCAGCCCGCGGAGCAGGGGCTCGGCCAGCGTGAGGAGCCCGGACACGGCGGCCAGAGGATTGCCCGGCAGTCCCACGAGGTACGGTCCACCGCCGCGTGCCCCGCTCCGGCGCTCCGCCCGGCCCGCCGACGCGTCCTGGTTCGCGAGCCGGGCCAGCAGCATCGGGTGGCCGGGACGGACCGCGACCCCGTCGACCAGCAGCTCGGCCCCGATCCCGGCGAGCACGGGGTGGACGTGGTCGACGGGGCCCGCGGCCGTACCGCCCGTGGTGACGACCAGATCGGCGTCGGACGTGATGAGGGCGTGCCGCAGGGCCGTCGCGTCGTCGCCCAGGCGCTGCGGGGCCGAGACCTCGGCGCCCAGCGCGCGCAGCCAGGGCCCGATCATCGGGCCGAGCGCGTCGCGGATCAGCCCGTCGTGCGGCAGGCCATCGGTGAGGAGTTCGTCGCCGAGAACGAGTACGTCCACGCGCGGGCGCGGCACCACGACAAGGCTGTCGTACCCGGCTGCGGCGGCCAGCCCCAGAACGGCCGGCGTCACCAGCGCTCCGGCGGGCATGAGCTGATCACCGGCACGGCACTCCTGGCCACGGGGCCTGATGTCCTGGCCGGGCAGGACCTGATGCTGCGCGTGGAGCAGTCCTCTGACCTCGTCCTCGTGGGCGTGCTCGCTGCGGATCACGGCATTGGCATCGGTCGGAATGCGGGCGCCGGTGGCAATCCGTACGGCATCTCCGTCGGCGAGCGCGGCGGGAGCGCTCTGCCCGGCGAGGATGCCCATGCTCCGGCCTGAACCGACAGCGGCCCCAGGACTCTTCCCGCCCCCGGCCCCGGCCGCACTCTCTCCCCGGTCTTTGGTCTCTTCCCCGGCTTCGGTCTTGTTTCTGGCTTCGGTTCTGTCTCCGGCTTCGGTCCTATTTCCGGCTTCGGTTCTGTCTCCAGTCCCGGCGGGCTCGCGGATGGTCCACGGCCCCGGTCCGGAGACGACCCAGCCGTCCATGGCGGAGGTGTCGAAGGACGGCAGATCGGTGAGGGCGACGAGCGGCTCGGCCAGTACCTGTCCGAGCGCCCGGTCGAGGGGCAGCCGGTCGGCCCGCACGGCGATGGAACGCCCGCACCGAACGGCGAGCGCACGCGCCTCCTCCCAGGGGACGGAGTGCCCACGGGCTGCTTCGGACGCTTTCCCGGAGTCGCCCACAGGACGAGTCCGGTCCGTGGAGCACGGCTGCTCCGTGGCACGGGGTGGCCCCATGGGGTGCGGACCGCCGCAGGGCTGGCAGGAGTCGCCTGAGGACTGATGGGGGTCGCCGCCGGACTGGCAAGAGCCGTCCGAGGACTCATGAGAGTCGCCGCAGGACTGATGAGAGGTGCCGACGGAGGGCTGATAGGGGGTGCTGACGGAGGGCTGACGGGGAGTGCCGGAAGGCTGATGACGGTCGCCGGAGGATGGTCGTCCGACCAGTGCGAGGGCCTGTTCGACAGCCCGGTCCTCCTCGGCCGCCCAAACCGCCGACGAACCGACGCCCCGCCCCTGCCCGACAGCCGCGGACGAGTCGGCCGACGAGCGGGTGTCCGCTGCCGAGGGCCCGATGCCCGTCGGTGCGGCGCCCGCGGCGGGAGGCCCATCCGTCCCGCCGCTGTGGGCGGTCACCGCGTCTCGTTCTCGTCCGCCCAGCGGAGGGCGAGCGCGGCAGCCTTACGGGCCGCCTCGGCCACTGCCGTGGCGCCGTCACCGCCTTCTTCGCTGCTCGCCCTGGCTGCCGCGTACCCGACCAGGAAGGTCGTCAGCGGCGCGGCGGGCCGGGCGACGCCGTGGGCGGCGTCACGGGCGAGATCGAGCAGGATGCCGGTGTCGACGTCCAGTTCGATGCCGAGTTCGTTCTTGACTGCGGTGATCCATTCATCGAGCACGGACCCATGCTCTCTGATGCGGGCCCGAGCCGATGCAATGTCCTCCCAGGTGTCGCAGTCGAAGGAGGCGAGCGGACCGGCCTCCACCCGGGCGAGGTCGAGCTCATGCGTCAGCAGGCGCAGGGGGAGCCCGGCCAGACCGCCGTGCTCGGCGGCGAGCAGCGCGAGCTCACGGCGGAGCGGCTCGGCGCGGTAGACGGCGACGAGCGGCTGGTCGCGCCCCTGCTGATCGGCGCAGAGCGCCCCTTCCCGCTGTCCTTCCCCGGCGGCGGCGAGGAGCGTTCCGACCGTGTCCGGTCCGAGGAACGGCAGGTCGGCGGAGAGCACCAGAACCCGCTCCGCCGTGATCTGCCGGACCCCCGCGTCGAGCGCGGCCAACGGGCCCCCGCCCGGAGGCTCCTCGCACACCCATGTCACCGGCCGCACGGTGGGCCGTCGTCCGCCCACCACCACCGTCGACGAGGCGTCGGCGCAGGCCGCGAGCACCCGGTCGAGCAGCGCACGGCCACCGACCCGGATCCCGGGTTTGTCGGCGCCGCCGAGCCGCTTGGCGGCCCCTCCGGCAAGGACGATGGCGTCATACGCGGTCATGCATCCGAGTATGCGGAGCGCGGGCTCCCGCCGATCCTCCCGGTCAGCGATCCCGCCGGACCTCCCGGTCAGCGATCGGGCCGGACCTCCCAGTCGGCGATCGGGCCGGACCTCCCGGTCAGCGATCCCGCCGGACCTCCCAGTCGGCGATCCCGCCGGACCTCCCGGTCAGCGATCCCGCCGGACCTCCCGGTCGGCGATCGGGCCGGACCTCCCGGTCAGCGATCGGGCCGGCGCCCCGGAACGGTCGGGCGGCAACCGGACCGGGCGGGACGGAAGGCGGGGCCCACGGCCGCCCCGCGCCTACAACGTACGCAGCAGCACCGCCGGTTGCTCCACACAGTCGGCCACGTAACGCAGGAAGCCGCCCGCCGTACCGCCGTCGCAGACCCGGTGGTCGAAGGTCAACGACAGCTGGACCACCTGTCGTACGGCCAGTTCGCCCTGGTGCACCCAGGGTTTGGGCACGATCCGGCCGACACCCAGCATCGCCGCCTCGGGGTGATTGATGATCGGGGTCGATCCGTCGACCCCGAACACCCCGTAGTTGTTCAGCGTGAACGTGCCCCCGGTCAGCTCCGCCGGGGTCAGCCGCCCGGTGCGCGCCGCCTCGGTCAACCGGGCGATCTCGGCCCCGATCGACTCGGCGTTCCTGGCCTGCGCGTCCCGCACGACGGGAACGACCAGGCCCCGATCGGTCTGCGCCGCGAACCCGAGATGGACCTCCGGCAACCGCACGATCTCCCGCGCCTCCAGGTCCACCGTGGAGTTGAGCTCGGGGAACCTGGCCAGCGCGGCGGTGCAGATGCGAGCCAGCAGGGCCAGCACCGACACCTTGGGTCCGGCTGCCGGACCACTCGTGCTGTTCATCGCGGTCCGGGCCGCCATCAGCTCGGTGGCATCGGCGTCGACCCAGCACGTGGCGTCGGGAATCTCCCGTCGACTGCGCGCCAGCTTGTCGGCGACCGCGCCCCGTACACCGCGCAGGGGAACCCGGTGCGCGCTCTGCCGTGCCGCCGGCCGAGAAGCCGACTCCGGCACCGGGGCCACTGGTACCTGCGCCGCTGGTACCTGCACCGCCATCGGCACCCGCACCGTCTCTGTCACGGCCCCCGGCACCGGGGCCGGGGCCGGAGCCGCGGACGTCGAGGAAACCCTCACCCCTTCCGCCGACACCCTGATCGCGGCTTCGACATCGGCCCGCAGAATCAGCCCGTCCGGACCGGACCCCACCAGCTGCCGCAGATCGACTTCATGCTGCCGTGCCAGCTTCCGTACCAGCGGGGAGACGACCGCCACCGGCCCCAGAACCGCATCCGACACGGAACCGGAACCGGAAGCCGACCCCGGAGCCGCGACCGGCACCGAGACAGGAGCAGGAGCAGGAGCAGGAGCAACGGCCGGCACCGGAGCCGCGGCAGGGGCCGCCGCCGAAGCCGAAGCCGGAACCACAGGCGTCTTCGCGGCAGCAGCTGCCGTCAGGGCCGTGGGACGGACCCGCCGACGACGGGCCGCCGGTGCACCCGTCCCGTACCCGACCAGCACATTGCCGGACGACTCCACTTCACCGGCCCCGGACCCGGTCCCGGCCCCACCGGAACCGGAACCCGGGGTGTCGTCGGCCCCGTCGCCCGATCCCACCGCGACCGTCAGCAGCGGTGCCCCGACCGGAAGTTCCGCGCCCTCCTCACCGAACCGGGCGGTCACCACACCCCCGTACGGGCACGGCACCTCCACCATCGCCTTGGCCGTCTCGACCTCGACGACCGGCTGGTCGATGGCGACGACGTCGCCGACCTCCACCAGCCAGCGCACGATCTCCGCCTCGGTGAGCCCCTCACCGAGGTCCGGCAGCTTGAATTCGAGTACCTGGGGCATCAGCTCTCCGCCTCCCACTGCAAGCGGGCGACCGCGTCCAGCACCCGGTCCACGCCCGGGAGATGGTGCTTCTCCTGCATCGGCGGCGGATACGGGATGTCGAACCCGGCGACCCGCAGCACCGGCGCCTCCAGATAGTGGAAACAGCGCTCGGTGACCCGGGCCGCTATCTCCCCGCCCGGCCCGCCGAAGCCGGAGGACTCGTGGACGACGACCGCTCGCCCCGTGCGCCGGACGGAAGCGGCGACGGTCTCGTCGTCGAACGGCACCAGGGAGCGCAGGTCCACGACCTCAAGATCCCAGCCCTCCTCGACTGCCGCCTCCGCCGCCTCCATACAGACGGGCAGCGACGGCCCGTAGGTGATCAGCGTCGCGCTGCGGCCCGGTCGACGTACGACGGCGCGGCCGATCGGCTCCACCGTCGCCGGGGCACCGGGCGACCAGTCCGCCTTCGACCAGTAGAGCCGCTTCGGCTCCAGGAACACCACCGGATCGTCGGAGGCGATCGAGGCCCTGAGCAGCCCGTACGCGTCCTCGACGGTGGCGGGTGTGACGACATGGAGGCCGGGCGTCGCCATGTAGTACGCCTCGGAGGAGTCGCTGTGGTGCTCGACCCCGCCGATCCCGCCGCCGTACGGCACCCGGACCGTGATCGGCAGCGGCATGGCGCCGGCCGTCCGGTTCCGCATCTTCGCGACATGGCTGAAGAGCTGCTCGAACGCCGGATAGGCGAAGGCGTCGAACTGCATCTCCACCACGGGCCGCAGCCCGTACATCGCCATGCCCACGGCCGCACCGAGGATGCCCGCCTCGGCCAGCGGGGTGTCCGTGCAACGGTCCTCGCCGAACTCCTTCGCCAGACCGTCGGTGATCCGGAAGACCCCGCCGAGCGTGCCGACGTCCTCGCCGAGGACGTGCACTGTCGGGTCCTCGGCCATCGAGTCGCGCAGTGCCTGCCCGAGGGCCTGCGCCATCGTGGCGGGTTTGGCCTTCGCCGTCCGCTCGCCAACCGTCGCCGCTGCGGTGGTCATCGTCCCTCCTCCACGTCGTCCTGGCCGTGCTGGTCCTGCTCGGCGTCCAGTTCGACCCGCAACCGGGCCGCCTGCTCCCGTAGTTGCTCGGTCTGCTCCGCGTAGACATGGGTGAACAGAGCCATCGGGTCCAGCACCGGATCGGCGTTCATCCGCTCGCGCAGTGCGGCCGCCATCCGCTCCGCGGCCGCGCGCGCCTCCTCGATCCCGTCGTCCCCGAGCAACCCCCGTCCGGTCAGCTCCCGCTCCAGGAGCCGGATCGGGTCATGCGCACGCCATGCCTCCACCTCGCTGTCGACGCGGTAACGAGTGGCGTCGTCGGCGTTCGTATGGGCATCCATCCGGTACGTCACCGCCTCGACCAGCGTCGGCCCACCGCCGCTGCGGGCCCGCGCCACCGCCTCGCCGAGGACCTGGTGCACGGCGGCCGCGTCGTTTCCGTCCACCAGCCGGCCCGGCATCCCGTACCCCACGGCCTTGTGCGCCAGGGACGGCGCGGCCGTCTGCTTCGCCAGCGGCACGGAGATCGCGAAGCCGTTGTTCTGCACGAGAAAGACGACCGGGGCACGCCAGACGGCCGCGAAATTCAGCGCCTCGTGGAAATCGCCCTCGCTGGTGCCGCCGTCACCGACCATGGCGAGCGCCACCACGTCGTCGCCCTTGAGCCGCGCCGCGTGCGCCAGCCCGACCGCGTGCGGCAGCTGAGTGGCGAGGGGGGTGCAGAGCGGCGCGATGCGGTGCTCGCGCGGGTCGTAACCGGTGTGCCGGTCGCCGCGCAGCAGCGTCAGCGCCTCGACCGGGTCCAGACCGCGCGCCACGGCCGCGAGGGTGTCCCGGTAGCTGGGAAAGAGCCAGTCCCGCTCCTCCAGCACCAGCGCGGCCGCTATCTCGCAGGCCTCCTGCCCCGTGCTCGACGGGTAGACGGCAAGCCGCCCCTGCTTGGTGAGGGCGGTCGCCTGCGCGTTGTACCTCCGGCCCCGCACCAGCTCCGCGTAGAGCCGGAGCAGCAGCTCGGGAGCGACGTCGGCCGCGGCATCCGTGCCGAGCACGCGGTACGGCTCGGGGTCCGGGAGCAGCGGCGCGGGATCGGTGAGCGGCTTCCAGGCCGGGGGCGGCGTGGGCCGGTAAGCCGCCGCGCCGGGCAGCTCTTGGACCGTCATGACAAGCACCTCCTGGCATCGAGTGGTTTCGAGCGGCGTCTGACGGCATCGGGGGTCGTCCGGTGCCGAGGGGTGTCGAAATGCATCGGAATGTCGAGCGCTGTCCGAGGCACTGCTGTGGTGCGCCTCACCTACCGATTGTTCGGTCGTGAGCGCATTTTGGCTACAGGCACCTTCAGCCTGTGGACAAACGGTTCTCCACAGCCTGGGATAGAGACAGGTCGTCCAGGACAGGGAGGCGGGGGCACATGTCAGCTGAACAAATGGCCGACGGGGGCGAGGAGCCGGTCCAGGCTCCGCCCGCGCGCCCGCTCGACGCCATCGACCGCGGCATCCTTCGACTGCTCCAGACGGACGGCCGCGCCTCGATACGGTCGGTGGCCGATCGCGTCCATGTGTCCCGGGCCAACGCCTACGCCCGGATCAGCCGGCTCATCGACGACGGCGTGATCCGCGGCTTCAGCGCTCGCGTGGACCACGAGCGGGCGGGGCAGGGGGCCTCGGCGTACATCACGCTCAAGATCGTCCAGAATTCCTGGCGCACGGTGCGCGAGCAGCTCCAGGCACTGCCGGGGGCCACGCACATCGCGCTGGTCAGCGGCGACTTCGACGTCCTGCTGCTGGTGCACACCCCGGACAACAGATCACTGCGCGAACTGGTCCTGACGAGGATCCAGGCCATCCCGGAGGTGCTCTCCACCCGCACGCTCCTGGTGTTCGAGGAGACGGACCTGGCCCCCGGCCCGGACGGCCCCACCGAACTCGCCTGAGAACCGCGCGCCCACCCGCACCCCGGCGCCCCAGCACCGCGCCGACGCGACGACCCAGCAGCCGACGACTCCAACTCCGCGGCTCAGCGGCTCAGCGGCTCAGGGACTCAGCGGCTCAGGGACTCAGCGGTTGGACCGCATCCCCTCGAACGCCACGCGTACGAGCGTGTCCGCCACCCGCTCCCCGTCGACCCCGCCGTCGGGGAGCGGCCGGTACCACTCCACCAGGGAGTTGACCATGCCGAAGAGCAGCCGTGTCACCAGCCGTATGTCCACGTCGGAGCGGAGGTCGCCCTCCGCGACCGCCGCCTTCAGCAGATCGGTCACCCGCTGGTCGAACTCGCGCCGCCGCTCCATGGCCCAGCGCTCCGTCTTCGTGTTGCCCCGTACGCGCAGCAGCAACGTGACGTAGGGAAGTTCGGCTATCAGCACGTCGACGGTGCGACGGGTGACGTACTCGACCCGCTCGATCGCACGCCCCTGCGTCGACCCCGTCTCTTCGAGAATTCCGAAGAGCCCGTCCAGCGCCCGGCTGACCGCGCGGCGCAGGAGCTCCTCCTTGCCCGCGACGTGGTGGTAGATCGACGACTTGGAGATGCCCGCCGCCTTGGAGAGATGCTCCATGGACGTGCCGTCGTAGCCGCGCTCGTTGAAGACACGGACGGCAACGGTGAGCAGAGTCTCCGGGGTGTACGTGTCCCGCTTGGCCGTGGTCATGTCCGCGATCCTCCCCTACGAGTTGTCCACAGGTTTGGCGGGCCCCCTTGTCCCGACCGATCGTTCGGTTACTCTAACTCTGTCCGCCCGTCCCTGCCCAGCTCGACGAGGAGTTGGTCCGTCATGGCCGCCGAGCTCTCCCCGCACCTGCTGTCCGAGAAGCACCGCCCCACGCTCGACCAGGCCCTCGACGCGATCCGTACGCGCGCCTACTGGTCCCCGCACCCCGAGCACCCGAAGGCATACGGCGAGGGCGGCGCCCCCGGCAGCCTGGGCGCGGCCGAGGGCAAGGCAGCCTTCGACGCCGTGCTGAACACCCGGCTCGACCTCGGCCAGCCCGGTACCGACGGCTGGACGGGCGGGGAGATCTCCCCCTACGGGCCCGCTCTGGGCGTCGAATATCCGCACGCCGACCTGGACGTCCTGCTTCCCGCCATGCGCGCGGGCATGTCCGCCTGGCGCGCGGCGGGCCCCGAGACCCGGGCCCTGGTCTGCCTGGAGATCCTCGCCAGGATCAGCGCCAGGACCCACGCATTCGGTCACGCCGTGATGCACACCAGCGGCCAGGCCTTCATGATGGCGTTCCAGGCGGGCGGCCCGCACGCCCAGGACCGCGGCCTGGAGGCGGTGGCGTACGCGTACGAGGAGCAGCTCCGCACCCCCGGGAACGCCGACTGGGCCAAGCCCCAGGGCAAGCGCGACCCGCTCCGGCTGCGGAAGTCGTTCACCCCGGCTCCGCGCGGCATCTCGCTCCTGATCGGCTGCAACACCTTCCCCACCTGGAACGGCTACCCCGGCCTCTTCGCCTCCCTGGCCACCGGCAACCCCGTCCTGGTCAAGCCGCACCCGCGCGCCGTGCTTCCGCTCGCGCTCACGGTGCAGCTGGCCCGCGAGGTGCTCGCCGAGGCGGGCTTCGATCCCAACCTGGTCGCCCTGGCCGCCGAACGGCCGGGCGAGGGCATCGCGAAGACCCTCGCGCTCCGCCCCGAGATCAAGATCATCGACTACACGGGCTCCACCGCCTTCGGCGACTGGCTGGAGGACAACGCCCGCCAGGCCCAGGTCTACACGGAGAAGGCCGGGGTCAACACGATCGTCCTCGACTCCACGGACGACTACCGCGGCATGCTGTCCAACCTGGCATTCTCGCTCTCCCTGTACAGCGGCCAGATGTGCACCACCCCGCAGAACCTGCTGATCCCCAGGGACGGCATCACCACCGATGCCGGGGACAAGACGTACGACGAGGTGGTCGCCGACATCGCCGGCGCGGTCTCCGGCCTGCTGGGCGACGACGTCCGGGCCAACGCGCTGCTCGGAGCCCTGGTCAACCCCGATGTGAAGGCCCGTCTGGAGGCCGCCGCGGAGCTGGGCGAAGTCGCCCTGCCCTCCCGCGAGGTGGCCAACCCGGAGTTCCCCGACGCCGTGGTCCGCACCCCCGTCGTCGTCAAGCTGGACGCCACCAAGCCGGACGACGAGGAGCACTACCTGTCGGAGTGCTTCGGCCCGGTCGCCTTCGCGGTAGCGGTCGACTCGACGGCCGACGCCGTCGAACTGCTCCGTCGTACGGTGCGCGAGCAGGGCGCGATGACGGTCGGCGCGTACACCACCTCGCCCGAGGTGGAGCGCGCGGTGGAGGACGTCTGTCTGGACGAATCGGCCCAGCTGTCGCTGAATCTGACCGGCGGGGTGTACGTCAACCAGACCGCGGCCTTCTCCGACTTCCACGGCTCGGGCGGCAACCCCGCCGCGAACGCCGCTCTGTGCGACGGAGCGTTCGTGTCCAACCGCTTCCGCATGGTGGAGGTCCGCCGCCAGGCCTGATCCGGCCGGTGCGGGACCGGCAAGCCGGGGCCGCCGGGCCAGGGCAGGGAAGGGCCAGGGCACAGCAGGGCATGGCCAGGAGCCTGCCAGGAACGAGAAAGCGGCGACGGAAAGCCGGGACGGGGAGCGGGAGCCGTGGGACGGGAGCCCGAGCCACGGGCCCCGCCCGGCCCGGCCTACGGGCCCCGTCCGGCCCCGCCCCGGCGACGGCTCAGCTCCCCGCCTCCGGGATCTCCGCGTACCGCTGCACCCAGGCGTGCATGGCGATGGCGGCCGCGGCTCCCGCGTTGATCGAGCGCGTCGACCCGAACTGCGCGATGGAGCAGACCATCGCCGCGTGCTTGCGGGCCTCCTCGGTGAGCCCCGGCCCCTCCTGTCCGAAGAGCAGTACGCAGCGGCGCGGCAGCTCGGTCCGCTCCAGGGGTACCGCCCCCGGCAGATTGTCGATCCCGATGATCGGCAGGCCCTCGGCCGCCGCCCACGCGGTCAGCGACTCCGTGTCGGGGTGGTGCCGCACATGCTGGTACCGGTCGGTGACCATCGCGCCGCGCCGGTTCCAGCGCCGCCGCCCCACGATGTGGATCTCCTTGGCGAGGAAGGCGTTCGCCGTGCGCACCACGGAGCCGATGTTGAAGTCGTGGCCCCAGTTCTCGACCGCGACGTGGAAGTCGTGCCGCCGCAGATCCAGATCGGCGACGATCGCCTCCCGGGTCCAGTACCGGTAGCCGTCGCCCACATTGCGCCGGTCGCCGTGGGCGAGCAGCTCGGGGTCGTACCGCTCGTCCACGGGCCACGGCAGCGGGTGGGGCCCGACGCCGATCTCCGTCCCGTACTCCTCGTCGTACTGCGTCGGCTCCGCCGCCGCGCCGGGCTCCCCGCCCGCCTCGGCCGAAGAGGCCGTCCCGGGCACGACCGCCTCCTCGGCCGACGGTTCCCCGCCGCCACTGCCCCTGCCGCCCATGCCGCCCGTACTGCCCGTACTGCCGTTCTCGCTCCTGCTCACCCCACGAGCGTATGGCCCCCGTCGCCGCTGTGCTGCGGGGCCTCCTCGTCCTCGTCACCACGCCGCGGCCCAGGGACCCGGGCCCTGCCCTGGAACAAGAGCTTCCGGGTGAGGGTCACCCGGGAGCCGAGCCACACCAGGAAGACGGTCGGCAGGAAGACGGAGTCGGCGGCGATCATCGCCATGGAGAAGAAGGGCAGCCCGAGCAGCAGGGCGATGCCGGCGTGCTCGCACATCATGGCGACCAGGAGGACGTTCTTGACCCGCCGGTTGAACAGGGTGAAGGGGAACGCGACCTGGACGATGACCGTTCCGTACGACAACAGCATCACCATCACGCTGTTGGAGGCGAGGAGGTCCGACAGTCCGGGCCAGGGCGTGAAGTAGTCGAGCTTGAGCGGGTAGTACAGCGCCGTGCCGTCCTGCCACCGCGAACCCTGGATCTTGTACCACCCCGCGGTGGCGTAGATCAGACAGACCTCGGCCATGATCACGACGAGGGTCGCGTTGTGGGCGAGGTTGGCGACGACATCGAGCAGGGTGCGCGATTCGCTGTGCGGCGCGTAGCGGTTCACGGCCCACCAGGCGCCCTCACCGATCCAGAGGATCCAGAGGAGGGCCGGGAGCCACCAGGTGCCGCCGAGCCCGTCCGTCACGCTGGCCGCGATCAGCACCAGGCCGAGCACCACCCAGAGGACCGCCCCGGCCACATTCGTCCGCGCCCGGCTCCCGGGGTCGTCCGCCGCCGCGCGCGCCTGTCGCGCCGCGCGCCGGGCGTCCAACGACCAGACCCGCCCGCAGCGGGTGAGCACCAGATAGATCGCCATGAGGTGGATGACGTTGTCGCCGCCGTCCCCCATGAAGATGCTGCGGTTCTGCAGGGAGAGCACCCCGGCCATGAAGAGGACCGACATGGCCCGGGTGTGCCAGCCGACCATCAGCAGTGCCGCGGAGACCAACGCGATCGCGTACACGATCTCGAACCAGACCGTGCTGTTCGACCACATCAGCGCGGTGAACGACTGGTTGCCGGATATCAGCTGCTGCGCCATGTCCCAGCCCCACGGGGCGTCGGGGCCGTACATCTCGTGGCGGTTGGGCAGTTCACGCAGCAGGAAGAACAGATAGGTGGCCGAGAAGCCGATCCTGATGACGGCGCTCTGGTACCGGCCGAGGACCGTGGAGGTGATGCGCTGGATACCGCGCGCGGCCTTGAGGCCGGCCTTGCGGTCGAGGGCGGGTGCGCTCACTTGTCCGCCCCCTCGGTGCTCGCGGGACGGTCAGCGGCGGTCACCGTCCACCACGGCAGCACCCGGTAGGCGGGCCGCGTACTGATCTTCTCCTCGCTCCACGGGGGCGCCGCGACGGACCGCGTCTCGGAACGGACCTGGATGCGCTCGACGGTGCCGCCGTAGTCGTGCTCACCGAGACGCAGCATCACGAGGCGGCGGATGTAGCGCTCGGAGAGCTGTCCGCGAAGTCCGTTGGCCCGGTTCTCGTTGTCGTGGGAGCCGAGGTAGAAGTCCCAGCCGCGACGGAGTTCGTTCTGGTGGATGTGGCTCGGGAGAAGATTGCCGCGAATCGCCTTGCCGTCCTCGCCGGAGAGGCTCATCCAGGGAGTGGTGCGGCGCCCGTCGGCGCCGGCTATCTCGGCCCGTACGTGCACGGCGATGTTCTGCTGAAGCGGGTTCGGGGCGAAGAGCTTCCAGTTCTGCTCGAACTCGGGGTAGATCCAGTCGTCGACCGCTTCGCCGTGCTGCTTGGTGAGGGTGTTCGAGGGGGCGACGTGCAGAAACACCATGGCCAGGTGTCCACAGGCGACCAGCCCGATGACGGACAGCGCGACCGCGGCGACGATCTGGTACGGAAGCGACAGTGCGGCGATTCCACTCCGAGGACCTGATCCAGGCGCCTGCCGGGGAGCTGGATCAAGCAGCTGCCGAGGGTCCGACTCAGCCGTCCGACCAGCACCGGAAGGCTTTTCCCCGCTCGGATCCGGCCCCGGATCGGCAGCCTCGCCGCCGCTCTCGGCGCCCCTGTCGTCGTACGAATCCATCCCGCCCCGATCCCCGTCGATCCCCGGTCAGTCATCCACAGGGTTGACACCCTACGGGCCACCGACTCACCATTGAAGACATTGAACCGAACGATCGGTCGGTAGGGAGTCCGGGATGGCGGCAGTGACTGCGGACCAGACAGCGCAGGCGGGAGCACACGGGCCCGAAGGGGCACAAGAGGCCCTGGAGGCGGTGTTCGACGCCGCGGTGGCGGCGGACGAACGCATCGAGCCGCGCGACTGGATGCCCGACGCGTACCGTGCGTCGCTGGTCAGGCAAATGGCCCAGCACGCCCACTCGGAAATCATCGGCATGCAGCCGGAGGCCAACTGGATCACGCGCGCACCCTCACTGCGCCGCAAGGCGATCCTGATGGCCAAGGTGCAGGACGAGGCGGGCCACGGCCTCTATCTGTACAGCGCGGCGGAGACCCTCGGCACCGGACGCGAGGAGCTGCTCGACAAGCTGCACGCCGGCCGCCAGCGCTATTCGTCGATCTTCAACTATCCGACGCTGACCTGGGCGGACGTCGGCGCGATCGGCTGGCTCGTGGACGGCGCCGCGATCACCAACCAGGTGCCGCTCTGCCGCTGCTCCTACGGCCCGTACGCCCGTGCGATGGTCCGTATCTGCAAGGAGGAGTCCTTCCACCAGCGCCAGGGTTACGAGCTGCTGCTCACCCTCAGCCGCGGCACCCCGGCGCAGCACGAGATGGCGCAGGACGCGGTGAACCGCTGGTGGTGGCCGTCCCTGATGATGTTCGGCCCGCCGGACGACGCGTCGGCCCACTCGGCGCAGTCGATGACCTGGAAGATCAAGCGCCACTCCAACGACGAGCTGCGGCAGCGCTTCGTGGACATCTGCGTCCCGCAGGCCGAGACGCTGGGGCTCACCCTCCCGGACCCGGACCTCCGGTGGAACGAGGAGCGCGGACAGCACGACTTCGGGGCGATCGACTGGAAGGAGTTCCAGGAAGTCCTCAAGGGCAACGGCCCGTGCAACGAGCAGCGCCTCACCCAGCGCCGCCGGGCGCACGAGGAGGGCGCCTGGGTCAGGGACGCGGCGGTTGCCTACGCCGAGAAGCACACAGCGGCGCACACACACGCGGTATCAGCACCACGCGCGACAGCGGGAAACGGGGAGGCGACAGCATGAGCGGTTCGACCGAATGGCCACTGTGGGAGGTGTTCGTGCGCTCGCGCCGCGGCCTCTCCCACACCCACGCGGGCAGCCTGCACGCCCCCGACGCGGAGATGGCGCTGCGCAACGCACGCGATCTGTACACGCGCCGCTCCGAGGGCGTCTCCATCTGGGTGGTCCCGTCCGCACAGGTCACGGCCTCCTCGCCGGACGAGAAGGACGCGTTCTTCGAGCCGGCCGGCGACAAGCCGTACCGGCATCCGACGTTCTACGAGATCCCGGAAGGGGTGAAGCACCTGTGAGCGCGGCCCTCGCCCTGGGCGACGACGCGCTGGTGCTCTCGCACCGGCTGGGGGAGTGGGCGGGCCACGCCCCCGTGCTGGAAGAAGAAGTGGCCCTGGCCAACATCGCGCTGGACCTGCTGGGGCAGGCCCGGGTGCTCCTCTCCCTCGTCGGGAACGAGGACGAGCTGGCCTACCTCCGCGAGGAGCGCGCCTTCCGCAACGTCCAGCTGGTCGAGCAGCCGAACGGCGACTTCGCCCACACCATCGCCCGCCAGCTCTACTTCTCCGCCTACCAGCGCCTGCTGTACGAGCAGCTGGCGGCGGGCGGGAACGAGTTCGCCGGTCTGGCGGCCAAGGCCGTCAAGGAGGTCGCGTACCACCAGGACCACGCCGAGCACTGGACGCTGCGGCTCGGCGACGGCACGGACGAGAGCCATGACCGGATGCAGCGCGCCGTGGATGCCCTGTGGCGCTTCACAGGCGAGCTGTTCGAGCCCGTCGAAGGTGTGGAGGCCGACTGGCAGTCGCTGCGGGCCGACTGGCTGGAGACCGTCTCCGCGGTGCTGGAGCGGGCCACGCTGACACCGCCGACCGGCCCGTCGGCCGGGGCGTGGACGGCGGGCGCCGGACGCCAGGGGATCCACACCGAACCCTTCGGCCGCATGATCGCCGAGATGCAGCATCTCCACCGCAGCCACCCGGGGGCGTCATGGTGACCGAAACGCTCCTGGAGGAGGAGCTGCACCGCCTCGCAGGCTCCGTCCCCGACCCCGAACTGCCCGTGCTGACCCTGGACGAGCTGGGGGTCCTCCGGGGCGTGGACGTCCTCGCCCCCGGCAAGGTCACCGTGCGCCTCACCCCGACCTACACCGGCTGCCCCGCGATCGAGGCCATGTCCGCCGACATCGAGCGGGTCCTCCACGACCACGGCATACCGGAGGTCTCCGTGGTCACCGTGCTCTCACCGGCCTGGTCCACGGACGACATCAGCGCGGAAGGGCGCCGCAAGCTGGCCGAGTTCGGCATCGCGCCCCCGCGACCGCACGATGCCGCGGCCCGCGCGGGCGGGCCGGTGCCGCTCACGCTCTCGGTGCGCTGCCCGCACTGCGGCTCGACCGATACGGAGTTGCTGAGCCGGTTCTCCTCCACCGCGTGCAAGGCGCTGCGCCGCTGTGTCACGTGCCGCGAACCGTTCGACCACTTCAAGGAGTTGTAGATGTTCCATCCGCTCCGGGTCCGCACGATCGAACGGCTCACGGACGATTCGGTCGCCGTCACCCTCGCCGTGCCGCCCGAGTTGCGCGAGACCTTCCGCCACCAGCCCGGCCAGCACCTCAATGTGCGGTACACGGTCGACGGCGAGGAGGTCCGCCGCTCGTACTCGATCTGCTCACCGGCCACCGAGGCACCGGACGACCCGGTGCTGCGTGTGGGCATCCGGCTCGTCGACGGCGGCGCGTTCTCCACGTACGCCCTGAAGGAACTGACCGTGGGCGACACGGTCGAGGCGATGGCTCCGATGGGCCGCTTCGTACTGACACCCCGCCCCGGACACTTCGCGGCGATCGTCGGCGGCAGCGGAATCACGCCGGTCCTCTCCATCGCGGCCACGCTGCTGGCGCGGGAGCCCGACGCCCGGTTCTGCCTGGTCCGCAGCGACCGGACCGCGCTCTCGACGATGTTCCTGGACGAGGTCGCCGACCTCAAGGACCGCTTCCCGGACCGGTTCCAGCTGATCACCGCGCTCTCCCGGGAGGAACAGCAGGCGGGTCTCCCCTCCGGCCGGCTGGACCGGGACCGCCTCACCGATCTGCTGCCCGCGCTGCTCCCGGTGACCGAGGTGGACGGCTGGTATCTCTGCGGCCCCTTCGGCCTGGTGCAGGCCGCGGACGGGGCGCTGCGCGGACTGGGCGTCGACCGGACCCGCATCCACCAGGAGATCTTCCATGTGGACGACGGTCCGAGCGCAGTCGTCCGCCCCCGGGCCGAGTCGCCCGCCCACAGCAGTCTCACCGCCACCCTGGACGGCCGCTCGGGCACCTGGCCGGTGGAGGAGGGCGAATCGCTGCTGGAGACCGTACTGCGCAGCCGCGCCGACGCACCGTACGCCTGCAAGGGCGGGGTGTGCGGGACCTGCCGGGCGTTCCTGGTCTCCGGCGAGGTGCGGATGGACCGCAACTTCGCGCTGGAGCCCGAAGAGACGGACGCGGGCTATGTGCTGGCGTGCCAGTCGCACCCGGTCACGCCGGAGGTGGAACTCGACTTCGACCGCTGAAGTCCCCGATGGCACTCGCCCCGACGCCACTCTTCCCGGCGCCACTCTGCCCCGCCCCGCCCTCCTCCCGCCGTTCGCCCCCTCGTAGTTCGCCTCCCGGCCGTTCGCTCACCCACTGTTCCCTTCTCGTAGAACGTGTTCTATCTTGACGACCCGTCACATTCGGGCACAGGGGCATCGGGCAGCGGGAGGCCAGGGCAGTGGACTTCACCTTCACCGAGGAACAGCAGGCGGCCACGGAGGCGGCGAAAGCGGTCTTCTCGGGGGTCGCCCCGGACGGGGTCCCCAGCCCCGCCCTCGTGCCGGGCGCGGTGGCCGAGGACATCGACCGTCCGCTGTGGGCCGGGCTCGCCTCCGGCGATCTGCTGAGCCTGACGCTGTCACCGGAGCACGGCGGAGCCGGGCTCGATCTCGTCGCGCTCTGCCTGGTGCTCCGCGAATCCGCGAAGGTACTCGCACGAGTGCCGTTGCTGGAGACCAGCGCGGTCGCGATGACGCTCCAGCGATACGGGAATCCGGGGCTGGCCGCCGATTTGCTGCCCCGGGTGGGCCGGGGAGAGCTGGTCCTCACTGTCGGGGCCAACGGCCGTTCCGGCCACGATCCGGCCGAACTCGCCGTCACCGCACGCCGGGAGGCCACGGCAGACGCCACCCCTGCCGACAAGGCCCCCGGCAACGGCACCAGCACCAGCACCAGCACCGACCCCGCCGACGCAAACGCCGAGGGCAACGGCGACGCCGACATCAACACCGATGACGGCTGGGTGCTCGACGGGACGCAGTCAGCGGTGCCGTGGGCCCAGGCGGCGGACTGGATCGCGATCCCGGCCCACACCGACGGGGGACGGCCCGTCGTCGCCCTGGTCCAGCCCGCCCAGGACGGCGTCACCCTGGCCGAGCAGGTCTCCACCAACGGTGAACGGTTCGCCGAGGTCCGCCTGGAGTCGGTACGGATCGACGGCCGCGCGCTGATCGACGGCGCCGGGGCCTGGGAGTGGCTGCGCGCCCTCCTCACCACGGGAACGTGCGCCCTGGCGCTGGGCCTCGGTGAGGCGGTGCTCGCCATGACGAGCCAATACACCGGAAAGCGCGAGCAGTTCGGCTTCCCCGTGGCGACCTTCCAGGCCGTCGCGGTGCAGGCCGCGGACCGGTACATCGATCTGCGGGCCATGGAGGTGACGCTCTGGCAGGCGGCCTGGCGGATCTCCACCGGGGCCTTTGGGGCGCTGCCCGCCGAGGGCGACATCGCCGTGGCGAAGATCTGGGCGTCGGACGGTGTCCGCCGGGTCGTACAGACGGCCCAGCACCTTCACGGCGGGTTCGGCGCGGACACGGACTACCCGCTGCACCGCTTCCACGCCTGGGCGAAGCAGATCGAGCTGTCCCTCGGCCCGGCAGCGGCACACGAGGAGGCGCTGGGCAGCCTGCTGGCCGCTCATCTCCTCGGCTGACGCCGGACGGCCCGGACGGCCCGGACGGCCCGGGCAGCCCGGACGGCCGACAAGCCCGCCGCCCCGGCAGGCACCCGGCTCAGAGCACGAAGGCCGGGTTGCCGTCGTCCGTGACCATCGGGCGCCCGGCGCCGTCCCAGGCGAGCATTCCGCCGTCGATGTTCACCGCGTCGAGGCCCTGCTGCACCAGGTACTGCGTGACCTGGGCCGACCGGCCGCCGACCCGGCACATCACATGGACGCGCCGACCGTCCTCGACGGCCTCGGTCAGCTCACCGAAGCGCGCCACGAAGTCGCTCATCGGGATGTGCAGGGCGCCCTCGACATGTCCGGCCGCCCATTCGTTGTCCTCCCGGACGTCCAGCACGAGGCCGTCCGACGGAACCGCCGCGACGTCCACCGAGGGCAGCGGGGCGAAATTCATGGGTCATGCCTTCTCTCGTACGTACGCTCCTGAGTCACCCGGAACGCTACTGCACCATGGCCGCCAGCTGCGCCTCACGCTGCGCGACCTCGCCCAGCAGCTGCTCGGCGATCTCTTCGAGCAGCCGGTCCGGATCGTCCGGTGCCATCCGCAGCATGGCCCCGATCGCGCTCTCCTCCAGCTCCTGGGCCAGCACCGTCAGAAGCTCCTTGCGCTGGGTCAGCCAGTTCAACCGGGCGTAGAGCTCCTCGCTCTCGCTCAGCTCGGCCTCCGGGGCCGCGGGGCCCGCCGCCCACTCCTGCGCCAACTCGATCAGCAGCGCCTCGTCCCCCCGTCCGTAAGCAGCGTTCACGCGGGCGATGAACTCGTCCCGGCGGGCCCGCTCCGTCTCGTCCTGCGCCAGGTCCGGGTGGGCCTTGCGGGCCAGGTCGCGGTAGAGCCGACGCGCCTCCTCGGTCGGCCGGACCCGCTTGGGCGGCCGGACCGGCTGCTCGGTGAGCATCGCCGCCGCCTCGGGGGACAGCCCCTCGGAGTCGATCCAGTCATGGAACAGCTCCTCGACGCCCGGCATCGGCATGACGATCGCCCGAGCCTCCTGCGCCTTGCGGATGTCCTCCGGATCACCCGTCCTGGCGGCCTTGGCCTCGGCGATCTGCGCGTCGAGCTCGTCGAGGCGGGTGTACATGGGCCCGAGCTTCTGGTGATGCAGCCGGGAGAAGTTCTCGACCTCGACCCGGAACGTCTCCACCGCGATCTCGAACTCGATCAGCGCCTGCTCCGCCGCCCGCACCGCCCTGGCGAGCCGGGCCTCGGGCCGCTCCCCCTCGGCACGACCGCCCGTCCCCCCACCGGCATCCGTCCCCGTCGCCCCCTCGGGAGCGCCGTCGCCGACGCCGCCCTCGGCGACGGAGCCACCGCCGGAGCCGCCGTCCGCACCGGCACCGGCCGACGCACCGGGCTGTTCGAGCGGCTCGTCCCCCCCGCGCTGCTCGTGCTGCTCGTTCCGGGCATGCTGCTCGCGCTGCCGGTCGTTGTCCTGCCGGTCATCGTCGTTCCGGGTGGTCGGCACCCCGGCGGCTTCGTGGGTCACCTGTCCAGCGTATGGCCACGGGGCCGGGCCCGAGGACGCACGGTCGGCCCCACGGCCCTCAGACGCCCAGCTCGGCGGCTATCCGCCCCGAACCGATGGCCCGCACCAACTCCGCGTGATCCGCCTCCGTACGGTCCGCGTAGGTCACCGCGAACGCCGCCACCGCCTCGTCCAGTTCGTCGTTCTTGCCGCAGTAGCCCGCGATCACCCGAGGATCCGCGCTGTGCGCATGGGCCCGCGCCAACAGCGCACCGGTCATCCGGCCGTAGTCGTCGACCTGGTCGGCCGCCAGCGCCGCCGGGTCCACACTGCCCTTGCGGTTCCTGAACTGCCGTACCTGGAAAGGGCGTCCGTCCACCGTCGCCCAGCCCAGCAGAATGTCGCTGACGACCTGCATCCGCTTCTGCCCGAGCACCACCCGGCGCCCCTCGTGCGCCGCCTCCGGCACCTCGAAGCCGACGGTCGGCAGGTACCGAGCCAGCACGGAGGGCCGCGCCTCCTTCACCTGGAGTACCAGCGGCTCGCCCCGGTGGTCGAGGAGGAGCACCACGTACGACCGGGTGCCGACGCTCCCGGTGCCGACCACCCGGAACGCCACGTCGTGTATCGCGTACCGCGCGAGAAGCGGAACCCGGTCCTCCGAGATCGTGCCCAGATAGTCGCCGAGCCCCGCCGCCACCGCCGCGGCCTCCTCGTCCGGCACCCGACGCAGCACCGGCGGCGCGTCTATGAAGCGGCGCCCGCCGTCCCCGGAATCCTCCGTGGACTTGGCCGCGAAGCGGGCGCTGGTGTTGTTGCGGGCCTTCTCCGAGACCCGCTCCAGGGTGCCGAGCAGATCCCGGGCATCCGTGTGCGAGACCAACTCCTCGTCCGCGATGGCGTTCCACGCGTCGAGCGCGGGCAGCTTGGCCAGCAGCCGCATCGTCCGCCGATAGGCGCCCACCGTGTCGTACGCACCCTGCCGGCAGGTCTCCTCGTCGGCCCCGGCTTCGCGCCCCGCAAGCACCAGCGAGGTGGCCAGACGCTTGAGGTCCCACTCCCACGGGCCGAACACGGTCTCGTCGAAGTCGTTCAGATCGATGACCAGGCTGCCCCTCGCATCGCCGTACAGTCCGAAATTGGCCGCGTGCGCGTCGCCGCAGAGCTGGGCACCCACCCCGCTGACCGGCGTGCCCACCAGGTCATGGGCCATCAGCCCGGCCGAGCCCCGCAGAAAGGCGAAGGGCGTGGCCGCCATCCGCCCCACCCGGATCGGAGCGAGGGCGGGCACTCTGCCCCGGCTCGACTCCTCCACCGCCCGCACCGCGTCGGGCCGCCCCGCAGGAAGCTCCAGAGCCGCGTGCGAGGCCCTGGGCACCCGCTGCCGCAACTCCTTGCCCGCCCTTCTGGGCGACCGCGCCGCGCCCCCTCCCGCCGGGGCCGCCCGCTGCGCGAATCCGGGTACGACCGGAATACGCGGAGCGCCCGTCCCCGCCCGCTGGACCGGCACGGCCGCTCCGATGTCACCCACGACGATGTCACCCATGGCGCACTGCCTCCCCCGACCTCGCCCTGCGCCCCGGGCCCGACGCCCCGTCGCAGAACAATCGCAGATCACTCGCAGATCAATTGCGACGAAGGTACCGCCGACGACCGAAAGCCGTCTGCCCCTGTGGAAAACCCGCCCCGCGACCTGTGGACAACGATTCGCCCTGGTCAGACACCAACGGCTTCTTCCATCTCCTCTTCAACCGCCTCGGCCTTCTCCGCCTCGGCCCTCTCCGCCTCGGCCTTCTCCCCGGAGCCCGCGCCGGTCTGGGCCCCGGCCCCGGCCCCGGCCCTGGCCGCGTGCCTCGGCCCGTGCGCTCCACCGGCCCCGGCGGGTCCGGCCACGGCACTGGCGCCCGCCACCTCCACCACCGCCGCCGCCGGCACCACGGCCTTCCGCCGCTTCGACTCGGCAAGCCCCGCCAGACCCATCAGGGCCAGCCCCGCCACGAACCAGAGCACGAGCACCAGCACATGTCCGCCCAGCGCGTATCCGCCGAAGTACACATGGCTGCGTACGCCCTCGACGAAGCCCGCACCGTTCCAGAAGGAGTGCAGCGAGGCGAAGAACCCGGGCTGCAGCTCGGGCCGGAAGATCCCGCCGGAGCTGGTGAAGTTCAGCATCACGAACAGCACCATCAGGCCGAGCGTCGTCCATCGCTTGAGGAAGGTGTGCAGTCCGACACCGATCAGCAGGATGCCCGCGGAGTAGAGCCAGGCCATCGCCCACAGACCGCCGAGACCATGGTCCACGAGCCCGAACAGCGGCCCCGCGAACACCACTCCGACCACGCTGACCACCAGCGACGCGGCAACAGCCAGCGCACCCCTGATCCGCAGCGCCAGCACCGCCCCCGCGCCACCGATGACCGCGACCGAGGCGTACGAGCCGATGCTCACCGCGACCAGCAGGAAGAAGATGCCCTGCCCGGTCGGGTCGCCGGCCGCGGTCGGTGCCGTGTCCGTCACCTTCAGCGGCTCGCCCTGTCCGGCGGCGACCTTGGTGAACACCTTCTCGACCACCGTGGCACTGGTGTCTGAGGAAGCCCCGGCGACAAGCAGCTCTGGGTGCTTGCCCGGCAGGTAGGCGCCGTAACTCGCCTGGGTCCTGAGGTGGTTCACCGCCTCGGCGCGGTCGGGGACAGTGCGTACGCTCAGCGCCCCGTCGCTCTTGTCCTGCAGCGTCTGCGCGAGCACCTGCGCGCTCGGCCCCGACCCGACCACGTCCACCCGGAGATCGTGCGGCTCCGGGGCGTGGAAGGCCCCGAGATAGGCGAGCCCCATGCCGATGCACATCAGCAACGGCGTGACGAAATGGCCCAGCACATGGCGGAGAGCTGCGGCGGTGGAGCCGGGGGCGCCACTCGGGCCTGCGGACATGCGGAACTCCAATAGTTGGCTTTTACAACTCCTAACTCGTTGTACTATACAACTGAAACTTGAGGGCGGCGAGCTCGATCGTTCGAGAGTGGCGAGCCGAGCCCGGGAACCACGAGCCGAGCACGTGAGAACCACGGGTTCGAGACCCGCGAGACGGAAGGGCGGAACAGTGCCAGGCACCCCCGAGGAGCGCGAAGAGTCGCTGGACGTCATCCAGCGGGAACTGACCGCCTTCGCACGCCGCGCGCGGGCCGCAGCGGCCCGCCTCCACCCCGAGCTGCCCCTGGTCTCGTACACGCTGCTGGCACACATCGAGGACCGGCACGGCTGCCGTGCGACGGATCTGGCCGCGCACTACATGCTGGACAAATCGACGGTCAGCCGACAGATCGGCACCCTGGAGAAACTCGGACTGGTCGAACGCCACCCGGATCCCGACGACCACCGGATCCAGGTGCTGCACCCCACCGCCGCCGGCACCCAGGCACTCGCCTCCACACAGGCCAGCCGCCGCATGGCCTACCAGGAACGCCTCGCGGACTGGACGGAGGAAGATCTCGCCCGCTTCGCGGAGTACCTGCTGCGCTACAACTCGGCCGGCGACACGGTCACGGCCATTCCACAGCCGCCGAAGTCCTGAATCCGGACTCTTGCACCGGATGCTCGCAAAAGCCTCATACGACCCATGGGCCTCTTGCAGCCCATCCGACCTGTAAGCCACAGAGCCCCGCAGAGCCCTACAAGATCCCGCAGGGCACCACAGGGCAGCTCGAACCAGGCGTTTCACGTGAAACGTAAACCGCGAGCCCAGGAACGAGCCATGATCCAAGGCCGGATCAGAATCCGGGAACGAAGAAGCCCCACAGACCGTTGGCCTGTGGGGCTTCCTACTTGTGCGCGAGGGGGGATTTGAACCCCCACGTCCCTAAGGACACTGGCACCTGAAGCCAGCGCGTCTGCCGTTCCGCCACTCGCGCAAGAGTGGTGTTTCCAGACTCTCTCACCGTTTGGTGCGATTGCCTGGCGACATCCGGAAGATTAGCACGCTGGACAGGGTGGATTCACATCCGTTGTTTCGCCGGCCGGACGAAGGGAACCGAGAACGTCTACCGAAGAGAACCGGGGAACGCGGCGAGGGAACCGGGAACGCCGAGCGGCCGCCCCCACTCCTCCTGTGTGCACCCCGCGTGCGGGACACTGTGAGGAGTCCACCTCTACGATCCGTGTGAGAGGTGACACTCATCCACAGGGCAGACAAGGGGAACCAGCCGATTTCCCGAGGCGTGGATACGATCAGTAAGCAGTACAGGGACGACTACGACGGAGGAGGTGCCCCATGGGAGTCATGAAGCGTTTCGAGCAGCGTCTCGAAGGTCTGGTCAACGGCACCTTCGCCAAGGTCTTCAAGTCCGAGGTCCAGCCGGTCGAGATCGCAGGAGCCCTCCAGCGCGAATGCGACAACAACGCAACGATCTGGAACCGGGAGCGGACGGTCGTCCCCAACGACTTCATCGTCGAGCTCAGCACCCCTGACTACGAGCGACTCAGCCCGTATTCAGGCCAGTTGGGCGACGAACTCTCCGGGCTGGTGCGCGACTACGCCAAGCAGCAGCGGTACACCTTCATGGGCCCCATCAAGGTCCACCTGGAGAAGGCCGACGACCTCGACACCGGGCTGTACCGGGTGCGCAGCCGCACCCTGGCGTCGAGTTCGTCACAGGATCCCCAGGGTCTACAGGGCCAGCCTTCCCACCCGGGTCCCGGCCGGCCCCCGCAGCCCACCGGCGGCTACGGCTATCCGCCCAGCTCTCCCCCGCCCATGCCCGCGGCCCCGCCGCCGGGCGCCGGCAGGCCCGGAGCACCCAGCGCCGACCGGCACCCGCCGGCCGGGCCCAGCCCCCTGCCGAACGCGCAGGTGCGACGCTGGATCGAGATCAACGGCACCCGCCATCAGATCTCCCGCCCGACGCTGGTGCTCGGCCGCAGCACCGACGCCGATGTGCGGATCGACGACCCCGGCGTATCGCGTCGGCACTGTGAGATCCGGACCGGAACGCCCTCGACGATCCAGGATCTCGGGTCCACCAACGGCATCGTGGTAGACGGGCAGCACACAACCCGCGCTACGCTCCGCGACGGCTCGCGGATCGTCGTGGGCAGCACCACCATCGTTTACCGGCAAGCCGAAGGGTGAAGCGGGGGCAATGTCAGAGCTGACCCTGACGGTCATGCGGCTAGGTTTCCTGGCTGTTCTGTGGCTGTTCGTGATCGTGGCCGTCCAGGTCATTCGCAGCGACCTGTTCGGAACGCGCGTCACGCAGCGCGGCTCACGCCGCACCGCGAACGACGCACGGCCTCCACAGGCACGCCAGAATGCCGCGGCACCGCCGCAGCAACGCCAGCAGCCGGGCCGCCAGCGCCGGGGGGCGCCCACAAAGCTGGTCGTCTCCGAAGGCAGCCTCACCGGCACCACGGTGGCGCTCCAGGGGCAGACCATCACCCTGGGCCGGGCGCACGATTCAACGATTGTGCTGGACGACGACTACGCGTCCAGCAGGCATGCCAGGATCTACCCCGACCGTGACGGCCAGTGGATCGTCGAGGATCTCGGGTCCACCAACGGCACGTATCTCGACCGGACCCGTCTCACCACCCCGACGCCTGTTCCGCTCGGCGCGCCGATCCGGATCGGCAAGACCGTCATCGAGCTGCGGAAGTAGTACGACAATGAGCGAGCGGAGCGAGCGGGCCGCGGCGGTCCGGGCAACGGACCCGGCCCGGTTCCCGACCGGAGGGTGGGCAGTGTGGCTCGAGACCGGCTGTACCCCGAGCCGACGGGAGAGGTGCGCATGAGTCTTTCCCTGCGCTTCGCCGCCGGTTCGCACAAGGGCATGATCCGGGAGGGGAACGAGGACTCCGGCTACGCCGGACCGCGTCTTCTCGCCATCGCCGACGGCATGGGCGGCCAAGCGGCCGGTGAGGTCGCCAGCTCCGAGGTGATCTCCACGCTCGTCCAGCTCGACGACGACGTCCCGGGCTCGGACATCCTCACCTCGCTCGGTACGGCGGTCCAGCGGGCCAACGACCAACTGCGCATCATGGTCGAGGAGGACCCCCAGCTGGAGGGCATGGGCACCACGCTCACCGCCCTGCTCTGGACCGGTCAGCGCCTCGGTCTCGTCCACGTCGGCGACTCCCGCGCGTACCTGCTGCGCGACGGCGTGCTCACCCAGATCACCCAGGACCACACCTGGGTGCAGCGGCTGGTCGACGAGGGCCGGATCACCGAGGAGGAGGCCACCACCCACCCGCAGCGCGCCCTGCTCATGCGCGCGCTGGGCAGTGGCGACCACGTCGAACCCGATCTCTCCATCCGCGAGGTCCGGGTCGGCGACCGCTATCTGATCTGCTCCGACGGACTGTCCGGCGTCGTCTCCCACCAGACGCTGGAAGAGACCCTCGCCAGCTACCAGGGTCCCTCGGAGACCATCCAGGAGCTGATCCAGCTCGCTCTGCGCGGCGGCGGCCCCGACAACATCACCTGCATCGTCGCCGACGTCCTCGACGCCGACAGCAACGACACACTGGCCGCGCAGTTCAACGACACCCCGGTCATCGTCGGCGCGGTCGCCGAGAACCAGGCCGCACAGATGGCCGCCGCCGAGAGCACGGCCGCCATGCAGACCCCCGCCGGACGGGCAGCCGGCCTCGGCCGCTCCGTACCGCCGCCCGCGGGAGGCTTCGGCCCGCCCGGAAGCGGCGACGGCGTCGACTACGGCGGTGCGCCCGACGGCTCCTTCGACGCGTACACCGACGACGACTTCGTGAAGCCCGGCGGCGGCCGCAAGTGGCTGAAGAGGTCGCTCTACACGGTGCTGGCGCTCGCCGTCGTCGGCGGCGGCCTCTACGGCGGCTACCGCTGGACCCAGAACCAGTTCTATGTCGGCACCAAGAACGAGAACGTCGCACTGTTCCGCGGCATCAGCCAGGACCTGGCCTGGGTCTCGCTCTCGAAGATCGAGACGGACCATCCAGAGATCGAACTCAAGTACCTTCCGCCCTACCAGCGCAAGAAGGTCGAGGCGACCATCGCCGAGGGCAACCTCACCGCCGCCCGCGAGAAGATCGACGAGCTCGCTCTCCAGGCGTCCGCCTGCAAGAAGAACGCCGAACGACGCGCCGCCGAGAAGACCGCGGCCGACGAGGGCCAGGCACCCGGTACGGACGGCGCCAAGACGTCCGACACCTCCAAGACCAAGCCGACCAAAACTCCCGCTCCTGGTCCCAGCCTCTCGGAGGAAGAGAAAAAGCTGGTCCCGCAGTGCGGTAAGCAGTAAGCCGTAGGGGGCCTTCAGCACCATGAGCGTTGTCACCAATACGACCACGATCGGCGCGATCGACGCACCGAGCCGTCGCAACACCGAACTGTTGCTGATGGTCTTCGCCGTCGCCATCTCGGTGTTCGCCTACGCCAACGTAGGTCTCGCCCTCAACGGCGAATTGCCTTCCGGCATGCTCGGATACGGGCTCGGGCTCGCCCTGCTCGGCGGCATCGGGCACCTGGCCGTCCGCAAGTTCGCCCCGTACGCGGACCCGCTGCTGCTGCCGCTGGCGACGCTGCTGAACGGACTGGGACTGGCCATCATCTGGCGTCTGGACCAGTCCGAACGGTTCCAGGCGACCCCGCACTTCGCAGCCGCCGCCTCCAAGCAGCTGATGTTCTCGGCTGCGGGCGTCGCGCTGCTGGTCGTCGTGCTGCTGGCCCTCAAGGACCATCGCATCCTGCAGCGCTACACCTACATCTCCATGCTGGCGGCGCTGTTCCTCCTGATCCTTCCGATGTTCTTCCCCGCGGTGAACGGCGCCAAGATCTGGATCAAGATCCCCGGCGTCGGCACGCTCCAGCCGGGGGAGTTCGCCAAGATCATCATCGCGGTGTTCTTCGCCGGATACCTCATGGTCAAGCGGGACGCCCTGGCCCTGGCCAGCCGCCGCTTCATGGGCCTCTACCTCCCCCGGGGCCGTGACCTCGGCCCCATCCTCATGGTCTGGGCCTTCTCGATCCTGATCCTGGTCTTCGAGACCGACCTGGGCTCGTCACTGCTGTTCTTCGGCATGTTCGTCGTCATGCTGTACGTGGCCACCGAGCGCACCAGCTGGATCGTCTTCGGTCTGCTGATGTCCGCCGCCGGCGCCGTCGGTGTGGCCACCTTCGAACCGCACGTCCAGCAGCGTGTGACCGCCTGGCTCGACCCGTTCGACGGGTGGGGCAAGCTGGCCGCGAGCGAGCAGATGGCCAAGTCCCTGATGGCCTTCGGCTCCGGCGGCACCCTCGGCACCGGACTCGGCCAGGGCAACTCCGACCTGATCGGCTTCGCCGCCAACTCCGACTTCATCCTCGCCACGGTCGGCGAGGAGCTGGGGCTCGCCGGAATGATGGCGGTCCTCCTCGTCTACGGCCTGATCGTCGAGCGCGGTGTCCGCACCGCCCTCGCCGCCCGCGACCCCTTCGGCAAGCTCCTCGCGATCGGGCTCTCCGGCTCCTTCGCCATCCAGGTCTTCGTCGTCGCCGGCGGCGTCATGGGGCTCATTCCGCTGACCGGTATGACCATGCCGTTCGTCGCGGCGGGCGGTTCGTCGGTGATCGCCAACTGGGCCCTGATCGGCATCCTGCTCCGGATCAGCGACACCGCCCGTCGCCCCGCACCGGCACCCGCGCCTACTTCAGACGCCGAGATGACCCAGGTGGTCCGACCGTGAACAAGCCACTGCGCCGGATCGCGATCTTCTGTGGTGTCCTCATCTTCGCCCTGCTCGTGCGAACCAACTGGCTCCAGTACGTCCGCGCCGACGAGCTGAACGGCAACGAGCACAACCGCCGCGTCCAGATCGAGCGGTACGCCCACGAGCGCGGCAACATCATCGTCGACGGCAACCCCGTCACCGGGTCCGTCAAGACCAAGGGCAGCGACTTCAAGTACAAGCGGGTCTGGAAGGACGGCCCCATGTGGGCCCCCGTCACCGGCTACTCCTCGCAGGCCTTCGACGCCTCGCAGCTGGAGAGCATCGAGGACGGAATCCTCACCGGCAACAGCGACCAGCTGTTCTTCGACCGCACGCTGTCCCTCTTCACCGGCGAGAAGAAGACCGGCGGCAACATCGTCACCACCCTCAACGGCGCCGCCCAGAAGGCCGCCTTCAAGGGGCTCGGCAGCAAGAAGGGCGCCGTCGCCGCGATCGACCCGCAGACCGGCGCCATCCTGGCCCTGGTCAGCACCCCCTCGTACGACCCCTCGGTCTTCGCGGGCAACTCCCTCAAGGACGCCGATGCCCGGCAGCAGCTCCTGAAGGACAAGGACAAGCCGATGCTCAACCGGGCATTGCGCGAGACCTACCCGCCCGGCTCGACCTTCAAGGTCGTCACCGCCGCCGCGGCCCTGGAGAACGGGCTGTACAAGGGGATCGACGACAAGACGGACTCCCCGCTGCCCTGGCGGCTCCCGCTGACCACCGGCAACCTCGACAACGAGGGCAACATCCCGTGCGAGAACGCCACGCTCCGCGAAGCGCTGCGGTGGTCGTGCAACACCGTCTTCGGCAAGATCAGCGACGATCTCGGCAACCAGAAGATGATCGACGAGGCCGACAAGTTCGGCTTCAACGAGGAGATCTTCACTCCGGTACGCGCCGACGCCAGCGTCTACCCCAAGGACAACCGCCCGCAGAACGCCATGGCCGGCATCGGCCAGGCCTCCAACCGCGCCACCCCGCTCCAGATGGCGATGGTCGCCGCGGCCGTGGCCAACGACGGCAAGCTGATGCAGCCGTACATGGTCGCCGAACGCCAGTCGCCCAGCCTCGACACGATCTACACCCACGAGAAGGAGCAGTTCAGCCAGCCCCTCTCGGGCGAGAACGCGCAGAAGCTCCAGCAGATGATGGAGACCGTCGTCGAGAGCGGCACCGGCAAGAACGCCCGGATCCCGGGCGTCACGGTCGGTGGCAAGACGGGTACGGCCCAGCACGGTCTGAACAACAGCGAGAACCCCTACGCCTGGTTCATCTCCTACGCCAAGACAGACAGCGGCTCCCCGGTCGCCGTCGCCGTGGTCGTCGAGGACAGCCAGGCCAACCGCGACGACATCTCCGGCGGCGGTCTGGCCGCCCCGATCGCACAGGCGGTCATGAAGGCGGTCATCGACAGCAAGAAGTGATGCCCATCACACCGGGTGTCCTACCTGCACCTCGGGATACCGGTCAGGTATCAGGTCCGGGCTCCGGGCCGATCAGGTACTGCGCGGCCGGTAGCGTATGCGCGAGCAGCACACCGCCGGACCACACACCGGTGCGGTCGGGACTGACGGAGAGGGCTGGAACAGTTATGGAAGAGCCGCGTCGCCTCGGCGGCCGGTACGAGCTGGGCTCGGTGCTCGGCCGTGGTGGCATGGCCGAGGTCTACCTCGCACACGACACCCGGCTCGGCCGCACCGTAGCAGTGAAGACGCTCCGGGCCGATCTGGCCCGCGACCCGTCCTTCCAGGCCCGGTTCCGCCGTGAGGCCCAGTCCGCCGCCTCGCTCAACCACCCGGCGATCGTCGCCGTCTACGACACCGGCGAGGACTACGTCGACGGGGTCTCCATCCCGTACATCGTGATGGAGTACGTCGACGGGTCGACGCTCAGGGAACTCCTGCACTCCGGCCGCAAGTTGCTGCCCGAGCGCACCCTTGAGATGACCGTCGGCATCCTCCAGGCGCTGGAGTACTCGCACCGCGCCGGCATCGTCCACCGCGACATCAAACCGGCGAACGTCATGCTGACGCGCACCGGTCAGGTCAAGGTCATGGACTTCGGCATCGCCCGCGCCATGGGCGACTCCGGAATGACGATGACCCAGACCGCCGCCGTCATCGGCACCGCCCAGTACCTCTCGCCCGAGCAGGCCAAGGGCGAGCAGGTCGACGCGCGCTCCGACCTCTACTCGACCGGCTGTCTGCTCTACGAGCTGCTGACGGTCCGGCCGCCCTTCATCGGGGACTCACCGGTCGCGGTCGCCTACCAGCACGTCCGCGAAGAGCCGCAGAAGCCCAGCACCTTCGACCCCGAGATCACGCCCGAGATGGACGCGATCGTACTGAAGGCCCTGGTCAAGGACCCGGACTACCGCTACCAGTCGGCCGACGAGATGCGGGCCGACATCGAGGCCTGCCTCGACGGCCAGCCGGTCGCCGCCACCGCGGCGATGGGCGCGGCCGGTTACGGCGGCTACGACGGATACGGCAACGACCAGCCGACCACCGCGCTGCACGCCGCGGACCAGAACGGCGCGCCCACGTCCATGCTGCCCCCGGTCAACCCGGACGACGGCGGCTACGGCTACGACGACCGCCCGGACCGCCGCCGCCAGAAGAAGAGCAACACCTCGACGATCCTGCTGATCGTGGCGGGCATCCTGGTGCTGATCGGCGCGATCCTGATCGGCCGGTCGGTCTTCAGCAGCAGCAACAGCGACGACAAGACCGATGTGCCGAACCTGGTCGGTGCGACCGTGAAGCAGGCGCAGAAGCTCGCGGACAACGCCGAGGTCGTCATGAAGATCGGCTCGCGCGAACCGTGCGAGGACCAGCCCAAGGGCAAGATCTGCAGCCAGACCCCGGACGCCGACGGCACGATGGAGAAGAAGGAGACCGTCACGGTCGTCGTCTCCACCGGCGCCCCCAAGGTCGAGGTCCCCGACGTCACGGAGAAGTCCGAGGACAGCGCCCGCAAGTACCTTGAGGACAAGGGCTTCACGGTGAACGTCACCACGGCCGAGTCCGAGAAGGCCGAGGGCACGGTCATCAAGCAGGACCCGGCGGGCAACTCGAAGGCCGAGAAGAACTCCGAGGTCACGATCACGGTCGCCAAGCAGGCCACCCAGAAGGTGCCGAACGTGGCCGACCGGAGCTACGACGCCGCGGTGGCGCAGCTCAACGGCGTGGGCTTCACCAACATCTCCAAGACCGAAGTCGACTCGAACGAGCCCGCGAACCAGGTGATCAGCCAGACGCCGCCCGGCGACTCGATGCAGCCGCTGACCGCCCAGATCGTGCTGACGGTCTCCAAGGGCCCGCAGCAGCCGGAGCAGTCCACGGTTCCCGATCTGCGGGGCAAGACCCTCGGAGAGGCGAAGTCCATGCTCGCCGGGGCGGGACTGCAACTCGGCCAGGTGCAGGGGCCGAACGACGACAACGCGAGGATCATCGCCTTCCAGCCCGGCGCCGGACAGCAGGCCGACAAGGACAGCGCGGTCAACGTCCAGACCATGCCGGGCGGTGGGGACGGCAACGTCTTCGGCGGCCCGTCCGGCCGACGGAACTGACCCGGAAGCACCGCCCCGAAGGGCCCCGGCCGCCGCTCGGCGACCGGGGCCCTTCGCCGTGCCGCCGGGTTCCCGCCCGGCCACGCGTATGCCCTCCGGCGACGGACACGCGCCGTCCCCGGACAGAGCAAGGGCCCGAAGCCGCCCGGAACATCGGCGACTTCGGGCCCGGCCCCGGATCGGCTAACGCAGCTCCGCCGGCTCCGTACGGTCCTTGTCCACCTTCTCCGTACGCACCAGCTCGCCCCACACGATGTAGCGGTACTTCGACGTGTAGACCGGTGTGCAGGTCGTCAGCGTGATGTAGCGGCCGGGCTTCTTCGCGCCCGACCCCTTCGGCACCGGCTGCAGGACGTCGACGTCGTACTTCGACGTCTCGGGCAGCTCCTTGAAGACCTTGTAGACGTACCAGGTGTCCCTGGTCTCGAAGACGACCGCGTCCCCGGTCCTCACCTTGTCGATGTTGTGGAACTTGGCGCCGTGCCCGTCGCGGTGGGCGGCGAGGGTGAAGTTGCCCTTCGCGTCCCACGGGAGAGCCGACTTCACCGGGTCGGTGTAGTAGCCCGCGATGCCGTCGTTGAGGTTCTCGGTGTCGGTGCCCTTCTTGACCAGCACCTCGCCGTTCTTCATCGACGGGACGTGCAGGAAGCCGATCCCGTCCTTCGTGTCCAGCGCGCCCGGCCCGTCCGCCCAGCGGTCGCGGACGGTATGGCCCTGCTTGGTCGCCTCGCGGTCGGCGAGCACATTCGTCCACCAGAGGGAGTAGACGACGAAGAGCCCCAGCACCAGGCCCGCGGTGATCAGCAGTTCACCGAAGACGCTGACCGCGGTCGCGAAGGGATGGCGGCCCCTGCGCGGGGGCGGCGGCACGGACGCGCCGATTCGCTCGTCGTGCTCGGTCCTAGCTGTCACCGCACCCGTCCCTGTCGTGATGATGATTCAGCCCACGAGCGCGTCGGGCTTCCCCTTGCTGCGCGGTCGTTCGTCGACCATCTTGCCCCAGACGATCAAACGGTACGTACTCGTGAATTCCGGCGTACAGGTCGTCAGCGTGATGTAACGGCCCGGACCGGTGAACCCGGACCCCTTCGGGACCGGATCGATCACCGAGACATTGGAGGGCGACGTCTGCGGAAGGGTCTTCGTCGTCTTGTACGTGTAGTACGCGTCCTGGGTCTCGACCACGATCAGGTCACCGGGGTCCAGCCGGTTGATGTAGCGGAACGGCTCGCCGTGCGTGTTGCGGTGGCCGGCCAGGGCGAAGTTGCCCTGCTTTGCCGACGGCATCGCGGAGCGGAGCGTGCCCTCGCTGTAGTGGCCGACCATGCCCCGGTCGAGGACCTTCTCCTTGCTGGTGCCCTCGGCGATCGGAGCGACCACGTCCAGCTTGGGGATGTGGATGATCGCGAACCCCTGCCCCGCTTCGAACTCACCGGGGCTGCGGTCGCCCTTCGCCCAGTCGTCCTGGATCTTGTGGGTCTCCTTGCCGGCGTACTGGTCGGCACGGACATTCGTCCACCACAGCTGGTAGGTGACGAACAGCAGCATCAGCACACCGAGCGTGATGAACAGCTCTCCGGTGACCCGGCTGGCCACCACCGCCGGGCTGTCCTTCGCGGCGCGCGCCGCCCGCCGCGCCTCGACACGCGACATCGGCCGGGCGGCCGGCGCCGCGGTCGGCGTCGTGGCCTCCGGGCGCTGTTCGGCGCGGCGGCGGCCCCGGCCCTTGGCGGCGCGGCGGCGTTCGGCGCGGCCCCCGGTACGCGGTTCCGGACCGGTGCCCGCGGGGTCCTGCGGGGGCTCGGCGGGGCTCTCCGCGTCGCTCGCCGGGTCCTGCTGCGGCCCCCGGCCCGGACCCGGCGGGGTGTCACCGCCGAACCTGGGCAGGCCGACCGTCCGGTCGTCGAGCGGGCGGGGAACCGCCGCGGACTGGGCCCTCGGCTCCGGAACGGGTGCCGTGGCGGGCGTCTGCTGCCCGTACCAGTCCCGTTCGAAGCCCTCGGGGTCGTACCACTCGCGCGGGGTGGCCTCGGGGTTCTGCGCGCCGTAGGACGCCTGTGGCCGGGGCGCGGCCTGTGGCCGGGGCGCGGCCTGTGGCCGCGTGGCCGGGGCGCGGTGCTGTCCCTGTCCCGCGGCCGGTGCCTCGGCGGCCCCCGACGCCCCGTCCGGGACGCCGTCCGCACGCGGGCGCGGCGAGGCGTGCCGCCCCGGCAGCGGATCGTTCAGCGGGTCCGCCAGCCGGTCGACCGCCGCCTCGAACGCGCCTGCGGCCCCGTACGCTCCCTGCTCGTACGGGCCGTCCTGACCGGCGTCGTGTTCGGGACGGAGTGCGGTCACGCGACGGCCTTGCCCACCACCGGCGCGAGCCCCACCGACCGCGCGACGGCTCCCGTGTCGCCGCACTGGGCCAGCCAGTTGGCCAGCATCAGGTGTCCGTGCTCGGTCAGCACCGACTCCGGGTGGAACTGCACGCCCTCCACCGGCAGGTCACGGTGGCGCAGCCCCATGATGATGCCGTCGGCGGTCCGCGCCGTCACCTCCAGCTCCGCCGGGACGGTGTCCGGTTCGGCGGCGAGCGAGTGGTAGCGGGTCGCGGTGAAGGGGGAGGGCAGGCCCG
This sequence comes from Streptomyces sp. NPDC057697, assembly GCF_042799335.1. Classification (NCBI taxonomy): domain Bacteria; kingdom Bacillati; phylum Actinomycetota; class Actinomycetes; order Kitasatosporales; family Streptomycetaceae; genus Streptomyces; species Streptomyces sp. NPDC057697. The sequence goes on along the minus strand of NZ_JBHVJA010000003.1, from coordinate 324,352 downwards.
CGAAGACCCCCGCCCCCTCGTGGATCACCGGCGAGGTCTTGCCGTGCAGCAGCTCCGGGGCACGGTCCACCACACCGCCGTACGCCACCGCCATCGACTGCATGCCCAGGCAGACCCCGAAGACCGGGACGCCCGTCGCCGCGCAGTGGCGCACCATCTCGACGCAGACGCCCGCCTGCTCCGGGGTGCCGGGGCCGGGCGACAGCAGGACGCCGTCGAAGCCGTCCTGGGCGTGTGCCGTGGTCACTTCGTCGTTGCGCAGCACCTCGCACTCGGCACCGAGCTGGTAGAGGTACTGGACGAGGTTGAAGACGAAGCTGTCGTAGTTGTCCACGACAAGAATGCGGGCACTCACTGGCCGGCTCCCGTCCCGGTCGAGCCGTCAACCGTCACATCGCCGAACGGAAGCAGCGGTTCCGCCCAGGGGAAGACGTACTGGAAGAGCGCGTAGACGACGGCCAGCACCAACACGAGCGAGATGAGCGCACGCACCCACGCGTTGCCCGGCAGATGCCGCCAGATCCAGCCATACATGCTGTCCCCTCCATTCGGTACGAGACCAGACTAAAGGGCCGGGGCAGGAGCGTGGGTCAGCTGTGGAAAGCTGCTGGTTCGCCTTCGGTCACAGGCTGCGTGGCATCGAGGTGCGCCCAGGCGATCAGCCGGTGGCTGCTGCCCCATTCGGGGTCGCAGGTGGTCAGCGTCAGATAGCGGCCCGGCCCGTCGAAGCCGGACTTCCGGGGGACGGGGTCGATGACCCCGATGTCGCTCGGCACCGTCCGGTAGGGCTTCCTGCCGATGCGGTACGTGAACCACGTCGTCCCGTCCGTCAGCACCACCGCGTCGCCGGGGCGCAGTTCCGGGAAGTCCTTGAAGGGGTCGCCGTAGGTGCGGCGGTGCCCGGCCACCGCGAAATTGCCGCTCGCCCCGAGGCGGGCGGTCCGCGTGTAGTGGCCCAGCCCCTTCTGCAAGGTCCTGACCTCGGTGTTCTCCAGGACGGGCCACTCCCAGTCCTTGCCGAAGCGGGGTATGTACATCATCGCGAACGGCTTGCCGTCCCGGTACGCGGCCGGGGCGGGGGGCTCCTTCGGCGCGTTCGGCGCCTTGGGCGGCGGGGAGGAGTGCGCAGGGGGCGCGGAGACCGTCCCCTGCGCCCAGCGGCTGCGCAGGGAGTCGATCTGGCCCTCCGTGGCGTCGGCCGCCTGCACTCCGGTCCAGAACAGCACGTACACCACGAAGAGCACGATCAGGGCGCCGACGGTGATGCAGAGTTCGCTGAACGTCCTGACGATCAGTCGTACCGACACCTGGACGGCCTCCCCACAGCCGTTGGCTACTTCACGGGCTCCGCGTAGTGGAGGTCCACTGTGCCCGAGTAGCCGGGAAGAGTCACCGCCTCGTGCTCCTCGACTTTCCAGCCGAGGCCGTACGCCTTCACGTACAGCAGGTAGTTGCTGATCGCCGGGGAGCCGTTCAGCGCCTGCCTGAGCCTGCCCGGGTCACCGACCGCCGTGATCTTGTACGGAGGGGAGTAGACCCGGCCCTGGAGGATCAGGGTGTTGCCGACGCAGCGCACCGCGCTGGTGGAGATCAGCCGCTGGTCCATGACCTGGATGCCCCGGGCGCCGCCCTGCCAGAGGGCGTTGACGACCGCCTGGAGGTCCTGCTGGTGGATGACCAGGTCGTTGGGTTGCGGGTCGGGGTAGCCGGGGTTGGCGGTGGCGTTGGGCGGGGCGTCGTCGAGGGTGACGGAGACCGAGCGGCCGGTGAGCTTCGTGGTGCCGCCGGCCCGCTCCAGCTCCTTGAGCCGGGCCTCCTCCGCCTTGGTGCTGCTGTCGTCCCGCCGGACCAGGGCGTCGATGTCCTCGCGCACGGCCGCGGTGGTCTCGTCCAGCTGGGCGTTCTTGGTGCTGCGCTGCTGGATGAGGTCGGAGAGCTTCAGCAGCGAGGAGTCGGTGCGGATGTTGGTGCCCTTGGCCGTGTTGGCGCTGGTGACGAAGATCAGTCCGGCGAGGGCGAAGACGGCAGCGGTGAGCACGCGGACCGGGTGCCGGAAGGTGCGCCGGACCGGCCCTTGGGGGGAGTCGGCAGAATTGCTCAACGTACCCTTATCTCCTTCGGCGCCAGGGAAGCACTACGCTAACGGACGCCCGGGGGAGGCAGCATTCCCCCTCGGCCCCGCCCCGGCGCCAGCCACAGTTCCCTGCGCGGTCACGCAGCGCATCGACAGGAGAGTTCCTCGTGCCGAAGTCACGTATCCGCAAGAAGGCCGACTTCACGCCCCCTCCGGCGAAGCAGGCAACCAACATAAAGCTGACCAGCCGCAGCTGGGTGGCGCCGGTGATGCTGGCGCTCTTCCTGATCGGTCTGGCCTGGATCGTCGTCTTCTATGTGACCGACGGCGATCTGCCGATCAAGGACCTGGGGAACTGGAACATCGTCGTCGGCTTCGGCTTCATCGCCGGGGGCTTCGGTGTCTCCACGCAGTGGAAGTAGCACCGCGGCGGAAGTTGATCCCGCGAGGGTGGTAGCGCCCGCAGCGCTCCGCCGTGCACAGCGGGGACCCGTCCCGCAACCCTTGCCCCGAGTTACCCACAGCGTTATCCACAGGCGGGGGAAAAGGTCAGACGATCTGTGGATAACTCCCTGACGGTTGACGCCGATGTGACTGCAGTCTCCCCCATCCGGGGGTGACACGCCCCTTGTCCCGACTGGAAAAACCCAGCTCAGCGACAAGGGGCACAGTTGTTCCCACAGAATGCACAAGATCCGCCACCCGCTGTGGACAACTGCGGCCGCCACCGACCGCCCCGAAGGCGAGGCGGCTCAGGTCAGCGCGGCCGTTCTCGCGACGATCACGAGAACCACGGCCGCCAGGACCAGGGCGCAGGTGCCGTACTGCACCAGGGCGCGCCGCTCACGGGGGGCGTGCACCATGCCGATCGCGATCAGCGTGCCCGCGATCAGGCCGCCGACATGCGCCTGCCAGGCGATCCCGCCCCAGGGGTTGAAGGTGATGACCAGGTTCACCGCGAGGAGCACGAAGACCGGGCGCATGTCGTAGTTGAGCCGGCGCATGAGCACGGCGGTGGCGCCCAGCAGCCCGAAGATCGCCCCGGAGGCTCCGAGTGAGCCCTGCACGGGCGCGGCGAGCCAGTAGCTGAGGGCGCTGCCGGCCAGGCCGGAGATCATGTACAGCGTGAGATAGCGGGCGCGGCCGAGCGCCGATTCCAGCGGGCCGCCGAGCCACCACAGCCCCAGCATGTTGAACGTGATGTGCCACAGCTCCTGGTGCAGGAACATCGACGTCACCAGCCGGTACCACTGGCCTTCCGCGACGCCTTCGAGCGGACCGCCGTAGTGGAATCTGGCGCGGGCGATCAGCTCCAGCTCGTTGACCAGCCCCGTGCCCTTCGCCAGCACCGCGAGGTACACGACGAGGTTGATGCCGAGGAGGATCTTGGTGACGAGGCGGGGATCGGCCATGACGGCACCGCCCGTACCGGCGCCGCCCACGACGGCGCCGGGCCGGCTGTCCGCCGGTCCGTGTCCCGTGCCCGCTCCCTGGCGGACGCAGTCCGGGCACTGGAAGCCGACCGAGGCATCGACCATGCACTCGGGGCAGATCGGGCGCTCGCAGCGGGTACAGCGGATGTTCGCCTCGCGACCGGGGTGGCGGTAGCAGCTGAGCGAGCCGTCCGCGGCGGCGGACTGGTCCGTGCCTCCCGGCGGCTGCTGGTCCATCGGTCCCATCACTTCCCGGTCCCTTCGGTCTCGTCATGGCGAGCAGGGCAGGCGCGACTCCGCCCCGCTCGTCCGCTATGTAACAGTACGGACGGGCAGGGCGGTTGGTTCCCGGAACGGGAATCAGAGTGTGATCGGCCGATGACCAGAGGTGATCAACGGGTCTCGATGACGACCGACTCGATCACGACGTCCTCCACCGGACGGTCGGTGCGGGCGTTGGTCGCGGTGGCGGCGATCGCGTCCACCACCTTCTGGCTGGCGGGGTCGGTGACCTCGCCGAAGATGGTGTGCTTGCCGGTGAGCCAGGCGGTCGGCGACACGGTCACGAAGAACTGCGAGCCGTTGGTCCCCGGGCCGGCGTTGGCCATGGCCAGCAGGTACGGCTTGGTGAAGGCCAGGTCGGGGTGGAACTCGTCCCCGAACTCGTACCCCGGGCCACCGGTGCCGTTGCCGAGCGGGTCGCCGCCCTGGATCATGAAGCCGCTGATGACGCGGTGGAAGACGGTGCCGTCGTACAGCTTGTCCGTCGTCCGCTTGCCGGTCTCCGGGTGCGTCCACTCCCGCTCACCCTGGGCGAGCTCGACGAAGTTCTTGACCGTCTTGGGCGCGTGGTTCGGCAGGAGCCTGATCTCGATGTCGCCCTGGCTGGTCTTCAAGGTGGCGTAAAGCTGCTCAGCCACGATCTGCCTTCCGTGAGTCTTCGGTGACGTTGAGTCATCGGTGACGGTTCACCGATGTCTTCCTCAGTGACGTCCGTCGATCCTCGCACGGACCGCGCACTCCGGCGCCCGGCCGCCACCGGCCCCCGCTCCCCGCAGGAACAAATGCGGCCAAGTGCGTGACGAAGCGGCGCGGGCAAGGGCAAAGCGTGGCATTGTCGTCGGCAAGCTCCCCTTGCACCGCATTGCCCAGAAATGTCATTCGTGAGCTGAATGAACCGAACAAACCGAATGACCCGGATGCCCGCCCCACATGCCATAAGGGACTCCGGCAGGCATGATCTCGAAATGGGTGGAAAGGCGGAGTGTCAACCCGCCACCAAGGAGGAGGATCCCGTGACCCGCATCGACAGCGTGCGCGCCGCAACCGACTCGGCGAAGGACAGCGTGCAGCACGCCGCGGAAGTGGTGGCGCCCTATGCCGACACGGCCAAGGAACAGGCCGCACAGCTCGCGCATGAAGCCCGCACGCGGCTCGCGCCGAAGATGTCCAAGGCGGCCCAGCAGGCCCGCGTCCAGTACGACGCGCATCTCGCACCACGTATCGAACTGGCCCTCACCCATGTGCCGCCCAAGGTCGACGAGGCCGGCCGGCGCGCGGCGCTGCACACCCGCCGGGCGGCGCGCACCGCCGCGGACTACACGGTGCCGCGGGTCGAGCACGCGATGGCCCTGGCCCAGCCCGTGGCCGAGGAGGCCACCGCCCGCAGCACCGCCGCACTGGCCGCGCTGCGCGGGCAGGTCACGCCGCAGGAGATCCGGCACCTGATCAGGAAGCACGAGCGGCGGGCGAGGGCCGGACAGCTGTTCCGGGGGCTCGTCGTGACCGGACTCGTGGCGGGCAGCGCCTATGCCGTCTGGCGATGGTGGGACAAGCAGGCCAACCCCGACTGGCTGGTCGAGCCGCCCGCCGCCACGGAGGTCGCCGACCGCGCCCCGCTGACCTCGGTCGACGGCAGCGGCCCCACCTCGCTCGACCCCGACATCCGGGCCGGACGGGCCGGGACCGAGGGAACGGACGGCCCGGAGGACGCGGACGGCACCGGCCCGGACGACCGCCGCTGAGCCCGCTCGACAACGAGGCACTTCCGACGCAAGAGGGACCGGCGCCGCCCGGCGTACCAGCAGCGGGAAGCACGCAGAACCCCCTCCGACCGTGTTCGTACCGGTCGGAGGGGGTTCGTGTGTGGAGCCTAGGAGATTCGAACTCCTGACATCTGCCTTGCAAAGGCAGCGCTCTACCAACTGAGCTAAGGCCCCGTAAAACGGACAGCCCCGGACGCTTCGGCATCCCGGCCACCGCCGCAGACCAGAGTACCGGGTACTCCCCGGATTCCTGCAAAAAAGATGGGGGCTCCCGGTGGGCGACCACTCTCCGTAAGATGCTCGGCGAGGTTCGCAGCAGCGAAGCCGCAGCGAAGGGGAGACGCCATGGACGCAGCGCAGCAAGAGGCAACGGCAAGAGCCAGGGAGCTTCAGCGCAGTTGGTACGGAGAGCCCCTCGGCGCGCTCTTCCGCCGGCTGATCGATGATCTCGGCCTGAACCAGGCCCGGCTCGCCGCCGTCCTCGGGCTGTCCGCCCCCATGCTCTCCCAGCTGATGAGCGGCCAGCGGGCGAAGATCGGCAACCCCGCGGTCGTCCAGCGCGTCCAGGCGCTCCAGGAGCTGGCCGGTCAGGTCGCGGACGGCAGCGTCAGCGCGGGCGAGGCCACCGACCGCATGGAGGAGATCAAGAAGTCCCAGGGCGGCTCCGTCCTCACCGGCACCGGCCAGACCTCGACCACCGGCGGCGCCCCCACCGTCCGGCGCGTGGTCCGCGAGATCCAGTCGCTGCTGCGGTCGGTCTCGGCCGCCGGTGACATCATCGATGCCGCCGACGCCCTCGCCCCGACCCACCCGGAACTGGCAGAGTTCCTCAAGGTGTACGGCGCGGGGCGCACCGCGGACGCGGTGGCGCACTACGAGGGACACCAGAGCTAGGTTTCGTCCGGACCGGTCCGGGCACTGCCCCCGGGAACCGGCCGTGGGCCCAACGAGGAACGGGGAGCGGGCGCAGCGCAATGGGTGAGGTCTTCGCCGGTCGGTACGAACTGATCGATCCGATCGGACGTGGTGGGGTCGGCGCCGTCTGGCGGGCCTGGGACCACCGGCGCCGCCGCTATGTGGCGGCCAAGGTCCTCCAGCAGAGCGACGCGCACACGCTGCTGCGCTTCGTCCGCGAGCAGGCGCTGAGGATCGAGCATCCCCATGTGCTCGCGCCCGCCAGTTGGGCGGCCGACGACGACAAGGTCCTGTTCACCATGGATCTGGTGAGCGGAGGCTCACTGGCGCATGTCATCGGCGACTACGGACCGTTGCCGCCCCGTTTCGTCTGCACGCTCCTCGACCAGCTGCTGTCCGGGCTGTCCACGGTGCACGCGGAGGGTGTGGTGCACCGGGACATCAAACCGGCCAACATCCTTATGGAGGCGACCGGTACGGGGCGGCCGCACCTGCGGCTGTCCGACTTCGGCATCTCCATGCGCAAGGGAGAGCCGCGCCTCACCGAGACCAACTACGTGGTGGGTACGCCCGGTTACTTCGCACCCGAGCAAATGATGGGCGCGGAGCCCGACTTCCCCGCGGACCTGTTCGCGGTCGGTCTCGTCGCGCTCTATCTGCTCCAGGGCAAGAAGCCCGACGCACAGGCGATCGTCGAGCACTTCGCCTCGTACGGCACGCCCGCCGCCCCGGAAGGGATACCCGAGCCGTTGTGGCAGGTCCTCGCGGGGCTGCTGCAACCGGATCCGCAGGCCAGGTTCCGTACGGCCACAGGTGCGCGCAAGGCGCTGACCGCCGCGGTCGAGATGCTCCCGGAGGCCGCGCCCGAGGACGAGCCGGTCGAGGTCTTCGACCAGATCGGGCCGCTGCCCCCGGGCTTCGGCCCCACCGGACCGGAACCGGCCCTCGCGCCCGCCCCGCAGACCCCCCGCGACGCCCCCGACGCGCAGCACCCGCAGAGCGCTCGGACCCCGCAGAGCGCCGAGGACGCCCCGGGCCCCCAGCGGCCCGCGCAGCAGCCGTACGCGCAGCCTCCGGTCTCGATGTCGGAGACGGGCAGTTTCCATCTCCCGCCGCCGCCTCCGCAGGCCGCTCCGCTCACGCCCCGGGCGGCCTCCCCGTACGCCGCCCCCGCGCCGGACCTCTCCCAGGCGCCGACCTCCGCCGTGCCGCCCGAACCGGCGCTCACCCGTGCCTACACCGTCGGGCAGCCGCAGGCTCCCGTGCCCGGCGCGGGAGTTGCCCCGCATCCCGCGGCGCCCGCGCCCGCGCACGCCCCGCAGAGGCGTCCGGGACCGTCCCCAAAGGTGGCGGTCCCGGTGCTGCTGGTGGCGCTGCTGTGTTTCGCGGTGGGCATCTGGGCACTGACCCAGAGCTGAACCCGGCCGCCCGGCCAGCCGGACACCTACCGCTCCGCCCCCGGCCGGACACCTGCCGTCCGGGGCCGGGCCCGGCTCACCAGGCCTGCGGCGGGCCTCCGTGGGGGCCGCCACCGGCCGGGCCGCCCGCCGGGGCGGCGCCGGCGCGACGACGGGCCAGCAGCGTCCACACCCCGAGCCCGAGCACCAGCACCGCACCCGTGCCGATCCCGGCCGCGCCGATCATCTTCATCCGGTCGCTCCTGGCCGCCTGCGGGCCGCTCTGTCCGCTCCGCGCCATGTCCTTGTCGTGCGAGGTGACCGAGAAGACCCCGGCGTCCCCCGCGTACGGCGAACTCCCGGCCTTCCCCTCGACCTTGACCTTGAGGGTGAGCGGAATCGGCTTGTCCCCGTACGACTTCGCGATCTTCGGGCTGAGCGACACCGACAGGTAGTACCACCCGGCGAACCGCATCGCGCTGACGCTGCTGGTCGAGTCGTAGCGGTTCTCGTACGCCACCGGAGGCAGCGGGTCCAGCGACACGGAGGCGGACTTGCCGGAGTACGACAGCGGCGACGCGGAGTCGACGCGGCCGTGCGCCGGGTTGTCCAGGGAGAGCGCGAGCGCGTTGCCGACGAACTCGTCCGAGGCGTTGCTGTTGCTCAGGTCGGCGGTGGCGAAGATCTGCTGGCCCCAGTCGACCGGCACCCGGTAGAAGAGGGTCTGCCCCGGCCTGATGCCGTCCTTCTCCTGCCACTCACCGGTCTCCAGACCGGTCGCGTCGTAGTAGCTGGTGCCGCCCGACCGCTTCTGCGGGGCGGTGGTGGGCGGCACGGGCGAGGCCGACGGCCAGTTCTCCGGTGCCTCGGTCGGCATCGAACCGGCCGCCTTCAGCTGCGGCTCCGACTCGTAGCGCAGCTCCAGATCCCACGCGCCGGTCGCCGAGGTCGGCTTGCTCTCCCGCTCGATCAGGACGTTGTACGTACCGGCGTCCTGGCAGGTGCTGCTGTCCTTCTCCATGAGCCGGTAGGCGTACGCGGCGATCGGACGCGGGAACTCCGCCGATTCGAAGCGCGCGTCCTCCGAACTGCACTGCATGTCCGTGCTGTCGCGGACACTGATCCGGATGCCGTCCCCGTAGGCGACCTGGCCGCCGCCCCCGGGCACGACCACCGCCGAGACATACGCGTTGGTCTTCGCGTCGAGGTCGAGGCGGTAGTAGAGCTTCTCGCCGGGCCTGATCGAGCTCCTGTACACCGAGCCGGGCGCGAGCGCGGACGCCTCGGTGCTGGCCTCCGAGCCGGCCACCTTCTGCGCCCCGGGGTCGAAGGCGTACGCGGGGAGCTCCCCGGCCGCGAACGCCTGGCCCGGCAGCGCCGCCGCCGCGCACATCGCCGCGACCGCGGCCAGCGCCACCCGGCCCCTGTTGCGCTGCCTCATCACGCGCTTCCCCCTCGTCGTCCGTACGGCCCGCCCGCGTGCGACACGGACCCGCGACCGTCACCACGGCGTCCGCCCCGGCAGCGGGCGCCATGCCGGTCCATCCTGCCCCGCCCGTACCACCGCTGTCTTCGACGCCGGTGGAATCGCCCTGCTCGCCCGCCTTCCCGGCAGCGGCAGAAGCCCCGCGCATCCACCCGGTCCAGCAGGCCGTTTCACTCAAGCAACGTATTTATTTGCTCGACGTGAACTCAAGAGCACAGGAGTCACGGTCCCGCAACAGCACGAAGCCCCGGCCGCTCAGCGACCGGGGCCCGCAATCAGGCTGTTCCGTCTCACACACCCGAACCTGCGGGCACGGAGTCAGTCGCCTCCGTCCACAGATCCTGCTCGGCGCGATCCGCCTGGATCTGGCGGTACACGAGGAGCCCGCCGATGGCGGCCAGTGCGACCAGGAGAAGCTTCTTCACCGCGCGACCTCGTCTTTCCTTGACGTAGGGGACTTCTGCCGCCCGACTATACACACCGGCCGATATCAACCGGTGACCTGCCCGCGGCCCAACTGGCGCCCGGGGAAGAGCGTTCGCCCGGGAACCCGTTTCCGCCCCCGGAACCCGGCCCCGGCCCGCACCCCGGAACGATCCCGTCCAGGCCGGTTGAACCATAAGAGTGGTGTTCATCCGAAGATCGGCGGATCGGTGGCGTCGGTCCACGAAATCGGGGGCCACATCCACATCATCAGAAAGGTAAGCAAACCGGACCACCCGAAAGCGAGGGGCCATGAGCACCTTCAAGCCCAAGAGCATCTGGACCGCCTTCGTCACCGCACTCTTCGCCCTGCTCGCCGCGCTGGGCCTCATGAGCACCCCGGCGACGGCCACGGAGCAGAGCGTCACGGAGCCGGCCACCACGACCCACGAACACATGGGTGCGACCGTGGCAACCGTGACCACCCCGTCGGTGCGATGGACCCTTCCGCGCGACCGGGCACTGCCGCCGACGATGAAGCAGCGCATCCGGGCCGAGGCACACGGATCCTCGCCCGCGACCCGTCACCTGCCCATCGACGCCACGGACATCACCGACACCAGGAACGCCGCCCGCACCCCCCACGGCGCCCCGGCGGGCGACGCGTCCCTCCTGCCGCCCTGAGAGCCGCTCAACTGACCTCCAGAGCCCCCGGACCGGTTCGCACCGGACGGGGGCTTCTCCGTGCGCTCCAGCGGCCCTGCCGCCTACGGCAGCCAGCGCCGCGCCGCCTCGACGCTGTCCCCCGCGCTGGTGTTGAACGCGATGGCGGCTCCGGGCGCATGGCGGCGGATCAGATTCACGGTCCGCTCGAAGAGCGGGAGCAGCACCTCGGTCTTGCGGATCCCGCCCCCGACGACGACCACGTCCCACGGACGCTCGGCCAGCGAGGCCGCGATCGCGGGCTCGGCCGCCTCGTCGAAGACGACCAGCGTCATGGCCGCGTCGATGCCGAGCTCGCCGAACCGCCTCACCTCCTCGGCGAAGGCCGTGCGCACCGCCTCCGCATCGACGGCGGGCAGTACCTGCGGGTCGTAACCGATCACAAGGACGGAAGGCATGCGGCCAACCTACTGAGGCCGGCCGGGTCCGTCAGCCGCAAATGCCGAAGGCCCCCACCGTTTCCGGTGGGGGCCTTCATGCTGTGGGGCTAACAGGATTTGAACCTGTGGCCTCATCCTTATCAGGGATGCGCTCTAACCAACTGAGCTATAGCCCCGCCGCGCTCTGCGCTGACTTCTGAAGATTAGCGCACGTCGGGGCCAGTCCCAAAATCGATACCCGGCCGGCTACTCGTCCTCGGCCAGCGTGAGCTCGATACCGCCGACAAAACCCGCCGACAGGTTGTAGATGAAGGAGCCCAGCGTCGCCAGCGCGGTCGCCAGGACCACGTCGATCACCGCGATGACCGAGGTGAAGATGAGAACCCTCGGCAGCGAAAGGAACGACTGGAGATCGAAGCCGTTGCTGTCGTTCGAACCGGTGGCCTCGCTGATCGTGCCGCCGACGGTCTCGAAGACGCCCATGGCGTCCATGACCATCCACAGCACCGCGGAGGCCACCACCGTGCAGATGCCGAGCGCGATGGACAGCAGGAAGCTGACCTTCATCACCGACCACGGATCGGCCTTGGCCACCCGCAGCCGCGCCTTGCGGGTACGCGGAGTCGTCCGCGCCCCGGTCCGCGGCCGACGGGCCGCCTGCGCGGCTCCGACGCCCTGCACACCGCCCTGCGTGCCGCCGTGCTGGCGGCCGCCCTGAGTACCGCCGGCAGGCGAGGGATACGCCTGCGGCGGGTGGTACGGCCCGCTCTGCCCCGGTGCGGGCTCGCGCTCACCGGGCAACGGCCCGGTCGCGTAGCCCTCGTACTGGGGCTGAGGCCCCCGGGTGTCCGTCACAGTGCCCCCTTGGGAGTCCGTGGCAGGGCCACGGGCACCGTTCGCCCCTGTTCCGGAGGCGGCCGAACCGGCGCCCGTGGCTCCACTCACGCTCTACTCCTCGTGCTCCCCGGCCGAAGGCGACGTGCCTTCGACATTGCCCTCGACCGTGCTCTCGGCACCCTCCGCCGTCGCGGCCTCGGCGTCCTCGGACCCCTCGACTTCTTCGGCCTCACGACCGGCTTCGGCGTTACGGGCAATACCGACGACGGCATCGCGCTTGCCCAGATTGATCAGTTGGACGCCCATGGTGTCACGGCCCGTCTCCCTGACTTCATTGACTCGCGTACGAATCACACCACCGCCGAGCGTGATGGCGAGGATCTCGTCCGTCTCCTCGACCACCAGCGCGCCGACCAGCGAGCCCCGGTCCTCCACGATCTTGGCGGCCTTGATGCCCAGACCGCCACGGCCCTGGACCCGGTACTCGTCGACGGGGGTCCGCTTCGCGTACCCGCCGTCGGTGGCAGTGAACACGAACGTACCCGGCCGGACAACATTCATCGAGAGCAGTTCGTCTCCCTCACGGAAACTCATGCCCTTGACGCCCGAAGTGGCACGGCCCATCGGGCGCAGCGCGTCGTCCGTCGCGGTGAATCTGATCGACTGGGCCTTCTTGCTGATGAGCAGCAGGTCGTCCTCGGCCGACACCAGCTCCGCGCCGATCAGCTCGTCGGCGGTGCCGTCGGCGCCGTCCGCCGTCTCCCGGAGGTTGATCGCGATGACACCGCCCGAACGCGGGGAGTCGTAGTCCTTCAGCGCGGTCTTCTTCACCAGACCGCCCTTCGTGGCCAGGATCAGATAGGGCGCGGCCTCGTAGTCGCGGATCGCCAGGATCTGGGCGATCTGCTCGTCCGGCTGGAAGGCCAGCAGGTTGGCGACGTGCTGGCCGCGGGCGTCACGGCCGGCGTCCGGGAGCTCGTAGGCCTTCGCCCGGTACACCCGGCCCTTGTTCGTGAAGAACAGCAGCCAGTGGTGCGTCGTCGACACGAAGAAGTGGTCGACGATGTCGTCTTCCTTGAGCTTCGTACCGCGCACGCCCTTGCCGCCGCGCTTCTGCGAGCGGTAGTCGTCCGTCTTCGTGCGCTTCACATAGCCGCCGCGCGAGATCGTGACGACGATGTCCTCCTCGGCGATCAGGTCCTCGATGGACATGTCACCGTCGAAAGGCACCAGCTTGGAGCGCCGGTCGTCGCCGAACTTCTCGACGATCGCCGCCAGCTCCTCGCTGACGATCTTCCGCTGCCGCTCCGGCGACACCAGGATCGCGTTGTACTCGTTGATCTTCGCCTGGAGTTCGTCGTGCTCGGCCGTGATCTTCTGGTGCTCCAGCGCGGCCAGCCGGCGCAGCTGCATCTCCAGGATCGCGTTGGCCTGGATCTCGTCGATCTCCAGCAGGCCCATCAGGCCCTCGCGCGCCACCTCGACCGTCTGGCTGCGCCGGATGAGCGCGATGACCTCGTCGATCGCGTCCAGCGCCTTGAGCAGACCGCGCAGGATGTGCGCCCGCTCCTCCGCCTTGCGCAGCCGGAACCTCGTACGCCGGACGATGACCTCGATCTGGTGCGTCACCCAGTGCCGGATGAACGCGTCGATCGAGAGGGTGCGCGGCACACCGTCGACCAGCGCCAGCATGTTGGCGCCGAAGTTGGACTGCAGGTCGGTGTGCTTGTACAGGTTGTTCAGGACGACCTTGGCGACCGCGTCCCGCTTCAGCACGACGACCAGACGCTGACCGGTGCGCGAGGACGTCTCGTCCCGGACGTCCGCGATCCCGCCGATCTTGCCGTCCTTCACCAGGTCGGCGATCTTCTGCGCGAGGTTGTCGGGGTTGGTCTGGTACGGAAGCTCCGTGACGACCAGGCACTGCCGGTTCTGGATCTCCTCGACCGCGACGACCGCGCGCATCGTGATCGAACCGCGGCCCGTCCGGTACGCCTCCTCGATGCCCTTGCGGCCCACGACGAGCGCGCCGGTCGGGAAGTCCGGACCCTTGATCCGCTCCATCAGCGCGTCCAGGAGCTCCTCCTGAGAGGCCTCCGGGTGTTCCAGGTACCACTGCGCGCCGGCCGCGACCTCGCGCAGGTTGTGCGGCGGGATGTTGGTCGCCATACCGACCGCGATCCCCGCCGAACCGTTGACCAGCAGGTTCGGGAACCGCGCCGGCAGGACCGTCGGCTCCTGGTTGCGGCCGTCGTAGTTGTCCTGGAAGTCGACGGTCTCCTCGTCGATGTCCCGGACCATCTCCATGGACAGCGGCATCATCTTGCACTCGGTGTACCGCATGGCGGCGGCCGGGTCGTTGCCCGGAGAACCGAAGTTGCCGTTGGAGTCCACCAGCGGCATGCGCATCGACCACGGCTGCGCCAGGCGCACCAGGGCGTCGTAGATCGACGAGTCACCGTGCGGGTGGTACGTACCCATGACGTCACCGACGACGCGGGCGCACTTGTAGAAGCCCTTCTCGGGCCGGTAGCCGCCGTCGTACATCGCGTACAGCACCCGGCGGTGCACGGGCTTGAGACCGTCCCGTACGTCCGGCAGCGCACGCGAGACGATGACGGACATCGCGTAGTCGAGGTAGGAGCGCTGCATCTCCGTTTCGAGCCCGACGGGCTCGACACGCATGCCCACACCGGCGGTGGGGTCCTCTTCAGGTGTCACAGGGGTGTTCTCGTCGGCCATTGCTGGTCAAAGTCCTTTCGAGCGGCGGCTTGCTGGTTCGGCCGACTCAGATGTCGAGGAAGCGGACGTCCTTGGCATTGCGCTGGATGAACGAGCGCCGCGCCTCGACGTCCTCGCCCATCAGCACCGAGAAGAGGTCGTCGGCCTGCGCCGCGTCGTCCAGCGTGACCTGGCCGAGGACCCGGTGGTCGACGTCCATCGTGGTGACGCGCAGCTCCTCGGCGTTCATCTCGCCGAGACCCTTGAAGCGCTGGATCGAGTCTTCCTTGATCCGCTTGCCGTTCTGCTTGCCCAGCTCGACCAGGGCGTCGCGCTCGCGGTCCGAGTAGGCGTACTCGAAGTCGTCCCGGCCCCACTTGATCTTGTAGAGCGGCGGGCGGGAGAGGTAGACGTGCCCGGCCTCGACCAGCGGACGCATGAAGCGGAAGAGGAACGTCAGCAGCAGGGTGTTGATGTGCTGACCGTCGACGTCGGCGTCCGCCATCAGAATGATCTTGTGATAGCGCAGCTTCTCGATGTCGAAGTCCTCGTGGACCCCGGTACCGAAGGCCGAGATCAGCGCCTGGACCTCGGTGTTCTGAAGGATCTTGTCGACCCGGGCCTTCTCGACGTTCAGGATCTTGCCTCGGATCGGCAGGATCGCCTGGTACATCGGGTTGCGGCCGGACTTCGCCGAACCACCGGCGGAGTCACCCTCGACGATGAAGATCTCGCACTTCGTCGGGTCGTTGGACTGGCAGTCGCTCAGCTTGCCCGGCAGCGAGGCGCTCTCCAGGAGCCCCTTGCGACGGGTCAGATCACGCGCCTTGCGGGCCGCGACGCGGGCCGTGGCCGCCGCGATGCCCTTGCGGATGATGTCGGCGGCCTCGTTCGGATTGCGGTCGAACCAGTCCGTGAGCTGCTCGTGGACGACCTTCTGGACGAAGGTCTTGGCCTCCGTGTTGCCCAGCTTGGTCTTCGTCTGGCCCTCGAACTGCGGCTCGCCCAGCTTCACCGAGATGATCGCCGTCAGCCCCTCGCGGATGTCGTCGCCCGTGAGGTTGTCGTCCTTCTCGCGCAGCAGCTTCTTCTCGCGCGCGTACTTGTTGACCAGCGTGGTCAGCGCGGCGCGGAAGCCCTCCTCGTGGGTACCGCCCTCGTGCGTGTGGATCGTGTTCGCGAAGGAGTAGACGCCCTCGCTGTACTGCGTGTTCCACTGCATCGCGATCTCGGCCGAGAGGAGGCGCTCCTTGTCCTCGGCCTCGATGTCGATCACCGACTGGTGGATGACATCGCCCTTGCGGGAGTTGAGGTACTTCACGAAGTCGACGATGCCGCCCTCGTAGTGGTACGTGACCGTGCGGGCCTGCTCCGCCTCGGCGATCTCGGCCACCTCGGCGACGTCCGCGCCCGCCGTCGCCTTCGCCGACTCGCGCTCGTCGGTGAGCTTGATCGTCAGACCCTTGTTGAGGAACGCCATCTCCTGGAAGCGGCGCGACAGGGTCTCGAAGGAGTACTCGGTGGTCTCGAAGATGCCCCCGTCGGCCCAGAACGTGACGGAGGTGCCCGTCTCGTCCGTGGCCTCGTTGCGGGCCAGCGAGGCGGTCGGGACGCCGAACTTGTAGTCCTGGGTCCAGCGGTGGCCGTCCGTCTTCACCTCGACGGCGACCCGCGTGGACAGCGCGTTGACCACGGACACACCGACGCCGTGCAGACCGCCGGAGACGGCGTAGCCGCCGCCGCCGAACTTGCCGCCCGCGTGCAGGACGGTGAGCACGACCTCGACGGCCGGCTTGCCTTCGGACGGCACGATGCCGACCGGGATGCCGCGGCCGTTGTCGATCACGCGGACCCCGCCGTCGGCGAGGATCGTGACGTCGATCGTGTCCGCGTGTCCGGCCAGGGCCTCGTCGACCGAGTTGTCGACGACCTCGTACACCAGGTGGTGGAGGCCGCGCTCACCGGTCGAACCGATGTACATGCCAGGTCGCTTGCGGACCGCGTCCAGACCCTCCAGGACGGTGATCGCGTTGGCGTCGTACGAGGCGGGGACCTCGGCGGCGCCCACGGCCTCACCTGCGGCGAGAGCGTCGGGGCTCTCACCGGGTGTGGACGGAGTGTTCTCGTTGGGGTTGCCGGAATCGGCCACGAAGCGCCCTTTCTGGCACAGCACAGGCCGTTCTCCGGGCAAACGGGAGCGGCTGCGTCGTTCGGCTTGTAATCGACGACTCCCGCCAAGGTGCGGGATTGTCCACCAGTCTACCGGTAGCGCTGACATGAATGGGGGTTTGCCGGTACCTGAGTACGCATGTGCCGCCCTGAATGAGCGGCTGACGACTCCCCATATTCAGGAAGGGCTCTCAGGAGGCTCACGCGGGCCTTGAGCGCTTCGGCCTGTCAACCTCCCGCTACCGTGAGGGACGCCCCATTCTCAGCGCGTGGCCTCAACCACCGCATACCCGCACAACCCGGATCCGACGGACAGCGCCCTCCATGGCCGCCACCGGTCCCCCGGGGAGCCCCGTCCGGCCACGGAACGGGGTCCCGCACAGCGTCGCGGAGCCGCGGCGGGCCACCCCAGGCACCGCCCATGACCAGGAAAAGCCCAGGTCAGCCGTAGGTGTCGCCGGGGCCCATGCTTCCCGGCGCCCGCAGCGGACCGAACCTGCGCTGCGGACCACCGGGCCCCAGCACCTTGATGAAACGCACCGTGCCCTGCCCCAGATCCGCGTTCAGCCGGGCCACCAGCTGAGGCGCCAGCAGCCGCATCTGCGTCGCCCATGCCGTCGATTCGCACTGGATCGTCAGCACCCGCTCGTCCGGATCGTCGTCGTACCGCAGCGGCACACAATGATTGGCCAGATCTTCACCGACGATCTGCGGCCAGCGCCCCATCACCCCGCCCACCGCGGCCGGGGTCTCCCAGCCCCGTTCGGTGATCAGCCGGTTGATCGCGGAGCCCAGCGACAGCGGGTCACGCCCATCGGCCCGCGCGCCCGACCGCAGCCCGCCGCCCCGCCTGGCCTGCTTCCTCTGCTGCGCGGCGGCACCACGGGCCCGCGCCTGCTCCTTGGCCGCGCGCAGCGCCACCCGGGCCAGGTCGACCCCCGAGGGCTCCGGGGCCTTTTCCTCGCCGGCTTCCTCGCCGTGGCCGCTCACAGCCGCTCCACCTCGCCCGCGGAGACCGCGTACCGCACGCCCGCCAGCACCCCGGGGACGTCGTCCTCCACCGCGGCGGTCACCAGCACCTGCTCGCCCGGGGCCACCAGCTCGGCCAGCCGTTCCCGGCGCCGCGCGTCCAGCTCCGCGAAGACGTCGTCCAGCACCAGCACCGGCTCATTGCCCTCGCCGCGCAGCAACTCGTACGAGGCCAGCCGCAGCGCCAGCGCGTACGACCAGGACTCGCCGTGGCTCGCGTACCCCTTGGCCGGCATCCCCCGCAGCCCCAGCAGCAGATCGTCACGGTGCGGGCCGACCAGCGTCACGCCCCGCTCGATCTCCTGCTTGCGGACCTCCGCCAGGGCCGCGATCAGCCGCTCGTACAGCTCCTCGCGGGAACCGGCGGACGCCGCGTCCGCCCCGATCGAGCTGCGGTACTCCAGGGCCAGCGGGCCGCCGCCCGGCGCGACGTCCCCGTACGCCTTGTCCGCCAGCGGTTGCAGGGCCGCGATCAGGTCCAGCCGCTGTGCCAGCAGCTCCGCGCCCACCCGGCCCAGGTGCTGGTCCCACACATCGAGCGTGGAGAGGTCCATCGACCTGCCGCCGTGCCTGCGCGCCATCGCCGCCGACTTCAGCAGGGTGTTGCGCTGCTTCAGCACCCGCTCGTAGTCCGAGCGCACCGCCGCCATCCGCGGTGAGCGGGCCGTGATCAGCTCGTCGAGGAAGCGGCGGCGCTCGCCGGGGTCGCCCTTGACCAGCGCCAGGTCCTCCGGCGCGAACAGCACCGTGCGTACTATCCCGAGCACGTCTCGCGGCCTGACCTGCGACGATCGGTTGATCCGCGCCCGGTTGGCCTTGCCGGGGTTGAGCTCCAGCTCGATCAGCTGCGAGCGCTCGCCCTGTGTCACTGCGGCGCGGACCACGGCCCGCTCCGCGCCCATCCGCACCAGCGGCGCGTCGGAGGAGACCCGGTGACTGCCGAGCGTCGCGAGATAGCCGACCGCCTCCACCAGATTCGTCTTGCCCTGGCCGTTGGCCCCCACGAACGCGGTGACGCCCGGTTCGAGAGGTACCTCGACCCGGGCGTACGAGCGGAAGTCGGCCAGCGAGAGATGCGTGACATGCATGGGTGTACGCCGACCTTCCCGGCTTCCTGCTCCGTGCTTCGTGGGACGGACCGGACGTCGGGGCCCGGTCCGCCTCCCGTTGCGGTTACTTCTTGTTCTCGACCGCGTGGCCACCGAACTGGTTGCGCAGCGCGGCGATCATCTTCATCTGCGGGGAGTCGTCCTGGCGCGAGGCGAAACGCGCGAAGAGCGACGCGGTGATCGCGGGCAGCGGCACGGCGTTGTCGATCGCGGCCTCCACCGTCCACCGGCCCTCGCCGGAGTCGGCGGCGTAGCCGCGGAGCTTGTCGAGGTGCTCGTCGTCGTCCAGCGCGTTGACCGCCAGGTCGAGCAGCCAGGAGCGGATGACCGTGCCCTCCTGCCAGGAGCGGAAGACCTCGCGCACATCGGTGACGGAGTCGACCTTCTCCAGGAGCTCCCAGCCCTCGGCGTAGGCCTGCATCATGGCGTACTCGATGCCGTTGTGGACCATCTTCGCGAAGTGGCCGGCGCCGACCTTGCCCGCGTGCACGGAACCGAAGTCGCCCTCGGGCTTCAGCGCGTCGAAGACCGGCTGGACCTTCGCCACGTTCTCGGCGTCGCCGCCGTACATCAGCGCGTAGCCGTTCTCCAGGCCCCAGACACCGCCGGAGACGCCGCAGTCCACGAAGCCGATGCCCTTGATGCCCAGCTCGACGGCGTGCTTCTCGTCGTCGGTCCAGCGGGAGTTCCCGCCGTCGACGACGATGTCGCCGGGCGAGAGGAGACCGGCGAGCTCGTCGATCGTGGCCTGGGTCGGGGCACCGGCCGGAACCATCACCCAGACGACCCGGGGACCCTTCAGCTTGCCCACGAGCTCTTCGAGGCTGTGGACATCGGAGACGTCCGGGTTGCGGTCGTAACCGATGACGGTGTGGCCTGCGCGGCGGATGCGCTCGCGCATGTTGCCGCCCATCTTGCCGAGGCCGACGAGACCGATCTCCATCAGAGATTCCTTAAGCGTTGTGCCGATTCGTACCCAAGGACGAGCCTACGCCCGGCCGGGGACGGACCGGCGGGCGTGCCCGGCACCGGTCACGCCCGCCGGGGTCCGCCGTGACCGGACCGAGGACCGGATCAGCCGGAGAGGCGGACCGGCATGATCAGGTACTTGTACGCGTCGTCCGCCTCGGCGTCCACGGCCGGGCGGCCGCTGAGCAGCGCGGGCTTGGTGGACGTCGTGAAGGAGAGCTGGGCGACCGGGGAGTCGATCGCGCTCAGCCCGTCCAACAGGAAGGTGGGGTTGAAGGCGATCGAGATGTCGTCGCCCTCCAGCACCGCGTCGACCCTCTCCACAGCCTGTGCGTCGTCGCTGGAACCCGCCTCAAGGATCAGGACGCCCTGCTCGAAGCTGAGCCGGACCGGGGTGTTCCGCTCGGCGACGAGGGCCACACGCTTGACGGCCTCGACGAACGGCGCGGTCTCGATGACCGCGACCGAGTTGAACTCCGTCGGGAAGAGGGTGCGGTACTTCGGCAGATCGCCTTCGAGCAGTCGCGTGGTCGTGCGTCGGCCCGCGCCCTCGAAACCGATCAGCCCCTCTCCGGCACCCGAGCCGGACAGCGCCAGGGTGACCGTGTCACCGCTGGTCAGGGCCTTGGCGGTGTCCAGGAGCGTCTTGGCCGGCACCAGGGCGACGGCCGAGGCGTCCGGGTTCTCCGGCTTCCAGAGGAACTCGCGGACCGCGAAGCGGTAGCGGTCGGTCGAGGCCAGGGTGACCGTGTCGCCCTCGATCTCGATCCGTACACCGGTCAGCACCGGCAGCGTGTCGTCGCGGCCCGCGGCGATGGCGACCTGGGCGGCGGCGGAGGCGAAGACCTCGCCGGGGACCGTGCCGGTCGCGGTCGGCATCTCGGGAAGGGCGGGGTACTCCTCCACAGGAAGGGTGTGGAGGGTGAACCGCGAGGAGCCGCAGACCACGGTCGCCCGTACACCGTCTGTGGAAATCTCCACCGGGCGGTTGGGGAGGGCGCGGCAGATGTCGGCGAGCAGCCGGCCGGAGACCAGCACCGTGCCGTCCTCCTCGACCTCCGCGTCCACCGAGACCCGGGCCGAGACCTCGTAGTCGAAGCTGGAGAAACTGAGGGCCCCGTCCTCAGCCTTCAGCAGAAGGCCCGCAAGAACGGGCGCCGGCGGACGGGCCGGGAGGCTACGGGCCACCCAGGCCACAGCCTCCGCGAGTACATCGCGCTCCACCCGGATCTTCACCGGAACCGCCTCCTGCTGTTGCTCGCTCGCCCTGCTGGCCTTCGTCGTCTGATCGGGTCTTCCACCACTGGGGCAGGAAGGACGCCGGGGACCAGTCTGACGTACGGCACCGACACTCGGTGCTGCTCGGGGTCAAGTCGCGACGAGAGGTTCGGAGCGCTCCGGCGCCGAGTTGTGCACAGGCCCCACTTCGAAGCGGATTCCGGGCTAACTCTAGGTGGCAGTAGTAGTAGGGCCTGTGGAAACCGTGGATAACGTCGTTTCCGCAGGTCAGTCCCGGTTTTTTGTCCACCGACCCTGTGGGTGGCACCGGTGGACAACACGGCGCTTCTGTGGACACGCGAAAGTTCTGCACACCCGATGCACAGGGCAGGGGGGTTTCTCCCCAGGGCTGTCCCCAGCTTTACCCAGGTTCCCCACAGCCCAACCAGCCCTCTTGGTGTGACGCCTTTCACTCGGCGTGGTGAAAGGCGGTGGCGCGTTGCCGAACAGTGGACAGAGATGTGGAGAAGCTCCCCCGAGCTGGGGACAACCGGGCTCGACCTGTGGGCTGCCAGTGGACAACATCATCCGCGCCCTGTGGACGAATATTTTGTCCACAGGCTGTGGATCACTGTTGACCACAAATCCCCAGGCCCTTGACCTGGCCTGATGGAGTATCGGCAGTTGCCCCTGTGGAAGCAATATGGACAACTTCCCGATCCCCAGGCTGTGGAGGGAAAAAACTCCCCAGATCTGTGGAGAACGGCAGGTCAGCGGCAGGTATTCGAACACCGGGGTGGCACCGGAGCGTTGGTGGCGGGCCATGGGGCGGCGGCGCAACGGGCCCGGAGGCGGTTCGAAGGGCGTCGGGACGGGTCCGGGAGGGGGCGACGAGGGGACGCGAAGGGTCTGAGAGGGGTCCGCGAGGGACCTATGAGGGGCTTACGAGGGGCCTGAGCGTGGGCGGCGAACCGCTCGCGAGCCCTCCGCGAACGCCCCCGCCCGGCTTCCGGACCGTCCCCGGGCCGTCCTCCATATACGGCTTCCGGGCCTTCCCCGCCCGGCTTCCGGGCAGCGAAAAGGGCGCCCGAGGAGCCCTGTGGGCCCTTCGAGCGCCCCTGGGCGCTTACGACGGCGGTCCGTCAGCCGTTCTTGATGCGGTTGGTGAGCTCGGTGACCTGGTTGTAGATGGAGCGCCGCTCCGCCATCAGCGCGCGGATCTTCCGGTCCGCGTGCATCACCGTCGTATGGTCGCGCCCGCCGAACTGCGCACCGATCTTGGGCAGCGAGAGATCGGTGAGCTCCCGGCACAGGTACATGGCGATCTGCCGGGCCGTCACCAGCACACGGCTGCGCGAGGTTCCGCAGAGATCGTCCACCGTGAGACCGAAGTAGTCCGCGGTCGAGGCCATGATGGCCGACGCCGTGATCTCCGGGGCCGAGTCCTCGCCCCCGGGGATCAGGTCCTTCAGCACGTGCTCGGTCAGCCCGAGGTCCACCGGCTGCCGGTTGAGACTGGCGAAGGCCGTGACCCGGATCAGCGCCCCCTCCAGCTCCCTGATGTTCCGGGAGATCCGGGAGGCGATGAACTCCAGCACCTCCGGCGGGGCGTTGAGCTGCTCCTGTACCGCCTTCTTACGGAGGATCGCGATACGCGTCTCCAGCTCCGGCGGCTGGACATCGGTGGTCAGACCCCACTCGAAACGGTTCCGCAGCCGGTCCTCCAGCGTCACCAGCTGCTTGGGCGGCCGGTCGGAGGACAGCACGATCTGCTTGTTGGCGTTGTGCAGCGTATTGAAGGTGTGGAAGAACTCCTCCTGCGTCGACTCCTTGCTCGCCAGGAACTGGATGTCGTCGACGAGCAGGATGTCCACGTCCCGGTAGCGCTTGCGGAAGGTGTCGCCCTTGCCGTCGCGGATCGAGTTGATGAACTCGTTGGTGAACTCCTCGGAGCTCACGTACCGCACCCGGGTGCCCGGGTAGAGGCTCCGGGCGTAGTGCCCGATGGCGTGCAGCAGGTGGGTCTTGCCGAGCCCGGACTCCCCGTAGATGAAGAGCGGGTTGTACGCCTTGGCGGGGGCCTCGGCGACCGCGACCGCCGCGGCGTGCGCGAACCGGTTGGACGCGCCGATGACGAACGTGTCGAAGAGGTACTTCGGGTTCAGCCGGGCCGCCGGTTCGCCGGGGCCGGGCGTGGGCGCGGGCTGCGAGCCCATCGGGCCGGGAGCCCCGCCGGGCCGCCCGGTGCCGGCGCCGCCCTGCCGGTGCTGCGGCTGGGATTCCGGCATGTCGCGGTGGTCGGCGCGCTGCTGCTCGTACCCCTGGCGCTCGGGCGGCTGCGGGCGGTAGTCGTGCTGCGGCGGCTGGGGGCGGCCGGTGGCGTACGGCTCGCGCCACTGCTCCGCGGGAGCCTCGCGGTCCTGGAATCCGCCGAGGCGGGGCTGCTGCCAGGAGAGGTCCTCCTGGGTGCGCGGCCACGCGCCGGGGTCGGGGCGCTGCTGCTGGTAGTCGGGGTAGGCGGGCCGGGCGGTCGGCATCCCGTCGTCGGCGGGCCGGTGCCCGTAGCCGTCGTACGCGTCGTTGTGCTGCCGTTCGTCGTGCTGCGGTCCCTGGTAGCGGTGCTGCTGAGGCTGCTGGGACTGGTGCATCGGAGGCGCGGGCGGGCTCGGAGGCTCGCCCGCGGAGTCGTCGACGGTGATCGCGATGCGGATCGGGCGGCCGCATTCGCGGCTCAGCGTCTCGCTGATGAGCGGCGCGAGCCGGCCCTCCAGGACGCGCTTGCCCCATTCATTGGGGACCGCGAGCAGCGCGGTGTCGGCGACCAGGGCGAGCGGCTGACAGCGCTCGATCCACTGTTTGTCCTTCGGCTCGATGCCCTGTTGGCCCTCCCCGAGGAGTTGCTCCAGCACTCGTGGCCACACTGCGGCAAGATCGGCAGGTACGTCAGCCACAGGGCACGCTCTCTCGCAGGTCCCACGAATGTGTGGTTCTCGGGACGGGACGGGTGGGGACCGGCAGGCAGGAAGAAAAGACCGGAACTCAGCCACGGTAGTCAGGGCGACCCGCGTGGTTCAAGTTGTTGTCCACAGCCTGTGCACAGTGGAGGGTGCTGGAGGGCTGGTTTGACCGGATGGCGTAGCCGCGCGTACCGTGACCAGGTCGAGTTGTCGATGGCTGCTGCCGCCTGCCTCCGATGGGCAAAGATCACGATCTGTGATTGTGAAGCGGTGCACTAGAGCGTTTACGCGAGTCTCTCGTGGGCGCACGGTGACAGCCAGGCGATGTCCCGCCAACACACGAGTCATTTCTGGAGCCCCCTAGTGAGCAAGCGCACCTTCCAGCCGAACAACCGTCGTCGCGCAAAGACCCACGGCTTCCGGCTGCGTATGCGCACCCGTGCCGGCCGCGCGATTCTCGCGTCCCGCCGTGGCAAGGGTCGCGCCAACCTGTCCGCCTGATCGCTTACAGGTCATGACGTGCTGCCTACCGAGAATCGGCTGAGGCGGCGCGAGGACTTCGCGACCGCAGTACGTCGAGGACGCCGGGCCGGCCGCCCGCTACTCGTCGTTCATCTACGCAGCGGTGCAACGGACCCGCACGTGACTGGGGAGAATGCTCCCCCGCCGCGTGCGGGTTTCGTTGTCAGCAAAGCCGTGGGTGGAGCGGTCGTCCGCACAGCGGTGAAGCGGAGGCTTCGCCATCTGGTCCGCGAACGGCTTGCCCTGCTGCCCCCCGGTAGCCTGGTTGTCGTACGAGCGCTGCCCGGATCGGGCGACGCCGACCATGAACAGCTGGCCCGAGACCTGGACGCCGCTCTGCAGCGGCTGCTGGGAGGGGGCGCGCGATGAAGTACCCGCTGCTGGCTCTGATCAAGCTGTATCAGTGGACGATCAGCCCACTTCTCGGGCCTGTCTGCCGTTACTACCCGTCGTGTTCCCACTATGGATATACGGCGATCGACCGGCACGGAGCGATCAAGGGAACCGCGCTGACCGCCTGGCGCATCCTGCGGTGCAATCCGTGGTCACCCGGTGGCGTGGATTACGTTCCACCACGCAAACGTCCGCGTTGGCATGAACTCCTGCGTAATGCCATACGCGGTGGCAAGGGCGGGGACTCCGCCGCTGATGCGTCTGGCCGGGGATCGGTCTCCGAACCCCCGGGTCAGGCCGCAGAGACTTCGCCCAATGCTCAAGGAGCCTGATTAGTGGACACGATTGCCAGTCTGTTCAGCTTTATCACCTGGCCCGTCTCATGGGTCATCGTCCAGTTCCACAAGTTGTACGGGGCGATCTTCGGGGCCGACACGGGCTGGGCCTGGGGCCTGTCCATCGTGTCCCTGGTGGTGCTGATCCGGATCTGCCTGATCCCGCTGTTCGTCAAGCAGATCAAGTCGACCCGCAACATGCAGGTGCTCCAGCCGAAGATGAAGGCGATCCAGGAGCGCTACAAGAGCGACAAGCAGCGTCAGTCCGAAGAGATGATGAAGCTGTACAAGGAGACGGGCACCAACCCGCTCTCCTCGTGCCTTCCCATCCTGGCGCAGTCTCCGTTCTTCTTCGCCCTGTACCACGTGCTGTCGGCCATCGCCTCGAACAAGAAGATCGGCGTCATCGACCAGTCGCTGCTCGACAGCGCCCGTCAGGCCCACATCTTCGGTGCTCCGCTCGCCGCCAAGTTCATGAACTCCCCGGCGGAGGTCAGTGCTCTCGGCGCCTCCCTCACCGACGTCCGGGTCGTCACCGCGGTCATGATCGTGATGATGTCGGCCTCCCAGTTCTTCACCCAGCGCCAGCTGATGACGAAGAACGTCGACCTGACGGTCAAGACGCCGTACATGCAGCAGCAGAAGATGCTGATGTACATCTTCCCGGTGATCTTCGCCGTCATGGGCATCAACTTCCCCGTCGGTGTCCTCGTCTACTGGCTGACCACCAACGTCTGGACCATGGGTCAGCAGATGTACGTGATCAACCAGAACCCCACCCCGGGCAGCAAGGCGCAGGACCAGTACCTGACCCGTCTGCTGAAGAGCGTCACCGCCCACGGCGAGGTACGCGGCCGGACCCGGCGCAACACCGTCAAGCGGATCGTGGCCAAGGGCCCGGACCGCAATGACATCGAGCGGAAGTTCGTCACCGGACTGGCCAAGCTCGGTCTCGCTCCGCAGGAGGACGGCTCGGTGGCGAAGAGCGACACCGCCGCCGCGGAGGCCGAGGGCGGAGCCGCGCAGCGGCGACAGCAGCCCAAGCGCCAGACCAAGGCCCAGCGCCAGACCGGTACCGCGCAGGCGGGCGGCAAGGACGCCGAGTCCACCGAGTCGGGTGCCAAGACCTCCCTGCAGAAGCAGGACGACAAGCCCAAGCCGGCGGGCAAGCCCGCGTCCGGCTCCTCACGCCAAGCCAAGTCCGGACAGCGCAAGGGCCCGCAGCGGCCCAAGCACCCGTCCAAGAAGTAAGAAGGAGTCCATCCGTGACGGAAGGCACCACCTCCACGGCCGCTGAGGGCAGCGACACCTTGACCCGCCTTGAGCAGGAGGGCGAGATCGCAGCGGACTACCTTGAGGGTCTGCTCGACATCGCCGACCTCGACGGCGACATCGACATGGATGTCGAGGCGGACCGGGCCGCGGTCTCGATCATCAGCGACTCGGCACGTGAACTGCAGAAGCTCGTGGGCCGCGACGGTGAGGTGCTGGAGGCGCTCCAGGAGCTGACGCGGCTCGCTGTGCACCGGGAGACCGGGGACCGCAGCCGGCTGATGCTGGACATCGCGGGCTTCCGGGCCAAGAAGCGGGCGGAGCTCGCCGAGCTGGGTGCCAAGGCCGCGGACGAGGTCAAGAGCACCGGCGCGCCGGTGAAGCTGGACCCGATGACGCCGTTCGAGCGCAAGGTCGTCCATGACGCGGTCGCGGCCGCCGGTCTGCGCAGCGAGTCCGAGGGCGAGGAGCCGGAGCGCTTCGTCGTCGTCCTCCCGGCCTGACCGGACCCTTAGTTCTGTCGGCCCCGTCTGTACACAGGCGGGGCCGATCTTTGTCAGCCTGATAGTCAGCCACCCACAGTGCGGTACGGAAGGACGGTTCCCGTGACGGCGGAAGTAGAGCTTCCCCAGGCGCCCCCAGGGGCGCGGACGGTTTTCGGCGACTTCTTCCCGGAGGCCGTCCGGTACGCGGAGCTGCTGGCGGACGCCGGGGTGAAGCGGGGGCTGATCGGCCCGCGCGAGGTGCCGAGGCTGTGGGAGCGGCACCTCCTGAACTGCGCGGTGCTCTCCGAGGTCGTGCCCGACGGGGTCACGGTCTGCGATGTGGGCTCGGGTGCGGGCCTTCCTGGTATCCCGCTGGCGCTGGTGCGTCCGGACCTCAAGATCACCCTGCTGGAGCCCCTGCTCCGGCGCACGAATTTCCTCCAGGAGGTCGTGGAGCTGCTGGGGCTGGACCATGTGACGGTCGTGCGTGGCCGGGCCGAGGAAGTTCTGGGCTCGCTCCAGCCGGTGCATGTGGTGACGGCTCGCGCGGTGGCGCCGCTGGACCGGCTGGCCGGTTGGGGCGTTCCGCTGCTGCGTCCGTACGGGGAGATGCTGGCGCTCAAGGGGGACACCGCCGAGGAGGAGATCGCCGGGGCGCGTGCGGCCCTGAGCAAGCTCGGTGTGGTGGAGACCGAGGTACTGCATGTCGGGGAGGGCGTTGTCGATCCGATGTCCACGGTGGTGCGTGTGGTGGTCGGTGAGAGCCCCGGCGGTGTGAGGTTCGCCGCGAAGAGGGCCAAGGCCGCGCGGACGAGCCGCACGAGGCGCCGTCGCTGAGCCCTCCGGCCGCTCTGCGGGGTGGAGCGGCCACACCGTACGGTCCGCCCGTGCGCCGACTGTCTTCCGAGGCGTTGCCGTACGTCCCCCTGCGGAGTGTCGTGCCCCTGTAGCTAGGCTGCGGGGGCATCGTGTTTCACGTGAAACGTCGCTCTCTGCTGCACGGGATCATCAACCGCGGTCGCGCGGCGACCGCCCCGCGGTATCGCAGGCCCGTTAGGGCTACGGAGTTGTCCACAGAAGTGGATTCATCCACAGAAGAGCGGGCCTCGCTGGTTCACGACCCCGAAAGCATGGCAGGCTCTGCTCATTGCGAGCCTGAAGTCGAGGAGAGTGAATCCTTGCGGTCCGACGCCAACATCGCGGGACCGATGACCGATCCGGTCCCCGGTCCCCGAACCGAATCGGCGGGGGAGGGTGTTTCACGTGAAACACCGCCGCCGATGGACGACACCCCCATCGGTCGTGCGGCCCAGCTGGCGGTCGAGGCCCTTGGCCGCGCCGGCGAGGGCCTGCCCCGTCCTGACCGGACACGCATCATGGTGGTGGCCAATCAGAAGGGTGGAGTGGGCAAGACGACCACGACGGTCAACCTTGCTGCCTCGCTCGCCCTTCATGGCGCACGCGTGCTGGTGGTCGACCTCGACCCGCAGGGGAACGCCTCTACGGCTCTGGGCATCGACCACCACGCCGAAGTCCCCTCCATCTACGACGTCCTGGTGGAGAGCCGACCGCTCTCGGAGGTGGTTCAGCCCGTACCGGACGTTGAGGGTCTCTTCTGTGCTCCCGCCACCATCGATCTCGCCGGTGCGGAGATCGAGCTGGTATCGCTGGTGGCGCGGGAGAGCCGATTGCAGCGGGCGATCCAGGCGTACGAGCAGCCGCTGGACTACATCCTCATCGACTGCCCGCCGTCGCTCGGCCTGCTGACGGTCAACGCCCTGGTGGCGGGTGCCGAGGTGCTGATCCCCATCCAGTGCGAGTACTACGCGCTGGAAGGGCTGGGACAGCTGCTGCGCAACGTGGACCTGGTGCGGGGGCATCTCAACCCCGATCTTCATGTGTCGACGATCCTGCTCACCATGTACGACGGCCGCACCAGGCTCGCTTCGCAGGTCGCGGAGGAGGTGCGCACCCACTTCGGCAAGGAGGTGCTGCGCACGAACATTCCGCGATCGGTGCGTATCTCGGAGGCACCCAGCTACGGGCAGACCGTGCTGACCTACGATCCGGGTTCCAGCGGGTCGCTGTCCTACCTCGAAGCGGCGCGTGAGATCGCCCTGCGGGGCGTCGGCGTCCACTACGAGTCCCAGCATGCCCAGCCGGGCAGCGGGAACAGCCAGCAGAACCTTTCGGAGGGGATTCAGTGAGCGAGCGTCGAAGAGGGTTGGGGCGTGGGCTGGGTGCCCTGATCCCCGCCGCTCCGCAGGAGAAGCAGGTGCCGTCCGCAGGGGTGGGACCGGCCTCCGCGGGGTCGGGCCCTGTGATGACGGCGGAGCGGGGGGTGGCCGCGGCCAAGGTGGCCGCTCTCGGGGGTGCTCCGGTCGTGCCGGAGCCGAGTGCGCCGGTCGCGGCGTCCGGGGCGGGCGCTGAGGAGGTGGGACCCGCCGGGGCGTACTTCGCCGAGATTCCGTCCGGCTCCATCACTCCGAATCCCCGCCAGCCCCGTGAGGTGTTCGACGAGGATGCCCTTGCGGAGCTGGTGACCTCCATCAAGGAGGTGGGCCTTCTCCAGCCCGTCGTCGTGCGGAAGGTGGGGCCGGAGCGCTATGAGCTCATCATGGGCGAGCGCCGCTGGCGGGCCTGCCGGAAGGCGGGGCTGGAGCGGATTCCGGCGATCGTCCGGGCCACCGATGACGAGAAGCTTCTTCTGGACGCGCTCCTGGAGAACCTGCACCGGGCTCAGCTGAATCCCTTGGAGGAGGCAGCCGCGTACGACCAGCTGCTCAAGGACTTCAAGTGCACGCATGACCAGCTGGCCGACCGGATCGGGCGGTCCCGGCCGCAGGTGTCGAACACGCTCCGTCTGCTGAGGCTGTCGGCCCCGGTACAGCGGAGGGTGGCGGCCGGAGTGCTGTCCGCCGGTCATGCGCGGGCGCTGCTCTCCGTGGACGACTCGGAGGAGCAGGACAAGCTGGCTCATCGCATTGTGGCCGAGGGGCTCTCGGTGCGTGCGGTCGAGGAGATCGTGACTCTGATGGGCTCCGATCCCAAGAGCCCCGCCAAGGCCAGGGGACCGCGAGCAGGCGGCCGGGTGTCGCCGGCCCTCTCCGATCTCGCTACCCGGCTCTCGGACCGCTTCGAGACCAGGGTGAAGGTCGACCTCGGCCAGAAGAAGGGGAAGATCGTCGTCGAGTTCGCGTCGATGGAGGATCTGGACCGCATTCTCGGCAGCCTGGCACCGGGTGAGGGGCGCGTGCTGGACCGGAGCCTCTCCGAGGATTCGGGCGAGGACGACGAGGGCTGACCCCGGCGACGGAAGCGTGCGGCGGGCTGTGTTCCGGTGGTTACCGGAACACAGCCCGCCCTTTGCTTTCTCTCGGTGTCGGCTTCATCCCTGGGTGGATACGATGCGTTCTGGTATGGCACATCCGGCTTGAGGCACCTCGGCAGGGAGGGCCATGCGATCAGTGAGCCGCAGTCGGCTGATGGCAGTGGGGCTGGGCCTGGGGGCCGTCGGAGGGTTTGTCGGCAGCCTGCTCCTCGAACGGAGCGCACTGACAGTCGCAGGCGACGCGGCGGGCGAAGGAAGCGAGGAACAGCCTTCATGGGGCGTCGGCTCGTACCCCTCACACTGGACAATCTTTCGGATCTCCCCAGACGCTGCCGCTCATGTGTCTTCTGGGAGCTCGATCCGGTCAGTGGGGAAGCTGCGGTAAAGGCGGGAAGACCCGGGCTGGAGAAAGAGGCCTGGATCTCGGCCGTTCTTCTGGAGTGGGGCTCGTGCGGCCGCGTGGTCTATGTCGACGACGTGCCGGTGGGCTTCGTGCTCTACGCGCCGCCGGCCTATGTGCCGCGTTCGACCGCGTTTCCGACCAGCCCGGTCTCCCCCGATGCCGTGCAGCTGATGACTGCCTGGATCGTGCCGGGTCACCAGGGCCAGGGACTGGGCCGGGTCATGGTGCAGGCAGTCGCCAAGGACTTGCTGCGGCGGGGGTTCAAGGCGATCGAGGCGTTCGGCGATGCCCGGTGGAAGGAGCCTGCCTGTGTGCTCCCTGCCGATCATCTGCTGGCGGTCGGCTTCAAGACCGTGCGACCGCATCCCGTTCATCCGAGGCTGAGGCTGGAGCTGCGTACGACGCTCTCCTGGAAGGAAGACGTCGAACTGGCGCTGGACCGGTTGCTGGGCGCGGTACAGAAGGAGCCGGCGCTGAGACCGCTGTGATCCATGAGCCCACGACCACGTGAAACGGGTCCATCCCCCGAGGGATGGACCCGTTTCACGTGAAACAGTGCGGTGCGGTCCTACTGGCCGATGAATCCTTCGAGGTCCCGGAGGATCGCGGCCTTCGGCTTGGCGCCGACGATGGTCTTCGCGACCTCGCCGCCCTGGTAGACGTTCAGGGTCGGGATGGACATGACGCCGTACTTGGCGGCCGTCGCGGGGTTCTCGTCGATGTTGAGCTTGACGATCTCGATCTGCTCGCCGTGCTCGGCGGCGATGGCCTCCAGCGACGGGGCGATCTGACGGCACGGGCCGCACCAGGCAGCCCAGAAGTCCACCAGGACGGGCTTCTCGCTCTTCAGGACGACCTCGTCGAAGGAGTCGTCGGTCACGTTCTTCAGGGCGCCGGCCACGGCGGCCTCCTTAACTTCTTGGGGTGTGTGGGGTGAGAGACGTGGGTCAGACGGCGGCCGCGGCGGCCTTCTCGTCGTCGGCGAGCGCAGCGAGGAAGCGCTCGGCATCGAGTGCGGCCGAGCATCCCGTTCCAGCGGCGGTGATGGCCTGACGGTAGGTGTGGTCGACGACGTCACCGGCGCCGAAGACACCGGTCAGGTTGGTACGCGTCGAGGGGGCGTCGACCTTGAGGTAACCCTCGTCGTCCAGGTCGAGCTGGCCCTTGAAGAGCTCGGTGCGCGGGTCGTGGCCCACCGCGATGAAGAGGCCGGTCACCGCGAGCTCGGACGTCTCGCCGGTCTTGGTGTTCCGAAGGGTCAGCCCGGAGAGCTTCTGGTCGCCGTGCACCCCGGCGACCTCGCTGTCCCAGGCGAACTTGATCTTCGGGTCGGCGAAGGCGCGCTCCTGCATGGCCTTGGAGGCACGCAGCGTGTCACGGCGGTGGACGATGGTGACCGACTTGGCGAAGCGGGAGAGGAAGGTCGCCTCCTCCATCGCGGTGTCGCCGCCGCCGACCACGGCGATGTCCTGGTCCTTGAAGAAGAAGCCGTCACAGGTGGCGCACCAGGAGACGCCGCGTCCGGAGAGGGCGTCCTCGTTGGGCAGGCCCAGCTTGCGGTGCTGGGAACCGGTCGTCACGATGACGGCCTTGGCGCGGTGCACCGTGCCGGCCGTGTCGGTGACCGTCTTGATGTCTCCGGTGAGGTCCACGGAGACGACGTCGTCGGGGACGAGCTCGGCGCCGAAGCGCTCGGCCTGGGCGCGCATGTTGTCCATGAGCTCAGGGCCCATGATCCCGTCCTGGAAGCCCGGGAAGTTCTCCACGTCGGTGGTGTTCATCAGCGCGCCACCTGCGGTCACAGCACCTTCGAACACCAGCGGCTTCAGCGAGGCGCGCGCGGTGTAAAGGGCGGCCGTGTAGCCCGCGGGGCCGGAGCCGATGATGATCACATTACGGACGTCGCTCACGGGTTTCTTCCTCGTCTCTGCAGACTGCCTACTGTCCACGCCTACTGGGGTCGGTTCAACGACTCTCACCCCACCCAACGGATCCTACGGGGGATGCATTCCCCGTAGTGCCGAGGCGGCGTCCGGCGCGATTCTCAGGGGCGTGCGTAGGTGCGCGTCAGGAGAAGTTCACCCTTGCCCGCGGGCTGTTCCTGGACGCAGGACGCGTCGACGACGTACGCCTGGACGCGGGTCGCGTCGGACGGATGCGGAAGGACGACGAGGAAGGCATCCGTGCCTCGGAAGGTGCCTTCTTCCACCGCGAGGGCCGGGGCATCGCGCCCGGTGCCCTGTTCCACACAGGGCGGGACGGGCACGGTGGGCGCGCGCAAGGGAGTCTGCGGCAAGTCGGCTCCGGCAGAGGTGCTCCTGGGAGTCGTCTGTGACTCACTGGACGGTGACTGCTTCTCGGTGCCCATGCCATCGGCCGACCTCGACGGCTTCGCTCCGGACCCGAGAAGAAGCGTATGCACCCGGCCTTCGAGCGTGGACTCCGAGAAGTCTCCTGCGCTGTTCCCCTCGGAGCTGGACCTCCGGTCCGCCGCCTTGACGCTCCCGGAGTCCTGGGACGGATGGATGCTCTGGAGAATGAAGACGCTCACGCCGACCACGGCTGCCCCCAGAGCGGCGCCGAGCACGGCCTTGCGGCGCTGACGCCGCAGAGGCCGGCGGCCGGGGCCGGTGGTCGCCCGGGGACGCCCCGCGGGGCGGGCCGAGGCACCGGTCTCGACATTCGGCTTCGTCGACCCCGACAGCTCTGTTTCACGTGAAACATGCGCCGAGTCCCGTGAAACAGACCTCGCTGTCGATGCGTGCGCTGCTGTGCCGGCGGGCGCCGCTTCGGCGGCGAGCGCGGCATCGATGCGGGCCGCGACATCGTCCGGCATGCGTTGCGGCACGGGGATGGTGCCGAGCAACTCGCGGATCTCCGTGAGAGAGGCGTGGACCTCGGCGCAGAGCTCGCAGCCGTCCACATGACCGCGTACCTCCGCCGCACGTGACGCGGGGAGCAGCCCCTCCGTCAGGTCGGAGATCTCCGTGACATCCGGATGCTGGGTCGTGTCGGTCGTTGATGTCATGTGCGCCCACCTCCGCCCTTCACTGCAGCAGGATCGCTTGTGCCCGCGTCTCTCGGCCCCGATGGCGGTGGGACGGACGCGCGCGGCGTCCGGTTCCTTCCTGTGGCCGTCTCATCGGCTCCCGCGACCTCGGTGCGGAGGTGGGTGAGCAGAGGAGCCAGCCGGGCCCGGCCCCGAGCACAGCGGCTCTTCACGGTGCCGGTCGGGACATCGAGGACGCGTGCCGCCTCGGCCACGGGGTAGCCCTGCATGTCCACGAGGACGAGTGCGGCCCGTTGCTCGGCGGGGAGCGTGGCCAGCGCGGCCAGCAGCTCGCGGTGGAGGTCCTGGCGCTCGGCCGGTGCTTCCGCGGACTCGTGCGGTTCGAGGAGCTGCTCGAACCGTTCGGTGTCATCGACCGGCGCGGTTCTGCGCGTGGCGGCCTTGCGGACCCGGTCCAGGCAGGCGTTGACGGTGATGCGGTGCAGCCAGGTGGTGACCGCGGACTGGCCACGGAAGGTGTGGGCGGCCCGGAAGGCGGAGACCAAGGCGTCCTGAACGGCGTCCGCGGCTTCCTCGCGGTCGCCCAGGGTCCGTATCGCCACGGCCCACAGCCGGTCGCGATGGCGCCGTACGAGCTCACCGAAGGCATCGGGGTCACCGGCCACATGGCGAGCGAGGAGGTCTGAGTCGCTGGAGTCGGGTTCTGACGATTCAGCGGCCACGCGATACCCCCTTGAATGCCTAAGAGTGACCTTGGCCCCGGGCTCTCGCGAAGTGAGTCGTCCAAGGCTTGATCAGGAAAGCGGAAAATGCCCCTGATCGGAAGACTTCATGCCAGGTGAGCGTGGACAAGCGGCTTTCGGTGTCGTGGGCTGTCGGGCGGTTGCCGTGACGAGAGTGACGCCGTAGTCAGGGGACCCCGGCCGACGGGCGAGGTCGCGGCTCTTGCGGTCCGGATCGAGGTCGGGTGCGGAAGGCGGTGCCGATACCGGGGCTGGACACGATATCAACTGACCGCCGACAGACACGCTTTCGCCGGATTCGGCGGAACCAGGAGGCCGCTGAGCGCGGCTGGTGTTCTCGCTGTCGAGTACGCGCTCCATGGCACGGGCCTGCTCGTCGGCGACGGGCTCGTGGCTGGGCAGAGGGCGATT
Organism: Streptomyces sp. NPDC057697; assembly: GCF_042799335.1. NCBI lineage: Bacteria > Bacillati > Actinomycetota > Actinomycetes > Kitasatosporales > Streptomycetaceae > Streptomyces > Streptomyces sp. NPDC057697. Next base: position 289,562 of record NZ_JBHVJA010000003.1, on the reverse strand, counting down.
TTGGCGAGATCCTGATCAGGTCTCCGCGGAGGTCGCCCGAGAGGCCCCGGGCCACGTCCACGGAGGGAGAACGCGTCGTGGATCGAGGACAGCGACTACGCGCGGGGGAGCCGCGGCTTCCCCGCCGCGCTGGTCATGAGGAGCCGGGGCAACTCCAGCACGAGGTGCGCGAGTTCGGCCTTCTCCGGGCAGGCGGCGGGGAGGTGTCGACCCGTGAGCAGGAGGTCAGCCCATGAATTTAACGTCGATGATGCCTTGTTTGTAGCCTGCATCGCTGTAGCGATCCGCGGGGGAATTCGGCACTTCGGTGAGCCACACGAGAACGAACCGGGTCTTTACGGGGCTCTTCGTCCGCAGTTTCGCCTCGGTGCCGTTCGTCTCGGTCGTCGCGATCTTCTTCATCGACGTCAGCGGCGTCGAAGAGTTGAGGGAGTCGGTCGCGTAGAGCGAGGCGGTGGTGTGATCCCCGCCGAATTGAAGGCTTATCGAGGCTGATGAGACGGGCTGGTCGGAGTTGAGTTCATAAACGATGCCGACGCCCTGCTTGAAGGGAGCCAATTTGGGGCCGCCTATGAAGGTCTTGGACCGCCAGTACGTCGAGCTGTCGCCGTCATACGTCAGGCGGACGTCGCCGGGGTGCTGTGCCTTTCCGTCCGGGAAGTACTCGGCCGCGTCCTTGACCGCGAGCAGCTGACTCTTGGGGGCCTTCTTGCCGGCGTCACCGTTTTCCGGGTTGGTCTGTGTGGTGCCCGGGTCACTGGAGTCCTTGTTGAGCAACGTCTCGGCGAGCTGCCAGCTGCCGAGACCCAGGGCCGCGATCAGCAGTGCGGAAACGGCCCACTTGAGGGCCTTGCCGGTGCGGCTCTGGAGCGGCGCCGGGGGCACGACCATCACGGGCTTGGCCGCGGGTGTGCCGGGGTGGGCCGGCGGGCGTCCGTAGGAGCCCTGCTGGTAGGTCGTGCGCTGGTATGCGGGCGGCGCCGTGAAGGCGGGCTCCGGCGGGCGGATGCGGGGCATCGCGGCGACGGCCTTGGCCAGTTCGTCCGGCGTGGTGCACGGCTGTTCCTGCCTGGAGGCAGTGGCGCCGTCGTTGGCGAGCGCGCGCATGGCGAGTTCGGAAAGGCCGCGATGGACGCCGGCCCGTACCTGGTCGGGGGCGATCAGCCCCACTCCCTTGGGCAGCCCGGCCAGCCCGTACGCATCGCTCTCGTATGGCCAGCGCTGGGTCAGCGCGGCGTAGAGCAGGGCGCCGATCGCCTCGGTGTCCGCCCGCTGGGGGCTGTCGGCGGTGATGCCGCGCAGGGCGGCGTTCACCGCGAGGCCGCGGATCCTGTACTGCCCGGTCGAGCTCCGAAGCACCGCACCCGGGGTCAGCCTCAGATGGGCGAGGCCCTCCCGGTGCGCCGCCGCCATGGCCTGCGAGATCTGGCTGACGAGCTGGTACGCGTCGTGCGCTTCCATCGGCCCGGAGGCCAGCAGGGAGGTGAGCTCGGTGGCGTCGGGGAGCCATTCGTGGACGACGTAGACGAGGTCGTCCTCCTCCACCGCGTCGAGGACCTGCACGAAGCGGGGGTCGCCGAGCAGCGCGGAGGAGCGGGCCGCGGCCAGCACGGAGCGGGCACGCGGATGGTCGGCGGGCAGCAGATGGACGCCGACCGCGCGGCGCAGCTTCTCGTCGACGGCGCGCCAGCTGCTGAAGCCGTCCAGACGGGTGACGCACTCCTCCAGCCGGTAGCGTCTGGCGAGTTTGTGCCCGCTGTGCAGGTCAGGGGTCGGCAGGGTGGTCTCGGAACCGGTGCGTTCACCACCTGTGTCCTGCGGCTTCGTGCCTGTGGTGTCCTGGGCTTCTGCCGTCCCGTCGGTCGTGGCCTCGTCCGCCTTGGCGGCCAGCGGCTCATCACCGCTGTTGTCGGCCACGTCGACGGCAGCCGTGCTACGTTCCGCCACCGTCGTTCCTGCCTCCCCATCCGTTGCGCGATGCCAGCCAGCTCTGCACAGTCACGCCAATTGTGCCCACACTCCGGCGCTATGCACGACACGCAAGGGGTGGAGATGGTTGTGCGATCGAAGATCCTCAGCGTCCGAGTCGTCCTCGGACCATGCCGACCATGCCGTTGATCTCCTCGATCCGCATCCGCTTGGCGGCCATGAAGAAGACCCCCAGGAGGACGGCTCCGCCGCAGATCAGAGCGGTGAGCGAACCGAAGGCGCCCTCGCCGAGGCCCAGGAGCAGGGCAAAGCTCACACCGCCGCCGAGGACCGCGGCCGGGATCGCGGCCAGGCACAGCCGGGCGTAGGTGCGGATGACATGGGAGCCGTCCAGATCCCCGCCCAGGCGGTTGCGCAGCCGTCGCCAGGCGATGCCCACGCCGACGGCGTAGGCGAGCCCGTACGAGGCGGCCATGCCCACCACTGCCCAGCGCGCGGGCAGCACCACGTAGCAGAGGGCCGAGGCCGCCGCGTTGACCGCGGCCACGATGACCGTGTTGTAGAAGGGCGTGCGGGTGTCCTCGTAGGCGTAGAAACCGCGCAGCACCACGTACTGCACGGAGTACGGGATCAGGCCGAGACCGAAGGCCATGAGGATGAAGCCCATGGAACGGGCGGCCTCGGTGCCCGCGGAGGCGTACAGGAGGGTGCACATCGGCAGGCCGAGGGCGAGGAAGGAGAAGGCCACCGGCACGATCGCGACGGCCGAGTTCCGCAGCCCCTGGGAGATGTCGTCGCGGACGGCGCCCGGGTCGTCGTCGTGGGCGGCGCGGGAGATACGGGGCAGCAGGGCCGCCATGACGGAGACGGTGATGATCGCCTGCGGCATGCCCCAGATGAGCTGGGCGTTGGAGTAGGCGAGGAAACCGGTGCCGTCCTTGCCGGACAGCTTGCCCGCCGAGGTCGCGAGCTGGGTGACGACGATCACACCGGCCTGGTTGGCCAGCACGAACAGAACGGTCCACTTGGCCAGCTTGACCGTCTTGCCGAGCCCGTGTCCCTTCCAGTCGAAGCGCGGGCGGAACCGGAACCCCGCCTCGCGCAGATACGGGACCATCGCCAGGGCCTGGACGACCAGGCCGAGCAGCGTGCCGATGCCGAGCAGCCGGACGCCCTCCGGCGGAATGGTCTGGACGCCCATCTGGGACTCGGCGGACGTTCCGTAGACCCAGATGAACATGCCGAACGTGAAGATCATGACGATGTTGTTGAGGACCGGGGTCCACATCATCGCGCCGAACTTTCCGCGGGCGTTCAGGATCTGGCCCATGACGACGTGCACGCCCATGAAGAAGATGGTCGGCAGGCAGTACCGGGCGAAGGTCACGGCGACGCTGTTGGCCGCCGCGTCATTGGCGATCGTCGGCGACATCATGTGGATCAGCCACGGAGAGGCGAGGACCGCGAGTGCGACGATCACGCCGAGCGCGACCATGACCAGTGTCAGGAGCCGGTTGGCGTAGGCCTCGCCGCCGTCCTCGTCGTCCTTCATGGACCGGACGAGCTGAGGCACGAAGACCGAGTTCAGACCGCCGCCCACGGTGAGGATGTAGATCATCGTGGGAAGGGTGTAGGCGATGGTGAAGCTGTCGCCCAGCAGCGCCGCACCGAGTGCGGCGGTCATGACGAGGGTGCGGACGAATCCGGTGAGGCGGGACACGAGCGTGCCGGCCGCCATCAGCGCGCTGGACTTCAGTATCCCGGAGGCCCGGCCGCCGGACTTGGGCGGAGCGGGCGCCGGGGCCGGCTCGGGCTCCGCGGGGACGGGGGCCGACCCCGTAGGGCCCTCCTGGTCCCGGAAGAGGTGAGCGAAGGCGTCCGGCTGCTCGTCGTCCCGGGACGCCTGACTGACGAGGTCGTCCACCCCGACGAACTGGGTGGTCGCCGGGGTGTCGCCGTACGGCAGGTGCCGCGACGGGCCGTCCGGCTCGGGCGCCGGGGCCTGCGCCCAGACCCGGGGATCGGGCGGGTACTGCGCCGCGGCGGGCTGCTGGTAGAGCGGCTGGGGCTGCTGGTACGTGCCCGGGGGCGGCGGTGGGTGCGCGGCCCGGTCGTACAGCGCCTCGCCCACCGGGTCCTGGACCGACAGGTCCTGGGCGAGGTAGGGATCGCGGTCGTAGGCGTCCTGAAGGTACGGATCGGGCGTCGGCGGAACCTGGCCGGGCCCCGGGGGCATCGGGGGCCCGCCGGAAGGCCCGGCTCCGCCCGCACCCTGACCGCGGTCACCGTCGTACGGCGCGTTCATCGAAACCCCACCTCATCGTCCCCGGCCGACCGGCCACGACAGACATCGCTCAACGTTCCACTTTCTCACCCGGGGCCGACGGCTCCCCGCTTTCCGGCCCGGTGTCCGGAGTCGGGTCACTCGGCTGCTCGGGTTCACCGCCGTCGTCGCCGGTCGAGCCGCCCGCGTTGGCGCGCTTGCGATGGGTGTACATCCTGATGCCCGCGAGGACCAGGAGCAGCAGCCCGCCCGCGATGACCAGCAGCACGGTCGGAGTGAGCTCGGAGACCTTCACGGTGAAGGTCATCTCGTCGCCGTACGGTGTGCCGTCCTCCGTGTAGAGCTGCGCCGTCATCCGTACCTGGCCGTTGACGTTGGCCGCGGCGTCGAACTTCACGGACTGGCTGTGACCGGCGCCGATCCGGATCGGCTGCTCGGCCACGGCCCCGCCGTCGTTCAGCTTGAGGCGCGTCGCGTTCTCCGACTTCAGCCGGAGGACGAGATGGTCCACGCCCTGCAACAGCCTGTTCTGCACGGTCACCGGGATGGTGGCGCTGCGGCCGGACAGGGTGACGTCCGACTTCGAGATGAGCTGGACCTCGTTGATGAGGTCCTGGAGATAGGTGCGGACCGAGTCCCGGTACTGCTGGGCCTCCAGCGGGCGGCCGCGCCAGGACGTCGACATGGACCGGTTGAGCGCGTTGCCGAAGGGGGTCACCACCCGCTCGGTCTGGGTGAGGATGACCTGGAAGCTGTTGAGCGAGACCTGGGTGGACTTGATGTCCTGGAAGGCCTGGGTGGGCAGCTCCTGGCTGCGGAGCTTCCTCGGGTACTGGGAGGTCCTGGGGACGCCGGTCGTCGCGTCCGCGTCGGGCTTCGCGCCGGCCGCGTCCACCAGCCCGAGGGGCTGGGTCCAGCGTCCGTCGTCCAGACCGTGCAGGGCGCGGGCCATCGACTGGGCCTGGGCCACGGTGGGCGTCCGCTGCGGTGCGACGACGATGCTCCGCTCCGCGTCCGTGTCCTGCTCGGTCAGGGCGAGCGTCTGGGCGAGGAACTTCTGCACCGCGAGGGTGGAGTTCCCGGCCTTCGACATGTCGCCCTGGAAGGCCGTGGAGAGCCGGGCGTCGGCGACGACCGCGGTGGTGCCTCCGCCGATCGGCCGGGCGGAGGTCGGCGTGTACGGCAGGTTCCCGGTCTCCTGGAGGCTGTCGCTGCGGGCGATCACCTTGTGGGCGCCGGCGGAGGTGGCGACATCGACGATCGACGGGTCGATCGCCCCGTCGACGGGCCAGGCGAAGTCGGTCGAGGGCTTCACATGGAGGATGGTCTGCACCGTCTTGCCGGCCACCTCGGTGGCGGTCTGCAGGTGGCTGAGGGTGCCGGAGACGTTCTTGCCGCGGTGCGCGATGGACGCCAGATCGGGGTCGGCGAACGGCAGTGCGACGACCTTCCCGTCCGACACCGCGGCTTCGAGGGCGGTGAGCCATGTCTTCGCGACGGCCTGGTTCGTCCCCGCGACGGTGGTGTCGCCGGACTTGACGCGGTAGTTCCCCGCCATCGCATCGACGCTGGCCAGCAGATCGGGGTCGATCACCCAGGTCACCGGCAGCTGGCTGCCCAGGGAGACCAGCTGTTCCAGCCGTCCGCCCGGAGCCAGCTCGGCTGCCAGGTCGTCGTCCGCGAACACGGGCGTCTGCTGATCGTCGGTGCCCGTCTCGGCGGTGACATGGGCCGAGGCGATGAGCGGCCAGAGATAGGTGAGCTTCGTCCTGGAGTCGCGCTCCTCCTCCTGCCATGGCAGGAAGGTGCGCTCGATCCCCAGCACCTGGGGGTACGGGGCCCGGGAGGTCTGCCCCGAGAGCGAGACACCGAGCTGATAGACACCGTCGTCGCCGAGGCCGAGCTTGCCGACCGGGACGGACAGCGTGAAGTCCTGGCTGATGCCGGAAGGAAGTTTCGCGATCTTCACCGTGTATTTGCCGCCGAGCGCGGCGGGGTCGCTGCCGAGCGCGTACCCGGTGCGCCTGGCCGCGGTGTCGATCTCCGTCCTGCCCAGCAGCTTGGGGCCCACCCGCAGGTCGACCGTGGCCGCCTTGATGGTGTCCCTGCCCCGGTTGGTCACGGTGCCGGAGACGGTCAGGGTGTCCCCCTTGACCGGTGCGCTCGGGGACAGCGTGTCCAGGGACACATCGACCGTCCCGGAGCCGGTGCGGGCCTTTTCGGTGCCTGCCTGCGCGGCCGGAACGGCCAGCAGCGCGGCGACGAGCGGCGCCCCGATGACCAGGGCGGCTGTGCGCCGCAGCCACCGGCGGGCAGGAGAGGGACCGATCCCCTGAATGTCTGCCGCCTCGGCCACGCGCTTACCCGTCCCTCGTCGTCGTCAGCTGGTGTCGATGCTTGTCGGTTGTTGCGTCCACGCATGGTAACGATGTGCGCGGGTGCCAAGTGCTGGGGAGTTCGCTACATGATCGGAAGAGTCTCGCAGGCGGGACGAAACCAGGGCGACCGGGCCGGTCCGGGCACGTACCCTTTTCTGTTGTGTCGAACGCCAACGAAGACAGCTCCCGTGCCCTGACCGAGGTGCAGCACCGCGCAGTCAGCGAACTGCTCCGGGTGTCCCCGGTCGCCGACGACCTCGCCCGCCGTTTCCGGGACGCCGGATTCGGTCTCGCCCTGGTCGGCGGCTCGGTCCGGGACGCGCTTCTCGGCAGGCTCGGGAACGACCTGGACTTCACGACCGACGCCCGCCCCGAGGCCGTACTGAAGATCGTCCGCCCGTGGGCCGACTCGGTCTGGGAGGTCGGGATCGCCTTCGGCACCGTGGGCGCCCAGAAGGACGGCTACCAGATCGAGGTCACCACATATCGGTCGGAGGCGTACGACCGGACCTCCCGCAAGCCCGAGGTGTCCTACGGCGACTCCATCGAGGAGGACCTCGTCCGTCGCGACTTCACCGTCAACGCGATGGCCGTGGCGCTTCCGCAGAAGGAGTTCATCGACCCGCACGGCGGGCTGGAGGACCTGGCGGAGCGCGTTCTCCGCACCCCCGGAACGCCCGAGGAGTCGTTCTCCGACGATCCGCTGCGCATGCTGCGCGCTGCCCGCTTCGCGGCTCAGCTGGACTTCGACGTGGCCCCCGAGGTGGTCGCCGCGATGACGGAGATGGCCGGGCGCATCGAGATCGTCTCCGCCGAGCGGGTCAGGGAGGAGCTCAACAAGCTGTTGCTCTCCACGCACCCCCGCAAGGGCCTGGCGTTGCTCGTCGACACCGGGCTGGCGCAGCAGGTGCTGCCCGAGCTCCCCGCGCTGCGTCTGGAAAGTGACGAGCATCACCGTCACAAGGATGTCTACGAGCATTCGCTGACCGTCCTGGAGCAGGCGATCGACCTGGAGCAGGACGGCCCCGACCTGGTTCTGCGTCTTGCGGCCCTCCTCCATGACATCGGCAAGCCGCGGACGCGGCGCTTCGAGAAGGACGGGCGCGTCTCCTTCCACCACCATGAGGTGGTGGGCGCCAAGATGGTCAAGAAGCGGATGACCGAGCTCAAGTACTCCAACGACATGGTCAAGGACGTCTCGAAGCTGGTGGAACTCCACCTGCGCTTCCACGGCTACGGCGACGGCGAGTGGACGGACTCCGCGGTCCGCCGGTACGTGCGGGATGCCGGTCCCCTGCTGGACCGGCTGCACAAGCTGACCCGCTCGGACTGCACCACTCGGAACAGGCGCAAGGCCGCCGCGCTCTCCCGGACCTACGACGGGCTGGAGGAGCGCATCGCGCAGTTGCAGGAGCAGGAGGAGCTGGACGCCATCCGCCCCGACCTGGACGGCAACGAGATCATGAAGACCCTGGGCGTCGGTCCGGGCCCGGTGATCGGCAAGGCGTACGCGTTCCTGCTGGAGCTGCGTCTGGAGCACGGGCCGATGGAGCGGGACGCGGCGGTCGAGAAGCTCAGGGAGTGGTGGGCCGCGCAGGACTGAGGCCGCCCGGGGGCGGGTCATGTTTCACGTGAAACATGACCCGCCCCCGAGTCGCACTCCGAACGGACGAGGGGCGTTGTTTCACGTGAAACAGCGCCCCTCGCCGTGCCTCGGTGGCCGAGGAGCCTCTTCGGCGCGGTCCCAGCGGGTGACCAGTACGGCGACGGTCGCGTAGAGGACCGCCACGCCGATCACCACCACGGCCGACCGCCCGTCCGGGGGCAGCATCAGGGCGGAGACCGCCGCGGCCCCTACGAAGGCGACGTTGAACAGCACGTCGTACAGCGAGAAGACCCGGCCCCGGAAGGAATCCTCCACCGAGGTCTGCACCACCGTGTCGGTGGTGATCTTCGCCCCCTGGGTGACCAGTCCGAGGACGAACGCCGCCACCAGCATCGGCGCGGGAGCGAACCACAGTCCCAGCGCGGGTTCGAGGACGGCGGCCCCCATGGCGCACATCGCCATCCAGCGCAGCCGGCCGAGCCGCCCCGCCGCCCAGGGCGTGAGCACGGCCGCCGCGAAGAAGCCCGCGCCGGAGACCCCCACGGCCAGCCCGAGAAGCGCCAGGCCCTCGGACTCGCTGTCGGTCCAGGCGTACCGGCACAGCATCAGCACCATCACGGTCAGTGCCCCGTAGCAGAAGCGCATCACGGTCATGGCGGCCAGCACCCGGCCCGCCTGCTTCCGCTCGGCCAGATGGCGCAAGCCGTCGGACAGCCCCCGTGCGGTCACCGCCAGGGCCGTGCCCAGGCCGGTCCGGTGTCCGTCCCGGTCGGGTCCGAGGAGCCCGGTGGCAAGCGTCAGGGAGACCAGCGCCGAGGCGAGATAGAGCACCGCGCCCAGCAGCACCACGGCGGCGTCGGAGTCCGCGAGGACCAGCCGCACCGCGAAGGCGAGACCGCCGCCCGCCGTGGCCGCGAGCGTTCCGGCGGTCGGTGAGAGCGAGTTGGCGAGCACCAGCCGTTCGCTGTCGACGACCCGTGGCAGCGCGGCCGAGAGACCGGCCAGGACGAAGCGGTTGACCGCGGTGACGCACAGCGCCGAGGAGTAGAAGAGCCAGTCGGGTGCGGAGCCGAGGATGAGGAGCGCCGTGCAGCAGGCGAGGACGGCACGCAGCAGGTTCCCGTACAGGAAGACCTGGCGGCGCGGCCAGCGGTCCAGCAGGGCACCGGCGAAGGGGCCGATGAGCGAGTAGGGCAGCAGCAGGACCGCCATCGCGGAGGCGATGGCTCCCGCCGAAGCCTGTTTCTCCGGGGAGAAGACGACATGGGCCGCCAGTGCCACCTGGAAGACGCCGTCGGCCGACTGGGAGAGGAGCCGTACGGCCAGCAGACGCCGGAAGTTCCGAAGGCGCAGAAGAACGCGTAGATCACCCACGACGGCCATGCGATCAAGGGTCACATACGTTGAGGGTCCCCGGGCAGATTGCCCGGGGACCCTCAACGGTGCGGAGAGGAAGGAGCGTTGCCGCTCACCGTCCGACCGCTCCGACGCGCCGTGTCCGGCTGCGTCAGTTGGAGACCTCGCCGCGGATGAACTTCTCGACGTTCTCGCGGGCCTCGTCGTCGAAGTACTGGACCGGCGGGGACTTCATGAAGTACGAGGACGCGGAGAGGATCGGGCCACCGATGCCGCGGTCCTTGGCGATCTTCGCGGCACGCACGGCGTCGATGATGACACCGGCGGAGTTCGGGGAGTCCCAGACCTCCAGCTTGTACTCCAGGTTCAGCGGAACGTCGCCGAAGGCGCGGCCCTCCAGGCGCACGTACGCCCACTTGCGGTCGTCCAGCCAGGCCACGTAGTCCGACGGGCCGATGTGGACGTTGTCCGCACCGAGCTCGCGGTCCCGGATCTGGGAGGTGACGGCCTGCGTCTTGGAGATCTTCTTGGACTCCAGGCGCTCACGCTCCAGCATGTTCTTGAAGTCCATGTTGCCGCCGACGTTCAGCTGCATCGTGCGGTCCAGGATGACGCCCCGGTCCTCGAAGAGCTTCGCCATCACGCGGTGCGTGATGGTGGCGCCGACCTGCGACTTGATGTCGTCGCCGACGATCGGCACACCGGCCTCGGTGAACTTGTCCGCCCACTCCTTGGTGCCGGCGATGAAGACCGGGAGAGCGTTGACGAACGCGACCTTGGCGTCGATGGCGCACTGCGCGTAGAACTTCGCAGCGACCTCGGAGCCGACGGGCAGGTAGCAGACGAGGACGTCGACCTTGCGGTCCTTGAGGACCTGGACGATGTCGACCGGGGCCTCGGCCGACTCCTCGATGGTCTGGCGGTAGTACTTGCCGAGACCGTCGTGGGTGTGGCCGCGCTGGACGGTGACACCGGCGTTCGGCACGTCGCAGAGCTTGATGGTGTTGTTCTCGCTGGCACCGATGGCGTCCGCGAGGTCGAGGCCGACCTTCTTCGCGTCGACGTCGAAGGCGGCGACGAACTCGACGTCCCGTACGTGGTAGTCGCCGAACTGGACGTGCATCAGACCGGGCACCTTGCCGGCCGGATCGGCGTCCTTGTAGTACTCGACGCCCTGGACCAGCGAGGCGGCGCAGTTGCCCACGCCGACGATGGCTACGCGAACCGAACCCATTCCGGTTGCTCCCTGTGTGTTTTGGATGATTCCGATGAGGGCCCCGCGGATCTGCGGGCCCTCACTCTGCGGTGTCGTCGGACGGATCCGGCGGGGTGTCACCCCGGCGCCGGGGCAGGCCGCCCGTCTCTCCTGCGGTGTTCTGCTGAGCTTCGCTCCCGGGCGAGGACCGTCGCTGATCCCGTCCCGACCGCTCGCTCTCGATGAGCTCGTTCAGCCAGCGAACTTCGCGCTCCACGGACTCCATGCCGTGTCGCTGCAGCTCAAGCGTGTAGTCGTCGAGGCGCTCGCGAGTGCGGGCCAGAGAGGCCCGCATCTTCTCCAGCCGCTCCTCCAGCCGGCTGCGCCGGCCTTCCAGGACGCGCATCCGTACCTCGTGCTCCGTCTGCCCGAAGAAGGCGAAGCGGGCTGCGAAGTGCTCGTCCTCCCAGGAGTCGGGGCCGGTGTGCGAGAGCAGCTCCTCGAAGTGCTCCTTACCTTCCGCCGTCAACCGGTAGACGATCTTGGCGCGACGCCCGGCCAGAGAGGAGGCGGGGGCGACCGCACGGCCGGTGGCGGGCGAAATATCGGCAGGAGCGGCACCCGGCTCCTCGATCAACCAGCCGTTGGCGACCAGCGTCTTGAGACAGGGGTAGAGGGTGCCGTAGCTGAAGGCGCGGAAGATCCCCAACGAGGTGTTGAGGCGCTTGCGCAGCTCATAGCCATGCATCGGGGACTCGCGGAGCAGTCCGAGAACGGCGAATTCGAGGATGCCGGAGCGTCTGCTCAACTTCGCCTCCTCCTTCACCGAGTGCTCCTGCGAAGCCCTGTGCCGGGCCGATGTACCGAGCTGATGTATCGACTCGATACATCACGACGATAGATCGGTCCCACCGATGCGACAAGGGGAGTCATCGTGAACGGCGTCACATCGAGAATTCGTAGGCACCGACTTGCGTTGTTTGGGGTGAAGTTCGGCCCTAGGAGGGTTTTGACCGTGCGTAGTCTGTGCGGCATGCAGACCACCGGGAACCGCGTGACGCACGCGCGCGTCAGTCTCCGCGGACCAGCCGGACGCATAGCGGACGAGCCTGACGCAGGGCTGGTCCGAAATTCGGGGGGACCGGATCTCAACTGCCGCTTCCAGGCGCTCTCGCCTGCCCGAGGAGTAGTCGTTCGATGAGCGAGCACCGTCGCAAAACGCCGCAACCACAAGGTGGTGGGCGTGCAGCGGCCAGACGAGCTGCCCAGCAGTCCTCAGGACGCCGCGCCGCTCCGTCACACGGAGTGACTTCCGAAACACCTTCCGACGCACCGGGCGGGGACACCCCGTACGGCGGACGCGCGGCGGCCAGACGAGCCGCCCAGCGGGGCGGCGGCCGGGGCGGCGGTGGCGGTGGTGGCGGACGTCGCCGCGGTGGCGGCGATGACGCCGAGGGCCCCGGCAGGGGGCGTGGCCGTGCGGGCCAGCGGCCTGTCAAGAAACGCTTCATCGACTACCCGCGCGCCGGGAAGTACGGCGCGCGGCGCTGGGTGCCGTCGTGGAAGCTGGTCTCCGGCCTCTGCATCGGCTTCCTCGGTGTGCTGATGGGCATCGGCGGGATCGCGTACGCGATGGTGGGCCTGCCCAACGTGAACGAGGCCGCGAAGGCGCAGAACAACGTCTACCTCTGGGACGACGGCTCGCAGATGGTCGCCACCGGTGGTGAGGTCAACCGCCAGATCATCAGCTTCGAGCAGATCCCCGACGCCATGCGCAACGCCGTGATCTCCGCCGAGAACAAGTCCTTCGAGCACGACCGGGGCATCGACCCCATGGGCATCGGCCGCGCTCTGTTCAACATGGCGACCGGCGGCGAGACCCAGGGTGGTTCGACGATCACCCAGCAGTACGTGAAGAACTCTCGTCTCTCCCAGGAACAGACCCTGAGCCGGAAGTTCCAGGAACTCTTCATCACGCTCAAGGTCACCAACAAGATGAAGAAGAACGAGATCATCCGGGACTACCTCAACGTCTCGTACTACGGACGAGGCGCTTCGGGGATCCAGGCGGCGGCCCGTACGTACTACGGCAAGGACGCCGTGGATCTGAATCCGAGCGAGTGCGCGTTCCTGGCCACGCTGCTCAAGGGCGCGTCCTACTACGACCCGGCGGGCGCCACCGACGTCGATGCCAAGCAGGCGACGGCGAAGCTCAACACCGCGCGGGCCAAGAAGCGCTGGAGTTGGATCCTCGACGAAGAGGTGAAGGACGGACGCCTTTCGAAGGCGGAGCGGGACAAGTACACCAAGTTCCCCGACCCCCTCCCGCCGAAGAAGAACGCCCAGCTCGGCGGCCAGACCGGATATCTGGTCGACCTGGCCAAGAAGTACTTCCTCAACAACACCCCCGGTGTCACCGCGGAGATGCTGGCCCAGGGCGGCTACCAGATCCACACCACCTTCAACAAGAAGAAGGTGAAGGAGCTCGACGCCGCGGTCCAGAAGGTCTACGACAACAAGATCAAGCCGAAGGAGCGCCCCGGTACGGACACCCACGTCCAGTTCGGCGGCGGCTCGGTGGATCCCAAGACCGGGGCCATCGTGGCGATCTACGGCGGCCAGGACGCGACCAAGCACTTCACCAACAACGCCGACCCGACCGGTGCGCAGGTCGGCTCGACCTTCAAGCCGTTCGTACTGGCGGCGGCGATGGAGTACGGCAAGCGGGACCCCTCGCTCGGGCCGGACCAGGGGCCTTCGGAGCGCACGCCGGTCTCGCCGCTCAGCATCTACAACGGCGACGACCGGCTGAAGATCAAGAAGTACGACGGCGACATCTGGATGGACGAGAACGGCAAGGAGTGGCTCCAGGCCAACGACGGCCATGAGTCGAAGGGCAACATCACCCTCCGCGAGGCCATGCGGGTCTCCGCCAACTCCCCGTACGTGCAGCTCGGCATGGACGTCGGCACCGACAAGGTGAAGGACGTCGCCATGGCCGCGGGGCTCAAGGACGACGACCAGATGGCCGATTCGCACGTGCCGTCGTTCTCCATCGGTACGTCCTCGCCCAGCGCGATCCGTATGGCCGGCGCGTACGCGACGTTCGCCGACAGCGGTATGCAGCGCGAGCCCTACTCGGTCTCCGAGGTGAAGCACGAGGGCAAGGTGGTCTACCAGCACAAGGACGACGTCAAGCAGCGCGCCTTCTCCCCCGCGATCGCCGACAACGTCACCGATGTCCTGAAGAACGTCGTCGATAAGGGAACCGGTACCCCCGCGCAGCTCCCCGGCCGCGACGTGGCGGGCAAGACCGGTACGACGGACGACAACAAGTCGGCCTGGTTCGTCGGCTACACGCCCCAGCTGTCCACGGCCATCAGCATGTACCGGCTCGACGACGACGCGTCGAACAAGGACCGCAAGTTCGAGAAGATGTACGGCACGGGTGGCGAGAAGACGATCCACGGTGCGTCGTTCCCGGCCCAGATCTGGCACGACTACATGGCGGGAGCGCTGAAGGGGCAGCCGGTCCTGACCTTCCCGAAGCCGGAGCCGATCGGCGACAAGGTCTACGGCGGCGGCGCGCAGAGCCCCAAGCCGACGCCGACCGAGACGACACCGCCGCCGCCGACCGAAACGGCGACCAAGCCGCCCTCGGACGACAACACCCCGCCGCCGCCCGACCCCGGCGAGACCTGCGGTACGTGGGACTGGGACTGCCAGCACAACAACGGCGGGAACAGCGAGGGGGCGAACGGCGGAGACGACGGTGGTACCGGCGGCCCTCCCCCGACGACCGAGCCACCGACCGGCGGGAACGCGAACGGCGGGAACGGCGGCAACGGAGGGAACGGCGGCAACGGCGGAAACGGAGGGAACGGGACCGGCGGCGACGGAGGGTTCATCGCGGGACCGGCCGGATAACGTCCGCCCGGCCCGACCGGCCGATCCATGACGAGGGCCGTCGCACCACCCGGTGCGGCGGCCCTCGCCGTTTCCACAGTCCCGTACGGCAGGATGAGCGGCATGCCAAGCGCAGAAGACACGAGCGTGCACCAGCACCAGGAGCAGTCCGTCGTGCGGCCCACGGACCAGGACGAGGTCGCCGCGGCCGGCAGCGAGCTGATCGGCGGGCGCTCGGGGCGCTGGACACGGCTCGGCGGCGGGACGCTCACCCCCGTGGCCGTCGTCGCCCTGGTGGCCCTCGGCATGTTCGCGCTGGGCATGGTGCAGAAGCTGCCCTGCTACAACTGGGCGTGGTTCAGGGGGGCGGGTTCGCAGTACACGCACGCCTGCTACTCGGACATCCCGCACCTCTTCGCCGCGCGTGGGTTCTCCGACGGCCTCGTGCCGTACTTCGACCGGCTGCCCGGCGACATGCAGTACCTGGAGTACCCCGTTCTGACGGGCGTGTTCATGCAGGTCGCCTCCTGGCTGACGCCGGGAGGGGCCCTCCAGCACCGCGAGCAGATGTACTGGATGGCCAACGCGGGCATGCTGATGATCTGCGCCGTGATCATCGCCGTCTGTGTCGCCCGTACGCACCGGCGCCGCCCCTGGGACGGGCTGCTGGTCGCCCTCGCACCGGCCTTCGCGCTCACCGCGACGATCAACTGGGACCTGCTGGCCGTCGCGCTGACGGCCGCGGCGATGCTCATGTGGTCCCGGGGACGGGCGCTGGCCTTCGGCGTCCTCATCGGCCTCGCCACGGCCGCCAAGCTGTATCCCGTGTTCCTGCTGGGGCCGGTGTTCGTGCTGTGCTGGCGGGCGGGCAAGTGGCGCGAGTTCGGCATGGCGACGCTGGGGGCGGCGGTGTCCTGGCTGGTGGTGAACCTGCCGGTGATGGCCCTCGCGCCCGAGGGCTGGAAGAAGTTCTACACGTTCAGCGAGGAACGCGGCATCGACTTCGGCTCCTTCTGGCTGATCATCACCCAGCGCACCGGCGAGGCCATCGACGTCCCCACCGTCAACACCGTCTCGACCCTGACGACGGTGCTGCTGTGCGCCGCCATCGGCGCGCTCACCCTGACGGCGCCCCGCAGGCCCCGCTTCGCGCAGCTCGCCTTCCTCGTCGTCGCGGCGTTCATCCTGGTCAACAAGGTCTACTCGCCGCAGTACGTGCTGTGGCTGATCCCCCTGGCCGTCCTGGCCCGGCCGCGCTGGCGCGACTTCCTGATCTGGCAGGCGTGCGAGGTCCTCTACTTCCTGGGGATCTGGATGTACCTCGCGTACACGACGAGCGGGGACAAGCACCAGGGGCTGCCCACGGAGGGCTACCAGCTGGCGATCGCCCTGCACCTGCTGGGCACGCTGTACCTCTGCGCCGTGGTCGTACGGGACGTCCTGATGCCGGAACGGGACGTCGTACGGCGCGACGGGTCGGACGATCCGTCCGGCGGGGTGCTCGACGGGGCCCCGGACGCGTTCGTGCTGGGCCGGGCGGCACATCCGCCGCAGCACGCCCACCCGGCGACGGCGGGGCCGCGGGTGGAGTGGGGCGCGGAGAGCGTGCCGGTCGCCGACTGAGAACCGGGCCTCTCCCGAAGGGAGAGGCCCGGTGCCGTCGCGGGCCCGTGTGCGATCGGGGCCGGACCGGTCCTACCGGTCGACGAGACGGTCGAACTGGGTGGTCGTGTGGCGCAGATGGGCCACCAGCTCGTCGCCGACCTTCGGCTCCTGGGCGTCCGCCGGGACGAACAGGATCGACACCTGCATGTGCGGCGGCTCGGCGAACCAGCGCTGCTTGCCCGCCCAGACGAACGGCGACAGATTGCGGTTGACGGTGGCCAGACCCGCGCGGGCGACCCCCTTGGCGCGCGGCATCACACCGTGCAGGGCCTTCGGGGCCTCCAGGCCCACGCCGTGCGACGTACCGCCGGCGACGACCACCAGCCAGCCGTCCGAGGCGGCCTTCTGCTGGCGGTAGCCGAAGCGGTCGCCCTTGGCCACGCGCGTGACGTCCAGGACGGCGCCCCGGTACTCCGTCGCCTCGTGGTCGCCGAGCCAGAGGCGGGTACCGATGCGGGCGCGGAAACGGGTCTGCGGGAACTGCTGCTGGAGCCGGCCCAGCTCCTTGGCGCCCAGGTGGCTGACGAACATGGTGTGCAGCGGCAGCCGGGCCGCGCGCAGCCGGTCCATCCAGCCGATGACCTCCTCGACCGCGTCCGAACCGTCCGTGCGGTCCAGCGGGAGGTGCAGGGCGAAGCCTTCGAGCCGTACGTCCTCGATGGCGGCGTGCAGCTGCCCGAGCTCCTCCTCCTTGACGCCGTGGCGCTTCATCGAGCTCATGCACTCGATGACGACCCGGGCGCCCACCAGGGCGTGCACGCCGTCCACGGAGGAGACGGACCGGACGACCCGGTCGGGCAGCGGCACCGGCTCCTCGCCCCGGCGGAACGGGGTGAGGACCAGGAGGTCGCCGCTGAACCAGTCCTTGATGCGGGCCGCCTCGTAGGTGGTCCCGACGGCGAGCATGTCGGAGCCGAAGCGGATGGCCTCGTCGGCCAGCCGCTCGTGGCCGAAGCCGTATCCGTTGCCCTTGCAGACCGGTACGAGACCGGGGAACTGGTCGAGGACGGATTTCTGGTGCGCCCGCCAGCGCGCGGTGTCGACGTAGAGGGAGAGCGCCATGGCCGGTCCGGAACCCTTCTGGTGGCTGCTGTGTGGGAGGTGTGTGGTGCCGAGCCCCATTGAAACCAATGGAGCCGGTTTCGTCAGGGGGGCGGTGCGTGTCGGACGGCGCGTATCAGCGGCGCGACATGTAGATGTCGAGTGCCTTGTGCAGCAGCTTGTTGAGCGGGAAGTCCCACTCGCCGAGGTACTCGGCGGCCTGCCCGCCGGTGCCGACCTTGAACTGGATCAGGCCGAAGAGGTGGTCGGTCTCGTCCAGGGAGTCGGAGATTCCGCGCAGGTCGTAGACGGTGGCCCCCATGGCGTACGCGTCGCGCAGCATCCGCCACTGCATCGCGTTCGAGGGACGGACCTCGCGCTTGTGGTTGGCGGAGGCGCCGTAGGAGTACCAGACGTGCCCGCCGACGATCAGCATGGTCGCGGCCGCGACGTTCTCGCCCTCGTGCCGGGCGAAGTAGAGCCGCATCCGGTTGGGGTCCTCGTTGTTGAGGGCCGTCCACATGCGCTGGAAGTAGCCCAGCGGACGCGGCCGGAAGTGATCGCGCTCCGCCGTGATCTCGTACAGCCGCTGCCACTCGTCGAGCTCGGCGTAGCTGCCCTGGACGACCTCGACACCGGCCTTCTCGGCCTTCTTGATGTTGCGTCGCCACAGCTGGTTGAAGCCCTTGTGGACGTCTTCGAGTGAACGGTTCGCCAGCGGGACCTGGAAGACGTAACGGGGCTGTACGTCACCGAATCCGGCGCCGCCGTCCTCGCCCTGCTGCCAGCCCATCTTCCGCAGCCGGTCCGCCACTTCGAAGGCGCGCGGCTCGATGTGGGTGGCCTCGACGTCGCGCAGGCGCTTCACCTCGGGGTCCTGGATGCCCGACTTGATGGCGGTCGAGTCCCAGCGGCGGATGATGACCGGCGGGCCCATCTTCACGGAGAAGGCGCCCTGCTGCTTGAGGTGCGCCAGCATCGGCCGCAGCCAGTCGTCCAGGTTCGGGGCGTACCAGTTGATGACCGGGCCCTCGGGCAGATAGGCGAGGTACCGCTTGATCTTGGGCAGCTGCCGGTAGAGCACCAGGCCGACACCGACGAGCTGTCCGCCCTTGTCGAACCAGCCGAGGCTCTCCGAGCGCCACTCCGCCTTCACGTCCGCCCATGCCGGGACCTGCATGTGACTCGCCGCGGGCAGGCTCTGGATGTACGCCAGATGCTGCTCTCGGCTGATGGTCCTCAGGGTCAGGCTCATGCGGGGCGCTCCTCGGCAGGTGTGTCCCCATCGGTCAGGGGCTCCGGCTCTCGCGCCGAAGCCTACTGTGACCGACGAGCGCACCGTCTGGCCCTATGGGACCTTGCGGCTCCGCCGCCGTGAGGACCCGGGTCCCCGGGTCCTCGTACGGGGAACGACGCGAGGCCCCCGAGTGGTTCCTCGCGTCGTTCCGTCCGGCCCGAGCCGCCCGCGGACCACCTGCCGCCCGCGGACCACCCGCCGTCCGCCCGGTGTCAGCCCACCACGCCGCCGAAGAGGCCGCCGTGCGCCATGCCCAGGAAGAAGCCGATGGCGGCCGCGCCCATGCCGATGATCAGCGGGAACCGTTCTCGCGTGGTCACCGAGATGTACTGCCCGTAGGCGCCCGTGAGGATCCCGACGAGTCCGGCCCACGAGCTGATCAGATGCAGGTTGTGGAACATCGCCGTCACGAAGGCGAGCACACCGAGGACCAGCGTCACCACCACCAGCGCCAGCTGGAGTGGATGGCGCCTGCCGTCCGTGGCGAGCAGCGAGACAGGGGGACGGGGTCGTATTGCCTGTGCCATGGAGTACCTCCTGGCCCTGAGGGGGCGCGTCGTGGCGTCGCTCACACCCGATGTGTCCAGATTGCGTCTCCTGACCACCGGATTTCAACCGGAAGCCGGTGTGCGGGTACTCTGTACGATCTGCACCGGTGTCTGCCCAGGCCAGCACATTCAGCCCCTCTCGATGGAGGGCGTTGTCAGTGGCGGCTGTTTTACTCGGAGACACTGTTGCTCACGCATCACGACCCTCCTGCCACGGAACGACCGTGGCCGCTGAGTCCAAAGGAGGTGGGTTCCACATGCGTCACTACGAGGTGATGGTCATCCTCGACCCCGATCTCGAGGAGCGCGCTGTCTCCCCGCTGATCGAGAACTTCCTCTCCGTCGTCCGTGAGGGCAACGGAAAGGTCGAGAAGGTCGACACCTGGGGCCGTCGTCGTCTCGCTTACGAGATCAAGAAGAAGCCCGAGGGCATCTACTCGGTCATCGACCTGCAGGCCGAGCCTGCGGTCGTCAAGGAGCTCGACCGCCAGATGAACCTGAACGAGTCGGTCCTCCGGACCAAGGTCCTCCGTCCCGAGTCCCACTGAGCGTCTAGCTCAGTGGTCATCGGGTTCGAGTAGCAGCAAGCAGCCAGAAGCAATCCCCGCCGAGAGGTTCATCCATGGCAGGCGAGACCGTCATCACGGTCGTCGGCAATCTCGTCGACGACCCCGAGCTGCGCTTCACCCCGTCCGGTGCGGCGGTCGCGAAGTTCCGTGTCGCGTCCACTCCCCGCATCTTCGACCGGCAGACCAATGAGTGGAAGGACGGCGAAGGCCTGTTCCTCACCTGCTCGGTCTGGCGGCAGGCGGCGGAGAACGTCGCCGAGTCGCTCCAGCGAGGCATGCGCGTCGTCGTGCAGGGCCGGCTGAAGCAGCGGTCCTACGAAGACCGCGAGGGCGTCAAGCGCACGGTCTACGAGCTGGATGTCGAGGAAGTCGGCCCCAGCCTGAAGAACGCCACGGCCAAGGTCACCAAGACCACCGGTCGCGGTGGTCAGGGCGGCCAGGGTGGATACGGCGGTGGCCAGCAGGGCGGCGGCAACTGGGGCGGCGGTCCCGGTGGCGGTGGCCAGCAGGGTGGTGGCGGCGCTCCCGCCGACGACCCGTGGGCCACGAGCGCGCCGTCCGGCGGTCAGCAGGGCGGGGGCCAGCAGGGCGGCGGAGGCGGCTGGGGCGGAAGCTCCGGCGGTTCCGGCGGCGGCTACTCGGACGAGCCTCCCTTCTAGGGCAGCTCGTACCCCCACTTCTTGATCACACAGGAGAAACACCATGGCGAAGCCGCCTGTGCGCAAGCCTAAGAAGAAGGTCTGCGCGTTCTGCAAGGACAAGACCCAGTACGTGGACTACAAGGACACGAACATGCTGCGGAAGTTCATTTCCGACCGCGGCAAGATCCGTGCCCGCCGCGTGACCGGCAACTGCACGCAGCACCAGCGTGACGTCGCCACGGCAGTCAAGAACAGCCGTGAGATGGCGCTGCTGCCCTACACGTCCACCGCGCGATAAGGGAAGGGTGACCGAATCATGAAGATCATCCTCACCCATGAGGTCTCCGGCCTCGGTGCCGCCGGCGACGTCGTCGACGTCAAGGACGGGTACGCCCGTAACTACCTGGTTCCGCGTGGCTTTGCCATCCGCTGGACCAAGGGCGGCGAGAAGGACGTGGCGCAGATCCGCCGCGCCCGCAAGATCCACGAGATCGCCACGATCGAGCAGGCCAACGAGATCAAGGCCAAGCTCGAAGCCGTGAAGGTCCGTCTGGCTGTTCGCTCCGGCGACGCCGGCCGTCTCTTCGGCTCCGTGACCCCGGCCGACATCGCCTCGGCGATCAAGGCCGCCGGTGGCCCCGACGTCGACAAGCGTCGCGTCGAGCTCGGCTCGCCGATCAAGACGCTCGGCGGACACCAGGTGTCCGTGCGTCTGCACCCCGAGGTCGCTGCGAGCCTCGGCATCGAGGTCGTTGCTGCCTAAGGGCACAGCTCACCGTGAGCAGCTGAAGGGCCGCACCCCGAGGGGTGCGGCCCTTCGTCGTTCGGGGCCGGGCGGTCCTGGCCGGGTGGGTCGGTTTCACGTGAAACGCGACCGGGGCGGGTGGCTCAGCGGGCGGCCCCGGTGATGACCCACTTGCCGGAGCGGGTGCGCAGCCAGAGCGTCACCATCCGGACGACCATCATCAGAGCCATCGCCCACCACAGGGTCGTCAGTCCTCCGCCGATCACCGGCACCAGCAGGGCGACCGGGGCGAAGACCGCGAGAGTGACGAGCATGGCCCAGGCCAGATAGCGCCCGTCCCCGGCGCCCATCAGGACTCCGTCGAGGACGAAGACCACGCCGGCGACCGGCTGGGTCAGCGCCACCACGAGCAGCGCCGGGAGCAGGGTGTCCTGTACGGACCGGTCACTGGTGAACAAGGGCACGAACAGCGGGCGGGCCAGGACGATCAGCGCTCCGAACACCACTCCGGAGACGATGCCCCACTGCACCATGCGACGGCAGGCATCGCGTGCGCCCTTGGCGTCGTCGGCCCCCAGATAGCGGCCGATGATCGCCTGTCCGGCGATGGCGATGGCGTCGAGGGCGAAGGCCATCAGGCTCCAGAGGGAGAGGATGATCTGGTGCGCGGCTATCTCGGTGTCGCCGAGCCGGGCGGCGACGGCCGTGGCGATCATCAGGACGGCGCGCAGCGACAGCGTACGGACCAGCAGCGGAACGCCCGCCTGGGCGCTGGCCCTGATGCCCGCGGCGTCGGGACGCAGCGAGGCACCGTGCCGTCGGGCCCCCCGTACCACCACGACCAGATAGGCGACGGCCATCGCGAGCTGAGCGGTCACGGTGCCCCAGGCCGATCCGGCGATCCCGAGACCCGCGCCGTAGACCAGGCCCGCGTTGAGGGCTCCGTTGGCCGCGAAGCCGCCGATGGCGACGTACAGCGGGGTCCTGGTGTCCTGCAGGCCGCGGAGCACACCGGTCGCGGCCATCACGACGAGCATCGCGGGGATGCCGAGGCTGGAGATCCTGAGATACGTGGTCGCGTAGGGGGCTGCGGTGTCGGAGGCCCCGAAGGCGGCGACCAGCCAGGGGGCGGTGGGGAGGGCGACGGCGATGACGGCGACGCCCAGCAGGAGCGCCAGCCAGATGCCGTCCATGCCCTGCCGGATCGCGGAGGCCAGATCGCCCGCGCCGACCCGTCGTGCCACCGCCGCGGTGGTGGCGTAGGCGAGGAAGACGAAGATGCTGACTGCGGTGGTCAGCAGGGCGGCGGCAACGGCCAGGCCGGCCAGTTGCGGGGTGCCGAGATGGCCGACGATCGCGCTGTCGACCATCACGAAGAGAGGCTCGGCGACGAGTGCGCCGAAGGCGGGGACGGCGAGCGAGATGATCTCGCGGTCGTGTCGTCGGCGGCTGGAAGGAGGGGTTGCCGGGGCCTGGATCATGGGGGTCAATCTAATCTTCCACAGGTAATGGATGCAATGCCCTTGGGGTCCTTACATTTGCTGAGGTGCGGCGTTCTCCTGTGGGCCGTTTGTCGTGATCTTGTGCTGACTCGGAAAGTTTTTCTCCCCCACAGCCCGTGGACGGGGAAAGCCCAGGTCAGAGCTGTGGTGGTGGAGGTGCTATGAGTTTGTCCACAGTGCTGTCCCCCGCTCCGTGCACAGGTTCCGAGGGGTTCTCCACAGCATCTGGTCGGTCGTCCACATGGCCTGTGGATAACCAGATTGGCTGACGGTGCCGAGCGGCCTAACGTGGACCGGCGACCGCACCTCGTTCGGTCCTGGAACCACGTATAACTCGACGCGCCGGAACCGGAGTCGGGCGTCTTGTTTGTCGGTGCTGTGCCGTAAGAAAGAGTGGCATGGCGAGGTCCGCGGAGCGGACGGGAGGAGGTGGCCCGGTGAGCATTCCCGAGCCTGTGGACGGCCCCTGGGCCGAGGCCGGTCCCAGCGACCGTCTGCCCGTTTCCCGGCCGCGCCGAGGTGACGGCCGGGACCGCGGCGAGCAGCACGAACGCGGCAGTGAGAGCGGCGGCTGGGACGGCGGATCCACCGGCTTCGAGCGGGTGCCGCCCCAGGACCTCGACGCCGAGCAGTCGGTCCTCGGCGGCATGCTCCTGTCCAAGGACGCCATCGCCGAGGTCGTGGAGGTCATCAAGGGCCACGACTTCTACCGTCCCGCGCACGAAACCGTCTTCCAGGCCATTCTCGACCTCTACGCCAAGGGCGAGCCGGCCGACCCGATCACGGTGGCGGCCGAGCTGGTCAAGCGCGGCGAGATCACCAAGGTCGGCGGGGCACCGTATCTGCACACCCTCGTCCAGTCCGTGCCGACCGCGGCCAACGCTTCGTTCTACGCGGAGATCGTCCATGAGCGGGCGGTCCTGAGACGTCTGGTCGAGGCCGGTACGAAGATCACGCAGATGGGATACGCGGCCGACGGCGATGTCGACGACATCGTGAACTCCGCGCAGGCCGAGATCTACGCCGTCACCGAGCAGCGCACCAGCGAGGACTACCTGCCGCTCGGCGACATCATGGAGGGCGCGCTCGACGAGATCGAGGCGATCGGTTCGCGCAGCGGGGAGATGACCGGGGTGCCGACCGGCTTCACCGACCTCGACGCGCTGACGAACGGCCTGCACCCGGGCCAGATGGTCGTCATCGCGGCCCGTCCCGCCATGGGTAAGTCCACGCTGGCCCTCGACTTCGCACGGGCCTGTTCGATCAAGAGCAACCTGCCCAGCGTGATCTTCTCCCTCGAAATGGGGCGCAACGAGATCGCGATGCGTCTGCTCTCCGCCGAGGCGCGGGTGGCGCTGCACCACATGCGTTCCGGCACCATGACCGACGAGGACTGGACACGGCTGGCCCGCCGGATGCCGGATGTCTCGGCCGCCCCGCTCTACATCGACGACTCCCCGAACCTCTCCATGATGGAGATCCGGGCGAAGTGCCGCCGTCTCAAGCAGCGCAACGACCTCAAGCTGGTGGTCATCGACTATCTGCAGCTGATGCAGTCCGGCGGCTCGAAGCGTGCCGAGAGCCGCCAGCAGGAAGTCTCGGACATGTCCCGAAACCTCAAGCTGCTGGCGAAGGAGCTCCAGCTCCCGGTCATCGCGCTCTCCCAGCTGAACCGTGGCCCCGAGCAGCGCACGGACAAGAAGCCGATGGTCTCCGACCTGCGTGAGTCCGGGTCCATCGAGCAGGACGCCGACATGGTCATCCTGCTGCACCGCGAGGACGCGTACGAGAAGGAGTCCCCCCGCGCCGGTGAGGCCGACCTGATCGTGGCCAAGCACCGTAACGGCCCGACGGCAACGATCACGGTGGCCTTCCAGGGCCACTACTCCCGCTTCGTGGACATGGCACAGACCTGACCGGGTCCGTGCGGGAGACCGGCGCAACCCGGAGAGGAAGCGGCGACCTGGGGGCGCCGAGCTATTCCGATGATCGTTTCGCAGGCGATAGCGTGCGCATATGACATGGCAGGGACCGACATATCGGATGGTGGATGGGGAGAGAATCGACGGGGCCTGGTGCCACGTCTGGCGGCGATATCTACCGGGCAGTGAGTACTACCTCGACGACTTGATCGTCTTCGCGGATGGGACGATCACCTGCGGAGAGAGCACGGACCTGGCCGGCCTGGAGAAGATGCTGGCAAGCGGCCGATGGGCGGTGACCAACCCCGGGGCCCCGCCCCTTCCCGACGAACCATCGAAGTGGGCTTCCCGGCACGGCGAACCGCTGACACCGGAGGGATTCCTTCTGGAAGTCGCTGACCGCATCGAAGAACTCAATGGACGGCCGACTTCCGGGCAGCGTTGCTGGGACGCGATCCGACGCTTTCAGCAGGAGCCGGTCGAGTCCAACCGGGAACTTCTCCGGGCGGCATATCTGGCGGTTCCGCCGCATCTCCGGATCTACGTCCTCGGCGACATGGACCGACAGGACCGCCCCTTGCGCATCCTGCTCACGGACATGGGCGAGGTCGTCGGCGGCGATGGCCCGGTAGTGACGGAGCAGATGCACCAGGACGCCCTGGACTACTTCGGCCACGGAGATCAGGGCGTCCAGGAGGAGCGGGAGCGGCTGGCCGTCCAGCATGCCGACGACCCTTCGGGGCCCGGCCGCCCGGCCCTCGTCTCGCACGAAACCTTCCACCCGCAGGGATGGCCCGAGCAGCCGGGCCTGTTCGTGCTCCGCAACGACTTCCCTGCCCGGATCGTGGTCGCCGGCGAGTCCTATGCGTCCGTGCTGCACGGGTACTGGGCGCTGTCGGCGGCCGACGCGTCCGACAGAAGCAGCATCCGGGACGCGGCCTCCGGCAGGGAGGCGCATGACCTGGGCGGCCGGGCAACGCACCGGAGCGACTGGCCCGACGTTCGGCTCGCGGTCATGGCAGAGCTCCTGCGCGCGAAGTTCACTCAGCACCCTGAACTCGCCCAGGTCCTCGCGTCCACGGGGGACGCCAGGATCAGCTACACCGGCTTCTCGGACTCCCCCTTCTGGCGAGATGTCCCCGAGGGCCGGGGACGGAACTGGATGGGGCGGTTGCTCGAACTGATTCGCTCCGAGCTCCTCGCACGACAACTGCTCCGGCCCGAGAACTCCAGCGCGCCGGACTAGGAAGAGCTGCTCTGCGCCGGGAGCGTTCGACTGCCCGCAGATGTATTCGGTTGCGGCGGGCCCGGTGAGCCCGGTGAGCTACCCGCATGAATGGTGCCGCGAAGCGGGCGCGATGGGCGAGGGCGGGGAGAGTCCGCAAGGTCACGACGCACCCGCCCCCGTGGCACAGGTGGGCGGTGCTCGTGGCCCTGATGCTGGCCGCCTTCACCCTCAACACCGCGGAGAACCTGCCGATCGGCCTTCTGGAGCTCATCTCCGAGAGCCTCGGGGTGTCGGTGTCAGCGGTCGGTCTCCTGGTCACCGGTTACGGCGCGACGGTGGCCGTCGCGTCATTACCGCTCGCCCACGCCGTGCGGGCCGTGCCCCGACGCCATGTGCTCACTGGACTGCTGGCCGCGCTGGTCGTGTCCAGCCTGGTCTCGGCCCTGGCCACCTCCTACTGGGCGCTCCTCTTCGCGCGGCTGCTGACGGCGCTCGCCCAAGCCTTGTTCTGGGCCGTGATGGGACCGGTCGCGGTGGGCCTGTTCCCTTCCGAGGTCCGTGGACGTGTGGTCGGAGCGCTGTCCGTCGCCGGTTCGCTTGCCCTCGTGCTCGGTGTCCCCGCCGGGACCTGGCTGGGGCAGCGGAGCGACTGGCAGGTGCCCGTCGCCCTGCTCGCGGCTCTGGGTCTCGTCTCTCTGGTGACCATCGCCGCCCTGCTGCCCACCTCCCCTCCGGATGAGGAGAGCGCCGCCTACGGAACCGGTCCCGACGCCCGCCGGTTCGGGATCGTGCTGGCGGCCGGGGCCCTGTCCGCCACCGGAGCGTTCGCGGGATACACCTACGTCGTCAAGTTCCTGGGCGACGTGAGCGGGTTCTCCTCGGGCTCGGTCAGTGCCCTGCTGGTGGCTTTCGGGGTCGCGTGCCTGGCCGGAGTGAGCGTCACCGGGGCGTTGCTGGACCGCTTTCCGCAGGCCGCGCTGACCACCGCCGTCGCCATGCAGGCGGTGGGCATGCTCGGCCTGTACGCGGTGGGCACCGAGCAGGTGGCGGCGGTGGTGTTCCTGGCGTTGATGGGCGGTGCACTCGGTCCGGTGTTCATGACCACCCAGAACGCGATGCTGCGGTGCGCCCCCGGCCGCACGGACATCGCCCTCGCGGCGAACTCCGGTCTCTACAACGCCGGGATCGCGGCGGGCGCGGCGCTCGGCGGGCTGGTCCTGCCGTCGGCGGGTGTGCGGGGCACTTTCCTCGTCGGCGGGCTGCTGACCACAGGGGGCTGCGCCGTGCTGCTCGGCGGACGGCTGCTGCGGGTCCTCCGCCCGGAGCCCGTTGGCCGGAGCCGACGTCACCGGTCGGCCCGTGCGACTTCTCGCCCGCCGGGGTGACGACGCGAGGACGGGACCGCGCCGTCGCACGGCCGCGGAGCCGAGCGGTTGGAGGGCGTCGAGGCGAGGTGGCCATGAGGCGGGGCGGGAAGGTTCGGCAGTCCAACTCCCGCCGTGCGGTTGTGCGAAGCGGCATTTCCTGCCCTCGCTCAGGGGCCGCTACGGTCCGATTCATGGAGCAGATTCTTCTGACGGCCGAGAACATGACGGCTGCCTTGCGTGCCGGTGAAGTGAGCTCGGCGGAACTGACCGACGAGGCGATCGCCCGTATCGAGCGTGACGACAAGGCCGTCAACGCCATCTGTGTGCCGGACTTCGACCGTGCGCGGGCCGCCGCACGCCGCGCCGACCAGGCGCGCGCCCATGGCGAGGACGGGCCGCTGTTCGGCGTTCCGGTCACGGTCAAGGAGTCCTACGACGTCGTCGGTATGACCACGACCTGGGGGATGCCACAGCACCGGGACTTCATGCCGACCGAGGACGCGGTGCAGGTCTCGCGGCTCAAGGCCGCGGGCGCGGTGGTGCTCGGCAAGACCAATGTGCCCTTGGGGCTGCAGGACATACAGAGCTTCAACGAGATCTACGGCACCACCAACAACCCGTGGGATCACAGTCGCACCTCGGGGGGTTCGTCCGGCGGATCGGCGGCGGCCCTGGCGTCCGGGTTCGGCGCGCTGTCCATCGGGTCCGACATCGCCGGTTCGCTGCGTACGCCCGCGCATTTCTGCGGCATCTACGCACACAAGCCGACGCTCGGTCTGGCACCGACCCGCGGTATGGCCCCGCCGCCCGCACCCGCGCTGCCGGTCGACCCCGACCTCGCCGTCGCCGGTCCGATGGCGCGCAGCGCCCGCGACCTCACACTCCTGCTCGATGTCATGGCCGGACCGGATGAGCTGACACTCGGTGTGGCGTACGACGTGACGCTGCCGCCCGCGCGCCACGAGCGGCTCCGCGACTTCCGGGTCCTGGTCCTGGACGAGCATCCGCTCATTCCGACCGGGTCCGCCGTGCGGGCGGGTGTGCGGCGCGTGGCCGACGCGCTCGTCGAAGGCGGTGCCCGCGTCGAATGGCACAGTCCGCTGCTGCCCGATCTAACCGAAGCAGCCGTGCTCTACACGCAGTTGCTGTTCTCCAGCTCCGTGGCGCGTTTTCCCGTCGAGGCGAAGGAACAGTTGCGGGCGCGCGCCGCGGAGCTGGGTCAGGACGACCGGAGCCTCGATGCGGTGCGGCTGCGCAGCATGGTGTTCAGCCACCATGACTGGATGGAGGCGAACAGCCGTCGCGAGCTCCATCGCCAGGGCTGGCGGCGGCTGTTCGCGGAGTTCGACACCGTGGTGTGTCCCATCACGCCCACTCCGGCGTTCCCGCACGACCACAACCCCGATCCGAGAGAGCGCCGGATCGACATCGACGGTGTCGAGTACCCGTACTTCGACCAGCTCGTCTGGGCCGGTGCGGCCACCATGCCCGGCCTGCCCGCCACCGCCGTACCCGCGGGCCGGTCTCCCGAGGGGCTGCCGGTGGGAGTGCAGCTCATCGGCCCGATGTTCGAGGACCGCACGCCGCTCAGGCTGGCCGAACTGCTGGAGCACGAGATCGGTGGGTTCCAGTCGCCGGAGCAGGGCGTACTGCCGGGTGTTCGTCGGGCGCGGGCCTGCGGAGCACGGGGAAGCGCGGTGGGCTCCTGAGGCCCACCGGGGAGCGGCCTCGGGAGCACGGGAGGCGCAGGTCGCGGTGTGGCCGCAGGAGGACGAGCGCGGGATGTGGCCCGGGACGGTGAAATGAGCTCGCCACCGCCTGGTTCTACGGGTAGGTGTGTGAGCATGACCTTCTCATTCGAACAGTTGCTCCCGGGGACGCAGCGTGCCTTGCTGCACCGCATCGCCACCGCTCAGTCGGAGGGCCGCGCGCCCTCTCTCGTCGCCGCGGTACAGCGGGACGGACGTACCGTCTGGAACGGATCCCGCAGTTGCGTGGACGGGCATGCTCCGGACGCCGACACCCAGTTCAGGATCGGCTCCCTCACCAAGACCTTCACCGCGGTGCTGGTCCTGCGTCTGCGCGACGAAGGTCTGCTGGACCTGGACGATCCGCTGGAGGAGCATCTGCCCGGGACCGGGGTCGGCGGAGTGACGGTCCACCAGTTGCTGGGGCACAGTGCCGGGCTCGCTGCCGAGTCGCCGGCGCCCTGGTGGGAGCGGACGCCGGGCACACTGCGGCCCGAACTGGCCGATGTGCTCGGCGAGCAGACGCGGATGCACCGTCCGGGCCACCGCCACCACTACTCGAACCCCGGCTACACCCTGCTGGGCTCGCTGGTCGAGAAGGTGCGCGGGGTGAGCTGGGAGGAGGCGCTGCGGCGCGAGATCCTGGAGCCGCTCGGCATGCACCGCACCAGCCTCCATCCGCAGTCGCCGCACGCGGGAGGCTGGGCCGTGCATCCCTGGGCCGATGTCATGCTGCCCGAACCGGCCGAGGATCTCGGACTGATGGCCCCGGCCGGCCAGCTCTGGTCCACGACCGGCGACCTCCTGCGCTTCGCGGCGCTCCTGGCCGAGGGGGACGACCGGGTCCTCCGTGCCGACTCCGTGGAGCAGATGCGTGAACCGTCCGCACCGAACGAGTCCGGCGACTGGCAGTCCAGTTACGGCCTGGGGCTTCAATGCGTACGGAGCGGCGACCGCACGCTCTTCGGGCATACGGGGTCGCTGCCCGGATTCCTGGCCGCCCTGTGGATCAGCACCGAGGACGACGTGGCGGCCGTCGTGCTCACCAATACGACATCGGGGCTGATGATCGGTGGTGTAGCCGCCGACCTCGTGGACATCGTGGCCGAGTCCGAGCCGCGCATCCCCGAGCCCTGGCGTCCGCTGCCGGAGGTGGACGCCGGGCTGCTCGCGCTCACCGGCCCCTGGTACTGGGGTCCGCGTGCGAACATCCTGCGGATGGCCCCGGACGGCGGGCTGGAACTCGGGCCGTTGCAGGGTGATGGTCGCGGAGCCCGCTTCACCGCCCGGCCGGATGGCACCTGGATCGGTCTTGACGGCTACTACGCAGGGGAGACACTGCGTGTCGTCCGGAACAGCGACGGCAGCGTGGACCATCTCGACCTGGGCTCGTTCGTCTTCACCCGGGAGCCGTACGACCCGGCCACGGACGTTCCCGGTGGTGTGGACGAGGGCGGATGGCGGGGATTGGAGGACTGAGCCTCACGTTTCACGTGAAACATGTCGCTCAGCCCCTGTGTTTCACGTGAAACGACAGGGAGCGGAGGGCCGGTTCAGGCCGTCAGCTCCCGTTCCAGAGGTGTGCGGAAGCGGGGCGTGACCCGCATCCGGCCCACCCACTGCGAGAACCGGGATGCTTCCGCCTCGATCGCGGCGGAGGCATCCCGGCCCACATCGGACAGCAGCCGCCAGACCGGTTCGCCGTCGGCCCGCTGGGCCCAGCCGCCCACGATCCCGCCGTTCCACCACACGGTCGGGCCGATGTCGCCGGACCGGTCGAAGAGCGCCTCCCTGTGCCCGGTCGGCAGGTGGAAGCCGCGGTCGGTCCATCCCATGGCGCTGGGGTCGAGCGCCGGAAGCAGCGCGGCCCAGGGTTCCGGGGCCGGCTCCGGTTCCAGGTCCTCCGGCAGTACTCGTCCCACGGCTCCGCCGTCCAGCCGGACCTCCTCGGCCCCGATGGCTGCCAGGGCCTTGCGGGCCGGGCCCAGGCCCCAGCCGGTCCACCACCTGAGATCGGCCTCGGTCGCCGGGCCGTAGGCGCGCAGCCACCGACGGGCCAGCTCGGCCCGTGCCTGTTCGGGTTCCTCGAACGGCCACGGCTCGGCAGCCGTCCAGCGGAACTGACTGGAGGTCCAGGAGCCACGAGGCCGGTCCCGGCGTATGCGGCCTTCGGCCGCCAGGATCCGGATGACACGGGAGGCGACGCTCTGGACGGTCTCGGCCCTTTTCCCGGGGAAGAGGGTGATCTTCGTGCGGAGCGCGGCCACGGCGGCGGAGAGTTCGGCGCCGGTGGCCGTGGAGCGGGCGGCGAGGGCCGCGAGGGTCTGCTGCTCGGTGTCGGCGAGCCAGCGCTCGTCCAGGCCCTTGCCGTCGTCGGCCAGATGCTTGAGGAGGGTCCGGCGCTCCTTTGCAGCCACGGCCCGCGCGTTCGACGCGTCGACGCAGGGGGCGAGCTCCCGGGACACGACGAAGAGGGTGTTCCGCATGGAGAGCTGCCGGACCAGGGAGATCTCCTCGTAGAGAGCCCGCTCCACCGGGGCGACACCCGCTTCGGACATACGGGCACACGTGGAGAGGAAGACGGTGGCGGCGTCGGTGGCGTGCAGCGCGACGACCGCGTCGGCCACGGCCACGGGGGAGACGGCCCGTGCGGACGGAGCCAGGAGATGACGTCGGCCGATTCTGATCCTGCGCTGTTCATCGCTGATGTGCTGCATGGGCGACCTCCAGGACTCCTGACAGGCTCAGAGCGCGCGCTTGAACCCCACGTGGCTTGCGGTGAACCCGAGCCGCTCGTAGAACCGGTGGGCATCGGTCCGGGTCGCGTCGGACGTCAGCTGGACCAACTGGCAGTCCTGGCGCCGGGATTCGTCCACGGCCCACTCGATCAGCAGGGTACCGAGTCCGCTGCCGCGCTCGTCGGCGTGGACGCGGACGCCCTCGATGACCGAGCGGGTCGAGCCGCGCCGGGAGAGGCCGGGAATCACGGTCAGCTGAAGGGTTCCGACGATGCGGCCCTCGCGCACGGCGACGACCACATGCTGGTTCGGGTCGTCCGCCAGCCGCCGGAACGCGGCGCGGTACGGGGCCAGGTCGTCCGGCGACTCACGCTCCGCGCCCAGCGGGTCATCGGCGAGCATGGCCACGATCGCGGGGATGTCGTCGAGGCCGGCCGGTCGTATGTCGAGATCGCTCATGATCGGCAGGGTACGCAGATCGTCCCGACGGTGCGGGGATTCGCCGGTGTCGCGGCCCGTGACCACGCGGCGGCTCAGGCGACCTGCACCGGGGCCCGCAGCGCGCTGTCATTGGTCGGGCGGGCCTCGGTGAGCAGGGCGAGCCCCGCCGCGGTGACGTCGGTGTAGATGCCCCGGCGATCGGTGTCGCAGAGGTACCGCGTCAGCAGCCCGCGGTCCTCGAGGCGGGTGACCAGACGGGTGGTGGCGCTCTGGCTGAGTACGACGGCGTCAGCGACCTGCTTCATCCGGAGGTGTCCGCCGGGGCCGTTGTGCTGCCGGCTCAGGACGCCGAGCAGGGAGTACTCCCGCGCGCTGAGCCCGTGCCCGGACTGGAGAGCCCGCTCGATGCGGGCCTCGATCCTTCCGTGGAGCAAGGAGAGCGCACACCAGCCCTGGGCGAGGGTGGTCGGTGCGGGGTCTGTCGCTGTCACGGGTCTCTCCTTCGTGCCGGAGCCGCTTGCTACCAGAATAGGCGACTCCTGCAATAGACCGTGCTTGCGACTAAGCAGCGTAGGCAACTATTGCGTATGCGTATGCGTTGCGAGGCGCGGGCACCATGCTGGCGTCGCGGTCGCGGTCACCGTCCTCGACGCGGGTGCGTACGGGCTGCGGCCGGTGGCGGCCTCGGGCCGCACGGGCGGCTGCGTTCAGCCCGTCGCCACCGTCAGCGGGGCATGGCGACGGGTCCAGTCGCCGGGCAGGTCCGAGGCACCGAGCGTCATCACCGTGGTCGTGGAGCCGAGTCGCAGACCGCACTTCTCGAACCATTCGAGCAGCCCGGTGTGGCGTGCGTCGATGTCCGCGCGCAGGGGCCGGTCCGTCGCCTCCGCGAGAGAGGAGACGAGCGCCCGAGCGGTGGCGGTGTCGCGTGCGATCAGCGGGCCGACCACATGCGTCTGTTCGCTGGGCCAGGCCGCCGCGTAGCCGATGAGCTCGCCCTCGGTCCGCGCGACCCGGATGTGGTCGGCGTACGCGGGCAGCCGGGCGAGGAGGTGGGTCCGGTCGGCGCCGAAGACGTCCGAGTCCAGCCGGACCATGGCGTGCAGATCCTCCGCCGTGGCCGGGCGGACGTGCACGCCGTCGGGACTCTCGTCGGTCGGGCGGAAGAAGCCGGTGACCCGCTGGGAGCGGCCCACGGCCGAGAAGCCCAGCTGCTCGTAGAGCGGCTGCCCCGCGGCTGTGGCGTAGAGGCTGACCGGGACGTCTGCGCACGCGGCGATCACATGGTTCATCAGCTGCCGTGCGACCCCCTGCCGCGCGTACCGCTCCGCGACCAGCAGCATGCCGATGGCGGTCAGCCGTGAGCCGTAGGTGGTCACCACGCAGCTGGCCATCAACCCCTTGCCTTCGGGGTCGTCCACGCCGTAGCCGATTCCGGCGGTGAGGAGCAGGCGCCACCGGTGCTCATCGCGTGGCCAGCCACGGTCCTCGCAGAGATCGGCGCAGGCGACCAGGTCGTCCGGGGTGAGGCGCCGAATGGGAAGACCGGCGACCGGGCGGGGCAGTGAGCTGGGCATGGGGGTCAGGCTGTACGACGCGGGGTTCGTACGTCCACTCCTTTACCGGAGCCGGTCGGGCGGCGCGGCCGTCGGCCGCGCCGGGTGGGTCCCCAGGGCTTCAGTACCGATATCGCGGTGATGAAGAGATAGGTCGCCGTGGCCACCGCCGGAGCGATCACCAGGTCGATCTCGACGGTGCCACGGGCGGCGGCCGCGTCGATGCCGGGCCGCAGGGAGAAGACGGACAGTGCCACGGTGATCAGGGTGAGCCAGAACTTCGTCCAGACCCAGCGGTGCCTGGCCAGCCCCCACGGTGTCCCGAGCGACAGAACGAGACCGCTGAACAGGGAAAACAGGGCGATCGGCACGACCAGCCAGTCCCCGAAGATCTTCATGGACCGGGTGGCGGCCTGAGCGGTGACGGGGTCCGAAGTGGAGAAGGCGGCGATTGCGAGCGCCAGCAGTCCGACAGTCAGTCCCAGCCAGCTCACGGATACCGCGACATGGGCCACCAGGAGGCTGCGGCGGGCGGAGCGTTTGAGTGGTTTCACGTGAAACACGGTGCCGGGCTCGGAACGATCGGGCGTCCGGCCGCGGGAGTAACCGCGCGTACTGGCCTGGGCGTACAGCATGCGTTCACCTGCGGCCTTCACCGCCGTGAGTCGCCCTCTCCCGGGGGCCGGTGCGTTCATGAACGGCTGTCATGGTTCAGTCCCGCCCCGGTCCGGCGCAAGGCATGCTGGGCCGGGGGACCACGAGACGTACGAGGCGAGGCACAGCATGGATGCTCCGGTCACCGGGTGGACCGAAGACGGTACGGACAGCTCTTCCGACGCGGCCCTGATCCATCGCACCCTGGCCGAGATATCGCCCGTCGCGGACCGTGCGACCTCGTACTTCTACGCACTGCTTTTCGTACGCCACCCCCAGCTGCGCGATCTGTTCCCGGTCGCGATGGACGTCCAGCGCGACCGTCTTCTCCGCGCGATCCTCACCGCCGCCGACCGGCTGGACGATCCGCGCGCGCTGTCCGAGTACCTCGGCGAACTGGGCCGGGGACACCGCAAGTACGGCACGCTGTCCGTGCACTATCCCGCGGTGGGGGAGGCGCTCCTGGGCGCCCTGAGCCGTTACGCCCCCACCACGTGGGACGGGGAGACCGAAGCGGCCTGGGTGCGCGCCTACACCACGATGTCGCAGATCATGATCGATGCCGCCGCCGAGGAAGAGCGGTGGGCCCCGGCCTGGTGGCACGCGGAGGTGGTGTCCCATGAGCTCAGGACCCGCGACATAGCGGTGCTCACGCTCCGCCCCGGGCAGGCCTACCCCTTCCTCGCGGGCCAGTACACGGCCGTGGAGACTCCGTGGTGGCCGCGGAACTGGCGGCACTATTCCTTCGCCTCCGCGCCCCGCCCCGATGGCCTGCTCACCTTCCATATCAAGGCGGTGCCGGCCGGCTGGATCTCCAACGCCCTGGTGCACCGGGCCCGCCCCGGCGACATCCTGCGCCTCGGCCCGCCCACGGGGTCGATGACGGTCGACCACTCCACCCACCACGGCCTGCTCTGTCTGGGCGGAGGCACGGGCATCGCACCCATCAAGGCACTCGTCGAGGATGTCGCGGAGCACGGCGACCGGCGTCCCATGGAGGTCTTCTACGGGGCACGCAGCGATCACGACCTGTACGACATCGACACGATGATGCGACTCCGGAACACCTATCCCTGGCTCGCGGTGCGGCCGGTGGTCGCCACCGGGCCGGGAACGAGAGGCGGACTGAGGGGGCTGCTGCCCGAGGCGGTGCGGGAGTGCGGCCCATGGGACGGGTACGACGCCTATCTCTCGGGCCCGCCCGGCATGATCCGCAGCGGTGTCGACACGCTCAGGGGCATCGGGATGCCGGCCGAGCGCATCCGGCACGACCACTTCGACGAACCGGCCGCGACGGGCCCCGCCTGACCGCGGCGGCTGCCCGCCTCGTACCTCAGCGGCGACCGCCCGCTCGTTCTGCGCGAAGACCGTCCCCCGGGCGGCGGCCGCCCGACCCCCGCCCAGCGAGGCCCGCCCGGCTGACCCCGGGCGGAGGCCGACCGCCCTTCCCCGTCGAGCGGCGCTGATCAGCCCAGGTCGGGCGCGTGCATCGCGCGCACGCCCTCGATGTTGCCGTCCAGGTAGTGCCGCAACGACAACGGCACCAGGTGGACGGCGGCGATCCCCACCCGGCTGAACGGCACCCGCACGATGTCGTACTCCCCGCACGGATCGTCGATCTCGGGGCCGTGCCGCCGGGACGGATCCATCGACTCCAGCCGGCAGACGAAGAAGTGCTGGACCTTCACGCCCTTCACCCCGCCGCCCTCGATGTGTTCCACGGTGTCGACGAAGCAGGGGACCACATCGATGATCTTGGCGCCGAGCTCCTCGTCCACCTCACGGTGCAGGGCGTCGACCACGGTCGCGTCCTCGGGCTCGACCCCGCCGCCGGGTGTGAGCCAGTAGGGATCCACCCCGGGCTTGGTGCGCTTGATGAGGATCAGGTCGTTGCCGTCGAGCAGGATGGCGCGTGCGGTGCGCTTGACCACGGGACGTTCGGTCATGGCAAGAGAGTGGCCCGCGGAACCGGTTCTGAAACACCGGACCGGTCCCCGGCCGTCCTGCGCTCACCAGTCGGCGGCGGCACGCAGCAGCCACTCGTGCGCCCGCGCGACGTGGGGCAGCGCGAGGGTGCCGGTCCGCGCCGCCAGGAAGTAGGTGCGCAGCGGGGGCACCGGAGGGTCCAGAAGGGCCACGACCTCGCCCCGCTCCAGCGCCCGCTCGCACAGATAGCGCGGCAGCACGGCGAGCCCGGCGCCCGCGGCCGCGCACTCCAGAACCGCCCGGAGGTCCGGCACGATGACGGCCCCGGCGACGGCGGGCCGGCTCTCGAAGACGGCGGCCCAGTAGCGGGAGACGAGCGGCAGGCTCTCGTGGACCTCCACCACCGGCAGCTGGTCCAGCACCAGCGGCCCCTTGTGCCGCAGGGCCCCGGGCCCGAGACGCGCGGCCCAGCGCGGAGCGGCGACCAGGACGTGTTCCTCGTCGCAGAGCGGAGTCGCGGTCAGCAGCCCGCCGCGCGGCCGGGTCGCCGCGATGGCCAGGTCGTGGTGCCCGGCGGCCAGCCCCTCCAGCGCCTCGTCGGCCCCGGCGAAGAAGGAGCTCCGCAGAGCCAGGCCCTGGCCGACGAGCGGGGCGAGCGCGGGCAGGGCGCGCACCGATGTGAACTCGGGCGGCCCGGCCAGATGCAGGCTCCGTGTGCCCGATTCCTCGTCGAGTTCCGCCTCGGCGATCTCGACCAGCGCGTCCAGATGGGGCGCCGCCCGGTGCGCGAGTTCGTCGCCGATCGTCGTCGGGGTCACGCCACGGGCCCTGCGCAGGAAGAGCGGGCGTCCCAGCTGCCGCTCCAGGGTCCGGATCTGCGAGGTGACCGCGGGCTGGGAGAGCCCGAGCAGGGCGGCGGCCCGGGTGAAGGAGCCGGCCCGGTGCACCGTGACGAAGGTGCGCAGCAGGGTCAGGTCCATGTCCTGCCCTCCCACCGCCGCGACGCTTCGGACCCGTACAACTATAAATATGTCGATAGGTCTCTGTCGCTGGGGTGATTGGACACTGACGGAGAGTCAACTAGCCTTGTCCGGAC
Organism: Streptomyces sp. NPDC057697; assembly: GCF_042799335.1. Lineage (NCBI taxonomy): Bacteria > Bacillati > Actinomycetota > Actinomycetes > Kitasatosporales > Streptomycetaceae > Streptomyces > Streptomyces sp. NPDC057697. Next base: position 252,224 of record NZ_JBHVJA010000003.1, on the reverse strand, counting down.
GGTTCCTCGCGAGGGAACCGGGGCGGCCCGAGCCACGAGGGGGGAGGCTCGGACCGCCTGTTCCCGTGGTCAGCTCCCGCCCCGCGCCGCGTCCAGAGCCCGTTCCACATCCGCCACCAGGTCCGCCGGGTCCTCCGCGCCGACCGAGAACCGGATGAAGCCCTCGGGCACGGCATCGCCGCCCCAGCGCCCCCGGCGCTCGGCGGTGGAGCGCACACCACCGAAGCTCGTCGCGTCGTCCACCAGCCGCAGCTCGGCCAGGAAGCGCTCGGCCCGTTCGCGGTCCGGCAGGACGAACGACACCACGGAGCCGAAGCGCCGCATCTGCCGGACGGCCTGGGGGTACGACGGGTCCGTGGGCAGCCCCGGGTACCGCAGCCCGGTGATCTCCGGCCGTCCGACGAGCGCCTCCGCCAGCGTCAGGGCGGTGGCGCACTGCCGGTCGATCCGCAGCTCCAGCGTGGCCAGCGACCGATGCGCGAGCCAGGCCTCCATGGGGCCCGGAATGGCGCCGACCACCTTGCGCCAGCGCCGGACGGCCGCCGCCGGCTCCGGATCGCGGCAGGTCACATGGCCGAGCAGGATGTCCCCGTGCCCCGTCATGCCCTTGGTGTCGCTGGCCACCGAGAAGTCGGCCCCCAGCTCCAGCGGGCGCTGGCCGAGCGGTGTGGCGAGCGTGTTGTCGACGGCCACCAGAGTGCCGGCCGAGTGCGCCGCCTCGACGAGCCGTCGCACGTCACAGACGTCGAGCCCCGGGTTGGACGGCGTCTCGATCCACAGCAGCCTGGCCCCTTCGAGGACCGCCAGCTGGGCATCCCCGCCGGTCGGCGCGGTCCGCACCTCGACGCCGTACGCCTCCAGCTGCTCCCGCACCAGCGGCAGGGCCTGGTAGCCGTCGTCGGGCAGGACGACCACGTCGCCGGTACGGGTCTGGGAGAACAGCACGGCCGAGATCGCCGCCATCCCGGAGGCGAACACCACGGTCTCGACGGGCTCCCCCGGTGCCTCCAGCTCTCCGACGGCACGTTCCAGATGGGTCCAGGTCGGGTTGGTGTCCCGTCCGTAGGTGTACGGGCCGGTCGGATCACCGGAGAGATGGAAGTGCGCGGCGAAGACCGGACCGGGCAGGGTGGGTTCGAACTGTTCCGGTTCGGGCAACCCGGCCCGTACCGCTCTGGTTCCGTCGCCCATGATGCTCATTCCGCTTCCTCGTTTCTCTCCGGTGTGCCACCGGTCGTGCCCGCACTGGTTCCAGGAGGCGTCGGGTCAGTCCTCGTCGGGCAGGATCACGTTCAGTGCCCACGAGACGATCGAGATGATCAGGCCGCCGAGCACGGCGGTCCAGAAGCCGTGGACATGGAAGCTCAGGTTGAACAGCCCGGCCAGCCAGGAGGTCAGCAGCAGCATGAGCGCGTTGACCACCAGCGTGATCAGCCCGAGCGTGAGGATGAAGAGCGGCAGTGTCAGCAACTTCACGATCGGCTTGACCACGAAGTTCACCAGGCCGAAGAGCAGGGCGACCAGGATCAGGGTGAGCGCCTTGCGGCCGGTGCTGCCGCCGCTCAGCGTGATGTCCTGGATCAGCCAGATGGCCACGGCCAGCGCACCCGCGTTGGCGATCGTCTTGACTACGAAATTCTTCATGTGTCTGATCGTGGCAGACGTGATCGGTGGTGGACACCGGCAGTACAGAGGCAAGGGGCGGACCGGCCATGAAGGCATTCAGACTGGACGAGCTGGAGGCGGAGCGCGCCGCCAACGACGGGGCGTACCTGCAGTTCGTGAAGGAACGGAACATGTCGGTCGGCCTGTACGCCCTGGACGCCGGCGCACTCGACCCGCAGCAGCCGCACCAGCAGGACGAGGTCTACCTCGTGGTCAGCGGCCGTGCCTCGATCACGGTCGGCATGGAAACCACGCAGGTGGGCAGAGGAAGCGTGGTGTACGTACCGGCCGGTACCGCCCACAAGTTCCACCACATCACCGAGGACCTGCGGGTGATGGTGGTCTTCTCCCCGCCGGAGGGCTGAGCGGCGGAGGGCAGGGGTCCGGTCTCAGGGATCCCTCAGGGGTCGATCAGGGGACTTCAAGGGCCGCCGAACCCCCGGCGGCCCCCTCCGCGCCTCTAGCATCGAAGCAGGAACTCAAGGAGACGAGGTAGGGACGATGGCCGTACGGGAGATATTCGCGGGGATGCCCTGGTGGGTGAAGTGGATCGCGGTGCCGGTCATCGCGATCGTCGTGTTCGGCGGTCTGATCGCCAGCGTGATCGGGTTCGTGATCGGACTGCTCTTCAAGGTCCTGATCTTCGTGATCCTGGTCGGCGGGCTCGTCTTCGTCGTCCGCAAGTTCATGTCGTCCTCTTCGCGCGGCGACTGGTAGGACGATCGGAGGTCGGCCGGGGCGTTAGCCCAGCTGAGCTAAGCGGAAGGCGAAACGACGCCCCTCGCGGACCCGGCCGATACAGTGGCAGTTCGCTGCCACCACCTGGGAATTAACAGTCCGTCACCACACTGACCAGTGGTTTGTACGGTGTTCGGTCTCCGGACTCCAGTCATGCGGCAGCCCGTGGGGGCGGCCCCCACAGGCGGGCTGACTGCCCGTCACCATGCCTGGGGGTGACTGTTGACCACGGCATCGAGCACTGCTGCCCCGACGCTGATCGGTTCGGTGCAGCGAGCGCTGAGGCTGCTGGAGGCCGTGGTCGCCCATCGCGACGGGGCGCCCGCGAAACAACTGGCCCGGGAGGCGGGCCTTCCCCTTCCCACCGCCTACCACCTGCTGCGCACCCTCACCCACGAGGGCTATCTGCGCCGGGAGAACGGCGTCTTCCTCATGGGGACCGCCGCCGAACGCCTGGTCGGCGAGGGAACGTTGCAGAACCGCCGCGGCAGGATGGCCGAGGCGCTGGGCCGCTGGCGCGACATCATCGGCGCACCGGTCTACTGCGCCGTCTACCGCGAGGGCGAGATCGAACTCGTCGCGGTCGCCGACGCCCCCGCCACCCCCGCCGTCCACGAGTGGGCGTCCTTCCGCGAGACCGGGCACGCGCACGCGATCGGCCAGTGTCTGCTGAGCCAGCTCGACGAGAAGGCCCGAGAGGACCACCTGGATCGTCACCCTGTGCGTCCGCTGACCCGCTATTCGGTGAAGGATCGCGCCGCTCTCCTCGAACGACTGCGGTCGCTGGAACGGATGGAACCTGTCATCGAACGGCAGGAGTACGCCCTCGGCACGATCTGCGCGGCCATCCCGATCACGGCCGGTTTCACCGCAGCGGCGATGGCGATTTCCGTACCCCTGGAGCAGGAAAGCCGGTTGCTCCCCGCAGTCGAACAACTACGTGGCGAAGTGGCCAACCTCTTGCGTTCGTTCGTGTTCTCTATCAGTATCTGAAAAATCACTCCTTGTGATCTGCTATCGCGTGCACCACGATGGCGTCAATAGGGCCACGGGGGATCATTCCTGGCCAGATTCATCTACTGCGGGGTTGAACGATGCGCGAGTCGGTTCAAGCTGAGGTCATGATGAGCTTCCTCGTTTCCGAGGAACTCTCTTTCCGGATCCCGGTGGAGCTCCGGTACGAGGTCTGCGATCCATATGCGATCCGGATGACCTTCCATCTGCCCGGTGACGCCCCCGTCACCTGGGCATTCGGCCGTGAGCTGCTGCTCGACGGCCTCAACAGCCCCAGTGGTGACGGTGATGTGCATATCGGACCCACCGAGCCCGAGGGCCTTTCCGACGTACACATCCGGCTTCAGGTCGGCGAGGACCGGGCCCTCTTCAGGGCCGGTACGGCACCACTTGTGGCGTTTCTCGACCGGACCGACAAGCTGGTTCCGCTCGGACAGGAGTGCACGCTGGGTGACTTCGAGGGCAACCTGGAGGACGCCCTGGGTCGGATCCTCGCCGAGGAACAGAACGCCGGCTGACGGGGAACGACCGCCGACCGGCTCATCGGTCGAACACGGTATCTGCCGAATGGGTGAATTGCCCGTCTGATGCAGACGATCAAGGCTTGGTCCTGCGACGACGGCCTTTCCCGGCCCGTACGGGTGCCGAAGCTCCGGCTTCCGCGCCGAGCCCTGTGCGGTCCGCGGAGACGACCAACGCGGCGAGCACCGTCGTCACCGGTACCGAGGCGACCAGCCCGATCGAGCCGACCAGCGTTCGTACGATCTCCTCCGCCACCAGCTCGCTGTTGGCCACCGTCCCCATGCTGCTCCGGGCGACGGAGAACAGCAGCAGCAACGGCAGTGCGGCGCCCGCGTAGGCGAGCACCAGCGTATTCACGACCGAGGCGATGTGGTCGCGTCCGATCCTGATCCCTGCCCGGTAGAGCCCTCGCACACCCAACGACGGGTTGGCCTGGTGCAGTTCCCAGACCGCCGATGTCTGGGTGACGGTCACGTCGTCGAGGACCCCGAGCGATCCGATGATGACACCGGCCAGCAGCAGTCCGCTCATGTCGATGTGCGGGTACAGGCCGTGGATGAGGCCGGTGTTGTCGTCGGTGTTCCCGGTGAGGCTCGCCCAGCCGATGAAGAGCGAACCGAGCAGCCCGATCAGCAGCAGTGAGATCAGCGTGCCGATCACCGCCACCGAGGTGCGGGCGCTCGGACCGTGGCACATGTAGAGCGCGATCAGCATGATCGCGCCGGCCCCGACCACCGCGACGAGCAGCGGATTCGAGCCCTGGAGTATGGCCGGAAGGATGAACAGGGTCAGCACGGCGAACGACACGGCGAGCGCGACCAGCGCCATCACCCCGCGCATGCGGCCCACCGCGACCACGACCAGGGCGAAGATCCCGGCCAGCAGGGTCATCGGGAACTTCCGGTTGACGTCCGTCACCGAGTACTGAAGATCGTGGGGCGCGTCGGGGGCGTACGCCACGACCACGCCCTGGCCCCGGCGCAGCTGGCGGGGCGAGTCGGGCTGGACGATCTCGGTGAAGGTCCGGCCCTGGTCATGACCGGTCGTCACCTCGATCGTGGCGTGCCCGCACAACCCCCGTGCGCTCTCCGAGGGCGGTGTGGTGTCCCCGCCGACGGGCGTCTGAACCGCGTTCACGTCCTTGCAGTCCACCTTGTCGACACTCACCACCTTTCCCTGCTGGGTCTGCCGGTCGAATCCGACGCCGGTCCGTTCGTGCGGCGGCGTGCCACCCGGCCAGAGAGCCACCAGACCGACGAGGACGGCGGTGGCGAACGGGATCAGTACGGCCGCGATGACCTTGCGCAGATGTGTGGAGACGGGGGCGGCAGGGCCGTGGCCGTGCGAGTGACCGTGGTGCTGGTCCTGAGGACGGCTCTGCGGTTCGTGGGCGATATGGGGGGACGTCACCGGCCGATCATCGCAAGAAGGAACGGGCCCTCTGTTCATCACGGCGGAAGGGGCGCTAGCGTGGAGGAACCTTTGCACACGCGGGAGCTCGGAGCACCGGGCTGAGAGGGCGCTGACATCCGTACGTCCGTACGGGACGGGCTGCGCCGACCGCCGAACCTGTTACCGGGTAATGCCGGCGTAGGGAGTAGGTCTCATGACCACAGCGGACGCACGCACGCCTGCCTCGAACCAGAGCGACGAGGCCGGGAAGTCCATCGGCTGGCACAAGGGGTACGTCCAGGGCTCGCGCCCGGACCTCCGGGTGCCGGTCCGGCAGGTGCACCTCACCAACGGCAAGGACGTGACGCTGTACGACACGTCGGGGCCGTACACCGATCCCACCGTCGAGACCGATGTCCGCCGCGGTCTCGCACCGCTGCGGGAGAACTGGATCATCGCCCGCGGCGACACCGAGGAGTACCCCGGCCGCCCGGCCCGCCCCGAGGACGACGGGCTCAAGCACACCTCGCCCCGGGGCGGGCTGCGCAACCTCGACGCGGTCTTCCCCGGCCGCCCGCGGCTGCCGCGCCGGAGCCGGGACGGGCGGCCCGTGACCCAGCTCGCGTACGCCCGCCGGGGCGAGATCACCCCGGAGATGGAGTACGTGGCGATCCGGGAGAACGTCGATGCCGAGGTGGTGCGCGAGGAGATCGCGGCCGGGCGGGCGGTGCTGCCCGCCAACGTCAACCACCCCGAGATCGAGCCGATGATCATCGGCAAGCGGTTCCTGGTGAAGGTCAATGCCAACATCGGCAACTCCGCGGTGACGTCCTCCATCGAGGAGGAGGTGGAAAAGATGACGTGGGCGACGCGCTGGGGCGCCGATACCGTCATGGATCTGTCCACCGGCCGCAACATTCACACCACCCGTGAGTGGGTTCTGCGTAATTCACCCGTTCCGATCGGAACCGTCCCGCTCTACCAGGCCCTCGAAAAGGTCGACGGCCGGGCGGAGGAGCTGAACTGGGAGATCTACAAGGACACCGTCATCGAACAGGCCGAGCAGGGCGTCGACTACATGACGGTGCACGCCGGCGTGCGCCTGCCGTACGTACCGCTGACCGCGCGCCGCAAGACCGGCATCGTCTCCCGGGGCGGCTCGATCATGGCGGCGTGGTGCCTCGCGCACCACAAGGAGTCCTTCCTGTACGAGCACTTCGAGGAGCTCTGCGAGATCCTCGCGGCCTACGACGTCACGTACTCGCTGGGGGACGGGCTGCGCCCCGGCTCCATCGCCGACGCCAATGACGAGGCCCAGTTCGCTGAACTGCGCACCCTCGGCGAACTGAACTCGGTGGCCAAGCGGTTCGGCGTCCAGACCATGATCGAGGGGCCGGGCCATGTCCCGATGCACAAGATCAAGGAGAACATCGACCTTCAGCAGGAGATCTGCGAGGAGGCGCCGTTCTACACGCTCGGCCCGCTGACCACCGATGTCGCTCCGGCGTACGACCACATCACCTCGGGCATCGGCGCGGCGATGATCGCGTGGTGGGGGACGGCGATGCTCTGCTACGTCACGCCCAAGGAGCACCTCGGCCTGCCCAACCGGGACGATGTGAAGACCGGCGTCATCACGTACAAGATCGCGGCCCATGCGGCGGACCTCGCGAAGGGGCACCCGGGGGCGCAGGACTGGGACGACGCGCTCTCCGACGCCCGGTTCGAGTTCCGCTGGGAGGACCAGTTCAATCTGGCTCTCGACCCGGACACCGCACGGGAGTTCCACGACGAGACGCTGCCCGCGGAACCGGCGAAGACGGCGCACTTCTGCTCGATGTGCGGTCCGAAGTTCTGCTCGATGAAGATCTCCCAGGACATCCGGCGCGAGCACGGCGCATCGCAGACGGAGATCGAGGCGGGCATGGCGGAGAAGTCCAGGGAGTTCGCGGCGAGCGGCAACCGGGTCTATCTGCCGATGGCGGACTGACCTGACGAATGGGCCGACTCCTGGGCGGGCCCCGGTCGCTGTGTCGTCCGGGGCCACTCCAGGCGCGGGGCCCTGCCCCCGGCTGTAACGGAAGGGACAACATCGCGCACGGGTCGTTCCACGTCCTTACCCTGCCTGACATGGGCGGGATCGATGTGGCAAACGGTGTAGTCGGCGCGGTGCTGGGCATGTTGTTCGCGGTGCTGTTCCAACAGCCTCTGCAGGACGGCTGGTACAAACTGCGGACGCGCTCCACGAGAGCGGTACGCAGCCTGAGACAGCGCGAGGAGTCCAGTCCCGCGTGGAGGACCTTCTCCCTGGGCCCCCTCCATACGTCCGCCCTGGTCGTGGAGGGGGACGGCGAGACATCGATACCCGCGGAAGCCATGTACATCCAGGTGCTCGACGAGGCGATCGAGCTGCCCTCGGACATGGTCGGATGGCGCGCCGAGATCGAGGCCGAGAGCGAACGTCTGCGTAGCGAGGGCCGGACGCCGTTGTGGAACGGCCCCCGCTACGCGGTGGAGTCGTTCGATGTCTCCCGCACCGCCCTGGATGAACAGCCCGAAGTGCACCTGCGGTTGCGCCCGACGGACTACTACACGTTCCTCGCGGCTCAGCAGCTCGACCGTCGGCTGGCCGACGGCACAACTCCTCGGTCCCGCTACCTTGCCGCGGACGATCCGCTACGGGCGCCCGCGTTTCTGCAGTGCAGTTTCGCCGTCAACATCGCGGTGGTGACCACCGACGACATGCTGGTCGTCAGCCGGCGCAGCGACCGGGTCCGCATGGCGCCAGGGGTCTGGAACTCTTCAGTGAACGAGGGCATGTCACGCCATATCGACTCCTCGGGCCGGAGCGCCCCCGACCTGTATGCCGTGGCCCGGCGCGGCATGCGGGAAGAACTCTCCATCGAGCCGAACGAGTACTCGCTCGAACTGCTCGCTTTTGTACTGGACATCGACAAGCGCCACTGGAGTGCTCACTTCTACGCCAGGCTGAAGGGCATGACCGGCGAAGGTCTCCAGGCACGTATGAGCAGAGGAGTCGCGGACCGGTGGGAACATCAGACCATCGACTACGTGCCCTTCCGTCCTGCGGCCGTGGTCAAGTACATACTGCGGCCGGATCGGATCCATCGGTGGGCTCCCCTTGCGCCAGCGCTCTTCCATCTCGCCCTGGTCCATGTCTACAGCCGTACGACGGTCGAACGGGCAGGCGCGCAGATCCTTCGGCGCATGTAGCAGCGCACTGACCCGGGAGCGGCCGCCCCGGTGGTTTCTTCGGGGCGGCCGCTGCCTGTTGATCAGCCGGTGCGTGGAGGTTTGGCTTCCACTTTGCGGCGGGGCGGGCTCGGCTCTGTCTTCGCACTGCCGTCTGCCGTGCGGCCGGACCATGGCAGTTCGAAGACAGGTCCCAGGTCAGTCCAGTTCGTGTTCGGGGCCGCCGAAGTCGGGGCTGGTGAAGTCCGGCGAGGTGAACGTCGGGCGGGGGCCCGCCGCCGGTCCGCCGTCCGGGCTGGAGAAGTCCGGACGGCTGTAGCCGATCTTCGGGATGCGGTTCGCCGAGCGGAGCGGGGTGCGGGAGGCGCGCCCGGCCCCGGGGTCGGCGAGCGCGTCCCGGAGGAAGGGCAAGATGCCGCGCTCCAGCAGGGCGTGGCGCCATGCCTCCCTGGCCCGTGCCACGTCCTCCGGCAGCTCTTCCTCGGCCTCCTCGACGGGCTGCGGAGCCGATCCGTTGCGCAGCGCGGTGGCGAGCAGCCCGACGGCGGCGACCAGGATGGCGGCGGCCGTTACCGCCGCGAAGAACCAGCCGGCGGAGACCATGGTGGAGGCGAACGACGGTGCCGGGTCGAGCAGCCTCAGCAGGTAGCCGGCCAGCAGGAATATGAAGGCCGCGGTACCGGCGAGCATGGGTGCCAGGACCGTGACGACGGCGCCCAGGCCGGCGCCCGAGCCCTGCGGTCGGCCGGCCGCGGGCCTGGGGTCCGCAGCCTGGTCCTCCCCCTCGTCGGCGCTGCGCAGTTCCTCGCGGGCCCGCACGTAGTGCTGGTACTCGGTGGCGGCCGTCGAGGTGATCAGCTCCGTGGCGTCCAGGGCCATGGTGCGCAGCTGCACGGCGTTGAGCCGCTCGCCGACCCCGGCCAGATCCGGCCGTTCATGGGCATGGCGCAGTGCGTCGTCGAGGATCCGTTCGTACTCGGGCCGGTCCTCGGCCAGCAGGTGCGGAGCGCTGTTCATGTGCATCCCCCGATGCTCCGTCGGGCCTGAACGCCCGCTCGACACGGGCAGTCGGGCGGAAACGGAGGAGAGCCTGCGACTGGTACGCCGATGGTAGAGCGCCCACGGCACGGGGTGACAGGGGGTTTCCGAAAATAGGCCCGGTGGTCGGCGTGGTCAGGTCTGGATGCGTCTGCCCGGGGAAACGTCAGTCATGCAGGGGGAGTTGGACGACCAGTAGCTTTCCGGCCATGGTCACTCCCCCGTCCATGGCGATGGCGAGCCCGTCCGCGTACACGTGCGGACCTTCGACCACGGGGCCCGAGCTGTCCTCGCCGTCCTCCGAACCGACCTCTCCGAGGAGGTACGGAATGGGGCTGTGACCATGGACGACGCGCTGTCCGCCGTAGGTCGACATCAGCTCCCGGACCGCCTGCGGACCCGTCTCGTCACGGAAGGCGAACCGCTTGGTGAGCTTCCGGAAGAGGTCCCAGCACTCGTCCGCGTCGTTGCGCGTGAGGATGGCGTGCACCGTGTCGTTGACGTCCTCGATGGTGGTGCCGTATTCGAGGTACGCCGTCGTGTCGGAGTGCATCAGCAGATGCCCGTCCTCCTCGACGACCGCGTCGAGCCGGGACATCCACTGGAGGTGGACGTCCTGGAGCCGCTCCATGTCGTTCTTCTGGCCGCCGTTGAGCAGCCAGGCGGCCTGGAACGTGGCCGTGCCCGCACCGGAGTTGACCGGGGTGTCGCTGAACCGCTTGGCGCCGAGGAGCAGCAGTTCGTGATTGCCCATCAGGGCCTTGCAGTAGCCGCCGGCCGCCGCGGCCTCGGCGGACAGCCGCATCACGAGATCGATGACGCCGATGCCGTCGGGCCCCCGGTCGGTGAAGTCGCCGAGGAACCAGAGCCGGGCGTTGCCCGCCGCCCAGGTGCCCTCGGCGTCGATGAGGCCCTGCTCGGCGAGGGCGGCGTGGAGCTCGTCCAGATAGCCGTGCACGTCGCCGACGACGTACAGCGGTCCGAGGCCCTGGTCCGGGACGGGCCGGGGGTCGGGGACGGCGGCCACGTGGAGGGTGTCGCCGCGGTTGATCACGGGAAGATCGCGCGCGGTGGGGGTGTACCCCTCCGGCGGCTCGCCGCCGGGGACGGCGTTGCCCGGATGCGACGGCGGCACCGGGCCCTGGGCATAGGGCGGTACGCGGAAGTCGCGCAACGTCGCAGTCCGCACCACGGGTTCCTGACCGGCCCCCTGTGTCATCGACCCCTCCACCACCGTCGCGCCGCCGTACACCTGACGGGCCCTGCTGGTCGGGGTGGTCCGCGGTGTCGTGCGCCCATCATAGGAATGCGGATCGTGCTCTGTGACGCACCAGGGGTGGTGAATCCGGACGCACGTCGGGTTCACCGGCCGATTGGTCCGAAATTGCCTGATCAATCCCCTGCCGGGGAACGGGGCGCACTGACCGTCGTGCGGGGTGGACGGCGTTGCGAGGAGGTCCGCACGATGAGTTCGGTCGGTATGACCTGCTCGACCGGTCCGTCGTGGGTCACGCCCTCGATCGCGTCGATCAGGAGCTGGACGACCGCCGTGCCGATCCTGCGCGGTTTGAGCGAGAGGGTGGTGATGGGGGGCTCGGTCGTCGCGTACACGGTGGATTCGCTGCAGCAGACCAGCAGCAGGTCCTCGGGGACGCGCAGCCCGTACCGGCGGGCCGCCGCCAGCAGGTCGGTGCCGTTGGGGTCGAAGAGCCCGTAGACGGCGTCGGGCCGGTCCGGGCGGGCGAGCAGCCGGTCGGCGGCCACCGCGCCCGCACAGGGATCGTGGGCGGGGTAGGACTCGTACACCGGGTCCTGGCCCACGCGCTCGCACCAGTGGAGGTAGGCGGTGGTGGAGAGGCGGGTGTACGTGTCGGTGGTGGTGCCGGTGAGCAGGCCGATGCGGCGGGCTCCGGCGGCGGCGAGATGGTCGAGCAGATCGAGCACGGCGGCCCGGTGGTCGTTGTCGACCCAGGCGGTGACCGGCAGGGTGCCGGCCGGGCGTCCGTCCGAGACGACGGGCAGCCCCTGGCGTACGAGCTCCGTGACGACCGGGTCCTGGTCGGAGGGGTCGATCACGACCGTGCCGTCGAGGGCGACGTTCGACCAGACGTCGTGGCGTGAGGTGGCGGGCAGGATGACGAGGGCGTATCCGCGGGCGAGCGCGGCGGAGGTGGCGGCTCTGGCCATCTCTGCGAAGTACGCGAATTCGGTGAAGGTGAAGGGTTCGTCCCCGTAGGTCGTCACCGTCAGGCCGATGAGGCCGGACTTGCCGGTACGGAGGGTTCGGGCCGCTGCGGAAGGGCGGTAGCCCAGGCGCTCTGCGACCTCGCGGACATGGCGGCGGGTGGCTTCCGGGAGCCTGCCCTTGCCGTTGAGCGCGTCGGAGACGGTCGTGATGGAGACCCCGGCGGCGGCGGCCACGTCCCGGATTCCCGCTCGTCCCTGCCGGCCGCCGCGCCGGGGTGTGTCCGTCCGGCTCACCTGGTGCTTCCCTGCTGCTGTCATGGCGAGCCGATAGTAGGGCGCGCGAGGGCGGTTGGCCCGGTCGCATATTCACTCGTTGACAGGTACGTTTTTGCATGATCATAAAAGGTCAAATGCCTGGCAAACCAAGGGAGTTCGGCGCGCTGGCCATGGTGTGTCATGTACCGAGGCAGGTGGGCCTACTAAATGGTCGATGTCTCGAAGAGGTCTCATCTCACCTCTTCGAGGGATGCGCGCCACGGCGTGAGCCACCGGCGTGCGGTGGTGGGATGAGCGCTCCCCCCATTCCAGGTCGCACCGGACGATTGGGCGGCTCCGGCCATTCGCAGCGGCGCCCAATCCTCATAAGGTGAGCAGTATTGATGTGTACGGACGGTCGAGGAGGACCTGCGGTGAGCGAGACGAGCCCCAAGCTGCGCGCCGAACTGGACGGCGTTCCCGCCTATGTACCGGGCAAGCCGGCCGCCGCCGGCGGACCGGTCGCGTTCAAGCTGTCCTCCAACGAGAACCCGTATCCGCCGCTGCCCGGGGTGATGGAGTCCGCCCTGGCCGCGGCCGCGAACTTCAACCGCTACCCGGACATGGCCTGCACCGGTCTGATGAACGAGCTGGCCGACCGTTTCGGTGTGCCCCTCTCGCACCTCGCCACCGGAACCGGCTCGGTCGGTGTGGCCCAGCAGCTGCTCCAGGCCACGTCGGGCCCGGGTGACGAGGTCATCTACGCCTGGCGCTCCTTCGAGGCGTACCCGATCATCACGCAGGTCAGCGGTGCGACCTCGGTCAAGGTCCCGCTGAACGAGGGCGACGTGCACGATCTCGACGCGATGGCGGACGCGATCACGGACCGCACCCGGATGATCTTCGTCTGCAACCCGAACAACCCGACCGGCACCGTGGTGCGCCGGGCCGAGCTGGAGCGGTTCCTGGACCGGGTGCCGGGCGACGTCCTGGTGGTGCTCGACGAGGCGTACCGGGAGTTCATCCGGGACGTCGAGGTGCCGGACGGCATCGAGATCTACCGGGACCGGCCCAATGTGGCGGTGCTGCGCACCTTCTCCAAGGCGTACGGCCTGGCGGGTCTGCGGGTCGGCTTCGCCGTGGCCCACGAGCCGGTCGCGGCCGCGCTGCGCAAGACGGCGGTGCCCTTCGGCGTCAGCCAGCTCGCACAGGACGCGGCGGTCGCCTCGCTGCGTGCCGAGGACGAACTCCTGGGGCGGGTGGGTTCGTTGGTGTCCGAGCGTCAGCGGGTGCAGCGGGCGCTGGCGGGCCAGGGGTGGACCGTGCCGGACTCCCAGGCCAATTTCGTCTGGATCCGGCTCGGCGACCGTACCGTCGACTTCGCCGCGGTCTGCGAGCGGGCCGGGGTGGTGGTCCGGCCGTTCGCGGGCGAGGGCGTGCGGGTCTCGATCGGTGAGGACGAGGCGAACGACCTGTTCCTGAAGGTGGCGCAGGAGTACCGCAAGGAGCTGTAGGGCGGCGGCGCGGTCGGCCCGCGCGCCCCCCTGGCCCCGTACCTCGTCCGGCGAGGTACGGGGCCTTTGTCGTTGCCGGACGCGACTGTGCCCGTACGTCTGGTTCGGGGGGATTGCTCGGAACGTCCCCGGAGGGGTACCCCGGCGGAACGTCCCGAAAGCCTGTGCGCCATAATGCTTGTGAATGTGAACGCGTTCACAAGCGTGTCCTGTTTCCTCCCGTGATTAGTCGGATTTAAAGGGCAAAGTGCCGGTGTGATTACGGCGACGTAAGGAGAAGACGACGTGGAGCTAGCTCTGGCGCCGGAGACCCTGGCGCGATGGCAGTTCGGTATCACTACCGTCTATCACTTCCTGTTCGTCCCCCTGACGATCTCTCTCGCCGCGCTCACCGCCGGCCTGCAGACCGCCTGGGTCCGGACGAACAACGAGAAGTACCTCAGGGCGACCAAGTTCTGGGGCAAACTCTTTCTGATCAACATCGCCATGGGCGTCGTCACCGGCATCGTCCAGGAGTTCCAGTTCGGCATGAACTGGTCCGACTACTCGCGCTTCGTCGGTGACATCTTCGGCGCTCCGCTGGCGTTCGAGGCGCTGATCGCCTTCTTCTTCGAGTCCACCTTCATCGGCCTGTGGATCTTCGGCTGGGACAAGCTCCCGAAGAAGATCCACCTCGCCTGCATCTGGATGGTCTCCATCGGCACGATCCTCTCCGCGTACTTCATCCTGGCGGCCAACTCCTGGATGCAGCACCCGGTGGGCTACCGGATCAACAAGGAACGCGGCCGGGCCGAGCTCACCGACTTCTGGCACGTGCTCACCCAGAACACCGCGCTCACCCAGTTCTTCCACACCATCACCGCGGCCTTCCTGGTCGGCGGCGCGTTCATGGTGGGCATCGCCGCCTTCCACCTGGCGCGGAAGAAGCACATCCCGGTGATGCGGACCTCGCTGCGGCTCGGCCTGGTCACCGTGGTCGTCGCCGGACTGCTCACCGCCGTCAGCGGCGACCAGCTCGGCAAGGTCATGTTCAAGCAGCAGCCGATGAAGATGGCCGCCGCCGAGGCGCTCTGGGAGGGGCAGGACTCGGCACCCTTCTCGATCTTCGCGGTCGGGGACGTGGCCAAGGGCCACAACACCGTGGAGATCTCCATCCCGGGGATACTGTCCTTCCTCGCGGACGACAACTTCACCTCGTACGTCCCCGGCATCAACGACATCAACAAGGCCGAGCAGGAGAAGTTCGGCCCCGGCGACTACCGGCCCAACATCCCGGTCGCGTTCTGGAGCTTCCGCTGGATGATCGGCTTCGGGATGGCGTCCTTCGCCCTCGGCATCCTGGGGCTGTGGCTGACCCGGCGGAAGTTCATGCTGCCCCCGGGACTGCGGACCGGTGAGGACGAGGTGCCCCATCTGGTCCTCTTCAAGAACAAGGCGCTCAGCCCGAAGCTCGCCAGGTGCTACTGGATCGTCGCGCTCTGGACCCTGCTCTTCCCGCTGATCGCCAACTCCTGGGGCTGGATCTTCACCGAGATGGGCCGCCAGCCCTGGGTCGTCTACGGCGTGCTCCAGACCCGCAACGCGGTCTCCCCCGGCGTCTCGCAGGGCGAGGTGCTCACCTCGATGATCGGCTTCACCCTGCTCTACGCCGTACTCGCGGTCATCGAGGTCAAGCTGCTCGTGAAGTACATCAAGGCAGGCCCGCCGGAGCTCACGGAGGCCGACCTCAACCCGCCCACCCGGATCGGCGGCGACCACGACGACGCCGACCGGCCGATGGCCTTCTCCTACTGAGAGCAGAGGAGCCGAGATGGAACTCCACGACGTCTGGTTCGTCCTCATCGCCGTCCTCTGGACCGGCTACTTCTTCCTGGAGGGATTCGACTTCGGGATCGGTGTCCTCACCAAGCTGCTGGCCAGGGACCGCAAGGAGCGACGGGTCCTGATCAACACGATCGGGCCCGTCTGGGACGGCAACGAGGTATGGCTGCTCAGCGCGGGCGGCGCGACCTTCGCCGCCTTCCCCGAGTGGTACGCCACCCTGTTCTCCGGTTTCTACCTGCCGCTGCTGCTCATCCTGGTCTGCCTGATCGTGCGCGGAGTCGCCTTCGAGTACCGGGCCAAGCGGTCCGGGGAGAAGTGGCAGACCAACTGGGAGCACGCCATCTTCTGGACCTCGTTGCTCCCCGCGGTGCTCTGGGGGGTGGCCTTCGGGAACATCGTGCGCGGCGTGAAGATCGACGCCGACATGGAGTACGTGGGCAACTTCTGGGACCTGCTCAACCCGTACGCCATCCTCGGCGGGCTGGTCACGCTCTCCCTCTTCACCTTCCACGGTGCCGTCTTCGCGGGGCTCAAGACGGTCGGCGACATAAGGGAACGGGCCGGAAAGCTGGCGCTGGGGCTGGGGATCGTGACCGCGGTGCTCGCGCTCGGCTTCCTGATCTGGACCCAGCTCGACCACGGGGACGGCTGGAGCCTGCTGGCGATGATCGTCGCCGTGGTGGCGCTGGTCGGCGCGGTGGCCCTGATCGCGGCGGGACGCGAGGGCTGGTCGTTCGCGTTCTCCGGAGTGACCGTCGCCGCGGTGGTCGCCATGCTCTTCCTGACGCTCTTCCCGAACGTCATGCCGTCCTCGCTGAACGACGCCTGGAGCCTCACGGTCACCAACGCCTCGTCCACCCCGTACACGCTGAAGATCATGACCTGGTGCGCGGGGATCGCCACCCCCGTCGTCCTGCTGTACCAGGGCTGGACGTACTGGGTGTTCCGCAAGCGCATCGGTACGCAGCACATCGCCGAAGCGCACTGAACGCCACCGGGACCCGGCCGGCGGATCGTGCCGGGGTCGCGACGCCGACCCCGATCCGCCGGACGGCCCGGCCCGTCGACCGAGCTCGCTAGGGGCTGTTTCACGTGAAACCGATCGATCCGCGTCTGCTCCACCACGCCCGCGCCACCCGTCTCTTCCTGGCGGCCGTGGTGGCGCTCGGAGTCTTCGGGGCCGCGTTGGTCATCGCCCAGGCCATGCTCATCGCCGAAGTGGTGGTCGGCGGCTTCGAGGACGGGCTGACGGTCGCCGCGCTGCGGACCCCGCTGATCCTGCTCGCCGCGGTCGCGCTCGGCCGGGGGCTGGTCGCCTGGCTGACCGAACTGGCCGCGTACCGGGCCAGCGCGGCGGTCAAGTCCGAGCTCCGCGGCCGACTGCTGGCACGGGCCGCCGAGCTCGGCCCCGGCTGGCTGAACGGACAGCGCACCGGCTCCCTGGTGGCGCTCGCGACCCGTGGTGTCGACGCGCTCGACGACTACTTCGCGCGCTATCTGCCGCAGCTCGGACTCGCGGTGGTCGTCCCGGTGGCGGTCCTCGCCCGGATCGTCACCGAGGACTGGGTCTCGGCCGCGATCATCGTGGTCACCCTTCCGCTCATCCCGCTCTTCATGATCCTGATCGGCTGGGCCACCCAGTCGAGGATGGACCGGCAGTGGCAGCTGCTGTCCCGGCTCTCCGGACACTTCCTCGACGTGGTCGCCGGGCTGCCGACCCTGAAGGTCTTCGGCCGGGCCAAGGCGCAGGCCGAGTCCATCCGCACGATCACCTCGCAGTACCGCAGGGCCACCCTGCGCACCCTGCGGATCGCGTTCCTGTCGTCCTTCGCGCTGGAACTGCTGGCGACGCTGTCGGTGGCGCTGGTGGCCGTCACCATCGGCATGCGGCTGGTGCACGGCGAACTCGACCTCTACACGGGGCTGGTGGTGCTGATCCTGGCACCCGAGGCCTATCTGCCGATCCGCCAGGTCGGGGCGCAGTACCACGCGGCCGCCGAGGGGCTCTCGGCCGCGGAGGAGATCTTCGCGGTCCTGGAGACCGAGCCCCGGCGGGGCGGCACGGCGGACGTTCCCCGTTCCCTGCGGCTGGAGCTGGAGGGGGTGACCGTACGGCACGAGGGCCGTACCGAACCCTCGCTGGACCGGGCCTCACTGGTGGTGGAAGAGGGGGAGACCGTCGCCCTGGTCGGCCCCAGCGGCGTCGGGAAGTCCACCCTGCTCGACGTGGTCCTCGGTTTCACAGCACCCGACGAGGGGCGGGTACGGATCGGCGGCGCCGATCTCGCGACGCTCGCGCCCGAGCGCTGGCGGGAGCGGATCGCCTGGGTGCCGCAGCGCCCCTACCTCTTCGCGGGCACCATCGCGGAGAACGTACGACTGGCCCGGCCGGACGCCGATGACGGCGCGGTGGCGACGGCCCTGCGGGACGCCGGGGCGTACGACTTCGTGGCGGAGCTGCCGGACGGGGTGCGGACGCTCATCGGCGAGGACGGGGCCGGTCTCTCCGCCGGGCAGCGGCAGCGGCTCGCCCTCGCGCGGGCCTTCCTCGCCGACCGCCCGGTGCTGCTGCTCGACGAGCCGACCGCGAGCCTGGACGGCGGGACCGAGGCGGGGATCGTCGAGGCGGTGCGGCGGCTGGCGGTGGGGCGGACCGTGCTGCTGGTCGTGCACCGCCCCGCGCTGCTCCCGGTCGCCGACCGGGTGGTGACCCTGGCCCCGGACACGACGGCGCGGCCGGTGGGCACCGAGGCGCCCGCGACCCTGCCGCGACCGGCGAGCGCCTCCGCCGACCGGACGGGGACGAGCGCTACCGCCCGGATCGAGGAGGCGGCGGAACCCGAGGCCCTGCGGGACACCACGGCCCACACCGGACGGGTGCTGGCCCGGGTCAGGAAGGCCGCCGGGGCACAGCGCGGACGGCTGGCCCTCGCACTGCTGCTGGGGAGCCTCGCCGTGGGCTCGGCCGTCGGGCTCATGGCCGTCTCCGGCTGGCTGATCTCGCGCGCCTCCGAACAGCCCCCGGTCCTCTATCTGATGGTCGCGGTGACCGCGACCCGCGCCTTCGGCCTCGGGCGGGCCGTCTTCCGCTACGCCGAGCGCCTGGTGTCGCACGACGCGGTGCTCAAGCTGCTCGCCGAACTGCGCGTCGCCGTCTACCGGGGGCTGGAGCGCGTCGCGCCCGCCGGACTGCGCCGGACCCGGCGCGGGGACCTGCTCTCGCGGCTCGTCGCCGATGTCGACGCCCTCCAGGACTACTGGCTGCGCTGGATGCTGCCCGCCGGGACCGCCGTGGTCGTCGGAACGGCGGCCGCCGGATTCATCGGCTGGCTGCTGCCCTCGGCGGGCGTGGTGCTGGCCGCCGGACTGCTGCTGGCCGGAGTGGGGGTGCCGCTGGTCAGCGGCGCCGGCTCCCGTCGCACGGAGCGCCGGCTCGCCCCGGCGCGCGCCGATCTGGCCACCCGGATCACGGACCTGCTCGGCGGGACCGCCGAACTGACCGTCGCGGGCGCCCTGCCCGAGCGCGCGGAACGGACCCGGGAGGCCGACGGCGTCCTCACCCGCATCGCTGCCCGCGCGGCGAGCACCACCGCGCTCGGTGGCGGCCTCACCGTCCTGATCGCCGGGCTCACCGTCGTCGCCACCGCGCTCGTCGCCCTGCCCGCCGTGCACGACGGACGGCTGGCGGGTGTGGAGCTGGCGGTGGTGGTGCTCACCCCGCTGGCCGCCTTCGAGGCCGTGACCGGTCTGCCGCTCGCCGCGCAGTACCGCCGACGCGTCGAGCGGAGCGCGGAGCGGGTGTACGAGGTGCTGGACGCCCCGCTGCCGGTGCGCGAACCGGGCAACCCGGTCGAGGCGCCCGCGTCGCCCTTCCCCCTGGAGGTACGGGGACTGTCGGCGCGGTACGCCGGGGCATCGCGGGACGCCCTCGACACCGTCGACCTGACCCTGACGGCCGGCCGCCGCATCGCGGTCGTCGGGGCCTCCGGCTCCGGGAAGACGACCCTCGCGCAGATCCTGGTCCGCTTCCTGGACGCACGGGCCGGTACGTACCGGATCGGCGGTGTCGAGGCCGCCGCGCTGGAGGGGGACACGGTCCGGCGGTTCGTCGGGCTCTGCGCCCAGGACGCCCATGTCTTCGACAGCACCATCCGGGAGAACCTGCGGCTCGCCCGGACCGGTGCGACGGACGAGGAGCTGCGGGCGGCCCTCGGCCGGGCACGGCTGCTCGACTGGGCCGACGCGCTGCCCGACGGGCTCGACACCCTCGTCGGCGAACACGGCGCCCGCCTCTCCGGCGGCCAGCGCCAGCGCCTCGCCCTGGCCAGGGCGATCCTCGCCGACTTCCCCGTACTCGTCCTGGACGAACCCGCCGAACACCTCGACTTGGCGACCGCGGACGCCCTGACCGCGGACCTGCTGGAGGCCACCGAGGGGCGTACGACCGTGCTGATCACCCACCGCCTGCACGGGCTCGACGCCGTCGACGAGGTGCTGGTGCTGGACTCCGGCCGGGTCGTGCAGCGCGGCCCGTACGCCGATCTCGCGACCACGGAGGGCCCGCTGCGCCGGATGCTGGAGCGCGAACGGGAGACCGCCCGGATGCCGCGAGGGACCATGGATGCGCGGGAGACCGTGCGGGTTCGGGAGACCGTACGGGTCCCGTAGGTGCCGCGGGTGCGTGGGGGCTGGTCCGGGGTTCCCGGTGGGGGCCTGGTCTCCGGGGCCGGGGCGGGGCGCGTGCGCGCCGCGTTGTCGTCGGTCGTCGACGCGCCGGGCCCGGCTCCCCGGCCCGGTCCGACCACGCGGAGGGCCCTGCTGCGAGCCGGGAGGCGGGGCGGCCGACTTTCCTCGCCAATCGGTACTAACTACTCTCGGGGTATGCCGGAGCAGGACCCGAAGGACTCACTCGAAGCGGCTACCCGGGCGACCCGCAGCCTGCAGGGCCTGTCCACCGAGATCACCGCCCGCATCCCGCAGCTGCTGGAAGCCATGCGCTCCGTCGGCGCGGGCCTCGAACTGCACTCCACCCTCGACCGGATCTGCGAGACCGCCGCCGAACTGGCCCACTCCCGATACGCCGCCATCGGCGTCGTCGACGCGGAGGGCGAGGGGCTCTCCGACTTCGTCACCTATGGAGTGACGGACGAGCTGGCGGACGAGATCGGGCACCGCCCCGACGGGCACCGCGGGCTGCTGGGCGCGCTGATCCACGATCCCGTACCGGTGCGGCTCGCCGATCTGACGGCCGATCCGAGGTTCGCGGGCTTCCCGCCCGGCCATCCCCCGATGCGGACCTTCCTCGGCGTCCCCATCCGCGTCCAGGGCGAGATCTTCGGCAACCTGTATCTGGCCGAGAAGAACGACGGCGGCGAGTTCAACGACTACGACCTGCACATGGTGCGGGTGCTCGCCACGGAGGCCGGGATCGCCATCGGCAACGCCCGGCTGTACGAGGCGGCGCGCCAGCGCGAGCGGTGGATCGACGGATCGGTGGCCGTGACCACCGCCCTGCTCTCCGGCGGGGACGCCGACGACGCGCTCTCCGTCGTCGCCGAACAGGCCCGTAGGCTCGCCGACGCCGCCGCCGGGGTCGTGCTGCTGCCCACCGAGGACGGCGGGCTGGAGATCGTCGCCGTCTCCGCCGACGACCCCTCCTCCTCGCTCGGGGTGATCATCGGGCCGGACAGCTCGGTGGCGGCGAAACTGCTGGGCGGCGAGGCCGTCTTCGTGGACGATTCGGCCACCGACCCCCGGATGGTCACCAGGCTGGCCCATCGGTACGGACCGAGCATGCTGCTGCCCCTGCACAGCGGCGGCCGGGTGCTCGGCGCGCTCGCCACCCCGAGGGGCAGGGGCGGCAGACCGTTCTCGGAGGCGGAGCGGACCCTCGCCACCCAGTTCGCCTCGCAGGCGGCCCTTGCGCTGATGATGGCCGAGGCGCAGCGGGACCGGGAGCGGCTGGCGGTCTACGAGGACCGGGACCGGATCGCCCGCGATCTGCACGACCTGGTCATCCAGCGGCTGTTCGCCACCGGGATGATGCTGGAGAGCGCCCAGCGCCGGTGCGTCGTGCCCGAGGTGCAGACCGGGATCGGCCGCGCGGTCGACGAGCTGGACGTCACCATCCAGGAGATCCGTACCGCGATCTTCGCGTTGCAGCAGGAACCCGCCGAGGCTCCGTCGGGGCTGCGCACCCGTGTCCTGCGCGAGATCAACATGGCGGCGGTACCGCTGGGCTTCAAGCCCTCGCACCGCTTCCTCGGCCCGGTCGACTCGCTGGTCGGTGAGCTGACCGGCAAAAACCTGATCGCGGCGCTGCGCGAGGCGCTGTCCAACGCCTTCCGGCACGCCGAGGCGTCGTTGATCGACGTGGTCGTCGACGCGACCGCCACGCTGCCGGACGGGAGGAGAGCGGTGCGGCTGTCGGTCGCCGACGACGGAGTGGGCATCCCCGCGGGCGGGCGGCGCAGCGGACTGCGGAACCTGGCGCGCCGCGCGGAGTCGCTCGGCGGCGCGAGCTGGTACGGGCCCGGGATCGGTGAGGACGGGGGCGGTACGACGGTGGTGTGGGAGGCGCCCCTCTGAGGAGGGGGTCGAGTGCCTGTCCCTTCTGGAGACGGGGCGCCCGGCTGTCCGGTCTCAGCGCGCGCCGGCCGGGCTCAGCGCCCGGCGTCGCAGATTCGGCGCTCGGCGATGATCCGTTCGATGACGACCGCGACGCCGTCCTCGCTGTTGGTGCCGGTCCGGCCGGAGGCGGCGGCGAGGGCGGCCGGGTGGGCGTTGCCCATCGCGTACGAGGTGCCCGCCCAGCTCAGCATCTCCACGTCGTTGGGCATGTCGCCGAAGGCGACGACCTCGGCGGGCGAGATGCCGCGCTCGGCGCAGCACAGCTCCAGCGTGCTGGCCTTGGAGACCCCGGGACCGCTGACCTCCAGCAGGGCCGTGGGGCTGGACCGGGTGAAGGAGGCCCGGTCCCCGGCGGCCGCACGGGCCAGGGCGAGGAAGTCGTCCGGGGCCAGTTCGGCGTGGTGGGCGAGGAGCTTCAGCACGGGAGCGCCGACGCCGGGCGTCTCCTCGTGCAGCAGCTTCTCGGCGACGGCGACCGTGGCGCCCGGGTCCAGGTGGAAGGGCGGGTAGGCCGGTTCGTAGTGGATGCCGGTGGCCAGTTCGACGGCGAAGGTGGTGCCGGGGGCGGCGGCGCGCAGCGAGTGGACGACATCGAGGGCGATGTCGCGCTCCAGCGGCCGGACCTTGACCAGCTCGCCGTCGGCGTGCAGATCCGCGACCGCCGCGCCATTGGCACAGATCGCCAGGCCGTGGCCGTGCACATGGTCGCTGACGACACCCATCCAGCGGGCCGGGCGCCCGGTGACGAAGAAGACCTCGATACCGGCCTCCTCGGCGGCGGCGAGTGCGGCGACCGTACGGTCGGAGACCGTCTTGTCGTCGCGCAGCAGGGTGCCGTCCAGGTCGGTGGCGATCAGCCGGATAGCGGCAGGCGAGGGCGAGTCGGTAGCTGAGGTCACCCGTCCATTCTCACGTACGGCGGTGCACGGGCGTGCGGAGGGGCGCACATCTGAGGCTGCATGCCGCTGACCTGGAGAACCTGCCTGTGGCATATGCCGACGGTTGCCGTGCTTGCTGTGCCTGTCGGGCCTGCTGTGCTCGCCGGGCCTGCCGTGCTTGCTGTGCTTGCCGCGCCTGCTGTGCGGGTCGGGCCGATCCCTGACCGGCCCGACCCGCCGACCGCGCCGACCGCGCCGATCGCGCCGACCGGCCGACCGAGCGGGCCGGCGCGGTCCCGCAGCCGCATTGGGCCCTCAACGGCGCGGTCGCATCGACGCCTCGGTCCGTCCCTGGCGCGGCCGCATCGGCCGCCTCGGTCCGTCAGCGGCCGAGCTGGGCCAGGCCCTCGGTGGCGATGCGCTCGAAGACCTTCTCGTCCGCCGCGAAGTCGGAGTCGGGGATCGGTGTGTGGAGGACGATCTCCGTGAAGCCCAGTGCGAAGTGGGTGCCCGCGAAGTCCACGAAGGCGTCGAGGGACTCCAGCGGGCGGTCGGGGGTGAAGCCGGTGAGAAGGATCTTGTCCAGCTCGGCGGCATCCCGGCCGACGGCCTCGCAGGCCGTGCCCAGCTTGGAGAGCTGCCCGCGGATGGCCTCCACGGACTGCTCCGGCGTACCCGTCTCGTACAGCTTCGGGTCGCCCGTAGTGACCCACGCCTGGCCGTACCGGGCGGCGAGCTTCATGCCACGCGGTCCGGTGGCGGCCACGGCGAACGGCAGCCGGGGCCGCTGTACGCAGCCGGGGATGTTCCGGGCCTCGTTGGCCGAGTAGAACGTGCCCTCGTACGTCACCGAGGGCTCACGCAGCAGCTGGTCGAGGAGCGGTACGAACTCGTCGAAGTGGTCGGCCCGTTCGCGGGGCGTCCACGGTTCCTCGTCGCTCCGGCGCAGCGTCGTGGCGTCGAAGCCGTTGCCGCCCGCGCCGATGCCGAGGGTGACGCGGCCGCCGGAGACGTCGTCGAGCGTGATGAGGTCCTTGGCGAGCGTGACGGGGTGCCGGAAGTTGGGGGAGGTGACGAGGGTGCCCAGGCGCATCCGGCTGGTGGCGGCGGCTGCCGCGGTGAGGGTCGGTACCGCACCGAACCAGGGGCCGTCGCGGAAGGTCCGCCAGGCCAGGTGGTCGTAGGTGTAGGCGGCGTGGAAGCCGAGCTCCTCGGCGCGCTGCCAGACCTCGCGGCCCTCGCTCCAGCGGTGGATCGGGAGAATCACAGTGCTCAGACGCATGGTCACGACCCTACGGGGCGGCCGCTCACCGGACGAGCGGCCGGCCGGGCCGGTCCGTCAGCCGCGGAATCGCAGGAAGGCGGGCGGTACGGCCTCGGTGAGCCAGACGCCGTTGGCGCTGACGTGGAAGGTGTGGCCCGCGCGGTGCATCGCGCCCGCGTCGACGGACAGCACGATCGGCCGGCCGCGGCGGGCGCCGACCCTGGTCGCCGTCTCGCGGTCGGGCGACAGATGGACATGGGTGCGGTTCATGGGGCGCAGCCCCTCGCTCCGGATCGAGTCCAGTGCGTGGCCCACTGTGCCGTGGTAGAGGTACGCGGGCGGTTCGGCCGGTGGCAGGCCGAGATCGACCGGGACGGTATGGCCCTGGCTCGCGCGGATCCGGTCGCCCTCGATGGCGAAGCGCTGCTTGTCGTTGAGGGCGACGACCTGGTCCAGCTCGGCCCGGGTGAGGGGCAAGTTGTTGCGGGCCAGGGCGCGCAACAGCGTGTCGACCGGCACCCATCCCTGGGCGTCGAGCGTGATGCCGATGCGCTCCGGCTGATGCCGCAGGTGTTTCGAGAGGTACTTGGACACCTTGACGGTGCGTCTTTCGTCCATGTTGTCAGGGTGCCCGGGACGGCCTCCCCGGCGCATCCGGGTTTCGTTCACGATGCGTCGAGGAAATGTGCGTCCACAGGTTTGATCCACAGTCAATTCGAGTTATCCACAGGCTAATTGGCGATTCTGTGGACAACGAGCTGTGGAATCAGTCACTTTGCTCAATGTGTGCTGATTTGAAGTTTGATGGGGCCAATGCGTCCAATGTCCTTGTTTGTACCTCGCGTTCGGCGGCGGCCGTGACGAAGGCGGAGACGTTCTCCACGCCAACGAGCTGCTGAACGGCCCGAATCGTGCTCGGCGGGAGGTCCACGCCGCGTACCGCGGGCGCAGGGGAGTCGACGCCGAAAGGTGTGTCCGCGCTCAGGTGATGGTGCAGATGGCGGGTGGCGAACGTCCGCATCGCGCGAGCCAGTTCCGCGTCCACGGTCTGCTGCGCGAGCGGGCGCAGTCTGCGCACCATGGCGGCGGCTGCGGCCGCGTCCGCGTCGGTGGGTGGACGGTGGCCGAGATAGCGGGCGAAGACATGCTCGGTGGTGAACTCCAGGAAACGCGAGGCGATCTGCTCGACCTGACCGCGAAGTTCCCTCAGATGACCGGAGATCGCGCTGAGCGGCACTCCGGCGGCATGCAACTCCACCGCCACGGCCAGCTCTTGGGGGCTCGGCACCAGGAACTCGTCTTCCCGTCCCGGAACGGGCTCCAGCACGCCGAGGTCCAGCGCCTCGGCCACCGCCTCGTCGTCCGGGGCGCCGCCGAACTTGAGGTTCAGCTCGTCCCGGGTGATCCGGTCGGCCCGTTCGTCCGTCCAGGGACCGTGCACCTCGGCGACGAGCCCGAGCACCCCGCCCAGGCCGCGCCCGGTGTCCCAGGCGTCCAGCAGCTCCTTGATGCTGGCCAGGGTGTACCCGCGGTCCAGCAGATCGGCGATCTGCCGGAGCCGGGCGAGATGGGTGTCCCGGTACACATTGGCCCGGCCACGCCGCTCCGGCGTCGGCAGCAGGCCGCGGTCCTGGTAGGCGCGGATCGTGCGCACCGTGGCCCCGCTCGCATGCGCCAGGTCCTCGATCCGGTACTCGGTGGCCCGCTGGTCCGCCACCGGCTGCCCGGGGCCGCTCACAGCGGCGGCTTCAGCCGGGCGATCCCGCGCAGCGCGCCGGGGCTGAACCGGGACAGGAGACGGGCGCCGCGGGCCTCCGGGGTCACCGGCACCACGGCCTGGTTGCGCACCACCGCCTTGAGGATCGCGTCGGCGACCCGCTCCGGGGGGTAGTTGCGGAGCCCGTACAGCCGACTGGTCCGCTTCCGCAGGCGTTTCTCCTCCGCGGCGTCGGCACCGGCGAAGTGGGTCGTCGCCGTGATGTTGGTGTTGACGATGCCGGGACAGATGGCGCTGACCCCGATCGACCGCTCGGCGAGCTCGGCCCGCAGGCATTCGCTGAGCATCAGCACCGCCGCCTTGGAGGTGCTGTACGCGGGCAGTGCCCGCGAGGGCTGATAGGCCGCCGCGGAAGCGGTGTTGACGATGTGTCCGCCCTGGCCGCGTTCGGCCATCTGCCCGCCGAAGATCCGGCAGCCGTGGATGACGCCCCACAGATTGACGTCGAGGACGTTCTTCCAGTCCTCGCTCGTGGTGTCCAGGAAGGAGCCGGACAGCCCGATCCCGGCGTTGTTGACCAGGACGTCGACGATGCCGTACTCGGCGGCCACCTTCTCGGCGAGCTTCTCCATCGCCTGCTCGTCGCTGACGTCGACCGCTTCGCCCCAGGCGGCCGGGGCGCCGATCAGCCGGGCCATCTCTGCCGTCCTGGCCGCGCCCTCCGCGTCCCGGTCCACGGCCACCACCCGGGCGCCCGCCTCGGCGAACGCGAAGGCGGTGGCCCGGCCGATGCCGCCCGCCGCTCCCGTCACCAGGACCAGCCGGCCGCCGAACCTGTCCGCGTAGGCCCCGGTCGGCGCGGTGTCCTGCACCGGGCCGCCGTTCTCCTTGGCCGCCTCGTTCGCCGCGACGAACTCGCCGATCCAGGCGGCGAGCTGGTCCGGCCTGGTACGCGGCACCCAGTGCTTGCCGTCGAGGGATCTGCGCACCAACTGGGGCGCCCACAGATCCAGTTGGTCGTAGAGCTTCTCCGAGAGGAAGATGTCTCCGGTCGGTGTGATCAGCTGGACCGGCACATGCGCGTAGGCGTCGGTGCGCGGCCGGCTCAGCCGGGCGCGGACGTTGTCGCGGTAGAGCCAGGCGCCGTGCGCCGCGTCCGTCGGCAGCGAGGGGGTCGGGTAGTCGCCCGCCGGAACCTTCTCCATCCGCTGGAGCATCCCCGGCCACCGCTTGCCCAGCGGGCCGCGCCAGGCGAGCTCGGGCAGGACCGGCGTGTGCAGCATGTAGACGTACCAGGACTTGGCGCCCTGGCCGAGCAGCTGGCCGACCCGGCGCGGGGTGGGCCGGCTCATCCGCTGCTTGATCCAGTGCCCGAAGTGGTCCAGGGAGGGGCCGGACATCGAGGTGAACGAGGCGATCCGGCCCTCGGTCCGCTTGACCGTGACGAACTCCCAGGCCTGGACCGACCCCCAGTCGTGCCCGACGAGGTGGACCGGCCGGTCCGGGCTCACCGCGTCGGCAACGGCCAGGAAGTCATCGGTGAGCTTCTCCAGGGTGAAGCCGCCGCGCAGCGGCTTCGGGGCCGTGGACCGGCCGTGCCCCCGGACGTCGTACAGCACGACGTGCCACCGGTCGGCCAGCTGCCGTGCGACGTCCGTCCACACCTCCTTGCTGTCCGGGTATCCGTGCACCAGGACGACCGTCGGCCGCTCCCGCTCGCCCAACTCGACGACGCACAGCTCGATTCCGCCCGTGCTCACCCGGCGCTCGCGCGCCCCCGGCAGGCTCAGCAGGTTCATGCCGCCACCCTTTCCTCGGCCCAGCGCCGCACATGCGGCAGATCGTCGTCCAGCCAGAAGGCGCTCTGCTCGGGATCCTTGGAGTCGGTGACCACCAGGATCTCCTCGAACTTGGCTCCCGTACCGCGGAATCCGAGATGGGGCTCGACTGCCCACAGACCGGGCTGCGGCGGATGGTCGGAGAAGCGGTACGGACTCCACAGGGGCGACCAGCCGTCCCGGTGCCCGTGCAGGGCGTCGCTCATCAGCCCCTTGAGGGACTGGGTGCCGAAGCCGAACACATGCGGGGACCAGCGGCGTTCGGCGACGCGGTCGACCTTGTGGGCGATCACGCCGAAGGGGTAGGCGCGGTGTCTGTTGGCGTACCCCTGCCCGATCATCAGGCGTTCGACGTTCTCGTATATCTCGCGCAACGAACGCCGCTCGCGCACCTGGGCCAGTATCAGCTCGCGGTGGGCCTCCAGGTCGGCCAGCAGCTTGTCGTGCAGGGGGTTGAGCCCGAGGCAGCCGGAGTAGCCGATGTCGGCCGTGAAGCCCTTGTGCACCGGGGCCAGATCGAGGATGAACGGCATTCCCGGCTGGAGCTGCCGATTGCTCGGGAAGAACTGCAGCGGCACCTTGAAGCCCGCGAACGCCGTGCGGTCCCCGAACCAGGCGAAGGGGAGGTGGAACCAGTCCCGCACCCCGCGTTCGCGCAGCCAGTCGCGCTGCATACGGGCCGCCTCGCGCTCGGTCACGCCCGGCCGGAGCCGGCCCGCGACCGCCTCCGCACACGCGTACGCAAGGCTTTGGACTTCTCTGAACCCCCGCAGCTCCGGGGCTTGTCGGTCCTTCACTGCCGA
The DNA here is from genome assembly GCF_042799335.1 of Streptomyces sp. NPDC057697. Lineage (NCBI taxonomy): Bacteria > Bacillati > Actinomycetota > Actinomycetes > Kitasatosporales > Streptomycetaceae > Streptomyces > Streptomyces sp. NPDC057697. The sequence goes on along the minus strand of NZ_JBHVJA010000003.1, from coordinate 223,732 downwards.
GGCCATGCCACCGTCCGTTCCCTGCCGTGTGCGGTACGTGCCCGTAACGTGACACTGATGAATGTGACAATGTCCGGCGGCTGCGTCAAGAGGTGTGCGGAGACCTGTGGACAATGGGCTGTGAGCCGACAGGGACCTGTGGACAACTGGCCCTGATCCTTCTCCCGGCCCCCTCCCGGCCGTGGACGTCATCCCCCGTGGTGGGCCCCTACGGGTTCGTACATCTGGAGTCGGAGGCCGATCCAGCCGCCAGGGCTGACGACTGGTGTGTCCCGCGCCACTACCTTCGAGTGGTGACTGTGATCGCGACCGAAAGCCTGAGCAAGCGGTTCCCCCGGGTGACCGCGCTTGACCGGCTCTCCTTGGACATCGGCCCCGGTGTGACCGGCCTGGTGGGTTCCAACGGAGCCGGCAAGTCCACATTGATCAAGATCCTGCTGGGTCTGTCCCCCGCCACCGAAGGCCGGGCCGCCGTGCTCGGGCTCGACGTCGCCACCAGTGGTGCCGCCATCCGGGAACGGGTCGGCTACATGCCCGAGCACGACTGCCTGCCACCGGACGTCTCGGCCACCGAGTTCGTCGTCCACATGGCACGGATGTCCGGACTGCCCCCGACGGCGGCGCGCGAGCGCACCGCCGACACGCTGCGGCACGTGGGCCTCTACGAGGAGCGCTACCGCCCCATCGGCGGCTACTCGACCGGCATGAAGCAGCGCGTGAAACTGGCGCAGGCGCTGGTCCACGACCCGCAGCTGGTCCTGCTCGACGAGCCGACCAACGGCCTCGACCCGGTCGGCCGCGACGAGATGCTCGGCCTGATCCGGCGCGTCCACACCGACTTCGGCATCTCGGTCCTGGTCACCTCGCACCTCCTGGGCGAGCTGGAACGCACCTGCGACCACGTCGTCGTCATCGACGGCGGCTCGCTCCTGCGCTCCAGCTCCACCAGCGACTTCACCCAGACCACCGCGACCCTCGCGGTCGAGGTCACCGACAGCGACACCCACCCGGACGGCACCGCCGCGCTGCGCCAGGCCCTCACCCGGGCCGGTGTGGCGCTCGTCGGTCACGACGGTCTCGACGCCCAGGGGCTCCCCGGCGCGGGCCACATCCTGCTGGTCGAGGCGACCGGCGACGAGACGTACGACATCGTGCGCGACAGCGTCGCCGGGCTCGGGCTCGGCCTCGTACGGATGGAGCAGCGGCGCCACCACATCGCCGAGGTCTTCCGCGCCGAAGGGGCACCCGCGTCCGCCGTCGCGGCGCAGAGCGCGCCCGTCCCCGCAGGACTCCGTACAGAAGAAGGGGAGCGGTCGCGATGAGCACTGAGACCGGGACCGTGGCCGGGAGCGAGAGCTCCCGCATCCACAACATCGGGTACCGCTCCTACGACGGCCGTCGGCTCGGCCGCGGCTACGCACGGCGCTCGCTCTACTCGCAGTCGCTGCGGGGCGCTTTCGGACTCGGCCGTTCCGCCAAGTCCAAGGTGCTGCCGATGCTGCTCTTCGGCGTGATGTGCCTGATCGCGGCGATCATCGTCGCCGTGTCCATCAACATCCCGACGTCGACCAAGCTCCTGATGGACTACACGTCCTTCGCGATCTACCTCCAGGCCGTCATCGGCCTCTTCCTGGCCGCGCAGGCACCTCAGTCGGTCTCCCGCGACCTGCGGTTCAAGAGCGTGCCGCTGTACTTCTCTCGGCCGATCGAGCGGGCCGACTACGTCGTGGCCAAACTGGCGGCCATGGCATCCGCGCTCTTCGTGCTCACCGGGACGCCGCTCGTCATCCTCTACGCGGGTGCGCTGCTCGGGAAGTTCGACTTCGCCGACCAGACCGAGGGGTTCGTACAGGGAATGATTTCGGTGGCGCTGCTCTCCGTGCTCTTCTCCGCGCTGGGTCTGGTGATGGCCGCGCTGACGCCCCGCCGCGGCTTCGGTGTCGCCGCGGTGATCGCCGTCCTGACCATCACCTACGGTGCGGTCTCCACGGTCCAGGCCATCGCCTGGACGACGGGTTCCGGCGGGGCCGTCGAGTGGCTGGGGCTCTTCTCCCCGATCACGCTGATCGACGGCGTGCAGACCGCGTTCCTCGGGGCCGACTCCGCCTTCCCCGGAGGGGAAGGCCCGGGGGCCGGGGCCGGGGTGGTCTATCTGATCGTTGTTCTCGCGCTCGTCGCCGGCTCGTACGCCGTACTGATGCGCCGCTACCGGAGGGTCGGGCTGTGACCACCATCGAGATCGACCACACCTCGCGCTGGTTCGGCAATGTGGTCGCCGTCAACGACGTGAGCATGACGGTGGGCCCGGGTGTCACCGGGCTGCTCGGTCCCAACGGCGCGGGAAAGTCCACGCTGATCAACATGATGGCCGGTTTCCTCGCCCCGTCGACGGGCGCCGTGACGCTGGACGGCAGGGCGATCTGGCGCAACGAGGCCGCCTACAAGGAGATCGGGATCGTGCCGGAACGGGAAGGCATGTACGACTTCCTGACCGGCCGCGAGTTCGTCGTCGCCAACGCGGAACTCCAGGGGCTCGGCGACGCGGAGGCGCAGAAGGCGCTGGCCACGGTCGAGATGGAGTACGCCGAGGACCGCAAGATCTCGACGTACAGCAAGGGCATGCGCCAGCGCGTGAAGATGGCGTCCGCCCTGGTCCACGAGCCTTCGGTCCTGCTGCTCGACGAGCCGTTCAACGGCATGGACCCGCGCCAGCGCATGCAGCTGATGGAACTGCTGCGACGGATGGGGGCCGAGGGCCGTACGGTGCTCTTCTCCTCGCACATCCTCGAAGAGGTCGAGCAGCTCGCCTCCCACATCGAGGTGATCGTGGCGGGACGGCACGCGGCATCCGGCGACTTCCGCAAAATCCGGCGGCTGATGACGGACCGCCCGCACCGCTATCTCGTACGTTCCAGCGACGACCGTGCTCTCGCCGCCGCACTGATCGCCGACCCGTCGACGGCCGGTATCGAGGTGGACCTGGGCGAACGGGCCCTGCGCATCCAGGCGGTCGACTTCGGGCGCTTCACCGAACTGCTGCCGAAGGTCGCACGCGAGCACGGAATTCGCCTTCTGACCGTTTCGCCGTCCGACGAGTCCCTCGAATCGGTCTTTTCCTATCTCGTAGCGGCCTGAGTAGTGGCCTGAAAGGAGCTGTGAAGCGTCATGTACGACCCCACAGTCGCCCGGCTCACCTACCGGGCCCTGCTCGGCCGGCGCCGGGCCGCCATCCTGTTCGTCCTGCCGGCACTGCTGGTGGTCATCGCCGTCGCGGTCCGGATGTTCGCCGGGTCCGACGACCAGGTGGCCTCGGACGTGCTGGGCGGCTTCGCCATCGCCACGATGGTGCCGCTGATCGGTGTGATCGCCGGAACCGGGGCGATCGGCCCCGAGATCGATGACGGTTCCATCGTCTACCTGCTGGCCAAGCCCGTGAAGCGGCCGACGATCATCTGCACCAAGCTGATCGTGGCCATCGCCGTGACCATGGTCTTCTCCGCGCTGCCCACGCTGCTCGCGGGCCTGATCCTCAACGGCAACGGCCAGCAGATCGCGGTGGCCTACACGATCGCGGCCCTGGTCGCGTCGATCGCGTACAGCGCGCTGTTCCTGCTGCTGGGCACCGTCAGCCGGCACGCGGTCGTCTTCGGCCTCGTCTACGCGCTGGTGTGGGAGGCCCTGTTCGGCTCCCTGGTGCCCGGGGCGCGCACGCTCAGCGTCCAGCAGTGGTCCCTCGCGATCGCCGAGAAGGTCGGCAAGGCGGGGACGATCAGCTCCGACGTCGGCCTGCCGACCGCGACGATCCTGCTCGCGGCGGTCACGGTGGTGGCGACCTGGTACGCGGGCCAGAAGCTGCGCACGCTGAAGCTGGCCGGCGAGGAGTGACCGGGGGCAGCCGCCCGGCGCGGTCCTCCGGGAGCCCCGCTCCCGACCGCTCCTGACGGCATGTCACGGTCTGCCGCCCGCCCCGACGATCATCCCGAGTGCCCGTCAACCCCTGCCTCCCCGGCGGGGGTTGACGCATTTCGGACAGTCGTACGCGTAACTGTACGGTTATCGGTTCGTTGGGCAGGTTGCGTGGAGGCAACTGGGATCTGTGGCGTCGTAGCTTTCGTGAAATCAGGGATTGCCGAGGCCGGTGAGGGAGTGCCCGCCGGGTCGGTCATTGAGTGAGTGGCAACCGTGAGCGTCCTCCGCCCTTGAGCCCGGGTCAGGGCTGCCCGTCATCGGTTTCATGATCGGAAGGCATGCCCATGCCCACAGAAGTCGCTCTGCTCGAATCGCGCGCGCTGCGCGTGGAGCAGATGGAGCGCGTCGACGTCCTCGACAAGGTCAAGAGCCTTGTCATGCTCCCGGACGGAATTCACCTTCGCACAGAGGATGTGGCGCGGTACTTCGAAGTATCCACAGAAGTGGTCAAGAAGGTCACCCAGCGGCACCGAGCCGAGGTCACGGAGAACGGGCTCAGGCTTATGCGAGGCGCTGAGCTGCGGGAATTCCATAGGGACATGTTGTCCCTATGGGGCGAGCAAGGGGGCGAAAGTTATCCACAGGCTGCCACGCAGCTCACTCTGTACACCCGCAGGACCGTCCTCAACGTCGCGATGCTTCTTCGCGACAGCGACATCGCCCGATGCGTCCGTACATATCTGCTCGACGCCGAACAGGACCTGCGCGCGGGCTACGCCACGCTGGAGCATCGTGTCACCCGGGTGGAGAGCTGCCTGGCCGGGGTCGGCAGCGCGCTCCAGGAGCTCGGGCCCGTTCTCAACCGGATGTCGCACCGGCTCGACAGCCTCGACCGGAGGCTGGACGTAACCCATCAGGTGGTCGGAGCGATGAGCGTGCGGCTGGGGCACGTGTCCGAGGACATCGTCCGCATCGACGGCAGGATGGATGAACTGGCCCGCAACCTGAAGGAACTGAACCGTCGCGGCAGCAAGCAGCGCTGATCCGGCGGCAGTTCACGGCCTTCGGCGCCGCGCGGTAAACGAGTGGCGCCGAACGGCCGCTCCCGGCACAGTGGTTGATGCGGCACGCGGAGACATCGACCGCGCGTGCCGTCACGGACGGCCTGCGCCGTCACGCTTGCCATGGACCGGGAGAGGAGCGCGACGATGACCAGGAGTACGAGTCCGTCGAGTTCCCCGCGGGGCGGGCCCGAGCAGACGCCGGAGTAGTCACCGACGACTCCGCCGCGCTCGGAGCGGAACGCCCGGGGCGGCCCCATCGCGCGGCCGCCCACTCGGAGGATTGGCCGAGTGGTAAGGCAGCGGCTTGCTAAGCCGTCGTCGGGGCCGTAAACCCCGCGCGCGTTCGATCCGCGCATCCTCCGCCGCACCAGGGCCGTGTGCCCGGTAGAAGACGGCCGGCTCTTGTACGCGGCCCCCGGGCCTCGGACCGCTACGACATGGGCAACCCTGCGGCAGCGTCCGTTCCCCTGCGGCAGCCGCGCTTCAGCGGCGTCCGCACCACTGTCGCGTCCGTGCTTCAACGGCGTCCGCAGCACCACTGTCGCGTCCGCGCTTCAGCGGCGTCCGCGCCCCTACGACTGGAGCAGCCGCTCCAGCACCACGGCGATGCCGTCGTCCTCGTTGGACGTGGTGATCTCCTGGGCCACGGCCTTCAGGTCCGTATGCGCGTTGGCCATCGCCACGCCCCGCCGTGCCCAGGCGAACATCGGGATGTCGTTCGGCATGTCGCCGAAGGCCAGGGTGTCCGCGGCCTTCACGCCGAGCCGGCGCGCGGCCAGCGAGAGCCCGGTGGCCTTGCTCAGCCCCAGCGGAAGGATCTCCACCACCCCGGGACCGGCCATGACCACGTCCACGAGGTTGCCGACGGCCGCGCGCGCGGCCGTCGCCAGTGCGTCGTCGTCCAGATCGGGGTGCTGGATGTAGACCTTGTTCAGGGGCGCGGACCACAGCTCGGCCGGGTCCTGCACGAAGACGGCCGGGAGGGGGCCCTCCTGCACCCGGTAGCCGGGGCCGACCATCACTTCGCCGTCGAGCCCGTCGCGGCTGGCCGCCAGGGCCAGTGGACCGACCTCGGCCTCGACCTTGGACAGCGCGAGACCGGCGAGCTGCCGGTCCAGCGTCAGCGAGGTCAGGAGCCTGCGCTCGCCCGCGTGGTAGACCTGCGCACCCTGGCCGCAGACGGCGAGCCCCTCGTAGCCCAGGTCGTCCAGGATGTGCCGGGTCCAGGGAACCGCGCGGCCGGTGACGATGATGTGTGCGGCACCGGCCGCGGCGGTCGCGGCCAGTGCCTCACGGGTGCGCTCGGAGACCGTGTCGTCGTTGCGCAGCAGCGTGCCGTCGAGGTCGGTCGCGACGAGCTTGTACGGGAAGGTCACTTGGCGACCGGCTCCAGGACCTCGCGCCCGCCCAGGTACGGCCGGAGCACCTCGGGCACCCGGACCGAACCGTCGGCCAGCTGGTGGTTCTCCAGGATCGCCACGATCGTGCGCGGGACGGCGCAGAGCGTGCCGTTCAGCGTGGAAAGCGGCTGGAGGACCTTCTTGCCGTCGCGGTTGTCGCGCATCCGGACGGAGAGGCGGCGGGCCTGGAAGCCGTTGCAGTTCGACGCGGAGGTCAGCTCGCGGTACTTGCCCTGCGTCGGGATCCACGCCTCGCAGTCGAACTTCCGGGAGGCGGAGGCCCCCAGGTCGCCGGTGGCGACATCGATCACCTGGAAGGGCAGCTCAAGAGCGGTGAGCCACTGCTTCTCCCAGTCGAGCAGCCTGCGGTGCTCCGCCTCGGCGTCCGCCGGGTCGACGTACGAGAACATCTCGACCTTGTCGAACTGGTGGACCCGGAAGATGCCCCGGGTGTCCTTGCCGTACGTACCGGCCTCGCGGCGGTAGCAGGGGGAGAAGCCCGCGTAGCGCAGCGGCAGCTTCTCGGCGTCGATGATCTCGTCCATGTGGTACGCGGCGAGCGGGACCTCGGAGGTGCCGACCAGGTAGTAGTCGTCCTTCTCCAGGTGGTACACGTTCTCCGCGGCCTGGCCGAGGAATCCGGTGCCCTCCATGGCGCGAGGGCGGACCAGCGCCGGTGTCAGCATCGGGACGAAGCCGGCCTCGGTCGCCTGGGCGATCGCCGCGTTGACGAGGGCCAGCTCCAGGAGCGCGCCGACGCCGGTCAGGTAGTAGAAGCGCGATCCGGAGACCTTGGCGCCCCGCTCCATGTCGATGGCGCCGAGCATCTCGCCGAGCTCCAGGTGGTCCCTGGCCTCGAAGCCCTCGGCGCCGAAGTCACGGATCGTGCCGTGCGTCTCCAGGACGACGAAGTCCTCCTCGCCGCCGACCGGCACGTCCTCGTGGACGATGTTGCCGATCTGGAGCATCAGCCTCTTGGCCTCGGCGTCGGCCTCGTCCTGTGCCGCGTCGGCCGCCTTGACGTCGGCCTTCAGCTGCTCGGCCTTCTTGAGCAGCTCGGCACGCTCGTCGGGCGAGGCCTTGGGGATGAGTTTGCCGAGCGCTTTCTGTTCGGAGCGCAGTTCGTCGAAGCGGACACCGGACGACCTGCGCCGCTCGTCGGCGGAGAGAAGGGCGTCGACGAGCTCGACGTCCTCTCCACGGGCGCGCTGGGAGGCGCGAACACGGTCGGGGTCCTCACGGAGCAGGCGAAGGTCAATCACCCCTCCAGGCTACCGGTGTGCACTTCCCCAGCTCGAACCGATATGAACAAGCGAGCCACTTTGCCCTGATTGCCTGAGTTGGAAATGCTGAGGGGGATGGGGCTTCCGGTGCGGACCCGGACCGTCAATAAAAAGAGCCTAATCCCCTAAATGGGGCAGAGGGCTTCACTCGTCTTGACGTATACCCCTTGCCTGGGGCGGTAGTTGATCGTTGCTTGTCCACAGGCTCTCGGACTTCCGAAAGTTATCCACAGGCTGTGAGGAAGGTCTGTGGATGCCGGAGGTGTTCATTCCGGAAGCTCTGTGATGGCTCGCGGATTTTCCGTTCAAACCCACCTCAGACGCTCGTTCGGGTGGTAATTTCCCGCTCCGGAGAGTTGATCGGTGGAACAGGGGTGGCGAGAGGTGACCCAGGCGCCCCGCCGACCTGTGGATGTATCTGGGCCGAGTGGAGCAATATGTCGACGATGTCGCCCCGGGGTGTCGACTTGTCCCCAGGTTGAGGGCCGCCCCTGTGGATAACTCTGTGGATGCTGAAGATCGGTAGATAGCACCGGGCCGGTGGGGACGAATCGCCGGTGCCCGCGGGCCCGTGCACCTGTCCGTGCCGGGCCCGGTGCCCGGTTCCGTCAGCCCCGGCCGTCCAGGTTCCTGGTCAGCCAGTCGGCAGCGTCCGTGAACTCCGCGTCCGATGTCCCCGCCCGCAGCGGAGGTACGTCCTCCGGCGCCACCCCCGCGCGCGGGTACGAGCCCAGGAACCGCACCTTCGGGCACATCCGCTTCAGCCCCATCAGCGCCTCGCCGACACGGCGATCCGAGATGTGCCCCTCGGCGTCCACCGCGAAGCAGTAGTTCCCGATCCCGGCCCCCGTGGGCCGGGACTGGATCAGCATCAGGTTCACCCCGCGCACCGCGAACTCCTGGAGCAGTTCGAGCAGGGCGCCGGGGTGGTCCTCGCCCAGCCAGATGACCACCGACGTCTTGTCCGCGCCGGTCGGCGCCGCCGGGCGGGCGGGCCGGCCCACCAGGACGAAGCGGGTCTGTGCGTTCTCCGCGTCGTGGATCTCGGTCACCAGGGGTTCGAGACCGTAGGTCGCCGCCGCGAACTCACCGGCGAAGGCCGCGTCGTACCGGCCCTCCTGCACCAGCCGGGCGCCGTCCGCGTTGGAGGCCGCCGACTCCCACACGGCGTCCGGGAGGTGGGCCGCCATCCACTTGCGCACCTGCGGCTGCGCGGCCGGGTGGGCGGTGACCGACTTGATCTCGGACAGTTTGGTACCGGGCCGCACCAGAAGAGCGAAGGTGATGGAGAGCAGCACCTCGCGGTAGATCATCAGCGGTTCGCCGGTGGTCAGCTCGTCGAGCGTCGCGGTGATGCCGCCCTCGACGGAGTTCTCGATCGGCACCAGCGCCGCGGCGGCGCTCCCGCCGCGCACCGCGTCCAACGCGGCCGGTACGGAAACCATCGGGACGAGTTCGCGGGTGGCGGCTTCCGGGAGCGTACGGAGGGCGACCTCGGTGAAGGTGCCTTCGGGGCCGAGATAGACGTAGCGCGTGGCGGACATACCGTCACCCTAATGGGCCCCGATGGGCTCGGGGCCCCAGCCGATGGGCCGGGCGGGCTCAGGACTCCAGCAGCCGCTGCCCCACGTACTCGCCGTCCGCCGCGCCGCCCGGCACCGCGAACAGACCGCTCGCCTCGTGCCGGATGAACGGCGACAGGGCGTCGCCCCGGTCCAGCTTCCGCTGCACCGGAACGAAGCCGCGCAGCGGATCCGCCTGCCAGCAGATGAACAGCAGACCGGCGTCCGGGGTGCCGTCCGACGAGATGCCGTCGTGGTACGAGAAGGGGCGCCGCAGCATGGCCGCACCGCTGTTCCTCCCGGGGGAGGAGATGCGGGCGTGGGCGTTGTCCGGGATGAGCGGCTTGCCGTCGGGGCCCGCCTTGTCGAGGTCCAGTGCGGTGGTCTCGGTGCCCCCGCTCAGCGGAGCGCCGTCCTGCTTCCGGCGCCCTATGACCTGCTCCTGCCGTTCCACCGGGAGTTTCTCCCAGTCGTCGAGCAGCATTCTGATCCGGCGCACGACGGCGTACGAACCGCCCGCGAGCCAGTCGTACGGCGCGTCGGTCCCGTCCGGGACGAAGATGCGGCGGTCGAAGTCGCTCTCGGACGGTTTCGGATTGTTGGTGCCGTCGATCTGGCCCATCAGATTGCGGGCGGTCATCGGCCGGGCCGTGGCGCCGGGGGCACGGTTGAAGCCGTTCATCTGCCAGCGGACCCTGGCGGCCGGGGCGGTCTCCTTCTGCACGGCACGCAGCGCGTGGAAGGCGACGAGCGCGTCGTCCGCGCCGATCTGGACCCAGAGGTCGCCGTCGGAGCGCGCGGCGTCGAGGTGGTCCGAGGAGAAGGGCGGCAGCGGGTCGAGCCCCGGGGGGCGGCGACCGGTCAGGCCCGTGCGTTCGAAGAAGGTACGGCCGAAGCCGAAGGTGACGGTCAGCGAGGACGGTCCGGCGTCCAGTGCGATCCCGGTGTCGTGGTCCGGGCCGTCCGCCGCCCCGTTCCCGGCGGGCTCGCCCGCCATCAGGCGCCCGGCCGTGGCCGACCACCGGCGCATCAGGGCGATGGCCTCCTTCCGGCCGGCTCCGGGCACCAGGTCGAAGGCGACGAGATGGCCGCGCGCCTGAAGCGGAGTGGTGATCCCCGGTTGATGTTTCCCGTGAAACATCACCTCGGTGGAGCCGACCGTGGTGAGCGCGGCGGGCTCGTCGGGCCGGGTCGCGGCATAGCCGGCGGCACCGCCCGCCGCGCCCAGCACCAGCCCGGCCGCACCGGCCGCGCCCGCGCTGCCGATCAGCCGGCGCCGCGAGATGCCTCCGCCGGTGCCGATGTCGTCGTCCGCAGCGGCCGCGCCGTTCCGGGCCCCTCTGTTCCGGGGCACCCGGTCCCCGGCTCCGCCGTTCCGGGTTCCCCCGTCCCGGGTCTTCCTGCTGTCTGTACTCACGATCCTGCTCAGCCGATCTTCATGTTCTTGTCGATGGTCGTCTGATCGATGTCCGACGTACGGACGGTCACGGCGACCTTCCAGTCGCCCGCCATCGGGATCTGGACGCCGTCGGCGGTCCAGTGGCCCTCGGTCAGCCGGGTGGGAAGGACGGGGAGCGGGCCGATGTCCTTGGACTCCAGCGTGAAGGCGACCTTCACCTCGGGAACGTCCATGGCCTTGCCGTCGGCGCCGTCGACCCAGAGGTGGATCGCGTTGGCGCCGGTACGGGCGGGAGTGATCTCCATCCGCACCGTTCCCTTGCCGTTGACGCCGCCGGTGTCGAAGGGCAGCTTCATGGAGACCGGGCCCTCGGCCGCCGGGGCGGCCGCCGCCGTCGACGCGCGGGCCTCCTCCTCGGTACGCGCGGGTTCGGTCGAGGTCAGTACGGTCGTCACCGCCAGCAGTACGACCGCGACCCCCACTTCCGCCAGTACCGACCGACGGAGCCCGGACCGGTCGGGGTCGGCGTCACGGACCCGCTTCTTCTCGGCGGTGGCCACGGCCTCCTGCTGCCGGGCGAGCTGGGCGGCCCGCGCGGGGTCCTCGGAGTCCAGGACCTTCGACGCGTCCGGCGTGCCGGCCTCCTCGGACGCCGGGACCTTCGACGCGTCCGTGGCCTCGGCTTCCTCGGAAGCCTCCGCCCGGGGCGCCTTCGTGTCGCCGGTCCCGGCCTCCGGCTCCGGCTCCGGCCCCGCGCCGCTCCCGCCCGCCGTCAGCCGGGCCGTCCAGCGCCGCGACATCCAGGCGATCCCGATCAGGACGGCGACGAGCCCCACCTTCACGAGCAGCAGCTGTCCGTATCCGGTGCCGGTGAGCGCGGACCAGGTGCCGACCTGGCGCCAGGACTGGTAGATCCCGGTCGCGGCGAGCACGATCACGCTGCCGAGCGCGATGCCGGAGAAGCGCCGTACGGCCGTGGCGTCCATGTCGGGGGTCCGGTAGAGCGCGACCAGCAGGGCCGTGAGACCGCCGAGCCAGGCGGCGACGGCCAGCAGGTGGAGCACGTCGACCGGCATGGCGATGCCGGGCTGGAGCCCGGTCGAGGCGTGCTCGGCGAGCGCCCACGTACCGGCGATCCCGGCGGCGATCACCGTGCCGCCGATGGCCAGGCCGAAGGTGAGGTCCCGCTTCTCGCGCTCGTCCTCGCGCCGCGGATACGTCCCGAAGAGCACGGCGATGAAGAGCGCGGAGGCGCCGAGCAGCAGCAGCCGGGAGACGAGCGCGGCGCCCGGCTTGGTGTCGAGCACGGCCTTCAGCCCGTCGAGGTCGAAGGCGTCCGCGAGCTTCCCCGACCCGGTGTACGGACTGCGCAGGAGCAGCATGACCAGGGTGGCGACGGTGAGCGTCATCCACCCCCGTACCACCAGGCGCTGGAGGGGCCGGGCCCCCGCCCCGCGCTGCCAGCAGGCCAGGACGAAGGCGGAACCGCCGGCCAGCAGGACGAAACCGGCGTACGCGGCGTACCGCGCGATGCCGTAGAGGGTGCCGACGAGGCCGCCGCCGGCCTCCTCCGTGGGGAGCACCACGGCGGTCTTGGAGGGGGCCCCCACCGAGAAGGTGAAGGCTCCGGAGACGGGGTGGCTGTCCGCGGAGACGGCCTGCCAGGCGACGGTGTACGTCCCGTCCGGCAGCCCGGTGCGCAGCGAGACGCCGTACTTCACGGTGGAGCCGCTCTGCAGATCACGCGGTGCGGCGGCGGTGTCGGCGCGTTTGCCGTTCGGATCGAGGATCCGGATGGAGTCGTCGCCGAGGGCGACCTGTTCGGAGAAGGTGAGCGTGACCTCCTTGGGGGCGGTGGCGACCACCGCCCCGTCCTGCGGATCGCTTCCGGTCAGCGCGGCATGCGCGGACGCCGGGCCCGCGCCTCCCAGCAGCAGGCCGAACACCATGCCGACGAGAGTGGCGAGGAGCGCGGCCGCGGCCAGGGGACGGCGTGCCGCGGGAGTGGACGGGGCCGGTCCGAAGTGCGGGGCGGTGGCTGTCATGACGAGTCAGTCCCTCACTGCTTCTTCGGGTTGTGGGTGGTCTCCTTCACGGGAAGGTCGACCTTGATCGGATCGGCCTTCTCGAAGTGCAGCTCCACGGACACCTTCTCGCCCTGCTTGGGCCGCTGCTTGAGTTTCATGAACATGATGTGGTTCCCGCCGCGCTCCAGATCCAGCTCGCCGCCCGCGGGAACGTCGAAGGACGTCACCATGCGCATCGTCCGGTTCTTCGTCTCGTGGATCGTGACGTCGTCGGAGAGCGGGCTGGTGACGGAGGTGAGCCGGTCGGAAGCCCCGCCGCTGTTCTTCACGACGAGGAATCCGGCCGCCATGTCGCCGATGGGCTGCGGCATGAACGCGCCGGACACCTTCAGTTCGGGCTTGCCGTCCGAGGACGAGCAACCCGCCAGCGCCAGTCCCGTGGTGAGGGCTATGACGCCGGCGAGGGCGGTGCGGCGGTTCACGGGGTCTCCCCCTTGACGATCTTGGGGAGGTCCTTGGTGTAGTCGTCGGGCGAGGTGTCCTCGCTGTAGACGAGGTAGCCCTTGTCGGTCTTCGGGGAGAACGCGATGACCTGGGAGCCGTGCATCGAGACGACCGTGCCGTCCTTCTCCTTCTTCGGCGCGTCGATGCCGATGCCGATCTGGCGCGCGCCCGCCTGGATGGCCGGGAAGTCGCCGGTGAGCCCGGTGAAGGAGGGATCCTGCATCGTGAGCCACTTGCCGAGCGAGGACGGGGTGTCCCGCTCGGGGTCGGTGGTCACGAAGACCACCTGGAGCTTCTCCTGGTCGGCCTTGGGCAGCGACTTCTTGGCGATGGCGATGTTGCTCATGATGAGCGGACAGACATCGGGGCAGTTGGTGTAGCCGAAGTAGATGAGGGTCGGCTTGCCCTTGGTCCGCTCCCGGAGGTCGTACTTCTTGCCGTGGGTGTCGGTGAGGACGAGATCCGGCTTGGTGAACGGCTGGTCGAGGGCGGTCGCGGCCTTCGTCTTCGGCTGGACCGACACATCGGCGATGGGCTTCTTGGCGCCGTCGTCGCTGCTGCCGCAGGCGGACAGGGTGAGCGCGGCCGCGGCGACGAACGCCGCGGCCAGCACCGTTTTCTTGGACATGGAGCACTGATTCCTGGTGGTCGGTGGGACGGGTGGAGCGGTGGATCAGGCGGTGCGGCGGCGGCCGGCGAGAACGCCGAAGGCGACCCCGGCCACACCGATGACGATGCCGACGATGCCGAGGACCCGGGCCGTGGTGTCACTGGAGGACGCGGCCGAGGCGACCGTCGTCTTCTTGTCCGCCGCCCCGGCGCCCTTGGCGTCGGCGGACGAGCCGTGCTCGCCGGTGGCCGGCGCGGTCAGCGCGAGGACGGGCGCCGGGCTCTCGGGCTCGGCGGCGCCGGCCTTCGGCTCCTCGATCCAGCGGACGACTTCCTTGTTGTCGTACGTCTGGATGGCCTTGAACACCAGCTGGTCGGCGTCCTCGGGGAGCTGCCCGATGGAAAGCGGGAACTGCTGGAAGTCACCGGGGCGGATGCCGCGCGCGTCCTTGTCGCCGGTGGCGGTCCAGGTGACCTTCGAGACGGCCTCGTTGATCTTCTGGCCGTGCATCTCCAGCGGCTTGTCCAGCTTGCTCTTGGTGACCTCGATGTCCCAGCCGGGGACGGCCTGCGGCATGACGGAGGCCAGCGGGTGGTCGGTCGGGAAGTTGACCTCGACCTTGGTCGTCGAGGCGTTGTCGCGCTCGTTGGGGACCTTGAAGTTGACGGTGGCGTAACCGCCCTTGGCGGCCTCGCCCTGCGGCTGCACGCTGACGTGCGCAGAGGCCGTACCGGCGAGGATCAGGACGGTGGACGCGGCGACGCCGCCGGCGAGGGCGATGCGGGAAACGTTCATGACAGGGATCACTCCACGGAAGCACGAAGGAAAGGTGGTCCGGCGCGCGGGTGCGCGACGGCGTCACGACACCTCTCCTGTTCCCCCTGGACGGCGTGCATGCGCCGGCCGGGTACGGCGGCGGAGTGGTCCGTGCGCCGGATGGAGGGTGTCGCGTCAGGCTGCGAGTGCGTACGCGGGCGGCGGACCGCGCCTGATCACCTGGTGCTGCAAGGGGTCCCCGGTGGCGGGTGCCGGGGCGTCGACCGCCGTACGGGCGATGCGCGGCCCGGTCGCCGGTCCACCGGGGAGTCCGGCGCGCAGGGCGTCGACGAGGGCGAACGCCGCCCGCAGCGCGCGCAGCCGGGCTCCGGCCGCGAGCTGCTGGGCGCCGTGCGCGGACAGCCGGACCAGCCCGAACAGGGCCGCCTCGCCGCGCCGCAGCAGCCACCCCGTGGCCACCGCGGCCAGCAGATGGCCGAGCAGCATCGGCAGGTCGGGCAGCAGCGCGGCGAGGGCACCGGGATCGGTACCGGACGCGACGGCCATGTGGTGGCCGCCACCCGTCACCGACGCCGGGTCGATGCCCGCGGTGGTGACGATGCGGTGTGCGTCGGCGGCGGTCAGCTGCGCCGGACCGGCCCCGCACACGAGACTGGCCGCGAACCGGATCAGGGAGTCGTCGCCCGCCCCGGCGTCCACCGCCGGGGTGCCGTGCGTGCCCAGGCCGAACAGGGCGTGCAGGGCTACCTGGCCACCGGCCAGCGCGGCCGCGATGGACCACAGCGAACGCTCGCGCCCGGCGAACGGCGCCACCACCGCGGACATCCCCAGGAACCCCGCGAGCAGCGTCCACCAGGGGACGGCCGCGCAGGACGCCAGGGAGTGGCCTGCCGCGGACAGCGCGACAAGGACCGCGGCGAACACCGCGGTCCTCAGGAGCCGCAGACCGGCTCCGGCGCGTGCGACAGGCATAGACATGGCGGGGCCATCATCGCACCGGGCCCCCGGGCTCCGTACGGCAGGTCCGGAAGGTCGCCTTCTGTCCGGTGTGGCGGGCCGGGCCGGGCATACACGGGTGCACGGAGAGCTGGTATCCGCCGAATGAGCGGTCTCACATCCCGTGCGTGCTTACGAACGGTGCCGCGCGGCAATACGTATCGGTATGTCGAGCCGCAGCCAGGAGGCTGGAGCATGAGCATCTGGTGGTCCCTCCATTTGCGGCGCGAGGCCGCGAGCGTCCCGCTCGCCCGCCGCTTCCTGCTGGGCACCATGGAGACCGCGGGTGTGGACCCGGACATCTCCTTCGATCTGTCGCTCGCGCTCAGCGAGGCCTGTGCGAACGCCGTCGAGCACGGCGGCGACCAGGCGGCCCTGGACGAACCGGAGGAGCGGGGGATTCCGCAGGATCCGTGGGACGTCTGGGACGAGTTGCCCGGGGCCGCCTCCGGGCAGTACCGGGTCACCGCCTATCTGGACGGCGAGAAGTGCCGTATCGAGGTCGCCGATTCGGGGCCCGGCTTCCCCGCCCGGCGCACCCTGCGGTCCGCGGCGCAGCCGCACGGGCCCCAGCAGTACCCGCCGCTCAACGCCGAGGACGGGCGGGGCCTCTGTCTGATCGAGCAGCTCGCCGACCACGTGCACTTCGGCAACCGCCCCGGCAGCGGAGCCGTCGTCAGCTTCGACAAGGTCCTGAAATGGCGGAAGGACGCCCTGCTCATGGTGTCCTGAGCGGGGCGCCCTTCGACGCGTGGGGACCGTCGCCGGCCCTCCGGATCAGCCCTTGAGGCGGGCCATCCACTCCTCGACCTCGTCGGAGCGGCGCGGCAGCTTGTCGGAGAGGTTCCGGTTGCCGTCCTCGGTGACGAGGATGTCGTCCTCGATCCGGACGCCGATGCCCCGGTACTCCTCGGGCACGGTCAGGTCGTCGGCCTGGAAGTACAGACCGGGCTCGACCGTGAGGCAGACGCCGGGCTCCAGCGTTCCGTCGACGTACGCCTCGGTGCGCGCGGCGGCGCAGTCGTGGACGTCCATGCCGAGCATGTGACCGGTGCCGTGCAGCGTCCAGCGGCGCTGGAGGCCCAGCTCCAGGACCTTGTCCACGGACAGGTCGCCCAGCAGGCCCCACTCGACGAGCTTCTCGGCGAGGACCCGCTGTGCGGCGTCGTGGAAGTCGCGGAATGCGGCGCCGGGCCGGACGGCGGCGATGCCCGCCTCCTGGGCCTCGTACACGGCGTCGTAGATCTTCCGCTGGAGCGGCGTGAACGTGCCGTTGATCGGAAGGGTGCGGGTCACGTCGGCGGTGTAGAGGTCGTTGGTCTCCACACCGGCGTCGAGCAGCAGCAGTTCGCCGGAGCGCACGGCGCCGTCGTTGCGCACCCAGTGCAGGGTGGTGGCGTGCGGACCGGCCGCGCAGATCGAGCCGTAGCCGATGTCGTTGCCCTCGATGCGGGCACGGAGGAAGAAGGTGCCCTCGATGTAGCGCTCGCTCGTCGCCTCGGCCTTGTCGAGGACCTTCACGACGTCCTCGAAGCCGCGCGCGGTGGCGTCGCAGGCCTTCTCCAGCTCGGCGATCTCGAAGGCGTCCTTGACCAGCCGGGCCTCGGAGAGGTAGACGCGCAGCTCCTCGTCGCGCTCCGCGGTGACCTTGTCGGTCAGCGCGGCCTCGATGCCGGCGTCGTGGCCGCGGACGTTGCGGACCGGGCCGGTGGCCTCGGTCAGCGCGGCGGGGAGCTCGCGCACGTCCTTCGCGGGGATGCCCAGCAGCTGCTCGGCCTCGGCCAGGGAGTGGCGGCGGCCGACCCACAGCTCGCCCTGGCCGTCGAGCCAGAACTCGCCGTTCTCGCGGTTGGAGCGCGGCAGCAGGTGGATGGTCGCCTCGTGGCCGTCCTCGGTCGGCTCCAGGACGAGGACGCCGTCCTGGGTCTGGTCACCAGTGAGGTACGCGTACTCGGTGGAGGCGCGGAAGGCGTACTCGGTGTCGTTGGAGCGGGTCCGCAGGTTGCCCGCGGGGATGACCAGTCGCTCACCGGGGAAGCGTGCGGAGAGCGCGGCGCGGCGGGCGGCGGTGTGCGCGGCCTGGGCGATCGGTTCGACGCCGTGCAGTTCGGTGTCGGCCCAGCCCGACTTCATGTTCGCGGCGAGTTCATCGGAGACGCCCGGGTACAGGCCGTTCTTCCGCTGCTTGACCGTCTCTTCTTCCTCGGTCTCCGGGTTCTCCGGGGTGAGCTCCTCAGCCACGATTTGTCTCTCCTTGATACGACACTGGACCCCGTCCATCGTACGGGTGTACGGAAGGGGGCACAGGGTCGGAGGACCTGTTACAGGGCTCGGCGGGGGGAACGCCGCGGGGCTCAGTCGAAGCGCGCGGCCAGCACGACCACGTCCTCCGCGCCCTCGCCGCGGTCGAGCCCGTCCGGGAGCACGGTGCGCAGCACGTGGTCGGCGATGGCCCCGGCGTCCTGGCGCATCGCCTTCGGCACGGACGCGGCCGCCGAGTGGAGCCGCGCGAACGCCCGGTCCGTCGAGTCGCCGGTACGGCGCAGCAGCCCGTCGGTACAGAACAGGACGGTTTCGCCCGGTGCCGGGGTGATCTGCACGCTGGGCGCCTCCCAGCAGGCGAGCATGCCCAGCGGCGCGGAGACGGAGGTCTCGACGAACTCGGTGCGCCGGTCTCCGATCACCAGCGGCGGGGTGTGGCCCGCGCCGGCCAGCAGGATCTTGCGCCGGGCCGGTTCGCAGTAGGCGAACAGCGCGGTCGCGGTACGGGCCGGTTCGGTGAGCCGCAGCAGCAGTTCCAGGTCCGAGAGCACGGCGACCGGGTCCTCGCCCTCCATCACCGCGTACGCCCGCAGCCCGGCGCGCAGCCGTCCCATGGCGGCCAGGGCGCTCGGCCCGGAGCCGTTCACCGAGCCCACCGCGAGCCCGAGCGCGCCCTCCGGCAGCGCCAGCGCGTCGTACCAGTCCCCGCCGCCCTGCGGGGCCCGGCGGTGACGGGCGGCCAGCTGCACGCCCGCGACCCGGGGCAGCCGGGTGGGCAGCAGCTCCTCGGTGACGGTGGCGACATCGGCCCTGGCCCGCTCCAGCTCCAGCAGCCTGGCCAGGTGCTCACCGGCGTATCCGGTGTAGAGGCCGACGAGATGGCGGCGGCGCTCCAGCGGCTCGGCGGGTTCGTCGTAGAGCCAGACGGCGGCGCCGAGCCTGCCGGTCGCCTCGGCGGTGAGCGGCACGGCGTAGCTGGCGGCGTATCCGAGCCGGGCGGCGACCTCGCGGCGGCGGGGGTCCAGGGCGGTGTCACCGAGCAGATCGGAGGAGGTCCGCGCTTCCTCGGTGTCCGGGAGTCCTTCCAGGATCCGGCCGTAGGAGGTGGCGGCGCGCGGCACCGTCTCGATCAGCCCCAGCTCGGCGTGGGCGAGCCCGAGGCCGATGGTGCTCACCGGGCCGCGACGGTCGGAGGGTTCGAGGACGACCAGGCCGCGACGGGCGCCGACCAGGGCGGCTCCGGCTTCCAGCAGCTCGTGGAGCGCGTCGTCGAGGGTGGCGGTTCTGGCCAGCCGTTCGGTGAGTTCGTGCAACGTGGTGAGATCGGAGACCCAGCCGGCGAGCCGGTCCTGGATGAAGGGGCCCGAGGCGGACGGCGCTTCGGACACAGACCCGGCAGTCTGAGCTGAAACCGGAACTGTGGGATCGATTCCAGCCACTTTTGGCAGGTGTGGGGCGCTCATCGCTTTCGGCTTTCCAACCAGTGCGTTTCGTCGAATAGCATCGCGAACCCCCATGTCATTCTGCGCCGCTATCGGTACGACCGCATGTACACGTGCACCACATGTACACGCACAAGTGAGGCGATGTCCAGCATTGTCCCTACGGGAATTATGGTGTCCGCGCAGCTGCTAAGTTGGCCAAAAAATGCACCCCGCGAGAGCTATTTGCGATCGACTGGGCGTGCTCGAACAGGGGGTGTTCTCGGGGTGAAGTCCCAGGAGAAGCGTCACGTCGGGCATGCTGGGTACGTAATCGATGAAGGCCAGGGGCAGTTCCGATCGCCCCGGAACCCGGCAGGCGGCCCGGACGTCCTCTCCTGTGACGGCCACGCACCCACCCCCGAGTGGCGGGGTTCGCACCCTTGGCACGGCAGGCGCGATCTCTGCGCCGCTCCCCGCCGCGCTTGTCCGGACCGCTCGTCCGGACCCGTCCCACACCTGCTCGAACCGGCTCGGCCCATGCTCGGTAGCGACGACCCACCCGTACCGCAGACCTGAAGAGCATGTACGCACAGTGAACTGATGCACACGTACGGCAACTCACACGTGGTGTGTTGTGGACCCTCGGCGTTCAACGGAAAGGAACGAGCGCTCATGCGCGAGATCCTCGGAAGGCGACGCAGGCTCCGGCTCCGGAGCAAGGGAAGGCCTGCCCAGCTCGACGCGGCCCTGACCTGCGCCACCGCATGGCAGTGGCCCGTGCTCCCCGGAGTGGGGCCGGTGCCGGCCGGCGGTCGCGGTGGCCGCGGCTGCGCCTGTCCCGATCCCGAGTGCGCCGTGCCCGGCGCACACCCCTTCGACCCCGGTCTCCTCGCGGCGACCACCGACGCGCGCATGGTGCGCTGGTGGTGGACCAACCGGCCCACCGCTCCGATCGTCCTGGCCACCGGTGGACGTGCCCCGTGCGCGTTGAGCCTGCCGGCCGTGGCCGCCGCCCGTGCGCTGGTCGAGCTGGACCGGATGGGCGTGCGGCTCGGCCCGGTGGTGGCGACGCCGACCCGGTGGTCGCTGCTGGTCGCCCCGTACGACCTCGAACGGCTCGGTGAGCTGCTGTACGCCCAGGACTGGGTGCCCAGTTCGCTGCGGTTCCACGGCGAGGGCGGCTATCTCGTCCTCCCGCCGTCCGAGGTGGGGGCCGGGCAGGTGCGCTGGGAGCGGGCTCCTGCCCCGGCGCCCCGGACGCGTTCGCGCGGGAAGGGCCCGCAACCGGCGCCCGCCGCGCCCTGGCTGCCGGATGTGGGGACGGTGCTGGACGCGCTGGTGAGGGCGAGCAGCGGCGCACCGGACGGTGGCAGTCGGCTCGCGTACTGACGGAGGCGGAGGCGGTGGCGGTGGCGGGTGTGTCGTGCCCGCCACCGGAGGGGTGGAGGAGTCGCACCGGCCGTCGCTCCGGCGAAGGGGCCGCGCAGGCTCCGGCGTCGGGGTCGCACCGGCTTCGGTGAAGGGGCCGCACTGGCTTCGGCGTCGGGGTCGCACCGCCTCCGGCGTCGGCCTGAATGTCCGGCGGGCCGTCCGGGAGCCGTGCCGCGCCGACGAATGCGCTCCGTGACCATCCGGGTGACCGCGTCCGATTCGGCGGCGGGACGCCGAACCGGACGCAGTCCCGGTTTCTGGCGCACAATGCAAAGTCTGCCGCTGCAAAGTCCGGCGGCGAAAGGCTTTCTGAGGGGCTCTCGGGCCGCATCGGACGAATTTATCGAATGTCTATTCGACTAACTTCGGGGTGAGGTATTCCGAGGGCGCGCCCGTCGCCCGGCAATCCGACACCCCGCGCCGGGCAATCCGGCATCCCGCACCCGGAAAACCGGCATCGGCGCCCGGTATCCGAAATGCGGTGTCCGGCATCTGGCATTCGGTATCTGTCCGAGACCTGTCGGTCTCCACGCGATCCGTCGCCAAGGATGCCCTGCTCCTGCGGCGGTCACGGCTCTCCCGGTGCTGGGCCCCTGCCACTCGTGCCGAGCCGGGGCGGCGTGCTCGTGCAGGCGCCGAGGCGGCGGGGCCGGTCATGAAGTGCGGTGCCCGAGGAGACGACGGGCGTACCGGCGAGGGGCTTGTGCGCGGGTCTGTGCGCCGCGTTGCGCGCTGTGCGCGCCGTACCCGGAAATGAGGATGCCCGATCGCTGGCGACGGGGGATGCACCAGCGACCGGGCTTCTAGAACGGTAACAAGAGATCTGCCGTTCGCAAATTCGATCTCGCGTATTCGGACAGGGATTTACCTGTGAGTACGGCGAGTTGTGACGCGAGTCACCTCACGAGTCCGGTGAGATCGGGGACCGCCGTTGTCAGCTGAGCGTCACCTGACGGTTGGTGAGACCGCCGCGGGCCCGCCGCTCCTCGGCGCTGAGCGGCGCGTCCGAAGCGAGCGCCTCGGTCAGCCGTTCGGCGAATGCGGCCGCCGGCTTCTCGCACTCCTCGGCACCCATCGCGCTCGGCAGATCCCAGACCGGGACCATCAGCCCGTGCGCCCGGAAGGAGCCGACCAGCCGGGTGCCCTCGCCCAGCGAGGAGTTGCCTGCGGCGTGCAGCCGGGCGAGCGCGTCGAGCAGCCGCTCCTCGGCGTGCGGCATGACCCAGCGCAGGTGGTTCTTCTCCGGGGTCTCGCACCAGTAGGCGGCGTCCACGCCCGCGAGCCGCGTCGTCGGGATCGCCGCCTCGTTGGCGCGCTCCAGCGAAGCGGACACCTCGGGCGTGGCGTTCTCCGCGTCCGGGACCCAGAACTCGAAGCCGGGGTGGACGACGGGCTCGAAGGTCGCATCGGGGTCGAGTACGTCCTGCAGCCGAGGGCCGTCGGCCGGTACGCGCCGCGCCGTCACGGGCGTACCCGGCTCGGCGTCCAGCGCCCGCCGCAGCGTGTCCGCGAGGTCCCGGCTGAGGTCACCGGACGGGGTGTCGTTCTGCAGCGCGAGCAGCACCGAACCGTCGTCGCGGCGCAGCGCGGGCCAGGCCATCGGCAGGACGGTCGCGAGCGTCACCGAGGGCACGCCCTCGGGCAGCCCGCCCTTCGGCGTCAGCGCGACCGTGGCGGCGGGCACCAGTTCGCGCAGGGCGACCCAGTCGCACTCACCGGCCAGGCCCTCGAAGGGGCGGTGGACGAGCTCGGTCACGGCCTGGGCGGCAGCGCGGCCGTGGCAGGCCTTGTAGCGGCGGCCCGAACCGCACGGGCAGGGCTCACGAGCCCCGACCACCGGGATCTCGCCGTCCTTGAGTTGCTGCTTCCCGGCCTTGGTCTGAGGGCGCTTCTTGGCCATGGTGGGCTTTCTCCCGGTTGCGACAGTGCGGTCTGGCCCGCGAGCCTAGCCGCCCTCGTCACGTACGGAACACACGTGCCCACGCGTCGGCCGATGCCCGGAGTACGGAACGCCGCTCTCCGTGCGGAACCCCGCTCTCCGCACGGCCGGGCTCCGGCAGGTCTCCGTACGACCGCGCTCCGGCGGGTCTCCGCACGACTGGGCTCCGGCGGGTCTCCGTACGGCCGGGCTCCGGCGGGTCTCCGTACGGCCGGGCTCCGGCGGGTCTCCGCACGACTGGGCTCCGGCGGGTCTCCGTACGACCGCGCTGCGGCAGGTCTCTGCACGACTGGGCTCCGGCGGGTCTCCGCACGGCCGGGCTCCGGCGCGCGGCCATGTCCTTGCGCGCGGGCGTGGTGCCACGGGAGCACGTCCCGGCATACGGAGGGGCCTTCGCGCCTCCCTCGCCCCACCGGCCGTCGACCGGGCCGGTGGTGCGTCAGCCCACGTCGTCGAAGGCGTCCGCGAAACCCAGTCCGTCGAGCGACAGGGCCGGCTCCGGCCTCCCGGGCCGCGACGCCCCGGCACGGGACATCCCCGGCCGCGACATGCCCTGCCCCGGCACGGCCGGTGCGCCCGGCCTGCCCGGTGCCTCGGACGCCTGGCCCTCGTTGACGAGGACCCAGACGGTCACTTCACCGGAGGAGCTGTCGCGTACGCCCCACTCGTCGGCCAGCGCGCTGATGATGTTGAGCCCGCGGCCGCCGCGCGCCGTCACCGACGGCGTGGCCGGGACCGGGCGGGTCGGGCCGCCCCCGTCCGTCACCTCGACGGTCAGCCCGCCGGTCCTGTCGACGTGCCACGCCGCTCGCACGTCGCCGTCGCCCACATCCGTGTGCCGGCCCAGCGGCCTGCCGTGCCGGCAGGCATTGCTGAGCAGTTCGGAAAGAATCAGTACTGCGTCGTCGACGACCGAATCCGACACCCCGTGGCTGCGCAACTGCTCACGCATCCGGTGCCGCGCCTGGCCCACGCCCGCAGGGCCATGGGGTACGGCCATGCTCGACGACGTGGGCACTTCCTGTGCCACCACCAACGCCACCCCCGAGACCTCCTTTGCCCCACGCCACGGAGTGGATGCCCTCTTGGACTGGACCGGAAACCGGCCAATGGACAGCCAGTGACGCACTCGTAACGATCGAATACGGTTCGAATGCGCCGGTGCACTCCGTGTCACTGGGTGTCAAAGGCGTCCCAGTTGCGAAAGAACCTGTTTCGGGCGGTTCGTAATGATTGCTTCGACGCCCAGATCGACGCAGAGCCCGACGTCCTCCGGTTCGTTCACCGTCCAGACATGCACCCGGTGCCCCGCTCGGTGCAGTCGCTCGATGTAACCGGGGTGGTTGCGTACGATCCGCATCCCCGGGCCCGCGATCCGTGCCCCGGCCGGCAGCCGCCCGTCACGCAGCCGCGGCGAGACGAACTGCATCAGATACACGGTGGGCAGGGCGGGGGCCGCGGCCTGGACGCGGTGGAGCGAGCGCGCCGAGAAGCTCATGATGCGGACCGGTGACGGGCCGTCGTCCGGCGGGGCGTCGAGCCCGAACTGTTTCAGCAGTTGCAGCAGCCTCTCCTCCACCTGGCCCGCCCAGCGGGTGGGGTGCTTGGTCTCGACGGCCAGCTGGAGCGGCCGCCCGGCGGCCCTGGTCTCGACGACCAGTTCGAGCAGCCGTTCCAGGGTGAGTACGGAGGTGAGCTCGCCCGGCACCGGATCCCAGTCCGGGGACTCCGACTCCTCGCGGTTCCTCTCCTCCCGGTCCTTCCAGGAACCGAAGTCGAGGGCGGCGAGTTCCGAGAGTTCCAGGGCGGAGACGGCGCCCCGGCCGTTGGAGGTGCGGTTCACCCGGCGGTCGTGCACGCACACGAGGTGGCCGTCGGCGGTGAGCCGTACGTCGCACTCCAGGGCGTCGGCGCCGTCCTCGATGGCCTTTCGGTACGCGGCCAGGGTGTGCTCGGGGGCGTCGTCGGACGCTCCCCGGTGCGCGATGACCTGGATGGGGCGGTGCGTGGATTGCCGGCGTGCGTGGGTCACCGCGTCATCGTGTCATCGAGCGGCGGCCCCGGATGTCCGCACCTCCGTGCCGCGGCTGCGGTGCGTCTTGCACCGGGGGATCGTTTTGCCCGATGTAAAGATTGGTGTGCGGATGCACAGGTCCTGCTTACAGTGGCCTGACGTGCCTTGGGAAAAGCTGGTACCTGACACGTACACAGCGGATCTCTTGCCGAAATTGATGTGGAACCGAGGAGTAAAGAGCTGTGAGCACAGAGAACGAGGGCAACGAGCGCACTGCGGCCGAGGCCGTTCCGTCCGTACCTCCCGTGCCGGCCGATGCTCCTCAGGGGTCGCCCGGGAGTACGCCCGCGCCCGCCCCCTCCCCGGAGGGGGAGTCCGCCGCCACCACGCCCATGGCCGCGGTCCCCCCGACGCCTCCCCATGCGCCGTCGCACCCCCACGCGCCCCAGTCGGCCGCCGAGGCCAACTGGCCGCCCCCGCCGCCGCCCGCCGTGCCGGCGTACGCCTCCCACGGCGCGGAGGGCGGCGGGCCCGTCTGGGGCGCCCCGTCGCAGCCGTACGCCCCCGAAGCCCCGCGCAAGCGGGGCCTGGGTGGCCTGGTCGCGGCGGTCGCGGTGGCGGCGCTGGTCGCCGGGGGCATCGGCGGCGCCTTCGGCTACTGGGCGGCCGACCGCAACGGCTCCTCCGGCTCGACCACGGTCTCGGCGTCGGCCAACCAGCAGGACCTGAAGCGCGACCCCGGCACGGTCGCGGGCGTGGCGGCCAAGGCGCTGCCCAGCGTGGTCACGATCGACGCGCAGGGCGGTGACGGCGAGGGCGGTACGGGCACCGGCTTCGTGTACGACAAGCAGGGCCACATCCTCACGAACAACCACGTGGTGGCCTCCGCGGCGGACAGCGGCCGGCTCACGGCCACGTTCTCCAACGGCAAGAAGTACGGAGCCGAGGTCGTCGGCCGGGCGCAGGGCTACGACGTCGCCGTCCTGAAGCTGAAGAACCCGCCGTCGGGGCTCACCCCGCTGCCCCTCGGCAACTCGGACCAGGTCGCGGTCGGCGATTCCACGATCGCGATCGGCGCCCCGTTCGGCCTGTCCAACACGGTCACCACGGGCATCATCAGCGCCAAGAACCGCCCGGTCGCCTCCGGCGACGGCTCCGGCGGCAGCAACTCGTACATGAGCGCGCTCCAGACCGACGCCTCGATCAACCCGGGCAACTCCGGCGGTCCGCTGCTCGACGCGCGCGGCGCGGTCATCGGCATCAACTCCGCGATCCAGTCGACCGGCAGCAGCGTCGGCCAGACGCAGGCGGGCTCCATCGGCCTCGGCTTCGCGATCCCGGTCAACCAGGCGACGAATGTCGCCCAGCAGCTGATCAAGACCGGCAAGCCGGTCTACCCGGTGATCGGCGCCACGGTCACCATGGACGAGAAGTCCGGCGGCGCGGTCATCTCCGACCAGGGCGCGGGCGGTACGGCGGCGGTGTCGAAGGACGGCCCCGCGGACCGGGCCGGCCTCAAGGCGGGCGACGTCATCACGAAGTTCAACGACACCGTGATCGACAGCGGCCCGACGCTGATCGGCGAGATCTGGACCCACAAGCCCGGCGACCGCGTGACGCTGACCTACCAGCGCGACGGCCGGACGGAAACGGCCGAGGTCACCCTCGGCGAGCGCAACGGCGACAACTGACCACCACCACGGCACACCGACGAAGGGCCCCGCGGGCGCGGGGCCCTTCGCCCGCCCGGAGAACGGCCCCCGATCCACCACCCGCCCCAGGGCCCGCGTCGCACCGGTACGGGAGCCCGGCCGGGATGGCCCGACGGAACCGATCAGCCGGTACGCTGTAGGCGCTCCGTCAACGGTGGACGGGGCAGGGGTGGGTTGCCCGAGCGGCCTAAGGGAACGGTCTTGAAAACCGTCGTGGCAGCGATGTCACCGTGGGTTCAAATCCCACACCCACCGCACACCCGACGAACGGCCCCTGACCAGGCGTGACGGTCAGGGGCCGTTCCCGTGCGGCGGCCCGTCGAGCACCGGGGTCCGTGGGGCCTCGCTCCGGACCGGGACGGGACCCGGGACCGGACCTGCGATCGGGCGCGGGGGGACTGGCCCCGGGATCGGGCCTGGGACCGGGTGCGGGTCGGGAGACGGGGACGCGGGTCGGGGCGAACGGGGCCTGGTGCCGTGCGTTGTCCGTGCGTTGTCCGTGCGTTGTCCGTGTGTTGTTCGTGTGTTGTTCGTGCGGTGACGGTGGGGCGGCTGTGGGGTCGCTGTGGAGTGGCTGTGGGTGCCCGGTGGTTCGGGTGTCGGCTGTCCTGAATGCCCGCTGTTTCCGGGAGTTGGCCCTTCGGTCGGGCGCGGCTCTGGAAGGGGCTGTTCCGGACGTACTGCGGGAGGCCGGGGCGGCCGTGGCGGAGTGGGCCACGTCATGTTTGCCCGGCGGATGTTCGCTGACCAGGGAGGCAGGAGCGGCGTGCGATGCGGGTGGTGGATCGGGACAGTTCGATACCAGCCAATTACCCCGTCACCACTGGCTGCTGGTGATGATGTTTGTCGGATGATGTGGCACCACGTAGCGCTCCCTCCTACTAGATTGTCAAAGCACCACGAGACCGATCATGTTCTGCTCTCCAACGTTCATCAGCTGTCATTCGGCAGCCGGTCACTACGAAGAATCCTGGTGAACACCATGTCCCGGCAGGCTGTCGGTCCGCACCACCGCGCACGGCCGTGCTGACAGTGCTGGACGGTCGCGACGTTCGCAGTTGTTCCTGACCTGATCCGGTTGTCCGGGGACCCCCACGTTCCCGGCCGAGAGTATGAGGCACGTTCTGTGAAGGTTCGTACGAGGCGGTCGGCCACCCTGATCTCCGTGGGTCTGGCGGCGGTGCTGTTGGCGGGTTGCGGCTCCGAGGACCAGATCTGGCCCTTCGAGAGCAAGGAGAAGATGGTCGTCGGCATGTCCGACGGCATCCTGGCGACGGACCCGGCCGCGGGATACGACCCGGGGTCCTGGCTGCTCTTCAACAACGTCTTCCAGTCGCTGCTGAGTTTCCCGCCCGGGGGGTCCACCCCGGTGCCGGAGGCCGCCGACGAGTGCGGTTTCTCGGACGGCAGCAAGACCTACACGTGCACCCTGCGCGACGGACTGAAGTTCAGCAACGGCCACAGCCTCACCTCGGCGGACGTCAAGTACTCCTTCGACCGGGCCATCAAGATCAACGACCCGGCGGGCCCCGCCCCGCTGCTCTCCACGATCTCGTCGATCAGCACCCCGGACGACAAGACCGTCGTGTTCCGGCTCAAGGTGCCCGACGCGACGTTCCCCAGCAAGATCGCCTCGGGCGCCGGTTCCATCGTGGACCGCCGGGTGTACCCCAAGGACGGTCTGCTCAAGGGCGGCAAGACGGTCGGCTCCGGCCCGTACAAGCTGGACTCCATAGACAAGTCGCAGGCCGACTTCTCCGTCTACTCCGGTTACCACGGCACCGCCGAGGTGAAGAACGCCGGCGTGACGATGAAGCTGTTCCAGGGCAACCAGCAGGAGCTCAAGACCGCGCTGGAGAAGGGCGATGTCGACATCGCCTACCGCGGTCTCACCGCCAAGACGATCGCCGCCCTGGACACCTCCCCCACCGCGGAGAAGGACGGCATCGACGTGGTGCAGGGAAACAGCGCGGAGGTCCAGCACATGGTCTTCAACGTCGCCGACCCGGTGGTCGGCAAGCTCGCCGTGCGCAAGGCCATCGCCTATCTCGTCGACCGCTACGCGCTGGTCAGCAAGGTCTACCAGTCCACGGCGACACCGCTCTACTCGATCGTTCCGGTCGGCATCACCGGACACGGCAACTCCTTCTTCAACACCTACGGCGACAGTCCGCAGCCGCAGAAGGCGAAGGAGGCCCTGCGCGACGCGGGCATCACCGACAAGGTGCGGCTCACCCTCTGGTCCACCCCGAGCCGCTACGGTCCCGCCACCGACGACGAACTCCAGACCATCGCCGATCAGCTGAACGAGAGCGGGCTCTTCGACGCCACCATGAGGTCGGTCCCGTTCGGTGAGTACGAGAAGGGCATCGCCGACGGCAAGTACGGCATCTATGTGAAGGGTTGGGTGCCGGACTATCCCGACCCCGACAACTTCACCCAGCCGTTCTTCGGTGAGGGCAACGTCCTGTCGAACAACTACGAGAACACGGACATCACCAAGCAGATCATCCCGCAGACCTCGTCCATGACCGACCGCTCGAACACCCGGACGCCGTTCATCAAGCTCCAGGACATCGTGGCGCATCAGCTGCCGCTGCTGCCGCTCTGGCAGGGGAAGCAGTACGCGGTCGCCAACGAGAACGTCCGGGGTCTGCAGAACTGCCTGGACACCTCGACCGTCTTCCGGTTCTGGGAGCTCAGCACCACGGGCTGACCGCGCGGGCGGGGCGCGCGTGGAGGGCGTGGAGGGGGCGTGTGCCGGGCTTGAGCCGGTGGGAACAGCGGTCCGCGTGAGGATGCCAGGGCATCCCGTGCGGGCCGTTTCGCGTTGCCGGGCACTGGAAGCCGACCGAGGCGTCGACCTTGACAGCGATACGTATCTGACGGACAGTCAGAAACCCTGATCCGTACGCCCGTGTCCGGGAGGCAGCCGCCGTGCACCTCGCCCAGACGGAACGTCAGCGACAGCTGCGCGCCGAACTCCGCACGTACTTCCGCGAGGTGGTGCCCGGCCGGGACGCCGGTACGGCCCCGGGCGACGGGGACCCGGCCGGACAGCGGCGCGTGCTGCGCCGGATCGGCGCCGACGGGATGCTCGGACTCGGCTGGCCTGTCGAGTACGGCGGCCAGGGGCGCGGCGCCGACGAGCAGTTCATCTTCTTCGACGAGGCGTACCGGGCGGGCGCCCCCGTCTCGATGGTCACCCTCAACACCGTCGGCCCGACGCTGATGAAGTACGGGACCGACGAGCAGAAGGCGTACTTCCTGCCCCGGATCCTCAGCGGCGAGTTGGTCTTCGCCATCGGCTACAGCGAGCCCGAGGCCGGTACGGACCTCGCCTCGATGCGCACCCGGGCGGTGCGGGAGCGCGACGGTGCCGGGGGCGACGGCCACTGGGTGATCGACGGGCAGAAGATCTTCACCAGCAACGCCCAGAACGCGGACTGGATCTGGCTCGCCTGCCGCACGGACCCGGACGCGCCCAAGCACCAGGGCATCTCGATCCTTCTCGTCCCCACCGATGCCCCCGGCTTCTCCTGGACCCCGATCGAGACCGTGGGCGGGCTGACCACGACGGCCACCTACTACGACGGGATCCGGGTGCCGGCGACCGGCCTGGTGGGTCCGGAGAACGGTGGCTGGGGGCTGATCACCAACCAGCTGAACCACGAACGGGTGGCCCTCGCGGCGATCGGGATGCAGGCCGAGGACTTCTACGAGGCGGCCCTCGCCCATGCCCGTACCCCCGACCCGCTGACCGGCGCACGCCCGGCGGACGAGCCGTGGGTACGCGGGCGGCTGGCCGAGGCGTACGCCCGGCTGGCGGCGACGCGGCTGCTCAACTGGCGTCTGGTGGCGGAGGTCGGGGCGGGTTCACCGGCCCCGGGCGAGGCGAGCGGCGTGAAGTTCGCGGGGACCGAGAGCGCCGTCGAGGTGTACCGGATGTGCCAGGAGATCACCGGCGAGGCGGGGACGGTACGGGGCGGTTCACCCGGGGCCTTCGGGGACGGGGAGCTGGAACGGATGAACCGGGCGGCACAGATCAACACCTTCGGGGGCGGGGTGAGCGAGGTGCAGCGGGAGATCGTCGCGACGATGCGGCTCGGCATGCGGAGGGGCAGGCGGTGACGGCCGTGCGGGAGGGAGAGCAGATGCCCGAGGGGCGGCAGGTGTCCGAGGGAGAGCAGGCGTCTAAGGGCCAGCAGATATCCGAGGGAAGGCAGGCGTCTAAGGGCCAGCAGATGTCCGAGGGGCGGCAGGTGTCTGGGGAGGCCGATGAGCTGTACGCGCGGCTCAAGGCGTTCGAGGGGCGGGCCGCCGCGACCGCGGGCACCGGCAAGGACCCGGTCAACGAGCCGATGATCAGGCACTGGTGCGAGGCGATGGGGGACACGAACCCGGCGTACGTGGGTCCGGACGCGGTCGCCCCGCCGACCATGCTCCAGGCGTGGACGATGGGCGGCCTTTCGGGCCACACCGACCGCTCACCGGCGTACGAGGAGCTCTTCGGCCTGCTCGACGGCGCGGGGTACACCTCGGTGGTCGCCACCGACTGCGAGCAGGAGTACCTGCGGCCGCTGCGGCCCGGGGACCGGATCACCTTCGACGCGCTCATCGAGTCGGTCTCGGAGCGGAAGACCACCAAGCTGGGGACGGGCTACTTCGTCACCACCCGCATGGACGTCCGGGCGGAAGGCGAACCCGCCGGGACGCACCGCTTCCGGATCCTCAAGTACACACCGGCGGCGCCGAAACGAACCGCCCAGGAACGAGCGACGGCGCAGCGGACCACCCAGGAACGAACGATGTCGGAACGGGCCACCCCTGAACGGGCCACCCCTGAACGGGCCACCCCTGAACGGGCCACCCCGCAGCGGACCGCCCCGCAGCGGACCGACCCGCAACGGGCCGCCCCCGAACGGACGCACCCGCAGCGCACCGCGCGCGGCGAAGGGCGGAGTCTGCGCCCGCGGCCCGTGATCAACCGGGACAACGCCGGGTTCTGGCAGGGCATCTCCGATCACCGGCTGCTGATCCAGCGCTGCGGCGACTGCGCCGCGCTGCGCTTCCCCTGGCTGCCCGGCTGCAACGCCTGTGGCGGCCAGGAGTGGGACACCGTCGAGGCGAGCGGCGAGGGCACCGTCTTCAGCCATGTCGTGATGCACCATCCGCCGTTCCCGGCCTTCGGCGCCGACGGGACCGGCGGGCCGTACGCGGTGGCGCTGATCGAGCTGGCCGAAGGGGTGCGGATGGTCAGCAACGTCATCGGCGTGCCGTACGACAAGGTGCGGACGGGGATGCCGGTGCGGCTGGAGTTCCTGCGCACGGACCCCGGTCTGGAGCTACCGGTCTTCCGGGGAGGCGAGGGCTGACATGGATTTCGCACCCACCGAGGAACAGGCCGCGGCGCAGGGGCTCGCGGCGCGGATCTTCGGCGATCTGTCGACGCCCGAACGCCTGGCCGTGGCCGGTACGGGGACGGACACCGAGCTGTGGAAGGAGCTCTGCGCGGCCGGGCTCACCGCGGCCGTCGAGGAGACCGGGCTGCTCGGCCTGGTGCTCCTGCTGGAGGAACAGGGGCGCACGACGGCGCAGGTGCCCCTCGCGGCGAGCTGTGTGTACGGGCTGCAGGCCGTCGCCGGGCACGGCAGCGACGAGCAGCGGGCGCGGCTGCTCCCGCCGCTGAGGGACGGCACGGCCGTGGCCACCGGGGCCTTCCCGGCCCGCGGCGGGTTCCGGGCGGACGGCGGCGGGCGGCTGAGCGGCGGTGTGCCATACGTGCCGTGGCTGCGGGACGCGTCCTTCGTGCTCGTACCGGACCGGGAGCTGCGGCTGTGGATCGTCCGGACCGACGACCCCGGTGTGCTGGCCGAGCCGGTGGAGACCACGGCGCCGTGGTCGGCAGCGCGGCTCGTCCTGGACGGGGCGTCGGGGGAGCGGCTCGGCGGCGCCGG
The DNA here is from genome assembly GCF_042799335.1 of Streptomyces sp. NPDC057697. Lineage (NCBI taxonomy): Bacteria > Bacillati > Actinomycetota > Actinomycetes > Kitasatosporales > Streptomycetaceae > Streptomyces > Streptomyces sp. NPDC057697. Next base: position 191,462 of record NZ_JBHVJA010000003.1, on the reverse strand, counting down.
GGCGTACGCGGGGGTACTGGCCGCGGGCCGGACGGCGTTCGCCGGACTCCAGGCCGGGGTGTGCGCCGGATCGCTGGCCCGCGCCGTCGCCCACGCGAACACCCGGGAGCAGTTCGGGCGCCCGCTCGCCACCAAGCAGGGTGTCCTGCTGCGCGCCGCCGACGCCCATATGGACACCGAGGCGATCCGGGTCACCGCGTACGAGGCCGCCTGGCGCCACGACGAGGGGCTGCCGTACGGGGCCCAGGCCCTGACCGCGGCCTGGTGGGCTTCGGAGGCGGGCAAGCGGGTGGTGCACGCCGGGCAGCATCTGCACGGCGGCACCGGCGCGGACCTCGACCATCCCGTGCACCGCCACTTCCTCTGGGGGCGGCAGCTCGACGCCTACCTGGGATGCGGCAGCGAAGTGCTTCAGGAACTCGGTGAGTCGCTGGTGAAGGAGGGCACGGAGTGAGGGTGAAGGCCGGGGACACGCTGGCGCCGCTGGAGATCGCGGTGACCCGCACCCTGATCGTGGCGGGTGCGATCGCCTCCCGCGACTACCAGGACGTCCACCATGACGCGGAGCTCGCCCGGGAGAAGGGCTCCCCGGACGTCTTCATGAACATCCTGACGACCAACGGCCTGGTCGGCCGGTACGTCACCGACCGCCTCGGCCCGGCCTCCGCGCTCCGCCGGGTCGCCATCAGGCTGGGCGCGCCCAACTACCCCGGGGACACCATGGTCCTGACCGGCACGGTCACCGCCGTCGCGGACGACGGTACGGCCGAGGTCGCCGTCGTCGGGTCCAACGGCCTCGGCAGACACGTCACCGGCACGGTGACCGTCGGCCTCGCGGACGCGGCGGAACCCGTCGCGGAGGGGGCGGAACACCTCGCGGACGCGGCGGAACCCGTCGCCGAAGGAACGGAACACCACGCGAAGAGGACGGAGCACCACGCGAAGGAGACGGAACACCTCGCCGACGCGGCGGAACCCGTCGCCGAAGGAACGGAACACCACGCGAAGGAGACAGAACATCTCGCGGAGGAGACGGCATGAGCGTGCGCAGGGCCGACGCGCTCGGCGGCAGGGCGGCGGTCGTGGGGATCGGCGCCACCGAGTTCTCCAAGGACTCCGGGCGCAGCGAGCTGAAGCTGGCCGTCGAGGCGGTGCGGGCCGCCCTCGACGACGCCGGGCTGGCCCCCGCCGACGTGGACGGCCTGGTCACCTTCACCATGGACACCAGCCCGGAGATCACCGTCGCCCAGGCGGCCGGGATCGGTGAGCTGTCGTTCTTCTCCCGCGTCCACTACGGCGGCGGGGCGGCCTGTGCCACCGTGCAGCAGGCGGCCCTGGCCGTGGCGTGCGGGGTGGCCGACGTCGTCGTCTGCTACCGCGCGTTCAACGAGCGCTCCGGGCGCAGGTTCGGGTCCGGCGTGCAGCAGCGGGAGCCCACCGCGGAAGGCGCCGCGCTCGGCTGGAACCTGCCCTTCGGGCTGCTCACCCCGGCCTCCTGGGTGGCGATGGCCGCCCAGCGCTATCTGGACGCCCACGGGCTGACGCCGGAGGTCTTCGGCCATGTCGCGGTCACCGACCGGCGCCACGCGGCCCGGAACCCGGCCGCGTACTTCTACGGGAAGCCGATCACCCTGGCCGATCACGCGGCGTCGCGGTGGATCGTCGAACCGCTGCGGCTGCTCGACTGCTGCCAGGAGACCGACGGCGGACAGGCGATCGTCGTCACGAGCGCCGAGCGGGCCCGGGACCTGCGGCGGCCGCCCGCCGTGATCGTGGCGGCCGCGCAGGGCGCCGGGCGGGCGCAGGAACAGATGACGAGCTTCTACCGCGACGACCTGACCGGCCTCCCGGAGATGGGCGTGGTCGCCCGGCAGCTGTGGCGCAGCTCGGGCCTCGCCCCCTCCGACATCGACGTGGGCATCCTCTACGACCACTTCACCCCGTTCGTCCTGATGCAGCTGGAGGAGTTCGGCTTCTGCGCGCCGGGCGAGGCGGCCGCCTTCGTCGCGGCGGACGCGCTGCCCCTGAACACGCACGGGGGGCAGCTGGGGGAGGCTTATCTGCACGGCATGAACGGCATCGCGGAGGCGGTCCGGCAGATCCGCGGCTCGTCGGTGAACCAGGTGGCCGGGGCGGCCAGGACCCTGGTCACGGCGGGCACCGGGGTGCCCACCTCAGGGCTGATCCTCGGTACGGACGACTGAGCGCCCCGGCCCCGGGAACGGCGCCCGGGGCCGGGCAGGGCCCCGGGGAGCGCCCCTGAGCCCGGAGGACGACGACTCCACCTACAGGAGGTGGAGCAGGCCCCACCCCTACACCCTGAGGCGGACGCGGTTTCGGGACCTGGGGCCGATCCCCGCGACGGCGCCCGCTTCTAGCGTGGAGCCATGACCACGCCAGTCTGTACGGGCAGCTCCGGGGGAGCCGCCGCCACCGGACACCCGCCGTACCCGGCCCACCTGTCGCACCCCCTGCGCGGCCCCGGGCACGGCCCCCACAGCCAGCACGGACCGCAGGGCGCGTACGCACCGCGCACCCCACGCACCCCGCGGAGCCCGTACGCCCCGTATCCCTCGTTCTCCTCCTTCGTCCGGGCGAGGGGGCCGGTGCTGCTGCGCGCCGCGCGCTCGCTCACCGCCAATCCGAGCGACGCCGAGGACCTGCTGCAGACCGCGCTGACCAAGACCTACGTCGCTTGGGAGCGGATCGAGGACCACCGGGCGCTCGACGGCTATGTCCGCCGGGCCCTGCTGAACACCCGGACCTCGCAGTGGCGCAAGCGCAAGGTCGACGAGTACGCCTGCGACGAACTGCCCGAGCAGGAGGCCGTCCCGGGGCCCGACCCGGCCGAGCAGCAGACGCTGCGCGACGCGATGTGGCGGGCCGTGCTCAAGCTGCCGGACCGGCAGCGGGCGATGGTGGTCCTGCGCTACTACGAGGATCTGAGCGAGGCCCAGACGGCCGAGGTGCTCGGGGTCTCCGTCGGCACCGTGAAGAGCGCGGTGTCGCGGGCGCTCGGCAAGCTCAGGGAGGACCCGGAGCTCGCTCCGGTGCGCTGACCCCGGCCGGCCCGGTGCCGCTGACCCCGGCCGGCCCGGGGCGCCGACCGGACCTGATTTTGCCGAACGAGACCGATTCGTACTCCCGGAACTAGTGACATACCGAGCGGTATGCGCGCAGAATCGGCGGAACCCTACTGCCGCGTAGCGCCCACCGGGAGGACGCCGTGCTGAGCACCATGCAGGACGTACCGCTGACTGTCACCCGCATCCTCACCCATGGGATGACCATTCACGGGAAGTCGCAGGTCACGACCTGGACCGGCGAATCCGAGCCGCAGCGGCGCAGCTTCGCCGAGATCGGCCGGCGGGCGACGCGGCTCGCGAACGCGCTGCGCGACGAGCTCGGCGTCGTCGGCGACCAGCGAGTGGCCACCCTCCTTTGGAACAACGCCGAGCACGTCGAGGCGTACCTCGCGATCCCCTCGATGGGCGCGGTGCTCCACACGCTCAACCTCCGGCTCCCCGCCGAGCAGCTGATCTGGATCGTCGCGCACGCCGACGACAAGGTCGTCATCGTCAACGGCTCCCTGCTGCCGCTGCTCGCACCGCTCCTCCCCCAGCTGCCCTCGGTCGAGCACGTGGTCGTCACGGGGCCGGGCGACCGCTCGCTCCTGGCCGGGGCGGCGCCCCGGGTGCACGAGTACGAGGAGCTGATCGCCGGCCGCCCGACCCACTACGACTGGCCCGAGCTGGACGAACGCCAGGCCGCCGCCATGTGCTACACCTCCGGCACCACCGGCGACCCCAAGGGCGTCGTCTACTCCCACCGCTCCGTCTACCTGCACTCCATGCAGGTCAACATGTCCGAATCCATGGGATTGACGGATAAAGACACGACTTTGGTTGTAGTGCCCCAATTTCATGTAAATGCCTGGGGGTTGCCGCACTCCACCTTCATGTCCGGCGTCAACATGCTCATGCCGGACAGGTTCCTCCAGCCCGCCCCGCTCGCCGAGATGATCGAGCGCGAGCGGCCGACCCACGCCGCCGCCGTCCCCACCATCTGGCAGGGACTGCTGGCCGAGGTCACCGCCCGCCCGCGCGACCTCAGCTCCATGGCCCGGGTCACCATCGGCGGCGCCGCCTGTCCGCCCTCCCTCATGGAGGCGTACGACAAGCTCGGCGTCCGCCTCTGCCACGCCTGGGGCATGACGGAGACCTCACCGCTCGGCACCATGGCCAACCCGCCCGCCGGACTGACCGAGGAGGAGGCCTGGCCCTACCGCGTCACCCAGGGCCGCTTCCCGGCAGGCGTCGAGGCACGGCTGGTCGGCCCCGGCGGCGAACACCTGCCGTGGGACAACGAGTCGGCCGGCGAGCTGGAGGTACGCGGCCCCTGGATCGCCGGGGCCTACTACGGCGGCGCCGACGGCGAGGCCCTGCGCCCCGAGGACAAGTTCAGCGAGGACGGCTGGCTGAAGACCGGTGACGTCGGCGTGATCAGCGAGGACGGCTTCCTCACGCTCACCGACCGGGCCAAGGACGTCATCAAGTCCGGCGGCGAGTGGATCTCCAGCGTCGAACTGGAGAACGCCCTGATGGCTCACCCCGACGTGGCCGAGGCGGCGGTCGTCGCCGTACCCGACGAGAGGTGGGGCGAGCGCCCGCTGGCGACCGTCGTCCTCAGGGACGGCGCGAGCGCCGACTACGAGGCGCTGAAGGACTTCCTCGCCACCTCCGGCATCGCCAAGTGGCAGCTGCCGGAGCGCTGGACGGTCATCCCGGCCGTGCCCAAGACCAGCGTCGGCAAGTTCGACAAGAAGGTGATCCGCAGGCAGTACGCGGAGGGCGAGCTGGACATCACCCGGCTCTGACCCGGCCCGCGGAACACGGCGGGGGCGGTACGGGACCTCCCGTACCGCCCCCGCCGTTTCCGTACGCCTCCGGAACCGCTCAGTTCGTACCGATCTTCGCGAGCAGATCGACGATGCGCGACTGGACCTCTTCGCTGGTGGACCGCTCGGCCAGGAAGAGAACGGTCTCGCCCGAGCCGAGCTTCGGCAGCTCCGCCCCGCTCATCCCGGCGGAGGTGTAGACGACCAGCGGGGTCCGGTTCAACTGGCCGTTGGCGCGCAGCCAGTCGATGATGCCCGCCCGGCGGCGGCGCACCTGCATCAGGTCCATCACCACCAGATTGGGCCGCGTCCGGGTGGCGAGCGACACCGCCTCGCTGTCACCGGCGGCCCGCGCCACCTGCATACCGCGGCGCTCCAGGGTCTCCGTCAGCGCCAGCGCGATCTCCTCGTGCTCCTCGATCAGCAGCACCCGGGGCGGATGCTGCTCGCTGTCGCGCGGGGCGAGCGCCTTGAGGAGAACGGCCGGGTCGGCACCGTACGCCGCCTCCCGCGAGGCCTGGCCCAGACCGGCCGTCACCAGCACCGGAACCTCCGCCGCCACCGCCGCCTGGCGCAGCGACTGGAGAGCCTTGCGGGTGATCGGGCCGGTCAGCGGGTCGACGAAGAGCGCGGCGGGGAACGCCGCGATCTGGGCGTCGACCTCCTCGCGCGAGTGGACGATCACCGGCCGGTAGCCGCGGTCGCTCAGCGCCTGCTGGGTGGAGACGTCGGGCGCGGGCCAGACGAGCAGCCGACGCGGATTGTCCAGCGGCTCCGGAGGCAGCTCGTCGTCGACCGGCTGCGGCGACGGACGGTTGGCGACCTCGACCGCGCCACCGGGACCGTCCAGCGGCTCCGGACCCTCGGCACCCTCGTCGGGCGCCCCTATCGCGTACGCCCGCCCCTCGGCCTCCGGCGCGGAGCGCGACTGCCCGGGAACGGCCGGGGACGGCACCGACGCGCCCTGCTCGTCCTCCGGCGGCGCGGCCAGCTTGCGGCGCCGTCCGGCACCGCCGAGCGTCTGGTTCTGCTGGTGCGCGATGTGCTGCGCGAAGGGCACGCCTTGCCCGAGCGTCCGCACGCTGAACGCGCGCCCCTGGGTCGAATCCGACGAGCCACCGGGCATCGGGGCCTCCGCGGGCAGCGGCTGCCTGCGCGCGTCCGGCACGGGCGCGGCGCTCTGCGGGTGCTCCTCCGGACCCTCCGGAGAGCCCGGGACGGCCGTGGTGCCGGTGGCGTGCGTGGTCTCCCCGGCCGTGGGCCGCTCCGCACCGTCGCCGGGCAGCTCCTCGGCCCCCTCGTCGGGAACGGCGGCGGGCGCCACGGGCTGCTGGGCGGCCTCGGCGTGCCGGGCCCGGCGGCGGCCGGTCGGCACGGGATGCGCCTGCGGCGGTGTGTGGTCGTCGCCCGGCGCGACGCTTACGGCGTCATGGCGTCCGGGCAGCGAGGCGTCCGGGTCGGCGGCCGGGGCCGGGGCCCGGTCGGCCTCCGCCGGAGGCAGCGCGAACGCGGTACGGGGCCCCGCGGGCTCGGCCCGTTCGGCCCGCTCCTGACCGGCCGCCAGCGCCCGCCGGGCCCGCCGCCCGGTCGGCTGGGCCGGCTGCGGCGATCCGGGCGCCGCGCCGTCGCCGGGCCCCTCGGGACCGGCGGCCGGAGCCGGGGCGGACGCGGGCAGGGCCAGCTGGTTCTCGCCGCCCTGACGCGCGCGGTGCCCGCCCGCGGGCACCGGCATCTGACCCTCGGCCGGAACACCCTGCGGCGGCACGGTCTGGCCGAGCGGCGGACGGCCGCCGCCCTGCGCGCCCTCGGCCGCCGTCACCACGGCGCCCTCGGACGGGGCCGGGGCCGCGGGCAGCGCCAGCGCCCGGCCGGCGCCCTGCCCCGGGGCCTGTTCGGGTCCCTGCTCGGGCGGCCTGGCCCCGGACTCGGCCGGACTCGGCCGGCCCCGCCTGCGCCCCGAACCGCCCTGGGTGTCCTGCGCCCCCGGCGCCGCGTGCTCGTCCTGTGCCACCGGCTCGCGGCGCGCCCGGCGCCGCCCGGTCGGCTCGGCCGCCGCCGTGTCACCGACGGAGCCGCCCACCGGGCTCTCCAGGAACGCGTCCGTGGACGCCCGCCGCGCCCGGCGGCGCCCGCCGCCCGGCTGCTGCCCCGCGGCCTCCGGACCCTCCTGAGCGGATACCGGCCCGGGACCGGCGCCGGGCTGCGCCCCGCTCACCGGCTCCGCCTCGGGCGCGGCCGCCGTCACCGTGCCGGAACCCGCGCCCAACGGCACCTCCAGCACATACGCGCTGCCGCTCATCCCCGGCACCTCGTGCGTCTGGAGCACGCCGCCGTGCGCCCGTACGATCCCGCGCACGATCGGTTCGTGCACCGGGTCTCCCCCGGCGTACGGCCCGCGGACCTCGATCCGTACGACCTCACCGCGCTGCGCCGCCGCGACGACCACCGTGGAGTCGACGTACCCGCCGCCGGGCACCACCCGGGCCTTGCCGGTCGAGTCGACCCCCGCGACGTCCGCGACCAGATGGGCGAGCGCGGTCACCAGCCGGGCCGCGTCCACCTCGGCCTCGATCGGCGGCGCGTGCACGGCGAACTGGGCGCGCCCGGGGCCGATCAGCTCGACCGCCGCGTCGATGCCCGCCGTCACCACCGAGTCGAGCAGCACGTTCGCCTTGGCCAGCTTCTCCGCACCCGCGTCCAGGCGCTGGTAGCCGAGCACGTTGTCGACGAGCGTGGTCATCCGGGCGTAACCCGCGGCCAGATGGTGCAGGATCTGGTTGGCCTCGGGCCACAGCTGCCCCGCCGGGTCGGCGGCGAGCTTCGAGAGCTCGCCGCGCAGCTCCTCCAGCGGACCGCGCAGCGATTCGCCGAGCACGGCCGTGAGCTGGGTGTGGCGGGCCGTCAGCGCCGTCAGCCGGTCCGCCTGCGCCTCCAGCTCGGCCGCGTACCGCTCGCTGCGGTCGGCCAGCTCCGCGCCGTGCCGCTCCGTCAGCTCGGCGACCTCGGCGGTGTGGCTCCCGGTCAGCTCGGCGAGCTCGGCCCGGTGCTGCGCGCCGAGCTCCTCGTACGGCCTGCGGTCGGTGAACGTCATCACGGCGCCGACCAGCTGGTCGCCGTCCCGGACCGGCGCGGTCGTCAGGTCGACCGGCACCTGCGCGCCGCTCTTGGACCACAGGACCTGGCCGCGCACCCGGTGCTTGCGCCCGGACCTGAGCGTGTCGGCGAGCGGCGACTCCTCGTACGGGAACGGCTCGCCCTCCGCCCGCGAGTGCAGGATCAGCGGATGCAGCTCCTGGCCGCCCAGGTCGCTGGCGCGGAAGCCGAGGATCTGCGCGGCGGCGGGGTTGACCAGGACGACCCGGCCGTCGGTGTCCGTGCCGACCACGCCCTCGGCGGCGGCCCGCAGGATCATCTCCGTCTGCCGCTGCGAACGGGCCAGTTCGGCCTCGGTGTCCACGGTGCCCGACAGGTCCCGGACGACGAGCATCAGCAGTTCGTCGCCGGTGTAGCTGCCGTTGTAGGAGCTCTGGAAGTCGTTGTACGCGGCCTGCCCGTCCTCCAGGCTGGCGCTGGTCACCTCGACGGGGTACTCGGTGCCGTCGGTGCGCCGCGCGGTCATCCGGGTCGGCTTCGTACGGCCCCGGTCGTCCGCGGACTCGGGCCTGCGCATCGAACCGGGGATCAGCTTGGAGTCGAACTCCGGCAGCAGGTCGAGGAGCCCGCGCCCCACGAGCGCGGTGCCCGGCGTCTCGAACATCTCCAGGGCGATGGTGTTGGCGTTGACGACCGTGCCGTTGCAGTTGACGAGCAGCAGCCCGTCGGGGAGTGCATCGAGTATGGCTGCGAGGCGAGCAGCGCCTCGGGATGGCCTGCTGCTCACGACGACGCTTCCTCCCTGGTTACCGCACCTTGCCGACAGCGGGCCCCATCTTGCCCCTCGGGCCGCGGGCTGTCACTGGAGGAGTCTAAAGGCAGGGAAGGGACACGGGGCTGCGGATGAGGGGGAGCTCTCACCAAGGTTCTGTGCATACGGTGTACGACCCCGCCCCGTCCTGTTGTCGTGGATGTGTCCTGAGCAGCGGCGCGGGCCCTGTTCCCGGGGGCTCCCGATGGGTACGGACGCCCCTTTCCCCGCCCGTCCGGTCAGAGGTTGGGGAGCACCGGCCGCAGGTTGTTCCAGCGGGAGATCTCGCATCCGTCGGTCCGCCTGAAGGTCGTGTCGACGCCCCGCCCGTGCCAGGTCCCGGTGACCCGGGCGGTGGCCGGGCCGCCGTACTGGAGGGTGCACAGCGCGTTCCTCGGCACCGGGGCGAACGGGTCCGCGCCCGTGCCCGCCAGCTCGTCCAGCCGGGAGCAGGCCTGCCGCGCCACCGGATGGCTGCCGCCCGCCGGGCCGCACCGCAGCTCGAAGGTGCCCTCGGCCTCGGCGTTCCCCGAGTCCGAGACGGTGATGGTCAGCCGGGTGGCGGTGCTGTCCTGGAGCAGCGGCAGGGGGAGCGGCAGCGGCAGCGGGCCGGTGGCCGCGCTCGCGGCCGGCGCGGCGGCGGACAGCGCGGCGAGGGACGCGGCGGCGGTGAGGGCGAGGCGGCGCAGCATGCGGGCTCCTGTGCTCGTGCACTTCGGCGGGAGTGCCGGGTGGAACGGAAGGGCGGTCGGCGCCCCGTCATCACTAACGCTCCGCAGGCCGTGGCGTTGCGCACCCGGAGGCGCTTTGCCCTCACGGCCGACTGCCTAGTACCGTAGGCATCGATTGGTGACGCACCGCTCAACTGTGTCATCATCTGCACGCACCACTCGCGCTCGCGCGGGGTGTGCTGGAGGCGTCGCCTAGTCCGGTCTATGGCGCCGCACTGCTAATGCGGTTTGGGTCTTAAAGCCCATCGAGGGTTCAAATCCCTCCGCCTCCGCTCTTCGACCAGGGAGTTCGGCCCGTACGGGCCGAACTCCCTGAGCCGTTTCCAGGGTCTTTCCGGCGCCCGGCCCCGGCTACTTCCGGGTGGCGCAGGGGTCGCAGCAGGAGGGGGCCGGCTCGACGCAGATGGTGACGGCGTCGGTGTTGTCGCCGGGGTCGGGATCCTTTTCGTGGGCGGTGGCCGTGGCGGTGTTGACGACCGGGCCGGTCCTGGTGGCCTTGGCCCGCAGTACGAGGGTGGCTCCGGTGCCGTCGTCCAGGGTGCCCACGGCCCACCGGCCGGTGGCCGGGTCGTAGCTTCCGGGGCCGTCGGCGGACACGAGGGCGAGACCGTCCGGGAGCCGGTCGGTGACGGTGACGCCGGTGGCCCGGTTCGGGCCGGAGTTGTGGACGGTGACGCGGTAGGTCACGGTCTGGCCGACGGTGACGGTGGTCGCGTCGGCCGCCTTGACCACGGAGAGGTCGGCGGCCGGGTTGACCTGTGTGATCTGCTCGTTCGAGAGGGCCGTCAGAGGCTCCGGGGTGTCGCCGAGGCGGTTCTCGTAGGTGGCGGTGGCGGTGTTCCTGAGCTGCCGGCCACCGGCGGCCCGGTCGATGGTGACCCGGTACTCGGCGGTGGTCCCCGCGGGCAGGGTCTCGGTGTTGGGCAGGCTGCCGCCCTCCCCGGTGGCGGTGTTGCCGAGCGCGAAGACGACCTTGTCGCCCTGGGCGTCGTAGTACGCCTGGTCGTCGCCGCGCGCGTCGGTCTTCGGCCCGGCGTTCGGGCCGTCGACGATGCGCAGGGAACCGGGCAGATACGTCGTGCCCGCCGGGATGACGTCGGTCAGCACGAGGTTCTCGGCCGCGCCGCCGCCCTCGTTCCTGGCGTTGACGCGGTAGGTGATGACGTCACCCACCTCCAGCGGCCCCGTGGGCGCGGCGGTCTTGGTGAGCACCAGGTAGGGGGCGGTGCCGAAGAAGATGCCGTCCAGGAAGTTGCCGATGCTCTGGTTGCCGCCCGCGGCGGAGACGGACCGGAAGGCGAACCGCGTCCGGGTCTGCCCCGCCGGGACGGTGTAGGTGCCGGTGTAGTGGCCCCAGGCGGCGGTGCCGTCGGTGAAGCGTCTCTGCTGGACCGTGGCGCCCGGCGCACCGATGTCCAGGGCCATGGTGTCGTCCCCCTGGCGGCCGCGGTGGTACAGCTGCCAGTACAGCTTCGTGCCGGGCGTGGTGGGCAGGTCCTGGTAGAGCGTGGAGACCTGATTGGCGTTGAGCTCGGCGAACTGCGTGCCGTCGGCCGCCGGTACGCCGTTGAAGCCCGTGTGCCACAGCTCGATCATGTGGTCGGTGGCGGTGGTGAGCCAGCCCGGGACCCGCTTGGGAGCCTGTGTCTGCGAGGAGTCCGGCAGGATCTCCACGCCGGAGACGACGGGCTGTTCGAAACTCCCGTTGGCCAGGGTGACCCGGAGCGGAGCAGGAGGTGTGGCCATGGTTCTTCCCCTCGAAGTCGGCGCAGCTGGAACGCACCGCCCTCCGGCCGCACAACCGCGTGTCGTGACCGAGCCGGTGCATCCAGTAGCGCAATGCATCCGGGTGATCGCGTAAAGCGAGGAGCGGGGCGGTTCGGCCAACCCCGTCACGGCGGGTTTGCGGCCCCGCCCCGGACGACCGGCCGCCGCCCCGACCCACGCCCCGCCGTCCCCGCGCCGCTCCCGTCGCACCCGCCACCCGGCCCCCTCCCGCCCACCCCGTCATGGCCAAAAGCCGACGCCGTGCCCGGTACGCCCACCCCTGCCCAGGGTGAACCGGCCATCGCAGAGGTTGACGCTCCCGGCGCGTAGACGTCGATGTTCCCGACGCATCGGCGCCGACGTTCCCGACGCATCGGCGGCGATGTTCCCGGCGCTTCGGCGTCGACGTTCCCCACGTCTCGACGGCGACCGTGTGAACGCCCATGGGGACGGGGGTCGCTGACCCGCACCCCGGAGCCCGGCCCACCACCCCGCAGCGCCGACCGCATACGGACCCACCCCGTCCGCCGCCCGCCCCAGGAGGGCCGGGCGCTCCGCACCCGCATCCGTCGAACACGGTGTTTCCGCAGGTCGGGGCGGGTGGGGCTAATGGATTTCGCGCTACGGCGCAGGTCATGTAATGTTGTTCTCGCAACGCCGACCGGGAAGAAAAAAACCGGGAAGCACAAGCACTCGTAGCTTAACGGATAGAGCATCTGACTACGGATCAGAAGGTTGCAGGTTCGAATCCTGCCGAGTGCACAGCAGGCCGGAGGCCCCCAGGAGAAATCCCGGGGGTCTCTCGCGTTGCCCGTACAGCAGCGAAGTACAGCAACCGTGTCAGCCGGTACCGCCCATCGCGTCGGACAGCTTGCCGATCGCCTCGCGCACCTCTTCGTCGGCCGCGTCCGCATAGACGTCCATCGTCATGGCGATCTGCGAGTGCCGCGGAATGCGCTGGGCGACTTTCGGGTGCACCTTGAGGACGACCAGGAGCGAGCCGGTGGTGTGCCGGGTGTTCCGGAGCGGGATGACTCGCAGGCCCGCGCGACGGGACCGCAGAGCGAACATCCGGGTGAGGTTCCCCGGTTCGATCGGGGTGCCGTACTTCGTCGTAAAGACCAGGTCGTGAGAGCCCTGCCACAGCTCCCCGGCGGCTTTCCGGTCCCCGAGCTGCTGGGCGCGGCGCATCCGCAGGGCCTTGAGGCAAACGGCCGGCAGAGGGAGGAAGTCGTCGGAGTCCTCCGTCTTGGTCTCACGGTGGAGGATCGCGCGCCCGGCCCGCTGGATCTGGTGGTCCACGTACAGCTCGCCGGTCTCGAAGTCGATCGACTTCCACGTCGGCCCCAGCACCTCCCCACGGCGCAGCCCGAGCGTCAGCACGAGGACCCAGGCCGCGAAGAGATGGTCATCCCGGGCCGCAGCGTCAGCGAGGAAGAGACTGGCCTCGGTAGCGGACCACGGCTTGATCCGACGCCGACGAGGCTTGGGCACCTTCACCAGCGAGGCCACGTTCTTACTGATCTCCTCTTCCGTGACCGCGTGGCTCAGCGCAGCCCGCAGGGCATCACGGGAGCCCTGGACCACCCGGCGGGACGGGTAGGACTCGCAGCAGTCCCCGACTGCGCAGCACTTCCGCCGACCGGGGTCCCGCTTCGCGTCCTTTCCTTGGGCACAGCACTGGCAGAGCGTGGCGAGCTTGGTGAGCCATTCGCGCACGTCTCGCACGCTCAGCTTGTCGAGCCGCTTAGCACCGAGCTGCGGGGCGATGTAGAGCCGCACGTACCCCTCGTACGAAACGTACGTCAGCGGGGCCAGGTTGGGCTTCACGATCGAGTCGAGCCAGTACGCGAGGAAGACTGCGAGGGTGCGGTGCCGGGTGGCCACCGGCCCCTTCTTCGCCTCAGCGTGGAGGTTCAGCCACTTGTCGTGCACCTCGTCACGGGTCTTGCCGTAGGCGTACTTCCGGGCCCGCTTCCCGTCCGGCTTGGTGACCCAGACGTAGGCCGCGAAGCCGTTCTTGTATGGGTAGATGGAACCTTCCCCGTTGCCACGCTTGCCGGTCATGCTGCCCACCCTTCGGCGTCGGCGGTGACGCGCTGGACGTACTCGTCCACCCACGCCGGGAGGATGCGCCGATTGCGGCCGATCTTCACGGAGCGGATCTCCCCGGTGAGCACGAGCATCTTCGTCTTGGAGAGACCGAAGCTCAGCATCTCGGCCACCTCAGCGGTGGTGTGCCACTTGGGCTGGATCACGGTGGTGGGCATCAGCGCTCCTCCCCTTCAAGGGCTTCGAGTTCGGCGCGGTGTTCGCGGGCGGTTTCGCGGTTGTGTTGGATGTCGCGGTGGATGTTGGCGGCGAGCCAGGATTCGCCGGGGGTGTGGCCGTTCCCGGCGTAGGCCCAGTGCGCGAGCGTGAGCGTGGTCGCCTCGGGGTGGTCGTCCGGATCCGGGAGGCCGAGGACGGTGCGTTGTTCGGCGGCGCGGTAGTCGGCGCGGACCTGGCGGAGGGCCCCGAGGGTGGTGGAGTAGGCGCGGGACTTGGTGCAGAAGTGGCCGCAGAAGCCGAGCATGTGGGCCCAGTCGCGGAGCTTGCGTTCCGGGTAGGCGTGGTGCAGGTCCAGGCACGCTTCGATCAGCCGCCGGGGGTGCTTGGGGACGTCGAGGAGGACGAGGGCTTCCTTGTTGCCGACCCGGTGGTCGACGGTCCCGGTGGTCTCGGCCGCCTTGGTGGCGTACTTCGCGACGTACGAGGCGACGGCCTGTTCCGTCAGATCCTCGCCGTTGCCGAACGCGCCGATGGGTTGCACATCGATCTGCGCGCCCCACCGCAACGTCCAGCCGTCATTGACCCCGGCTTCCGGAACGGCCGGCACGAGGACCTCAACCCGGGTGGCGGCGGCGCGGATCGCGTCGTCCAGGAGGTCGAGGGTGGCCCAGGCCGGGGGCGGGGTGTCGGGGCCTTCGGGTCCGTCGAAGCGGATGACCGCGTGGAAGTGCACGGCCCCGCGCTTCTGGTACTCCGCGACCTTCCCGAAGGACACCTTGGACTGTTCGTGGGCGGCTTTCTGGGTGAGTCCGGCTCGCCTTGCGATTTCGCGTCGGAGGTAGATCGTGAAGTAGCGCCAGAGGTCGGAGGCGTGGTTGTTCCACAGGACCGCGCCCGCGTAGTCGTAGGTGTCGGGGTCGAGCGGTGTGCCCAGCTCCGGGGCGTCCTTGGGGTGCCGGGTGCCGCAGCGGCAGGTGCGGTTGCCGGGCCGGTTGTGGACCGGGCCGAACGAGGGGGCCGTCAGGGTGGCGAAGACGCGGGGGTGGTCCCGGATGGTGGTGGGGGTGCCTTTGTCGGGGTCGCCGGTGAGTCCGGCGCGGATGAGGTGGTAGGTGTCGCCTGCGTAGGTCCAGGCGCAGGCGGGGCAGCGGGTGGCGCGGCGGTTGCCGCAAGCGATCCGTAACCGGCCGCCGGGCTCGGTGTCGGTCGAGTAGTGGTGCAGGACCGTGCCGGTGGTGGGGTCGATGGTCTTGGTGGTGCCGGTGAGGTGGATGGGCTGGGAGCAGCCGCCGGTGCGGCGGAGTTGTTCGGTGAGGCGGTCGAAGCCGGGAGACCCGGCCACCCGGAGCAGATCGCCCAGGGTGGCCGGGTCCAGGCCCGCCGCAGTCGCAGCGGTGGTCATAGCGCTCAGGCCCCGATCCGGGTGTGGGCGCGAGCGGTGGTGGTGTGGCCGGTGCCCCGGCAGGCGGGGCAGTGGGCGGTGATGGTCTGGCGCTGCCCGTTGGGGGTGCGGGTTCCGGTGGTGATGGTGACGGTGGGGAAGCCGTCGCAGTGGCCGCAGATCGGCCGGGGGCGGATGTGCTGGGGCATGATGGGTCTTCCCTTTCGGGTCCGTTGGATCTGGAAGTGGTGGGCGCCCGGGGCGGCGGAAGTTTGGCGACCGAGGCCGCCCCGGGCGCCGGTTAGCGGTTGTTCGGGCGGTTGAGCAGCGAGCGCAGGATCACGGCGCACAAGGCGACCGAGGCGGCGGTGATCGCGGTGGCCAGGAGCATCGAGACCAGGACCGTGCCGACGACGAGGACCACGGCGGTCCCGCCAGCGGTGGCGATGAGCAGCAATCCCGGGGTGAACTGAACGGCCGGACGGGCGGGCGGCGCAGCCGGAACCGGAGCCGGGGCGGTCGGGGCGTTGTGGCAGGCGCAGGCCGGAGGATGCACGAGGCCGGTGGGCGGCGGGACGAGGGACGTTGCGGGGGTGGGTGCGGTGTCCGGGGGCGGGATCTTCGGGGTGAACACGGTTGGGCCTCCTGTCAGGGGTTGCAGCGGTGGGTGCGGGCGGCGAGTTCGGCGGCGGCGCGGCCGTGGTAGTCGGCGGAGAAGTCGCAGCGGGGTGCGGTGCAGGCGGCGACGTGCTTGGTGCGGCCCCGGCCGTCGTAGTAGGTGCCGACCTGAACGGGGCCGAAGCGGACCACGTTCGAGAAGCGGTTCGGACGCGGCATGACATGAACCTCCCTGTGGGTTAAGTGAGTTGGGCGGTGATGGCATCGGCGAGCGGCGCGGGGACGCCGAGGCGGGCGCGCAGGGTGGCCGAGTCGATCCGGGCACCGGTCGTGGCTTGGTGGGTGTCGGAGAGCTTCCGGGCGTGGTCGAGCAGCGCCGGAGGAACGGTCACCGCCGGGGCCGGGGCCGAGGGCGGAGCGGGCTCGCCGGATGAAGCCGCAGGAAGTTCCGGGGCGGGTTCGGGAGCCCGTTCCACCGTCACGTCCGCAGCCGGTTCGGTGGCCGGAGCAACCGGCGGTGCGGGCACTGGAGCGGGCTTGGGATCGGCCTAGGGCGCGGCGGCGGGGGCGTGGACGAGGAGGGTTCCGCCGAGGAAGGCGGGGGCGGGCCATCCGGCGACGAGGATGCGCAGCCAGGCGGGAACGTCGTTGAGGTTGAGGAGTCCGGCGGTGGCGACGTTCGCGCCGAGCGACGCGGCCAGGGCGATGATGAACCAGGCCCAGGCGGCGCGGTTGTCGGCGGTGGTGCGCATGCGCCGCCAGGCCGCGACCAAGAGCAGGTCGACGCTGATCGGGTAGGCCCAGGCTTTCCAGCCGTCCTGCCCTGCCGCTTCGGCCAGGTCATGCAGGTGCGCGAAAGACAGGGCACCGGCTATGACGGCCTGGACGAGCACGGCGTCAATGCGGATGCGGGGCACGGGAATCACCTTCCTTCGAGATGGACCCGCACCAGGCCGGGCTTGAGGAGCGATGGGCCCGGAGTGGGGGCGGCGGAAACGGCCGGCCGGAAGGGTGCCAGTGCGGCGAGATGTGGGGTGAGGTGCGCGTGCTCGTGGCAGATGGCCACGGCTTGGGCGGGGGTTATGGCGGGGCTGCGGATGCGTGACCAGCCGCCGGAGGAGTCCCCGGCCACGGCGACGCCGGGGGCGGTCCGGGGGGATGGTGGTGGCGGCGAAGACCGCTTCAGGGGCGATGTCCCCGAGCGCCATTTCGGCGGTCTGCTTGTCGTTGACCCGGTGCACCACACGCCCGGTGAGCTGGGCACGCAGGGCGGTGGCTCCCTTGCCGAGGTCGGAGCCGAAGCGCTGCCCGCAGACCTCCAGGAAGATCCCGACCGCGCGGGCCATCTGCGCGAGCCGGATCATCCGCATCACCATCCGGTCCCGGCGTTCCTCGTCCTTCTTCACGGCGACGAGGAACAGCTCCGCGACCTCGTCGACCAGGACGACCAGCGGCACCGGACGCACCTTCGCGGGCAGACCCCACAGGTCCGAGACACCATGCGAGCTGAGGAGGTCGAAGCGCTCCTCCATCTCACCAACGAGGGCTTCCAGCAGGCCGTCGGCCTCGTCCGGGGTGATGGCGAGGGCGGAGAGGCGGGGTGCGTAGCCGCGCTGTTCTACCCCGCGCTTGCAGTCGATGCCGATCAGGCCGACCGGGAGCTTGGCGAGGCCGGAGATGAGGTTGCGCTGATACATCGACTTGCCCGACTGGTTCGCACCGATCGTCAGGGCATGCGGAACCTTCTGGTAGTCCCGGACGAACGCCGAACCGTCCTCCCTCAGCGCGACCGGCACGACCAGCGGACCGGCGGTGATGTTGCGGGGCAGGCGGCGGGGCATCCTCACGCGGCGCAACACGTCGTAGCCCGTCATCCGGAGCTCTACGAACCCGGGCTTGACCTCGACCACGTGGACCGAGTGGACGCCCCAGGCGTGGCGGAGCCGTTCGGAGGCGGCGGACACGTCGGCAGGCTCCAGACCGGCCGGGAGACGGAGCGTCGCCCGCATGCCGGTCGAGGAGAAGCGGACGCGGCGGACCTGCGGGGGGAACGGGCTGGACTTCCTGGCGGGCAACGTTGCGGACCATGAACGCTCGCAGGCGGGACGGCTGGACCGTCAGCCCGCACACATCCATCGTCGCCCGATACGTCACCGAGAAGCGGACCCGGGCGACCGGGGCCCCGACCAGCGACCAGAACACCCGAGGGGAGCGGGCCTTCGCGTAACCGAGGCCACCGGCGGCCGATAAGGCCCCCGCAACCTCGATCACCGTGGACAGGTCCGACATGATCAGGCCCCCAGCGGGGTCACAGCGACCGCCCGGAAGCTGATCCCGTGCCGGGTCTGGCCGTTGAAGGTGTTCTCCCAGTCCCGGGCCTTGAGGCCGACGACCGTGACCGGAGTGCCGGGGGCCAGGTTCTCCGGGACGCCCGTGTTCGGCACGGTCACCTGGTAAAGGTTGCCCTCTCCCTCGTCCGCGACCAGCAGACCCACCGTCGCGAGCGGCGCACCGGTCTCCCGGTCGATCGCGATCTCACCGGTCTGCTTGCTCACGAGCTTCGGCGTCGGAGGCGTCGCCACGAACACGACAGCGGTCGAAGTGTCGATCTTGAAGGACGGCATCTGATACTCCCTGAATCGTGTGGAGCAGCCCAAAGAGGACCCTCGGCGTTCGCTGTCCTAGGACTGCGACTCGCTAAGCAAGACTATGGACCGCAGTCTCGGGACTGTGTTTGACTTGGCTCCGACGAGAGGAGTTCGGGATGACGCCTAAGTGGCGCGAGCTGGCAGACAAGCTGGCCGAGCAGATCAAGGCGGGTGAGTACGGTCCGGGCGCGCAGCTCCCGCATATTCGGGATCTGGTTGACGCTGGTGAGGGCTCTAAGTCCACGGTCCACGCCGCCTACAAGGCTCTCGAAGCCGAAGGCCTGGTCACCTCATCCCGAGGGCACGGCACGGTCGTACGCCAGCGGGTTCCGCTCAAGCGGCTCGGTATCGATCGATACGACAAGGCCAAATGGCGCGATGGCGACGAAGTGGCGTTCATTGCGGACCGCGTAGCGAGTGGTCGCGCCTACCGCCGGAACGAGCAGACGCAGACGGTCAGCCTCGTCGAGGCTCCCCTCGCCGCATCCGAAGCACATGGGCTGCCCGCAGGGGCTGAGGTGTACGCGCGGGCCCGACTTGTGAAGGAGGGTCAGCAGCCCACCCACTGCTTGACCAGCTATTACCGGCCCGAGCATGTCGAAGGAACCCGCCTCGTTGACCCGACTCCTGGACCGGCCGGCCGAGGTGGAGGGTTCCGGGTGCTCTATGACGCCGGTTACGAGATCGACCACATGAAGGAGCAGATCTTCGCTCGGACGGCCACGGCCGACGAAGCGAAGCTCCTCCAACTGCCCCCGGGAGAACCCGTCGTCGAGTTGCACCGGACGACGTACACAGCCGATGGCACGGTGGTGGAGTTCGCCATCGGGGTACACGCGGCATCGCGCTTCGCCTGGGAGTACAAGTTTCAGGTGCCCGACTCGGCGACGGACAAGGGAAGCCCTCAGTGATCACCACGCAGGACTGGGAAGACGCCCGGCGCATCTGGAGCTATCACCAGATGGGACACGCCCTTAAGCCCTGCTCTGTTGCCATTGGGCTCGGCAGCCATGACCTCGGAGTAGCTGACACGTCGGTAGACCTCTACAAGCGCGGGCTGGTGCCGCTTCTCCTCTTCACCGGGGCCACGAGTCCCACGACGAGGGAGCGGATGCCCCGGGGTGAAGCTGTCCACTACCGGGAGCGGGCAGTCGAATTGGGGGTGCCCGGGTCTGCTGTCCTTGTGGAGCCCAGGGCCCGCAACACAGGTGAGAACATCCGCTTCGCGCGGGATGTGTTGGAGAAGGAGGGCGTTGAGGTGGCCTCCGTACTCCTGATCAGTAAGCCGTACGAGGAGCGGCGGGCATACGCCACGGCCCGCAAGCTGTGGCCCGAAGTCGAGATCGTCAGCGCTTCGACGCCCATGACACTGGACGAGTACGTGAACTCGATTGGTGACGCGCGCCTGGTGATCGACATGCTGGTCGGCGCACTGCAACGGCTGATGATCTACCCGGATCAGGGATTCATGATCCGCCAGCCCGTACCTGCCGACGTATCCGAGGCGTACCAGCGCCTCCGCCAAGCCGGCTTCACCAGCCGACTCCTCGCGACGGATTCACCCTCTTCTTGACCGAGCCTGAGAGCTGTTACAGGTTTCTCTACCTCATCAAGGTACCCGGCTGCGCTCCGCTCCGCCGGGCGCGCTTCCCGGCTCTGGCTGCGCCCGCGCTCATGCCTTCGGCCCGCTCGGCGCTGCCGCCGCCGACGCGCGCCCGCAGTGGATAGGCCCGTGGGGCATGAGGCGAGAACCGAGCCCGCGGCTTCAAGACATGCCTCCGGCGGGGGCGCTCAGACTCCGGGATGGCCGGGGCGCCGTTCGCGAGTGCCGGCCGGAGCGTGGTGAGCGTCGTGGGGCTCCCATCCCGACCACCTTCGACCCAGGCAGAGCCGAGCAGTCGCGGCCCAGGGCGTCAAGGTCGTTCGTACAGTGGCGCGCTCCACCTTGACGCCCTGAACCATGACCGCTCCAGGGAGTGTGGGTCGAAGGCGGACGGGATGGGAGCCGGGGTGAGTGGTGGGGCAGGGCAACTTGCTACGGCGGGCACTCCGACCAAATGCGGGCATATTCCCCATTGCTTACCCGCTACCGCCCTCAGGGCATACCCTGAGTTCTCAACAGAGACCGAAGAGGGGGGAGTTCGTGGCCGAGTATTCAATTGCCGCCTACAAGATCACCGTAAATAGGCGGCAGAAGAAGGATCCACTTAAGTTCGACAATTTCAATGGAGGCGGATCAGACCTCCTCAAGGTGCTCCACGGATACCTGAAGTCCTTGCAGGAGGACGGATTCGACAACCCTGATAGCAAGAAGGTCATCAACGCCTCGGAAGTCTCCCATAATAATCGTCACATCCAGGCCACCTTGGGCCTCGGTGAGTATGGAGTTGAATCCATATTCGAAGAGCGTGGCAGCGGTGCTCCTCGTTTTAACCGAGAGCAAACTGACGTGGAGATTCTCCGCTACCGAAACCTTTTGATCCTCCCTAAAGAAAGGGAAGTCGGTCTATTGCTGACCGAGCGCATTCACAATCGTGGCGTCTATAGCATGTTTTCTACTGGCTTGCGTAGGGCCTTCAGGAAGCGCTTCCCTGAATATGTTCTCGACGTTAATAACCTCTCGCCGGAAGCCGCTGTGTCCCGCGTTCTCGACGGTGGGCAGGTAAAGAAGATTCGCCTTGTTCGAAATAGTGTGCCTCGCGACATTGCCGACCGTTATGAGCTTGGTCAGCACGAGACGGAACTTGGCACCATGGAGACGGTCATCTCGTCACCTCGCCGCAGCAGCCTTAGCAAGAAGTTGATTGAAAAGGTAGTGCACGGAGAGGCGGACGTATCGCGGCTTCTTGAGTGGCAAGGCGTTGAGTACAACGACCTGCGGGTTGAGGTGCGGACAGGTCGCACCACTCGGACGGTGTCAGTGGCGTCTGGTAGAACTCCTGTAGTCACCTTCGAGGTCGATGACGAACTCCTTGACGCTGACGGGGTCCTCTCAGACGAAGCCTTCTACCAGGAGGCGATCAAGGTTGCACTTGACCTCGCGGAGGACATCAGCCTGACTCGATCTTCAGTAGCGGAACAGCAGTTCACATGGCCAGAAGACTGGAATGACTACCGGCTGGAGGTACCGCCAAGTGAGGATGCTGAACCTTAAGCCAATTTTTGTCGATCATTTCCAAACACTTCGAACGGGAGAAGAGGAGCAGGAAAGCGTATCCAAGTCGGACGTTCTCACTCTATACGCACTTCCCGCCCTGCTCCCCGCGTCTGTGGCTCTGACGCATTGGCGGATCGGCGGGATCGGGGATCTCCTAACGGCGCTCTCACTAATGTCCGGGTTGTTGTTTAACCTCCTGGTCTTGTCGTTCGACGTTGCCCTGAGGGCGGCTGCTCAGGTGCGGAGTTCGCAGGTCGAAAGCATGGATACTAGCGTAAAGATCAAGCTAATTCGGCAACTGCAGGCTAATGCCACTTATGGGCTAGTCATAGCCCTCGCGGCAACAGTAATTCTCGCAGTCGGGGCGTCGCTAGATCTGAAGGATTTCAATCCCTGGATGACGGGGGTGTTGACCTATCTCCTAGCTCACTTCATTCTCGTTCTAATGGTCATCTTGAAAAGGATCCGTTCCATCTTCAGGAATGAATTCCTTCCCTAGGGCTCCCTACGATCAAGCAGATGCCCACTAGGTCACTGGCATCTACAGCTGACAGCAACGGCATCGGACGAGGGCGCACCCAAGCGTTCCTGACCAGCAGTCGCGGTCGGCCTGTGTGCAGGCGTAGTGGCGTGGAGATCGAACTCCTAAAGCGGGTGTCGCCCCGCCCGGCCCGGCTCGAACGGGCTGGTCCCCTCCACAACGGGCCAGTACTGGGGGAAGCAGCCACCGACCGACGCGGGCCACGGGGAGGCTACCAGTGGGCGTACAGCAGCGGCGTACCGCAACCACAGCAACCGCCCCTGTACGCCACCACCTCTCCGGAGTTGAGTAGCGGCCGGTATGGCCGTAGCTGACCGATCCGGCTAGAGCTACGGATCAGAAGGTTGCAGGTTCGAATCCTGCCGAGTGCACAGCAGTTCAGAGACCCTGTGGATCAGTCCACAGGGTCTCTTGCTTTTGGCTTCAGGGTCTGGGTGAACTGCCGGGCGGGGCCGGGGTCGGTCAGACGGTGACGGGTGCGGGCGGTCGGGGTGCGGACTCCAGGCGGCGGGAGCGTACGGCCAGGATGATCATGACTGCCGGGATCAGGAGGTCGTTGACGAGGACCCCGCCGGTGTTGCCAGGGGCGTGGTCACCGTTGGCGAACCACTGGTAGAGGTGGCCGATCAGGGCTCCCCAGAGGAACATCCCGCCGCCGAGCCCGATGGTGATGCGCTCGCGTGCGGATGCCGAGGCGGCCCGGAAGCCCATGATCGCCAGCCCGAGGTTGGCGAAGGCGATCTCGAACATGAAGGGCGTCCGGTCGAAGCCGATCGCGGTGGCCATGGTGTCCGGGAACGCGAGGAACGCGATCGTCATCCACAGGCTGCCGATGCCGAAGGCGCCGATGGCCCACCAGCGCTGCCAGATGTCGAGTGCTTCCCGGCGTGACCGGGCGTGGCGGGCCCGGACAGCGGCTCCGATGGCCGGTACCAGGATCCAGACGAGGGGGAACGCGGACTGGGCGACGTACGAGAAGGTGTCCATGCCTCAGTCTTACCTGGTTAATATTAACCGGTCAAGTGTTGGGTATAGTGGTGGTGTGGATGACGGACTCGCAGACTTGTTGCACCGCGTGGTCATGCTGCTGGGCGAGGCGTCCAGACAGCGCACGAACGACGACCCCGACGGGCTCACCTACAGCCAGATACGGCTTCTGGGCACGCTGGAAGACATCGAGCCGACGACGCAGCATCGGCTGGCGCAGGCGCTTTCGGTGTCGGACCCGGCGATCAGCCGGGCGCTGCGGCCGCTGGAAGCGGGTGGTCTGGTGCAGATCACCGTCGACCCCGAACACGCGCGGCGGCGGCTGGTGCGCCTCACCGAGGCGGGCCGGAAGGCCTTCCACGCCGCCGGCAAGCCGCTCTACGACGAGCTGCGCGCCGGGCTCGTCGCGGCCGGTTTTCCCTATGAGCGCTATCTCCAGGACACGCTTCGGCTCGCCGAGTTCCTCGCATCCGACTGAGAGCCTCTCCGCGCCTGCTGTCCCTCCGGGACAACACGCCTAGCCCGTGATGTGGAACGGGGTGTCGGCGCGCTTGTCGCTGTCCAGGCCGCGTACTTCGAACGACTGCGGCTGGTCCGAATTCACGCTGTCACTCGGAACCTTGACCTCCGCGGCGAAGCCGCCGTCCGCTCCGGCCGTGACATCACGGAGGTCGAGGGAGGAGCCGTACGTTCCGTTGAACGTGATGCGCACCTGCTCCCCGGCCGCGAATCCGTGGCCCGTGATCGTGACGGTGGCTCCTACGGCGGCGGAGTCGGGTCCGGCCATGATGCGGGCGGCGGTGGGGGACGGTGCCGGAGGCGGCGGTGCGGAGGGAAGGCTCTGCACGGGGCGCGGGGTGTCCGAGGCGCGCTCGGAGGCGCGCTCCGAGGCCGGGGGCGCCGCGGCCGCGGGTGCCTTCGGGGAGGTGCTGCCCGCGATCGCGGACGCGATCACGGCGGCGAGGACGGTGGCCGCGCCGGTGATGACAGCCGCGACGATCACTGTCCGGTGGCTGCGGTCGGTCGTCCCCGCCGGGTCGCCGGTGGTGCGGGTGTCGCCGGAGTCGGACACGTTGATTCTCCAACCGATCATATCTGGACAGCAGTTGAGAAGGATACTGGGCGCGGCTCTCCGGAGACCTCCGGATTTCCTGTCGCGGCGCGGGGCCGCCGGGCCGTCCGTCGATGTCTTTCGGAGGTTCGTTCATGGAGGTGACCATGGAGTGGCGGTGCACCGGGCTGCGATGGCCCGACGCGCAGGGACCGCCCGTGCTCGGCTGGCGGCGCGGCGGGGCCGTGCGGGCGAGTGCGCAGGTGTACGGGGCGGAGTTCGGGTTCCGGGCCGAGGGGGAGCGGGGCTGCGTCGGGGCGCGCGGAAACGTGTGTCCGGTGGGGGCCGTGGTGTCGGGGCGGAGCACGGGGGCGCGGTGCCCGGAGTGCGCGCGGCTGGACCGGGCGCATTCGGTGGCCGCCGACACGATCGCCGACGACCCGAGGACGTACCGCGTGTATCTGGCCTGGTTCGGGCCGGGGATGGTGAAGGTCGGGATCACCGCGGAGGAGCGGAAGGCGGCACGGCTGCGTGAGCAGGGCGCCGTGGTGTTCAGCTGGCTGGGGCGGGGGCCGTTGATGGCGTGCCGGCGGACCGAGGAGTTGCTGCGGTCGGCGCTCGGGGTGCCGGACCGGATCCCGTACGCCAGGAAGCGGGCCGTGCGCGGGGCGTTGCCGGGGGTCGCGGAGCGGGGGGCCGAGGTGGCGGAGCTCTACGGGCGGGCCGTGGCGCTGGAGGGGACCGGGTGGCCGGATTCGCTGGAGCGGCTGCCGTTCGAGGCGGTCGATCACGCGGGGCTGTTCGGGATCGACGGGGCGGTCGAGGTGGCGTCGGCGGTGACCGAGCTGGTGGCCGGGGGCACGGTCGCGGGGCGGCTGGTGGCGGCGGCCGGGCCCGATCTCCATCTGGCGACGGCGGGCGGGGTCGTGGTGCTGGACACCCGGCTGATGACCGGATGGCAGCTGGTGGCGGCGGACGCGCGGGCCGGGGTGGGGGTGCCGGTGGCCGACCTCGGGGGTGGGGGTGTGCAGCAGGACGGACTGTTCTGAGATCGTCGGGTCGGTCGGTCCGGTTGGTCGACTCCGGCCGGTCGGGTGCGGTTGGTCGACTCCGGTCGGTCGGGTTCGGTCGAAATCCGGTCGGGTCCGTTCGGTCGGCACGGTCCTGTCGGCGTGGTTGGTTCCGTTCGCGGGGTCGGTTCCGGTCGGCTCCGGCGGTTCCGGTCGGTCGGGTGAGAGGTGGAGAGGTGGAGAGGTTGAGAGGGGCGCGGGATGAGTGGTGACGCCGAGGACGTCGTGCGGTTCCGGGAGCGGCTGGGGCTGCCCGGGATCATCGATGTCCATACGCACTTCATGCCGGAGCGGGTGCTCCGCAAGGTCTGGGCCTACTTCGACTCGGCGGGGCCGCTGACCGGGATGGAGTGGCCGATCGCGTACCGCCGCGACGAGGACGAACGGATCGCGCTGCTGCGTTCGTTCGGCGTGCTCCGGTTCACCTCGATGCTCTACCCGCACAAGCCCGGGATGGCCGCCTGGCTCAACGGCTGGGCGGCCGACTTCGCGCGGCGGGTGCCGGACTGCCTGCACACCGCGACCTTCTTCCCGGAGGAGGGCGTGCGGGGGTATGTGCGCGAGGCCGTCGAGGCGGGGGCGCGGGTCTTCAAGTCGCACCTCCAGGTCGGCGCGTACGACCCGAACGACCCGCTGCTCGACCCCGTCTGGGGGCTGCTCTCGGAGGCCGGGATTCCGGTGGTGATGCACTGCGGTTCGGGGCCCGCGCCCGGCAGGCACACCGGCCCCGGGCCGGTCGGGCGGCTGCTCGCCCGGCATCCCCGGCTGCCGTTGATCGTGGCGCACCTGGGGATGCCGGAGTACCCGGAGTTCCTGGCGCTGGCGGAGACGTACCCCCGGGTGCGGCTCGATACGACGATGGCGTTCACGGACTTCACGGAGGACTTCGCCCCCTTCCCGCCGGCCGGGCGCGGGCGGCTCGCGGCGCTCGGAGACCGGATCCTGCTGGGCACGGACTTCCCGAACATCCCGTATCCGTACGCGCACCAACTGCACGCGCTGGAACGGCTGGAGCTGGGCGACGACTGGCTGCGGGCGGTCTGCTACGAGAACGCCGCCGCCCTGTTCGGGGTCGGCCGCCGGTCCGCCGGTCCGCCGCTTTCTCAGGGAATTCACAGAAACGGGTAAGGACCCTTTCAGGGGAGCCTCACAGGGTGGGGGGATGACGACGACGACCTCGCCCCAGGGGCGTACCGAACGGCTGAGGGCGGACCGCACCCCCGTCCGCGTGCTGGTGGTGGACGACGAGGCTCCGCTTGCCGAGCTGCTCTCCATGGCGCTGCGCTACGAGGGCTGGGAGGTGCGCAGCGCCGGGGACGGTGCCGGGGCGGTCCGGATGGCGCGGGACTTCCGGCCCGATGTGGTGATCCTCGATGTGATGCTGCCCGACACGGACGGGTTCGCGGTGCTCGGCCGGCTGCGTCGGGAGCTGTCCGAGGTGCCCGTCCTGTTCCTGACCGCGCGCGACGCGGTGGAGGACCGGATCGCCGGCCTCACGGCGGGCGGCGACGACTACGTGACCAAGCCGTTCAGCCTGGAGGAGGTCGTGGCGCGGCTGCGCGGGCTGATCCGGCGGTCCGGCACGGCGACCGTGCGCAGCGAATCGACGCTCGTCGTCGGTGATCTGGTCCTCGACGAGGACAGCCACGAGGTGAGCCGGGCCGGGGCCTCCATCCACCTCACCGCGACCGAGTTCGAGCTGCTGCGCTTCCTGATGCGCAATCCGCGCCGGGTGCTGAGCAAGGCGCAGATCCTCGACCGGGTGTGGAACTACGACTTCGGCGGCCAGGCCAACGTCGTCGAGCTGTACATCTCGTACCTGCGCAAGAAGATCGACGCCGGGCGGTCACCGATGATCCACACCCGGCGCGGGGCGGGGTATCTCATCAAGCCCGGTGAGTAGCCGCCCGCGCCTGCGCCCGAGTCCCCGCCCCCGCCCCCGTCGGTGGCGGGGGCCGTGGACGCTGCGGACCCGGCTCGTGGTCTCGGCGGTCACGCTGATCGCCGTGGTCGCCGCGGTGATCGGAACGGTCACCACCATCGCCTTCCACAGCTACATGTACGGCAAGCTCGACGACCAGCTGCACGCCGTCGCCGTACGCGCCGCGAAGCCGCCCGGCACCGAGGGGCCGATGCCCGGCAGGCTGCCGCTCGGTTCGGACCCGCTGGCCTTCGTCGACGCGCGCGGGCTGCCCGTCGGCGCCTTCGGGGCCGTGCTGGCGGACGGCGCGGTCACCGCGTCGCGGGTGGTCGTGGAGAGCGCCGCCGCCCCGGGGCCGGGCGCCGAGGACAGCGGGCAGCCGATGACCGGCGCCCAGCGGAGCGCCCTGGAGGCGGCGGACGTCACCGTCGGCGGCGGGGCGAGGAACGTGGACCTGCCGGGGCTCGGGGCCAACCGGGTCGAGGCGGTCACGGACCCGCGCGGCGCGACCGTACTCGTCGGCATCCCCGCCGACGAGGTGGGCTCCGCGCTGACCACCCTGATCGTCGTCGAGGTCTGTGTCACCGCCGCCGGGCTGATCGCGGCCGGGCTCGCGGGCGCCGCCATGGTCGGGGTCGCGCTGCGCCCGCTGCGCCGGATCGCCGCGACCGCGACCCTGGTCTCCGAACTCCCGCTGCACAGCGGCGAGGTGGCCCTCCTGGAGCGGGTGCCGCCGGCCCAGGCCGATCCCCGGACCGAGGTCGGCCAGGTGGGCGCGGCGCTCAACCGGATGCTGGGCCACGTCGGTTCGGCGCTCGCGGCCCGGCAGGAGAGCGAGACGCGGGTGCGCCAGTTCGTCGCCGACGCCAGCCATGAACTGCGCACTCCGCTGGCCTCGATACGCGGCTACGCCGAACTGACCCGGCGCGGCCGGGAGGAGACCGGCCCGGACACCCGGCACGCCCTGGGCCGGATCGAGTCCGAGGCGGAGCGGATGACGGGCATGGTGGAGGATCTGCTGCTGCTCGCCCGGCTGGACGCCGGACGCCCGCTCGGCCTGGAGAGCACCGACCTCTCCCCGCTCGTCGTCGACGCGGTGAGCGACGCCCGCGCCGCCGGGGAGGACGGCCACCACTGGCGCCTCGACCTGCCGGACCAGCCCGCGACCGTGCACGGCGATCCGATGAGGCTCCATCAGGTGCTGGTCAACCTGCTGGCGAACGCCCGTACCCACACGCCACCCGGTACGACCGTCACCGTCCGGGTGAGTCCGGCGGCCGACCGGCCGTGGGTGACGCTGGAGGTCCGGGACGACGGGCCCGGCATCCCGCCCGAGCTGCTGCCGCACGTCTTCGAACGGTTCGCGCGCGGTGACGCCTCGCGTTCCCGCGCCGCGGGCTCCACCGGCCTCGGGCTCGCCATCGTGCAGGCCGTCGTCGCCGCGCACGGCGGCCGGGTCGCGGTGGAATCGGTGCCGGGGAGCACGGTGTTCGCCGTCCGGCTGCCCGAGGTTCACCCGGATGCCCCGGATTCACAGTGGGGGGACAGGCCCAGCACATCGGCGTGACAGCGGGGGTGGCGAGTGTCGGACCATGCGAACCGACACTCCCTGGAGCACCCTGCCGGCCCGGGACCATCTCCTCGCCGGAGCGGTCGACACGGCGGGGGCGCCCGTACTCGACGTGGTGGTACCCGTCTACAACGAGGAGAAGGACCTCGAACCGTGTGTGCTGCGCCTGCACGACCATCTGGAGCGCACCTTCCCGTACGCCTTCCGGATCACCGTCGCGGACAACGCCAGCACCGACGGGACGCCTCAGGTGGCGGCGCGGCTCGCCGCGGCGCTGCCCCGGGTGCGGTCGTACCGGCTGGAGGAGAAGGGCCGGGGGCGGGCGCTGCGCACCGTCTGGTCGGGCTCGGACGCGCCGGTCCTGGCCTATATGGACGTTGACCTGTCCACCGATCTCAACGCGCTGCTTCCGCTGGTCGCCCCGCTGATCTCGGGCCACTCGGACCTGGCCATCGGCTCCCGGCTGGCCCGGAGTTCGCGGGTGGTGCGCGGGTCGAAGCGGGAGTTCATCTCGCGCGCCTACAACCTCATCCTCCGCTCCTCGCTGGCCGCCCGGTTCAGCGACGCGCAGTGCGGGTTCAAGGCCATCCGGCGCGATGTCGCGGAGCGGCTGCTGCCGATGGTGGAGGACTCGGGGTGGTTCTTCGACACCGAGATGCTGGTGCTCGCCGAACGTGCCGGGCTGCGCATCCACGAGGTGCCGGTCGACTGGGTCGACGACCCCGACTCCACCGTCCACATCGTGCGGACGGCGACCGAGGACCTGAAGGGTGTGTGGCGGGTGGGACGGGCGCTGGCGGTCGGCGCGCTGCCGCTGGACCGGCTGGCCCGGCCCTTCGGGGACGATCCGCGCGACCGTGCGCTGAACGGGGTGCCGGGCGGCCTGGCCCGGCAACTCGTCGGGTTCTGCGTCGTCGGCGCCCTGTCCACGCTCTGCTATCTCGCCCTGTACTCGCTCTTCCGGCTGGGCGCGGGCCCGCAGATCGCCAACGGCGGTGCGCTGCTGGTCTCGGCCGTCGCCAATACGGCGGCCAACCGGAGGCTCACCTTCGGGGTACGGGGCCGGGGCGGGGCCGTACGCCACCAGGCACAGGGCCTGGTGGTCTTCGCCATCGGTCTCGCCCTGACCAGCGGATCGCTGGCCGCACTGGGGGCGGCGTCCGGATCGCCGTCGCACGCCACGGAACTCGCCGTACTGATCGCGGCCAACCTCGCGGCGACGGTGCTGCGGTTCCTGCTCTTCCGCGCCTGGGTCTTCCCGGACCGGACGGACCGGACGGACCGGAACCCCGCCTGCTCCGGGGCCGCTCCCGCCGCCCCCTCGGCCGCTCCCGCCGATGACACCCACCACGAAACGGGGAACCTCCGATGACCACGCTCCATCCCGATCACCTCCCGGCCCCGCCGGGCGCACCGGCTCCCCCGCCGTCCGCCGCGGCGGCCCCCGGCAGCCCGGACAGGCCCCTGGCGCACCGCGTGTGGCGGGGCAGGCCCGAGGACCCGCGCTGGGCGCGGCCGGCCTTCCTCGCGCTGCTGCTGGTCATCGGGGCCGCGTACCTGTGGAACCTCAGCGCTTCCGGGTACGCCAACTCCTTCTACTCCGCCGCCGCCCAGGCGGGCAGCCGGAGCTGGAAGGCATTTTTTTTCGGCTCGCTGGACGCGGCCAACGCCATCACCGTCGACAAGCCCCCGGCCGCCCTCTGGCCGATGGCCCTGTCGGTGCGGGTCCTCGGCCTCAACTCATGGGCGATCCTGCTCCCGCAGGTGCTGATGGGGGTGGCCACGGCCGGGGTGCTGTACGCGGGCGTACGCCGCCGGTTCAACGCCATGGCCGGGCTGATCGCGATGGCGGTGTTCGCGCTCACTCCGGTGGCCGCGCTGATGTTCCGCTTCAACAACCCGGACGCGCTGCTGGCGCTGCTGATGACGGTCACCGTCTACTGCGTGCTGCGCGCGATGGAGCACGGCCGCACCAAGTGGCTGGTGTGGGCGGGGGGCGCGGTCGGGTTCGCGTTCCTGGCCAAGACCCTCCAGGCGTTCCTGATCCTGCCGCCGCTGGCCGTGCTGTACGCGGTGTTCGCGCCGGTCCCCGTGCGCAGGCGGCTCGGCCAGCTCGGGCTCTCGGCCCTCGTGACGACCGTCGCGGGCGGCTGGTGGGTCGCGATCGTCGAACTGTGGCCCGCCTCCTCGCGCCCGTACATCGGCGGCTCGCAGAACAACTCCTTCCTTGAGCTGACCTTCGGCTACAACGGGCTCGGCCGGATCAACGGCGAGGAGACCGGCAGCGTCGGCGGCGGGGGCGGGCCGGGCGGCGGGTCCGGCGGTCAGTGGGGCGAGACCGGCATCAGCCGGATGTTCGGCTCCGAGGTCGGCGGCCAGATCGCCTGGCTGCTGCCCGCCGCGCTGATCCTGCTGGTCGCGGGCGTCTGGCTGACCTGGCGGGCGAAGCGGACGGACACCGCCCGCGCGGCCTTCCTCGCCTGGGGCGGCTCGCTGCTGATGACCGTCGCGGTGTTCAGCTTCATGGCCGGAATCTTCCACCAGTACTACACGGTCGCCCTCGCCCCCTACATCGCGGCGCTGATCGGCATGGGCACCACGGTGCTGTGGGAGGAGCGGGCCCGCTGGTGGGCGGGGGCCGCACTCGCCGGGACGGTGGCGGTGACGGCGTACTGGTCGTACGTGCTGCTGGGGCGGACCCCGGACTACCTGCCGTGGCTGCGCACGGCCGTGCTCGTCACCGGGATCGTCGGCGCGCTGGGCCTGCTGCTCGCCTCCCGGCTGGGGCGCCGGCCGGCGCTCGCCGCAGTGGGGCTGGCCTTCGTTGCCTCGCTGGCCGGGCCGGCCGCGTACACCCTGAGCACGCTGAACACCGGGCACCAGGGCTCGATCGTCACGGCCGGTCCGTCGTCCGGCGGTATGGGCGGTCCCGGGGGCATGGGCCGTGGCGGACACGGTGGGGGGCCGGGCGGCGGGATGCGTTTCCCGGGGCAGGGCAATCAGCAGGGGGGCCAGCAGGGCGGAGGTATGGGGCAGCCCCCGACCGGCATCCCGCCCGGCCAGGGGCAGGGGCAGGGGCAGGGGCAGAATCCGGGCCAGAACCAAGGCCGGAACCCGGGCCAGATGCCGAGCCTGCCCGGCGCCTCGCAGAACGGGAAGGGGCCCGGCGCCATGCCCGGCATGGGCGAGGGCTTCGGAGGCGGCGGCATGGGCGGGCTGCTCAACGGCGCGTCCGTCGGCACCGAGGCCAAGGCGCTGCTGGAGAAGAACGCCGGGGACTACACCTGGGCCGCCGCCGCCATCGGCTCCCAGAACGCCGCCAGCTACCAACTGGCCACCGAGGAGCCGGTGATGGCGATCGGCGGCTTCAACGGCAGTGACCCGTCCCCGACGCTCGCCCAGTTCAAGCGCTACGTCGAGGACGGCCGGATCCACTACTTCATCGCGGGCGGCGGCATGGGCGGCGGACGTATGGGCGGCGACAGCGGCACTTCCTCGCAGATCTCCTCGTGGGTGGAGAAGAACTTCAAGAAGGTCACCGCGGGCAGCGCCACCTTCTACGACCTGACGCGGCCCACGAGCGGAGCGTAGGGCTCAGCGCCGCAGCAGCAGATCGGCGACGACCGGGCGGTGGTCCGAGGCGAGGGTCTCGGCCACCGCCGCGTCGCGTACCCGCACGGAGTCCCTCGACACCGCCACGTAGTCGATCCGCTGCACCGGGTCCTGCGCCGGGTACGTCGGCCCGCCGGGCTCCGCGTCCGTCAGCTCCCGCCACAGCGGGGCGAGTTCGGGGGCGGACGGGGCCGCGTTGAAGTCGCCGAGCAGGATCTGTCGGACCCGCTGCCGGCCCGGGGCCCGGTCCTCGGCCATGATCCGGCGGGTGTCGGCGACCTGGGCCGTGCGTACGGAGGGGTCGGCGCGGTAGTCCAGATGCGTCACATAGACGTGCACCGGCAGCCCCCGCACCCGCACGACCACCTCGCCGAAGCCGGGCGCCGGGGCCGGAACGGGGTCCGGGACCTGGGTGGAGAGCCGGGTGATCTCGTGGTTCTCGGCGCTCACGATCCGGTACCTGGAGAGCACCGCGACCCCGAACTCGCGGCGCGGCGCCCCCGGGGTCTCCGGATCGAGGCTGTAGACCGGGGCGAACGACACCCGCATGTCCAGCCGTCGGGCCAGCTCGACCGCCAGATCGCGCCACTCGCTGCGGGCGCCCCAGTGGGCGTCGACCTCCTGGAGCCCGATCACATCGGCGTCCAGCGAGCGGAGCTCGTCCGCCTGCCGGGCGAGATCGAAGACATTGTCCATGCCCGCCCCCGCATGGATGTTGTACGTGGCCACCCGGAGCGGCACCGCCTGCCCCCGGCCCTCCCCTGCGGCCACCGCGGGAGGCGTGCACACCGTGCCCAACAGCCCTGCCGCGACCAGCACTTCCACCGTACGACGACGCAGTGACATATCACTCCAGCCCTTGTCGGATCAGCGGCGAGCACGGTACCGCGCGGAAATGCGTTGTACACCGTACAGGGCTGGCTATACGGTGTACGTCCCCGCAGGGTCGTACACCGTACAAGGGATCAGGAGTCCGCATGACGGCGACCGCCGCCGAGCAGAACAACCTCTCTTCGCCGAGCCATCCGCAACGCTGGCTGATCCTCGGTGTCATCTGCCTCGCCCAGCTCACCGTGTTGCTCGACAACACCGTCCTCAATGTCGCGATCCCCTCCCTCACCCGGGAGTTGGACGCCTCCACCGCCGATGTGCAGTGGATGATCAACGCCTATTCGCTGGTCCAGTCGGGCCTGCTGCTCACCGCGGGCAGCTCCGCCGACCGCTACGGCCGCAAGAAGATGCTGATCACCGGACTCGCCCTGTTCGGCATCGGCTCGCTGGTGGCCGGACTGGCCCAGACCTCCGTACAACTGATCGCCGCCCGCGCGGGCATGGGCATCGGCGGCGCGCTGCTGATGACCACGACGCTCGCCGTCGTCGTGCAGATCTTCGACGACACCGAGCGCGTCAAGGCGATCGGCATCTGGTCGACCGTCAGCTCGCTCGGGTTCGCCGTCGGGCCGCTGATCGGCGGGGTGATGCTCGACCACTTCTGGTGGGGTGCGATCTTCCTGATCAACATCCCGGTCGCGGTCGTCGGACTGGTCGCCGTGGCCCGGCTCGTCCCCGAGTCCAAGAACGCCGGCGGAGACCGCCCCGACCTGTTCGGCGCACTGCTCTCCACCATCGGCATGGCATCCGTCGTGTACGCGATCATCTCCGGCCCCGAGCACGGCTGGGCCTCGGGCCGGGTGCTGCTGACCGCCTTCACCGGGGTCGCCGTCCTCACCGGATTCGTGCTGTGGGAGCTGCACGTCCCGTACCCGATGCTGGACATGCACTTCTTCCGGAACCAGAAGTTCATCGGGGCGGTCGCGGGCGCGATCCTGGTCGCCTTCGGAATGGGCGGCTCGCTCTTCCTGCTCACCCAGCAGCTCCAGTTCGTCCTCGGCTACGGACCGCTGGAGGCCGGGCTGCGCACGGCGCCGCTGGCGCTGAGCGTCGTCGCGCTCAATCTCACCGGGCTGGGCGCCCGGCTGGTGCCCCGGCTGGGCACGCCGGTCACCATCGCGTCCGGGATGGGCCTGCTGGCCGCGGGGCTCGCCGCGATCGCGCTGCTCGGCGGCCACGGCTACGGCGGCATGCTGCTCGGCCTGGTCGTGATGGGGGCGGGCATCGCGCTCGCCATGCCCGCCATGGCCAACGCCATCATGAGCGCCATTCCGCCGGAGAAGGCGGGCGTGGGCGCCGGGGTCAACGGCACGCTCGCCGAATTCGGCAACGGTCTGGGGGTCGCCGTCCTCGGCGCGGTGCTCAACTCGCGGTTCGCCGCGCTGGTGCCGACGGCCGTCGGGGCTGCGTCGCTGCCCGCCGCGCTGGCCTCGGCCACCGACGACGGCGAACGGGCGGGGATCACCGACGCCTTCGCCTCCGGACTGGAGACCAGCCAGCTCTTCGGAGCGGTCGCGGTGCTGGTCGGCGGCCTGCTCGCCGCCGTGCTGCTGCGCCGCGCGGAGCGGATGGAATCCACCCGGGCGGACTCCACCGGCTCCACCGCGGCGGCATAGCATCAGGGAGGGGCGCACCGGACCGTACGGATCCGTTCGTGCGCGATCCACGCGCACGTGGCCGGTCCGCCCCGCCGGCAAGACGAGGAGAGTGCGCCATGGCGTCCGCGGCCGACCGTGCGAAGAGCCCTGTCAGGACCAGCGTGTGGCTGGACCAGCGGACACCGTCGCGCACCCGCAAACCGGACCAGGCGGCGGGCCTGGACCGGGAGCGGATCACGGCGACCTCCGTCCGGCTGCTGGACGCCGAGGGGCTGGCCAAGTTCTCCATGCGCCGGCTCGCCGCCGAGCTCGACGTCACCGCGATGTCCCTGTACTGGTACGTGGACACGAAGGACGACCTGCTGGAGCTGGCCATGGACTCGGTCTACAGCGAGTTCAGGCCCCCGAGCGAGGACGCGCCCTGGCAGCACCGGCTGCGCGGACTGGCCACCGAGTACCGCGAGCTGCTGGTCCGGCACGTCTGGGTGTCGACGCTGGCCGGGCACTTCCTCAACATCGGCCCGCACGCGATGCTGATGTCCTACGCCGTCCAGGACGTCATCCGGGCGACCGGACTGCCGCTGCGCCACCAGACCGGCGCGCTCTCCGCGGTCTTCCAGTTCGTGTACGGATTCGGCACCATCGAGGGCCACTTCGCGCAGCGCAGCGCGGCGGCGGGGATCAGCCAGGAGGAGTACTACCAGCAGGCGATGGGCACGATCCGCGCCCAGCCGCGGCTCCGGCAGATCATGGAGTCCTCGCAGCAGGTGATGGACGCCCGCGGCGGCAACACGGTCGAGGAGATGCGTGACCGGGACTTCACCTTCGCCCTGGAACTGCTGATCGCGGGCATCGAGGCGATGCGGGACCGCTGAGGGGCGGGGGAACGCCGGGATCCGGCCGACGCCGGACCTTCCGCCCGCCCCCTTCTTCCTTCTCTTCCTTCTCTTCCTTCGTTCGCGTTCCGCGTGGTCGGCAGCCCGGCGCCGGACGTCGGCCGGGCTGGGAAGCCGCCGGACTCCCACCGGGCCGGGAAGGCGCCGGGCGCCGTCTTCGTTCGCGTCCGGCGCCCTGTCTTCGTTCGCGTCCCGCGTGCCCTCTTCGCTCGCGTTCCGCGTGGTCGGCCGCCGGGACGCCGCCGGACACCGACCGGGCCGGGAAGCCGCCGGTGGCCACCGGGCTCCGCCGCTCCGGCGCGATCCGGACGATCGGCTTCCCCTGCTCCACCACCGTCCCCCCGGCGCCCGGCGCCCGGCGCCCGGCGCCCACGAGGCCAGGGGCTCGCCCCGCCCCGGTGCCTACGACGGCAGGTGCGCACCCGCCCCGGCGCCTACGACGGCAGCGTCTCGCCCTGTACGGCCTGGACGTCGAGTTCCACCCGGAGCGTCGTACCGATCGCCGAGATGCCCGCCTGCACCACCTGGTTGTAGTTCATGGCGAAGTCCTCGCGGCGCAGCTCCGC
Organism: Streptomyces sp. NPDC057697; assembly: GCF_042799335.1. Classification (NCBI taxonomy): domain Bacteria; kingdom Bacillati; phylum Actinomycetota; class Actinomycetes; order Kitasatosporales; family Streptomycetaceae; genus Streptomyces; species Streptomyces sp. NPDC057697. The sequence continues at coordinate 155,385 of NZ_JBHVJA010000003.1, read as the reverse complement.
CGTCGCGTTGAACGCCGCGCGCACCCCGCCCCACGGGTCCGGGCCCGTCCCGAGGTAGCTCAGGTTCAGGTCGACCGGGCGCACGACGCCGTGCAGCGACAGTTCGCCGTGGACCAGCCAGCGGTCGGGCCCGGCCGGGGTCAGCCCGGTCGAGCGGTACGTGATCTCCGGGAACCGATCCGCGTCCAGGAAGTCGGGCGACCGCAGGTGCTTGTCGCGCATGCTGTTGCCGGTGTCGATGCTCGCCGCGCTGATGACGGCGTCGACCCGGGACCGCTGGACGTCCTCCGCGATCTCGATCCGGCCGCTGAACTCGGTGAACCGGCCGTGCACGCTGGAGATCCCCAGGTGCTGCGCGACCGCGGCCACCGAGGAGTGTGCCGGGTCCAGCGACCAGGCGCCCGGCGGCGGCAGTTCCACCCCGCCCTGGCGGGCCAGCACCACCGTGCCGGCCTCGACCCGCCCGCTCGCCGTGACGAGGGCGGTGGAGGCGGCGGGGGCGTACCCGACCGCCGTGACGATCACGGTGTACGCGCCGGCCTCCAGGGGGTCGCCGGTCCGCACGGCCCCGTCCTCGTCGGCGGTGGCCCGCAGCACCTGCGTGCCGGTCATGTCGGTGACCGTCACGACCGCGTGCTGGACCGCCCAGCCGTCCCGCGTCCGTACCTGTGCGCGAAGTCCCATCCGGTTCTCTCTCCTAGCTCCATGACTCGATGAGTCGGCCCCGGGGCGGGGACGGCAGGCCGTCCCCTGCCTGCCGTCCCCACCACCGGGGCCATTTCCACCTGCCGGTACGGCGTCTCCGCTCGAAGCGCCGACCTGCCGGAGGTCTGTTACTCGCCGGGGTGGGCGAGCTCGATGTCGTGACCGTCGGCCCCGCGGCCGGCGACGGTCAGCGCGCTCGCCACCGGCGGGTAACCGGTCGCGATGACCGAGTACTCGCCCGCGTCCAGGTCGGTGAAGGCGTACGCCCCGTCCTCCCCGGTCGTCGAGGTGGCGACCACATTGCCCGCCGCGTCGACCAGTGTGACCCGCGCGTCCGGCATCGGTCGCCGGGCGGTACCGGCCCGGACCGTGCCCTGGACCAGCGCACCGGCCTGGAGCGCGGCCTCGACCCGGGTGACGCCCTGGCCGCCGATCTCCACCGGCAGCGCCAGCGGACGGAACCCGGCGGCGTTCACCGCGACGGTCACCGAACCGGGCACCAGCTCGCCGAAGGCGAACTCGCCGGTCTCGCCGGACTTGCCGGTGGCCAGCACGTCGCCGCGCACATCGGTCACGATCACCATGGCACCCTCCACCGGAGCGGTGGACTCCGCGGCGCGCACGACGCCGGCCAGTCCGCTCGTACCGGAGAGCAGGATGTCGTACGTCAGCGGCTCGTCACCGACGACCACCGTGGACGCCTGCGGCTGGTAGCCGTCGGCGGAGGCGATCAGGACGTAGGAGCCGGAGCCCGGCGCGTCCAGACCGTAGCCGCCGTCGTCCTGGGCGACGGAGCGCCCCAGCTGCCGGCCGGCCAGCGAGATCAGCGTGACGGCGGCACGGGCGACGGGTGCGCCCTCGGCGCCGCGCACCACACCGTGCACGGCCGTGCCCTGCACGGTGGCGACCGGGGCTTCCAGGGTGTCGACCGCGGTGATCCCGGCCGCCGCCTCGGCGACCGGCTCGGCGGAGGCGGCGGCGGACGTGGTGGCGGTGGCGGTGGCGGGCGCGGCCTCGACCGCGTCGGCGACGGGGGTCTCGGCCGTGGCCGGGGCCTCGCTCGACGCGTTGGTCTTCAGCGCGACCTCCTTGATGAAGATCGTGATCACGAAGGCGACCAGCGCGGCCGGCGCGGCGTACAGGAAGACATCGCCGACACCGTGCCCGTAGGCGCTCTCCACGACCGTGCGGAACGGCGCGGGCAGCTTGTCCAGGTCGGGGATGCCCCCGCCGCCGGTGCCGCCGTGGCCCATGGCCGCGCCCTTGGGGCCGAGCTCCGCGAGACCGTCCTTGACGTAGTGGGTGACGCGGTTCGCCATGACGGCGCCCAGCGCCGAGACGCCGATCGCACCGCCGAGGGAACGGAAGAAGGTGACGACGGAGCTGGCCGAGCCGAGGTCGGACGGCGCGACCTGGTTCTGCGTGGCGAGCACCAGGTTCTGCATCATCATGCCGATGCCGAGACCCATGACGGCCATGAAGACCGCGATGTGCCAGTACTCCGTGTCGTAGCGGATGGTGCCCAGCAGCCCGAGTCCGGCGGTGACCAGGAAGCCACCGCTGACCAGCCAGGCCTTCCAGCGGCCGGTCTTGGTGATGACCTGTCCGGAGACGGTCGAGGAGATGAAGAGGCCCGCGATCATCGGGATCGTCATGACGCCCGACATCGTCGGCGACTTGCCGCGCGCCAGCTGGAAGTACTGGCTGAAGAAGACGGTGCCCGCGAACATCGCGACACCGACGAACAGCGAGGCCAGCGACGCCAGCGTGATGGTGCGGTTGCGGAAGAGGCGCAGCGGGATGATCGGCTCGCTGGCCCGGGACTCGACGACGACGAAGAGCCCGGCGAGCACGGCGGAACCGACGAGCATCGCGGCGGTCTGCCAGGAGAGCCAGTCGTACTTGTCACCGGCGAAGGTCACCCAGAGCAGCAGCAGCGACACGGCGGCGCTGATGAAGAACGCGCCCCACCAGTCGACCTTGACCTGACGCTTCACGACCGGGAGCTTCAGGGTCTTCTGGAGCACGATCAGCGCGATGACGGCGAACGGCACACCGACGTAGAAGCACCAGCGCCAGCCCATCCAGCTGGTGTCGGTGATGACGCCGCCGAGCAGCGGGCCGCCGACGGTGGCGACGGCGAACACCGCGCCGATGTAACCGCTGTAGCGACCGCGCTCACGCGGGGCGATCATCGCCGCCATGACGATCTGCGCGAGGGCGGAGAGGCCGCCGACGCCGATGCCCTGGACGACACGGCAGGCGATCAGCATGCCGCTGCTGGTCGACAGACCGGCGACGACCGAGCCCGCGACGTAGATGACCAGGGCTATCTGGACCAGCAGCTTCTTGCTGAACAGGTCGGAGAGCTTGCCCCAGAGGGGGGTGGTGGCGGTCATCGCCAGCAGCGAGGCCGTGACGACCCAGGTGTAGGCGCTCTGGCCGCCGCCGAGGTCGGAGATGATCTCGGGCAGTGCGTTCGAGACGACCGTCGACGACAGGATCGCGACGAACATGCCGAGCATCAGCCCGGCCAGTGCCTCCATGATCTGCCGGTGTGTCATCGGCGCGCCGGACGAGGGATCGGGCGATCCCCCGTGCTTGGCGTGGCCGCCCCGCACACCGGTCGGTGTGGTCGTAGCCATTTAAGTCCTTGTCTTTGCTTCTGTTACACGGGTGTACGGGTGTGCACGTCGTTGTCGCTGTCGGCAGGCCGGGAACGGCAGTCGCCGTTGTGCTTTCCGGGGCCGCACCCGCTGGGCCCGCGACAGGCGAAACTGTCGCGCAGCCGGGCCAGCAGCGTGTTGAGCTGCCCGACCTCGTCGTCCGACCAGTCGGAGAGGTTGTGGGCGAACATCTCGGTGGTACGCCGGTTCAGCTCGCCGAGCACATCCCGTCCGTCGGGGGTCAGCCGCAGGATGCGGGACCGCTTGTCCGCCGGATCGGGAGACCGTTCGATCCAGCCGCGCTCCGCCACATGGGCGACATGGCGGCTGGTGACCGACATGTCGACGTCCAGCAGCTCGGCCAGCCGGCTGATCCGCATCTCGCCGTGCTGTCTCAGAAGAGCCAGTACGGCGGCGGACCCGGCCGGACACTCGGCGGGCAGGATCCGGGCGAGACCCCGCTTGACGGCCCCTACGGCGCTGAGTTGCCGGGCCAGCTCTTCGTACTGACTCCGTGCCGCCACGGGACCCCCAGACATCTCACCGGTTCATCTTGTTGCTTAGGGCAACCATAGAAGCCGTTGGTTGCTGCAGGCAAACGAAAAGAGGCTTGCAGAAGTAAAGGAACGCAAAAGGCTGCGTACGGCTCGGGTCAAAGCCCCAGCGTGTGGGGGGCGGGGAAGAGGGAGTGTGTGTCATGCCACAGCTGGGACGGACGGGCCGGGCCGCGGAGCGGGCGCGGAAGGGTCGGGCCGGGCCGCGGAGCGGGTGCGGGAGGGTGGAGGAACCGGGCGCGCACCGCGCACGCACGGGCGCGCGCCACGGGCGCGACCGCGCGAAGGCCGCGGACGCGCCCTGTGCGAACCCGCCCCCGGGGTCGGCCAACTCCCCGCAATAGGCTCATAGTTGCCGTACGGGAGCCGCGCCGCCTCCCCCAAGTGACCTGCACGCGTACGGAATGGGCGACCCCGCACCCCGCCGACTCCGCCCCCGCGCCTTCCGCCCCGCCGTCCCGCGCCTCCCCGTCCACCGCCGGACGGCGGCCGCTTCCGCACCGGCCTCGGGCCCGGAGCCTTCGCCGACCCGGGGGTTGGGCAGGAACGTTGAGTTCGCTAGTGTCCTGGCCCATGGCACACAACCCCCACGCCCCGCAGGGCCCCGAGGGCAACCACGACCCGGCCGGCAGCACCCAGATGTTCCGCGCCTTCGTCGACGAGGGCGAGCCGCAGCGCCGGCAGCAGCCGGCCGCGTCGTCCGGACCGAAGGTCGGAGTGATCGCCGCCGTCGTCGCGGTGGTCGTCGTCCTCGGCGCGGTCGCCTGGCTCGCGCTCGGCTGACCGGCTCCCGGCCACCACGCACCGCATCCGTCCACCCGTCACTTCAATACGGCGGTGACGTCCCGGGTCTCGACATGCATGCCCAGGGGCACCCGCCAGGCGTCCACACAGACGGTGTACGTCTTCGTCCGCGCTGCTCCCGCGTCGATCGGCGCGGGCAGCGGCCCGGTCGACTCGATGGTCGCCCAGTCGACCCCCAGCGCGCCGATCACATGCGTGGCGAAGGTGACGGTCCCCGAGCGCGCCGCCGATCCTCCGGTGTTCCGGAACTCCACGGTCACCTTCTCGCACCAGCGCTTGTCCGCCGCCGCCCGCACGGGGGCGCCCACGGCCAGCTCGGCGGGCCCGCCGGGAGCGGGGGAGCCGGGCGTCGAGGGCCCCGTGGAGCCTCCTCCGGCGCCGCCCGAACCACCGCTGCCGCTTCCGTTCCCGTTCCCGCTTCCGCCGCCGCTTCCGTTCCCGCCGCCGTGACCGCTCCCCGAGTCCGGTGTACCGGACGTACCGGAAGCACCGGGAGTGCCGGAAGCACCGGACGTACCGGGAGTGCCGGGTGTGCCGGGCGTCCGGGAGGTCCCACCGCTCGCGGACCCCGAGGCCCCGGAGCCGCGGGCGTGTCCCGAGGTGCCGGGCGCGGGCTCACGGCCGCCGGAACCGGAACCGTCCCCGGCCCCCGCGCCGCCACTCCCGCCGGGCTCCCGTTCCCTGCCGTCCCGGTCGAGCGGGACCAGCGTCACCTTCCCCGGCGGTGCCTCCGTCCCCCTCGGGGCGCTCCCGGGATCCGTTCCCGCCGCGCCGAGCGCCACATAGCCGCCGTTCGCCGTACCGCCGCCGCAGGCGGCCAGCGCGCCGCCCAGACACAGCACGGCCGCCGAGGCGGCGATCACGGTGCCCCGGCGGCCGTTCGGGCCGAGCATCTGACGTCGCATCGCGCCAGTGTGGCTGACGGTCCGTCAAATCGGAACCCTTGTGCTCCGGTACGGGAGTCCACGGCGTCAGTCGGCGATGAGTCCTTCCCGGAGCTGGGCGAGCGTACGGGTCAGCAGGCGCGAGACGTGCATCTGCGAGATGCCGACCTCCTCGCCGATCTGCGACTGGGTCATGTTGGCGAAGAACCGCAGCATGATGATCTGGCGCTCGCGCGGCGGGAGCTTGGCCAGCAGCGGCTTGAGCGACTCGCGGTACTCGACGCCTTCCAGTGCCGAGTCCTCGTAGCCGAGCCGGTCCGCGAGGGAGCCCTCGCCGCCGTCGTCCTCGGGCGAGGGCGAGTCCAGCGAGGAGGCGGTGTACGCGTTGCCGACGGCGAGGCCGTCGACCACGTCCTCCTCGGAGACCCCGAGCGCCTTGGCCAGCTCCGGCACGGTCGGCGAGCGGTCGAGCTTCTGCGCGAGCTCGTCGCTGGTCTTGGTCAGCGCGAGGCGCAGCTCCTGGAGCCGGCGCGGCACCCGCACCGACCAGGAGGTGTCGCGGAAGAAGCGCTTGATCTCCCCGACGACGGTCGGCATCGCGAAGGTCGGGAACTCCACCCCCCGTTCGCAGTCGAACCGGTCGATCGCCTTGATCAGGCCGATCGTGCCGACCTGGACGATGTCCTCCATCGGTTCGTTGCGGCTGCGGAACCGCGCCGCGGCGTACCGGACCAGCGGGAGGTTCAGCTCGATGAGTGTGTCCCGTACATAGGCACGCTCCGGGCTGTCCGTTCCGTCGGGGCCCGGTGCGGGCCCCAGCGCGGCGAGCCGCAGGAACAGGGAGCGGGACAGCGTGCGGGTGTCGATGGCTTCCGGCGAGCTGGTGAGCACAGCGGGTGCGGGTTCGCTCTTCGTGAGCGTGAGCACCTTCGAGCTGCCCTGTTCTGCGGACATGCCACCCCCTTGAGGTCGCGGACGGTCGCGTGGAGCCGCGACCATCGGAGGAACGCAGCCTCCACCTGAATACCGGAGGCGAGGCCACGGCAAACGCGGTTCCCGCAGAATGTCACATGTCGGCAACACGCTGTAGTGACATGTCGACAAGTCTTTGTGGAGTCTGCGCAGTTAACAGGGGGTGCGAGGCATTTGGGCCGCGCGAAACGGACTTCGAGCGCTCTACCTGATCCGGTTAGGCCTCGATCCTGTTTGCGGATCGCAGTCGGGCAAAGCTTCTTGCCAACAGCCTTGACACATGCATCTGGGAGACACCCAGTTCCGCGCTGATCTGGGACTGCGTCAGATTGCTGTAGTAACGCAGCAGGAGGATGCGCTGCTCGCGCTCGGGCAGCTGTACGAGCAGATGCCGTACGAGATCGCGGTGCTCGACCCCGGCGAGCGCGGGGTCCTCGTAGCCGAGCCGGTCCAGCAGCCCGGGGAGCCCGTCGCCCTCCTGGGCGGCCTCCAGCGAGGTCGCGTGGTAAGAACGTCCGGCCTCGATGCAGGCCAGCACCTCGTCCTCGGAGATCTTCAGCCGCTCGGCGATCTCCGCGGTGGTGGGTGAACGGCCGTGGGCGGTCGTCAGGTCCTCCGTGGCGCCGGTGACCTGGACCCAGAGCTCGTGGAGCCGCCGGGGGACGTGGACGGTGCGCACGTTGTCCCGGAAGTACCGCTTGATCTCCCCGACGACGGTCGGCATGGCGAACGTGGGGAACTGGACCCCGCGTTCCGGGTCGAACCGGTCGATGGCGTTGATCAGGCCGATCGTGCCGACCTGGACGACGTCCTCCATCGGCTCGTTACGGCTCCGGAACCGCGCCGCGGCGTACCGCACGAGCGGGAGGTTCGCCTCGATGAGGGCGGCCCGCACCCGGCCGTGCTCCGGGGTGCCCGGCTCCAGATTCTTGAGCTGCCCGAACAGCACCTGGGTGAGCGCCCTGGTGTCCGCGCCCCGGGTCCGGGCGGGCGGCGTCGTGCTGTCGGGCGTCTCGGTGGCGATCGTCTCGGCGGCGATCGTCTCGGTGGCGACCGGCCGGCTCGTGTCGACCGCCTGATGCGGTCCGAACACCGGGCTCGTCTGGACGGACTGGGGTGGCACTTGAGGCGCTGTACTGGCCGGCACGTTGGGGCCACCCCTTTGCGGTCAACTTCGGTCAACTCATCCGTCAAAAGCGGTCATAGCATCACAAGACATGTCCACTGTGTGCAAGCACCGTATAGCGTCGTGTTGGGTTCAACTTGGTTTAAACACCAAAAAAAGCCCCTCACCGTGTCGGTGAGGGGCCCGGGGGCCGTCCGGACCGGCAGGGAAGCCGGGCCGGCGGGGTCAGAACGGGTAGTCGGCGATCACCCAGGTGGCGAACTCGCGCCACTGCCCGGCGGCGGCCTGATGGGCGGGGTGCTCGATGTACCGCTTCAGGGCGTCCTGGTCGGCGACCGCGGAGTTGATGGCGAAGTCGTACGCGATCGGCCGGTCGGTGATGTTCCAGGCGCACTCCCAGAACTCCAGCTCGGGGATCTGCCCCTCCAGCTCCCGGAAGGCCTCCGCCCCGGCGACGACCCGCGGGTCGTCCCGCTCGACGCCGTCGTTCAGCTTGAACAGGACCAGATGGCGGATCACGGTGTACTCCTACTTCACGAGCGCGGACATGAAGTCGCCGACGCCCTGTGCGGCACTCGAAACGCCCTCGAACCCTACCTGGACGAGATCAGCCGCCCGAGCCGGGGAGGTGATGATCGTGTACAGCACGAAGACGACTATCACGTAGAGAGCTATCTTCTTCGCTTGCACCACAGCCCCTGCCTCCCCTTCGATCCCCTGTTTCGATCTCCTGTGCAGTCGGGCGATTCTATCCGCACGTATGGCCGCACTCCTCGGAGGTTTCCGACCACTCACACGGCTTTTAGGGACCAAGGACCCGACGATCGGGGCCCTTCGCCCGCCCGCACGGCCGCTGCGGCGGAGCAGGATGGATGGTGAGCCCGGCGGATGAGGCAGGAATCCGAAGGGCTCGGAACGGGCCCCCACTGTGGGGTCCTCGCCGCGGGCCACCCCCCTGACCGCGACGAGGACCGGCGGGCCCCGTTCTCACCGGGGGAAGCGGCTTGTCCCCCCGATGCCGCTTCCCCCGACCTGAGCATGGGCGGCGAACTGTGGCCCCGCACGACGACGATCGCGCGGGGCCACGGCCATGTCGGCCCCGGGCCCGGGGCTTGGCCTTGGATTTGGCCCCTGTGCGGGGGGCCCCGCGAGCGCGGGGACCACGGATTCATGAGGTCACGCAGAAGCTCGGTCCGGGGACCATCCCCGCGCGCGCGGGGACCACACCACGGGGTCCCGGCCGCCGACAGCGACCGGGACCGTCCCCGTGCACACGGGGACCAGCAATGCTTGATGAGCAAGCCGGGCCCGGTGAAGGGACCAACCCCGCACGCGCGGGGACCACTCAAGGTCGTCCCGGAGGTTCGTGGTGTGAGTGGGCCCAACCCCGCACGCGCGGGGACCACAGAACCTTGCGGCCTACGCGGACGTACTCCGGGGGTCCACCCCCGCACGAGCGGGGACCACCACAGGCGCCCCATACGGATGATGGCCATCTTGGGACCAGCCCCGCACGCGGGACCACGGTGGCCCTGCCTACTCATGTGAGTAGGCAGGGAGACCAACCCCGCATGCGCGGGAACCACGGCCAGCAGATGCAGTCCATGAGCGACTGACAGGGCCCAACCCCGCACGCGCGGGGACCACGGGCGAGAAGGCGCGAGAGGCCGTCCAGGTCGGGCCCAACCCCGCACATGCGGGGACCACCGGCACGGCGCGAGCGAATGCCCGGTCACCCGTGAACCAACCCCGCAGGCGCGGGGACCACACGGACCCGTAGAACGCAGCCCGGTAGGCGTTGGGACCAACCCTGCATGCGCGGGGACCATGCCTGCGCCCTGCCCCGGCTCGTACGGCCGGGGGGGCCAGCCCCGCACACGCGGGGACCACTGGGCGCAGCTCGGCTTTCGCACCACGTTCATGGGACCAACCCCGCACGCGCGGGGACCACCGTGCGACGGGCGAGGAGCTGCCGGTGTGTGCGGGACCAACCCCGCACGCGCGGGGACCACCGGGTGCTGCTCATCCAGCGTCGCTGGGAGCCGGGACCAACCCCGCACGCGCGGGGACCACGGATCCCCCACTCGCCAGACCTATTACCTTCGGGGACCAACCCCGCACGCGCGGGGACCACCGAGAAGCAGAAGAACGGCCGCTCCAGGGCGGGGGACCAACCCCGCACGCGCGGGGACCACCCGACAGGGCGGTTGTGTGCTCGTACGCTGGCAGGGACCAACCCCGCACGCGCGGGGACCACTACAAGGTCCGCAACGGACAGAAGACCAAGCAGGGACCAACCCCGCACGCGCGGGGACCACGGTCTGGCGTTGGTGGGGATCTGGGGTCCGAGGGGACCAACCCCGCACGCGCGGGGACCACCGCCACCGAGGCGGCCGGGCCCTCAGGCCGGAGGGACCAACCCCGCACGCGCGGGGACCACAAGGCGACCCGCGGCATCCGGACGCGGAGCGCGGGACCAACCCCGCACGCGCGGGGACCACCGGTCGTACGCCTGCAAGGCGGTCTCGGACCGGGGACCAACCCCGCACGCGCGGGGACCACCGCAGGGGGACGATAGCCGCTGTCGGTGATCAGGGACCAACCCCGCACGCGCGGGGACCACTTCTGCTGATGGCGGGCCACGACTCCGGGGAAGGGACCAACCCCGCACGCGCGGAGACCACCCGGCGGTGAGGTGCCGGAGATCCGAGTGCTGGGGACCAACCCCGCACGCGCGGGGACCACTTCGCGTAATTCCTGGCGACCGGGTTGAGCTGGGGACCAACCCCGCACGCGCGGGGACCACTCCCGCCGCCGGCCGGTACCCCGCCCCAGCTCGGGACCAACCCCGCACGCGCGGGGACCACTTGCCCAGCTCCCCGATCAACCCGTCCTCCAGGGGACCAACCCCGCACGCGCGGGGACCACACGACGTCCGCGATCCTCTGGGAGAGGACTCCGGGACCAACCCCGCACGCGCGGGGACCACCGAGTTCGTAGACGAGGGGGTGGAGCAGTGACGGGACCAACCCCGCACGCGCGGGGACCACGTGGGGCATCCCGCCGGGACAGACCCCGGTGACGGGACCAACCCCGCACGCGCGGGGACCACGCGTATGCCCAACTCTGGGAAAAAATCCAGGAGGGACCAACCCCGCACGCGCGGGGACCACAGCGCGGTACCGAACGTGCCGTCCTTCGACACGGGACCAACCCCGCACGCGCGGGGACCACTACGCCGCCGCCGAGGCCGACATGGGTCACCAGGGACCAACCCCGCACGCGCGGGGACCACCCACCACTTTTGATCGAAAGCCGGTTTGCCGAGGGACCAACCCCGCACGCGCGGGGACCACGGGATCGGGGCGCCGTCGATGCAGCTCGGCCGGGGACCAACCCCGCACGCGCGGGGACCACCGAAGGAAGAGAAGGCCAGAATGATCGCCTTCGGGACCAACCCCGCACGCGCGGGGACCACGTCACCGATGAGAACGAGGCGATCGAGGCCGAGGGACCAACCCCGCACGCGCGGGGACCACCGGCCCGGCCTCGGCTACCCCCGCAAGAGTTTGGGACCAACCCCGCACGCGCGGGGACCACAGCAATTGACCTGGTGCTTTATGCGGGCAGGGAGCTGTTTTTACCTACTTTCTTCGATCCCGGCAAAGCCATCTCTTCCCCTCTTTCCGGACAGGCAAGGAGCATCGTCCCGCTTCGTCACCCCCCGCCGTACCGTCTCCTCTTCGCCGCCTTGCTCCAGCCCTGGCGAGGGACTTCCGGCGGTTTCTGTGCGGCGCGTGGGGCTGCTGGGTTCGGGCGGTGGATCAGGGTGAGGCCCTCGTGGTCGGTCGGGTGCCAGGTGTGGTCGTGGGTTTCGAAGGTGTAGCCCTGTTCGTTGTTCGTCTGGTAGGCCAGCAACGCCCTGCCCTGGCCCGCGTATTGGCGGACCTCGTTCCACAGGGCCTCGCGGATGCGCGCCGAGGGTGCGCCCAGGAAGACGCCGGGCGAGATCTCCAGCAGCCAGCGCGTGAGGAAGCCCCGCAGACCGACGGGACAGTTGGTGAGAACGATGACGGTCACCAGATGATCTCGTCCCCGTAGTTGCGGCCGCTCTCCACATGGCGGTCGCCGTCGGACTGGAGGGTCACCCGGTCCTGCGGGGCCCCGTTCGCCTCCGCGGTGTCGCGGGTGCCGTCGTAGCCGAGCAGTTCCTTGATGTCCCGGACGCAGCGGTCGAGGAGCCCGGTGCGGGCGATCTGGTCACGGAGCATTCGACGGGTCCGTGTCGCCACGTCCTCCTCGCCCTCGGCCGCCGCGTCGAACGCCACGGGGATCGCGATCTCCGTCCGGTAGAAGTCCGCCACGTCCATGACGAACGAGCGCTCGTGCCCGGAGTGCACGAACCCCAGGCCCGGGGAACAGCCCAGGGCCGCGACCACGGAGTGGGAGACCCCGTACATGCACTGGGCGGCGGCCGTGATCGCCTGGTTGGGCGCGTCCCCGGCCGAGAAGTCGTCCCGGTTGTACTCGCGCCGGCGCCAGCGCACGCCCGTGCGTGACGACTCCCGCTTGTAGCAGTCCCTCAGACGGCTGCCTTCCATCCCGAGGAGGTTCTTCCGGGTCCGGCCCGCGGTGTCCTCGCCCGGGAAGCGCAGGCGGTACATGGCGCGGGCCACGTCCAGCCGGGTGCGCTGGTTCGCCCAGGCGGTGGCCTGCGCCTCGATCAGGCCCGAGGAACGCGTCAGCGCCCGCCCGCCCGCGTAGTACCTCACACCGTGCTCGCCCACCCAGACCACCCCGGCGCCGGATTCGCCGAGGAGGGCCATCGCCTGGTGGGTGACGCGGGTGCCCGGACCGAGCAGCAGCGTGCCGATGGTGGCGGACGGGAGGTGTGTGACGCCGTCCGCGTCCTCCGCCGTGATCGCGTTGGAGTCCCGGTGCACGGTGCAGCGCTCCAGGTAGACGAACGAGAGACGGTCCCCGACCCGGGTGAGTTCGCGTGGTGAGGAGGCTCCCCTGCGGCCGACCGTGCTCATGCCGGCTCCCGTACCGCCGGGGCCAGGGTCATCAGGCCGCAGCCGTACGCCTTCGCCTTGCCCAGGCCGTGGGTGAGCGTGCGGCGGAAGAGCGCCGCGTCCGTGATGCGCAGGCGGCCGTCGAAGGTGACCCTGGTGATCCGTACGTCGTTCCCGCCCGTCTTCGCCGGGGGACGGCGGAATCTCATCGGGACCTGGTCGCGGACGAGCAGTTCGTACGCGTCGCCCTCGGGCAGCAGTCTCCGTTCCACCGGCTTCTCGACGATCTCGAAACCGGCCGACTCCTGCCGCTTCAGCAGCCACTCCATCTGGTGACGGGGCGTCTTGTGCGCGGCCCGCTTGGTCCGCTCGCCCTCCTTGACGTACTCGTGGCGGATGTTGTGCACGGGGTTGGCGGTGAGCCTGAACGCCCAGGTGTCGCCCGGGTGGAGAGCGGCGAGGAAGTCGTCGTACGCGAATGTCGTCCACCCCGGCTCGTCCGAGGCGGGCCAGCCCGCCTGCTGGACGAGTCCGGTCAGGTCGGGGCGGGTGGGGCTGACGATGTACAGGAGCGTCTCGGAGGTCGTGTTGCGGTCCATGCGCCACAGCACCCGGGGGGCGCTCCCCTCCCTGGACGGTGGTGTGGCGAAGGACATGTTCACCGCTCCGTGCATGCGGTGCGGCGAACCGAGCAGCTGCCGGGCATCGGAGCGGCCGGTGTTCACACGGAATCGGGTGAGGTACATCAGGCGGTCCTCGGTGTGACAGATGTGACGGGCGTGAGCAGGGCGGTGGGCTCATGAGGCGGAGGTGACGGCTGTGGCGATCCGGTCGTGCCGGGCGCGGGAATCCGGAGCGTCCGGACGCCGCGCAGCCCGTACCGCCGGTGCCGCGGGTCGAAGCTCATCGGCAGGTCGCGCAGCGTGAGGTCCGGCCGGATCTCCGGCGGGCTGTCCAGGAGCAGGTCCAGATGCGTCGCGCCGGACGCCGCCAAGCGCCGCCGGAACCGTGCGGACGCCTCCCACTCCGCCTCGCGCAGCGCTTGTTCCAGGCCCATGTCCAGCGGCTCCCCGATCGTGATCGGCTCCGAGGGCGGGCAGGAGCGGCGCCCCAGATACGGCAGGAAGACGGGCTCCAGCAGCGCCTCGTACAGCCGCTGCACGAGCGCCGCCTCGCCGCTCACACCGGCCACGAACACGGCGTCGGTCAGATAGAAGCGCTCCGACAGCGGCATCGCCTTCAGCGTGTCGCTGTGGTGCGCCGTCTGGAAGTCCCGTAGCCGGGTGCCGGGCTGGTCGACGCGGACGCCGAACCCCAGCGCCGCCAGGTCGGAGAGGTCGGCATCACGCCGTCGCCCCTGGGCCGCGGCGAGGAGGCCGAGGACTCCGCTCTTCGTCGGCGCGTTCTCGGTGGTGCGGCGCACGAAGCGGGCCGCGGACCCCCAGGACTGCAAGGGGCCCGCGAGCCGCATCAGCAGCACGGTCATGCCCGGGTCCCCGAAGCGGCGGTGTTCGAACTGGTGGCGTCCGAAGCGCCGGCATTCGAAGCGGTGGTGTCCGAGGCCGCCCCGTTCCGGTCACCGGCAGCCGTCCCCGGCGTCAGCCGGGCGACCACGGCGTCCCCCACGGCCGTCAGCAGCTCGGGCAGGTTCACCTCGGCGCCCAGCACGTCGAGCGCGCTCGTCTCCTCACCGACCCGCAGCACCCAGCTGTGCCTGGTGCCCTGCTCGGCCCCGGCGAGTCCGTACCGGCCTTCCAGCTCCGGTACGAACGTGGCGAGCCGATCGCAGGCATTCCGGAGGAACCCGCCGTTCCGCTCCGGCTCGACCGGCTGCTCAAAGGCTCCGACGTAACTGATCGGCCGTCGGGAACGGACCTTGACGATCACGGCGGACGGCAGCGTCTGGTTGCCGAAGGTGTTGATCTTCCCGGTCGGAAGCGAGGTGATGAAGCCTTCGAGGAACGCGGTGACCGCGCGCCGGGTGGCGTCCGCCGGCTGCTTCTCGTCGTCCCCGCCGGAGCCCAGGTTCTCCTGGAGGCGATTCACGTCGACCGCCGCGTACCGGTAGAGGGTCGCGGAGTTGAACTCGACGGTGCCGATCATCCCGGCGCCCGGCTCGTCACGCGTGTTCCTGTCGTCGACTGCCGTGTAGTAGTCCGACTCGACCTCCACCGGGTGCACGCTCAGCGCATGGGCGACCTGCACGGCCGCGTCCACGTTCAGATCGGTCGAGTCCGCGACCATGCGCCCGAACAGCGCGATGTCCACGGAGTGCTGGGTGTCGACGGCCTGCTTGGCCCGGTCCTTGTTCGCCTTGATCTTGAGGAAGTCCTTGAGCGCCTTGACGTCGCCGCCCTTGCCTCCCTCGACCGCCAGCGCGGCGAGCGCGCTGAACTGCCGGTTGCTCAGGAACATCAGGTACCCGGACTCCCCGGCCAGGTCCTCGGCATCGGCGTCGGCGTCCTTGCTCTTGCGCTTGGGCACGGAGAGCTTCGATCCCGTCGCCGTGGAGATCGTCTCGGCAGCCAGCTCCAGCGCGGCGGCGCGCGTCAGCGACGCATCGAGCTTCTGGACGCGCCCCGCAAGCTCCTCGGCGACCTTCTTGGTGCGGATGCCCAGCTCCGACGCGTCGAGCAGTTCGCCGAACGCCTCGCGCGTGGCCCGCTTCCACGCCTGGCTGGACACCCGGGAACGCCGTACACCGCCGTACGTCGCCGACTTCGGCGTCCCCGTGTCGTCCCGGTTCAGATTGCTCGGAGGGACGGTCTGGAGGATGTGGATGTCAAGAATCGTCCTGGTCACGTGCTTTCAGGTCCTCTGCTCGGTCGGGGTGCGTGAAGTGGAAGTGGTGCGGCGAGGGGGAGACAAGAGGGGGAGAAGGAGAAGGGGGAGGGGAAGGGGGCAAAAGTAGGGAGAGAAGGAAGGACGGCTGCGGGGTGTCACTCCCCGGCCGCGTACCCGCCGTAGGTGCTGTCCTCTGCGCTTGCGCCGCCCTCGTCCGCGCTCAACGTCGTATCGATCGCGTCGGCATTCTCGGCGTCCGGCTGCTTCCCCTTTCCGGCACGGGGAGCGGACGCGGCCAGGTGGAACTCGCGCCCCCACTCGCGTTGCACGCCGGCGCGCGCACTCCGGTCCTGCCACTGGTAGAGCTGACCGGCCAGGCGCGCGTAGTCGAGGGGCGGCGGCTCGGACACGCTGCGCAGGAGCGTCACGATCTCCCTCAGCCGCACGGCCACGGACGGGAACGACTCGGCCGTACCGACACGGACCAGCCGCTTGCGCAGCGGTGACTCCTCCTCGTCCGCGCTCTCCGCTTTCTTCAACCGGATCAGCGCACGGACCGCACCCCCGAGGTCCTTCCCCCTGACATGGGTCTTCTGGCCAGGACGGGACTGCTGGTGCAGCGCCCACAGCGTCGAGGCGAGGAAGACCGCCTCCTCGGCGTCCTCCCGGCGGGCGGAGCCCGAAGCTGCCTTCGGCATCAGCTCGGCAAGCTTCTCCAGGGCGTCGAATCCCCACAGCTCCGGGATCTCATGTGCCCTCTTGCCCGCGCCGCGCCGCAGCTGGGCCATCTCCGCCACGGCCGCCGGATCGTCCTTGAAGTAGCGGAACTGGAGCTGTGCGACATATGTGTGCGTCGCCTGCTCGACCAGTTCCCGAACCGTCGGTCCGTCCTTGCCGCCGACGTGACCGGCTGTCTGCGAGGTGCTGCTCATACGGTTCCTTCCGGCCCTTCCGGGCTGTTGTCGTCGGGGCGGTGGCCGTCGGCGGGAGGTGCGGAGGGCGGCTTCGGCAGCACCTTGTTGATCCGGGTCCGGAACCACAGGTCCGCCCGCGAACTGTCGACCCAGCGCTTGCCGACCCCGGGCAGCTCCACCACACGCCCCTCCGCCGCCGCCCGGCCCGCGCCGTCGAGCAGCTCGCGACCGAGGGCGAGGACGATCCGGCGGACGGTGGCCTGCCAGACGGCTCGCGCGGCAAACGGGTCCACGTCCTCCCCGAGGCCCACCACCCAGTGCCGGTACGGCCCGTCGAGCGCGCCGAACCCCTGATCCCGCGCGGTGTCCGTGGCCGGGCCGGGCGGTGCCCCCGCCGCACGGGCGAGATTCCCCGCCAGATGCCCCAGCGCGGCCACCGCCTTCTCCGCGTCCGCGACCGCGTCCACCGCCGCCGCCCCGTGCAGCGGACGGTGCTCGTGGAGCAGCACGATCGGCAGGGTGATCCCGTCGTCGACCACCTCGTCCACCACCGACTGCTGTGTCCCGTACACCGCACCGACGAGCCGGGTCCGGAACAGCGACTTCTCCGGCAGAACACCGTCGCTCGGGTCGGAGAGCATGGCCAGCCACCGCACCACTCCGGACGGCTTGCTCTCATCCGTGCCCCGGCCCGCTGCCCCGCTGTCCGACTCCTGTGGGTACAACAGGCTCGCCAGACCCCGCCAGGCGGCTCGGGCCGGATCGTGCTGACGGGGGAGGTAGACCAGGGGGCGGCCCAGCTTCTTCTCCTGCGGGCGGCTGCGCCGCCACCCGGTCATGGGCTCCGCCTTCCACCGGTTGACGGGGGTGAGCGGGTCGCCGTAACCGAGCACGACGCCCGTGACGTCATCGCCTTCGGTGTGCAGGAGCAGCCGTCGTGACTGCCAGGTGTAGAGGTCGCGCGGACCGGCGGGCCGGGGGACGGACGGGTCGCCGTCCAGCACTCCGGGACCGGGCGGGGACTCACGTCGCCAGACCGGCAGGTCCGTGGCCGGGTCCGCGATGAACTCCACGATGTCTTCCCCGGTCGGGACCAGGTTCAGCAACAGCGTCTCGCGCAGCGTGTGCCCCTCGGCGTGGACGCCGCCGAGCGTGCCCACCCATCCGACGCCCTGCGGGTAGACCTTCCCGCCCTTGGCCCGGTCGTCGCCCTCCATCCCGGACTTGATGCCGGAGGAGTCGTAGGCGTGGGTGTGCACCAGCCAGCGGGCCGCCTCGGCGAGGCTCAGCCGGTCGACGCCCGGCCGGCGCATCGAGAAGAACGCCTCCCCGTTCGGTACGTCGGCGACGATCCGGTTCAGCGAGGCGACCTCGTGCTTCGCCGTGTGCAACCCGGCGACCTGGAAGAACGGACGCTCGGGGTGGAGCAGGTCGAAGCGCTCGCGGTGACGTTCGAGATAGTCCGCGACGACGGCGAAGGACTTCTCGTCGCGCCACAGCTCCTCCCAGTCCTCCAGCGTGGCGGGGGCACCGGACCTCCCCCCGTCGGCCTCGTCGAACGCGTCGTACAGGATCGCGAGCAGCAGCCGCAGCAGGGCGAACTCCTGGGTGGGCAGATCGCCCACCAGCCGCCGCAGGGTGTGGGCCTGCGCGAAGACGTCCGTGAGCGACAGCTCGTCCGTCGTGCCGTCCTCGCGCTGCACGGGCAGCCAGGGACGGGAGACCAGGTCGAAGGAAGGCGTCATGGGTTCGAGCCCCTTGGTTGTGCTTGTTCTGCTTGTTCCAGTCGCTCCGCTTGCCCTTTTTGCTCGTTTTGTTCCGCCAGTTCCGCCAGTTCCGCCAGTTCCGCCAGTTCCGCCAGTTCGGGCCGGGCCACTCGTCCGGGCTGTCGCGCTTGCCCTGCCCGTCCCGTCGGCCCCACCCGCCCCGCTTGCCGCGCCCATTCCGAGCGTGCCGACAGGACCCACCCGGAGCCCGTCATCGGCGCTGTAGTGCATGTCCAAGCCTGACAGGCGGGTCTGACAACGCTCGTCGAGCACGAGCAGCAACTCCCCGGCCAGCCAGGGGCATTCCTTCACCTGCCAGGCCGGAACGACGAATCGCTCCAGCTCGGAGATGGTCCGGTCGATCACGCCCCGATGCGTCAGGGGGCGCGGCAGCGTCAGCGCACTCGCGGCAACCGCCTCGGCGGCCCGGCGTACCGGAGGCGCGTGCTCCGGAAGGTCCAGCCCGCCGCGTCCGCCGTCGAGCCAGCCCACCGTGGTCAGCCGCCCGTCGTCCCGCCGCTGGACGACGAGCACCTCCAGGGTCTCCTCGCTGTCCCGTACCTGGGCCCGTCCGGTACGGCTGTCGTCGGCGTCGCCGGCGTTGCCGTCCAGCCAGCCGATCACCGGCCGCCCGGCCCGCCGTACCGGAGCGAGCCGGAACGCGTCCGCGCGTACCCGCTTCTCCGTGAGCCGCTTCAGATACTTCCGCCGGGCGTCGGCCAGTACGGGCGCCCAGTGCTCCGGTCCGCCCGGCCGGTCGTCGTCGTAGGCGGCCTGCACGAGCGGGCTGATGTGGTCCGGCAGCACCAGCGGGGTGCCGTCGAGGTGCGGACCGAGCACGGCGAGCGACCGGAGAAGGGTGTGCGCCCCCTGGTACACGGCGAGCGAACCGCTTACGGGTACGGGTGGATCGACGCCCCAGTCCTCCACCCCGGTCACCAGACAGCGGGCCTTCGCCAGGAGCGGTGGACGCGTACGGGGATGGCGGTGCAACCGCCCCATGCGCTGGAGCATCAGGTCGACGGGGGCCAGGTCGGTGACCAGGAGGTCGAAGTCGATGTCGAGCGACTGCTCGACGACCTGGCTGGCCACGACGATGCGCGGCCCGGCGGGCCGGTCGCCGCCGGGCCCGAACCGTTCGCGCAGGTCGGTGTCCTTGCGGGCCCGGTCGGCGGCGAGGAACCGGGAGTGCGCGACGGTCACGGCCTCCGTGCCGAAGTGTTCCCGCAGGAGTGCGGCGGCCTCCAGCACCCGGTCGACGGTGTTGCGTACGACCAGCGCGCATCCCCCGTCCCGCAGCTCGCGCCCCAGCCGCTCCACCAGCGCCGGGAGGTCGTCGTCGAGCCGTTCCACCACCACTTCGGTACGCCGCCCCGAGGCGGGCTCGGGGCGGGCGGTACGCACGGCGCCCCCGGGCTCGACGGCGGTGATCAACGGGTAGGCATCGTCCGGGAGATGCAACGCATCGGCCAGCTCGGGCGTCTCCTCCCCGGCGTACGCGGCGGCCAACTCGCGCCTCCTCACCGCAGGCAGGGTCGCCGAGAGCATCACCACCGGCACCCGGTAGGCGGCCAGCCACTCCAGCACGCGATCGAGGTATGTATTCATATAGGCGTCGTAGGCGTGGACTTCGTCGATGACGACGACCTTGCCCGCGACGGCCAGGTGCCGCAGCGCGAGATGCCGGCTCTTGAGCCCGGCGAAGAGCACCTGATCGATGGTGCCCACGGCGAAGGAGGCGAGCAGCGCCTTCTTGCGCCCGCGCAGCCACTGGTGGGCGTGCAGTCCGGCCGGGTGGGCGGGATCGGCCACCCCCGCGCGAGAGATCTCCTCGTCCCCGTCCAGCTCGACGGCGGCGATCGTCCGGTTCCCTTCCTTCGTCATCCCGGCCCACACCTCGTTGAGCGCGGCCTTGGCATGGGCGAGGACCACGGAGAGCGGACCGCCCGAGGGGAGACGGCCCAGCCAGTTCAGCAGCCGGGGGAACATGGCGTCACCGGTGGCCCGGGTCGGCAGCGCGACCAGGCAGCCGCCCGCTCCGGTACGGGCCGCCAGGATCTCCGCCGCCGCGAACGCGGCCTCGGTCTTGCCCTCGCCCATCGGCGCCTCGATGATCAGCAGCCCGGCGGCGGGCATGCTCCGGGCCATCCGTACGGCTTCCTCCTGAACGGGTCTGATACGGGCGCCGTCCGGCAGCTCGAAACGGTCCCGGAACAACTCCTCGGCGCTCTGCTCCGGCATCTCAGGCCGCCACGGCCCCGGCAGATCCAGTCCCGCCCACGCGGCATCGAGCCGCCGGAGCTCGCCGTCTTTCCCTCCCAGCGAGGCCCAGGAGGCGGGATCGTACGGAAACAGTTCGGAGGAGCTGGCGATCCAGTCGGAGACGATCACGATCGCCGTCAACACCACCTGGACGGTCTGCGGCAGCCGCACGCCCTGCCACTCCGCGAACCGCCCCTCCACCCCGGCCCGTCGCGCGCACGCGTCCAGCAACTCGTACTGCACGGAGCGCCAGACGTCCTCGCTCTCCCCCCGGGTACGCAACAGCCGTGGATGCAGGGCGAGATCACGAATCTGCCGGTGATCTGGAGGCGTCCCGTGATGCCCACCGGCCACCACCGCGAACTGCCCCGAGTCCCGCCCGCTCCACCCGAACCGCTCACCCAGCCATTCCTGAATGAGCAGCTGCCCGGCCAGCCCGTGCGGGGCCATCCGGCGATCCTCGCCGAACTGCTTCTGGTCCGGCATGTCGAGCCCGGCCCTCCGCATCCGGTGGGCAAGCCCCTCCACCTGACATGCGAAGGCCGGCGTCGCCTTCCCGATGTCATGCACACACGCCAGATAAACGGCAAGCCGCCGAGCATCCGCCGCCCCCTCGGGCAGCACCTCCGCGACGAGCGCCTTCACTCCTTCCGGCACCCACACATCCCACAGCCGCCCGGCAACGGCAGCACTGTCCGCCATGTGCCGCCACAGGGGGAGCCACTCCTCGGTCGCCCGATCGTGCTTGCCCCAGGCTGTCCGCGCTGCGGGGGACAACTTGGCGTAGGCGGAGAGGACTTCGGATTGATCGCGGGACATGGGGGTATTTGACACGAGCGGATGCCGTTCATGTGTCGGATTCCGAAACAGATCACAACTGAACGCTTTTGACGGTTTACGGGGTCAGGTCGCGGAGCTCGCCGCGAGGCGCAGAAGGCCAACGAGGAGGACTCACCGTTACCCGAGCCGGGGCAAGTCGGGTCGGGACGGGCTGAGCAGGCTGATCCGGCCCACCACGGTGAACGCGCTGGACCGACCCCGCACACGCCGGAACCACCAGCCGTCGAGGGCCTACCCACAGGGCCCGCCGAGGCCAGCCAGCCCCGCATGCACGGGGACCACTAACCGGGTTCAGGCGTGATCGTCGGACCGCCGGGACCAACCCCGCACGCGGTGACCGTCAACCTACTCACGTGAGTAGGTTGACCCCCTCGGGAGCAACCCCGCACCTGCGGGGACCACGTCCCCGAGCGCCAGCGGGACGTGCTGGGCAAGGGAACAACCCCGCACGCGCGGGGACCATGGTGCGGGCGGCCTCCTGGGCGAGCGAGGTCGCACGGTTGCCGGCGGGACCAACCCCGCACGCGCGGGGACCATGAACCGCCAGCCTTCGACGCCTGACTGAAGACGGGACCAACCCCGCACGCGCGGGGACCATGAACCGCCAGCCTTCGACGCCTGACTGAAGACGGGACCAACCCCGCACGCGCGGGGACCATTGATGGGGTGGGAGCGGCTGCACGTGCCCCACGGGACCAACCCCGCACGCGCGGGGACCATCCCGCCACCCAACCGCAGGGCATCCAGCCCACGGGACCAACCCCGCACGCGCGGGGACCATGAGAGCTCCCAGGAGTGCCCGCCGCGGTGGCCGGGACCAACCCCGCACGCGCGGGGACCATCAGGTGCGCATCGCGCCGGGGAAGGCTTCACGGGGACCAACCCCGCACGCGCGGGGACCATATGCGGGAGGACGGAGACAAGAGGGTTGAGGCGGGACCAACCCCGCACGCGCGGGGACCATGGCCGGTACCGCCGCCACCAGGTGATCGCCGAGGGACCAACCCCGCACGCGCGGGGACCATAAGCAGTTCCCGATCCGCGTCACTCGGCATCCGGGACCAACCCCGCACGCGCGGGGACCATGGTCACCGCCCCTGTGTGAGGGTGGCGAGCATCGGACCAACCCCGCACGCGCGGGGACCATCCGGTCCGCGCGCGGCGGGCGGTACGGATCTCGGGACCAACCCCGCACGCGCGGGGACCATGCCATCGTCAACGGCTGGTAGCCGGTCTGCAGGGGACCAACCCCGCACGCGCGGGGACCATCGGACCCGGACCGTGACCGTCACCGGGACGACGGGACCAACCCCGCACGCGCGGGGACCATGTCTCTTGGACCAACGCCTCCTGGAGGCGCTTGGGACCAACCCCGCACGCGCGGGGACCATCCGCGGTCGTCAAGCGGGGCGCGGGCGGGCAGGGGACCAACCCCGCACGCGCGGGGACCATAGTTGCTGACCTGCTGGTTTATGGCAGGAGGAGCCTGATTTTGCTTACCTCTTGAGATTCGGGCATTTCGCCGCACTCTCGACTTGGTCACTTGTGCCTCAGTCCCTCGCCGGAACTGAGCGGAGCGGAGCAGAGCAGAACGGAACAAGAGCCGACATCGACTCCGGCGCGGCAGGATCGGTGATGCGCGAACGCCCTCCCGTCCTGCGTTTCCGCAGTCCGGGAGGGCGTCGATGGCGGTAGCGGAGGGATTTGAACCCTCGGTGAGTTTCCCCACACTCGCTTTCGAGGCGAGCTCCTTCGGCCGCTCGGACACGCTACCGAGAGAGAGCTTAGACCATGGCGGGCCGTGGACAGAAATCGGTTCTCAGAGGGTGCGGAAGAAGGACGTCAGGAGGCTCGCGCACTCGTTCTCCAGGACGCCCTGGATGACCTCGGGGCGGTGGTTGAGGCGGCGGTCGCGTACGAGGTCCCAGAGGGAGCCCGCCGCGCCCGCCTTCTCGTCGCGGGCGCCGTAGACCACCCGGTCCACGCGGGACTGGACCAGGGCGCCGGCGCACATGGTGCACGGTTCCAGGGTGACGACCAGGGTGCAGCCGGTCAGCCGCCAGTGGCCCAGGGCCGTCGCGGCGCGGCGCAGGGCGAGGACCTCGGCGTGGGCGGTGGGGTCGCCGGTCGCCTCGCGTTCGTTGTGGCCGGTGGCGAGCAGGGCGCCGTCCGGGCCGAGTACGACGGCGCCGACCGGCACATCGCCGGCCAGCGCCGCCAGATCGGCCTCGGCCAGGGCGCGGCGCATGTGCGCCCGCCACGGGTCCCTCACGGGGTCGTGCGGTTCCGGCGGTCCTTGCGGGTGCGGTGGTTCGCTCACCCGCGGACCCTAACGGACGGTCTCCAGGACCTCGGCCGCGCCCAGCGCGTCCGCGATCTCCACCAGCGCGTCCGTGCGCAGCATCAGGAGTTCGGCCTCGGGGAGCCCGAGATCGGCCAGGATGCGGGTGTCGCCGAGCGGGCCGGCCGGTACCGCGTCGGTATCGGCGTCCAGGCCGTCGTCGTCGACGTCGTCGTGGTTGTGGTCGGTGGTGTCGTGGTCGGCGGTGGTGTCCGGATCGCCGTCCTCCGTGTCGTCGAGGCCGACGAGCTCTTCGAGGGCGGCAATCGTGTCCTCGGCCCCGGGTTCGCGGCCGAGCAGTTCGTCGGTGAGCAGGATCTCCCCGTACGAGGATCGGGCGGCGGCGGTGGCGTCCGACACGAAAATACGGGGGTCGTCCTCACCGTCCACCCGGACGACGCCGAACCAGGCGTCCTCCTGCTCGATGAAAACAAGCACCGTGTCCTCGTCCACCGAGGCCTCACGGGCCAGATCCGTCAGGTCGGACAGGGTCTCCACATCGTCGAGCTCCGTGTCGCTCGCTTCCCACCCGTCTTCGGTGCGCGCGAGCAGTGCGGCGAAGTACACCGTGACTCTCCCACTGGTCATAGGGGTGTCGGTCCGGCGGGAGGGCAGTCGGTGGCCCCGGCTGTCCTGCGTCCCGCCCATCGGAATCGTGGCAGAAACAAGGGCTTCGCGAGAGGAGTTCGGCCGTTGCGTCGGCCATCAGTTCTCCTGGACGCCGCCACCAGGGGGACGCCGGGCATGCCGGGGAGGCTCGGACGGCCGGTTCGACGGCCGGTGCGACGGCTGGTTGGTAGCCGGTCGGCAACTGGTTCGACGGCTGGTCGGTAGCCGGTTCGGCGGCCGGTCCGGGCTACCAGCGGAAGGTACGCATGCGCATGGCCTGACGCATCCGGGCCGCCCTCGCGCGGCGGGGCTGCACCCGGTCGCGGAGCGCCTTCGCCTCGTGGAGCTCGCGCAGGAACTGGGCGCGCCGCCTGCGGCGTGCCGCGTCGCTCAGCTCCGGGTCCTGCTGGGCCTGGGCGTCCCCCGAGCCCTGGGTGTCATCCGGGGCCGGCGCGTCTCCCGAGCCCTGGGTGTCATCAAGGGCCGGCGCGCCTCCCTGGCCCCGGGCGTCCCTCTGGCCCCGGGCGTTTCCCTGGCCCCGGGTGTCCCCTCGGCCCCGGGTGTCTCCCGGAGCGTGGGTACCCCCGGGGGCGTGGGTCTTCCCCGGACGCGGCGCGTCCGGCGCGTCCCGCTTGCGCTTTTCCCCGTCCGGCATCGACTCATCACCCCAACGCTGGGTCCGTATGCCCCCACCTTCCCCCCGAACATGCGATTGATGCCAGCGCACGGGTGCGGGAGGCACGGTTACTGTTGAACCCATGCGGATCCACGTCGTCGACCACCCACTGGTCGCGCACAAACTCACCACCCTGCGCGACAAGCGCACCGACTCCCCGACTTTCCGGCGGCTCGCCGACGAGCTGGTCACCCTGCTCGCGTACGAGGCCACCCGGGACGTGCGCACCGAACAGGTCGACATCGAGACCCCGGTCACACCGACGACCGGTGTGAAGCTGTCGCACCCGCGGCCGCTCGTCGTGCCGATCCTGCGGGCGGGCCTCGGCATGCTCGACGGCATGGTGCGGCTGCTGCCGACCGCCGAGGTCGGCTTCCTGGGCATGATCCGCAATGAGGAGACCCTCAAGGCGGAGACGTACGCCACCCGGATGCCGGAGGACCTCTCGGGCCGCCAGGTCTACGTCCTGGACCCGATGCTGGCCACCGGCGGCACGCTGGTCGCGGCCATCCGGGAGCTGATCGAGCGCGGTGCGGACGATGTCACCGCCGTCGTGCTGCTCGCGGCGCCCGAGGGCGTCGAGGTGATGGAGCGCGAGCTGGCCGGTACGCCGGTGACCGTCGTCACCGCCTCGGTCGACGAGCGGCTCAACGAGAACGGCTACATCGTCCCGGGCCTCGGTGACGCGGGCGACCGGATGTACGGAACGGTCGACTAGACCGCCGACCGGAGAACCTGCGGATACGGCTGCCGGGACGCCCCGGCAGCCGTCAGCAGGACGACGGCGCGGGGGCGGGCTTCGTCAGGGCGGCGAGGGCCTCGGCCGCCGACCCGGGCGTGCTGAACGTCTTGAACTTCGTACCGAGGATGAGATCGATGTCCGCCGTCCTGCGGGTGTCGGTCTTCGGCGTGGCGCCCACCAGTTGCGTCCCCAGGACCGGGAACGACCCGTCCGTCGCCGAGGGGGCGCCCAGCAGCACCCCGGGGCCGGGGACCTTCTTGTCGTACGCGGCCGGGGCGTTCCCCACCTTGCCGATGGTGAAGCCGCGCTTCTTCAGCTCGTCGGCGGCCTGCTTGGCGAGTCCGCTGCGCGGGGTCGCGTTGTAGACGTTGACGGTGATCTTCGACGGCTTCGGCAGCGCCTTCGTGGGCGCGGACGGCTTCGCGGAGGGACAGTCCGTCTTGTGGTCGGCGGCGCTGGCCGTCTTGTCCCCGCCGGTGAAGGCGTCGATGAGCTGTAGCGTGCCCCATCCGGCCAGCCCGAGGGCGACCACGGAAGCGGTGGCAGCGACGATCAGTCTGCCGCGACGTCGGGGGCGGCGCATCCGCGGGTACTTGTCGCCTGTGATGCGGTACTTTCCGCCCATGCCGGGGGGAGTGAGCATGCTCATGGGCGCAGCGTAGTGCGACCCGGTGATGATGCCTACTAAACGATCAACGGATCGCACCCGTCCGGGTGGGAAAGCACCCGAACGAACCCCGCGGCGGCCCTGACCGCGCGGGGGCGCGCAGAGGCGCGCGGGGTGCGCGGGCCGCTCGGGCCCTGCCCGTCGTACGAGGTGTGTGGCGGACGGTGGACGGCGTGCGGTGGACGGCGGTCGTGCCGCGAACGCGGGTTGCGTGTTGCGGATCTCGGGTTCGCGTTACGCGCGTTCACGATCCGCGGGTTCGCATGACGCGGCCGATGTCCCGCGGGTTCGCGTGACGCGGCCGATGTCCCGCGCGTCGCGCCGGTCGTGTCGACCGCGCCCGTCGCGCGGTCGCGTCAGCCCTGCCCGACGTGCCGACCATGCCCGTCGTCTCGACCGTGCTGGTCGTACGAGCTGTCGTACGAGTCGTCGTGCCGGTCCTTGGAGCCCCTGGGCGGGGCCGCTCCGGTCAGCCGAGTTCGAGCACGCGGGCGTGCAGCACCTGGCGCTGCTGAAGCGCGGCACGGACCGCGCGGTGCAGTCCGTCCTCCAGATAGAGGTCGCCCTGCCACTTCACGACATGCGCGAACAGGTCGCCGTAGAACGTCGAATCCTCGGCGAGGAGGGTTTCGAGGTCCAGGTTGCCCTTGGTGGTCACCAGCTGATCGAGGCGAACCGGGCGCGGCGCGACATCCGCCCACTGCCGGGTGCTTTCCCGGCCGTGGTCGGGATAAGGCCGCCCATTTCCGATGCGCTTGAAGATCACACGGAAAGCCTACCGGGCAAGAGCCTCCGGGCGCAGCCACGGGGCCGTACTGCGATGCTGGCGAGAACGCCATAAATGCAGGCATTTCGGAACGGTGCTCCCATGAGTGACAGCCCAAGTGACAACCCAAGCGGCAGCTCTGGTGACAGTCCGAGTGACAGGCCGGGCTCCAACTTGACGGACAGCGGCGGCAGCGACGCGAACGGCGGCCCCGGTACGGGCGCCACCGGCGGTACCGGCGCTGAGAACAGCGGCGCCGATACGGGCCGCGACGGCGGTACGGGGAACGGTGGCGCGGCAAGCGGCAGTGCGGGAACCGGCGGTACGGGGGACGGTGGCGCGGCAGGCGGCGGTGAGGGGGACGGCGGTACGGGGGCCGACGGTGGGCTGCCGGAGCCGGCCCGGGAGATCGCCGCCGGGTACGCCGTCTCCGGGGCCGCCCTCGACCTGGGCGCGCTGCTCTGGGACGGCGTCTGTCTGCCAAAGGCCCAGGTCCGCGTCCCGCTGGCGATGCTCAACCGGCACGGACTCGTCGCGGGTGCCACCGGAACCGGGAAGACCAAGACCCTCCAACTCATCGCCGAACAGCTCTCGGCCCAGGGCGTCCCTGTCTTCCTCGCCGACATCAAGGGCGATGTCTCGGGCATCGCCGCCCCCGGAGTGCCGGGGGAACGGGTCACCGGGCGGGCCGGGCAGGTGGGGCAGGCGTGGCAGGCCGCGGGCTTCCCGTGCGAGTTCTACGCGCTCGGCGGCATCGGCCCCGGAATCCCGCTGCGCGCGACGGTCACCAGCTTCGGGCCCGTGCTCCTGTCCAAGGTGCTGCGGCTCAATCAGACACAGGAGCAGTCGCTCGGCCTGATCTTCCACTACGCCGACGCCAAGGGCCTGGAGCTGGTCGACCTCAAGGATCTGCGGGCGGTGGTCGCGTTCCTCGTATCGGAAACCGGTAAGGCCGAGCTCAAGGAGATCGGCGGTCTCTCCACCGCCACCGCGGGAGTGATCCTCCGGTCGATCACCGCCTTCGAGCAGCAGGGTGCGGCCGCCTTCTTCGGCGAGCCGGACTTCGACACGGCCGAGTTGCTGCGGCAGGCGCCGGACGGGCGCGGGCTCGTCTCCGTACTGGAACTGGCGGCGGTGCAGGACAGGCCCCAGCTCTTCTCCACCTTCCTGATGTGGCTGCTCGCCGACCTCTTCCACGACCTCCCGGAGGTCGGTGACCTCGACCGGCCGAAGCTCGTCTTCTTCTTCGACGAGGCGCATCTGCTCTTCAACGGGGCCTCGAAGGCGTTCCTGGAGTCGATCACCCAGACCGTGCGGCTGATCCGCTCCAAGGGCGTGAGCATCTTCTTCGTCACGCAGACGCCGCGCGACGTGCCCGCGGAGGTGCTGGCCCAGCTCGGCAACCGGGTGCAGCACGCGCTGCGGGCCTTCACCCCGGACGACGCGAAGGCGCTGCGGTCGACGGTGAGGACGTTCCCGAACTCGCCGTACGACCTGGAGGAGTTGCTGACCCGGCTGGGCATCGGCGAGGCGGTGATCACGGTGCTGAGCGAGAACGGTGCGCCGACGCCGGTCGCCGCGACCCGGCTACGGGCGCCGCAGTCGCTGATGGGGCCGTATCCGGCGGCCGAACTCGACGCGGCCGTGAAGGGTTCCTCCCTGTACGCGCGTTACGCGGAGGCGGTGGACCGGGAGTCGGCGTACGAGAAGCTGAGCGCCGATCAGGAGGCGCGGCGCCGTGCCGCCGAGGTGTCGGCCGCAGCGGCGGGCGCGGCTGCGGACAGGGCGGCGGTGGAGGAGGCGGTGCGCGGTGAGGGGGCGGCCGGGCGGGAGGCCCCGGCGGGCCGGGGCCGGAGCGGGAAGGCGGCGAAGGAGGACGCCTCGCTGGTCGAGCAGGTGGTGGGGAGCGGGATGTTCCAGTCGTTGGCCCGGTCCGTCGGGACGCAGCTGGGGCGGGAGATCTCGCGGTCACTCTTCGGCACGGCCCGCCGCAGGCGGTAGACCGGCTCTGCCGGGTGCGGCGAGCTGGGGGGGGGAGGGGGAACGGCTGGTCGGGGAGGTGCGGGGTGCCGTGGGGGCCGCAGGTGCTGCGGGGGCCGCGGGGCGGTGGCGCGGTGGGAGTCGGTTGCGTGGTGCGGGGGCGGGGCGGGGTGGGAGTCGGATACGAGGCGAGGGGCGAGGTGGGGCGGGCGGTGTCACTGCTCGGCGGCGCGTTTGGCTGCCTTGGCCGCCTGCTTCGCGTGCTGTTTGTACGCGCGGACCTCGGCGAGTGATTCCGGGCCCGTGATGTCGGCGACCGAGCGGTGCGACCCGGCCTCGCCGTACGGTCCCGCCGCCTCGCGCCAGCCCTCCGGCCGGACCCCGAACTGCTTGCCCAGCAGCGCCAGGAAGATCTGCGCCTTCTGGGTGCCGAACCCGGGCAGCGCGTTCAGCCGTTTCCGCAGCTCCGCACCATCGGTGACATCGGCCCACACCGCGCTCGCGTCGCCGTCGTACTCCTCCACCAGGTACTGGCACAGCTGCTGGACCCGCTTGGCCATGGAGCCGGGATAGCGGTGCAGCGCGGGCTTCGTGGTGAACAGTTCGCTGAACGCCTCCGGGTCGTAGGCGGCGATCTCATGGGCGTCCAGATCGTCCCCGCCCATCCGCTGCGCCAGCGAGTACGGGCCGGAGAAGGCCCATTCCATCGGTACCTGCTGGTCCAGCAGCATGCCCACCAGCGCGGCGAGCGGGCTGCGCGCGAGGAGCTCGTCAGCTTTCGGCTCCTGGGCGATCCGCAGGGTGGCGGGCTGGTCCTTGTTGCTCTTGGTCATGCCTTGATCATCCCGATGGCGGTGTGGCCCGGCCACCCCGCTGCCCGCCGGTGCGGCCGTTTGCCGTATGGACGGGGCGCATGCCCGAAGGGGCAGGACCGGCTGCCCCCGGCCGGCGGGGTCCGGGCTGGACGGGGCAGTGGGGCGTCGTGAAGGTGGAGTGGTGAGGCCATCACGACGCGTCTTCGACCGGGGCGCGGGCAGGGGAGATGACAATGCACGCACAGGAATGGGACCAGGAGCACGACCACGAGCACGACCATGGGCGCGGGCATGAGCACGACGAGTCGGCGCACGCGTCCCGGGCGTCCGAGGGCCGGGAGCCGACGGACACCCCGCACCTCTACCGGGCGGCGGCCGCCGGACGGCCCGATGTGGTCGGGGCCGGTGGCATGAGCGTGCTCCAGCGGGCGGTCGGCAACAGCGCCGTGGGGTCGATGCTCCAGCGCAAGGAGTCGGCGCTCCAGCACAAGGAGGAGGAAGAACGCTCCCCTGTGCACGATGTGGTCGCCTCGGGCGGCGGCCGGCCCCTGGACACCGACACCCGGGCCGACATGGAGGGGCGGATGGGCGCGGACTTCTCCGACGTACGCATCCACACGGACTCCGCCGCCCACGAGTCCGCGAAGGGCGTGGGCGCGCACGCGTACACGGTCGGCAACAACGTGGTCTTCCAGCGGGACGCCTACGATCCGTCCTCGCCGCAGGGCCGCACCACGCTGGCCCATGAGCTGACCCATGTGATCCAGCAGCGCAACGGCCCGGTGGAGGGCACGGAGGCGCCGGGCGGCATCCGGGTGAGCGACCCCTCCGACCGGTACGAGCGGGAGGCCGTCGCCAACGCCGACCGGGTGCTGTCCGACCCGGCCCCGGTTGCGGCCCCGGCCCCGGTCTCGGACCCGGCTCCCGCCGCGGCTCCGGCGGTGGGCGGGGCCCCCGCCGTGCAGCGGGCCGCGACGGAGGACGAGGACGAGCAACCGGCCGATGTGCAGGGCTCCTTCGTGCAGCGGGCGAAGGAGGACGGTGAGGAGGAGGAAGAGACTCCCGCCGAGTGAGCGCGGTGCGCGGCGGTGTGGTGGGGCGGGCCGGGCCGGTGCGGTGCGGTCCGGAGAGCCGTGGTGTGGTGCGGCGGTGCGCTGATTCGTCGCGCCGGAACGCGGCGCCGGAAGGCGGCGCCAAACTGTGGCATCAGGCCGCCGCGCCGTATCGCTGGGCCAGTACGCCGCATCGGACCGCCGCATCGGACCGCCGCGCCGAACCGCGACACCAGACCGCCGCGCCGTAACGCCGCGTCAGCCCCCGTATCAGCTCAGCCCGCCGTGTCCGTCTTCATCGTGCCGCCCAGGAACAGCGACTCCGAGCACCGCGACGGCGTGGGCGCGTTCACCGGCTTGCCCACCTTCCGGCAGTCCACGGTCATCGTGACCTTCCCGCCCGCGGGCACCATGATCGGGGTGACGAAGTGGTAGTCGGAGTCGCGGAAGTTCTCCATCGCCAGCCGGAGCACGGGCGCGTCCCGGCCCGAGGAGACCACGAGCGTTCCCGCGTCGCCCTGCGGGTTCTGGACCACGATGTCGGTCAGCTGGAACGTGTGCCCGGCAGGCACCTGGATGGCCGTCGAGGTGTTCGAACCGCCGCCCACCGAGTCCCTGACCTGCACCTGCGCACTCGTCGGGGCCGCGGCGGACGCGGCGGACGCGTCGGACGAGGCGCCGGCGCTCGGTGAGGGGCCGGGCTTCGACGAGCCGCCGTTCGCCCCGGAGGAGTCGCCACCGCCCGATCCGGCGCCGCCCGGGCCCCCCTTGTCGGGGGCCTTGCTCTTGTCGGCCGCGGCGGCGGACCGTACCGCGTCCGGTGTGATCGCCTCCCGGGCCGCCGACTTCACGGCCGGGCGCAGCAACGCGTACCAGAGCCCCACCAGCGCGATCAGCAGCACGGCCGCGGTGATCAGCGCCCGGGGGAGCCAGCGGGGCAGGATCGGTTCCTGCTGGTACGAGCCGTCCACGACCACCGGCGCGATCGGGACCTGGTCCTCGGCCACCTCCGGGGTGGCGGTCAGCTGGAAGGGGTGCGTGACCGGGATGCCGCGCCACACGCGCTTGGCCGGACGGATCCGCACCTTCCCGAACTCCGCGCGCCCGGGGTCGATCCGCAGTGCGTCCGCCGCGAACGAGACCCGGGCCCGCTCCGTACCCGACTGGGCCCCCAGCCGTACGGTGACCGGGGCGTTCCCCCGGTTGTCGACGGCGAGCTGATGCCTGCCGCGCCAGGCCCCGTGCGAGCTGCGCGGCACCAGCTCGGCGGTCGTCTCGGTGAAGGGGAGAACGGTCACCCGCCCCTCGGGCACCACCGTGTCGCCCTGTTCGCTGGTGGGCACCACCCGGATCCCGAAGGGGGTCTCCCCGGCGGGTACGGTCGAATCCCGGGGCGGACGCAGCATGAGAGCCACCGTCTGCGAGTCTCCCGGATACAGGGACAGCGTCGACGGCTCGACCACGGACCAGGCGGCACACGCGCCGATCACCTCGAAGCGGTACTCCTCGACGGTGCTGCCGGAGTTGAGGATCCGCAGAGGGAGGGCCGTCTCCTCGCCCGGTGCGGCAGTGACGGACGATTCGTCGAGGCTTGCCGTGAGACTCATACGGCGCACCGTAGGTTCGCCGCGGAACCCCGACATCGGCCGTGAAGGAACACTTCCGGGCAGATTCCGTGCCCGGATCGGCTTTTTTGTTTCCCTGTAAGGAAACACGGGCATCTTTTGACCGCCTCAGACGAGTGAGGCATGACGAAAACAGCCGTGTTGGTTGTGTTCGACGCGATGCCATCGGCTGTTGCCCAGGGGGAGCATTGCCATGGAGCGCACCACTGTCGCATTACGGGCCCAGGATCCGATCTCACAGGCGGGCGTGGCCAGCCAGTTACGTACCCGGCCCGAAGTCAGCGTGATGGAGTGGGAGGAGGGCGACGCCTCTCCTCAGATCGTGATCGTCGTCGTGGACGCGGTCGACGAGGTGGTGTTGACGATGCTGCGCCACATTCAGCGCACCAGCACCTCGCGTACCGTCCTGGTCACCACGGACATCGACGAGCAAAAGCTGGTGAGCGCCGCGGAGTGCGGGGTCGCCGGTGTGGTCAGGCGCTCCGAGTCGACGCCGGAACACCTGGTGCAGGTCATCGGAACGGTGGCGCGGGGTGAGGGCCACCTCCCGTCCGACCTGCTGGGACGGCTGCTGGAGGAGGTGGGCCGCCTCCAGGGACAGGTGCTCGGCCCGCGCGGTCTGCACTTCACCGGTCTCGCGGCGCGCGAGGTGGATGTGCTGCGGCTGGTCGCTGAGGGGTACGACACCGCGGACATCGCGACGAAGCTGGCTTATTCCGAGCGCACCATCAAGAACGTGCTGCATTCGGTGATGACCCGGTTGCAGCTGCGGAACCGCTCGCACGCGGTGGCGTACGCGATGCGGCAAGGACTGATCTGAACCGAGGCGTGCCCGCGCACATCTCCGTGTGCGTACCCGCGCGTGCGTCCGAGGCCGCACTAGCGTGCGTGCCCGCGTGTCTCCGTGTGCGTGCCCGTGTGCGTGCCCGAGTGCGTGTCCTCGCGTACGCCCGTGTCCTCGCGTACGCCCGTGTGCGTACCCACGTGCCCGCGCGCATGTTTGCGCAGACGCAGCCTCGGGTCGGCCTCGGCCTCGGACGCGCACGCGGGTACGGCCTCGGGGCGGATCGGTCCGGCGGGTGTGTGGCGTCGGCGGGGTTCGGGCTGCACTTTCGGGCAGTGGGGCCTACCCGAGGGTGTGACTTCCGTACCGCTGTGCGTCCGTCGCCGGTGCAGGAGCCTGACGTCCGGCATGCCGATCGGGCGAGCGTGGGGGAGGGCTTCCGTGCGGTGGTTCCAGCCGCTTCGGCGGGTGCGGTGGGTGCGGTGGCCCCGGCGGAACGGATCGGCCCGCACCCGGCCGTCCACATCGCGCCGGTCGTCCACATCGCGTCGGCCGTCCGCATCGCGTCGGTCGCGCGCCCCGCGCCGTACTCTCGCCGTGCTCCGCGTCCCGGCCCTCGCGCTGCTGCTCGTGGTCACCGGCATCGCGCCCGGCTCGGCGGTCACCTCCGATGTGCCGATGGCGGCGGTACCCGAACCCTGGGTCACGCCCGCCGAGTTCACCGACGCGGTCGACCCGGGCGGCTCCACGGGCGTGGACAAGCTGGTGCGTACGCCGGCGATCCCGCCGAGGCCGGACGTGATCCTGCTGGTGGACGGCACGGGCAGCATGGACATCCCGATCCAGCGGGTGAAGCAGCGGATCCCCGCGATCACGAAGGCGATCCGCGACGAGCAGGAGGACTCGCGTTTCGCCGTGGCCACCTTCGGCGACCAGGAGAAGGACCCCGACGCGGGCTTCAAGGTGCTGCAAGGACTGACCGACGACCTGGGCAAGGTGCAGGACGGCGTCAATCAGCTCAACTCCGACATGGGCGGCTACAGCAAGGGACCGCCCGAGGACTGGATATACGCCCTGTGGAAGCTGGCCAACGGCGGTGACGGACAGACCGTGTTCCGGCCCGACTCCAGTCCCGTCATCGTGCTGGTCGGTGACGCGTCCAGCCACGACCCCAGTAACTACAAGTACTCGTTCAGCGATGCCGAGTTCGCCCT
Source organism: Streptomyces sp. NPDC057697 (assembly GCF_042799335.1). Taxonomy (NCBI): domain Bacteria; kingdom Bacillati; phylum Actinomycetota; class Actinomycetes; order Kitasatosporales; family Streptomycetaceae; genus Streptomyces; species Streptomyces sp. NPDC057697. The sequence continues at coordinate 120,822 of NZ_JBHVJA010000003.1, read as the reverse complement.
TCAGGACGCGGGGGTGCGGCTGATCGCGGTCGGACTGACCAGTGACCGGGGAGACGGCCTCAACGGCAATGGCCGGACGCCCCAGTACCCCGGGGACGTAGAACACGATCCGGACCAGGCCCTGCGACTGGCGAATGCCACCAACGGCCGGATGCTCGACGACATCGAGGGCAACGACGTCGTGGACGCCATCATCGAGGGGTTCAGCAACCTTCCCACCAACGTGAGCTACCGCCTGGACAACTGCGATCCGCATCTGTCCGTCAGCCTCGACCCGCCCACCCGGCAGCTCACCAGCGGTGACACCGCGCACTTCGCGGAGAACATCGATGTCTCGGAGGACGCGCCCCAGGGCACCCGGCTGAGCTGCACCGTCCAGTTCCTGATGGGCACCCAGGTCCCGGGCGCGGAATCGCTCGGGCCGGCCGCCGCGGCCGATCCGGACTTCCAGGAACAGATCGACATCGATGTGAACGACATCGACGCACCCGTCGTCACCGTGGACGATCTGACCGTCCGGGCCAAGGACAAGAAGGGCGCGCGGGTGACGTACGCCGCCACCGCCCAGGACGCCACGGATGGCGCGCTCCCGGTGACGTGCACCCCTGCCTCCGGTTCGCTCTTCCCGGTCGGCCGCACCACGGTGAGCTGCTCGGCGACCGACTCGGCGGGCAACACGGGGACGGACACGGCGGCGATCGAGGTCCTGGAAGCGCCCGTCCCGCCCTCGGCCGATGTGGCGATGAAGGTCGACGTCAGCCCGGACCGTACGTACACCGGCCGCCCGGCCCGTGCCCGCTTCACCGTCACCAACGCCGGTCCGGACCCGGCGACGGGTGTGGTCATCGGCTCCACCTGGCCGAAGACGTCCCGGGCGAAGGACCGCAGCCTGCCCGCACCGACCCGCTGCACGGCGGCGAAACCGTGCACCATCCCGCCGGGTGGCCGCATCGAGGTGACCCAGACCGCGACCTACCGCGCGGCCGTCACGGGCGACGTACGGGCCACCGTGCGCGGCACCCTGCCGGACCGCCGCGAGGCCAACAACCGGGACTCCGACCGGCTGCGCGTCCTGAAGCCCTCGCTGACGGTCACCCCGCAGGTCGCCAAGCCGGGCCAGCCGGTACTGGCCCGGGGCAAGGACTACCCGCCGGGCGCGACGGTACGTTTCACGTGGAACATCGGCATCACCCCCGGCGGCGCCACGGCCACGGTCGGCCGTGACGGCACCTTCGAGGTGCAGGTCCTGGTCCTGCGCAAGGACAAGCTGGGGCCGCGTGAACTGAGGGCGGACTCGCGCGACCTCGACCGGCTGAAGAAACCGGTCCTGGTGGTGCAGCGCAATCTCCAGCCACCGGACTTCGCGGGCCGCGCATGAGCGCCGACGGCGGCACGGGAGTGATCAGGTGATCCACGAGGTCGACGACGTACTGCGGGCGCTGATCAGGGCGGAGGTACTCGAAGGCGGCCAGATCGCGGTGGTCTTCGACGCCCCGACCCGGGAATGGGCGGCGAAGGTCAACGCGCCTATGGTCAACCTGTACCTCTACGACATCCGCGAGGACATGCGCAGGCGCGAGCGCGGTCTCCACAACGACTACGACGAGCGCGGCACGATCGTCGCGCGCCGCCGCCCGCCCCGCTTCTTCAAGCTGTCGTACCTGATCACGGCATGGACGAAGCGCCCGGAGGACGAACACCGGCTGCTCTCGTCGCTGCTCGGCTGCCTGCTCCGGTACGAGGCGCTGCCGCCGGAGCGGCTGGCGGGCACCCTGGCCGAGATCGGGGCACCCGTACCGATGTCGATCGCGCTGCCGCCGCCGGAGGACCGCTCGTTCGCCGATGTGTGGAGCGCGTTGGGCGGGGAGCTGAAACCCTCGCTCGACCTGGTCGTCAGCGTCCCGGTGACGGCGTCGCCGAGCTATGTCGTCGGGCCGCCGGTGGGCGACGAGGGGCTCCAGACCCGCTTCGGTGACGTGCCCGAGAGGGCCGAACCGGTCTCGGAACCGATGCCGGGGCGCGGGGGCCTCCCGGTGTACGGAGGCCGCCCGGGGCGTCCGGTGCGGCCGGGCGGTGCCCCCGCCTCGCGCGCTCCGGAAGGGGAACGGCGACGCGGCCTGTCCCTCCGCATCGTGGAGACCCGGAAGGGGAGTACGGGGGAGGGGGCGGCTGGTGCGGCTGGTGCGGAGGCCGGTGCGTCCGGTCCGGAGAGTGATGCGGATGCTGGTACGGAGGCCGGGAAGCCGCGTACGGGGGAGCGGAAGAACCAGCCGGAGGACAGCGCCGAATGACCGCCTCGGGTGATCCGGACCTGCGCCACCTCCTCGCCCGCGCGGTGGCCGTGGAGCAGCGCATCCGGCGGGCTGTCGAAGCCCGGCAGCTCACCGACCCCGACCCGGACGACGCCTTCCGGGGCCTCTACCTCACGGACGAGAACATCGCCCGTCTGCTGGACGAGAGCGAGGCCCGCGCGTTCCCGTACCCCGTACCGGACTCCGGTGAGAGGCCGGACTTCGGCAACGGGTCGGACTTCGGCAACGGGTCGGGCTCCGGCAACGGGTCGGGCTCCGGCAACGGGTCGGGCTCCGGCAACGGGCTGGACTTCGCCGAAGCGCCCGCGGAACGGTCCAGACTGACGTCCCTGGCGGGCGAGTTCGGCCTCACCGCCCTCGACGTCGAGATCCTCCTGATCGCGCTCGTACCGGACCTCGACGACCGCTTCGAGGCGTTCTACGGCTATCTGAACGACGACGTCACCCGTCGTCGTCCGTCCATCGGCCTGGCGCTGGGACTGTGCGGGCTCTCCCCCGCCGACCAGGTGGCGCGTGGTCGGCTGGCGGCCCGCGCCCCGCTCCGCGAGGGCCGGCTCCTCCTGGCCGAGGACCTGGACCGACCGTTCCTGAGCCGGGCGCTCCGCGTCCCCGACCGGGTCACCGCGCACCTTCTGGGCGATGACACCCCCGACCCCCGGCTGGCCGACCTCCTCGCCCCCTGGCATGCCGTACCGGGGGTCGGCGACCCGGCCCGGCTCGCCGGGGCGCTCGCCCACGGAGCCTCGCTGGTCTACCTCCGCGAGGACCAGGGCGGCGCGGGCACGGCCCTCGCGGCCTCCGCGCTGGCGCACGCGGGCCACCGGGTCCTGGGCCTGGACCTGGCACGGCTGGCCGAGGACCCCTCGCCCGCCGAAGCGGTCCGCGCCCTGGTCCGGGAGGCCCGGCTGACCGGCGCGGGCGTGGTCTGCGCGCCGCTCGACGCGGTCTGCCGCGACCACCCGAAGCTCCTCAGACTGCTCACCGGCACCCCGGTCCCGACGATCCTGGTGGGCCGGGCCCCCTGGGACGCGGCCTGGTCCGCCGCCCCGCCCCTGCTCCTGCATGCCCCGCGCGTGGAACCCTCGACCAGGGCGGCCCTCTGGACCGACGCGTACGGCGGCCCCGTCCCCGGGACCGTCGACGTGGACCGGCTGCTCGCGCCGTTCCTCCTCACCCCGGAGCAGATCACCCGCGCCGCCCGGGGAGCCGCCCAGACCACCCACCTGGACGGCGGGACCCTCACCCCCGACCACGTACGCCAGGGCGCCCGTGCCCAGAACGCGGCGGGTCTGGACCGGCTGGCCCGCCGCATCGAACCCACCGTCACCTGGAACGACCTGGTCCTCCCGCCGGACACCCACGCCCAGCTCCGCGAACTCACGGCCCGCGCGCGCCACCGTGACCGGGTCCTGGGGGAGTGGGGCATGCGGCCCGGCGGCGGCAGGGGCCGGGGGGTGTCCGCCCTCTTCGCGGGCGACTCCGGCACCGGCAAGACCATGTCGGCGGAGGTCATCGCCGCCGATCTGGGCCTGGACCTCTACACGGTCGACCTGGCGACGGTGATCGACAAGTACGTGGGCGAGACGGAGAAGAACCTGGAGCGGATCTTCTCGGAAGCCGCAGGCGTGAACGGCGTTCTCCTCTTCGACGAGGCGGACGCGATCTTCGGCAAGCGCTCGGACGTGAAGGACGCCCACGACCGTTACGCGAACGTCGAGAGCGCGTACCTCCTCCAGCGCATGGAGTCCTTCGACGGCCTGGCCATCCTCGCCACCAACCTCCGGGCCAACCTGGACGACGCGTTCACCCGCCGCCTGGACCTCGTCATCGACTTCCCGGTCCCGGACCCCGAACAGCGCCTCGTCCTCTGGGAGCGGTGCCTGGGCCCCGTACTGCCCCGGGGCACGGACCTGGACCTGGCCTTCTGCGCCGAGAACTTCGAGCTGGCGGGCGGCAACATCCGGTCGGTCGCGGTGACGTCCGCGTACCTGGCGGCGGACACGGGCGAGCCGGTGACGATGGCGACGCTGATCCACGCGATCCAGCGCGAGTACCAGAAGCTGGGCCGGCTGACCCTGGCCTCGGAGTTCGGCCCGTACCTGGAGCTGCTGACCTGAGCGCTCGGCATCTGTCGATCACCTGGTGGACCGGCTTGCTGCGCCCGGACGAGCCGGTCGGGCACAGCGTCAGGCGATCACGACACGGGAGCCGTTGAAGTTGGCAACGATCTCCAACTGCCCACCGAGCGCGGCAATGTACGCAGCGATGGTTCCGACCTCCGTGGCCGTTGTCCTCCCACGTTCAATGGCCGACACCCGCTCCTGCCGCACATGCATACGATCAGCGATCTCGCTCTGGGTCAGGCCCAGTTGTTTCCGCATTTCGACCAGTCGATGCGCGCGCGCCTCGGCCACCATGCGATGGGCTCCGCGCTCGATCTCCTCAAGATCCTCGGCATCGAAGACCTCGTTCTTCACTTCGTCCCAGGAGTGGAAAGTAGTCATTTCGATGTGCCCTTCTGCCGCTGAGTCACGTGTGCCAACCAATCGTCGTACCGGCCCTCGGCCACGGGGATGGACTGGCTGTACCACTCATGCCACTTTCCCGACTTGTTGCCGGCTACCAAGAGAACCGCATTGCGGTCGGGGTCGAAGACGAACAGGATGCGAATTTCGCTCCTCCCACGGGAGCCGGGCCGCAGTTCTTTGAGGTTGTGCATCGACGACCCTTTGATCCTGTCCACCAGAGGACGTCCGAGGTCGGGTCCTTCCTCGACAAGCGCTTGGAGCGCCTGCCCCACGAGCCGAGCCGTGTCCCGATCGTCCTTTCGTAAACCGAGCAGCCACTCGCGAACTTCGCCCACCATTTCAAGGCTCCAGGACATATACCCTCGCCACGTAGTACGTATACATACTAGTACGCTGGCATGCTGTGGGTGCGGTGAGGCCGAAACATGTCAGCTGTCCCTCGAACGGGTGGCACACCGAATTGCTGTCGGCCTGGCTTCAGGGGCATTCGTGTGGAGCCTTGCGCGAAATCGGGGTTGCCACCACCGTGGTCAGGGCCGGTCGGTGACCGGCCGGTTCCTCTCCGTACGGCGACGGGAGTCAGCGTGACCGCATTGCCTGTTCCGACCCTTCCCCACGAACTGCACGGCGACGGCCCGCACAAGGTGATCGCGGTGCACGGCTGGCTGGCCGACCGCTCCGCGTACTCGCCCGTCCTGCCGGATCTCGACCTCGGTTCCTTCCAGTACGCGGTGGTGGACCTGCGGGGATACGGCGAGGCGCGGGAGGCGGGCGGCTGTTACACCACGGCCGAGGGCGCCGGGGACGTGCTCGCGCTGGCCGACCGGCTGGGCTGGGAGCGGTTCTCGCTGGTCGGTCACTCGATGGGCGGCTCCGTCGTCCAGCGGACACTGGCCGCCGCGCCGGAGCGGGTGCGCCGGATCGTCGGGATATCGCCCGTTCCCGCGTCCGGCCTGCCGCTCCCGCCCGAGCAGTGGGAACTCTTCGCGGCGGCGGCGCACACCCCGCAGAACCGCCGCGTCATCCTCGACACCACCACCGGAGGCCGGCGCCCCGCGGGCTGGCTGGACCGGATGGTGCGCCGCTCGGTGGCGTGCAGCGACGCCAAGGCGTTCCGTGCCTGGCTGGACTCCTGGGCGGGCGAGGACTTCCACGAGGAGATCGAGGGCTCGCCGGTGCCCGCCCTCGCCGTCGTGGGCGCGCTGGACCCGGCCCTTTCCGCCGATGTGCAGCGGGCCACCTGGATGCGCTGGTACCCGCGGGCCGAACTCGTGGAGCTGCCGTCGTGCGGCCACTACGCGATGGACGATGCCCCGCTCGACCTGATCCGCGTGGTGGAGGACTTCCTGCGGGCGGACGTGGAGGCATGAGCGGTCCCGCCCCCGCCGACATGCCCGTACCGGACGTCTTCGATCCCAGGCTGTACGGGCAGGGCATCCCCCACGCCCACTACCGCCACCTGCGCGACCACCACCCCGTGGCCTGGCAGGAGGAACCGGAGGTGCTCGGCTGGCCGGCGGGCCCCGGCTTCTGGGCGGTCACCCGGCACGAGGACGTGGTCCGGGTCCTGAAGGACTCCGCGACGTACTCCTCGTACCTGGGCGCCACCCAGATCCGCGACCCGGACCCCGCCGACCTCCCGTTCATCCGCCGCATGATGCTCAACCAGGACCCGCCGCACCACCGCCGCCTGCGCGTACTCGTCAGCCGCGCCTTCACCCCGAAGCGCGTGGACCGCTTCGCCGAGGTCGTCCGCGAACGCGCCCGTTCCCTGCTCACCGGGGCGGTGGCCGAGGCACGGTCCGGCGACGGCACGTGCGACCTGGTCGCCCGGGTCACCGACGACTACGCGCTCCTCAACCTGGCGGACCTGCTCGGCGTACCGGACACCGACCGCGGACTCCTCCTCCACTGGACCCGACGCGTCATCGGCTACCAGGACCCCGACGAGGCCGGAACCCCGTCGCTCGGCCCGGACGGCAGCCCGGTCAACCCCCGCTCCCCCTCCTCGCTCCGCGACATGTTCGACTACGCCCAGGCCCTCGCCGCCCACAAGCGCCGCCACCCCGCCGAGGACGTGCTGACGGCCCTGGCCACGGACCCCGAACTGACCGCTCCCGAGCTGGAGATGTTCTTCTTCCTGCTGGTGGTCGCCGGAAACGACACGGTACGCAGCGCGGCCCCCGGCGGCCTGCACCTCCTGGCGGAGAACCCGGAGGCGTACGCCCGCCTGCGCAACGGCGAGGCGGGGTTCCTGGGCGCCGTCGACGAACTCCTCCGCCGCCATCCCCCGGTCCTGACCTTCCGCCGCACGGCCCGCGAGGACACGCTGCTGGCGGACACCCGCATCCGCGCCGGCGACAAGGTGGTCGTCTTCCACGCCTCCGCCAACCACGACGAACGCGTCTTCCCCGTCCCCTTCACCCTGGACCTCACCCGCACCCCCAACCCCCACGTCTCCTTCGGCGACGGCCCGCACGTCTGCCTGGGTGCGCATTTCGCGCGCTTGCAGTTGCGAGTGCTGTACGAGGAGGCGTGCCGCGTCCTCCCGGAGTCGCTCGAACCTGCGGGTTCACCGGGGCGCCTGGTGTCGAACTTCATCAATGGGCTGAAGTCGCTGCCGGTGCGGGTGGGCGGGGGATGACAGCCGCCCTGTCAGACAGGGGCAGGATGTCCGGCACAGTGACAACTACAGGCGTAGCCAAAGTGTTCGAGAGACGACTCGCCTGGCCGCACACGGATGACCTGCACACCGTGACACAACTGGTGTCCCTTGAACCAGGTGACGTCTGAGAGCGTCCGCCGAGGCGTATCGCGAGCAGCCGCTGGATGTCCGATCGTTCCGCGCTGACGATCGACCTTCTTCACGTGACGAAGCCGTCAGCGGATACGGGGCAGCCCAAGGAAGAAGCTACGGCTGATCGTTTCCGTACAGAGTCGGACTGCGGTGCGATGACAGGATGGACAGCGGCACCGTGGGAGCGGCAGTGCTGAAGAGCCTGAGAAATCGGAGTGGCCTGTCTCCGCGTGGCTGACTTGGGCGGTCGCCTCATGGATACGCTTTAACAGCAGCTACTTCATGGTTTGCGACCTTGGTCTGCTGAAATAGTGCTGCCATTCGCGAATTTGAATTCGATGATATGGGATAGCATTCCGGTGTAGGAGGTGAATGCTGGCTGACTCTCTCCTTCTACCGATTCTCCGCTGAGTGAAATATCCCAGTAATCAGCCCCGGAGAATTCATGTACTCTATTGTCGCTCGAATCTTTCAGGTTGATTGCAAGGTATGACTGATTCGTCCCGAACCAGGTTGCGATTGGGTATAACCCTGCCTGGTCAACAAATAGTTCCCTGTCGTCTTCCCCCATGACGCCCAGTTTTAATTGATACCACTGGATTTCTTCTGATTCGGACATGCTGCAGTCGCAGTCCGGTGCGTCGAACCGGACAAGGGGCGGAGGGTGGGGAGGGCTGGGGAAGTGAGCAAAAGCAAGTGTTTCTCGAATTTTTCGAAACCAGGGAGGGATCTTTATGCGATCCTCTCTCTCGCGTCGATTAATTTCTTCTGGGGTATCCCGAAAGAAAGAGAAGTTCGGGTAGTTCGCAACAAATAAGTTGAGATTATTTTTATCTTCGATGCGAAGTGATGATGTTGAGATCCATTGGAGTGCGTCCGGATACCTGCCGATCCTTCCAGGGGTCGTCCCTGAGCTCATGCTCGGTCCTCACTCGATCAGTGTGTCAAGCTTGCCGATGATTTGTGTGAAATTATCTTGCTGTCGAGCCGAGGTTATCTGTACCCCGTTCTTGTCCAGGCATTCTGGGTGTACGTCATGTGGATAGGGCCGTATTCCGTTCCAAATCCAACTCTCTGCCATGGTTTTAAGGTTGCTCGCGACTCCAGATATGTCGCTGGCATTATTGAATACACTCCGCGCTGCGTTGTGAAATTTTGATTCGTACTTTGTTTGCTGATCGCCCTTGTAGTAAACTGCCCCCACGTGTCCGGTAGGAATGGAAAACTTTTTCCTGGTGCCTCCAACGATGTCCTCGGTGACCCTCGGGGGCGCCTCGACCAGGTTGTGGAAGACGAGTAGTGAGGTGTCGCTGCGCAAGTCGTGATAGTCGTCGATCCACTTCTCTCCGGCTACTATGGTCTCCGCTTTCTGGGCGCGGTCGATCACAATTAGAATGTAGTCGCTCGGAATCCATTCGTGATGCCCTGGTGTTGCATCCCGGAATCTTTTCTTTACGAAGCCTCGCGCCTGAGAGTACGGCCTCTTTTCCCAGGCCTTTTTGAAGAAGTCCATGTCTACTTTTATTTTGGACCCCTCGTACTCCACTATTTCGTGTTCATTTTTTGCCATCTTCTTAAGGAAGGGAACGATGTCGGCAGCCCCAGGTATTGCCTTTCTGAGAATCAGTTTGTAGTCCTTGCTGGTGAGCGCTACCGTTGCTTGAGCCACCTGCGTGGGTGGGCTCGCTTTTGCGATGATGGAAAACTTCTCCGGATCCCCTCCCGAGGGTTCTGCGTGTAGTTGCTTGAGCCCCTTCGGGCGTAGATTGTTCAGAGTCTTGTTGACTACAGTGTCGAGGGCCGACTTTGTTGGCATCGGTTTGGCCGTCTGTGCAGCTAGTTGATTTTTTGCTTCCTTCTTTACGTCCAAGCTCCTATTGTTATCCTTGTTTTCGTCATCCTTATTTCTCTTTCCTTCTCCTCCCTTTCTTTTGAGTTTGTTCCAGAGGGATTTGCCTTTCTTGGCAAGAAAGCCGACGATTTTTTCGATGGCCCTGTTCACGGGGCGGGCGACGGCATGGAAGACGCTCTTTACCTTGTTGGCCAGGGAGCCGATGCCGAGGAGTGACGCGAGGAAGCCGATCAACAGCGGGACGCTGGTGGCGAGGGCGGCTTCGACCATTTTTGGGACGCCTGCCGAGCCGCCGTTGGCTATCGCGATGACCGCGTCCAGGACCGCGTTGACGAAATCGACTATCTGGGCGCCCTGGTTCACGATGAACGTGACGATGTCGATGATTCCCTTGACCGCGCGGACGAAGGCGGAGGCGGGGTTGAGGAGGGAGATGATCCAGGTGATCCCGGCGATGATGACGGTGGGGATCAGATAGCTGGTGAGTTTTTCGAGGATGGTGGCCTTGAGGTCGCCCGCCTCGGACTCGATTTCCTTGACGGCGCCCGCGGGGCCCTCGGCGGCGAGTTTCTTCGCGACCGGGACGGACTGTTCGACGGCGGTCAGGGCCCGGTCGGGGACGCCCTTGCGGGTGATCCGGGCGCGGATGTTGGCCCAGGACAGGCCCAGGAGGGCGCCGATGAGCTGGATGATGCCCTTGAGGTCGAAGCGCTGCGGGAGTTCGAGGCCTGCTTTGACGGCGGTGCCCAGCAGCCAGGACACGACACCCGTCTTGAGGTGTTCGGCGACGTTGGTGATGAAGAGGTTGAGGCCCGCGCCTACCGCGCGTACGAGGTTGCCGAGGAACCCGATGGGGTCCTTGATGATCTTCATGATCGCGGAGGCGGCCTTGGCGAGGATGCCGAGCAGCAGGTTCTTCAGCTCGTTGATCGTCTTGATGACGCCGACAATCGCGTCCTTCGCCTTGTCGATCAGGCCCTTGTTGGCCTCCTGGAGCTTCTTGATCTCCTCGTCGATCTTGTTCAGTGCGGCGGTGTACTTCTGCGCGAGGTCCTGGACCAGCTGGTCGGACTTCTCGTTGACCGTGGCTTCGAGGTCGTCGAACTTCCCGGCGAAGTCCTTCGCAGCGTCCGCGCCGAACTGCTTGAGGTCTGCGGGGAGTCTGTCGACCTCGGCCTTCAGTTCGGTGCGGCCCTTGGCTATGCGGGCCTTGGCCTTGCCCAGTTCCGTGCCGATGATGTCGGCGACCGATGAGATCACCGTCTGCATCCGGGAGACGTAGAGCTTGCGGGCCTCCTGGTAGAGGTTGTTCGCCTCCTTCGGGAGGCCGGCGAACTTGTCCTTGACCCAGCGGGCCTTGCCCCTCCAGCCCGAATAGCGTTTGTCCTTGTACGCCTTCATCCGGCGCTTGTGGTCCGCGGTGAACGCGTCCCGGGCCGCCTTCTCGCCCGCCGTGAACGCCGCGTCGACCTTCTTGTCGAGACCGGAGAGGGTGGCCTCGACGTCCTTCTTCGTGGCGTCGTAGACCTTCTGGAGCTTCGCCGTGACCTCGGCGCGCTTCTTCTCGTCCTTGGTCTTCGCGTTGCCCTTGCCGCCGTCGACCTGCTTGCCCGCCGACGCCCGGGTCGCGGTCAGGGCGTTCATGGCCTGGGCGCCGGAGGCCGCCGCCCCCGCCTTCGCGGTGCCCAGCTGTTGGGCTTCGGCCGACTTCCCCTTCGCCGGGGCCTTCGCGGAGTCCGTTTCCGCGGTCTTCTTCGCGGACAGGGCCTGGTCGAACTCCGGCTCGTTGCCCTTGGCCAGCTGGTCCTCGGTGACCTCCGCGTCCGCCATCGCCCGGTCGTTGGCGGCCGGGCCCTGGGAGAAGTCGGTCACGGAGGCCGGCTGCCGGGCGGGGACCGCGTCCGCCGCCGACGGGGCGCCCGGGTTGCCCGGCGGCTGGTCCGGGGACATCGGGGTGACCGGCTTGTCCTTGGCCGCCGACGTGTCCGGCGGGGCCTTCGTCGCCGTGTCGATGTCCTTGGCCGAGGACTCCTTCCCGTCCTTGACCTTCCCGTCGACCTCGCCCTTGATCCGGTCCGCCTTACCGGACTTCGAGAACTTGTCGGCGTCGTCGAGATTCTTCGGGGCCTGCGCGTCGATCGCCTTGTTCACCGCGTCGATGAACGCCCGCTTGTCGAACTCGCCGGGCTTCGCCGCGTTCATCTTCTCGGCGTTGGCCGCCTTGCCCTGGGCTTCTCTGTCGTCGGGGGGTGCCACGGCCGCGTCCTGCGCCGACTTCGACTCGTGCGCGGCGGGCGCGTGCGCGGCCAGGCGGACCCGCTTCGCCGCGACGTCGGACCTGACCTTCCGGAAGCCGGGGGCCTGGGCGGGGGACGGCTTCACCGGGGCCGTGTACCGCTGCGCGACCAGACGGGAGACGGCCCTGTTGCCCGCCGCCCGTTGCAGACCGACCAGGCCGCGCCGGTCCGGAGCCGGCCGGTCCCTGGCCGGGCGCACCGCGGCCGTCTCCGTCGTACGGGAGACGGAAGCGTGAGCCGGGGACGGGCGGGCGGCGGCGGGGTTCTTGTCCGGAACCGCCTTCATCCGTCCTCCCGGCCGCACGGGTGCTCCGTAGACGTCCCAGAGTGGGGGCGGTCCCGACGCGATGGGCAGGACGAGGGCGCCATGACCGGGGCACTCGCATTGCCTGATCGGGCAGCGGGCGGTGCACAGGCGGGCGGCCGCGCATCCGTTCCCGGTGATCGCGGGTGTCGCGAGAATTGCGGGCGTTCCCGGCCAAGGAGAGACTCACATGCCGTCGTACCTGTCCCCGGGCGTCTACGTCGAAGAGATCGAGTCCGGGTCGCGGCCGATCGAAGGGGTGGGCACCTCGGTCGCCGCCTTCGTCGGCTTCGCGCAGAAGGGGCCGTTCGACGAGCCGACGCTGATCACCAACTGGAGCCAGTTCGCCGGCACGTTCGGTGACTTCGTCGAGGGGACGTACCTGGCGTCGGCCGTCTACGGGTTCTTCGCCAACGGCGGCGGCGTCTGCTACGTGGTGCGGATCGGTGACGGCACCGAGCCCCCGGCGGAAGGGGACGACGAGCAGGGCGCCGGGCAGCTGCCCGTGGGGTCGGAGACACAGCTCGGGCCGTACGCGGTCAAGCCCCGCCCCGGCGCGGCCGGGGAGATCACCGTCGAGGTGACCGAGGCGGAGGGGGACGATCCGCCCTCCGACGTCTTCCAGCTGATCGTGAAGCGGGACGGGCAGGTCGCGGAGACGTATCCGGGCGTCACGACCAAGCGCAGCAAGGAGAACGTCGCCACCCGGGTCAACGCGAAGTCGGAGCTCATCGAGATCCGCGAGACCGCGCGCGGCGCCGCCCCGGCCAGGCCCGAGCCGCAGAGCGTGACCCTGGCGCCCGCCGCGCCCGCCTCACCCGGGAGCGGGGCGCTGACCCCCGAGCTGTACGTCGGCGACCCCGACCGCCGGACGGGGCTCGGCGGCCTCGAAGCGGTCGACGAGGTCACGACCATCGCCGTGCCCGATCTGATGAGCGCGTACGAACGCGGGCTGCTGGACCTGGAGTCGGTCGTCGCCGTCCAGCAGGGGCTGATCAGCCACTGCACGCTCATGGGCGACCGCGTCGCCATCCTCGACCCGCCGCCGGGACTGAGCCCGCAGCAGATCCGCTCCTGGCGCACCGACCGTGCCAACTTCGACTCCAAGTACGCCACGCTCTACTACCCCTGGATCAGGGTCGCCGACCCCTCGTCCGGCCGGGCCCGGCTCGTTCCGCCGAGCGGTCACATCGCCGGGGTCTGGGCGCGCAACGACGAGTCGCGCGGGGTGCACAAGGCGCCCGCCAACGAGGTCGTCCGCGGGGCGGTCGCGCTCCAGACCCAGCTGACCAAGGGCGAACACGACCTGCTCAACCCGATCGGGCTGAACTGCATCCGGTCCTTCCCCGGGCGGGGCATCCGGGTCTGGGGCGCCCGCACGCTGGCCTCCGACCCGGCCTGGCGCTATCTCAACGTCCGGCGCCTCTTCAACTACCTGGAGGAGTCGATCCTCGCCGGGACGCAGTGGGTCGTCTTCGAGCCGAACGACGACGCCCTGTGGGCCCGTATCCGGCGCACCGTCTCGGCGTTCCTGGTCAACGAGTGGCGCAAGGGGGCGCTGTTCGGGCTCACGCCGGAAGAGGCGTTCTACGTCAAGTGCGACCGCGAGACCAACCCGCCGGAGAGCATCGACGCGGGCCAGGTCATCTGCGAGATCGGGGTGGCACCGGTCAAGCCGGCCGAGTTCGTCGTCTTCCGCCTCTCCCAGCTGACCGGAGGCACCGGCGGCGTCGACGAGTAGCGCGCCCGGTCCTCCCGGGTCGACCCAGCGGTACGAGCGGTAAAGGAGTCTGTTGTGCCACTTCCCGATCTCGACAGCACCGTAGGGGCCTCGTTCGGCCTCGAATTCGACAGCGTCGTCATCAAACAGATCACCGAGGTCAGCGGTCTGAAGATGGAACAGGACGTCATCGAGCTGAAGCAGAACACCGCCGACGGCCGGTACGCCATCAAGAAGCTCCCCGGCAGGCCGAAGGCCGGTGAGGTGACCGTGACCCGTGGTCTCACCGAGGACAACAGCTTCGAACGGTGGATCAAGGACTCCCGGTTCGGCCGGATGACCGCCGCCCGCCGCAACGGCGCCGTCATCGTGTACGACCACGAGGGCATCGCCATCAAGCGCTACAAGCTCATCAACGCCTGGCCGAAGTCCCTGGAGATCGGCACCCTCAAGGCCGGGGACACCTCGGTCCTGACGGAGAAGCTCGCCATCACCTACGAGAGCATGGAACTCGACTGATGCGGCGTACGGCTCCGGCGGAGGCCCCCGAACGGACCGGCGCGCACCCCGCGGCCGCGGGCAACGGACGGTCCGGTCGACGGGAGCCGCTCCGCACCGAGTTCACCTTCGAACTGCCGCGCGGCTATGTCGACGAGACGGGCGCCGTGCACCACACGGGGGTCATGCGGCTCGCGACCGCGCGCGACGAACTCGTGCCGCTGCGGGACGACCGGGTACGGGAGAACTCCGCGTATCTCTCGGTCGTGCTCATCTCCCGGGTGGTCACCCGGATCGGCACGATCGACGACATCCACCCCGGCATCATCGAGGACCTCTTCGCCTCCGACCTGGCCTTCCTCCAGGACTTCTACCGGCGGATCAACGCCGAGGGCCACACTCGCGCGGCCGTCACCTGTCCGTCCTGCCAGGAGGAGTTCGCGGTGAATCTCGCCGGTGGACGCCTGGGGGAATCGTGACGTACGCGGCCGACCTGCTCTACGAGGAGGTCGCGTACCTCGCCTATCACTTCCACTGGCCGCTCGACGAGCTGCTGGACCTGGAGCACCCGGAACGACTGAGGTTCGTCGCGCAGGTCGCTCGCCTCAACGGGCAGTAGCGGACGGCGCGGGGAGGGCGGAGAATCCATGGGCCTGATGTCCTGGCTGCGCGGAGGCGGGCGCACGCAAGCGGGTACGGGGGCGGGGGCTCGGAGCGGTGGTGCGGGCGTCGCGCCGGCGCCGCCGCCGCGTGAACGGGTCGATCTGAGCGAACTGCCGCCCATCCAGCGGACCCTGGGCGCCCAGGACCTGGTCATCGACCCCGCCGGGTTCCAGGGGTCGCTCTCCACCCGGCAGGACGCCTCGCTCGGCACGCCCCTCGGACATCTGGTCAGCCCGGACGCGCCCACCGGGCTGGTGCACGGGATCACGGCCCCGGGCGCTCCGGACGGACCGGGCGCCCCGGACGGACCGGGCGGGGCGGCCGCCGGGGGCCGTTCGTCGGCGGTGCAGCGGGCCGTGGAACGCCGGGGAGAGATGCCGGGCGGGGGCCGGGCCGGGCCGTTCTCGGTGTCTCTGCCGGTGCCGCCGCCGATGCCGCTGTCCGTGTCCGTACAGCGGGTCGTTCCGGGTGATGCGCCTGCGATGGCGTCGGCCGGGGAGGTCGACGTGGCGGAGTTGCCGGTGCGTCGGCTGGTGGGCGAGCAGCCGCTTGTGGCGGCGTCCGGAGCGGTCGCGCCCGAGGCCGCCCCGCCGTCGCAGGGTCCGTCGCCGGCCCCGGACGCGCCCGTTCAGCGGTCGGTGAGGCCGTCCGCCCCCGGCTCGGTCCGGCGTGCGCCCGGCCTGGGCGCTCCCATGTCCGCGCTGCCGCCCACGGCTCAGCGGCAGGCCGCCGCCGATGGCTCCGGCGCGCGCGCCGGAGGGCTTCCGGCCGCCGCCCGGAGCGCGGCGGACGGTGGGGACGGCGGGGACAGCGGGGACGGAGGGGACGGTGGGGACAGCGGGGGGCGTGAGGTGTACGAGGTCGCGCAGCTGCCGGTGGCCCCGGAGGCGGAGCCCGGTTCCGGTGGGCCCACCGCGCCGCTGCTCGGTGACTCCCCCCTGCTCCCCGCCGAGCCGGACCCCGCGCCACCGCCGGACCCCGTGCAGCGGACTCCTGCCGTGCCCCCGCAGACCCCCCTGGCGCCGCCCCCGAGCACCGCACCGGTCGCGCCGCTGCTCGCCGACCGGCCTCTGGCGTTGCAGAACGTGAGCGGTGGCGGGCCGGGGGCCGTACAGCGTTCCGCGGCGGGCGGGGTGACGCCGTCGCCTCCACCGGCCGGTGCGGGCCCGGTGCAGGTGCCGGTGCCGGGCGCGGAGCCCGGGGCCCTGGACGATGCCGTTCCGGTGCGCTGGACGTCCGGCGGAGCGGGCACGCCGTCGATGGCGTCGGCGACACCGTCCGTACCGGCGGCGCTGCAACGTACAGCCGTGGCTCCTGAGCGGACGGCGGGTGCCGCGCCGCCTCCCGCCGTGCAGCGTCGGGCAGCCGGGGGGCCTCCGGTGCCGCGTTCCTTGCCGGGTTCCGCCGACCAGGGCGCACCGGCCACCGCTCACGCCCCCTCCGCGCCCCCCTTCACCACGGCGGGCTCGGTGGCCGTGGCCGCCGGGGTCGCCCAGCGGATGGCCGACGGCAGCGTGGTCTTCGGGGCGCCGCCGCCTCCGGCGTACGCGCCGCCCGTCGTCCAGCGCGAGACGGAGACCGAGGAGCCACCGCCCCCGGACCCGCCCGCGCAGGAGAGCGCGCCCGAACCCGAACCCGACCCGGAACCGGAGGCCGGGCCCGCGGCCGAGGGACACGGCCCACCGGGCGCCGCCGCGGCCGCCGGGCCCGGCGGAGCCCCCGTCGTCACCGACGAGCTGGTACGCGCCCTGTACCCGCCGCTCAGCAGGCTCTTCAAGGCGGATCTGCGCCTGGAACGCGAACGAGCGGGATTCCTCATCAACACCAGGCACTGAGAGCAGCAGCAGTAGCAGCGAGCGAACGCACCGCCAGGCAACGAATCGAGAGTCGAGAGGTACGCGCCATGGCCACCGCCCAGGACAACGATCCCGCCGTCAGTGTCTGCTTCGTCGTCACGATCGACGACATCGAGCTCGGGTCGTTCAACACATGCGACGGGCTGGGCTGCGAAGTGGTGCTCGAAACTCGGGAGGAGGGCGGGAACAACGGGCATCTGTGGCAGCTGCCGACCCGCCTGAAGTACTCGAACGTCAAGCTGTCCCGGCCGCTCACCAAGGAGACCGAGAAGGTGGCGCGCTGGTTCGCCACCATGACGACCGGGTTCAGCCGCAAGACGGCGCACATCGAGGCGCGGACCGGTGACGGGCAGAAGGTGGCCCAGTGGGGGCTGCTGGAGGTCGTGCCCGTCCGCTGGACCGGGCCGTCCTTCACCCCGGAGTCGCCCAAGGTCGCGATGGAGACGATCGAGATCGCCCACCACGGCTATGTGATGGAGGGCTGAACTCGTGAGCGGTGCGGGTCCCATCGCCTTCAGCGCCGCCGGTACATCCGGGGCGTCGGCCGCGAAGGCGGGCAGAGGAGGGTCGGTCAGGCCCAAGCTGGAGCACGCCTATCTGGAACTGCGCACCCCGCCGACCGGCGGCGGTCTCACCCCCGGCGGCCCGTGCGGGCGGATCGACTTCCAGTTCAACCCCAAGGAGCTGAGCCTCACCAAGGCCGCCTCCTGGAAGCGGAGCCCGGCCAAGGGCGCGAAGAGCTCCGGGCCGCCGGAGTACCAGGGCTCGCAGCCCAGCAAGCTCACCGTGGAGATGTTCTTCGACGCCAGCGACACCCAGGACACCCGGGTGGTGACCTCGGTGGAGCAGCTCTTCGCGTGCTGTGTGCCCACCGACGAGACCCGTCAGCAGCAGCGGTCCTCGCCGCCGTGGGTGGTCTTCCACTGGGGCGGGCTGACCGGGTTCCCCGGTTACGTCAGCCAAGTACAGGCGAAATACACCCTGTTCACCACGTCGGGCGTGCCGATCCGCGCCGTCTGCCAGGTCACCATGGAGGAGATCAGCGGCGACACCCCGGGGCAGAACCCGACCTCGGGAGCGCTCGCGGCCCGCCGTGTGCACCGGCTGGACGCCGGGGACTCGCTGCCCTCGCTGGCGCAGCGCGAGTACGGGGATCCGGCGGCCTGGCGGGTGATCGCGGAGGCGAACGGGATCGACGACCCGATGCGGCTGGCCCCCGGACGGCAGCTGCTGCTTCCCGCGCTCGACGAGCTGCACCGGCTCGAAGAGGGCCGGGACGGCCGCCGGGGCGGGGGGCGGTCCTGATGGCGCGGTCGGGCGTCGCGACGGCGCTGGTGGTGGAGTTCGGCGGCAGTCCGCTGCCGCCGAAGTTCGTGAACACCCTGGTCGAGGGATACGTCGACGACAGCCGGACGCTGCCCGACCTGTTCCTGCTGCGCTTCCGCGACCCGGACCGGGTGCTGCTGGAGCAGACCGGGCTGAAGATCGGCAGCGAGGCCAGGCTGCTGGCCCGCTCGGGCGGCGACTCGGCGCCGAAACCACTGCTCAAGGGGGTCGTCACCGCCCTGGAGGTGGAGCTCGACGAGACCGGGACCTTCACCGTCGTACGCGGGCTCGACGAGTCGCACCGGCTGTTCCGGGGCCGCAGGGTGGCCAGCTACCAGAACATGACGCTCGCCGACATCTGCGCCCAGGTCGCCCAGCGCGCCGGGCTGAAGCCGGGCACGGTCGACGTGGCCGGGCCCGTGCTCGAACACATCGCCCAGCCCAACGTCACCGACTGGGAGTTCGTCCGGGACCTCGCCGAGGAGGCCGGCGCCCAGGCGTATGTGCTGGACGGGCAGCTGCACATCACCCGGCCGTCCGAGGCGAGCGGCGCACCGGACGGTTCGGCGCGGGCCGACCGCCATCCGCTGGTCCTGGAGATGGGCAGCAATCTGCTGCGCTGCCGGGCCGGGGTGTCGTCCGCCGAGCAGGTCTCCGAGGTCGAGGTGCGCGGCTGGGACGTCAAGGCCAAGCAGCCGCTGGTCGGCCGGGCCCCCGCCGGGAAGTCGGCGACGCTGGAGCTGGGGGTGAGCGCCGCCGAGGTGTCCGCCCCGTTCGGCGAGGCGCGCTTCGTGGTCACGGACGCGGCGTACGGGGCGCAGGCGCAGGTGGACCAGGCGGCGAAGGCCCTGGCCGAGCGGATCGCCGGGTCGTTCGCGGAGCTGGAGGCGGTGATCCGGGGCAACCCAGAGGTGCGGGCCGGCAGCGCGGTGGCGCTCAACGCGGTGGGCGCGCCCTTCGAGGGCCGGTACACGGTCACGTCGTCGCGGCACGTCTTCGACCCGGTGCGCGGCTACGAGACCTGGCTGACCGTCTCCGGCCAGCAGGAGCGTTCGCTGTTCGGGCTGACCGGCGGAGGGCCGGGGTCCGGCGGTTCGGGCGCGGGGGGCGGGGGCGGGTCGCGCTGCGCGGGGCTGGTCAGCGGAACGGTCACGGACACCCACGACCCGGAGGGCTCGGGCCGGGTCAAGGTCCGGTTCCCCTGGCTGTCGGACGAGTACGCCAGCGACTGGGCGCGTACGGCGCAGTCGGGCGGGACGAGCGGCGGCGAGGCGTTCATCCCCGAGGTCGGGGACGAGGTGCTGGTGGGGTTCGAGCACGGGCACCTGGACCGTCCGTACGTCCTCGCCGGGCTCTACAACGGGAAGGACCGGCCGTCCTCGGGCAGCGGAGGAGGCGGAGGCGGTGGCGGAGGGAACGGCGGTGGGAACGGCGGTGGGGTGGCCGGAGCGGTGGCCGGAGCCGTGACCGGCACACCGTCCACCGGAGGAGCCGCCCCGGAGTCCGCCGCCCCCGGCGGCTCGCTGGTCGACCCGACGAGCGGGGCCGTCAACCGGCGCTCGGTCGCCTCCAGGAGCGGTGACCAGCTGGAGATCCTCGACGACGCCAACGGCCCGCAGGGCGTACGGCTGCTCACCGGCGACGGAAAGCTGAAGATCGACCTCGACCGCAGGGGCACCGTGATCGTGGTCAACAGCGACGGCAGCGTGAACATCGAGGCCAAGCAGCAGGTGTCCATCAGGGCGGCCCGCGGCGTCGCCCTCGACGGCGGCCAGGGAGCGCTCGAACTGAGCGGCGACAGC
This sequence comes from Streptomyces sp. NPDC057697, assembly GCF_042799335.1. Classification (NCBI taxonomy): domain Bacteria; kingdom Bacillati; phylum Actinomycetota; class Actinomycetes; order Kitasatosporales; family Streptomycetaceae; genus Streptomyces; species Streptomyces sp. NPDC057697. The sequence goes on along the minus strand of NZ_JBHVJA010000003.1, from coordinate 100,867 downwards.
GTCACGTTGACGTCCCGCGGCGGCGTCAGCGTCGACGGCGGGACCGGCGAGGTGAAGCTCTCCACCGGCGGCACGGTGAACGTCCGGGGCGCCCAGGTCGCGGTCGACGGAACACAGCGCACCGACATCAGGAGCGGCGGCTCCCTGGCCGTCGACGCACCCATGGTGAAGATCAATTGACCGCGCGGACGCGCCGATCGAGAGGAACGGGCTCCCATGTCAGCAGCCGCGGCGGCAGCCGCACGGGTCGGCGACCCCACCGGACACCCCGGCACGGTCGGGCCGCCCGGCGTCCCGACCGTGCTGATCGGCGGGCTCCCCGCCGCCACGGTCGGCACCCCGCACCTGTGCGCCTCGCCGCCGCCCGCGGTGCACGCCCCGTCCGTGATCGCGCCGCCCGGCAGCACCACGGTGCTGATCGGCGGGCGGCCCGCGGCCCGTGTCGGTGACCGGTCCGCCTGCGGCGCTCCGATCGTGTCCGGGTGCCCGACGGTGCTGATCGGAGGCTGAGCGGCCATGGGGCAGGAGTTCATCGGCGCGGGCTGGGCCTTCCCGCCGCGCACCGACGCCACCGGGTCCATCGCCCTGGTGCGCGGGGAGCACGAGCTGGAGGAGTCGATCCGGCTGGTCCTGGCGACGTCACCGGGCGAACGCCCGATGCGGCCGGAGTTCGGCTGCGCCATCAACGACTACGTGTTCGCCCCGGCGGACGCGGGCACGGCCGGGCAGCTCGCGTACGAGGTGCGCCTCGCGCTGGACCGGTGGGAGCCCCGGATCGAGGTCACCGAGGTCGTCGTCCGGTTCGACGAGGTGGACGACGGGGTCCTGTACATCGACATCGGCTACACCGTCCGGGGCGCCAACGACCCCCGGAACCTGGTCTTTCCGTTCTATGTGATCCCGCAGCACGAGGAGGTGGACGGCGCGTGACGCTGCCCAGCCCGCATCTGGACGACCGCCGGTTCCAGGGCCTGGTCGACGAGGCGAAACGGCTCGTCCAGCAGCGCTGCCCCGAGTGGACCGACCACAACGTCTCGGACCCGGGCGTGACCCTCATCGAGGCCTTCGCGACCATGGTCGACCAGCTGGTCTACCGGGTGAACCGGGTCCCGGAGAAGAGCTATCTGACCTTCCTCGACCTGATCGGGGTCCGGCTCCACCCGCCCACGGCCGCCCACGCCGACGTGACGTTCCGGCTCTCCGCGCCGCAGCCCGAACCGGTGCGGGTGCGGGTAGGCACGGAGGTCGCGACCGTCCGTACGGAGACCGAGGAGGCGGTGGTCTTCACGACCTCCGGCGAACTGTCCGTCGTGCCCTGCGCGTTCGCCCACCTCGCCACCTGGCCGACCTCCGGGGACGCCGTCGACCGTACCGAGGAGCTCGCGCTCGGCCGGTCCGTCCCCTGCTTCGGCGCCACGCCCGCACCCGGCGACGCGCTCTATCTGGGCCTGTCCGCGGCCGTCCCCTCGGGCGTCGTCGCGCTGCGGCTGGACTGCTCGGTCGAGGGCGTCGGCGTGGACCCGCTGCGGCCGCCGCTGGTCTGGGAGGCGTGGGACGGCAGCGCCTGGACGGCCTGCGAGATCGAGAAGGACGACACCGGCGGCTTCAACCGGTCCGGCGAACTGATCCTGCATCTGCCCCAGGGCCACACCCCCGCCGTCGTCGTCCGCCGGACCGGCGGCTGGCTGCGCTGCCGCCTGGTGGAGGCCGCCCCGGGGCAGCCCACCTACATGGCGCCCCCGGTGGTCCGCCGGATCACCGCGTTCACGATCGGCGCGACCGTCGGGGCGGTGCACGCCGAGACCGTGACCGACGAGGTGCTCGGCCCGGCCGAGGGCGTACCCGGCCAGACCTTCTGGCTGAGCAGGCCGCCGGTCGTCCCCGGTGCCTTCGTCGTCGAGGTCGCGGATCCGGCGGGCGGCCCGGACGCCACGGAGTGGACCCGGGTCGACGACTTCGCGCACTCCGGCCCCGAGGACCGGCACATCACCCTCGACCCCAACTCGGGCCGGGTCGAATTCGGTCCGGCGGTCCGGGAGCGGGACGGCTCGATCCGCTACTACGGGAAGGTGCCGCCCAAGGGCGCCGCCGTCCGCGTGCGCTCGTACCGCACCGGCGGCGGGCTGCGCGGCAATGTCGCCCGCTCCACCCTCCGGGTGCTGCGCAGCGCCATCCCCTACGTGGCCCGGGTGGAGAACCGCCGCCCCGCGCTCGGCGGGGTCGACGGCGAGACGGTGGAGAGCGCGCGGGTGCGCGGCCCGATGACGCTGCGCACCCTGCACCGGGCCGTGGTGCCGCACGACTACGAACTGCTCGCCCGGGAGGTCGCGCCCGACGCGGCCCGGGTGCAGTGCATCCCGGCCGGCGGGGACGCGGACGTCGAGGCGGGCGGGGTGCGGCTGCTGGTCGTACCGGCGGGGCGCAGCGACGAGCAGGGCCGCATCCGGTTCGACGAGCTGGTCCCGCCGCAGCACACCCTCGCGCTGATCGCGGGCCATCTCGACGAGCGCCGGCCCATCGGTGCCCGGCTGGTGGTCGAGCGGCCCTTCTACCAGGGGGTCACCGTGGTCGCCACGGTCCAGGCCCGCCGGGGCGTCGTGCTGGAGCGGGTGCGCGAGGAGGCGCTGACCGCCCTCTACAGCTACTTCAACCCGCTGAGCGGCGGGCCGGGCCGCGACGGCTGGCCGTTCGGCCGGCCGATCCAGTCGGGCGAGGCGTTCGCCGTGCTCCAGCAGGTGCCGGGCGTGGACCTGGTGGAGGACGTACGCCTCTTCCCGGCGGACCCGGTGAACGGACAGCGCGGCGAGCCCACCACCAAGATCGCACTGGACCGGCACGCGCTGGTCTTCAGCTACGAGCACCAGCTCCGGGTACGGGAGGCCTGACCACCATGCGCACAGCCGTGACCGGGCTGCCGACACCGCACCCGCTGATCGAACAGCTCCCGGCGGTCTACCTGGAGCAGGACTTCCTGCGCCGGTTCCTCGCGGCGCTCGACGACGTACTCGCCCCGGTGCTGCTCTCCATCGACAACCTGCCCGCCCATCTCGACCCGCGCAGCGCGCCGGAGGACTTCCTGGCCTGGCTGGCCCAGTGGGTGGCCGTCGACGCCCGCACGGACCAGCCGGTCGAGCAGCGGCGCGCGACGGTGCGCGGCGCGGTCGAGCGGCACAGCCGGCGGGGCACCCGGCGCGGGCTGGCGGAGGCGGTGTTCCTGGAGACCGGGATCGAGCCGGAGATCGTGGAGAGCGGCGGCACGGCCTGGTCGACGACTCCGCACACCCAGTTCCCGGGCGGCCCCCGGCCGTGGGTCACGGTCCGGGTCCGGGCGGCGCAGCCGTACCAGGTCGACCGGGTGCGGCTGGAGGAGCTGATCCGGACCGAGATCCCGGCGCACGTGGGCTTCGATCTGGAGGTCTCGTGATCTGCGGGACGTGCGGCCAGAGCAATGCGCCGGGGACGCAGTTCTGCACGTCGTGCCGGGCGTTCCTGGAGTGGGAGTCGCCGGGGAGCGGTACGCCGACGCCCCCTCCGCCCACCCCCGCGCCCACCCCTCGGCCGCAGCCGCGACCGGCTCCTGGGCCGCAACCGCAGCCACAGCCGCAACCGGCTCCGCAACCGCAACCGCAGCCACAGCCGGCTCCGCAACCGCCGCCGCAGCCCCCCGTCGCCGCGACCGCCGCCCCCCGGCGCCCCGGCGACGAGACGGCCACGCCGGTGCCGGGGCCCGAGGCGCTGCCCGACGCACCGCCCGGCCCCCCGCACACGCCCCCGGGCCCGGCCCCCGCCCCGCCCGTCCGCTGCCCCAACTGCCGTACGGAGAACGACCCGGACCGCACCCTGTGCGTGCGCTGCGCGCTGCTCCTGGACCCGGGTCCGCCGCCCGCGGTCCGGCCGCCCTGGTGGCGGCGGCTCCTGCGGCGGCGCCCGCGGCAGGCGCCCGCCGCGGGCACCCGGCCCAGGCGCCGGCTGTGGCGCCGCCCCGGTCTGACGCTGCCGGTCCTGCTGATCGTGCTGGCGTGCGGGGTCTGGTTCGCCCTGCCGCACCTGTCCGGCTGGTTCGGCCTCGCCAAGGACGAGACCGGGACGCCGGAGGCGGTGCCGCCCACCCGGTTCCGGGCCTCCAGCAGGGCGCCGGGGCATCCGGCGGGCGCCGCCTTCGACGGCTTCAACAACCGCTACTGGGCGCCCTCGGCGGCCGGGCCCGACACCGGGGTGGGCCAGTACCTGGAGTGCGACTTCGAGCAGCCGGTACGGGTGCTGAAGCTGGTCGTCTTCCCGGGCACCTCGACCAAGATGGACGAGTTCCTCACCCAGGCCCGCCCGGCGCGGATCACCGTCCGGCTCACCTCCGCCGACGGAACCAGCGCCACCAAGCAGTTGCGCGTCAAGGACCAGCCGGGCCAGCAGACCTTCGACCTGCGCGGGTCCGAGGTCGTCAGGGCCCGGCTCACGACCGACACCACGTACGGAGCGGGCCCCGGCCGCCGGCTCGCCGTCGCCGAGATCGAGTTCTTCGGCCGCCGGTCCTGACCCGGCCCGCCCCGTACGCACCGCGCCGGACTCATGGCGTGCGCAGCGCCACCAGGTTGCCCGCCTGCGCGAGGCCGCTCTCCTCGACGACCTCGCGCACGCTCTGCGCCTCGCGCACCAGCGCGAACCGCACCCGCCCGTCGGCGCCGGTGCGGTAGCCGTACACGGCGGGCCGGGGCAGCGAGTTGTACGAGAAGTGCGAGGAGAAGTAGTACGCCCCGGTGTCGTACAGCGCCACCACGTCACCGGGCTCGACGGCGGGCAGCTCGGCCGCGGTCGCCGTGAGGTCCCCCGCGAAGCAGCAGGGCCCCGCGATGTCGACGACCTCCACCGGTCCGTGCTTGGGGCGGCCCCGCGCGTCGAGGACCCCGACGCGCAACGGCCAGGAGCCGGGCATGAACACGGTACGGGTGGCGACCTGGGCCCCCGCGTGGGTGACCGCGATCCGCCGCCCGCCCGCGGACTTGGTGTACTCGACGACCGTGCCGATCGTCCCGCTCTTCGCGAGCAGCGAGCGGCCGAACTCGGTGACGAGGGTGTAGCGGCCGTCGAAGAGCCCCGGCGCGGCGGCGCGGAGTGCGGCGACATGGTCGGCGTACGTGGGCCGGTCGTCCTCGTCGGCGAAGTTGACGGGCAGGCCGCCGCCGATGTCGATCCCGGTGATCCGGGCGTGGCCGAGGCGCGCGTTGATCCGCTCGGCCAGCTCGTACGCGACGCGGATGCCCTCGGCGATGAGCGGCAGCGGGCAGCCCTGGGAACCGACGTGCGCGTGCAGCCGATCGAGCCAGGGGCGGCGCTCGAAGGCCTCGACCACCGCGTCCACGGCCCCCGGGTCGCGCAGCGCGACGCCGAACTTGGAGGTCGCGGTCGCGGTGCTCATCGCCCCGATGGCCCCGGCCCCCACCTGCGGGTTCACCCGGAGTCCGACGGGCCCGGCGGGCTCCCGGCCGGCCAGCAGGCGGTCCACCCTGGCCAGCTCCTGGAAGTTGTCCAGGTTGATCGCGATGCCGTGGCCGAGCGCGAACTCCAGCTCCTCGACCGTCTTCGCGGGGCTGTCGAAGACCAGCCGGTCGTAGCCGAACCCGGCCGCCAGCGCCTGCTCCAGCTCACCGGGCGAGGCCACCTCGCACCCCATCCCGGCCTCCGCGAGCAGCCGCAGCACCGGCACCAGGCCGCACGCCTTGGCCGCGAACGTGTGCTGCACCGGGGCGGGCCCCTCGAAGGCCGCGTGCAGCGCGTCCACCGCGGCCAGCACCCCGTCCACGTCCAGGAGACCGACCACGGGCGCGTGCGGACCGAGCAGCCCGCCCTCGACGGCCTGCGCCAACGCCTCCGTGCGGCGGTCACCGCGCTGCCGGGCCGCCGGGTCCGAAGTCGTACCCACCCTCACCACACCCCTCCGTTTGCCGGGTCGTCATGTCATGCACGGACAGCTTCGGCGCGCGGGGCCCGGCCCGTCTTCGACCGACACGACGACGCCGGCCCGGTTCCTTTGCCGGACCGGACAGCCGAACGATCAGCCGGGCGGCGGGCCGGGCGGCGTACGGCGTGCCGCGAGCCGCAGCCCGATGTCCGCCAGCAGCCGTACCGAAGGGTCGGCCGGATCGACGCCGAACAGCTCCCTGGCCCGGCGCAGCCGGTACCGCAGGGTGTTGGGGTGCACATGGAGATGCCGGGCGGCCGTGCCCATGTCGCAGGACGCGTCGAGATACGCGGCGACCGACGCGCCGTACGCCGAACCGTGCGCCCGGTCGTGCTCCACCATCGCGTGCACCTGCCCCGACAGCGCCCCCCACAGCGGCTCCACCCGGTCGAGCAGCCGGAGCACCGTCGTCTCGGGGACCACCTCGCCGTGGTCCGCCACCGCCGACACCGCCTCGCCGGGCGGCCGCCGCGCGGCCCGCTCCCGCAGCACCCGCACCACCAGTTCCGCCGTCTCCCGCGAGGCGGGCAGCCCCGGAAGCCCGGCCGCCACCGGCCCGGAGCCCGCGAGGACCACGCTGCGGGGCGCCGAACGCGCGGTCGCGAGCAGCGGACGGGCCGGGTCGGTCTCCCCGTCACCGGCCGGGACCAGCACGTACAGCAGCCGCCCCGACCGCGCGGTCACACACCCCGGCCGGTACGCGGCGGCCCGGAGCGCGAGCACATCCAGCACCCGCTGCCCGGCGGCGTCGTGCACCGCGTCCGCGCCCGGCCCCGGGGCCCCGCCCTGCCCGTCCCGGCCCCCGTCGTACGCCTCCGCGACCACCACCGCGTACGGGCGGTCCGCCGTGACCCCGGCCTCGGGCGCGGCCCGGACATCGCCCCTCAGGAGGGCGTGCACCGCCGCTTCCCGTGCCCGTGCCGCCGCCCGGCCCCAGGTCCGGTGGTGCGACAGATGGGGCACGGCGGCCCGCGCGGCCGTGCGCAGCGCGTCCTCGGCGTCCTCGGCGAGCGGCCGCCCGTCGGCGGCGGCCCAGAGGGAGCCGAGCACCTCGGACCCGTGGCGCACCGCGATGGCCAGCCGTTCGGCGTACCGGGCGTCGGCGGGCAGCCGCACCACGCCGTCGGTGTTCCACAGGGTCCGGAAGAAGCCGCTCTCGCGGAGTTCGACGACCCGCCAGCGGGGGACCTCCTGCCCCAGGATCGTCAGCCGGCGCATCGGATCGGGTTCGTGGTCCAGCCGCGAATAGGCCAGCACCCGCGACTGCGGGTCCTCGATGGTGATGGCCCCGCCGACCAGGTCCGCCACCGTGTTGGCCAGCCCGGCGAGATCGCCGAGCCGCAGCCCCGCCGCCGGGCCGCCCGCCCCGGCCGGGGCGCTGTGCGCCAGAGCGGTCCGCAGCCCGCCGAGCACCTCCGTCCAGCCCCGCCCCGGCCGCCGGGTCAGCAACGCCGTACGCCCCAGGCCCGCCGCCTCCACCAGGGCGGCCCGCGGGCCGCGTTCGCCCCGCCGCATCACCACGGCCGCGGCCCCGGCCCGGTCGGCGCCGCGCAGCACGTCGAGCGCCTCGGGCGAGGCGACCTCGACGCCGACCGCGAGCAGGATCAGCCCGGACGCCGCCCCGCTGCCGTCGTCCCGTTCCTCGCCCGGGTCGTGCAGTGCCACATCGGCCACCGGCACCCCCGTACCGCGCGGTGCCACGACCACATCGAGCATCCCGGGGGCGATCAGCCCGAGGAGCTGCTCCAGCGAGGGCCCGGCGTCGCGCCGGTCCGGTCCGTGCGTCGGCATCCGCCCATCATCGCCGGAGCACGGCTACGGGCGGAGCCCGTCGAACGCGACTTCCAGATGCCGGGGCCCGCGCAGCACGGCGTTCTGCCGGTACGGGGGCGGGTCCGTCACCAGCCGCGGGCCGTCGAGCCTGCGGGCGAGCGCGGTCAGGGCGAGCTGGGCCTCCAGCCGGGCCAGGGGCGCGCCGAAGCAGTTGTGGATGCCGCTGCCGAAGCCGAGGTGCTGGTTGTCCTTCCGGTCGGGGTCGAAGCGGTCGGGGTCGGGGAACCGCTTCGGGTCCCGGTTGCCGGAGGCCAGGACCAGCCAGACGGAGGCGCCCTTGGGGATGGTGGTGCCGGCGATGTCGATGTCGGCGAGGGTGGTGCGCTGCGGGAGCAGCTGTACCGGCGGTTCGAAGCGCAGCAGCTCCTCCACGAGCGGGACCGCCAACGCCGGCTCCTCGCGCAGCCGTTCGAGGACCTCGGGGTGGCGCAGCAGGGTCAGGGTCCCGTTGGTGATGAGGTTGACGGTGGTCTCGTGACCGGCGATCAGGAGCAGGGCTGCGGTGCTGAGCACCTCCATCCGCGTCATCCGCCCGTCCGGCCCCTGCCCGGTGACCAGCTCGGAGAGCATGTCGTCGCCGGGGGCCGAGCCGCGTGCGTCGATGAGCCCGGAGAGGTACGCCCCCAGCTCGGTGCGGGCCTGGTGGGTGGCCCGGCGGCGCTCGCCGGGGTCCTGGTCCGGGTCCGGGTCCAGACCGGCGGCGATGGTGTCGGCCCAGGAGTGGAAACGGGCCTCGTCCTCGCGCGGGATGCCCAGCAGCCGGCAGATCACGGTGACGGGGAAGGGGTACGCGAAGTCGTCGACGATGTCGACCTGCTTCCGGTCCCCGAAGCCGTCGACGAGACCGTCGACGATGCGGCCCAGTTCACCGTGCATGTTGTGCACCCGCCGGGGCGTCTGCGGCGGCCCGAACGGGCGCATCGTCATACGGCGCAGGCGGTCGTGCTCGGGCGGGTCCAGCCGCAGGAAGGCGGGCGGCAGGGGAGACGCCTCTTCTTCCTGGAGGAGGGTGCCCGCGGCAGTGGGGGAGAGGTTGCGGGCGTCCGAGCTGATCCGCGGATCGTGCAGCAGGCTCTTGATCTCCCAGTACGTGCTGACGACGAACAGTTCGTCGCCCTCCTGGCGCACCGGCGTCCTGCGGAGCTCGGTGTACAGCGGGTACGGGTCGGCGCGGTTGTCGTAGTCGATGATCTGCCGCAGGAGCGTGTCTCGCGTCATGGTGGCGGTCCTTGCTGACGTCCTCGGTGGCGTCCGTGGCGGACGCGGGTCCCCGTGGCGTCCATGGGTTCGGGGGCCGGGGATCAGACCCGGGCGGGGGTGAAGGTGATCCGCTGGTCGGTCGGCGCGTAGCCGCTGACGGTGACGGACGGCCCGTGGGTGGGCAGCGACGGGTCCGGGAAGTCGGCCGGGACCGGCCGCAGCCCTTCGGGGCGGCGGTCCACCGAGGAGTAGTCCGGGGGGAACGGCGCGGCCGATTCGATCTGCCGCTGGTAGAACTCCAGCCACTTCGTCTGGTCGAAGGAGACCGCGGCGATGACCCGGCCCTGGTATCCGTACACACCCGTGAAGCGGTGCTCGGCGAGCGAGCCCTGGGCGACGATGACCTCCTCGCCCAGGGACGGGACGCCGACCGACTTGATGTTGACCCCGAACTGGGCGGACCAGAACGCCGGCACCCACAGATGCGGGCGGCGCTCGGAGCTGTCGCTGATCATGTTGTGGGCGGCGGTCGCGGCCTGCGCGACGGCGTTGCCCCAGTGCTCCAGGGAGAGGAACTGGTACCCGAAGAGCGCGTGCGGGGACCGCGCGACATCACCGGCGACATAGACGTCGTCGGTCACGATGCCCCGGACGTCGAAGGCCCGGCAGCCCGCGTCGCAGGCGATGCCGCGCGGACCGGCGCCCAGCCCGGACCCGGCCAGCCACTCGGTGTTCCGGGTCGCGCCGAGCGAGACGACGGCGACGTCCACGTCGAGGGCGGTGCCGTCGGAGAGATGGGCGCGCCGCAGCCGCCCCGCCGGGTCGCCCTCAAGTCCGGTGACCATGATTCCGCAGCGCAGGTCGACCCCGTGCTCGCGCTGGAGCTCCGCGGCCACCCGGCCGACCACCCCGCCGAGCGCACCCACCAGCGGGGCGGCCCCCCGTTCGGCGACGGTCACCGACAGCCCGCGCTCGCGGCAGGCCGAGGCGATCTCCGAACCGGTGAAACCGGCGCCGATGACGAGCACCCGGCGGGGCGACGCGGCCAGCCGCCGCTGCAACCGGGCCGCGTCGTCGCGGGTGCGCAGCACGAAGACCCCGTCCAGCTCGGCCTCCGCCTGATGCGGCCACGGCCGGGCCCGGACCCCGGTCGCGATCAGCAGCCGGTCGTACTCCACCTCGTCCCCGTCGGCCAGCCGGACCCGGCGGGCCGCCATGTCCAGCCCGGCGGCGGCGACTCCGAGCCGCCACGTCGCGTCGAGCCCGTGCCGCCGGGGCAGCTCGGTGCGGTCGGCGGCCGCGTGGCCCAGCAGCACCTGCTTGGAGAGCGGCGGACGGTCGTACGGCTCGTGGGGCTCGTCGCCGATCAGCGTGAGCGAACCGGTGAAGCCCTCCTCGCGCAGGGTCTCCGCGGCCCGGAGACCGGCCAGCGAGGCGCCGACGATCACGATCCGCCCCTCGCGCCTCAGCCGCTCCAGCGCACCGTCACCGGACACCGGACCGCCCCCCGCCCGCCGGGGCCGCCGCGTCGTCCTGGTACTCCACCCGGATGGCCTGCACCGGACACGCGGTGGCGGCACGCCGCACCTGCTCGCGCCGCGTCTCGTCGGCGTGCGGGTTGTACAGCAGCGATTCGTCGCCGTGCATGGCGAAGACGTCCGGGGCCAGGAACGCGCACTGCGCGTACCCCTGACACCGGTTGAGATCCACGACAAGCCTCATCGAGGGGCCGCCCTTCCAGTAGTAACCCCCGTCCCAGCCTGCGAGGGCCGATACGGAACCGCGAGCACAGGCGGACCGATGGAGTTATCGGCGCACCGGTACGGGCAAGGGGGTCCGGGGGCCTCAGCCGGCCCAGCGCCCGGAGAGGAAGGTGACGGCGAAGACGGTCATCAGCGGTGCCACGACGGCGAGATACGCGGTCTTGACGCGGGGACTGCGCAGACTCCAGGCGGCGAGCCCGGTCCACAGCGGCCACCACAGCAGGGTCGCGCGGGGAATGGAGGTGTACCAGTACGAGGTGCCCAGCGCCCACAGGCTGAGGGCGATGTACGCGGCCTCCGCCCAGCGCCGCCGCCGGACCAGCAGACCGCACAGGACGACACCGACCAGCATGGCGAGGATTTCGGCCTGCCACATCAGGGCGTATCCGGTGGACTGCGTGTGGCCGAACGCGGCGTGCCAGGTGTTCGCCCAGGCCTCCCAGGGGGCGTGGAAGTCGCGGTACCAGCCGCGTTCCTCGGCATGCTTCCAGGCCATCCAGTCGCCGGTGTGCGCGTGCAGGTACCAGCTGTGGAGGAACGGCGGCAGGGCGGGCAGCGCGAGCCAGGGCAGCCGGCGCCAGTGGGCGGCGGTGCGCGCGTTGACCAGGAAGTGGACCGCCACGGCCGCGGCGAGGAAGAGACCGCTGACCCGGACGGTGGTGGCCAGACACGTCAGTACGCCCGCGAGCCGCCAGTCGAGGCGCCGGGCGGCCAGCCAGGCGGGCAGCGCCAGGGCGAGGAAGAGCGCCTCGGTGTACCCGGCGGCGAGGAAGACCGCGCAGGGCGAGAGCAGGAAGAACAGGACCGCGCGCTGCCCGGCGTGGGCGTGCGGCAGATGCAGCCGGGCGATACGGGCCAGGGCCAGCACGGCGACGCCACCGGCGACCAGGGAGATCAGCGCCCCGGACGCCGCCCAGCTCGGCACGACGGTGTGCACGGCCCGCAGCAGGAACGGGAAGCCGGGGAAGAAGGCCTCCCGGTTGTCCCAGCCGGACGTCCAGGGACCGGTCCCGTCCGGGAAGTAGCCCTGCTGGGCTATGTGCAGGTAGTGCCACCAGTCCCACCGCTCCCACGGGGAGAGCGTCCGGGCGGCGTGGTGGGTCCCCTTGTCGTCGGGGAATATCCAGCGGGTGCAGTAGGCGATGGTCCAGAGGCCCACCCGGGTCAGCAGATAGAGCCAGAGCACCTCACGGTCGGCGGGCCGTATCCGCGGCCGGAGCAGGGGGCGCAGCCGGGCCCGGAGCCGTCCGGCGGCCGCCTCGCCCGCCTCCGCGCCCGTACGCGCACCCGTCTCCGCGCCCGGCGCCGGGGCGTCGTGGGGGGTGGCGGGCACGGTGTCGGCCCGTACGGGCCGGTGCTCGCGGGGCCGTTGGCGGGTGGAAGGGCTCACAGGGCGATCTCCTGGGTCGGTTCGACGCGCACCGAAATGACCCGGCCGGGCGCGGGGCCGGTTGGCGGGGCGTCAGGACGGCGGGTAGGTGGCGTTCCGGGTGGGCGTGCCCGGTGAGGTCGACGACGTCGTCGGTTCGTTGCCCGGGGGGCTCGTCGGCGGCAGGCTGGTCCGCGGCGCGGAGGGCGAGTTGCTCGGCCCGTCGGGCGAGGGGGAGATCCGGGGCGAGGGATCGGGCGAGGGCGAGTCGGCGGGGACGGTCGTGCCCGTGGTGTCCGGCACCAGCGACGCCACGGCCGCGCCCGCACCCGAGAAGACCAGGCAGGCCCCCACGGCCAGCGCGAGGATCCGGCGCCTGCGCGTCCGTTCCCCGCGCTCGGTGATGAACGACGCCGGAGCCGACCGCGCGCGGGACTGCCCGGCGGCTGCGGCTTCCTTGAACAGGGACGTCAGCGGGTCGTGGGATTCAGACACAGGGCCCCTCCTCGGTGCGCGGATCCTGCAGACGGTGGGAGAGCGTGGCCCGGCCCCGGACGAGATGTGTCTTGACGGTGCTGGCCGAGAGACCGGTCTCCGCGGCGATCTGCTCGACGGTCAGATCGCAGACGTAGTGCAGGGCCAGCGTGCGCCGCTGCTTGGACGGCAGTTCCCGCAGCGCCTCCACCAGGGCCACCGACTCCGGCCCCGGCGGCTCCGCGTGGGGCGGGGCGCCACTGCGCTGCCAGGCGTCCGCCGAGCGCCGCCGCCCCCGCCACCGGCTCACCGCGAGCCGCCAGGCGACCGTGCGGATCCACGCCTCGGGCTGCCCGTCACGGTCGAGCTGACGCCGTCGGCTCCAGCCCTTGATGAAAGCTTCCTGCACCACGTCCTGCGCCTCGTGCTGGTCGCCGAGCATCACAAACAGCTGCCCGGTCAGCCGGGCAGCCGTCTGCGCGTAGAACTCTTCGAACTCCTCGACGGTCAACAAACAACTCCTGGATCTCCTCGGTCTCACCCGGCATACGCCCGGCGCCCCGCATCCGGACGACACCGGCCCCGAAGAATCCGGGTGACGGTGATCACAGCCACTCCCGGCCCCGGGCGTACACGAGGAAGGGGTATCAGACCTTCTGATCCCCGTACGGCCCGGTACCACCCCCCGCACCGCCGGTGCCGCCGATCCGGCGCAGCACCTCGTCGCCCTGCGGTACGCCCACGTCGCTGAGGACCCGCGCCATGTTGGCGCCGACGAAGCTCCGGTCCTCCGGCGTCAGCGACTGGAGCGCCGCCGCGAGGGAGTGCTCCCAGTCGTCGCGGTCGGCGAGGAGCCCGCGGTGGGTCACCGTCCAGTCGAGCACGTCCTTCGCCTCCTCCGGCCGGTGCAGCAGCCAGAGCGCCGCCAGGCCGACCGGACCGCCCGCGACCACCTCCCGGTAGAAGCGGTACGCCTCGCGGTGGACGTCTCCGAAGCCCGCCGGAAGCGCCGGCCCCGCACCGACGCCGGAGGCGGGAAGCAGCGCGGCGGGCGGGTCCAGGAACCAGTAGGTGAGACCGGAGCCGTCGATCACCCGAGGGCGGCTGGGCGGCTCCACCTCGGTGGTGCCGAAGTGCGGCGGCGGCGCCCGCAACGGGTCGGGGACGCCGGGCAGGGCGGCGTTCTCGTCGATGTGCCGGAGGACCAGGTCCCGGGCCCGCTCCTCGGTGAGCCGGTCCCGCGCCGCGACGACCGGACTGCCTGCCACCCGATGGAACCGCCACCACGGCCCGCCCCGTACGCGCCCTCCAGAGCCTCTCCCGCTCGCACGAGTTCTACGCCGCCCCGCCCGCTTCCACCGCGAACCAGCCGATCTTGTCCGAGAACGGTCGCCCGTCCGGGCCGGTCGTCGTGCGACGGCGACGGCGACGGCGCGACCAGATCACGGCGGCGGGACGAGGACACCGAGAAAGCCTGCCCGGCGTGCCGGGCCCGGTGGCGCGCCGGGCCTTCGGCTCAGTGCCTGGCGAGAGCGGCGGGGAAGGATACGAGACCGGGTCGTAGGGGCTCTGGACTGTGGCGGAGCAGCCGGCCCAGCCCCGCCCGGACGGACTCGGACGAAGGCGAACGCGACCAGGGCTGAGACCAGGACGGAGACGCGTCCGCGTCGGCTGCCGGTGATCGCTGCGAGACGGCCGGAGAGCCGGTCAGGTGAGCGACGAATCCCCGCCCTGGAGCGCCTGTCCCGCGAGGGCGGCGATCTGTCCGACCTGCTCTCGCAGCCGGAGGAGTTCCGCGGTCTGGTGCTGTCCGGCCACGACCCCGGTCAGCGCGGCGATGACGGTTTTCTCGTGGCTGTCGGTGCCGAGCACCTCGGCGGCCCGGCGGAGCAGAGCGACGTTCACGCTGACCGTTTGGCTCGGCTCCAGAGCGGGTGGGATGGCGGGCTCCGGCACCGGCCGGGCTCTGCGGCGGCGTGGAGACGGTGCCGGAGCAGGCGTGGGTTCAGCCGTCGGCGGGGGCTGGGGCGCAACGGTGCCGGGGCTGCCGAGCACTGTGAGTACGGGCTTTCGATAGCAGAAGCCTCTGCCCGACCTGGTCGTGTGGACGACGAGTTCCAGGGTGAGGTCGCAGACAGCCGGGCTGTCGATCCGCTCCAGCGCTTCCGTCAGGTCGGAGAGTTGTGCGGCCATCTGCCACGAGCCGGTCAGGAAGCGGAACTCGCCGAGCGCGGGTTCCGCGGCGATCCGGAAGGTGAGGCTGATGGACGGCATGGGGCCGCGGCCCTCTTTCGCGGCCAGCTTCCGGTCCTCGAACAGCGGAGGGCAGCCGCATGGCCGCCCCTTCTTCTCTTCGGGTGACAGGAACTCCAAGCCGTCGCATTGGTGGATGATCCCCGTGCTGTCCCGAAGGATCATGTGAGACGCCAAGGCGTCGGGCCCATCCACGAGTACACGTACCGTCTCGACCTCCGTCAGGACATCGTGGTCGAGTTCTTCTCCCCCTTCGTTCGGTTGAGGGCGGCCGCCCAGAAGGCCGGCGACGCGGGCGGCCACCTCTGCGTCGTGGGTCGTGACCAGCCACACGTCCAGAGCCTGAGGGCGCCCCTCGACCAGACGTCCTGTGCGGAAGCGACCGACGGGGCCGGGCGTGCTCTGCGTCATTCGGGATCCTCGGTGGAGTGTGGAGTGTGGAGTGCGGGGTGCGGAGTGCGGACGAGGCGGCAGCCCGTTCCCTGAAGCGCGCCGCGTTCCGTGCTGCAACACCGATGAGGGTGCGGCATCCACCATTGTTTCCCCCGCCGGGTGGCAGTGCGTAGACGCCCGGACTCGGCGGCGGAGAACCGAAAGGCCGATCAGCCGGACGAGAGGGCATCCGTGCAACGGGGCTCAGCCGGGTGAGGCCGCGCCCCGCGGACAGCGTCTTCCTGCTCTCTTCCACCGCTCTCTCTCACCGCGCGCGAATCAGCGCGGTACTGAGACGCAGGGCAGGGCAGGGCCGGGCTTCGGGATCAGGCGCCGGCCGAGTCCGGCGCATCGTCCCGGGAGCTCGCCTCTTCCGGCTCCTGTGCTTGGGCCGGGATCTCTGCGGGATGGGTACAGCGCCACAGGGCCGTCGTCCCGTTCTCCGTACGAACGGATTCCTTGAGGCCCTGGTGGTCGCATCGAGTACAGGCACCGATGACTTCGCGGTTGTACACCCAGCGGATGTCGGCATGCAGCCGCCGTAGGCTGCCGAGAGCGAGAGGCGCTCTGTGCCAGCGCGGGGCCTCGTACTCGGGGATGGACTGGTGGAGTTCGATCGCCCTGTCGATCTTTCCCCCGAGGCTCGTCACCGCGGCAGAGGCCGCCTCCGGCGGCCCCATACGAGGATTGCGCTCCTTCCAGGCCGCAGCGGAATCGACAGCGCGCCATGCGAAGCAGATCATCTGGCCAGGGGTGTATCCGTGCTCGAAGCCCCTCCGGATGACGTCCGTGAGCTCCTCGCGCCGAGCTTCGGGTACCTGTGGATAGGCGTATTTCTTGGTGAGCAGGTTGTTGAGGTAGGCCGCGACGTCCGCGATCTCCATCCGGTCCATCAGAGCGGCGAAGGCATCACGCGCCGCGGCTCCCTGGGGGCCGGGCCGGGTCCGGAGGCCGTATCTGATGACCTTGGCGCGTTCCTGTGCGGTGGCCAGGCCGCCGACGACCCGCCAGGCGACCTCTGTGGAGATGAAGGCGATGTCGTCGCCATCGGAAGAAGGAGTGAACGCCTGCGTCGGACTCTCCGGAGCGATGGCGAGCAGACTGCCGATGTAGAGGTCCAGGAGGAGTTCCCTGTCCTGCTCGCAGTCGCCGGTCCACCCCAGGGGACCGATATCCGCGAGGCTGGGGAGTGCCTTGCCAGGATTGCTCGCGGCGTAGCTGATCAACGCCACGTAGAGGGCCAGGGCAAGAGGATTCTCCACCGCGAGGGGTCCGGTCGGCTCGCTCTTCCCCTCCTCATCCTTGATCGCCTCGGCAATCAGGCGCTTGATTCGCTCGCCTTCTTGCTGCTCACGCTCCTGCTCGACGCGCCTCTGTTCCGCGGCGCGTTGTTGCCGTTCGGTCTCCTCGTGTTTCTGGACTGCCGTGCAGTCCCCGCAGAGGTAGGAAGGGGCCTCGGCGTCGAGGTACTTGCCGCCCACCTTGTTGGCCCAGGACCGGTTGGTGACGGTGATCGGTTCGGAGCAGTTCGCACAGGGACAGCGGAGCAGGACGGCGTGAGAGTGGGCCGTGGCCACCGCACCGATGGTGCTGCTTACGCCGATACTGCTTACGGTCCGGGCCCACGTGCCGTCGTCCTCGACCTCCCAGTAGAGGACACTGGTCTGCTGGGCGTCTTCGGGAGCGTCGTGCTTGATCACGACACGGATGCGGGGTGCCCCGACCGGAAACTCCCGGATGATCGGTTGCGGAACAGCTGATTGCCGTTGCGGCCGACGCTTGTTGACTCGTTCCCGTTTGCGACGGCGTTCGCGCTTACCCACGTGTTCGTCCCTGGTCCATGTGTGGATGGTGATGTACCCCGGGTGTCGGCAGGGCGGGTTTCTGCCAAGTGCGATGGCCTCCGGGGCGAACCCGGCCGAAGAAGCCCACCGGCCCGGTCAGGCGCGGAACCGGCGCCGCTCGCCCGGAAGAGTCCGCAGGCCAGCGGCTGGGGCGATGGCTGCGCGGCCCGGTGGAGTAGGTGACGCCCTGTTTCACACCAGCCGCTGTCCGCACCGCGGAGAAATGGCAAATGTGGTCTAGCACACCGGATATGGCATAGAGATCAGTCCGTCCCTGCCCGACCTCGGTCACCCAGACCGTCCTGATCTGTTCCAAGAGATCGCTGCCAGCGTCTCCGAGCGCGACCCACGGCTCCTCGAATGCCTCGCGCACCACGGCAGGCAGGCGTGAGTGTCCGTCGGAGTCGGGCGGAAAGCCGCCCTGGACGTTCATCCGTCGAGGGCGCGGAGCGGTACGGCCCGGACGCCGAGGCCCAGGTTCCCCTCCCGGCGGCCCCGGCCGAAGCGGAGGACGACGTGATCACCTTCGCCGAACAGGAAACGGACCGCGCCTGCCGAGCCGGAGAGAAGCCCCGGTCCGTCAGCGACGGCCAGCCCCGGTCCGTCTTCGACGGGAGAGCCACAACTGAGACCACCAACGTCGAAGGGCCCCGCAGCAAGCTGCGGGGCCCTTCGACGTATTGCCCGGTGAGAGCAATGGCGGAGGATACGAGATTCGAACTCGTGAGGGGTTGCCCCCAACACGCTTTCCAAGCGTGCGCCCTAGGCCACTAGGCGAATCCTCCGCGGCAAACAATACAAGACGTTGGGGAGTGCTCGCGAACCCGTTCCCCTGGACCTCCTTCGAGGCTTCCTCCGGACCCTCCTCGGAGTCGTTCGCCGGAGGACGGGGGAGCGGCGGGGAGGACGGGGGAAGGGGGGAGGTGGACCGGTGGGGGTGGGGATCGGCTAAGGTGGGCGTCAGCCCCTCACGTGGCGCTATCTGACTGAACTCCCCCAGGGCTGGAAGGCAGCAAGGGTAGGTTGGCTCTGGCGGGTGCGTGGGGGGCCCTTGTGTGTTCTGGCCCGTGTTTCCAGGAGCTTCGTTCCGGGCCCGCATCGGAGCACGTATCTCTGTGTCCGTTCTCTGCTTCTGTGCTCTCCGGGCCCGTGCGCCGGGGCCTGTGGTGGGGCGGTCGGGTCGGTCCGGGGCCGGTTGTCGGTCCGCCCGGATAACCTCGTAGGTGTGTCGTCCCTTGCGCTGTACCGCCGCTACCGCCCCGAGTCGTTCGCCGAGGTCATCGGGCAGGAGCATGTCACTGACCCGCTGCAGCAGGCGCTGCGGAACAACCGGGTCAATCACGCGTACCTGTTCAGCGGTCCGCGCGGCTGTGGCAAGACGACCAGCGCGCGCATCCTGGCCCGCTGTCTGAACTGCGAGCAGGGGCCGACGCCAACGCCGTGCGGGGAGTGCCAGTCCTGCCGGGACCTCGCGCGCAACGGACCGGGTTCGATCGACGTCATCGAGATCGACGCCGCATCGCACGGTGGCGTGGACGACGCCCGTGATCTTCGGGAGAAGGCGTTCTTCGGCCCCGCGTCGAGTCGTTACAAGATCTACATCATCGACGAGGCGCACATGGTCACGTCGGCGGGGTTCAACGCCCTGCTGAAGGTGGTCGAGGAGCCGCCGGAGCACCTCAAGTTCATCTTCGCCACGACCGAGCCCGAGAAGGTCATCGGCACCATCCGGTCGCGTACGCACCACTACCCGTTCCGCCTCGTTCCTCCGGGGACGCTGCGCGAGTATCTCGCCGAGGTCTGCGGCCGGGAGAACAGCCCCGTCGAGGACGGCGTGCTGCCGCTCGTCGTGCGGGCCGGTGCCGGGTCCGTGCGTGACTCGATGTCGGTGATGGACCAGTTGCTGGCCGGCGCGGGCGACGACGGTGTGACCTACGCCATGGCGACCTCGCTGCTCGGATACACGGACGGCTCGCTGCTCGACTCGATCGTGGACGCCTTCGCGGCGGGCGACGGGGCTGCGGCCTTCGAGGTCGTGGACCGGGTGATCGAGGGCGGCAACGACCCGCGCCGTTTCGTCGCCGACCTCCTGGAGCGGCTGCGTGACCTGGTGATCCTGGCCGCCGTGCCGGACGCGGGGGAGAAGGGGCTGATCGACGCCCCCGCCGATGTCGTCGAACGGATGCAGGCCCAGGCATCCGTCTTCGGCGCCGCCGAGCTGAGCCGCGCCGCCGACCTGGTCAACGAAGGGCTCACGGAGATGCGCGGGGCGACCTCGCCGCGCCTCCAGGTCGAGCTGATCTGCGCCCGGGTGCTGCTGCCCGCGGCCTTCGACGACGAGCGTTCGCTACAGGCCCGGCTCGACCGGCTGGAGCGGGGCGCCTCCTTCGCGACCACGGGTCCGGGGCCCGCCATGGGGTACGTACCCGGGCCTGAGGCCCTGGCCCACGCGCCCGTGCCCGCCCCTCCCGCCGTGCAGCCCGGCGCGGGGCCCGCAGCGGCACGCGCGGCCGCCCGGGGCGAGGCCCCCGCGCCCGCACCGACGCAGTCGGCTCCGCCCGTGCCCGCGCCCGCCGTCGTCGCGCAGCCGCCGGCCGAGGCCGCCCCGGCCCCCGCGGGCGGTCAGCGCCCCGGCGCCTGGCCCACCGCGGCCGCGCCGGAGCAGGGGCGGCGTCCCGGTGGCTGGCCCACCGCTTCCGCCCCGGGGCAGTCGCCCGCCCCGCAGCCGGCCCCGGCCGCCGCGCCGGACCGGGCCGCGCCTTCGGCACCGGCGCCCGGTGCCGCCGACCCCGGTCCGGGCATGGCCCAGGGCGCCGGCCAGGTACGGAACATGTGGCCGGACATCCTGGAGGCGGTGAAGAACCGCCGCCGCTTCACCTGGATCCTGCTCAGCCAGAACGCCCAGGTCACCGGCTTCGACGGCAGCACCCTGCAGATCGGCTTCCTCAACGCCGGCGCGCGCGACAACTTCGCGAGCAGCGGCAGCGAGGAGGTCCTCAAGCAGGCGCTCGCCGAGCGGTTCAACGCGCAGTGGAAGATCGAGGCCGTCGTCGACCCGTCGGGTGGCGCCGGCGCGCCCCCGCAGACCGGCGGAGCCCGCCCCTCCGCCCCGCCCGCGCAGCAGTACCAGGCTCCCGCGCCCCAGCAGAGCTACGAGCCTCGGCCGGCCGCGGCCCCGCAGCAGCAGCCGAGCCATCAGCCGCAGCCGGGCCGCCAGCAGCCGGGTTCCGCCTCCGCCGCAGAGCCCGCACCACAGCCGTACGCCGCGCCCGAGCCCCCGCGTTCGGTCGCTCCGGAGGACGACGTCCCCGAGGCCGACGACCCGGACCTCGTCGACTCGGCGCTCTCCGGGCACGAGCTGATCGTCCGTGAGCTGGGCGCCACGGTCGTGGAGGAGTTCACCAACGAATGACGGGCGCTGGTGCGGCGGCCCAAGCGGTCCTCGGGCGTCCGCCCCTGGCGGCTTGGCGTCCCTGCTGCCCGGTTCTCCGGTCTCTCGGTCTGGTTGGTCTGGTTGGTCTCTCGGTTCCCCGACCTCCTAGTACCTCTGCGGCCCGGTTTCGGGGCGGCTCGGCTGCGCGACCGCCCGGTGCCCGGCTGCCCGGTGGCTCCGCTGCCCGGTGTCCCGGGTGTCAGCTGAGCGGCGGGCGTGTGCACCGCAGGGCGTTCGTGGGGTGGCGGGCAATATGCACCTCGGGACGTTCGGCCGTGTGTACTTCGGGACGCTCGCGGGGCGGCGCGTCCGTGAGGTACCCCGGGACGCTCGCGGGGCGGCGGGTCCGTGAGGTACCCCGGGACGCTCGCGGGGCGGCGGGTCGGATACACCCTTGGGCGTTCCCCGGGACGGCGTCCCGGGTGTCCGCCGGGCGCGGCGGCCCCTGAGCACCTCGGGACGCTTACGGGGGCGGCGGCCCCTGAGCACCTCGGGACGCTTACGGGGGCGGCGGCCCCTGGGCGCCCCGGGATGTCCACTGAGCGGCTCCCCGTCAAGGGCGCCGCGCCCCGGCGGCTAGGCTGCACCCCGTGAAGGTCCTCGTCATCGGCGGCGGCGCCCGCGAACACGCCCTGTGCCGCTCTCTGTCCCTCGACCCCGATGTCACCTCTCTGTACTGCGCTCCCGGCAACGCCGGTATCGCGGAGGTGGCCGAACTGCACCCGGTCGACGCCCTCGACGGCGAAGCCGTCGCGCGCCTCGCCACCGAACTGGGTGCCGAGCTGGTGGTCGTCGGCCCGGAGGCGCCGCTCGTCGCCGGGGTCGCCGACGCCGTGCGTGCCGCGGGCATCCCCTGCTTCGGCCCCTCCGGCGAGGCGGCCCGGCTGGAGGGCTCCAAGGCCTTCGCCAAGGACGTGATGGCCGGGGCGGGCGTCCCGACCGCCCGCAGCTACGTCTGCACCACCCCCGCCGAGATCGACGCCGCCCTCGACGCCTTCGGCGCCCCGTACGTCGTCAAGGACGACGGCCTCGCCGCAGGCAAGGGCGTCGTCGTCACCGACGACGTCGAGGCGGCCCGCGCCCACGCGCTGGTCTGCGACCGCGTGGTCATCGAGGAGTTCCTCGACGGCCCCGAGGTGAGCCTCTTCGCGATCACGGACGGCACCACCGTGCTGCCGCTCCAGCCCGCACAGGACTTCAAGCGCGCTCTGGACGGCGACGAGGGCCCGAACACCGGCGGCATGGGCGCGTACTCCCCGCTTCCGTGGGCCGCCCCCGGGCTGGTCGACGAGGTCATGGAGTCGGTGCTCCAGCCGACCGTCGACGAACTCCGCCGCCGCGGCACCCCCTTCTCCGGGCTGCTCTACGCGGGCCTCGCGATCACCTCGCGCGGCGTCCGGGTGATCGAGTTCAACGCCCGCTTCGGCGACCCCGAGACCCAGGTGGTCCTGGCCCGTCTGAAGACCCCGCTGGCCGGTGTCCTGCTCGGCTCCGCCAACGGCACGCTCGACGAGCTGCCCCCGCTCAAGTGGCGCGACGAGGCCGCCGTCACCGTGGTCATCGCCTCGCACAACTACCCGGGCACGCCGCGTACGGGTGACCCGATCGAGGGGCTCGACGAGGTGGCGGAGCAGGACGGACCGCACGCGTACGTCCTGCACGCGGGCACCAAGCGGGAGGGCGACACAGTCGTCAGCGCGGGTGGCCGGGTGCTGTCCGTGACCGCGACCGGCAAGGACCTCGCGGACGCCCGGGAGCGCGCCTACATGGCGGCGGCCCGGATCCGGCTCGACGGCTCGCAGCTCCGTACGGACATCGCCCGGAAGGCCGCGGAGGGCTGAGCCCGGACGGCCCCGGACCGGCCCGGCGTAGCCGGGACCGGCCTGCCGGGGCCTCATCAGCCCGGGGCCCAGCAGCCCGGGGCCAGTGGGCCGCGTCCCGCCGAAACCACCGGGAATCCACCAGGCCGGGTCACGCCGAAACCGCCAGGTATCCACCAGGCCGAAGCCCGCCTGGAACCGACGACGCGAAAGCTGCCAGAACCTACCGGAACCGGCCGCAACCCGTCCGAACCCACCTCTCCACCTCCCCACCTTCCCGGCAACCCCGTCGCCCCCCCACCGACCTGCCCCGACGCGCCATTGCCCCAAGGGCGGCGGCGCGTCAGCACCTTTGCCCAAAGCCATTCCATCGAGTGACGACTGGGCCATCCGGATGACGCCCGCCGAGGCCCCAACTAGGGTGCGGCGCAAGCATTCCGGCACTTGGCCCACTGGCATTGCGATGTCAGGGACGGGTGCCACAGTGGGGGAGTGAACAACACCGCCGCGGGGGCAGAGGGGGTGACGTCCGGCCGTGTCCGGTACCGGTACAAGTGAGGAGCTGGGCGCGCTGAGTGCGCGCGCCCGAGCTCATGCCCTGCTGCGCATCCGCGGGCGGGCGACAGCCGTGGCGATCCTGCCCGCGGCCGTCGCCGTCGTGCTGCTCGTGGCGGGCGCCCAGGGCTTCGCGGTGGGCAGCGGCTGGGACACGGCGCGCTGGGCCCTGACGCCCTGCGCGGTCGTCGTGCTCCTGATCGCCGCGGTCGTCGCGGTCGCGATCGTACGGGCGAGGCCGGCGGTCAGCCCGACCGTCCCGCTCCCGGAGGAGTCCGCTCCCGATCTCTACCGCCTGGTCCGGGACCTCGCCGACCGGCTCGGGGTTCCCGCGCCCTCGGCGATAGCCCTGACGCCCGACTGCGACAGCTGGCTGGAGGACCGCACCCACCCCTCGGCGCAGGACGGCCCGGATCCGGCGGCACGTTCCGCGTTCCGGGGCCGCCGCCGGGTCCAGGCCGCTCCGGTGCTGGTCATCGGCTCGCCGTTCCTGTGGTGGATGCGGGTCGCGGAGCTACGGGCGGTGCTCGCGCCGGTCGTCGCGGGTACGGGCCCGTCCGCCCACCCGGACATAGCCGCGGCCCGCCGTTTCGTCCGGGGGCTCGACGGCGCGGTCGCTGACGCCGCCGCGCCCGTACCGGGGCCGCTGGCCGCGGTACGCGGAGTGCCGCGGGCCTTCGTCGGCGGGATCGCCAGGTTGCTGCTGCGCAGGTGCCGGGGCCATGCCGCCGAGATGGAGCGCAGCGTCGCGGCCGCCGCCTCGTTCCGCGCACAGGGTGTGGATTACGGTCTGCGGATCGTCGCCCAGGAGCAGGTCGGCCTCGCCTACGCGGGTTGGGACCGGCTGCTCACCCGGGTCGCCCTGCCTGCCTGGCGGATGGGCCGCTGGCCGTCGCGGCTGGACGCGGGCGTGGTCTCCGCCCTCACCGAGCTGTCCCGGCGCGACCGGCTCGCCGACGGATTCGCCTCGCGGCTCGGCGAGCGCCCCGCCTGCGACCTCCTGGAGGAACCGGGCGCGGCCGACGAGGCAGCCTCGCTGCTGGCGGCCCGGCTCTTCCACGGCGGACCGGCCCGGCCGGGGCCGGACTGGTCGCCGGTCGACTGGCAGCAGTACCCCGAGGAGGTCGTCGACCGGAAGTGGCGCAGCGAGGCAGCGCGCCTGCACCGCGTCCTCGACTCGATGAGCGGCGCCGCACCCGAGGCACCCGCCCCCGCCCCTGCCCTCGCCCCTGCCCCCACCCCGGCGTCCGTACCGCTCGCCACGAGCACAGGCGGCCCGGACGGCCTCCATGGTCCGGGCGGTCTCCATAGCCCGGACGCCCTCCACAGTCCGGACGGCCTCCCCGGCACGGACGGTGTCCAAGGTCCGGACGCCCTCCACAGTCCGGACGGCCTCCCCGGCACGGACGGCCTCCAAGGTCCGGACGCCCTCCACAGTCCGGGCGATCTCCCCGGCCCGGACCCCCTCCACGCCTCCCCGAGCCTCCACGACCCCACCTCCTCCCCCGCCCCTGCCCCCTCCCACGCACCCTCCCCCTCCCCCTCCCCCTCCCCCTCCCGCCCCGTCGACACCGGTGTGCCCACGCTGGCCCGCGTCGTCGAGCACTTGGCGGGCAGGGCCGGGAGCGGCGAGGAGCTCGCCGCCCGGATCAGCGCCGCGGTGGCCCACGAGGAGGCAGCGGCCCAGCAGCACCGTTCCGGCGGCGCGGCGGGCGCCCCGTCCGCGTTCGGCGCGGGCGGGGACGTCCTGGACCCCTGGGGCCCCGACCCCCTCCCGCTCTTCCCTCTCCAGCCGCCCCGCACGGGCACGGAGCTGCTCGCCGACCATGTCGCGGCCATGGTCTGCTGCGCGGCGGTGGACACGGCGGGCGCGGTGCCCGGTCTCGACTGGCTCGACGGCCCCGCCCTGCTGATCGACGGCGAGCGTCGGGCGGACCTCGGCAGTCCGGTCCTCAGCCTGGTCGAGGACGGTGACGCGGAACCGCTGCGTTCGTGGCTGGATGCGGTCGGTGTACGCACTGACAAACCGGTCCGCCTCGTCTGAACAACAGACAAACGAACCGTCTCGCCAGAACCACAGACAAACCGTGCGCCTCGCCCGAACCATCAGTCCCGCCCGTCACACCCCAACACCCGGAAGGGTGCGTTCCGTTCACGGCAATTCGCGACGAACGGTGACGGACCGCATGCGTTATGTGATGTGCTGTGGATCGACGCTGACAGTCGGCGCATCGCTGTTGGCGCACCGATGACGCATGACCACCGGCGATCGGCCTTCGGCGTCGACTGCCGCCCCGGGGATTCGCCATCGGCCATCGACTGTTGTCCTGGGGGACTTGAGGGAGGGAAACGGCATGGGGGCGGAGCACATTCGACGGTGGGAGTCGGGCGCCCTCGCGCATGCCGTCTCCGATCCTTTCGGCCAAGGTCCAGTGCCCTGGCTGCGCGGCAGCGAGAACTACTTCGACGACACCGGACACGTCGTCCCCTGGTACGCCGACCCCGACCGCGGTCACGGCTCCACCGACGGCGGGACACGGACCGCCGACGACGTGCACCGGCAGATCAAGGGCTTCATCTCCACGGGCGCCGCGGCCCCCGGCGAGGCGATCGACTTCCACATCACCGTGGACCCGCCCCAGCAGTTCACCGTGGACATCTACCGCATCGGTCACTACGGGGGCGACGGCGCCGCCCAGATCACCACGAGCCCCCGGCTCTCCGGCATCGTCCAGCCCGCCCCGCTCACCGCCGACCGCACGGTCTCCTGCCACCACTGGTGGCAGTCCTGGCGGCTGCAGATCCCGAGCTACTGGTCGATCGGCGCGTACGTCGCCGTGCTCACCACGATGGATGGCTATCGCTCCCACATCCCGTTCACGGTCCGCGACGACCAGCCGGCCGATCTGCTGCTGGTCCTGCCGGACGTCACCTGGCAGGCGTACAACCTCTATCCGGAGGACGGCCGCACCGGCGCCAGCCTCTACCACGCCTGGGACGAGCAGGGCGGTCTGCTGGGCGAGGAGGACGCCGCGGTCACCGTCTCCTTCGACCGCCCCTACGCGGGCGCCGGGCTGCCGCTCCACGTCGGCCACGCCTACGACTTCATCCGCTGGGCCGAGCGGTACGGGTACGACATCGCCTACGCCGACACCCGCGATCTGCACGCGGGCCGCGTCGATCCGGCCCGTTACCGGGGCATGGTCTTCCCCGGCCACGACGAGTACTGGTCGGTGCCCATGCGCCGTACCGTCGAACGCGCCCGCGACGGCGGCACCTCGCTGGTCTTCCTCTCCGCCAACACCATGTACTGGCAGGTCAGCCTCTCCCCGTCGCCCTCCGGAGTCCCTGACCGGCTGCTCACTTGCCGCAAGCGGCGCGGCCCCGGGAAACCCGCGCTCTGGCGCGAGATCGACCGCCCCGAGCAGCAGCTCCTGGGGATCCAGTACGCGGGCCGGGTCCCCGACCCCCACCCCCTGGTCGTACGGAACGCCGAGCACTGGCTCTGGGAGGCGACGGGCGCGGGCGAGGGCGACGAGCTCGACGGCCTGGTCGCGGGCGAGGCCGACCGCTACTTCCCACGCATCCCGCTCCCCGAGCACGAGAGCCGCATCCTGCTCGCCCATTCCCCGTATCTGGACAGCGAGGGCGTCACACGCCACCAGGAGACGTCCGTGTACCGGGCCCCGTCCGGGGCGATCGTCTTCGCCTCGGGCACCTTCGCCTGGTCTCCGGCCCTGGACCGCCCCGGCCATGTGGACCCCCGTATCCAGCGGGCCACCGCCAACCTCCTGGACCGCATCTGCAAACGCGACTGAACCGCACCGCACCACCGCACCGCACCACCGCGCCGCACCACCGCGCCACCGCGTCCGAAGCCGGCCCCCGACCGGCCCGCCTGACCCCGACACCGTGCCCGTGCCCGTGCCCGTGGCCGGCCCACGACACCTGAAGTCCGCCGGGGCCGCGGCAGTCGGTGTCACGGACGCCCCCGTTCCACCCCACCGCACCCGATACGGGAGAATCGGAACGACTCCTGGATCAACCTACGCGGAGGCAGCGTGTCCGGATTTGTAGAAAAGCCCGAGCCAGTGCAGGTTCCGGGGCTCACCCACCTGCACACGGGCAAGGTGCGCGACCTGTACCGGAACGAGGCGGGCGACCTCGTCATGGTCGCCAGCGACCGGATCTCCGCGTACGACTGGGTCCTGCCGACCGAGATCCCGGACAAGGGCCGTGTGCTCACCCGGCTCTCGCTCTGGTGGTTCGACCAGCTCGCCGATCTCGTGCCGAACCACGTCCTGTCCACGGAACTCCCCGCCGGAGCCCCCGCGGACTGGGCCGGCCGCACCCTGATCTGCCGGTCGCTGCGGATGGTCCCGGTCGAGTGCGTCGCCCGCGGCTACCTCACCGGCTCCGGCCTCGCCGAGTACCAGGAGTCCCGTACGGTCTGCGGCCTCGCGCTGCCCGAAGGGCTCGTCGACGGCTCCGAGCTCCCGGCGCCGATCTTCACGCCCGCCACCAAGGCGGCCGTCGGCGACCACGACGAGAACGTGAGCTTCGAAGAGGCGGCCCGCCAGGTCGGCACGGAGACCGCCGAGCTGCTGCGCCGCACCACGCTGGACGTCTACGGCCGGGCACGTGACATCGCGCGCGAGCGCGGCATCATCCTCGCCGACACGAAGTTCGAGTTCGGATTCGCGCCCACGGCGGACGGTGGCGAGGAACTGATCATCGCGGACGAGGTGCTGACCCCGGACTCCTCGCGCTTCTGGCCCTCGGCCACCTGGGAGCCGGGCCGGGCCCAGCCCAGCTACGACAAGCAGTTCGTACGGGACTGGCTGACCTCGCCCGCCTCCGGCTGGGACCGCAGGAGCGAGCAGCCGCCGCCGGCGCTGCCCCAGGAGATCGTGGACGCGACCCGGGCGAAGTACCTGGAGGCGTACGAACTCCTCACCGGCACGCCCTGGCAGTAGCGACCGCCATCGGAACACGAAGAAGCCCCCGGCCGAAAGGCCGGGGGCTTCTTGCTGAACCGAGCGGACGACCAGGTTCGAACTGGCGACCTCAACCTTGGCAAGGTTGCGCTCTACCAACTGAGCTACGTCCGCAAGCGCCGAAGCGCGAGACCCACTATACCCATCCGCGCTGCCGTGCGAGACGCACCGCGGCATGGCGATTCTCCGCACCGAGCTTCGAAGCGGCCGCGGAGAGGTAATTCCGGACCGTTCCCTGCGACAGCGACGCCCGCTCGGCGATCTCCGCGACGGGCGCCCCGTCCGCCGCCAGCTCCAGCACCTCGGCCTCGCGGGCGGTCAGCGGAGAGTCCCCGGCAGCGATCGCGTCGGCCGCCAACTCCGGGTCCACATAACGGTTTCCGGCATGCACGGTGCGGATGATCCCGGCCAGCTGGCGGGCGCTGACCGTCTTCGGGACGAAGGCCCGCACGCCCGCCGCGAGGGCCCGTTTGAGGTGTCCGGGCAGGCCGTGACTGGTCACTATCATCGTCCGGCAGCCAGGCAGTTCGGCCCGCAGGGATGTGGCGACACTCACACCGTCGGCACCCGGCATCTCCAGATCGAGGACCGCCACATCGGGCCGGTGGGCCAGCGCCATGGCCAGCGCCTCCGGGCCGGTCGCCGCCTCCGCGACCACCACGAGATCGTCCTCCAGGGCCAGCAGCGCCGCCAGCGCACCCCGGATCAGATGCTCGTCGTCGGCGAGCAGCACTCGTACGGTCGTCATCGTCGTTCCTCCTGGAGGGCGTGCGCCTCCCGGCCGGCCTGCGGCTTCTCGTCGTGAGGGGCGGGTGCCCCGGGGGTGGTCCGCGGTCTCTCGTCGTGCCGGGTGTGCGCCTCCCGGCCGACCTGCGGCTTCTCGTCGTGGGGAGCGGGTGCCCCGGGGGTGGTCCGCGGCTTTTCGTTTCGAGGGGTGGGCGCCCCCGGGGCGGTCCGCAGCTTTCCGTCCCGAGGGGCGGGTGCCCCGGGGGTTGTCGGCGGATTCGCCTCTCGGGGGGCGGGAAGCTTCTGGGGCGCCGGTGGGGCTGGAGGGGCCGTTTGGTCGGCGGACGGCCCCGTCGGCGCGAGGGGGACCGTTGCGGTGAGCCGGAACAGGCCGTTGCTCGTCCGGCCCGCGTCCAGCGTCCCGTCGAGCACGCGCAGCCGTTCCCGCAGCCCGGCCAGCCCGGAACCGCCCGGCCCGGTACCGCCTCCCGGTCCGGAGCCCTCGCCCTGCTGCGGGTCGGCCGTCGCCACCCCGTCGTTCTCCACGCGCAGCACGACCGCCTCCGCCGAGGAGTCGAGCCGGATCATGCAGTGGCGCGGATCGCCGTGCCGCAGCACGTTGGTCGCCGCCTCCCGCACGACCCAGGCCAGCGCCGACTGCACGGGTGCGGGCAGCGCCCCGTCGGCATCGCCCACCACCTCGCACGCGATTCCGGCCGCGTTCAACACCCCCCGGGCTCCGGCCAGTTCCGTGCTCAGGTCCGCCTCCCGGTATCCCCGTACGACATCCCGTACCTCCTGCTGGGAGGTACGGGCGATGCGCTGCACCTCGACCATCTGGTCCACCGCCTCCGGCCTGCCGCGCTGTGCCAGCTCCACGGCCAGTTCGCTCTTCAGGGCTATCACGGCGAGATTGCGGCCCAGCACGTCGTGCAGGTCCCGGCCGAACCGCACCCGCTCCTCGGCCACCGCGAGCCGGGCCTGGAGCTCCCGGGCCTCCTCGGCCTGCCACATCACGCTCAGGCTCCAGGCGCTGGGCCGTACGGAGATCAGGGCGAGCAGACAGGAGAAGAGCGTCGCCGGTGCCACCCCGGCCAGGATTCCGCCCCGCATTCCGACCGAGGCGAAGACGCCGACGCTGAGCGCGGTGAAGGCGCAGGACTGGATGAGGAAGGTGCGGACCGGGACCAGCAGGGTCTGCGTGATCGCGAACGCCATCGGCGCGTTCGAGATCATGAGCAGCAGCCCGGCGTCGTCCACTCCGTCCACCCTTGCCAGCACCGCTTGCAGGCTCAGGGACATCAGCAGTATTGCCACCGGAATCAGTTGCCGCCTTCGGGGAAAGACGGCGATGCGGAGGTAGTGCTGGTACGACAGCTGCACATTGCGGTTGCTCAGCAGGCACTGCACCAGGCTCAGGAGCAGCAGTGCCACGCTCAGCGCGATCGGGAGCGGCGCATGGCGGATGTCCGACTTGAAGGGGACCAGCTGCCACGACAGTGCGAAGAGCCAGGGGATCACGGAGAGGGTCAGCCGTGAGTACAGATCGATCCGTTCCAGCTTGGTGCGCCTCTGCCAGCTGCGGCGCCAGCCCTCTACGAGCATCGGCACGACCCGTCCTTCCTCGGCTCTCGGCTCTCAGCGTCGAGGATCCCAGCGGAACCGACGCTGCACAGCAAACACGGCGAAAGCGGTCCAGGCCAGCCCGGTCAGAGCGGCCGCGAGCAGGTCGGAGCCCTCGGCCCCGCCCAGCCAGCCGGTCCGGACGAGCGTCATCACTCCGGTCACCGGCAGCAGTTCGCACACCTTCGCCATCGGGCCGGGCATGATCTCCAGCGGCACGAAGAGCCCCGAGCCCATCATCGAGACGAGGAACAGCGGGAGGGTGGTGAGCTGTGCCGTCTGCACGGTGCGTGTCAGCACGGAGGTGGCCGCGGCCAGCGCCGTCAGCAGCACCACACCCAGCAGCAGGCCCGCCAGGAGCAGTTCGGGCCGCTGCGGTGCAGCGAGGTCGAAGAAGGCCGTCCCCGCCGCGATGATCACCACGGCCTGCGCGAGCGCCAGTGCGACGGACGGCAGGGCGGTCCCTATCAGGATTTCCCGATCGGTGACCTCGCCCGTGCGCAGGCGCTTCAGGACCAGGTCCTCTCGCCGTGCCACGTAGGCCGAGACCAGGTTCATGTAGACGGCCTGGAGCAGCACGATGCCGATGCCGCCAGTCAGCGCGGCGGCTGCGACGGTCAGGCCCGTCCCGTCGAGAACGGACTGCTTCATCGTCGACTTCATCGCCAGC
This sequence comes from Streptomyces sp. NPDC057697, assembly GCF_042799335.1. Taxonomy (NCBI): domain Bacteria; kingdom Bacillati; phylum Actinomycetota; class Actinomycetes; order Kitasatosporales; family Streptomycetaceae; genus Streptomyces; species Streptomyces sp. NPDC057697. The sequence goes on along the minus strand of NZ_JBHVJA010000003.1, from coordinate 69,919 downwards.
ACCATGGCGGCCGGCATCAGCAGAGCGACGAATATCGCCGTCCGATTGCGGGCGAGCAGGGTGACCTCGGCCCTCCCGAGGGCCGTCAGCCGCCCCAGGAGCGTCGTGCCGGTCGTACCAGCCGTGTTGGTCGTCATCACGCTGCCACCTCTTCGGACCCGGACCCGGACCTGGACACGGCCCCGGACGCTGGCTCGGACTCGGACTCGGACGCGGGATCGGGCTCGTACTGGGACGCGTGCTGGGCGATTTCGAGGAACGCCTCTTCGAGCGAGGCCGAGCGAGCGTCGAGACCGTGCAGCCGCACGTCCGACTCCCGTGCCCAAGTCAGCAGTTCGTCCAGGGACTCCTGCAACCGGTGGGTACGGATCTCGATCCGGCGGTCCTCGGCGGCTGCCCGCAGCCCCAGCGGAAGCCGGGCCGCAGGCACTCCTTCCGGCAGCTCGAACCGTATGCGGGCGGGGCGGGCGGCGGTCACCTCGGCGGTGGTGCCCGCCGTCACTATGCGCCCGCGGTGCATGATCGCCAGCCGGTCGGCGAGCGTCTCCGCCTCTTCCAGGTAGTGGGTGGTGAGCAGCACGGTGGTGCCGCCGTCGCGCAGCGCGCGTACCAACTCCCAGGTGTCGCGGCGCCCTTCGGCGTCGAGCCCGGTGGTCGGCTCGTCCAGGAAGAGCACCTCCGGGCGGCCGAGCAGGGCCAGCGCCAGATCGAGGCGCCGACGCTCGCCGCCGGAGAGCTGCTTGACCCGCACCCGCGCCCGGTGGGTGAGCCCGACCAGGTCCAGTGCCTCGCCGGTCGGGCGCGCACCGCTGGTACAGCCTGCCCACATCCGTACCGTCTCGGTGACCGTGAGGTCGGACGGGAAGCCTCCCTCCTGGAGCATCACCCCGATCCGGGGCCGGACGGCGGCGCGCTCGCGGAACGGGTCGTGGCCGAGCACCCGCACCGCGCCGGCGTCGGGTGCGGCCAGCCCCTCCAGCAGCTCGACGGTGGAGGTCTTCCCGGCGCCGTTCGTGCCGAGCAGGGCGAAGAGCTCGCCGCGCGCCACCGAGAAGGAGACTCCGGCCACGGCCTCGAAGCCACCCGCGTAGCGCCGCCGCACGCCGTCCGCTTCGATCACCGCACCGGAGGCGGAGAAGGGTGTGGCACTCGCCACAGCCTTCCGGGCCGCCCCGCCCCCGGCCCTGTCCGTCGCCCCACCCCTGGACCTGTCCGCCGCCCTGCCCGCGCGGCCGCCTGCAATGTCGTCGCTGGTCATGTCTACAGAGTCCCGCCGGACCAGCGCCGGAATCAGTGCGAGCTGTCATCACAGCTCATGACAAACGTCATGAGAAGAGCGGCGGTGGGGGGTAGGGGCGCGGAGCGCCCGGAGATCACAGAGTGCACAGGGATCGGAGTGCCTGAAGTGCCCGGAGAGCACAGGGATCGGAGTGCCCGGAGATCACAGAGATCACAGAGATCGCAGAGATCGAGGAGAACAAGAAGGAGAACAAGGACAGCGCGAGAAGAGGGCGGGCGAGGACAGAAGCCGACAGACGAGAGCACGACGAGAGCGAGGCAAGAGCGAGGCAAGCGCACGACGAGAGCGAGGCAAGCGCACGATGAGAGCGGGGCAAGAGCGAGCCAAGAACGCATGAAGACAGGAAGGAATACGACGAAGGCCCTGGTCGATATCGACCAGGGCCTTCATTCGATCAAGAGCGGACGACGAGATTCGAACTCGCGACCCTCACCTTGGCAAGGTGATGCTCTACCAACTGAGCCACGTCCGCATTGCTGCCGCTCATTGTACTCCCCGAAAGGGGATTCATCGGGCGGTGCGAGCATCATCCTACCCGATCCACCGGAGTGGTCGATAAGAGCGATGCAGAGCGGGTGACAGGAATTGCACACTGCGCCTTCCCCCTGGAAGGGGGATGTTCTGCTACTGAACTACACCCGCACGCTGCGTGAGGTTCGGCTTTGCGGCCTTGCCCCTCGGCGTGCTCCAGACTTTAGCCGACCTGCGGGGGTGTTGCGCAAGTCGGTGCCCGCAGGGTGTCGTCGAGGGGTGCGGCGGCCGCTCCCGGCGGGCGGTTCGGGCGGCCGGATTCTGGCGCCCGGTCAACTCGCTTCGCGGAACGCCTCGTAGACCTTCTTGGGAATCCGGCCGCGGGCCGGCACCTCCATCCGATGGGAGCGGGCCCAGGCGCGCACGGCCGCCGGGTCGGGGGCGAGGGACGTGTGCCGGTACGACGCGGGGGTCTTGCCATGCTTGCTGGCATTTGTCTGCTTTCGGCCCGCCGCCATGTACGGCGCGAGGACCTTGCGCAGTTTCTTCGCATTGGACGGATTGAGGTCGATCTCGTACGACTTCCCGTCCAGGGCGAAGGAGACCGTTTCCGCCGCTGCTCCCCCGTCGATGTCGTCGGAGAGCGTGACCACTACGCGCTGAGCCACGGATATCGGTCCTTTCCTACGGTATCGGCGCGTCTGGCATGCGCTGATGCCGGCCTTCCGGCTGCTAGGCGGATGCGGGGTCGACGGTTGCCGACTGTTTAGGGGCGAGGTTGCATTCCCCGGTAATCATTTGTACAGCGGTAGGTGCCGCATTGTGAAGCCCACCCAATTACCTCCGCGTGTCAGCCTTCTATGTGTGCTGCCGGTGAGGATTTTTTTTGCAGGACTTTCCCCGTGTGTTGTCGCGTCCGATATCTGGGCGTGATCAAGGATCCATGATATCTACCCGCGTAGAATTTCTGGCCAGGTACGCTGAGGGGACCTGCGGGGGTCTGGGGAGCCCCCCGGAGAAACAGCCGCACCACACCACCACCGGGAGTGCCAGTGGCACGCGTCGTAGTCGACGTCATGCTCAAGCCCGAGATCCTCGACCCGCAGGGACAGGCGGTGCAGCGCGCACTGCCCCGTCTCGGCTTCGAGGGAATCGCGGACGTACGTCAGGGAAAGCGTTTCGAGCTGGAGGTCGAGGGGCCGGTCGACGACGCCGCCCTCAGCCGTATTCACGAGATGGCCGAGACTTTTCTCGCCAACACCGTCATCGAGGACTTCACCGTGAAGGTGGAGAAGGCCGAGGAGTCGAAGTGACTTCCCGCCCGTCTCCCACCACCACCCGTGAGGGAGGCCCTTCGGGCCGCGGTAACACCCGAATCGGAGTCGTCACCTTTCCCGGCACGCTCGACGACCAGGACAGCCTGAGGGCCGTACGGCTCGCGGGCGCCGAACCCGTATCGCTGTGGCACCGCGACAAGGACCTGCACCAGGTCGACGCGGTCATCCTGGCGGGCGGCTTCTCCTACGGCGACTATCTGCGGGCCGGAGCCATCTCCCGCTTCTCGCCGGTCATGGAGACCATCATCGAGCAGGCGAAGGCGGGGATGCCGGTCCTCGGCATCTGCAACGGCTTCCAGATCCTGACCGAGGCGCACCTGCTGCCCGGCGCGATGCTGCGGAACAACCATCTGCACTTCATCTGCCGCGACCAGAAGCTGCGCGTCGAGAACGCGGAGACCGCCTGGACCTCGGACTACTCCGAAGGCCAGGAGATCTCCGTACCGCTCAAGAACATGGACGGGCGTTACGTCGCCGACGAGCGCGTGCTCGACGAGCTGGAGGCGGAGGGCCGCGTCGCCTTCCGCTACCTGGACATGAACCCCAACGGCTCGCTCCGCGACATCGCCGGCATCACCAACGCCGCGGGCAATGTCGTCGGCCTGATGCCGCACCCGGAGCACGCCGTCGAGCCGCTGATCGGAACCGGCCGCACCGACGGACTCGGTTTCTTCACCTCGATCATCAAGAAGCTGGTCAACGCATGAGCCTGGATACGGTCAAGCACGCGGCCGGGACCCCGGACGTCGCGCAGCCCTGGAAGGAACTCGGCCTCAAGGAGGACGAGTACGCCCGGATCCGCGAGATCCTGGGCCGCCGTCCCACCGGTGCCGAGCTCGCCATGTACTCCGTGATGTGGTCCGAGCACTGCTCGTACAAGAGCAGCAAGGTCCACCTCAAGCAGTTCGGCGAGAAGGTCCCCGTCAACGACGCGATGCTCGTCGGCATCGGCGAGAACGCCGGTGTGGTCGACGTCGGCCAGGGGTACGCGGTCACCTTCAAGGTCGAGTCGCACAACCACCCCTCGTACATCGAGCCCTACCAGGGCGCGGCCACCGGCGTCGGCGGCATCGTCCGCGACATCCTCGCGATGGGCGCCCGCCCGGTCGCCGTCGTGGACCCGCTGCGCTTCGGCGCGGCTGACCACCCCGACACCAAGCGCGTCCTGCCGGGCGTCGTCGCGGGCATCGGCGGCTACGGCAACTGCCTGGGGCTGCCGAACATCGGCGGCGAGGTCGTCTTCGACGCCTGCTACCAGGGCAACCCGCTGGTCAACGCCGGTTGCATCGGCGTGATGAAGCACGAGGACATCCACCTGGCCAAGGCCTCCGGCCCCGGCAACAAGGTCATCCTGTACGGCGCCCGCACGGGCGGCGACGGCATCGGCGGCGTCTCGGTGCTGGCCTCGGAGACCTTCGAGTCGACCGGCCCGGCCAAGCGTCCGGCCGTCCAGGTCGGCGACCCGTTCCAGGAGAAGCTCCTCATCGAGTGCACCCTGGAGATCTTCAAGGAGAAGCTCGTCGCGGGCATCCAGGACCTCGGCGGCGCCGGGCTCTCCTGCGCCACGTCCGAGCTGGCCTCCGCCGGTTCCGGCGGCATGCGCGTCGAGCTGGACACCGTGCCGCTGCGCGACTCCTCCCTCTCGCCCGAGGAAATCCTCATGAGCGAGTCGCAGGAGCGCATGTGCGCGATCGTCGAGCCGCAGCACGTCGAGCGCTTCCTGGAGATCTGCGAGAAGTGGGACGTCATCGCCACCGTCATCGGTGAGGTGACCGAGGGCTCCCAGCTGGAGATCTTCTGGCACGGCGAGCAGATCGTCGACGTGCCGCCGCGGTCCGTCGCCCACGAGGGCCCGACTTACCACCGCCCGTTCGCCCGCCCGTCCTGGCAGGACGCGCTTCAGGCGGACGACGCGGGCAAGCTGGCCCGGCCGGCGAACGGCGCGGAGCTGCGCGAGCAGGTCCTCAAGCTGGTCGCCTCCCCGAACCAGGCGTCGAAGTCCTGGATCACGGACCAGTACGACCGGTTCGTGCAGGGCAACACCGTGCTCGCGATGCCCGAGGACGCGGGCATGGTCCGCATCGACGAGGAGTCCAACCTCGGCGTGGCCATGGCGACCGACGGCAACGGCCGGTACGCCAAGCTCGACCCGTACACCGGCGCACAGCTCGCGCTGGCGGAGTCGTACCGCAATGTCGCCGCGTCGGGCGCCAAGCCGCTGGCCATCTCGGACTGCCTGAACTTCGGTTCGCCCGAGGACCCGGACGTCATGTGGCAGTTCGCCGAGGCCACCCGCGGTCTCGCGGACGGCTGCCTGGAGCTGGGCACCCCGGTCACCGGCGGCAATGTGTCGCTGTACAACCAGACCGGTGAGACGGCGATCCACCCGACGCCGGTCGTGGCCGTGCTCGGTGTGATCGACGATGTCACCCGGCGTACGCCGGTCGCCTTCGCGGAAGAGGGCCAGCTCCTCTATCTGCTGGGCGACACGCGTGAGGAGTTCGGCGGCTCGGCCTGGTCCGAGGTCGTCCACAATCACCTCGGCGGCATGCCGCCCAAGGTGGACCTCGGCCGCGAGAAGCTGCTCGCCGAGATCCTGATCTCGGCCTCCCGCGACGGCATGATCGACGCGGCGCACGACCTCTCCGACGGCGGTCTGGTCCAGGCGGTCACCGAGTCCTGCCTGCGCGGCGGGAAGGGTGCCCGGCTGGTCGTGCCGGACGGTCTGGACGCGTTCACCTTCCTCTTCTCCGAGTCGGCGGGGCGCGCGGTCGTCTCCGTGCCGCGGAGCGAGGAGCTCCGCTTCAACGACATGTGCGGGGCCCGGGGTCTGCCCGTCTCCCGGATCGGTGTCGTGGACGGCGAGGAGATCGAGATCCAGGGCGAGTTCAGCATCCCGCTGAGCGAGCTGCGCACGGCGCACGAGGCGACCATTCCGGCGCTGCTCGCCTGAGGTCGGCGTTTCCTTCCGACGAGAACGGCCCCGCCCGGTTCATGGGCGGGGCCGTTCTCGTGTCCGAAGGCAGTCCTCGTGCCCGTGCCCGTGTCCGTGTCCGGAGGAGGGGCGTGGCGGGGCGGGCCGTGACGACCGGGGGCAGGCGTTTCACCGGTGGAGCGATGGTGTTCCGGCGCGTGCGCCGGTCTCCGTACCCGCTTCCGTCCGATAGTGCGCTGACGGCGCGTCACCGCCGTGGGTGTGGCTGCGGACATGACGGAACTCCCGCTCCGGGGCGGCGTGGTACCGCCGCGGTGAGTGTTGCCACGACCCAAGGAAATGTATCAAGTCAACAATTACTCTCAGCTCAAGATTCATCCTGGTACAGTGACGCCATGACCGAGGGGATGAGCCTGCGCGAGCGCAAGAAGCTCCAGACACGGCACCGCCTGCTGGCCGCGGCCAGCGAACTCTTCGCCGAGCGCGGCTTCGACCAGGTCTCGGTCGCCGAGGTCGCCGAGGCGGCCGAAGTATCGAAGATGACCGTCTTCAACTACTTCTCCGGCAAGGAGGACTTGATCCTCGCCCCCATGGAGGCGCACGTCGGTGATGTCGCGCGCGCGGTCCGGGACCGGGCCCCCGGGGAATCGGCTCTGACGGCCGTGCTCGGGCAGTTCCTGGCCGGGGTCGAGAACCGCGACCCCTCGGTCGGAATGAGCGACGCGCCGTTGGTACTCAGGGTGCGCCGGCTCATCGTGGAGACCCCGGCGCTGCTCACCCGGGCCCACGCGTTCTCCGTACGCTCCTTCGACCTGCTCGCCGCCACGCTGGTCGAGGAGGGGGAGGAGCCGCACCTCGCCCGGATCGCGGCCGCCCAGCTGATCGCCACCCGCAACAGCCTCGTCCACGCGAACCAGCTCCGGCTCCTGGCGGGCGAACCGGCGGACGCGGTGGCGCCGGACGCCGTCGCGCTCGCCGAGCGCGGTTTCGGACTGCTCGCCGACGGCCTGGCCGGTTTCGCGACCCGGGCCTGAGCCCGCCCGTGCCGTCCGCCCGTCCGACGGCCTGGCCGGTTTCGCGACCCGGACCTGAGTCCGCCCGTGCCGCCCGCCGTCCCGCACCGTCCGCCCGCCGTCCCGCACCGACCGCCCGCCGTCCCGTGCCGACCGCCGTCCCGCACCGTCCGCCCGCCGTCACGCAGCGGTCCTGGGCAGGCCGTAGGCTCCCGAACAGGCCGTAGGCTCCGGGTCATGCCGCCGTCCCAGAAACGCGCCCGCCGCTACGACCCGGTCCGGACCCGCAGCGCGGTCCTGGCTCAGTTCGCCCATGTCCGCGAAGCCGTACGGACCCTGACGCCCGCACAGCTCGCGCTGCCGACCCGGCTCGGCGACTGGACCGTGCGCGAACTGGCCGCCCATCTGACCATGGCGCTCTCCGGCGTCACCCGGGGCCTGGAGCTGCCCGCCCCCGATCCGGCCGAGCCCGAACTGGCGCTCATCGCGTGGCCGGCCGCGACCGCGGACCGGGCCGCGGGCATCGCGGACGACACCCGGGCACTCGCCGCGCGCCATCCCGACCTGGACGCGCTGTACGGGGAGGTGGCGGCGCGGTTCGACGCACTGGTGCCCGGGGCCGCCGACGAACGGCTGCTGACGGCGCGGGTCGGGACGATGCGGCTGGCCGACTTCCTCGTCACCCGTACCGTCGAACTCGTCGTGCACACCGATGATCTGAACGAGGCGGCCGGTCTCGACATCCCGTACGACCGGCAGGCGCTCGCCGCCTGCACCCGGCTGCTCGCCGACGCCCTCGCGGAGAAGGCGCCGGGCGGCTCGGTCGAGGTGCGCGTCCCGCCCTTCGCCGTCGTCCAGTGCGTGCAGGGCCCCCGGCACACCCGCGGTACGCCGCCCAATGTCGTCGAGACCGATCCGCTCACCTGGATCCGCCTCGCCACCGGGCGCACGGAGTGGGCGCGGGCGCTCGACGGGGCGAAGGTCGCGGCCAGCGGGGAGCGGGCCGACCTCGCCGCCCTGCTGCCCCTGATGGGCTGACCCGGGGGAACCGTACGGCCGCCCGCGCCGTCCCAGCCGCATGCGGAATCAATGGATGGCCGTAGCGGCGCTCGCCTGCCTCGCCCTTGCCGCCTGCGGCAGGGAGTCCGGGGCGGGTGCGCGGGACGGTGACGGCAGCGGTTCGGTACGGACCGGGCCGCGCGTCGCCGGTGTCCACTGGAACGTCGACTCGGTGACGGCCGGAGGCCGGCGGACCGCGGCCCCGGACGGCGCCCACGTCCTGATCGACGCCAAGGGCAGGGCCACGGGAAATTTCGGCTGCAACCACTTCACCGCCGAGACCCGTACCGACGGCGACACGATCACCGTGCGGCGGGCCACGACCACGGCGATGGGCTGCGATAAGAACATCGAGCGGTTCGAGAAGGCCCTGTCCCGCACCTTCAGCGGCGAACTCACCGCCGCCGTCACGGGCAGGAACCTGACCCTGACCACGGCGGCCGGCGACTCCATCGCCCTGACCTCGGAGTCCCCGGCCCCGCTCACCGGCACCACCTGGACCGTCACCTCGCTGGTCTCCGGCACGACCGCCTCGTCGCTGCCCGGGGGCACGGAGCGCACGGCACGGCTGACCTTCGGCGCGGACGGCTCCGTACGGGGTGCCCTCGGCTGCAACTCGTTCCGCGGCACCGCGGAGATCACCGGCACCACCGTCACCTTCGGCCCGGTCGAGAGCACCAGGATGATGTGCCCGGACCCCGCGATGAAGCTGGAACGCGCCCTGCTGGCGGTCCTCGACGGGCGGACCACGTACCGGATCGACCACCGCACGCTGACCCTCACCGCGGCGAACGGCGACGGCCTCGGCGCTACGGCCGAGAAGGCCGGTACCTGACGCGGCCGGTCACGGGAGCGGCGGACGCGGGGGTCACGTACGCGGTGGTGGTGGCGGCGGCGGACGCGGGGGGTCACGTACGCGGTGGTGGTGGCGGCGGACGCGGCGGCGGCAGCGGTTCCGAAGTCCGTATCCCGGGCAACCCGGTGTGAGGCTCGCCACGAAACGCGCGTTCGGTCGGAGGCCGCGCGGGGCGGCCGACCGCCTCACCGAGCGCCACCATCGGGCGCGCCGGGCCCTCCCGACCGAATGGCCGAAATCCGACGGTAACCGGGCGCTGATCCGGGCGACCGCCGCCCCCTGGCCCGATCCGGACCCCGCCGCGGGCGGCCGATGATCACTCCGGGTGACGGTCCCGGGGCTCCCTCGGACCGCCGCCGGGAGCGATTCTTTGGTGGTCCGCCCCGGTATCCCTAATTCGGACCAGTGGTCGATCTCGCCTACACTCGGTGGCGTGCCTCGTGGTGATGGACGACTCAACCACGACCTGCTCCCCGGAGAGAAGGGCCCCCAGGACGCTTGCGGCGTCTTCGGTGTCTGGGCTCCGGGCGAAGAGGTCGCCAAGCTCACCTATTTCGGACTGTATGCCCTGCAGCACCGTGGACAGGAGTCCGCGGGCATCGCAGTGAGCAACGGGTCCCAGATCCTGGTCTTCAAGGACATGGGACTGGTCTCGCAGGTCTTCGACGAAACGTCTCTGGGATCGCTCCAGGGCCATATCGCGGTCGGTCATGCCCGCTACTCCACCACCGGTGCCTCGGTGTGGGAGAACGCGCAGCCGACGTTCCGTGCGACCGCGCACGGCTCGATCGCCCTGGGTCACAACGGCAATCTGGTCAATACGGCCCAGCTCGCCGAGATGGTCGCCGACCTTCCCCGCAAGGACGGCCGCGCCACCCAGGTCGCCGCGACGAACGACACCGACCTGGTGACCGCGCTGCTCGCCGGCCAGACCGACGACGACGGCAAGCCGCTCACCATCGAGGAGGCCGCCGCCAAGGTGCTTCCCGAGGTGCGGGGCGCCTTCTCCCTCGTCTTCATGGACGAGCACACCCTCTACGCGGCCCGTGACCCGCAGGGCATCCGCCCGCTGGTCCTCGGCCGCCTGGAGCGCGGCTGGGTGGTGGCCTCCGAGTCCGCCGCCCTCGACATCTGCGGCGCCAGCTTCGTCCGCGAGATCGAGCCGGGCGAGATGGTCGCCATCGACGAGAACGGCCTGCGCACCTCCCGGTTCGCGGAAGCGAAGCCCAAGGGCTGTGTCTTCGAGTACGTCTATCTGGCCCGCCCCGACACCGACATCGCCGGGCGCAACGTCTACCTCTCCCGGGTGGAGATGGGCCGCAAGCTGGCCGCCGAGGCCCCGGTCGAGGCCGATCTCGTCATAGCGACGCCGGAATCCGGCACCCCCGCCGCCATCGGCTACGCGGAGGCCAGCGGCATTCCGTTCGGCGCCGGACTGGTGAAGAACGCCTACGTCGGCCGGACCTTCATCCAGCCCTCGCAGACCATCCGGCAACTGGGCATCCGCCTCAAGCTGAACCCGCTCAAGGAAGTCATCAAGGGCAAGCGCCTGGTGGTCGTCGACGACTCGATCGTCCGCGGCAACACCCAGCGCGCGCTGGTCCGGATGCTCCGCGAGGCCGGGGCCGCCGAGATCCACATCCGGATCTCGTCCCCGCCGGTGAAGTGGCCCTGCTTCTTCGGCATCGACTTCGCGACCCGCGCCGAGCTGATCGCCAACGGCATGACGGTCGACGAGATCGCCACGTCGATGGGCGCGGACTCGCTCGCGTACATCTCGCTCGACGCGATGGTCGAGGCGACGACGATCGCCAAGCCGAACCTGTGCCGCGCCTGCTTCGACGGCGAGTACCCCATGGAGCTCCCGGACCCGGAGCTGCTCGGCAAGCAGCTGCTGGAGACCGAGCTGGCGGCAGGCCCTGCGGCGACCGCCGCGTCCGACGCCCTGCGTCGTCCGTGACGGCCCAGCCGTACACCTCCGGCCACCAGCCCCGTATTTCCACACGAAAGATCCCAGGCAATGTCTGAGACAACAGGTGCTTCCTACGCGGCAGCGGGCGTCGACATCGAAGCCGGCGACCGTGCCGTCGAGCTGATGAAGGAGTGGGTGAAGAAGACGCAGCGCCCCGAGGTCGCGGGCCTCGGCGGCCTCGGCGGCTTCGCCGGCCTCTTCGACGCCTCGGCGCTCAAGCGCTACGAGCGTCCGCTCCTCGCCTCCGCCACCGACGGCGTCGGCACCAAGGTCGACCTCGCCCGCAAGATGGGCGTGTACGACACCATTGGCCACGACCTCGTCGGCATGGTCGTCGACGACCTGGTGGTCTGCGGTGCCGAGCCGCTCTTCATGACCGACTACATCTGCGTCGGCAAGGTGTACCCCGAGCGGGTCGCCGCCATCGTGAAGGGCATCGCCGAGGGCTGTGTCCTCGCGGGCTGTTCCCTGGTCGGCGGCGAGACGGCCGAGCACCCGGGTCTCCTCGGCCCGGACGACTTCGACGTCGCCGGCGCCGGTACGGGCGTGGTCGAGGCCGATCTGCTGCTGGGCCCGGACCGTATCCGCAAGGGTGACGTGGTGATCGCCATGGCGTCGTCCGGTCTTCACTCCAACGGGTACTCGCTCGTCCGGCACGTGGTCTTCGACCGGGCCGGCTGGTCGCTGGACCGGCAGGTCGAGGAGTTCGGCCGCACGCTCGGCGAGGAGCTCCTGGAGCCCACCAAGATCTACTCGCTGGACTGCCTGGCGCTCACCCGCACGACCGAGGTGCACGGCTTCAGCCACATCACCGGCGGCGGCCTGGCCAACAACCTGGCCCGGGTCATCCCGGACGGGCTGCACGCCCGGGTCGACCGCTCCACCTGGACGCCCGGCGCGGTCTTCGACCTGGTCGGCCGGACGGGACAGGTCGAGCAGCTGGAGCTGGAGAAGACGCTGAACATGGGCGTCGGCATGATCGCGATCGTCCCGGCCGAGTCCGTGGACGTGGCCCTGACGACGCTGGCCGACCGCGGGGTCGAGTCCTGGGTCGCGGGCGAGATCACCGAGCGCGGGGCGCACACCTCGGGCGCGGAGCTCGTCGGTGGGTACGCGCGATAGCCGGAGGCGGGCAGCACCGGGGCGACCCGGTGTCCGTCGCTTCCTCGGCCGCCGGGATCGCAGCGGATCCGGCGGCCGGGGAGAGCGTCAGGACATCCGACTCCCCGAACGGACCGGGGCAGCACAGAACCCGGTCCGGGACAGGCCCGGACCGGGTTGATGTGTCAGCGCGAGGTCAAGCGCCGCGACGCTGTGACGACGGACCGGACTTGCCGTCCTCGTCGTCGTCCTCGTCGTCGTTGTACAGATCCGCGTACTGTGCGTACGGGTCATCTTCCTCGTCGTCGTCCTCGAACGGCTCTGCGTTCGGTGGTTGACTCGAAGGCGATGCGCCCAGCTCATTGGCCAGACGCGACAGGTCAGTCCCGCCGCTGCTGTACTTCAGCTGGCGGGCGACCTTGGTCTGCTTGGCCTTTGCCCGGCCGCGCCCCATGGCTCGACCCCCTCGGTGACGGGGCTCGACGGCCCCAGAGTCTTGACACGCGTTCATGTTTCAGGACGGACTCTCGGCTGAGAGACCGTGCCCGTAGGGCTTCAACGGTACCTGCTTCCGCGGCCATACGGTACGCCGCCCGCATCACGCGCCCCGGAAGGAGACCGGCGAGGAGCCCTGTCCTCGCTGGTCAACTGCGATTTTAACCTCTTCCTGGCACGCGACCCGCCGACCGGCGTGAGTCTTGTCTCGCCGGTCGACGGGTCGGTGGACCACTGGCGACGCGGACGCGCGGTGACGCGTCCGGCACGGTCAGCCGCGGCGGGCTTCGGCCATTCGCTGTTCGGCGATCCGGTCGGCCGCCGCGGCCGGCGGAATTCCGTCGACCTTCGCACGTGCGAATATGGCCAGCGTGGTGTCGAAGATCTTGGACGCCTTGGCCTTGCACCGGTCGAAGTCGAAGCCGTGCAGCTCGTCGGCGACCTGGATGACGCCGCCCGCGTTCACCACGTAGTCGGGCGCGTACAGGATCGAGCGGTCCGCGAGGTCCTTCTCCACGCCGGGGTGCGCGAGCTGGTTGTTGGCCGCACCGCACACCACCGAGGCCGTGAGCACCGCCACGCTGTCGTCGTTCAGCGCACCGCCGAGGGCACACGGCGCGTAGATGTCCAGGCCCTCGGTGCGGATCAGCGCGTCGGTGTCCGCGACGACGGCGACCCCGGGGTGCCGGTCGGTGATCCGGCGTACGGATTCCTCCCGCACATCCGTGATCACGACCTCCGCGCCGTCCGAGAGCAGGTGTTCGACCAGATGGTGGCCGACCTTGCCGACCCCGGCGACCCCCACTTTTCGGCCACGTAGCGTCGGGTCGCCCCAGAGGTGCTGTGCCGAGGCCCGCATGCCCTGGAAGACGCCGAACGCGGTGAGGACCGAGGAGTCGCCGGCCCCGCCGTTCTCGGGGGAGCGGCCGGTGGTCCAGCGGCACTCGCGCGCGACGACGTCCATGTCGGCGACATAGGTGCCGACGTCGCAGGCCGTCACGTACCGCCCGCCGAGCGAGGCCACGAACCGGCCGTAGGCCAGCAGCAGTTCCTCCGACTTGATCAGCTCGGGGTCGCCGATGATGACGGCCTTGCCGCCGCCGTGGCCGAGACCGGCCATGGCGTTCTTGTACGACATTCCGCGCGCGAGGTTCAGCGCGTCCGCGACGGCCTCCTGCTCGGAGGCGTACGGATAGAAGCGGGTGCCGCCGAGGGCCGGGCCCAGGGCGGTGGAGTGAAGGGCGATGACGGCCTTGAGGCCGGTGGCGCGGTCCTGGCAGAGCACGACTTGTTCGTGTCCACCCTGCTCCGAGCGGAACAAGGTGTTCAGTACATCAACAGGCGCGCCGGTCACATCGGTCACTGTGGTGACTCCCAAGTACGTAGCGGCGAGGACCCTCCTGAAGGTGGGGAGGGCCCTGGACCGGCCGCGCGGCCGGTCCGACAGGGCAAGAGGGTAAGTCCTCCGCGGACGCGGTTCCGTTCCAGTGCGCGGGATCACCCCCCGGCGGAGTACGGGCGTGACACGATCTGCTGCATGTCGGTGGTGTCTTCGGTGCTCGTCCCCTACGCGTCCTACCTCCGGGTGTACGAGCCGCTGGCCGCCTTCCCGGAGGCCGAACGCGCCCACTGGGCGCGGTACGCCGGGGGGTCCCGCGTCCCCACGGCCCAGGACGAACTGCGCCGCTCGCTGGCCGACTTGGCGGCCACGCCGCCGGTCGCCGTGCCGGTCCACGAGAGCGGGGACGCGTTCGTCGCCGAGGTCGACGGGGTGGTGTGCGTCTGCCCGTGGCGGACCAGGCTGCGCGGCTGGCTGGCGCTGGAGGGGCTGACGGAGATGTTCCCCGGGCCGGTGCTCGACGCGGTGCTGCCTCCGGTGGTGCGCGGGCAGGCGGCCGCGGACCACGAGCGGTGGGCGGAGCGGAATCCGGACGCCAGGCCGTGGATCCGCACCTCGGTGTGGCAGGTGCCGGTGCGGTGGTTCGTGCTCTTCTCCGACGAGGAGCGGGAGCACACGGCGGCGGGCGAGGACGGCGCGGCGCCGGTGCTGCGGTACCGGACGCCGATGGTGCAGGCCCGCCGCAGACTGGCCCGCGCGCTGAAGACGCTGCGGGACTCGGTGGACGGGGGCGGGCTGACCGAGGGGCTCGTGGACGTGGGGCGCTGGCTGGAGGAGTTCCACCCCCGTGCGCTGGTCGAGCTGGACTACGGCGGTCTGGTGCACGCCCTCCCGGCGGAGCAGCTCGCCGCGGACCGGTCGGCGGCAGACGTGGCCGAGGGCATCGCGGCGCTGCGGACCGGGGACACCGAGCTGGCGGGCGAGGCGTACGGCCGGCTGGCGGAGCGCTGGCGGGCCGTAAGGGATCGTCAGTTCGCGAACTGACGGGGCGGAATCCGCGTCTGCCCCTGTGTCCTGTGTGACGGCTGGGGGCAGAGAGGCGGAAGCGTACACCCGTGACCTCGGGACCTACGTCCCGAACCGGGCCTTTGCCCTCAAGCGTGATGGATAGCACTAACGGGGCCCTTGCGCCCTTCCCTACTCCTCATGCCAAAATAGGACAAGGAGCCCCGGGAGGGTGCCTTCCGTCCAACTACGGGCGGAATGCTCAGCATTGCACGCTATGGGGGGTCTGATGGCTCCTGATCGCTCTGTGACTGATCGTCACGGCGGGGTGACTGTCCGCTATGGCATGGTCCATCGGCTTCCGTCGCTGATGAACACCTGGGAGGGCAATTCCATCGGTTTGGCCGACGTGGCTGGACGGATGGTGTAGTTGTAGTGCCGAGGACAAGCCGTTCGTCCTATAACCGACTCGGCCCGCGTCCGCCATTTCGGGCAACGCGGGTCAAGGTGCAGAATTTAGAGGAAAGAACCGAGATGGTTCGGTTCTCCCGAGGAGGCCGCTCATGACCGCTCGCACCCCTGATGCCGAGCCGCTGCTGACCCCGGCTGAGGTTGCCACGATGTTCCGCGTGGACCCGAAGACGGTTACCCGCTGGGCCAAGGCCGGCAAGCTCACGTCCATCCGCACGCTCGGTGGACATCGCCGGTACCGCGAGGCAGAGGTCCGCGCACTGCTTGCGGGTATTCCGCAGCAGCGCAGCGAGGCCTGACACACCCCCTGCCACGCCGCAACAACCGGGCTTCCGGGTCCCCCAACCCGCACAGGCCCACCCATAGCTCCACATGACGGGCGCCCGCCCCAACGGGCGCCATACCTGTGCCATACGGGTGCGTCATCCGATCGCGCTGGACTCCGCCGGGTCCAGCGCGATCTTTTTGTGTCCGCGCGCAGGCGCGGCCGGACGGTCCGCGGGGGCCGGGGGAAACCGCGCGTGCGGTCCGGTCCGGACGGGTCGCCGTGCGGGCTTGGGCGGGTCTGTTCGGGACTGTTCCGGACGGCCCGGGGAGGCCGGTCCGGGCGGGTCCGGACGGTCCTGCGGCGCCCTCGTCCGACTGGTGCAATTGCACATATTAAATTCGCCAGTTGTAGGAAGGGAGTAAAGTCACCACTTCGCAAAACTCTTTCGGTGACTCCCGTCACACTCCCCGGGTCTTGCCAGGTACGAGCCTGCCACTGCCGGGAGCGGGAATGCCCCGCCATTGGTCACCCGCTCGGGGGACTTTCGTCCCGGGCCTCCACGGGGCCGTCCTGGCGCCCTCCACGGGGGCCGGGCGGTTCGGGGGCGGAATCGGTCCGGCGGGCCGTCACGGGCTCCATGACGAGCCGCAGGAGCCGATGGCAGACCGGACAGTGGCGGGTGAGGTGGTGGCGGCCGGAGACGGCGGCCAGATGGGCGCGCAGAAGCGCGTGGGTCTGGTGTGCGACGGATGCGGCCATGCGCGCCACCTTCCGGTGGACCGCCGCCCCGCACCGGGAAATCAGGGACGGCCCCTGCTGTCTGACTACTCGTCGGCAGTTGCCGGAGTCAAGACGCGCGAAAGCCCGGATCCAGAAGGATCCGGGCTTTCGTTACTGCGGTCCTGACGGGATTTGAACCCGCGGCCTCCACCTTGACAGGGTGGCGAGCACTCCAAACTGCTCCACAGGACCAGGTTTTCGCTGCCTTCCTTGCGGCTGGCTGCGAAGACAGACTGTACAGCAGGTCAGAGGGCCAGGTCGAACTCACCGTGGGTGGCTGCTCCGTCACGGCCGGAACGGACCGTCCGGACGGTCGGTCTCACGGTGCCGCCGCGTCGATCGCCTTCACGATCCGCTTGTCGGAGACGGGGTGGGCCGTCCCCAGCGCGTGGGCGAAATAGCTGACCCGGAGCTCCTCGATCATCCAGCGGATGTCCAGGACCTCCTGCGGCACGGGCCGGCCCTGCGGCATCTGTTCGAGCAGCCAGGCGTACTCGTCCTGCATCTCGTGGACCTTCTGCATGCGCGTGGTGTCGCGCTGGACGGCCGTCGGCATCTGCTGGAGCCGGCGGTCCACGGCGACCAGGTAGCGCATCAGGTCGGGCAGCCTGCGCAGCCCGGTCCTCGTCACGAAGCCCGGCGGCACCAGGGCCGCGAGCTGGTCCCGCGCGTCGGTCACGTTGTCGACCAGGACCAGGCTGTTGGTGGCCTTCAGGCGCCGCTCGCAGGCCTGCCAGGCGGCCAGCACCTGCTGGACCTGCTTGACCGTGTGCTCGGTCAGGGCGACGAGGTCGGTGCGGACCTTGTCGTAGAGCTTCCGGAACGATTCCTCGTCCCAGGCCGGGCCGCCGTGCGCGCCGATCAGCCGGTCGGCGGCCGCCGTCGCGCAGTCCTCGAACAGCGCCTGGATGGAGCCGTGCGGGTTGCGGGACAGGGCCAGCTTCTGCTGGTTCGTCAGCTTGTCGGAGGCGAACTTCGCCGGGTTCACCGGCACGTTCAGCATGATCAGCTTCCGGGTGCCCAGCCACATCGCCTGCTGCTGCTCGGCCTCGGTGTCGAAGAGCCGGACGGCGACGGTCGCGCCCTGGTCGACCAGGGCCGGGTACGCCTTGACCGGCTGACCGGCCCTCCTGGTCTCGAAGACCCGGTTCAGCGTGCCGATCGTCCAGTCCGTGAGGCCCGAACGCTCGATGGACTCGCCCGAGGGTCCCGCGGTGGCCGCGGCGGCCTTGGAGAGCGCCTGACGGGCCTTGGGGCGCAGCTGGAGCTTCAGCGCCTCCAGGTCCTTGTCCTCGGCCACCTTGCGGCGCCGCTCGTCGACGATCCGGAACGTGATCTTCAGGTGGTCCGGGACGCGGCTCAGGTCGAAGTCCTCGGCCGTGACCGGGACGCCGACCATCCGCTGGAGCTCGCGGGCGAGCGTGACCGGCAGCGGCTCCTGGAGCGGAACGGCCCGGTCCAGGAACTTGTCCGCGTAGTTCGGCGCGGGGACGTAGTGCCGGCGGACCGGCTTGGGCAGCGAGCGGATCAGCTCGGTGACCACTTCCTCCCGCAGGCCCGGGATCTGCCAGTCGAAGCCCTCGGCGGTGACCTGGTTGAGCACCTGGAGCGGGATGTGGACGGTCACACCGTCGGCGTCCGCACCCGGCTCGAACTGGTACGTCACCTTGAACTTGAGCTTCCCCTGACGCCAGGAGTCCGGGTAGTCGTCCTTGGTGACGGCCCCGGCCTTCTCGTTGATCAGCATCGAACGTTCGAAGTCCAGCGCGTCCGGCTCGTCCCGGCGCTTGTGCTTCCACCAGGAGTCGAAGTGCGCCCCGGAGACCACGTGGTCGGGGATCCGCCGGTCGTAGAAGTCGAAGAGCGTCTCGTCGTCCACGAGGATGTCGCGGCGGCGGGCGCGGTGTTCCAGCTCCTCGACCTCGCCGAGCAGCTTGCGGTTGTCGTGGAAGAACTGGTGGTGGGTCCGCCAGTCGCCCTCGACCAGGGCGTTGCGGATGAACAGGTCGCGGGAGGTCTCGGCGTCGATACGGCCGAAATTGATCTTGCGCTGGGCGACGATCGGTACCCCGTAGAGCGTGACCCGCTCGTACGCCATCACCGCCGCCTGGTCCTTCTCCCAGTGCGGCTCGCTGTAGGTGCGCTTGAGGAGGTGCTGGGCCAGCGGCTCGATCCACTCCGGTTCGACCCGGGCGTTGACCCGCGCCCACAGCCGGGACGTCTCCACCAGCTCGGCCGACATCACGAACCGCGGCTGCTTCTTGAAGAGCGCCGACCCCGGGAAGATCGCGAACTTGGCGCTGCGCGCGCCCAGGTACTCGTTCTTCTCGGTGTCCTTCAGCCCGATGTGCGACAGCAGCCCGGCCAGCAGCGAGGTGTGGACCGACTGCTCGGGGGCGTCGTCCTCGTTGAGCGCGATGCCCATCTGCTTGGCGACCGTGCGCAGCTGCGCGTAGATGTCCTGCCATTCGCGGATGCGCAGGAAGTTCAGGTACTCCTGCTTGCACATCCGGCGGAAGCTGGACGAGCCGCGCTCCTTCTGCTGCTCGCGGATGTACCGCCACAGGTTCAGGAACGCCAGGAAGTCGGACGTCTCGTCCTTGAAGCGGGCGTGCTGCTGATCGGCCTGGGTCTGCTTCTCCGAGGGCCGCTCGCGCGGGTCCTGGATGGAGAGCGCCGCCGCGATGACCATGACCTCGCGGGCACAGCCGTTCCGCTCGGCCTCGATGACCATGCGGGCCAGGCGCGGGTCGACGGGCAGCTGCGAGAGCTTCCGGCCGAGCTGGGTGAGCCGCTTCTTCGGATCCTTCTCCTCCGGGTCCAGCGCGCCGAGCTCCTGGAGGAGCTGGATGCCGTCGCGGATGTTCCGGTGGTCCGGCGGGTCGATGAAGGGGAACTTCTCGATGTCGCCCAGACCGGCCGCGGTCATCTGGAGGATGACGGAGGCCAGGTTCGTACGGAGGATCTCCGGGTCGGTGAACTCCGGACGGGTCAGGAAGTCGTCCTCGGAGTACAGCCGGATGCAGATACCGTCCGACGTACGGCCGCAGCGGCCCTTGCGCTGGTTGGCGCTGGCCTGCGAGATCCGCTCGATCGGCAGCCGCTGGACCTTGGTGCGGTGGCTGTAGCGGGAGATACGGGCGTTGCCCGGGTCGATCACGTACTTGATGCCGGGGACGGTCAGCGAGGTCTCGGCGACATTGGTCGCCAGAACGATCCGCCGGCCCGTATGGCGCTGGAAGACGCGGTGCTGCTCGGCGTGCGAGAGCCGGGCGTAGAGGGGGAGCACCTCGGTGTGGCGGAGGTTCCGCTTGTTCAGGGCGTCCGCCGTGTCACGGATCTCCCGCTCGCCGGAGAGGAAGACCAGGATGTCGCCCGGACCTTCGGTCTGGAGCTCGTCCACGGCGTCGCAGATCGCGGTGATCTGGTCGCGGTCGGAGTCGTCCGAGTCCTCTTCGAGGAGGGGGCGGTAGCGCACCTCGACCGGGTAGGTGCGTCCGCTGACCTCGACGATCGGCGCCTCGCCGAAGTGCCGGGCGAAGCGCTCCGGGTCGATCGTCGCGGAGGTGATGACGACCTTGAGGTCCGGGCGCCTGGGCAGCAGCCGGGCCAGATAGCCGAGCAGGAAGTCGATGTTCAGCGACCGCTCGTGGGCCTCGTCGATGATGATCGTGTCGTAGGCGCGCAGCTCGCGGTCCGTCTGGATCTCGGCGAGCAGGATGCCGTCCGTCATCAGCTTCACGAACGTGGCGTCGGGGTTCACCTGGTCGGTGAAGCGGACCTTCCAGCCGACCGCCTCGCCCAGCGGCGTCTTCAGCTCGTCCGCCACGCGCTCGGCGACCGTACGGGCCGCGATCCGGCGCGGCTGGGTGTGCCCGATCATGCCCCGGACACCGCGCCCCAGCTCCATACAGATCTTCGGGATCTGCGTGGTCTTGCCGGACCCGGTCTCCCCGGCGACGATCACGACCTGGTGGTCGCGTATCGCCTCCAGGATCTCGTCCTTCTTCTGACTGACCGGGAGCTGTTCCGGGTACGACAGAGCGGGCATCCGCGCGGCACGCGACGCGAGCCGTTCGGCTGCCTGCCCGGTCTCGGCGGCGATCTCGTCCAGCACGGCCTGCCGGGCCTCGGGCTTGCGGATGCGCCGCGCCCCTTCGAGACGGCGGCCGAGCCGGTGCGCGTCGCGGAGCGAGATCTGTCCGAGCCGGTTCTGGAGATCAGCGAAGGAAGTAGACATACGGAGCCCAGGATCTCACCCGGGCCCGAGGAACGGCCAACACATTTCGTGCGGTCCGGGTCACCCTCCGGGCACCGCGCGGAGGCGCGGGATCACAGCACGTACCATTTCGGGCAGCTGACCCCCGTCGCCCCGTCCGGAAAGGCCGTCGCCGTGTCCCGTACGCAGTGGTGTTGCCTGACGGCGGTGCTCGCGGTCGTGCTGGGGCTGTTCTGCGGACCGGCGACGGCCGCTCCGCAGGTCGCGTCCACGACCGTGGGCGCGTTTACGACTGCGGGCGCGTTTACGACTGAGGGCGCGTCCATGACCGTCGACGTGTTCACGATCTCCGGCGCGTCCACGACCGCCGGCGTGGCCATGACCACGGGTGCGTCCACGCCTGCCGGCGCGTCCACGATCTCCGGCGCGTCCACGACCGCCGGCGAAACCATGGCCCCGGATGCTCTGGCCGACCCCGGACCCGTGGTGGCGGCGCCCGCCGACCGGGCCCCGGTGCCGGGCTGCCGCAAGACCAGGAAGCAGGACGGAGAACCCGCGCTCCCGGGCCGGGCGCGGGCCGCGTACGACCAGGCGCCCGGCCTCGCCGGGTGGGGCCTGCCCGCCACCACCGGCCAGGGCCCGGTCCACCCGCCCGTACGGCTGAAGCTGCGCGCGCCCGAGCCCGCCGCGCCCACTCCCGTCGAACTCTCCGTGCTGAGGGTGTAGCCGGCCGCCTCCACCCGGCCGTCCCCCTTCCTTCCCGTATCACCAGCACGGAGTCCCGCATGCCCGAGTCCACGCCCGCACGCAAGCCCTCGCCGGGGAACAAGAACAGCGACAAGAACAGCAACAGCGCCAAGAACGGCAACAGGAGCAAGAACAGGAAGCCGCTGCTCTACGGCGCCGGAGTCGTCCTCGCCGCCGCGCTCCTCGGCTTCGTCTCCTACCGGGCCACCGCACCCGACCACCCGTCCTCCGGCTCCTCCTCGGTCGCCGACATCACGGCCGACCCGGACGCGGGCGTCTACCCGGAGCTGGCGAAGCTCGCCCGCCGCAACGCCGCCGACAAGCTCGCCCAGGGCCGGGCCGACGCCCCCGTGGTCCTCATCGAGTACGCCGACTTCAAGTGCGGCTACTGCGGGAAGTTCGCCCGGGACACCGAACCCGCCCTGGTGAAGAAGTACGTCGCCGACGGCACCCTGCGCATCGAGTGGCGCAACTTCCCGATCTTCGGCGCCGAGTCCGAGGCCGCCGCACGCGCCGCCTGGGCCGCCGGTCAGCAGGGCCGTTTCTGGGAGTTCCACGCCGCCGCGTACGCCGAGGGCGCCAAGGAGAAGGGCTTCGGCAAGGACCGGCTGAAGGAACTCGCCCGCCAGGCCGAAGTCGCCGACCTCGCCCGCTTCACCCGCGACGCGGAGAGCTCCGCCGCCTCGGCCGCCGTGTCCGAGGACCAGGAACAGGGGTACGGGATCGGCGCCACCTCCACGCCGTCGTTCCTGATCAACGGCCGCCCGATCGCCGGGGCCCAGCCCATGGAGACCTTCACCTCGGCCATCGAGGCGGCGGCCGAGAAGGCCCGCGCCACCGAGGACGCCAAGGGCGGCCAGGGTGCCAAGGGCGCCGGGGACGGCGCGAAGTGACCGCCGACATCGGCTATTTCGCGGCATTCCTCGGCGGGCTGCTCGCCCTGGTCAGCCCGTGCAGCGCGCTGCTCCTGCCCGCCTTCTTCGCCTACTCCGTCGACTCCGCCTCGCGGCTCCTGGCCCGTACCGGCATCTTCTACGCCGGACTGGCCACCACCCTGGTCCCGCTCGGCGCCGCGGGCTCGTTCGCCGGACGGCTCTTCTACCGCCACCGGGACGCGCTCGTCCTCGGCGCGGGCTGGCTGATCATCGGGCTCGGCATCGCCCAGATCGTGGGTCTGGGCTTCGCCTCGCGCCGGATCGCCGCCCTCAGCGGCCGGATCCGCCCGACCACCGCCGTCTCGGTCTACGCACTGGGCGCCGTCTACGGACTGGCCGGCTTCTGCGCCGGCCCGATCCTCGGCAGCGTCCTCACCGTGGCGGCGGTCAGCGGCAGCCCGGTCTACGGCGGACTGCTGCTCGCCGTCTACGCCCTGGGCATGGCGGTCCCGCTCTTCCTGCTCGCGCTGCTCTGGGAACGCTTCGACCTGGGGCGCCGGGCCTGGCTGCGCGGCCGCGCCTTCCGGCTCGGCCGCTTCGAGCTGCACACCACGACGCTGCTGTCCGGGCTGTTCTTCATCGCGCTCGGCGCGCTCTTCCTCGCGTTCGACGGGACGACCGCGCTGCCCGGACTGCTGGACGTGGACGATTCGTTCGCCGTCGAGCAGTGGGCCCAGCGTGTCGGCGAGCATGTGCCGGACGCCATGGCGCTGGTGGCCGTGGTCGCGGTGGTGCTGCTGATTCTGGCGGTACGGGCGTGGCGCGGCCGGGACGGCGTGAACCGGGCGGACCGGGAAGAGGCCTGACACGGCGAAGGCCCCGTCCAACGGACGGGGCCTTCGGGTGGTGGCTGGGGCCGGGATCGAACCGGCGACCTATCGCTTTTCAGGCGATCGCTCGTACCAACTGAGCTACCCAGCCACGCAGCTGGTAAAAGCTGCAGCGGTCCTGACGGGATTTGAACCCGCGGCCTCCACCTTGACAGGGTGGCGAGCACTCCAAACTGCTCCACAGGACCAAGCTAATGTGCGAGACAAGTCTCGCACACAGTAAAGCGTGCCCCCAACGGGATTCGAACCCGTGCTACCGCCTTGAAAGGGCGGCGTCCTGGGCCACTAGACGATGAGGGCTAAGGGCCCACCTGCGCGCCTTCCAGCGCGTCGGGGACGTGAGAAGCATATGGGATGGCGGCGGCTATCGCCAAAACGGTTTACGGCGGGGGCGGAGCGGGCGCGCGGACGCCTTCGCGGAGGGCAGGTCCGGGCGGTCCGGCCGGGGCGCGGCGGCCGGTCGTACGGGACAATGACGGGGTGCTGGAGATGACGCGCGAAGAGTTCGAGGAACTGGTCGCCGAGGCGCTGGACCGGATCCCGCCGGAGCTGACACGACTGATGGACAACGTCGCGGTGTTCGTCGAGGACGAGCCCGACCCGGGCGATCCGGAGCTGCTCGGGCTGTACGAGGGCACACCGCTCACCGATCGCGGCGAGTGGTACGCGGGGGTGCTGCCGGACCGGATCACCATCTACCGCGGGCCGACCCTCCGTATGTGCGAGTCCCGCGAGGACGTGGTCGCCGAGACCGAGATCACGGTCGTCCACGAGATCGCCCATCACTTCGGCATCGACGACGCGAGGCTGCACGCGCTCGGTTACGGCTGAGCGCGCCCGGAGGTCCGTCCCGGACGCCCGCCGGGGTCCCTGGCGGCGCGCGGACGGAGCGCGGCGGGTGTGCGGGTGGTGTGCGGGCCGGGCCGGGGCGTGTCCCCGGCGGGGCAACGAGAGTTGGGCACGGCGCCCCCTCTCCTTCCCGTACCGCCCCGCTCCTTCCCCGTATCCCGGAGGTGCCTCTCGTGCGCCAGCTGTCCGTTCCCGTCCGATGGGCGGCCGTCGTCGCCGCGACGGTCGCCGCGTCCACCGGTTGTATGAGCATCGGCGACGACGGGGGGAAACCGGAGTCGTCGCCGTCCCCTTCGACCGGGCACGGGGGGAGCGCCGCCCGGCCGGACGGCGGCACCGTGGCGGGCACGGGCCGGGTCCGTACCGGTGGCGGCGGGGCCGAGGCGCACTCCGAGCGGGAGACCGTCGAGTCGCCGGAGCCGAGCGGTTCCGCCGGGTCCTCGCCCAGTCCCGGCGAGGCGCGCCCGGGTGCGGAGCCCGGGAGCGCGGGGCCGACCCGGGGCGGGCCGACGCCGACGCCCTCGCTCTCGAAGCCGGGGCCCGGGGTGCCGCAGCCGTCCGCGTCCCCCGCGCCCTCCGGACCGGTGACGCCCGAGCCGCCGAGTTCGCCCCCGGAGCCGGAGCCCTCCGAGCCGCCGCCCCCGCCGCCGTCCGCCTCGCCGGCGGCGCAGCTGCGCAGTGAGGCGATGCGGGCCCTGGGGGAGTCGGTGCCGCTGCGGACGCCCGAGGCATCGCCGCAGGTGGGGCCGGTGTAGTGGGGGGCTGGGAACGGCCGGTTTGCGCGATGTGGGGGGGAGTGCGTATGGTAGTAGATCGTTTGATCCCATTGCCCGGCGCCGAAACAGAAGCGCGCCGTGTGGCGCGTACTCTCCCTTGCCGTGGCTGGACCGCATTGAGGCGGTCGAAATTGCGAATCACGGAGTTACGGGCGCGTGCCGAGACTCCGGAAGGTTTCGCATTTCGCATGTCAATTTCCAGTTCTGACCGCACCGTCATGCCCGAGAGCATCGAGAACGACGAGCTCGTCGAGGCCGCGCAGGCCGTCGTCGCCGAGTCCGCCGACTCCATCGAGGCCGACGCCCCCCTGGCCGAGCAGGCCGACACCGCCTTGGCCGAGCAGGCCGACGCCGCGGACGCGGACGCCGAGCCGAGCATCACCTTCGCCGACCTGGGCCTGCCCGAGGGCATCGTCCGCAAGCTCGCGCAGAACGGCGTGACGGCGCCCTTCCCGATCCAGGCCGCGACCATCCCGGACGCCCTGGCCGGCAAGGACATCCTGGGCCGCGGGCGCACCGGCTCCGGCAAGACGCTCTCCTTCGGTCTGCCGACCCTGGCCACGCTGGCCGGCGGCCACACCGAGAAGAAGAAGCCCCGCGCGGTCATCCTCACCCCGACCCGTGAACTCGCGATGCAGGTCGCGGACGCGCTCCAGCCGTACGGCGACGTGCTCGGCCTGAAGATGAAGGTCGTCTGCGGCGGTACATCGATGGGCAACCAGATCTACGCGCTGGAGCGCGGTGTCGACATCCTCGTCGCCACCCCGGGCCGGCTGCGCGACATCATCAACCGGGGCGCCTGCTCCCTGGAGAACGTCCAGGTCGCCGTCCTCGACGAGGCCGACCAGATGTCCGACCTGGGCTTCCTGCCCGAGGTCACCGAGCTGCTCGACCAGGTTCCGGTCGGCGGCCAGCGGATGCTCTTCTCCGCCACGATGGAGAACGAGATCGGCACGCTGGTCAAGCGCTACCTGGACAACCCGGTGAGCCACGAGGTCGACAGCGCCCAGGGCAACGTCACGACCATGACGCACCACGTCCTCGTCGTGAAGCCGAAGGACAAGGCGCCGGTCACCTCCGCCATCGCCGCCCGCAAGGGCCGCACCATCATCTTCGTCCGCACCCAGCTGGGCGCCGACCGCATCGCCGAGCAGCTCGTCGAGGCGGGCGTCAAGGCGGACGCGCTGCACGGCGGCATGACGCAGGGTGCCCGTACCCGGGTGCTCGCCGACTTCAAGGACGGTTACGTCAACGCGCTCGTCGCGACCGACGTCGCCGCCCGAGGCATCCACGTCGACGGCATCGACCTGGTGCTGAACGTGGACCCGGCCGGTGACCACAAGGACTACCTGCACCGCTCGGGCCGCACCGCGCGGGCCGGCAAGTCCGGTGTCGTCGTCTCGCTGGCGCTGCCGCACCAGCGCCGTCAGATCTTCCGGCTGATGGAGGACGCGGGCGTCGACGCCTCGCGTCACATCGTCGGCGGCGCGGGCGCCTTCGACCCGGAGGTCGCCGAGATCACCGGCGCCCGTTCGCTGACCGAGGTCCAGGCCGACTCCGCGAACAACGCCGCCAAGCAGGCCGAGCGCGAGGTCGCCGACCTGACCAAGCAGCTGGAGCGCGTCCAGCGCCGCGCCGGTGAGCTGCGCGAGGAGGCCGACCGCCTCGTCGCCCGTGCCGCGCGCGAGCGGGGCGACGACCCCGAGGCCGCGGTGGCCGAGGCCGCCGCCGAGGCGGAGGCCGCCATCGAGGCCGCCGTCTCCGTGCCGGAGCAGCCCGCCGCCCGTGACGACCGTCGCGACGACCGGGGCAACTTCGACCGCCGGGACAACCGTGGCGGCGACCGCGGTGGCTACCGCAACGACCGCCGGGACGACCGCGGTGGTGACCGTGGTGGTTTCCAGCGTCGTGACGACCGTCCGTCCGGTGGTTTCCGCCGGGACAACGACCGTCCGTCGTTCAACCGGGACCGCCGGGACGACCGCGGTGGTGACCGCGGTGGTTTCCAGCGTCGTGACGACCGTCCGTCCGGTGGTTTCCGCCGGGACAACGACCGTCCGTCGTTCAACCGCGACCGCCGCGACGACCGCCCCTCCGGCGGCTTCCGCTCCAACGACCGTCGTGACGACCGTGGCGGCCGCTCCTTCGACCGCCGGGACAACGACCGCCCGTCGTTCAACCGCGACCGCCGCGACGACCGCCCCTCCGGTGGCTTCCGCTCCGGCGGCAGCGACCGTCCGTTCAACCGCGACCGTCGTGACGACCGTCCCTCCGGTGGCTTCCGCTCCGGCGGCGGCGACCGTCCGACCGGCCGCCGCGACGACCACCGGGGCACCGGCACCAACACCGGTTCCTTCGGCCGCCGCGACGACAAGCCGCGCTGGAAGCGCAACGGCTGAACACCGTGAGGACCTGCTGAAGGTCCGCTGAACGGTCTGCGGAAAGCGGGCCCGCTCTTCACGAGCGGGCCCGCTTCTCGTTTTCGGGGCAGGGCAGGGCAGGACCGGGCCGGGCCGGGCTGTGCAGGCGACGCAGACGGCGCGGGCGATGCAGACGGCGCGGGCGACGCGTGCGGTGCAGATGGCGCGGGGGCTGGGCAGAGGCCGGGGGAGGGCGCTGCCCGGGGGCGCGCTTTCCCCAGTCGTGACCCCGGCGTGACCCCGGCGCCCGCATGTGTGCTCCGGCGCCAGGGCATCGCTGGGGACATGACAAACGACATGGGCGGGAGCCCACCCCCGGGCGTCTCCGACGAGGAGCGCCTCGCACAGCTCGGGTACACACAGACGCTGGCCCGGCGGATGTCGGCGTTCTCCAACTACGCCGTCTCGTTCACCATCATCTCGGTGCTCTCCGGCTGCCTCACGCTCTACCTCTTCGGCATGAACACCGGCGGCCCCGCCGTCATCACCTGGGGCTGGATCGGCGTCGGACTGATGACGCTCTTCGTCGGCCTGGCGATGGCCGAGATCTGTTCGGCCTACCCGACCTCCGCCGGGCTCTACTTCTGGGCCCACCGACTGGCCCCGCCGCGCACGGCGGCCGCCTGGGCGTGGTTCACGGGCTGGTTCAACGTGCTCGGCCAGGTCGCCGTCACCGCCGGGATCGACTTCGGGGCGGCGTCCTTCCTGGGCGCCTATCTGAACCTCCAGTTCGGCTTCGGGGTCACCCCCACCCGTACGATCCTGCTCTTCGCCGCGATCCTGCTGCTGCACGGCCTCCTCAACACCTTCGGGGTGCGGATCGTCGCCCTCCTGAACAGCGTGAGCGTCTGGTGGCACGTGATCGGGGTCGTCGTCATCGTCGGAGCCCTGACCTTCGTACCGGACTCGCACCGGTCGGCGTCGTTCGTCTTCACCGAATTCGTCAACAACACCGGGTGGGGCAGCGGCTTCTACGTGGTGATGATCGGCCTGCTGATGGCCCAGTACACCTTCACCGGCTATGACGCCTCCGCCCATATGACGGAGGAGACCCACGACGCCGCGACGGCCGGACCGCGCGGCATCGTCCAGTCGATCTGGACCTCCTGGATCGCCGGCTTCGTCCTGCTTCTCGGCTTCACCTTCGCCATCCAGTCGTACGACGGAGCGCTGAACTCGCCGACCGGCGCCCCGCCCGCCCAGATCCTCCTGGACGCCCTCGGCGCCACCACCGGCAAGCTCCTGCTGCTGATCGTGATCGGGGCCCAGCTCTTCTGCGGCATGGCGTCCGTGACCGCCAACAGCCGCATGATCTACGCCTTCTCGCGCGACGGGGCCCTGCCCTTCTCCCACGTCTGGCACACGGTCAGCCCGCGCACCCGCACCCCCGTCGCCGCGGTCTGGCTGGCCGCGGCGGGAGCCCTGGCGCTGGGCCTGCCGTACCTGATCAACGTCACCGCGTACGCGGCGGTGACCTCGATCGCGGTGATCGGCCTCTACATCGCCTACGTCATCCCCACCCTGCTCCGGCTGCTCCGGGGCGACGACTTCGCCCCGGGCCCCTGGCACCTGGGCCGCTGGTCGCGCCCGATCGGCATCGTGGCGGTGGTCTGGGTCCTGATCATCACGGTGCTCTTCATGCTGCCGCAGCTCTCACCGGTCACCTGGGAGACGTTCAACTACGCGCCCGTCGCCGTCCTGGTGGTCCTGGGCTTCGCGGCGGCATGGTGGCTGGCGTCGGCGAGACACTGGTTCCTCGCCCCGGACGACCCTGGCACGACCGCCCCCGACGACACCCCCTGACGGTCCGGAATGTCACCGCGCCGGGGCCCAGTGGCCGATACCCGATCGGCGACCGGGCCCCGGCGGGCTATGCTCAGGGGTGATTCGCCGAGGGCCGTTAGCTCAATTGGCAGAGCAGCGGACTTTTAATCCGTTGGTTGTGGGTTCGAGTCCCACACGGCCTACCGAACGCGGGGCGGGGGAACCCCCTCTGACCTGCTACTTAGCGCCTCGACCGGCTTCGGCTGGCCGGGGCGCTTCGGCGTTTGAGGGCTCGGGCGTAAGCGGACGGGCCCCATCATGGCCCTGGGGGCGGACGGAGAGGCACTGGGAGGGTTCAAGGGCAGGTGAGAAGCGCTCGACTCCCGCCGCGCTCTGCTACTGCACTGCCACAGTTCCTTGATGGACTGTCTGCTGATCCTCCAAGAGAGCCGCCAGAAAATCACGGGCTTGCAGGAGGTCGCCCAGATGCGCCCTGAAATCAGTGATCAGCTCATCCACCTCCTCCAGGTTCAGACCCGGCCAGGTGCCGTCACCCACGAACTCCAGTTCTGGCGCATTATGCGGCCAGTGGACGACTCCGAACTCCAGGAGGCCGTGCCCGTAGCCTCCGGACATCGTGTGGGCAGCCGTGCCGTGGATCGGCTCATCCGGGTGGCCGTTCTTCCCGCAGTCGCGGCCGATGCATTGGCCGGCGAGCGCGTCGCACAGCGTGGACTTGTCGGATGCTGGTGCCGTACTGCTCATGCCTGGGCCTCCAGCCACTCGGTACGGATCTGCACCAACTGGGAGTGGATCTCGTCGAGGCGGTCGCAATGGGTGCGGATCTTGCTGATGATGTCTGCGAAATCGTCGGGATCCACGCACTCCATGACCTCGTCCTGGAAAGGTTCGAAGACCAGGTGCGGCATGTGGAGCCTGGGATTCTGGTCATACGGTGCGATTTGGATGCGGCCCTGAAGGATGGGCGCCAGGGCTGTACCGTCCTTCGCGTCGAAGACAGCCACTTCTGGCCTCTCGAAGTGGAACCCGTGGAACAGGTGCGAGAGGCACTCGTCCTGGTCGTTGGTGTGATGGTCCGTGCAATAGGTGGGGCAGTACTCGGTGATCTGTCCACCATTTTCGACCCTTCGGACCCACGTTCGGGGTGAGTGGCCGTGTTTCTCAGTGCCTACGGACGGCTCTGCTTGCGCCTTTGTCGCCATGCTCTGCCTTCTGTGTTGCGGCGGTTTTAGGGCCGCTGCGTGGTGGGTGAAGGACCACGACTGCCTGAGGGAGGGCGGAGCTCTGTAGGAGGGGTGGTACCGCCCAGGGTGCGCCCCCGATGTGGTGTGAGGGCACTTGCTGGGTCAGGCAGTACCCCGGTGCGCTGGCTTCTCCACGTGCGCCGGGACAGCACCAACCGATGGGGTGGCCCGGGCCGATCGGCCTTGACGATCGGGCACGGGGTACCTGCCGCGCAGCGGCCTCGGCCGCAGCCTGGTCCACCTCCGGCAGCAGGCTCGTGTACGTGTCCGACGTCAGCGTGATTGCGGAGTGCCGCAGCGCCTCCTTGATCGTGTGGAGGTCCCCGCCCCCTGCCGGGGGTGAGCGTCGCGGCGACATGGCGCAGATCACGCATGGTGATCGAGGGCAGATCCGTGGCGGCGAGGACGCGGCGGAAGGTCTCCGAGACCGTCTCGGGGCGGAGCCAGGAGCCGTCCTCCCGGGTGAAGACTTGCCGGTCTCGTCCCAGGTCGGGGCCCACGACGCCCGGCTCCTCCTGCTGGCGCCCACGGTGTTCCCGCAGCAGCGCGACGCTGACGCTGTTCAGGGCGATCGTGCTGGCGCTGCTGTCCGTCTTCGGCGTGGACTCGTACAGGTCCCAGCAGTCGGCCACGATCTCCTTCGCGGGGTGATGAGGCCAGTGTCCAGGTCCACGTCCGTCCAGCCCTGGCCGATGGCCTCGCCGGCGGAGCTCACGGGTGCCGATCAGGTGGAAGAGGGGGTACAGGAGGTCGCTTTCGGCCGCGTCCAGGAAGACGTCGAACTGGGCCGGGGTCCACACCATCACCGCCGACGGTTGTCCAGCAGGCGGAAGCTGCCCGGCAGACCGTCGAGCCCCTGCGGACCGCCTGCCGGATCGCAGCCGCCCAACCGCTGGCGGCCATATGTGCCTACGGCCGGCGGCTTCCGGCACCGGACCGGCGACGCCAGGTCGCCGTGCTCCACACTGTGCTGCCCGACCTCGCGGACCGGATCCAGGCCGAGCCCGGGTGGCCCGCCCTGACTGCTGTACTGGACCAAGCCGAACGCGAGGGCCATGAGGCCACCGCTCTGCTGCGGCAGGCCGTGGCCCAGCGGGAACTCGGCCCTGCGGGTTCCCTCTCCGAGGTGCTGGTCTGGCGGCTGCACGGGCTCGACGTCCAGCCGGTGAAGGCTCCGGACCGATGTGTACGGACGAAGAGCACCCCGCCTCTTGTCCGGCCGGTCACCATTCCTGCCGTTTCGGCTATACGACCACGCGGACGTTGACCCCGCCCGTCAGCCGTTCACCGGGCGGGCCCCGTGTTCGGTCGCGAGGGCGGTGAGGCGGGCGGCCGTGGAGGTGTCGAGGGCGGTGATGGCGCCTCCGGCGTCGTGGGTGTTGAGGGCGAAGCCGATCGTCCCGTAGAGGATGCGGACCTCGGCGTGATGGTTGGCCTCGTCCTCGGCCGCCGCCACGGCCGCGTAGAGAGAAGGGACGGTGGAGCGGTCGGTCTTGAAAGTGGCCGTGAGTTTTCCGTCCTCCACGGTCCAGCCGGGGAGGTCGGTGAGGGCCTGGGCGAGTTCGGCGTCGGTCAGCGAGGTGGCGGGCATGGGGGCTCCTTCTTTTAACGGTTTTAAGCGACGAGTGGCTTGAGGGCCTTGACGAGACAGTCGCCGATGGGGTCGTTCCGCCAGCGGCTCATGCTCTGGCGGAGAGCTTCCAGCTCTTTGCGGTGGCGGGCGGAGCCAGTTTGGGCGGCGATCTTGGCGGACTCGGCGGCCAGGGTCACGGCGTGTTCCGGCTCGCCGGTGGCGGCGTACGCGGCGGCTTGGCGGGCGAGGTAGACGCCGGTGTCCCGGCGGGCGTCCGGGGGCATGTCGGCGTTGATCCGGTCCCAGATGACTTGGGCCTCCTCGTACAGCCCCATGCGGCCGTAGCAGGTGGCCCGCTGGACCTCGAAGAAGTACGCGTTGTGGTGGACCGCACCCCATGGCACGGACGGATCCGCTACTTCGACCACGGCGGACGCCTCGTCCAGAAGATGATCGACGGCGGCCCGTTCGCCCAGGAGGGAGTGGCCGTGGGCCTGCTGGTGCATGAGGTTGACGCGGATGCGGTTCGAGAGCCGATGCCGTTCGCTCAGCCCCTGTCGGCACAGGTCGACAGAGGCCCGGCCGTCGCCCAGGTCGGATCGGAGGCGGGCCGTGTTGGAGAGGATGTACGCGGTGAGATCGGCGTTCCCGAGGATCTGGGCGTCCATCTGCGCGATGCCGTGCCAGTACGCGGTCGAGTCCCACAGGCCGGCGTCCTGATGGAGCCATCCGGCCAGCGCGGCGTAGGTCACCCCGACCTGGATCAGTTCCTTCCGCACGGTGCCGCTGGCCGCCCGGGTGAGATCGCTGATCAGCCGGTACTGCTCGGTGACGGTCCCGATGAGATCGCGGGGGCCGAGCATCATGTCGGCGGTGTAGTGGCCACCGAGCTGCTGGTAGAAGTAGCCGACCAGGGCCGGGTCGATGTCCCGGGGCCTGAGGTCGGTCGGGCTTACCACGCCGAGCGCGGCCACCGATCCGGCGGCCGGGAAGCTCCGGCGTTCCATGGAAGGTCCCTCCTCCGCACGGCGTGAACGGGCTGGGTGACCGGGCGGGGGAGGGAAGCCGAGGTGCTCCGGGCAGAGGCCGAAGGCGGCGCGCAGGGCGGCGGCGGTGTCGGGCCGGGGCCAGCCCGGCCGGTCCGACTCCCAGCGGCGGTAGGTACGCACGCTGACGGTGAAGTACGGGTCGCCGAGCGCGAGCCGGCCCGCCGTGCTGATCTCCTCAGCTGCCTTCTCCTGGGACAGCCACCCGCGGTCGAGCCGTGCCGCCCGCAGCCTGTCGTTGGTCCTCACCGTGTCCCCTCGCGCTCGACCTCTCCAACGTAACGCTCAACTGATCTGCTCATACCCGGCGTTACGGAAGATCGGTCCATCTGTTCGAAGTGGCCGCTGAATGGCCGCGCTGTGGCCGTCGGGCTTCCTGGCCGCCCGGTGGGGTGTGACGGTTCCCTGGAACGGTCAGCCACTCGCCACCCCAGGGAAGAGGTGAACCGGTGTCCCGACCTCCCTGGACGGATGCCGCACACGAAAGCCCCCGGGGGCCTGGGCCCCGTACCGACGACCGGGTACTGCTCTCCGAGGACGCGCGGACGTTTCGCAGCCGCCACGGTGACCCCACCCGCTGGACGGCCGAGGAGTGGACGGTGTTCCTCTCCCTGGGCGGCGCGCGATGAGCGGCAGGCACGCCGCAGGTCGCCCCTCGCGACCCGGTCCCGCCACCCTGCTGCTCGGCGTCATCGGTGTCGTACCGCCCTTCCTCGTTCTCATCCCGCAGGTGGTCGACGCGGCTTCGCCCATGAAGCCCATGCCGGCCGTTGCCGCCGGCACCAAACCGGACTCGGAATCGTCGGCCACTTCCTGAGACTGCCCCGGGCAGGAGACAGACCCACTTGGTGGACCTCTGCCCGCGGCGCACACCCCCTGGCCCACGGCCCGGGGAACCGCCCGAGCACCTCTACGACGAAAAGGGAACCCTTCATGTCGCTCCTGCTGGAACGTGTCCCGTCCCTGTCCCACGAGATCGCCGCTGAGCCGGTCGGACCTGCTGAGACGCGGCCATTCGGTCTCGACAGCCTGACCGACCCGATGCCGGTCCACGGCCACCGTCCGGTGCTGACCGTGGACCCGGTCACCCAGCTCTCCCTGGTCGACGGCTTCCCGGCCGGCGCCCACCCCACCATGAGCAAGACGTCGTGCAACACCGAGTCGGACGGCAAGGACGCCATCGCCGTCGACACGGATCAGAACGACGACGAGTACGACGACTGATGACGTTCCGCGTCAGTCGGAGCACGCGCGGCGGACTCCCGCCGCGCGTGCTCGTCGTCACCCACGCCCTGGACCCCACTGCGGACTTCGTCCTGCGCGAGCTGAACGAGCGGCGGGTCCCGTTCTGGCGGACCGACCTCGCCGACTTCCCCACCCGTACGACCCTCCGTACAGAGCTGGGGGCGGACGGTCGCTGGACCGGCTCCCTCCACGACTGCGCCCGAGGCATCGACTTATCGGAGCTGCGGGCGGTGTGGTGGCGCAAGCCCACCGTCCACGAGCTGCCGGAATCGATGGGCGGTCCGGAGCGCCGCTTCGCGATCGGGCAGGCCAAGCGGGCGGTCACCGTCCTCGGGTCGTTGCCCGGGGTGCTGTGGGTGAACCGGCCGCAGGCGAACGTCGACTGCACCAAGCCCGTGCACCTGGCAGCCGCCGTCGCCAGCGGGCTCCAGGTGCCCGAGACGCTGATCACCAACGACCCGGCCGCCGTCCCGCCCTTCGCCCGGCGCTGCGGCGGGCGGATCGTGACGAAGGTGCTGGGCGGGATCGTCCACACGGAGGGCGGCACGCGGGGCCAGCTCTACACCCGCCGTGTCCCCGAGGAACAGTGGGTGGATCCCCGGATCGCGCTGACCGCTCACCTCTTCCAGCGGGAGATCGCCGACCGTGCGTACGAGGTCCGCGTCGCGGTCGTCGGCGGTCGGCTGTTCGCCGCCTCGATCCAGGCCCCGCCCGGGCACATCGGGCCGGATTGGCGCCAGGGCTCCGACGCCTTCACCCACACCGCCATCGTCCTGCCCGTCTCGATCGCGGACGCGGTACGCGAGATGATGCGCCGCCTCGGCCTGGTCTTCGCCGCCCTCGACTTCATCGTGGACGGCCAGGGCGTGCACTACCTGGTCGACGTCAACGCGGGGGGCCAGTGGGCCTGGATCGAACCCACCCGCGAACCGATCACTCACGCCATCGCCGACCTCCTACAGAAAGGCTCCACCCGCTGATGACCAGTGCTTTCACAGATCAGGCCGCCGCCGAGGCCCGCCGCGCTCTCACCCAGGCCCTCATGGATTCCGGCGACCTCACCGACTCGCGGTGGCTCCTCGCGTTCGAAGAAGTCCCTCGACATGTCTTCGTCCCGTACTTTTACGTGTCCTCCGGGGAACGCGTTTCCGGCGACGACCAGTGGTTCACCGCTGTTCATGAGGACCGCAGCCTGGTCACCCACCGTACGGACGGCGCGGCGACCTCGTCCAGCTCCCAGCCGTCCCTCATGGCCACCATGCTCGAAGCGCTCGCCGTGGCGGACGGGATGAACGTCCTGGAGATTGGCGCCGGCACCGGCTACAACGCCGCCCTTCTCGCCCACCGCCTCGGCGACGACCATGTCACCACTGTCGATATCGCCGCCGACATCACCGGCCCCGCCCGCGAACGTCTGGCCACCGCCGGATACCGCCCCACCGTGATCACAGGCGACGGCTCCCTCGGCGCCCCCGACCGCGCCCCCTACGACCGCATCATCGTCACATGCGGCCTGTCCACCGTCCCTCCGGCGCTGCTCCAGCAGCTCACGGACGACGGTTGCCTCCTTGCCCCCCTCGGCAACGCCCTCGCCCGTATCCACCCCACGGGACCGGGCACCGCCACCGGCCGCTTCCTCCGCCACGGCGCCTTCTTCATGCCCCTCCGCCACACCACGAGCGATGGTGTCCCTGCTCGTCGCCCGCCCCTGCCGACCGGTCCCGGCCGCCCCTCCGCCCTCCCCGCCAAGGCCATCGCCGACAATCACTTCCGCTTCCTCGCCGGCATCGCCGTCCCAGGCCTCACCTGGCAGTACGACCTCAACGACGAGCGCGAGATCACCGCCGCCCGCGTCTGGCACCGCGACGGCTCCATCGCCCAGCTCCACCCCGACACCACTGTGACCGAGGCGGGACCCCGCCGCCTCTGGACCACCCTCGAAGACGCCCATCGCAGCTACCAAGACGCGGGCAGCCCTACCCCCGACCGTTATGGCATCACCATCGACGCAGAGGGACAGTTCGTCTGTCTCGATGACCCAGACGGGCAGAGCTGGACGCTGGGAGAGTGACTGGTGCAGCCCCCGCAGGCAGTCCAGCCTGCGGGGGAGTGCTGTCAGAAGACAGCAGCGATAGCCAGACTGACGATGAGGTGCCACCACCCCGGATTAGACCACCAGGGGTCACGCCACTTCATTGTGATCACGAACATTTTCCCCTCCTGCGGAGACCTATTGGGGCCCTTGTCTGACGGCCCGTCTTCGAGACCAACGGGGCCCCGTGCATAGGGTCACGGGAATACTCGAAGAGTCTACTTAAGTGGGGGCCTGTGCGAAATCGGGTCGAGCTGGCAAGTGAGAACCGCTCGCGTGTGCGTGCCCAAGGTGGGGGTGCAACGCACGTGGTCGTCAACCGAAGCCTCGGTTGACGACCACGTGTCGATGAACACCCCCGAGTCTGTGGGGGACCACTCTGTTGCCGGGCCTGTCCAATCAACTGGGACCACCCCCGCGTGCGCGAGGACCACTCTGTTTCCGGGCCTGTCCAATTAAGCAGACTGGGACCACCCCCGCGTGCGCGAGGACCACTGCGCCGGCATCAGTGCAGCGTAGGCATTGTCAGGCCCACCCCGCAGGTGCGGGGATGTCCCGGGTCAGGCTTTCAAGATAGGTCCCAACAGCGTTGGGGGACATATTGGTGGCTGACCGCTGGTTTGGGGGCGAACCTGTTCCAGACAGTTTTGCGTGAGCGGACGCGCCAGCACAGGGCGACCGGATGGCACCGATGGCCCCGCACACTGGGCCTCTGCGACAGCCGAGCGATCAGTCAGAACCCTCCAACACAAGATCGTCGGGCCTTTTTTTATCCGTTGGTTGTGGGTTCGAGTCCCACACGGCCTACCGGCAGCAGGGCGGGGAAATCTCCTCCGACCTGCTGCGGAGCGCCCCGACCGGTTCCATCCGGTCGGGGCGCTCCGTGCTTTCCCGTCCGGGTCAGGTGGTGAGCAGGCGGTCGAAGAAGGACCGGTACTGGCGCAGGGCCAGGCGCAGGTCCTCGGTGGCGACCTCCTCGCCGCGGTGCCACTGGCCTTCGAGCCCCCGTTTGTGGTCGGCGAAGGTGGTGGCGAGCAGCCGGATGACCTCGGCGACGAGCTCGTCCGCCGCGAGGACCGACCGCTGGGGGTCGTCGACGAATTCCTGCTGGATCCGCTGCCACCGGGCACGGAGGTCTTCCGTGTCCTGGGGGCCGATCAGCGGGGCGGAACCGGGGCTCTGCGCGGACTCCGGGCTCCGGGCGGGCTCGTCGCGGTCGTGCGTGACGGTCTCTCTCGGGCGGCCGGTCTCGTCGGTGATTCTGCTTCTGGGCGCCGTGCTGTCGGGATCGGGCGCGGTGGTCCGCTCCCCGGCCGGGTCCGGGGGCCGTCGCGGCGGCTTTGTCTCGGGCCGGGCGATGTCCTCGGTGGACAGGGCTTCGCGGGCAGGCTCGGCGTACGCGTCGCGTCCGGTCGGTCCATCCCTCTGCATGTCCCTTCACCTCCACGGGGTGCCTGCGGACGGTCCCGGCCGCAGGGCTCTCATCGGTGTTCGCCGTCCGGGGAAGAGGTGTCGCCCCGCAGCAGTTCGTCGAAGAGCGCGCGGTAGTGGACCATCGCGGTCCGCAGCTCTTCCGTCGAGGTCTCCCTGCCACCCGCGCGCTGGTTGATCTCATGGGCGGCGCGGTAGTGCTCCAGCGTCCGGGAGTGCTCGACCGACAGGTCCCGAGTCTGCTGCTCGTAGCTCTCGGTCGGGTAGCCGCGCTCGCTCATGAGCGTGGTCACCAGCCGGTCCGCCTCGCCGACCGCCTGGTCGGGGTCGTCGACGAAGCGTTCCTGGACGGTGTTCCAGTCCCGGGCGTACTGGTCGCGGACCCTCGCGGGCAGCGGCCGGATCTCCAGCGCCTCGTGCCGCTCTTCCCTGGCCTTCAGGTCGCGTTCGGCCGCTCCGCGGCTGTGCTTCGCCTTGACCGTGCGTTCGTACTCCGGCCCGTAACGCTCCCGCAGGTGCCGCCGCCGGGACATCGTCCGCAGCGCGAGGGCGACCAGAGCCACGACGATCACGGCAGCCACGATGATGACGATGGTCGTCCACATCGAG
This sequence comes from Streptomyces sp. NPDC057697, assembly GCF_042799335.1. Taxonomy (NCBI): domain Bacteria; kingdom Bacillati; phylum Actinomycetota; class Actinomycetes; order Kitasatosporales; family Streptomycetaceae; genus Streptomyces; species Streptomyces sp. NPDC057697. The sequence continues at coordinate 31,716 of NZ_JBHVJA010000003.1, read as the reverse complement.
TCCTCCACTCATCGGGAGTTCACGCCGACGGACGGGGCTCGGGGGCCTGTGAGAGGCACCGCGGCGGGGCATCCTGTCGCCTGGCGTGCCACCTTTCAGGATTCCACGCATCGCCCCGGTTGTCCCGGCGGAGCACGGCCGGCGGCCCGCCCGCGCGGCCGGGGCGGTCAGACGAGGAGCTTCGTCTTCGCCCGCTGGTACTCCTCGTCCGTGATGGCGCCCCGGTCCCTGAGCTCGGCGAGTCTCGCCAGGTCGTCGACGTGGCTGCCCTTCTTCGTGGCGTCGCCCGTGTCGGAGGTGCCCGCGGCCTCGCGTACGTACGCCTTGAAGGCCGCGTCGCGGTCCTGGGCCTCCTTGATGTCCCGCCGGCTCATGGACTTGCCGCGCACGATCACATAGACGAGCACGCCGAGGTACGGCAGCAGCAGCGTCAGGATCAGCCAGCCCGCCTTGCCCCAGCCGCTGAGGTCGTGGCTGCGGAAGATGTCCGTGATGACCTTGAACAGCAGGAACAGCCACATGACCCAGAGGAAGAACCAGAGCATGGTCCAGAAGAGGTCGAGCAGGGTGTAGTCGTCCACGGATCGCTCCTCGGTCAACGCGTGTTCGGCGCGGTGAGCAGGCAAAGGGTAAAACAGTCATATCACCAGATATTCATGGCCGCTCGTTGCCGTTATGGGGTGGTACAGGACGTTCTGTGACGAGGTCCGGAGTACCGTGGAAGGGTCGAGGGAGGCCCGGCCTCCAGGAGGCGGGGTCGACCCATGAACTGGTGCGGTACACCGCGTGAGAAGCGGCGTGAGCCGGCGTACGCACAGAGGCTCGCGAGGGCGCATGCACAGGGCAGATGAGTCCGCCCGCAGCCCGGTCGGGGCGATCGGCCGTGTCACCGTGCCGATTCCGCCGGGCGGGCCCGGCGAAGTGCTGGTGGCCGTACGGGGCGGGTCCGAGGCGTACACCGCGTGGTCGGCGACGTCGATCGACCGGGACGAGCGCGTCGTCGTCGTCGACTCGGTGTCGGCGCGGGGCGTGATCGTGGAGCGCCTGCCGCCCTGAGCGGCCCGAGCCGTCGAGGCGGCCGGAGTCGACGCGGCGGCCGGAGTCGTTACGTGCGGCCGGTGCGGCCGCACGTAACCACGGACCCAAGGAAGTGCGGCGGCCGTGGCGGCCGCACGTAAACCACGGACCTACGGAAGCAGTGACCTACGGCAGGAGCCTCCGATGTTCTTCTGGCACGTTCCCGCCCCCAACGAGGCGATGCTCATATCCGGTTCCAAGGGCCAGACCCTGGACACCCAGTTCCGGATCGTCACCGGGCACGGCAGCTTCGTGCTCCCGGTGAAGCAGAAGGCGCGCATGCTCTCCCTGGCGCTGCGCGAGGCGGAGATCACCGAGGACTGCGTGACGCAGCAGGGCATCCGTCTCAACGTCCGCGCCGTGGCCGTCTTCAAGGTCGGCGACGACGCCGTCTCCATCGCCAACGCGGCCCGCCGCTTCCTGACCGAGCAGGAACAGATGGAGGAACTCGTCGGGCGGATCTTCGCCGGACATCTGCGGTCCATCGTCGGCGGACTGACCGTGGAGCAGATCATCCGGGAGCGCAACCGGGTCTCCCAGGAGGTCATCGCGGGCAGCCACGGCGAGATGGAGAAGCTCGGCATCGTCGTGGACGCGCTCCAGATCCAGGAGATCGACGACGCCACCGGCTACATCAGGAACCTCGCCGCCCCGCACGCCGCCGCCGTCGCCAGTCAGGCCCGTATCGCCGAGGCCAAGGCCGACCAGGAGGCCAGTCAGCGCGAGCAGCAGGCCGCCGCGCTCAAGGCGGAGTACGAACGCGACACCGCGATCAAGCGGGCCGGGTTCCTCGCCGAGACCGAGCAGTACAACGCCCGCGCCGCCCAGGCCGGGCCGCTCGCCCAGGCCAAGGCCTCGCACGAGGTCATCGAGGAGCAGACCGCGCTGGCCGAACGACAGGCGGCGCTCGCCGCGCAACGGCTGGAGGCGGAGGTCCGGCGCCCGGCGGACGCCGAGGCGTACCGGCAGCGGACCCTGGCGGAGGCGGCCCGGGACCGGGTGAAGTTCGAGGCCGACGGCAACGCGTACACGGAGCGGGCCCTCGCCCAGGCGCAGGCCGACGCCAACAGCGCGCGCGCCGCCTCGCTGCGGGACGGCAACCAGGAGCTCATCGCGGCCAACCGCATCGTCGAGAACCTGCCCGCGCTCGCCGACGCGGCCGCCCGCGGCATGTCCGGGGCCGACCTCACCGTGCTCAACGGCACCAGCGGGGTCAACGAGATGGCGGCGGGCGTCGTCGGCCAGGGGCTGGCGATCCTGCACGCCCTGCAACAGGGGGTGAACCCGGTGAAGCAGCCGGCCGTCGACGGGAAGGCCGCGCCCGTTCCCCGCATCTCCGAGACGAATACGTCCTGATTGCGCCCATACGCTCCGTTCCGTCCCGGTCCGGGTGACGGCCCGGCAAACCGGAGTGGTCAAACGGGCGCCGGAGATGCCGTAGAGTTGTGTTCACCGACGCGGGGTGGAGCAGCTCGGTAGCTCGCTGGGCTCATAACCCAGAGGTCGCAGGTTCAAATCCTGTCCCCGCTACTGAAGGACCAGGCCCGGCACGCATACAGCGTGCCGGGCCTGATTCGTTTCCGTGCGCGGGCCCGCGCGGGTGCGTGAGCCCCGTCGCGGGTATCCCCCTTTTGGCGGACGAGGAGTCGCAGCTCCGTGCCGCTCCGGCGAGCCTGGGAGTGGGGCGCGGTACCGTCCGCAGCCGCGCGCGTACCGGGCAGGAGACCACAGGTGTGGAAGCGGGAGAGGCGGCGCGGCAGACATGCCGGGGGCGGTGCGCGTACCCGGAGCTTCGTGCGTACCCTCCCCGCCCTGATGATTCTCGGCGGGCTCGTGTTCGACTTCTTCACCCCGCAGACCTTCACCGCCATTCCGCTGTTCGTGGCCGCCCCGCTGATCGCCGCCCCGTTCTTCTCGCTCTCCAGCACCATCCGCACCGGGATCGCCTCGATGCTGGCCGTGATCGCGCTGCGGCTGTACAGCAATACGTTGCCGCAGGTCGTGCCGTTGATCGAGCTGCTCACGCTGGCCACCGTCTCGGTCCTCGCCGTGGTGATCAACGGGGTCGTGCGGCGCGGCAACGAGCAGCTGGCCTCCGCGAGATTCGTCGCGGAGACCGCCATGCGCGCGGTGCTGCCCCAGCCGTCCGACCGGATCGGCGGACTACAGGTAGCCGCGCGGTACGAGGCGGCGCAGGCGGACGAGTTCGTCGGCGGTGACCTCTTCGCCGTGGCGGACACCCCGCAGGGGGTGCGGCTGGTGGTCGGGGACGTGCGGGGCAAGGGGCTCGAAGCCGTGGAGACGGTGGCGGTGGTCATGGGGGCGTTCCGCGAGGCGGCCGAGCAGGAGCCCTCGCTGGAGGGGGTGGCCGGCCGGCTGGAGCGGGCGCTGGCGCGGGAGGAGGCGCGGCGGGGCGGGCTCGACGTCCTGGAGGGCTTCATCACCGCCGTGCTCGCCGAGATCCCGTCCGGGCTCTCCCGGGTGCGGATCGTCAACCGTGGTCACCCCGAACCGATCCTGCTCCACCCGGACGGGGCGCTGGAGGTGCTGAAGCCGTCCGTGCCGGCGCTGCCGCTGGGGATGGGGCTGGGGGCATGGCCGGAGCGGACGGACGAGTGGGACCTGCCGGCCGGGACGACGCTGCTGCTCTACACGGACGGGCTGTCCGAGGCGCGGAACGCCGAGGGGGTCTTCTACGATCCGGCGGCCCGGCTGCGCGGGCGGATCTTTCCGGGGCCCGAGGAGCTGCTGTCCGCGCTGACCGACGACGTACGGCTGCACACGGGCGGCGAGACGACCGACGACATGGCGCTGCTCGCGGTGGTACGTCCCGCCGCGGGGCAGCCGGACCGGCGCAGGACCGTACGGATCGTGGGCGCGGAGACGGTGGGAGGGGCGGGGTGAGAAGCGGGGCGAGAAGCGTGGCGAGGGGCGTGGCGAGGGGCGTGGCGAGGGGGCGGATGCGTGATGCCACCCTGTGTAGTCGAAAGGCGCCGCTCCGCATAACGTTTGACGCAACGTCAGAAACGGGGTAATGGCTGAGGTGCGGTCAACTCGTCCGATTCCACCCGCTTGTGTCCCGTAAAGTCCAGGCCAAAGACGTGAACGATCAGTGGGAACAGCTTGGAATAGGACGCCGGTGTCTATTAACGTTCGATAACGCAGCGCGGTCGTCCCAGCCGTCGTCAAGGGCGGCACCGTGCGCGAGCGCCGAATTCCGCAAGGGAACCGGGGAACCACCTACATTGGGGTGAATCGGACACCTGTGTCTCGTGAGAGACGGAGGGGCCCGTAGGAGACCTTCCTGCTCCGAACCCGTCAGCTAACCCGGTAGGCGAGAAGGAAGGAAAGGAGTGCGCCCCCGTGGCGTCCAACAAGCCTGCCCCCGAGGCCCCGTCCCGGTTCCAACCCGACTACGGCAGCGGTCACGGCGCCGACTACGGCACCCGTCCCGACGCCGGTTACGGCGCCGGTTACGGCGCCGAATTCGCACCCACCGGTCCCGCCACGGCTTTCGTCCCCACCGGTCCGGCTACGGCGTTCGTGCCCACCGGTCCGGCGACGGCGTTCGGAACCGACTACGGCACGGGGCACGGCACCGAGCCGGGCGGTGACTTCACCGGCGGATTGAACGGCGGGTTGAACGGCGGATCGGCCGTCGGAACCACCGGAGACTTCGGCGGCGAGCCCGGTCGCGAGTTCGCCGGGGAGTTCGGTGGCGAGTTCGGTGGCGACCTCCGCGCCGAGGCCAACTCCGGTGAGTCCGAGCGTGGTTGGGACGAGTGGAACCCCACCGAGGAGACCGTCCGCCCGGTGCGCGGCAGACACCGCGTCGCCAAGCAGCGCAACGGTCTCGCCCGCAGCTCCACCGTGCTCGGCGTCGGCGTCATAGCGGCGGTCGGCGCGGGCGGCATGGCCACCGCGGCGGGCAAGCCGCCGGTCTCCATCTCGGTGCCCGACTCCATCAAGGACAACCTCCCCGACGCCAAGTCCCTGCCCGGTGTGGGCGCCCTGTTCTCCGACGGGTCCGAGGCCGACAAGACCGCGGTCACGGCCGCCTCCGCCCCGCTCACCACCGCCGGCATCACCACCGCCGAGGCGGAGCAGGGGGCGACGGACGCGGGCGAGGCGCTCCGCGCCCGCATCCTCCAGCAGGCCGAGCAGCAGCAGGACGCCGCCGACGCCGAGGCCAAGGCCGCCCAGGAGAAGGAAGCCTCCGAGAAGGCCGCCGCCGAGGCCAAGAAGCAGCAGGACGAGGCGGAGGCCAAGGCCGAGGCCGAGAAGAAGAAGGCGGAGGAGGAGGCCAAGAAGAAGGCGGAGGCCCTGCGGCTCGCCAAGCTCGCCGCCAGCTACGCCATCCCGACCTCCTCGTACACGATCACCTCGACGTTCGGCGAAGCCGGTTCGATGTGGTCCTCCGGCCACCACACCGGCCTCGACTTCGCGGCTCCGACCGGTACCCCGATCAAGGCGATCCACAGCGGCACGGTCAAGTCGGCCGGCTGGTCCGGCGCGTACGGCTACCGCACGGTGCTGGAGCTCGACGACGGTACGGAGCTGTGGTTCTGCCACCAGTCCTCGATCGGCGTCGGCGTCGGCCAGAAGGTCAGCACCGGTGAGACCATCGGCCGGGTCGGCGCGACCGGCAATGTGACCGGGCCGCACCTCCACCTGGAGGTCCACACCGCCGGCGGTACGGGCATCGACCCGATGGCCTGGCTCCGCGGCAAGGGCCTCAACCCCTGAGACGACCCCCTGGAACGGCGACCGCCCACCCGTGAGGTGCGCCGGTCAGCCCCCGATGAACCCCGGCAGCCCTGACGCTCACCCCCCGACGTCAGGGCTGCCGGTCCGTCGTGGCGGAACAGTGGCGGAACAGCGGAACAGTGGCGGAACAGCGGAACAGTGGTGGAACAGCGGATCCGGCGGTGGAACAGCGGACCCGGCGGTGGAATAGCGGGCCCGGCGCGGGACGTTGATCCACTCATGACTTCTCTTCGTAAGCTGGGCTCCTCGGACCTTCAGGTCTTCCCGCTCGCCCTCGGCGGCAACGTCTTCGGCTGGACCGCCGACGAGGCGCAGTCGTTCGCCGTCCTGGACGCCTACGTCGAGGCCGGAGGCAACTTCGTCGACACCGCCGACGGCTACTCCGCCTGGGTGCAGGGCAACGAGGGCGGGGAGTCGGAGACGGTCATCGGCAAGTGGCTCGCCTCCCGCTCCCGTCGCGCCGATGTCGTGATCGCCACCAAGGTCTCCACCCACCCCTCGTACAAGGGGCTCGCGCCCGCCACCATCAAGGCCGGGGCCGAGGCGTCGCTGCGCAGGCTCGGCACCGACCACATCGACCTCTACTACACGCACTTCGACGACGAGAGCGTGCCGGTCGAGGACATCATCACCACCCTCGACCAGCTGGTGAAGGAGGGCAAGGTCAGGGAGATCGCCGCCTCCAACATCAGCCCCGCGCGGCTCCAGGCCTCCCTGGACTTCTCGGAGCGCGAGGGCCTGGCCCGCTACGTCGCCCTGCAGCCGCACTACAACCTGGTCTCCCGCGACACGTACGAGGGCGAGCTCCAGGACACCGCCGCCCGCGCCGGGCTCGCCGCCGTGCCGTACTTCGCGCTGGCCTCCGGCTTCCTCACCGGGAAGTACCGTCCGGGCGCCACGGTGGAGAGCGCGCGGCTGGAGCTCGTCGCCCAGTACCGGGACTCGGAGCGGGGCCAGAGGGTCCTGGCGGCGCTCGACGAGGTCGCCAAGGAGCACGACGCGCAGATCGCGACCGTCGCGCTGGCCTGGCTGGCGTCCCGGCCGACCGTGGTCGCGCCGATCGCCTCGGCCCGTACGGTCGAGCAGCTGCCCGCGCTGGTGGCCGTTGCGGACCTGTCGCTGACCGAGCAGGAGCTGGCCCGGCTCACCGAGGCGTCCGCCTGACCTGACGCACGGCCGTCCTACCGTGGCGGCTGCGGCGCCGGATACGGGTTGCCGACCGGCCCGGGGCCCGGCCCCGGGCCGTGTCCGCCGCGATGACCGCCGTACTGCGGGTACTGCGCACGCGGCTCGTGCCGGGGGCCCGGCCCGTGCGGACCGCGCGGGCCGGGCTGCGGATACCGCGCGTGCTGCGAGAACGGCTGGGGGTACGGGGGCTGCGGGTACGAGGGGCGCAGCCGGCCCGTCGCCTGCGCCGCGTACGCCAGGGCGGGCGCGGCCACCTCCCTGCGCTGCCAGAGATGGTGCAGGAGCTCCAGCTCGCGTGCGGCGAAGTCCGGGCCCGCCGTCCCGCGGCGGGCCCGGAGCCGCAGCGAGGCCAGTGAGGTCGCGAACGACTCGTACTCGGCGACGGCCTGGGCGGCCGCCTGTCCGTGGGCCTTGGCCGCGGCCTTCGCCTGGGCGGAGGGGGCCGGGACGGGCCCGTACGGGCTCTGCCAGGAGCCACGGGCCGCCATGGCGTACTTCCGGCGGGCGGCGTCGCGGGCCAGGCCGCGGGCCCGCATCGAGGCGAGGGCGAGCGGCTCCGCCGGGGTCAGCCAGCCGGCGGCCGCGTAGGCGGGCAGCTCGGCGGCGAGCGTCCGCAGCTCCCGCTGGCGCGACCAGATCACCAGCCAGGTCACCAGGCCGAAGACCGGGACCATGAACACGCCGTACACCGCGTAGAAGCCGTACGGGCTGAAGACCGCCGACCCGTTCCACAGCGCGTGCATGCCCATGGCGAGGACGAGCCCGAGCAGCGGCAGCGCGATGCGGCGGACGCGGGCCCGGCGCGGGGCGGCCGCGGCGAGCCCGAAACCGATGCCGGTCAGCACCGTGAAGAGCGGGTGCGCGAACGGCGACATGACCGCCCGGACGAAGAACGTCGCGGCCGTCACCGATACGAAGCCCGTGGTGCCGATCTGCTGATCCTCGCCGAAGGCGTTCCCGAGATAGAGGATGTTCTCGGTGAAGGCGAAGCCGCTCGCGGTGATGCCGGCGATCACGGCGCCATCGACGATCCCGTGGAAATCCCGTCTTCGGAACAGGAAGATCAGCAGGACCGCGGCGGCCTTGGCGCTCTCCTCGACGACCGGGGCTATGACCGTGGCACCGAGGGTGTCGGCGTTCGACGGATCGGCGGTGGTCGTGGCTATCCAGCGGGTCGCGAACGAGTTCGCGAGGATCGCGACCAGGGCGGCGGCGAACGCACCCCAGGCGAAAGCGAACAGCATGTTCCGCCAGGGGCCCGGATCGACCCGGTCCAGCCAGCGGAAGGCCGCCGTCAGGAGCGGCACCGGCAGCACGGCGAGGCCGAGACCGACGAGGAAGCCCTGGGTGCCGGTCTGATCGCGGACCAGGGCCAGGATCGCCAGACCGCAGAGGGCGAGCACCGTGACCACCACGACGACGCGGAACGTCCGGCTGCGCCACACCCTGCCGACGCGGCGGGGCCGGTAGCGCCAGTGCCCGCGCTCGGGCACGGCCGCCAGGATCTCGCCGACCCGCTGCTCCTGAAGGAGCGGGACGGCGGGCTGCGACTCCCGCTGCTGGACAGACCCGTCGGACACCACTCGATGACCCTAACCAGCGGCACTGACACCTGGCCATGGGGCGCCCGGCCGTCCAGGGGGCCGGACCGGCCGGTCCACGGGCTCAGCGGACCCGCTGGGCTCGGTGGCCCCCGCTGGGTCCGTCCGTCCCGCTGGGTCCGTCCGTCCCCCTGGGCCCGGTCGTCCCGCTGGGCCCGGTGGGCTCGGTGGTCCCGCTGGGTCCGTCCGTCCCGCTGGGCATGGTCGTCCCGCTGGGCTCGGTCGTCCCATTGGCTCGGTCTCCCGGCTGGTCCCGTCGGGCTGGCTGGACGACCTGCCTGGCTGGTCCCGTCGAGTCAGGTGGTTCCGTCGGGTCGGCTGGACGACCCGCCCAGCTGGTCCCGCCCGGCCCGCGCGTGGACCCCGTACGGGCCCCCGCCAGCGGGCTACGCGCGGTTCAGCGGCGGGCGAAAAGCAGGTCGTGCACGACATGGCCCTTGTCCAGGCCCTGCCCCTCGAACCGGGTGAGCGGCCGAAACGCGGGTCGGGGGGCGTAGCCGCCGTCCGCCTGGGTGTTCTCGAAGAGGGGGTGCGCGGTCAGCACTTCCAGCATCTGCTCGGCGTACGGCTCCCAGTCCGTCGCGCAGTGGATCACGGCTCCCGGCTTCAGCCGCTGCGCCACCAGGTCGAGGAACTCCGGCTGGATCAGCCGCCGCTTGTGGTGGCGCTTCTTGGGCCACGGGTCGGGGAAGTACACCCGCAGGCCGTCCAGCGCGTCCGGTGCGAGCATCTCGCGCAGCAGGATGATCGCGTCGCCGTTGGCCACCCGGATGTTGGTGAGGCCGTTCCGGTCGGCGAGGCCGAGGAGATTGCCCTGACCGGGGGTGTGCACATCGACGGCGAGAATGCCCGTGCCCGGGTCCTCGGCGGCCATCTGCGCGGTGGCCTCGCCCATGCCGAAGCCGATCTCCAGCACGGCCGGCAGCCCGTCGAACAGCTCGGGCAGATCGAGGACGCGCTGCCCGTCGATGTCCAGGCCCCACTTCGGCCAGAGCCGCAGCAGGGCGTCCTGCTGGCCGGGGGTGACCCGGCTGCGGCGTGGCTGGAAGCTGCGGATCCGCCGCTCGTGGTGCGAACCGGCCGGGTCGATGGCGGGCCCGCCCGGGAAGCGCGGCTCCTGGCGCAGCCTGCGCTGCCGCTCGAAGGAGGCGGCACGCAGCTCGTCCGGAATCCCGGCGGCGGCCGGTCCGCCGACGGCCGGTCCATCGGCAGCCGGTCCATCGGCGGGCGCCGCAGAACCGGAGCCCGCTGCCGTGGAGCCGGAGTCGGACGCCGTGGAGCCGGAGCCGGAGTCGGACGCCGTGGAGCCGGAGCCGGAGTCGGACGCCGTGGAGCCGGAGCCGGAGCCGGGCGCCGTGGAGGCGGAGCCGGACACTGCGGAACCGGATTCGGGCGCCGGGGCGGAAGGGCTCGCGGCGGGGTTCTCGGGGGTGGCCTCGGAGAGGTTCGCGGAGCGGCCCTCGGAGGGGTTCATGGGCTCAGACACAATGCCCCGATTCTACGGCGGGCGGTCTCCACCCCGTCTCCCTCGCCCGGATCAGCGCCCTGCGTGCCACCTCCCGCCCGATGGGCAGCGAGGCCGTCGCGGCGGGCGACGGGGCGTTCAGCACATGGACGGTGTGCGGGGCCTCGCGGATCAGGAAGTCGTCCACCAGGGTGCCGTCCCGCAGCACTGCCTGGGCCCTGACCCCGGCCGGTGCCGGTCTCAGATCGGCCTCCGTCACCTCGGGCAGCAGCCGCCGCACGGCCTGGGTGAACGCGTGCTTGGACAGCGAACGGCGCACCTCGCCCGCCCCGTACCGCCAGTGTCTGCGGGCTATCCGCCAGGCGCCGGGCCAGGCGAGGGTGTCCGCCAGCTCGCGGGGGTGGACGACCGGCCAGCCGTACCCCTCGCGGGCCAGGGCCGGGACCGCGTTCGGCCCGACGTGGACGCTGCCGTCATGGCCCCGGGTCAGATGGACGCCGAGGAACGGGAAGGCCGGATCGGGCACCGGATAGACCAGACCGCGCACCAGCTCCGGCCGCGTCAGCTCGTAGTACTCCCCCCGGAAGGGCACGATCCGCATCCCCGGGTCGTCGCCCGCGAGCCGTGCCACCCGGTCGCAGTGCAGCCCGGCGCAGTTGACCAGCGCACGGGCGCGCACCACCACGCCGTCCGCCGTGCGCACCGCCACGCCCCAGGGGCGCCGGTCGATCGCGGTGACCTCCGCCCCGTAGCGGATCACCCCGCCCGCCCCGCTCACCTCGGTGGCGAACCGGGCGGCCACCGCCCCGTAGTCGCACACCCCGGTCGACCCGACCCGGATCGCGGCGAGGCCGCTCACCTGCGGCTCGTACTCCGTGATCTGGGCGGGGCCCAGCTCGCGCACCGGCAGCCCGTGCTGTCGGCCGCGCTGGACCAGGGCGTGCAGCCGGGGCAGCTCGGAGCGCTCGGTCGCGACGATCAGCTTGCCGGTCACCGCGTGCGCGATGCCGTGCTCCGCGCAGAAGTCGACCATCTCGGCGGCGCCGCGCACCGCGTAACGGGCCTTGAGGGAGCCGGGGCGGTAGTAGATGCCGCTGTGGACCACTCCGCTGTTGCGCCCGGTCTGGTGCCGGGCCGGGCCGGGCTCCTTCTCCAGGACCGTGACCCGGGTGCCCGGAGCGGTGCGCGTGATCGCGTACGCCGTCGACAGCCCGACGATCCCGCCGCCGATCACCAGCACATCGCAGTCGTACGCCGCGTGCGTCATCATCACGCCACCTCCCACCCCGATAGTGCACTGACCCACTGACAACGCACTCAAACCCGTGTGGCCCAGCGTGGCGCCCGATCTTTACGGCCCTTGGTACGCCGGACGCCGGACGGATACCTTCCGGACACCGTCCGTACGCCCTCCGGCAGGCGGGCCGGGCCGGTCAGGCGGGGGCCACCAGGAGCGGCCGGGCCCGCTCCCGCAGCTCCGCGACGCGCGGCTCGTGCCCGTACGGTTCGAGCCGGTGCAGCAGGTCCCGTACGTACTCCGTGGTCCGGGCCGAGGAGATGCGGCCGGCCACCTCCACCGCCCGGGTGCCCGCGGCGCAGGCCGCGTCCAGGTTGCCCGACTCCAGCTCGGCCACCGCCGACACCACGAGCCGCAGCCCGTGCGAGCGGACGAACTCCTCGGTGGGTCTGGACAGCGCCTGCTCGGTGAAGCGCCGGACCTGGCGGGGTGCCTTCAGGTCGAGATGGCACTCCGCGGCATCGGCCGCGAACCTGTCGTACGAGTAGAAGCCCAGCCAGGACGGGTCCGCGTCGCCGTCCCGGGAGCGCTCCAGCCAGCCCTCGGCGGCCTTCAGCGCGGACCCCGCGGCCGCCGCGTCGTTCGCCTTGGCATGGGCGCGCGCCTCCACCAGGCGGAAGAAGCTCATGGTGCGGGCCGTGGCGAGCCCCCGGTTGCGCTCGACGGCGGCCTGCGCGAGGTCGACCCCCTCGTCGGCGAAGCCGCGGTAGGTCGCCTGGAGCGACATCGACGCGAGGACATAGCCACCGAGCGGGACGTCGGCCGCGGCGCGCGCGAGCCGCAGCGCCTGGATGTAGTAGCGCTGCGCGGCCTCCTGCTGGCCGGTGTCGAAGGCCATCCACCCGGCGAGCCTGGTCAGCTCGGCCGCCGCGCCGAAGAGCGCCCGGCCGACCTCGTCGCTGTACGAACCGAGCAGCAGCGGCGCGGCATCGACCCGTAAACACTCGGGCACCATGGAGGAACGCCAGTCCCCGCCGCCGTACTTGGAGTCCCAGCGGCGGGCGTCCTGGGCCGCCTCGCGCAGCTTGGAGACATCGCTGTGGCCGACCCGCAGCGGGGAGATGTCGCTGGTGGTGGTCGTGGGGCTCGTGGTGGTGCCGGTGCCGGTGCCGGTGGCCGCCGTGGGGCTCGTGGCGCCGGTGGTGCTGCCGGTGGGGGCGGTCGCGGCCGCGGACGACCGCGCGGACGCGGACGCGGATTCCGGGCTCGGCTGGGCGGGGATGGCCGGGGCCTGCCGCGTACCCAGCGCTCCCAGCGTGCCCAGCGCCGTCCTGGCCGCCTGGGCGTTCAGCGCCGTCCGGGCGTTCAGCGCGGCCGGGGCGCCGGGCCTCGGGCCCGGACCGGACGTCTGCTGCGGGACGGGCGCCGGCTCGGCGGGTCCCGCCGCCTTGCCCGGCGGGCTCTGCGCCCCCGCACCGCTGCGTGCGCCCCGTGCGCCTTGCGGCTCGGGAGTGGTTGCCCCGGCCGACGCCGCGTCCCGTGCCACCGTCGCGTCGGCGGGGGATATCAGCCAGCGGGACGCGGGGGTCGCGTACGCGCTGACCGAGAAGGAGCCCGCGAGCGACTGCCAGATCCCGCCGCCGCCCGCCCGCCGCCCGGCCAGATCGAGCCGGTACAGCTCGGTCGCGGAACGGACCGCCTCGGCCACGTCGCGCGGGAAGGCCAGCCCGACCTCCGGCGCCGGATCGGCGTCCGCGAGCCCGATCTCGTGCAGCGGGACCGGTCGGCCGAGCTTGGCGCCGATCGCCGCGGCGATGAGATGCGGCGCGGCGCCCTGCGGCACCATGCCCTTGGAGACCCACCGGGCCACCGATGTCTTGTCGTACCGCAGTGTCAGACCGCGCTGCGCCCCGAGGTCATTGACCCGCCGGGCGAGCCCCGCGTTGCTGATTCCCGCGAGGGCGAGAACGGTTCCGAGCTTCTCGTTCGGTCCGCGTTGCTCCCTGGACATGCGCCACCCCTCGACACACAGACGGCAGCCGCGTCACCGTTGCGGCGCGCGGCATTCGTACCGTGTCCTCCCCAGTGACGGGCCCCGGCACTCCGGCCGCACACGCATATGGCCGAGCCCCGAGGAATATGCCTCCTGCAGAGAACCTCAGTAAACCCAGCGTAGTTCGCCGCATCCCTACCGTTAAGGGGCAGACGTCCGTATGGCGGGATTGTTGTCCGTGCGGATGGGGGCGGCGGGGCGGTTGCGCCCCCGGCGCGGTCCGGGCGGCCTCCTCGTCCGGGTCGGGCGCCGGGCGGACCGGGGCCGCGGACCGGCTCGACGGCGCACGGGAACGGCACGTGAAGGCGTTGTCCGTCCATGGTGACGGCGCTGTGCGCGGAGTCCCGGACGTGCCCCTGGCGTGTGGCCGTGCGCCCGGCCGTGCGCTCTCGTCGGGCGGTTTCGGAAGGGTTTCCATGAGTGCTGCGTGGGTCGGCCCACTGCACACGACTCAGTGGGCTGGGGGACACTGCCGCCTCATTCCCCGCAGGCGGCGGACCGGTCCGGGAGGTGAACGACGCCTCCCGGACTGTGCATCGGCGGTTCCGGCGGAGATCGTTCGCGGCTGCCGGAGGGGTCGGAGGGTTCCGGGAGGCATTCGGGAGGTTTCGGGGAGCGAAGCGGGGCGAAAGCGGACGTCCGGCACGGCGAGTTGACCTTCGCGGAGTTCCGACCTCCGCCAAGAATGGCCGAATGTCGTCGGTCGCCTGGGGTTGGGGTGCCGGTTTCGCGGACATCCCGTGGGCCGCCCGGCGGTCGCCCGTGAGTCGCCCGTGGGTCGCCCGGCAGTCGTACGGCAGTTGTACGGCCGGTCGCCCGTCGGCGGCTCCCGCGCGGTGCGTGGTTGGCTGGATTTCGGCCCATGGATCTGGCTCATAAGAGGGCGTCAACTTGCGTGGCGCGTAAGTCGGTTGGCGGCCCGAGTATCCGGCGCGGGTCGCGCGTGATGCCGCGCCGCCGGGGGTGCCGCCGACTGGTCGCCGGTACGCGTCCGCCCGCGCCCGGCCCGGCCACCTGCCCGGCCACCCTCCAGGCTGACCGTCCGGCCCGGCCTTTGCCAGGGGCGCATGCCCTTCCGACGTGCGCCCCACGGAGCCCTTCCTGTGCGCCGTTGACGTGGCAGCATGTTCGCAACGGCGCCGCGCGTTACCGGAGTTCTCCCGATACTGCCCTGTCGCGCCGTTTTGTCCACAGCCTGTGGAGGCGGCGATGCGTTGGTTGGTGGGGTGGAGCAGTATCGCCGCGAGCTTCGGTACGGCCGGTGCGGTCGGCCCCGGCGACGAGGGCCGCACGATGCACCCCGTGGGCTCCCAACTCCTCTGGGGCGACCCGGATCCGCTCTGGGCGGTGGGGGACTGGCGCCCCGACGAGATCCGGCGCACCACCGTCGAGACCACCGAAGGCGCGCCCACCGCCCGGATGGCCGTCCTCGGCTGTTGCAGCGCCACCGACGAACAGCTGCGCTCCGGCCTCCTCGCCGCCCGCGGCGGCGCCCTGCGCCACCTCACCTCCTGGCCCGGCAGCTACACGACCGTCGTCCAGATCGGCCGCCGCATCACCATCATCGGCGACCTCGCCGGCGCCCGCCCCGTCTTCTACACGCCCTGGGCGGGCGGCACGGCGTACGCCACCGCCGCGCTCCCGCTCGCCGACCTCATCGAGGCCCAGCTGGACATCGGCCACCTGGCCGCACTGCTCGCCTGCCCCGAGACGCCGGAGGCGCTGCGCGACGGCACCCCGTACGCCGGGGTGAAGCGCATCCCGCCGGGCCACGCGCTCATCCTCCGCGAGGGCTCGCGCGAGATCACCGGTTACGAGGCGGTGGCCTCCCTCGCCGTGGCCGCCCCCCAGCTCGACCCGGTCAGCGCCGTCGACGGCGTACGCGATGCCCTGGTCGAAGCCGTGCGCGCCAGGCTCCTGGCCCCGCGCCACGCCCCCGAGACCGTGCCCCCCGACCCGGGCCCGGTGCCCGGCATGGGCCCCGCCGAACGGCGCGCCGCCCGCGGCGCACCCGTCCCCGGCATCGGCGCCGACCTGTCCGGAGGCAGCGCCTCCGGCACCCTCGCCCTGCTCGCCGCCGGACTTCCGGGCCTGCCCGGCACCCTCCTCGGCCACGGCACGGGAGCGGGCGAACGACTGCTCGCCGTCACCCTCAACGACCTCACCGCGCACGGACACGAGGACGAACTGGAGCGCGCCCGCGTCATCGCCGCCAACCCGCGCCTGCACCACGTGGTCGTCGCCGCGGGCGAGGAGGCCCTGCCCTACGCGGGCCTGGGCGGCGGCCCGCTCACCGACGAACCCGCCCCGGCGCTCGTCGTCGCCGAACGCCACCGCAGACGCCTCGCCGCGGGCAGCGCCGACCACTTCGTCGGCGGCGGCGCCCGACAGGTCCTCGACGCCCACCCGGCCCGCCTCGCCGACCTGTTGATGGACCGCCGCCGACGCCATCTGCTGCGCCCGGTCGCCGCGCTCGCCAGGGCGGAGGGCCCGAGCGCGCACTCCCTGTTCGTCCCGCTCACCGTCTACCGCGCGGCCCGTCGGCTGTCCCGGACGTCGTACCGCACGGGACTGGAAGCGGCGGCCGGCCGGCTCCCGGACGCCAACCGGCACGCACCCGACCTCGACACCCCCGCCGAGGCCTCCCTGGCCGCCCTCGCCTGGTCGCGGCCCGGCCCGGCCGCCCGCTGGCTCACGGGCGAGGCGCTGGCCGAGGTGGCGGCCCGCCTGCAGGACGCGGCCGTCCGCCCCGTCTCCGTCCAGCGCCCCGGCGAGGCGCGCGCCAGGGCGGCCCTGGCCCGGTACGCCGCCGACCACCGGATCCTGGAGCAGGCCGCCGAGAACCGCAGCCAGCGGCTGCACGCCCCGTTCCTCGACAACCAGGTCGTACGCGCCGCCCGCGCGCTCCCCGAATCGCTCCGCGTCCAGCCGGGCGCCCGCGCCGCGATCCTGCGCCGGGTGCTCGCCGGGGCGGGCATCCACGAACTGCCGCCGGGCTGGGGCACCCCCTCCGTCGCCACCTCGCACGCCCTCGCCCGCACCGGCCTGCGCGCCGCCCTGCCCGAGCTGATCGCCCTCTTCGACGCCCCGCTGCTCGCCGACGCGGGCCTGGTCGAGGCCCGCGTCGTACGGAAGGCCCTGCGCGCGGCCTCCGAGGGCGAACCGCTTCCGCTGGACGGCCTGGCACATCTGGCGTCCACGGAGCTCTGGCTCCGCCGCCTGGTGTCACGGCGCGGCACCTGCTGGACCGGCACGGCGGCGCCCCGCCAGCGCGCGGTCGCGGGCGGAGTCACCCCGGCCAGGCGGACGCTGCAACCGTAGGCGGCGGACGGCGGACGGCGGGCGGCGGGCGGCGGATGGCGCGCCTGGTATGGGACGGGCGGTGCGCCTGGTATGGGGCGGGCGGTGTTCCCGGTACGGAGCGGATGGCGCGCCTGGCATGGGACGGGCGGCGTTCTCGGTACGGAGCGGGTGGCGTTTCCGGTACGGGGCAGGCGGCGCACCGCGGGCGGGCTGCCGCTGTCCGGGCGCGGGCAAAAGCGTGGGGCGGCCCTCGTGGGTGCGGGACACAATGGCCCGATGCGTTACCTGATCCTGGGCGTCACCGAGGCACGAGACGAGAACGGCGGCGTGCTGCCCCTGGGCGGTACGCGGCTGCGTGCCCTCCTCGCCGCCCTGGCCCTGCGTGCGGGACGCGCCGCCCCCGTCGCCGAACTGGTCGACGACGTGTGGGCCGCGGATCCCCCGAACGATGCCCCCGCCGCGCTCCAGGCCCTCGTGGGCCGGTTGCGCCGGGTGCTGGGCAGGGATGCGATCGCGAGCACCTACGAGGGCTACCGCCTGGTGGCCGGGCCCGACGAGGTCGACCTCCATGTGTTCGAGCGGCTCTGCCGCGAGGGGGCCGGGGAACTCGACGCGGGCGACCCCGCGAAGGCCGCGCGCACGCTCCGTACCGCGCTCGCCCTGTGGCGCGGCCCCGCGCTGGCCGACCTGCCGGACCGGGACCACGGCCACGCCCTGCGCCCCGAGGGCCACCGGCTGGCCGCGCTGGAACGCCGTATCGAGGCCGACCTGCGGTGCGCGGAGACGGGCACGGACGGCGGGGCGTGGCCGAACTCCCTCGTACCCGAGCTCATGGAACTGGCGGCCGCCCAGCCGTACGACGAGCGCTTCCGGGCCCAGCTGATGCGGGCCCTGCGCGCCGAGGGCCGCCAGGCCGACGCGCTGGCCGCCTACGAGGACGCCCGCCGGACCCTCGCCGATGGACTCGGGGCGGACCCGGGGCCGGAACTGCTCGCACTCCACCGCGAGTTGCTCGCCCGCCCGCCGCAGGCGGGGCCGGGGTCGGGACGGTCGGTGGGATCGATGGGGTCGGGGCGGTCGGTAGGGGCTG
Organism: Streptomyces sp. NPDC057697; assembly: GCF_042799335.1. NCBI lineage: Bacteria > Bacillati > Actinomycetota > Actinomycetes > Kitasatosporales > Streptomycetaceae > Streptomyces > Streptomyces sp. NPDC057697. The sequence continues at coordinate 13,935 of NZ_JBHVJA010000003.1, read as the reverse complement.
TGGGGTCTGCGTCGCCAATGGGGTCTGTGGGATCTGCGGGATCTGTGAAGTACGTGAAGTCCGCAGGGCCCGTGAAGTCCGCAGAGCCCGTGAAGCCCGCGGACTCCGCGGAGCCCGTGGAATCCGTGGTGGAGCCTGTGGCGGCGGCGCGGGTGCTGCCGGGCTCGCCCCTCGCGCGCCCGTATGAGCCGGGCGCGCGGGAGTCGGACGGGCGGGAGCCCGGCGCGCGCTCGTTGCATCCGCACGAACCGTCCGGCCTCGCCGCCGTTCACGGCAACCTGCGGCCCCGGCTCACCTCCTTCGTGGGGCGCGAGCCGGAGCTGAGCTCCATCCGCGCCGATCTGACCCGCTCCCGTCTGGTGACCCTCACCGGACCTGGCGGCTCGGGCAAGACCCGGCTGGCCGAGGAGGCCGCCGCGCGTGGAGCACAACCGTCCCTGACAACTCCCACGCTCCTGGCGGCTCATACAGCTCAGACCCATCAGACCCATCAGATGGCTCAGATAGCTCAGACGGAACAAACGACGGAGGCAGTCCAGACAACCCAGGCGACTCAGACAGAACAGACAGAGAAGGCAGTCCCGACAGCCCCAGCAGTCCCGACACCCAAGCCGGTCTCAGCAGCCCAGACGCCCCCGCCAGGCCCGCCGGCGCTACCAGCCACGCCAGCCACGCCAGCCGTGCCAGCCACGCCAGGCTCATCAGCCCCGACCACCCCCGAGGCCGGTACGGACGCCTGGATCGCCGAACTCGCCTCCGTGGACGACCCCGCCGACGTACCCGGAGCCGTACTCTCCGCTCTCGGGCTGCGCGAGACGGCCCTTCTCCGTGACAACCGCGAGGGCCAGTCGCCGCGCACCGATCCGACCGGCCTCCTCGTCGAGCATCTGGCACGCCGCTCCCGCATACGCCCGTTCCTGCTCATCCTGGACAACTGCGAGCACGTCATCGACGCGGCCGCGAGCCTCGCCGAAACCCTGCTCACCCACTGCCCACAGCTGCGGATCCTCGCCACCAGCCGAGAACCCCTCGGTGTCCCCGGCGAATCCGTGCGCCCGGTCGGTCCGCTCCCGGCCGACCCCGCCCACCGGCTGTTCGCCGAACGGGCCCGCGCCGTACGGCCCGGTTTCGACCTCGGGCAGGGGGCGGCGGGCGATGCGGAGGCCGTCGCCGAGATCTGCCGACGGCTCGACGGTCAGCCACTCGCCATCGAACTCGCCGCGGCCCGGCTGCGGATGCTCGGTCCCCGTCAGATCGCGGACCGCCTCGACGACCGGTTCCGTCTGCTGACCGGCGGCAGTCGGACGGTGCTGCCGCGCCAGCAGACCCTGCGCGCGGTCGTCGACTGGTCCTGGGACCTCCTCGACGAGGACGAGCGCACGGCGTTGCGGCAGCTCTCCGTCTTCGCGGGCGGCTGGGACCTGTCGGCCGCGGAAGCCGTCGTCACCCCCGTAGCGCCGCCCACCGATGCCCCGCCCACCGATGCCCCGCCCACCGGGACGGCACCCGCCGAGGCCCCCGACCGGTCCTCCGTCCCCGACCGGTCTTCCCTCCCCGACCAGCCCTCCGCCGCCGATCTGATCGGGGCGCTCATCGACAAGTCCCTCGTCGTCGCCACCCCGACCACCACCGGCGAGATGCGCTACCGCCTCCTGGAGACCATCCACGAGTACGCCGCCGAACGTGCGGCCGAGGCACCGGAGATACGCGCCGCCGCAGCGGACGCGCACACCGCGTACTTCCTCGCGCTCGTCGAGAAGGCCGAGCCGCTCCTCCGCTCCGGCGACCAGCTGCCCTGGATCGAACGCCTGGAGACGGAACTCGACAACATCCGCGCCGCCCTCCACCGCACCCTCGTCACCAGCCCGGCCGAAGCGGAAGCCGCACGGCTGGTGCTCGGCATGGGGTGGTTCTGGTGGCTGCGCAACTTCCGTTCCGAGGGCCTCGCCTGGACCGAGCGCGTGGTGGCGCTCGGTCCGATGCCGACCGACAGCAGCGACTCCCGTTACTGGCCGCGCATGCACCTGGAGATGCTGCGGTACTTCCTCGTCGTGGAGAGCCGTCCCGCCGGGGCCGTCCACGACGAGGAGTGCCATCGGGACCGGATGAACCGGGTGGCCGACGTGTTCCGGTCCTGCGGTCCGCAGGCCGCCCGTTTCCCCGGGCTGCTCTGGCCGATGGCCCTGTTCACCACCCGCACGACCGTCGAGACCCACGCGCTGATCGACCTGGTGGTCGACAACACGCGTGTGCACGGCGGCCGTTGGGAGTACTGCCTCGCCCTGATGTTCCGTACCCACATGGCCGTCGACATGCCCGGTGGCATGCCCGGGATCGACACCGATCTCGTGGAGCTGCGCGAGCTGAGCCGCCGCATCGGCGACCGCTGGATCCGCGCCCAGGTCGCGAGCGCGACCGCCGAGGCGAGTGTGATGCGCGGACGGTTCGCGCAGGCCCGAGCGGCGTACGAGGAGGCGCTGCTGCTGTCCCGCGAGGTCGGGGCGCACGCCGAGGCGCCCTTCCTCCTCGCCCGTCTCGCGGAACTCGCCTACCGGACCGGGGACACGGCGGAGTACGAACGGAACCTCGTCGAGGCCGAGCACGAGGCGGAGCGCTACCAGGTGCACGACGCCCTCGCCTTCTGCCACTTCCTCAGTGCCACCGCGGCCCTGGAGCGGGGCGACATCGCGGAGGCGCGGCGCCTGGTCACCGAGGCGGCGGGCGTGGTCGGCCGGGGCAGCCCGCCGTCCCAGTTCAACGCGGCGATCGAGGGGCTGGCCGCCCGGATCACGGTGCACGAGCCGGGACCCGGCCGCGGCCCGGCCGCCGGGGTACGGGGTCTGGCGGCGGCGCTCCGGGCGGCGAGGAACGCCCAGTGCCCCGAGCTCGTCACCGGACATCTGGCGGAGTGCGCGGCCGCCGCACTGCCGAAGGTGGGCCACACCCGGGCCGCTGTACGGATTCTGGCGGCGGCGGACGGCTGGCGCCTGTTCGGCCCCCGGACCGGGGCCCAGCAGGCCGAGGTGGACGAGACCGGGCGGCGGGCCCGCGAGGAGCTCGGGGCTCAGCCGTACGAGGCGGAGCGCGCCGCGGGCCGCGAGCTGACCGTCGACGACGTCATCGAGCTCCTGACCCGCATCACCGAGGAACTCCCGGAGGCTCCGGAGCGCCCGGACACCCCGGAGCGCCCGGACACCCTGGGGCGTGCGGAAGAGCAGAGGCGTGCGGGAGAGGCGGGGCTTGCAGGGGAAGCGGGGCGTGCGGGAGAGGCGGGGCGTGCAGGGGAAGCGGGGCGTGCGGGGGAGGCGGGGTGCGCGGGAGCGCAGGGGCGTGCGGAGGCGCCCGGTTTCACCTCCGGCCTCACCCCGGACCGGCTCACTGGCAACTGATCCTCGAATCGGCCCAGTCGGCGAGCGCCATGAACCCACCGGGCCCGGCGTGCTCGACGACGAGCCGGATGCTCTGCTGACCGGCGATACCGACGTCCACGGGAACGGCCGGATCGTCGCCGTTCATCACCGGGGACCGCCACAGCCGCGCCCCGTCGCCGTTGAAGACGGAGAAGCGCACCGAGCCGAGCCCCAGGGTCATGTCGTCGATCCCGGCCATCGCCTCGTACCGGGAGCACTGCCTGTTCAGCTGGATGGTGACCGAGGAATTGCCGTTGACGGTCACGCCGTGCTCGTACCTCGTGCCGCCGATCGACACGTTGGAACGCTGCCAGACCCAGCTGCTCTCGCCGAGCACGACTTCCGGTTCGGTGTGGTCGCCCGTGAGCGAGTAGCTCAGCTCGCTGACCTTGTAGACGGTCGGCGCGGGCGGTGTCGGGGTCGGCGTGGGTGTGGGTGTGGGTGTCGGTGTCGGGGTCGGCGTGGGCTCCGGCGCGGGGGGTGTGGGCTCGGGCGGCGTCGGCTCGGCGGCGGGCTTCGGGGGCGGCGTCGGGGTGGGCGTCGGGGTGGGCGTCGGCTTCGGCCGGGGCTCGGGCGGCGGGGCGGGAGCCGGGGGCGCGGGCGGGGCGGGCTTCGGTGCCGGGGGTGTCGGCTCGGGGGGCAGCGAGGGCGCCGGAGCCACGGCGGCCGGTTTCGTCGCGGGCCTGGCCTCGGGCTCCGGCGGGTTGTCGCCGGCCAGCGCCCAGACCAGTCCGGCTGTCGCGGCCAGGACGACCGCCGCCGCGATTCCGGCCTTCGCCGGGGCGCCGAGCCCCTCCGAGACCGCGGCGCCTCCGGCCGCCCCTCCGCCGGAGCTCCCCCCGGTGGCGGCTGCCGCGGCGCCCGCGCCCGCGGCTCCCGCCGCGCCACCGGCGACGATCCCGGCGGCCTTGAGCGCGTACCCGGCGGCGAACCAGCCGATGACCGCGACCGGCAGCAGCGCGGGGATCCCGGCGTTGACATGGGCCAGCTCGCCCGCGGCGAGACGGCACTTGGAGCACTCCTCCAGGTGTCCGCGTAGGCCGCGCTCGGCCCGCATGCGGAGCCCGCCCCGGGCGTACGCGCCGAGCCGGTCGGCGTAGCGCGCGCAGTCGCCGCCCGCGGTGAGCGCCTGGCTCACATGCGCCTGGAGGTAGGCCTGCTTGAGGCCCTCACGGGCCCGGCTGGCGAGTACCGCCGTGGCGTTGGCGGTCAGCCCGAAGAGCGGGGCGACCTCGCTGGGCGACTCCTCCTCCACGGTGGTGTGCCACAGCACGGCCTGCCAGCGCTCGGGCAGACTGCGGAACGCCTGCATGGCCATCGACTGCTCGGCCTCGTGCATCGCCAGCACATCGGCGCCGAGGTCGAGCGTGTCCGCGTCCGACACCTGGGAGGTCTGGACGGCCTGCGCGGCGAACACCGCGAAGTCGTCGACGAGATGTTCCCGCTTCGCGGTCTTGGTCCAGGCGGCGCCGACATGGCGGACGGCCGTCATGAGATAGGCCCGTACGGCCTCTTCGGGTCCCTTGCCCCGGCGGACCGCCTGCAAGGTGCGGGCGAAGACCTCGGCCGTCAGGTCGTCGGCGGTGTGGGCGTCCCGGCAGCAGCTGCGCGCGTAGCGTCGCACCGCGGCGGAGTGCCGCCGGAAGAGCTCCTCGTACGCGAGATCGTCGCCGTCCCGCATCTGCTGGATCAACTCGGCGTCGGACGGAGCGGTGCCGGAGCCATCGGCGGCGGTGCTGCCGCCCTCGCGCTGCATCGGCACCGAGGCGTCGGATTCGGGACCAGAGCTTTGGTCTTGACCTTGGCCTTGACCTGGATCCGTGGATGCGGGCCACGGGCCCGGCAGGACGGTGCCGCCCTCGGCGTCACCGCTCGACCGCCCCGGCCCGGCCTGACTCGGTACCTGTCGGGCGGACAGCCCACCGGCCTCCGTGACACCGCCCGTGGCGGAGATGTCGTCGAACGACTCTTCCTGCTGCCCGTCACCGCTCATCGCGGTAGCCCCCGTATACGCCGTCGGACCCGAACATCGGGCAAGAGTGCCACATGGCGCAATCACGACGAACGCCCAGCCCCCGCAACCACTCATCCGGGGCGTTTTTCCGAATGTAAGTACTAACGGCCATCCATTCGTGAAACGATCACTCTTCCCTTCTGTGTGGGCGAGTTGTGCAGCCCCAGTGCGCAATGCGAGAAGGTCAGGCGTGCGACAACGGGGAGTACGCGGCTTTCGGCGGCGGCCGGGACGACCGTGAACGCCGCCCACGGGCGCCGAGTGGACCGAGCCGGGCCCTCATGGGTCGTCGACCAAGACCCCATCAAAACGGGCCACATCCCCCTTCGTGCCCGTCGCCACAACCGTCCCGACCACACGCCACACGGGCCCCACCCGTAGCCAGCCCCCACGCCCCGCACCCGCCCGCGCGAACGGACCCATCGGAGAGGCAGGCCCCGCGCCACGCTCGTCCGTGCCGCGCACGTATGCGTACCCCCGAGCGCATGGCCCCGGCCGTCACGCGGACACACGCCGCAGACGTGCGCGCATCAACCAACCGGTCAGGGCAAGAACACCCTTGGGACACGACACACCTCGCGCACGCATGTACGCACCACCGCGCAGCCCTCGCGCGTACGGCACTGCCGTACGGCAGTGCACGGTAGGGCACGGAACGCACCGTCGTTCTACGCTTTCGTGCCCACGATCCTGTGCTCATGCTCCCGTGCTCACGCCTTCGTGTCGGCCCACCGGGCGTAGCAGCAGCCACCACCGGCCATCACCACGCCCGCGCACCCGAGTTCACCTTCACCGCACTCGCGCGCACCACCGCGCCCGCGCACTCCGTTCACACGGACATTCCGCGCCCCGACGCCCCGACGCACCGGGGCACCGGGGCACCGGGGCACGCGAGCGTCCTGAGCAGGCGCCTCATGCAGGCACCTCACGCAGCCGCCTCACGCAGGCACCCCGCTCAGACGGTCGGTGCGGCCCCACGCGGGCATCCCGCGCAGGACCCCACACCCCCCGGCTAACAAGAACGCCCCTCACACGTCCGCTGGTTGAGGCTGGGCACGTCTCACACCCCCGGTTCACACGAACGCCCGGCTCAGTCAGTCGGTGCGGCCCCCGCGCAGGCCCCCCGCGCGGGGGTTGCACCGCGCAGGCTCCCCGCGCGGGGGTTGCACCGCGCAGGCTCCCCGCGCGGGGGTTGCACCGCGCAGGCTCCCCGCGCGGGGGTTGCACCGCGCAGGCTCCTCGCGCAGGCCCCCGCTCAGACGCTCGGCCGGGAGCGCAGCCCCTCCAGCAGGATGTCCAGCAGCCGGCTCGAAGCAGCGGCCTGCTGGGCCGCGTCAGGCAGCGAGGGCGCCGCCGTCGCTATCACCAGCAGGACATCCGCGACGGTCACATCGCGGCGCAGCTCACCGGCCGCCCGTGCCCGGTCCACCAGCCGGCCGACCACCTCCAGCAGCTCGCCGGCACCCGTGCCGTCGTCCTCGACTCCGGTCTCCCCGGACGCATGCCCCTCCGCAGCCCGAAGGTCGGCGTGACCGACTCCCTGGCGCTGCTGAGGCACCCGGGCCTCGTCCCGGCCACTGCCCGATGCCGGTACCGATACCGCCCCGGACGCCGATACCGATCCGGACGCCGGTACGGCCCCCGAGCCCGGTACGGCCACCGAACCCGGCACGGACACCGAATCCCCGGCCACCGCCGAGCCGTCGGCCTCGGAATCGGCGTCGACGCCGACCCGCAGAACCTGGGGCGGCAGCAGCCGCCCCGCGCCCGAGGCCACGGACGTCCGCAGGAAGCGCGACAGCGCCGACCACGGCTCGTCCTCCTGGCCGAGCGCGGTCCGGGCCTGGTCCGTGAGCCGGGAGGTCTCCTCCTCGGCTATCCGCCGGACCAGCACGTCCTTGCTCGGGAACCGCCGGTACACCGTGCCGACCCCGACTCTGGCGCGACGCGCCACGTCCTCCATCGGGGCCCCGTATCCCAGCTCGCCGAACACCTCGCGCGCGGCTCTCAGGACGTGCTCCAGATTGCGTTGCGCGTCCACGCGCAGCGGAGCCGTGCGGCCGTTCGCCCCGGCCGACGTCGCCGTGGACGCCGCCGCAGGCGTCCCCGTCGGCGCCCCGTTCCCTCCGACCGTGACGACCGACCCCGTCGACGCCGCCCCGATCGTTCCCACCGCTCCGTTTCGTCCCGTTCCGTCGGACGAATGGGACGGAACCGCAGCAGCAGTCGGCCAATGAGAATCCTGAATATGCATAACTTTTCCCCCGGTTATGACGTCTCCCCCCGGAGACTTCCCGCCGTTTGAGCCGGAGGGTGGATCATCGTCCCAACCCGCCACCCCGACGACATACGAACATAGTTGAGCCCGGCTCAATTCAGAAGGGGGTAGTTCCGCACGGAGCGCCCCCCGATCGGAGCAAGGACCGGTTGGTCACTGATTCGACCCCCGCCCGCGACCCCCGCCCCAACCCCTGACCTGCGCGGCTTGCCGGTCACCACCGCGCCACGCCCCGACCGCCCGTCGAGAACCTCCGGTCACACAATTTGCTCGGGCTGTGGACAAACCCCTGAGCACGTTGCGTCATGGGGTGGTGATGGCTTCAGATTCCGGGGGAACACCCCCCGGCCCCCCGCCGGGCGTGCGCATTCTCGTCGTCGGCGGCGGCTACGTCGGGATGTACACGGCGCTGCGTCTCCAGCGGAAGCTGAAGCAGAGACTCAGAAGCGGTGAGGCCGAGATCGTGGTCGTCACGCCCGAGCCCTATATGACGTATCAGCCGTTCCTTCCCGAAGCGGCCGCCGGTTCGATCTCGCCGCGCCATGTCGTCGTGCCCCTCCGCCGCGTCCTCGCCCACTGCCGGATCGTCATCGGCGAGGTGCGCGGCATCGACCACGGCAAGCGCACGGCGACCGTCACCACCCTCGCCACGGGGGAGGACGGCACCGACGCCGTCGAGATCCCGTACGACGAACTCGTCCTCGCCCCCGGCTCCGTCTCGCGCACCCTCCCGGTCCCCGGCCTCGCCGACCACGGCGTCGGCTTCAAGACCGTCGAGGAGGCCATCGGCCTGCGCAACCACGTCATCGAGCAGATGGACATCGCCTCCGCCACCCGCGACCCCGCCATCCGCGACGCCGCGCTCACCTTCGTCGTCGTGGGCGGCGGATACGCGGGCGTCGAGGCCCTCGCCGAGCTGGAGGACATGGCCCGCTACACCTCGCGGTACTACCACAACATCAAGGCCGAGGACCTGAAATGGATCCTCGTCGAGGCCTCCGGCCGCATCCTTCCCGAGGTCGGCGAGGAGATGGGCACCTACGCGATCCGCGAGCTGCGCGGCCGCAACATCGACGTACGACTCGACACCCGGCTGGAGTCCTGCGAGGACCGGATCGCCGTCCTCAGCGACGGCTCCCGGTTCCCGACCCGCACCCTCGTGTGGACCGCGGGCGTCAAACCCGCGCCGGTCCTCGCCGCGACCGGTCTGCCGCTCGACGAGCGCGGCCGGCTCCGGTGCACGGCCCGGCTCTCCGTCGAGGGCGTCGAGCACGCCTGGTCCGCCGGGGACGCCGCCGCCGTACCCGACCTCACCGCCGGGGAGCCGGGCCGGACCACCGCGCCCAACGCCCAGCACGCGGTGCGCCAGGCCAAGGTCCTCGCCGAGAACATCCTCGCGTCGATCGCGGGGGAGCCCCTCAAGGAGTACCGGCACGGCTACGCGGGCTCCGTCGCCTCGCTCGGCCTCCACAAGGGCGTCGCCCATGTCTACGGCCGCAAGCTCAAGGGCCGTCCGGCCTGGCTGATGCACCGCGTGTACCACCTCAGCCGGGTCCCGACGTTCAACCGGAAGGCCCGCGTCCTTGCCGAATGGACCCTCGCAGGGCTCTTCAAACGCGAGATCGTCTCGCTCGGCTCGCTGGAGCACCCGCGAGCCGAGTTCGAGCTCGCCGCGGGCGGCGGACGCCCCCGGCCCGACGGACCGCCCCACCCGGACGGCCCACCGGGGCCCCGCCGGCCCCCCGGGACCGACGGCCCGCCGCGCGACGGCGGCTGACGAACCGTCGGACCACCCCCGCACCCGCCCGGCGGCGGACCGTACCGACGACTGTCCGTACGGTCCGTCACACTGGACGTGTGACCATAGGTGGGCCCACATCTGCACAGAGTGACCCGGCCGGCAGTGACCGACAGTGAGCAGCCCGCAAGAGCGGACCAGACCGACACACGAGGCCAGAAATTCCGTGAACTTCACGCGCTGGAGCGCCCGCCTACCCGGAACGCAGCGCCGCGCCGCCGCACGGGACGACCGCAGTTCCGTGCCCCCGGCCCGCGCCGAATACGCACAGCCCGAGGCCGGGCCCCGGCCGCCGGACGGCGATCCGCACGGCGGGGCCGGTGACGCACCGCGGGACGACGCGCACGGCGGGGCGCCCCGGCCGGACGGCCCCGCGCTGGAAGACCTCTCCGCCCAGGACATCCTCGGCCAGCTGCCCGCCCTGGTGGCCCTGGTCTACGGCCCCGACCACCGGATCGCGTACGTCAACGACGCCTACGCCGCCGCCTTCGGCCACCGCCCGGTCGGCGCCACCGCCGCCGAGGCCATGCCGGAGCTCCACGAACTCAGCCTGCTGCCCCTCATGGACCAGGTCCTGCGCAGCGGCACCCCCCGCACGGTCAAGTCCCGCAAGGTCCGCAGCGGCAATTCGTACACCGTGACCTGCACCCCGGTGCACCGGGACGGGGAGAGCGACAGCGGCAGGGGCGGCCCCGGAAAGCAGCCCAGGGCCGACAAGGGCACCAGGGACAGGGCAAGAGGGGGCGAGAGCGGCGTGCTCGTGTACGCCGCCGACGTCACCGACCACGCCGAAGCCGCCGAACGGCTCCGCACCAGCGAGCGCCGCCACCGCGAGACGGCCGTCACCCTCCAGCGCTCGCTGCTCCCGCAGGAGCTGGAGCAGCCCGACGACCTCCGGATCGCCGCCACCTACCAGCCCGGCGGCACGGACGCCGCCGTCGGCGGCGACTGGTACGACGTCATCACCCTCGGCGCGGGCCGCACCGCCCTGGTCATCGGGGACGTGATGGGCCGCGGGGTGCGCGCCGCCGCCGTGATGGGCCAGCTCCGCACGGCCGTACGCGCCTACGCCCGGCTCGACCTCCCGCCGCACGAGGTGCTTCAGCTCCTGGACGGACTGGCCGCCGAGATCGACGCCAGCCAGATCGCCACCTGCGCCTACGCGGTCCACGACCCCAACGAGGGCCGGCTCGTCTACTCCTCCGCCGGCCACCTCCCGATCCTGGTGTGCCACGAGGACGGCACGGTCCACCGCGCCGAGGACCCGACCGGGCCGCCGCTCGGCACGGGAGGCTGGATCCACACCTCGGGCACGATCGGGCTGCCGCCCGGTTCCACCGCCGTCCTCTACACGGACGGGCTGGTGGAGCGCCGGAGCGAGGACATCGACGAGGGCGTCGCCGCGCTGGAACGCGCGCTGTCCGGCGCCAAGGGGTCGCCGCAGGTGGTCTGCGACCGGCTGATCCGCTCGCTCGGTGTCACCGCGGAGCACGACGACGACGTGGCCGTGCTGGTGGTCCAGCACCCCGCCCGCACGGGGCCGGACGCGGAGCTGTTCCACAACGCCTCGCTCGACCTCCTCGGCGGAATCGAGGCGGCCCCGCGCGCCCGCGCCTTCGCCACCGGCGTCCTCACCTCGTGGCGGTTCCCGGTCGAGCTCTGCGACCTGGGCGTGCTGGCCGCGGGCGAACTCGTCGCCAACTCCCTCAAGCACGGCACCCCGCCGATGCGCCTGGGGCTGCGGCGCACCGACCGGCGCCTGATCATCGAGGTGACGGACGGCGACGACCACCTGCCGCGCCGACGCCGGGCCGATCCGGCGGACGAGGCGGGCCGAGGCATCTCCATCGTCGCGACGATCGCCTCGTCCTGGGGCAGCCGCCGCACACCGGGCGGCGGCAAGGCGGTCTGGTGCGAATTCGCCCTGCCGCGGTGAGACCGGGCGACGGACGGGAGCCGTCCGTTCAGCGGGCGGCGGCCGGGGCGGAGCTGGTCTCCGCGTCCGGCAGCGACACGGCCACCACCCGGGACGGCACCGCCTCCAGCGAAGGCTGGTCCTGTACGGGGGTGAGCCGTCGGCCGAGCCGCAGCGCCAGCGCCGTGATGCCCAGCGAGAACAGCACGAACGTCACGATGTACGGCCCGTGCAGCGTCGCCCCCATCGGCCCGCCCACGGCCGGTCCGACCGCCAGCGCGAGCTGCTTGCACAGCGCGAACGCCGAGTTGTACTGCCCGACCATCGACTCCGGCGCCAGATCGGCCACCAGCGGGGCCACGGTCGGCGACAGCATCGACTCACCGAGTCCGAACAGGGCGTACGTGGAGATCATCGCGGCCGTCGCCATGGTCTGGCTGCCGTGCCCGAGCCCCGCGTATCCCGCCACGATCCAGGCGAAGGCCCAGATCAGGCCGACCGAGGCGATGACCCGGCTGCGCCTGCGGCGCTCGACCAGCCGCAGCACGACGAACTGCGCCACGACGATGACGGCGGTGTTGGCGGCCAGCGCGATCCCGAGCGTCGAGGGCTGGATGCCGGCGGCCTCGGTGCCGTACGCGGCGAGCCCGGACTCGAACTGTCCGTAGCAGGCGAAGAACAGCACGAAGCCCAGCACGCACAGCTGCACCATGGCCCGGTGCGAGAGCAGCACCCGCAGCCCGCCCGGCGCCTTGGACCCGTCGGTGGGCCTGGCGTCGGGGAAGGACGGCGCGCGGTTGAGCCGCACCGTGCAGGAGATGACACCGAGCACGACGAACATCGCGGCCTCGATGAGGAAGAGCAGGGTGAAGGACTCCGGCCGGTCCGTGTCGACGATCTGCCCGCCGACCAGCCCGCCGATGCCGAGCCCGAGGTTCTGCAGGAAGAACTGCATGGCGAAGGCGCGCGTACGGGTGGCGGTGCTGGAGCACCACACGAGCATGGTGGCGAGGGCCGGCTGCATGACCGCCGTACCCGCGCCGAGGACCGCGGCCGACAGCACGGAGGCGGTCACGCCCGACGAGAGGCCGAGGGCGACGGCGCCCAGGGAGGCGACGGCCGAGGCGACGACGAGCACGGGCAGCGGCCCGCGCCGGTCGATGGCCCGCCCGGTGAACGGCAGAACGGCCAGTGCCGCCATGGCGAAGACCGCCAGTACGACTCCCGCGGTGCCGGCACCCAGATCCCGTACCTGTGCCACATAGACGTACAGATACGGAACGGTGAACCCCAGCCCGAACGCGCTCAGCGCGCTCCCCAGCTGGATCCGCCGCAGTGCTGCACCCATCTCCCTGGTCACACTCACCTACCTCAAGGTCTCGAAGCGATATGCCGAGCCATCCGAACGACTCGAACCCGAAGACTTTAGCACTAAAGTTAGAACCTCAACAATACAGACCGAAGGACTTCGACGGCTTTGGAGGGCGTGCCATACTGCCCGCCATGCCTGACACCACCGAGCAGCCCGGACCGCAGGAGCCGAGCCTCGACGAGCAGATCGCCGCGTACCAGCGAGAGTTCCGTGACCTGGACCCCCAGGTCGAGCAGGTCGTCTCGGCCCTGGGCCGGCTGAACCGCCGGATGAACGTGGCGTACGGACGCCAGCTCGCCGCCCTCGGCATCAGCAACGCCGAGTGGGAGGTACTCAAGACCCTGGTCCTGGCCGGCTCCCCGTACCGCCTGGGCCCGGGAGAGCTGGCCAAGCGCCTGGGCCTCACCCCCGCGGCGATGACCCACCGCATCGACCGGATGGCGGGCGAGGGCCTGGTCACCCGCGACCGGGACGAGAACAACCGGGTGCGCGTGATCGTCGAGCTGACCGACGAGGGCCGGACGAAGTGGCTGGAGGCGATGCGCATGGCCACCGACTTCGAGGAGGACCTGCTCCAGGACCTCACGGCCGACGAGCGCGGCGGCCTGGGCGACATGCTGATCCGCCTGCTGCGCCGCGTGGAGCACGCCCAGCCGGACGCGGGCGGCCGCCTCACCGACCTGGACTGAACGGGCGGCCCGGCTCCTGCCCCGCCGCGGTCCCGCCTCGCGCCCGGTCGTGTGTCCAGCACGTGGGAAAAGGGCTTGACCTGCCGGGGTTGACACACCACGCATCGGTCCGTAAGGTTCTTCGAGTTGTCACGGGGCCGGAACGGTTCTGCGACAACCGATCCCGCCGCGAATGCGGCAACCAAAACTCAGCACGATCTCCCGTCGGGAGCAATTTCGGCATGCCGGAATTGATTTCGAGGACTCGATTATGAGTCGCCGGGAAAATCCGCTAGAGTATTGGACGTCGGAACGGCCCAACGGCCGGGAAGACAAACCCCGCTGACTGGGAATCAGGCCCGAAAGGATCTGATAGAGTCGGACTCGCCGGAAAGGGAAGCGCGAAAGCGAAGAACTGGAAAGCGAAAATGCAGGATCCCGCTTCGGCCGGGAATCGGACACGAAAGAGTCTGATAGAGT